>NZ_DF967543.1 GCF_000971475.1 Sulfuricella sp. T08
GCCGTCACAGTTACACCGATGGCGATTCTCCGGTAGAGTTCGAAAAGAAGTATTTCAACCGGCTCGAAAGTGTCTAGTGGAGCGGGGCGATTCAAACATCCGATAAACCATACCGCTTTGCCACAATGATGACCGGGTCAGCCCATACTTCTTCATAGAGCGTTTGCCGATCAACTTGCTTGGACTCGTTTCCCATAGTGACTTCTTTTGGAGTAAGACTGCACCTAAATTGCCTGGGACATTTGATATCCCATAGCTTTGTAGCCCCGTTGGCGTTTGTCCCACATTCTGAGTAAAACGGGGTAGCCGGCATCAACATAATCATAGATGCGCACATCTGTTTTTGTAGCATGCTCGCGATGGAGCCTTCCGGCATATTGTTGTAGAGTTCCCTTCCAGGAAATCGGCATGGCGAGGACAAGACTATCGAGCGGCGGATGGTCAAAACCTTCCCCAATCAGTTTTCCCGTAGACAACAATACTCGCGGTGCATCTCCAGGTAGTGCTTCAAGCGTCTCAATTAATATGGCGCGCTGTTTCTTTGACATGCGGCCATGCAACACAAACAAATTTTCAACCTTACCAGTCACGCCTGCCTGGATAGATTCTAGATGGCCAGTGCGTTCGGTCAGGACAATGACCTTCCGCCCTTCCGAATAGGCCTGCAGGATGTCTTCGACTATTTTGGTATTCCGATCCAAATCTGTAGTTAATTCCCGGAAAACATCCTGAATCGCCAGTTCGCGAATTTCATCTTGTTGTCGTTCAAGCAGGCGAGGGAAAACCTCCAGCGTCTTAGGTGCACTTTGCGGGCTAGTCGCTGAGTATCGAACCGGACCGCATTGCATAAAAATAATCGGATGTTGGCCATCTCGACGTTGTGGTGTCGCAGTTAGCCGCTGGTACGCGTGAGAAATTTGTCGAGATCGTAGCCCTTATCCTTGATGGCCTCGTGCTTGGTGCGTACAGCCTCGCGAGTAGGGGCGAGCACGCAATCCAGTCGGCGCAGGATGGTGAACGGCAGGATCACTTTACGGTATTCGTTTTCCTTGAATGCGCCGCGCAACAGCTCGGCGTTCTTCCATATCAAATCAGCTAATTTGGCCATCTATCTATCCAGTAAAGTTCTAAGTGCTTCAGCTTGCTTTGCGAAGTCTGAAGGGCGATTTTTCTGAAATTTCTTCAAGTTGAGTAGCTTCCAGCGCAATCCGGGCAAGCGCTCCGCGTGCTCGCAATTCAGAAACGCCCAATCAGGATTTGCTTCAGACAGCCCTATCAAAAAATCGCGGTGTTTT
Organism: Sulfuricella sp. T08; assembly: GCF_000971475.1. Taxonomy (GTDB): domain Bacteria; phylum Pseudomonadota; class Gammaproteobacteria; order Burkholderiales; family Sulfuricellaceae; genus Sulfuricella. The sequence continues at coordinate 1,296 of NZ_DF967543.1, forward strand.
TCTGTCAGCCGCTGAGCAATATCAGCGCGCAACCGAGCCCGAACATCCACCAGCATTTCGAGACTTGGCGACTCTTCAAAAGTCATGCCCACGAAGCTGTTTGCATAACTTGTGCTGATATCTTTGTCAGTTCCAAAAAGCACCTCGTGTGTTGGCCGGTTATGTCCCGCCAGATAAATTACGACAGCTTCCAGAGTATCCGGTGTCAGATCACCTTGCTCATAGAACTTGAGCACATCAAATAGATCACGCGGATGCTGCCGATCCAAGGCGGCAACGATCTTGCTCCCATATAGCTCAGCCTCGACCAAAACAGGCGCCTCAACTGTCGTACTGAACATCTGCGCTGTTTTTTCGGCAAGCGACCGGGTTACGACCGGGAAAATCGTTCCCCGGAAAACAACGTTCACCTCGACTTTGACTTGGCTACGATCATCCTCAATAAAAAGCTTGGTTTCACTATCTGAATTGGACTTGTTTAAGCGCACCGACAATCCCAATTTCTCAAGCCGCTTCTGAATCGAATTGATTTCGTCTGAAATCGCACGTAGCGCTTCCTCCCTCGATGGGTCACGAGGCACATAGACCACATCGATGTCCACGGAAAGACGGGGCATATCCTGCACGAACAGATTGATCGCCGTACCGCCCTTCATTGCAAATATTTCATTCTTGAAGATGTCCGGCACAACTCTCAGCAAGAGTCGCACGGTATCGATATAGGCTTGGTCAATCATTCGGCAAGCTCAATAATGTGCCGTCGGCCATACGCCCCATCCATCTGGACGAACTGCCGACGGGAAGTGAATATTTTTCTCGTAGCGCGCTGACATTCAACACTTCGGTTTCTCTCGCCCAGAGCAAAAACAGACGGACGGTTTTGACGCTGGTGCACTGAGACAGGAGCTCGCCCATTACCTCAAACCGTAGACCACGCACACTCTCAAACAGATTTCGAGCCTCTTCCAGGTCTTGTGACTTTCCAACCTCATACAACATTTCCAACACCGCGCGCTCCGGTACAGAGACACAAACACCATCCAACAATCCAGGTGGCGTCCCGATACCCGAAGAGGTTGCTTTCGACGAAAAAAGGGTTGTTGATCGATAACTGGCCGGAAATTGCTCAGCAAACCATTTGGGCAATTTTGCTCGCTTATCATCACCCCATAGCATCAAGTGCTCGCGGAGAGACAAGTTATGACGCACCCCTTGCCACGCCAGAGCAGTCTTTCCTGCCACATGCAGACCGGTTATCTGATCTTGCAAAAACAGCAGGCATTGATCACGATTCAGCGTGTCTCCCGCAAACGCGTACACTCCTTGCGCCAGGCGCTTTAACCAACCGCTTCGGGCGTGTTTGGCTGCCAAGAAGGCAGACACCCCATACGCATCTAGCGTAGCCAAGTCCATAGGCCGCCCACGCGGAGCGGACACCTGAAGGCTCTTGATTAAAGAGTGTCGAGAATTTGAACTCATGGTGCAATATTACGGATATTGTTTGTTGTCCGCAAGAAATTCCAGTTACAAAATACAACTTTTTTAACCATTAGTTAAATATCTTGACGAAACTGAAACGTAGTGCAACGAAGCCAATCACACATCCCGGTATTTAGTCACGAACATCACACGCAAAAAAAATGAACAGATCAATCAAGGAATCCTGATACCCGAAGAATCGAAGCCCGACAAAGCTCTCTTGTCGCAAATCCTACAATCCCCACAAATGTAAGCTTTCCACTCTTCAACATTCCATATAATTTCACACAACAAGCTGATTTTTATATAGATAATCAACACAATTCAGTCTGGCATGCCAATTGCTGTATCTGATTCAAGCGCAAACCTTTTACAGGGGCGGAAAATGAAAAACCAAACAGTGATTATCAACGATACGCCAAAGCGTCGTCATCTCGACAGTACGCCTTGCGGCACCCCGCAAGCATGAGGCGGCGACCATTCACACTACGATTAACAGCAGCATGACCAGTCGTAATGCTATTGGGCCGAACCCGAGGCAGAGCATTTTCGCCCTGCTGCGCGAGGATGTCGGCTGCGTATTTCAGCGCGACCCGGCAGCGCGCACCCGCTGGGAGGTCATCACCACCTATCCCGGCATCCATGCCCTGCTCTCCCACCGTATAGCCCATGCGCTGTGGACACGCAACTGGCGTTACGCGGCGCGCTTCGTGAGCTTTCTGGCGCGCATGTTTACCCAGATCGACATACACCCCGGTGCCACCATCGGTCGGCGCTTCTTCATCGATCATGGCTGCGGCGTAGTGATCGGCGAAACCGCCCAGATCGGAAACGATGTCACGCTGTATCACGGTGTGACGCTGGGCGGGGTTTCCTGGAACCTCGGCAAGCGCCATCCGACGCTGCAGGATGGCGTCGTTGTCGGTGCCGGCGCAAAAATTCTGGGGCCGATCAGCGTCGGCAGGAACGCCCGTATCGGCGCAAATTCGGTAGTCATCCGCGACGTACCGGCCGACATGACGGTGGTAGGCATCCCGGGACGCGAGGTATTGCCTATGGAGCAACGACGCATTTCCTCGCACGGCGTCGACCTCGACCATCACCTGATGCCCGACCCAGTGGGCAAGGCACTCGCCTGCATGCTGGAACGCATCGGTGAACTGGAATCCCAGTTAGCCGAACTTTCCGGCACGCCTGTCGAAACCGAAAAAGACTGCGACGCATGCAGTGACAACTGCAATCCTGTACCGCATGAAAAGCGGCAAAAAAACCGAGTGACCCATTAAATGAAAAGGGGAAAACCATGAGCGAATTGATCAAGAAGCTGGGAACGCTTTCCGCCGCTGAGGAGTTTCTCGACTTCTTCGGAATTGAATATGCGCAGGACGTGGTGCACGTCAACCGCCTGCATATCCTGAAACGATTTAACCAGTACTTGCGCAATACGGCCGGCACGGCGCAGATGGATGATTATGCATTGTGGCACGTCTGCAAGGAACTCCTGGTTCGGGCCTACCAGGACTTCGTGCGGTCTACCCCGTCCCAGGAAAAGGTGTTCAAGGTATTCCAGGATCAGGACGGCAAGAGTGTCACGCTGGATAATTTGCGCATGACACTGCCTTCGCAACAAAAGCCCGGCATCTAGGATGACGGAGTACTGTTTAAGTTTGGTTGAAAGGACGCGATAGTGGAAGACATACACCAATTCCTTGCGCATGCAGTGGAACTCGAACGCGAGGCTGCCCGACGCTATGAAGAGCTTGCAGAAAGCATGCAGGCAGAAAGCAATTCCGAGGTAGAAAAATTCTTTCGCAGAATGGCCAAATTCTCGCGCAAGCATCTGGCCCTGGCCATGGAGCGTGGGGGATTCCGTCAATTGCCTGTGCTGTCAGCTGAAGACTATGTGTGGCCCGACGGCGTCAGTCCAGAGCAATTCGACTGGATCGGCGTCGACGCAATGATAGACGTAAACAATGCACTTGACCTTGCCCTTGATGGCGAGCGTCGCGGCCACGCATTCTATGCAGACATCGCATCCACAACCTCGGACCCTGAGGTCAGGTCCATGGCCGAAGAGTTTGCCTCCGAAGAAGCGGAACACGTGGCCGAACTGGAAAAATGGATAGCCCATTATGCCGTGCAAACGGAAAAACCTCGGTCCGATCCAAAACAGAAACACCCTGCAACCGAGTGAAACAGAACACGGGGAAAATCCCGCGTCCCTTTCTATGCTTTTTAAGATAAGGAGCACACCAATGCCAAAACCCGAAAAACACGTTTTCGTCTGCGTCCAGAATCGTGGCCCCGGCCACCCGCGCGGCTCATGCATGCAAAGCGGCTGCGCCGAGATTTTTGAAGAATTCGGTTTCGCGTTCCAACAGCGCAACCTGAACGGCAAGATTGCCCTCACCAACACCGGCTGCCTGGGTCCATGCAACGGCCCTCACGTGCTGGTTTATCCTGATGGGGTAATGTATGGCCCCGTAAACAAAGACGACGTTGCCGCCATCATCGACGAGCACTTGCTGGGCGACCAGCCCGTTGTCCGTTTACAGGTGCCTGCGGAAATCTGGGGCTAAAAGTGGAAGAGGTGCCTTTTCCGTCCGACTGCGAACTGACGGCTGACTTGCTGCCGGACGTCGACCGGTACCTGCAGGAAGCAGCCGCCGCATATCACGACACGCCACTCGCCGAACAGCTTCTGTGGCGCGCGCTTGCCATTGATCCGGCCTGCCTCAAGACCTATTTCTCATTGTATAAATTCTATTTCTACAAGCATCGTCTCGACGATGCGGAGCATGTGACCCTGACGGCGCTCGAAACTGCCGCCCGCCAAGGCGGATTTTCCCCCGACTGGACGGTGCTGACGCCCGCATCGGTAGACTGGTCTTGCATCGACGCGCCACAACATTTCTACCTGTTCAGCCTCAAGGCGCTGGCATTCATTCGATTGCGCCGGGGCAAAACAGAACAAAGCATTGCCCTTCTCGCCAAACTGCAAGAACTGGATCCACGCGACTCAGTGGGCAGTTCCGTGATCCGCGATCTGGCCAGTGTTGTGGATACGTCCAGCGCAACCTGCGCTCATTAGGGATAAGAAAATTTCAGGCCATGGTTTCAAGGGGCACAGCACCAACCTGGTAAGCATTCCCACCGGGCTGCTGGCTAGTACGGCCTTCAACGACTACCCTTTGCCGCTGTCGATCAACGGCGTGCGCGAGATGAACCGACCATTCTTCGACATGTTGGCAAAAGCCTCCAGCAGTGCCGAGGCGGGGGATATTTTTGAGCACTATATGCAACTGTTATTCGGGCTGGACGGGACGGCACTGGTGGGCGACGAGGGCAGCAAGCGCCGCTTCCGCTCGAGCTACCGGCGGCTGCTGGAGGGCTGGGGGTTCGATTCCAACGGCCCCGAGGGCGCGGTACTGAAAGGCTGGGTGGAAAGCCGCTTCGGTTTGCTGCCCACCTTCCACAAAGAGTCGCTGGGCCGCTTTCCATCCCCGGCCTGGATCGCCTATGTCGAGGAAAAAATGTCGAGCCGCTTTCACAACAACAGCATCAACCTGCAACTCGACCTGCTTTACGAATTCTGCCAGTGGATGCTGGCGCGCTGGTTTGCGCCGGGTTGCCGCCACCTTACCCTGTATCGCGGCATCAACGGCTTCGACGAGCACCAGATCATCGAGCGCACCGACAAGCGCAGCGCCGTCATCCGCCAGAACAACCTGGTATCGTTCACCGCTAACCGAATCATCGCAGATGAGTTCGGCGACACCATCCTGGAAGCCCAGGTACCGGCGGTGAAGATCATTTTCTTCAACGGCCTGCTGGCCCGGCACCCGCTCAAGGGCGAGGGCGAGTATCTGGTTATCGGCGGGGATTTCCGGGTAACGATGAGTTATCTTTGATGACGCATTCATCGGCTATTACCCATTCCACATCGCCTGCTTCACTCCATAGCAGGGCTCTCGGCGCCTATCTGGGGCTCGCCTGCGGCGATGCACTGGGCGCCACGGTAGAGTTCATGCTGGCGCGTGAGATACAGGCGAACTACGGCACCCATAGGGAGATGACCGGCGGCGGCTGGCTGCGGCTCAAGCCGGGGCAGATAACGGACGACACCGAAATGTCCCTTTATCTCGGCCAGGCCATCCTCGACAGCAGCGGCTGGAATCTAGCGGCAGCAGCGGACGCCTTCGCCGCCTGGCTAAAATCCAGGCCGGTGGACGTGGGCGCCACCTGTCGCCGCGGCATCCGCCGCTATATGCTGGAGGGAAGTACGGAAGGACCACCGTCCGACGGCGACGCCGGCAACGGGGCCGCCATGAGAAACCTGCCCGTAGCACTGCTCACCTTGGGAGACGATGCCCTGTTCGAGCGCTACAGCATCGCGCAGGCCCGCATCACCCACCATCACCCGCTTTCCGACGCTGGAACGCTCGCCTTGGGCCGGATGTTGCAGGCACTACTGCTCGGTGGCGGCATCAGGGAATGCCGAGCCATCGCCAACCGGCTGGTCGAACAGCACCGACAATTCCGTTTTGACCCTTACCCAGGCCGTGCCACCGCTTACATCGTGGACACCGTGCAGACCGTCATGCACTACTTCTTCTTCACCGACAATTTCGAAAGCTGCGTGGTGGAAACCGTCAACCAGGGCGAGGATGCCGACACCACCGGCGCGCTGGCAGGCATGCTGGCCGGGGCGCTGTACGGCGTGGAAATGATCCCGCAGCGCTGGCTGGAGCGGATCGACCCCGAGGTCACCGCCCGCATCCGCGAACAGACGGCAGGGCTGCTGGCGCTGTCCCCGCTTGAAGTTCGCCGGCTAGCGGCAGCACCCTGAAACTGGCGATTTTCCCCAACAGCGCCGATGGAATGAAAGAGCCGAAAGCAAACAATCCGAAGCTGGCCGGTGATATCTGGTCATCATAAATCACACATGTGCCAGTAAGAGCCATTGCTGAGATAATAATGCTCCGCTGTTGAACGACAGCTTTTGGCGGAAGCGGCCACTCAGCTACCGCGATTCAGCGTCAGAAACTCGGCCATTGCGGCCCGTCGCCCCCGTCAGAGTTCGATTGATTATGAACGACAGCTTTGCGGCAGGCTGTTAGCAAGACGCTATTCCCGCAGTGTGCCACAAGCCGACACCCGCTCCTGACAAATCGGTGCCCGAAAGCCGCCTTTCAAAGCATGAATTTACTGGCCTAACCAACATAAAGGGCTCGCGAAGGCTGAGGAGTGTCGAATTTCTTTACACATCGTGGCCACATACATTACACGCTTCGTCAGCTTTGCAGCTAATCCATTGAATTATTTAGGTACCCGCTACGTTGGTATGGTTTATGCTCAGTATATTCGTCGTGCCCTCTTTATCGTGGCGCGTCTAACGGGAGAACAATTATGAAAACTAAAATCGAAGCAGCCGCGCTTGCGGTAACGGTGTGTTTATTTTTCGCTAGCGCCACCTGTGCAAACGCAGGCGTCATATATTCGTCGCTAAACGGCGTGACGTTTGACGATGGCGGTACGGCATTCGGCACGTTCGAAACAGATTCAACGAATGGAGTCATCTTGTCTTGGGATATAACTACTACGGCGGGGTCGAAGTTTCCGGGGTTTCATTATGATGCAGCAACAAGCACTCTCGGTTATTACTCTTCGACCAAGTTTCAAGTAGCGGCGATTGCGAACTGGTGTCCCGGGACTAGCTGCCTCCCCTTACTGTCTTTAATGTTCGACGATTATCTCAAAACGCCAGGTGTAAATAATCTCCGACTGGACTTGTCGTCGTTTGAGACCTCTAATATTACATATGATTCTCGGAGGGTAGCTTCGGGGTACGCCGATTCGCAAAGTGTACCGGAACCTGCTACGCTTTCCCTCTTCGGCCTCGGCCTCGCAGGATTCTGGCTGGTACGTAGGCGTAAAGGGGAGATAAGTTCGGTCTAGTATGCCTAGCCCAGCTACGCACTAACGCCTCCAGCCGGGCTCGAACTCATCCAGACGAACGGCACCTGAAGGCGCCGTTTTCTGTTGCTCATAAAGCCGATGAGGCTGTGTCGCGTGACTCACGAGCATTCGCTGCGCCCGCCAATTGGACTGCTCAATAGCGGATGTTGATCAACTTCCCCTTTGGGTCGGTAGTGACGATTGCCGAGCGGCGGCTTTGGAGCAGGCTAGTTTTTTTAGAGCACCACAAACTGAGCATCCCGACAGCGGACGGTGGCGAATTCACCCTACCGACCCTATGCAGCCGGTCGGCATTTCAGGAAGCAGACTTTCATAACCAAACCCACAAACAAAAACAGCGACCCAAAAACCGCCATTATCGTGCGCAAGAACAGATATTAAATTGGGCGCCGTGCCATACCGACCAAGCCCAACAGACCAGAACCCAGCAGCCATATCGCCGCTGGAACCGGTACAGATTCAACTTGAATAGAGGCACTGTAGCCCAGTATTACATCTTGGGTTGAGCTACTGCCAAACGAAAATAACTGATAGCCCTGACCCATAAGATTGTAAGGGCCAGGGCTATCAATGAGCAGTGTAGGCATCAAGGCGCCACCAATTGTAATAGCTGATGTGTCGATTGAATATCCAGTGCCATCAACGGATTGGTATTGTCCACCAAAGAGACACCACGGCGAGATCCCAAAGAGTAATCCGCACTGGCCAGGCTGCTTATATAGCCACCCACCAAAGCCTGACTGCGGATTTGGATATATTGGCGCAAACTGTCCAATATCAGGAGGCGTATTGTTGATTGTATTAATTGATAGGGACGTCGCATTCAATGAAATCGTAGCTTTCATTCCATATGGAACATAAAAACTAAAACTATCTATATCAGTATATGCGCCAAGAGACATGGTTCCGGCGAAAGTATTATTCCCAATTCCAAGTTGCCACTGAGGGTATGTATCTATATCACCAGATACACTTTCATCGAATGAAATCGCAGCATTCGCACAGGTTGATATAGACAGAAAGAAAATAAGGAAGGAAGAGGGAAGAACTTTCAAGGGCTACTCCAGTTTAGGGTTGGTTTTTCTTGGCTCTGTAACTTCCTGGCCTTCGATTTTGAACAGTGCAAAGAATCCCGACGAAATTCCGTGATTTCGTATGAAAGTATGCAAGAGCGAATTCCTGAACGACCGAAAGTGGTAAATATTCAGTATCTACTATGCGACTTTGCATATTATGACCTAAACATATTACGGAAATAAGTATGCCGGTTAGTCCGTTCGAATTGGGGGATAAGGTTAATCAAGAATTCATGATGTGAAGGTGGAACTGGATTTATTTCCGTATAAATGCACACAAAAACCATCGCAAAAATGAGGATGTGGCGTAGACGGCATTCATTCTGATAGGCACACGGAAGTCCGTTTTTGAGGGAATGCTCGACCGTCTCCTTATGGCACACTCCGGGAATTGCACTTTGCGAATTGCCTGCCGCAGACCCGTCATTCATAGAAAGCCGAACCCTGGCGATGGCGACCGGCCGCTGAGGCCGAGTTCCTGACCGTCAGATTATCAAAGCGACAGGCAGCTTGATGGCAGTAAACGGCCATTGTCGATGCAAATGACATCAGACGGTCTCGGTCGATTTCAGCCCATCGCCACCCACAGTTCTCCAGCAATCAATCACCAACAAACCAGATCAGCTTCCAATGGCACTAACTTAAGCATGCCGCAATCTGCCGTTGCTGTTGTTCCAGGAGCCGTGCCTGCAAGAGGGAACGCGGCTCCGTGAGCAGTGAC
>NZ_DF967542.1:2500-5749 GCF_000971475.1 Sulfuricella sp. T08
ATATCCGAATGGGGAAACCCACCCGCAAGGGTACTCCCTCCTGAATACATAGGGAGGGTAGAGCGAACGCAGCGAACTGAAACATCTAAGTAGCTGCAGGAAAAGAAATCAACCGAGATTCCGCAAGTAGTGGCGAGCGAACGCGGAAGAGCCTTGCAACTTTTAGCACACGAATTAACAGAACGGTCTGGAAAGTCCGGCGATAGTGGGTGATAGCCCCGTATGTAAAAATTCGAGTGTGGAACTAGGGTTGCGACAAGTAGGGCGGGGCACGAGAAACCTTGTCTGAATATGGGGGGACCATCCTCCAAGGCTAAATACTCGTAATCGACCGATAGTGAACTAGTACCGTGAGGGAAAGGCGAAAAGAACCCCGGGAGGGGAGTGAAATAGATCCTGAAACCGCATGCATACAAACAGTGGGAGCCCCTGCTTCAAGCATCTTTGAGATTCTTTCGAGGAGCATCGCGCAGCGATGCGACTCAAAAGTTTCAAGAAGAAGTGAAATAGATGAGCCTTAATGGCATATGTATTTCGAGGCGGGAGGGTGACTGCCGTATCACGGCGCGTAGCGAAAGCGAAGCGTAGTGAGGCGGTAGACAACCCTGCGAAAACGCCCGAAGGGTGTTTGAAGCAGGGGTGACTGCGTACCTTTTGTATAATGGGTCAGCGACTTACATTCAGTAGCGAGCTTAACCGAATAGGGGAGGCGTAGGGAAACCGAGTCTGATAAGGGCGTCAAGTTGCTGGGTGTAGACCCGAAACCAAGTGATCTATCCATGGCCAGGATGAAGGTGAGGTAACACTCACTGGAGGTCCGAACCCACTAACGTTGAAAAGTTAGGGGATGAGCTGTGGATAGGGGTGAAAGGCCAAACAAACTTGGAAATAGCTGGTTCTCTCCGAAAACTATTGAGGTAGTGCCTCGTAATATACCCTCGGGGGTAAAGCACTGTTATGGCTAGGGGCCTATTGCTGGTTACCAACCCATGGCAAACTAAGAATACCGAGGAGTAATTTTACGGGAGACAGACATCGGGTGCTAACGTCCGGTGTCAAGAGGGAAACAACCCAGACCGCCGTCTAAGGTCCCAAAGCATAGTTAAGTGGAAAACGAAGTGGGAAGGCACAGACAGCCAGGAGGTTGGCTTAGAAGCAGCCATCCTTTAAAGAAAGCGTAATAGCTCACTGGTCGAGTCGTCCTGCGCGGAAGATGTAACGGGGCTCAAACTATGCACCGAAGACGCGGATCTAGACATTCTCATGGATGTTTAGGTGGTAGGAGAGCGTTCTGTAAGCCTGCGAAGGTGTCTTGAGAAGGATGCTGGAGGTATCAGAAGTGCGAATGCTGACATGAGTAGCGATAAAGGGAGTGAAAAGCTCCCTCGCCGAAAGCCCAAGGTTTCCTGCGCAACGTTCATCGGCGCAGGGTGAGTCGGCCCCTAAGGTGAGGCAGAAATGCGTAGCTGATGGGAAATAGGTTAATATTCCTATACCTTTATACAATGCGATGGGGGGACGGAGAAGGTTAGCTCGGCCGGGTGTTGGATGTCCCGGTTTAAGCGTGTAGGCTGGTTCTTTAGGCAAATCCGGAGAGCTAAGGTCGAGACGTGATGACGAGTGCACTTAGTGCGCGAAGTGAGTGATACCATGCTTCCAAGAAAAGCCTCTAAGCTTCAGTTGTATAGAGACCGTACCGCAAACCGACACAGGTGGGCAGGATGAGAATTCTAAGGCGCTTGAGAGAACTCGGGTGAAGGAACTCGGCAAATTAGCACCGTAACTTCGGGAGAAGGTGCGCCCCTGGTATGTGTAGTCCCTTGCGGATGAAGCAGATAGGGGTTGCAGTGAATTGGTGGCTGCGACTGTTTAATAAAAACACAGCACTCTGCAAACACGAAAGTGGACGTATAGGGTGTGACTCCTGCCCGGTGCCGGAAGGTTAATTGATGGGGTGCAAGCTCTTGATCGAAGCCCCGGTAAACGGCGGCCGTAACTATAACGGTCCTAAGGTAGCGAAATTCCTTGTCGGGTAAGTTCCGACCCGCACGAATGGAGTAACGATGGCCACACTGTCTCCACCCGAGACTCAGCGAAGTTGAAGTGTTTGTGAAGATGCAATCTACCCGCTGCTAGACGGAAAGACCCCGTGCACCTTTACTGTAGCTTTACATTGGACTTTGAATACATCTGTGTAGGATAGGTGGGAGGCTTTGAAGTCGGGACGCTAGTTCCGATGGAGCCGACGTTGAAATACCACCCTGATGTGTTTGAGGTTCTAACCTAGGTCCATTATCTGGATCGGGGACCGTGTATGGTAGGCAGTTTGACTGGGGCGGTCTCCTCCCAAAGAGTAACGGAGGAGTACGAAGGTAACCTAGGTACGGTCGGAAATCGTGCTGATAGTGCAATGGCATAAGGTTGCTTAACTGCGAGACGGACAGGTCGAGCAGGTGCGAAAGCAGGTCATAGTGATCCGGTGGTTCTGTATGGAAGGGCCATCGCTCAACGGATAAAAGGTACGCCGGGGATAACAGGCTGATTCCCCCCAAGAGTTCATATCGACGGGGGAGTTTGGCACCTCGATGTCGGCTCATCACATCCTGGGGCTGTAGCCGGTCCCAAGGGTATGGCTGTTCGCCATTTAAAGTGGTACGTGAGCTGGGTTTAAAACGTCGTGAGACAGTTTGGTCCCTATCTGCAGTGGGCGTTGGAAGTTTGAGGGGGGCTGCTCCTAGTACGAGAGGACCGGAGTGGACGAACCTCTGGTGTACCGGTTATGACGCCAGTCGTATCGCCGGGTAGCTATGTTCGGAAGAGATAACCGCTGAAAGCATCTAAGCGGGAAACTTGCCTCAAGATGAGACTTCCCAGGGACTTGATCCCTCTAAAGGTTCGTTGAAGACCACAACGTTGATAGGTCAGGTGTGGAAGCGCAGTAATGCGTTAAGCTAACTGATACTAATTGACCGTGAGGCTTGATCCTATAACCTTAAGCGCAATACGAGATATATTACTCAAAACTTTACTTCTTCCAGTTTTTAGCCGAAGGGAAACCATCCCCTTCAGCAGCCAGTTATGCTTGGCGGCCATAGCAGTTTGGACCCACCTGATCCCATCCCGAACTCAGAAGTGAAACGAACGTGCGCCGATGATAGTGTGGATTACCCATGTGAAAGTAGGTCACCGCCAGGCTCCCAACAAGACAGACCCCCTCAGCGAATGCTGCAGGGGGTTTCGTTTTTTATA
>NZ_DF967541.1 GCF_000971475.1 Sulfuricella sp. T08
GCTGTTTCAGGCTAATTCCGGTGGAAAAAAGCCTGATGCCGCAATATGTTTAATTCGAGGTCCTGAATGATGACTTGTTCAGGGCTTCCCTAAGCGGACGTGCCTCTACCTATGTGCCTTGGCGGGCGCTCCCGGATTGCGCTGTGCTTCATCCGGGCTACTTGCTCAGGACTCAGGACTGTTTTATAAAGCGCCAGGTAATCCTCGGCGCTTTTTTTTAGCTGAAATCCCGCGTCACAGTCACGGGGGTCTGTTCTAACATTCCAACATCCTATGCGGGTTTCCCTCTAATTTTCGAATTGCCCGCCACCATGACTTCACCGCTTTGCGGCAGCTTTATAAACGGCGTTGCGCTCGCGTTTTCCGATGGCGACAACAACAACGATCAATTCGCTATCGCGGACCTCGTAAATCAGACGATAACCGACACTCCTGAGTTTGATTTTGAATCTGTCATTGTGGCCTGACAGTTTCGACGCTGGAACACGCGGATTCAGCAAGCGCTCTTCCAGCTTTTTCTTGAACTGGTCGCGCACATTGCTGTCGAGTTTTCGCCACTCCCTCAAGGCTTCCTCTTTGAAGGCGAGGCTATAGCTCACTTAGCTTGACCTTGATTTCCGCCTGGCCCGAACGTGCATCGGCGATCGCATTCAGTTCAATGTCTTCCAGCCTATCCATAAGCGCCTCGTAGGCTTTCGCCGGGACGCAATAGAAAGCCGGTTCGTTCCGGTTGAGGATCGCTACCGGAAAGCCGTCACCCGCGGCAACGGTACCCATTGGGTTCTTCTTCAATTCTGAAACGCTGGCGGTCGTTTCCGCCAAAATTACGTTTGCCATGATGTTCTCCAACACTCATAAGAGTGTTAATAGTAGCACTATTAACAGGTCTCGTAAGAATCATTTTGTGGGTAAAGGAGGCATAAGGGGGGCAGTAGGCGTAGACCGGATGGAATGAAATGGAATCAGGGGCATCCTGCCGTGGTGCGGGATGGTTGCCGGGCGGACGTGCCCCTGCCCATGTGCCTTGGCGGGCACTCCCGGATTGCGCTGTGCTTCATCCGGGCTACTTGTTCAGGACTCAGGACTCAGGACTGATTTATAAAGCGCCAGGTAATCCTCGGCGCTTTTTTTCCAGCTGAAATCCCGCGTCATGGCGTTATGCTGGATGGCGTGCCATGCTTGCTTGTCACGGTAGGTGGCGAGTGCGCGGTGGATGCTGGCCAGAAATGCCTTGGCGGTCATCGGTGAGAATATGAAGCCGGTGACGCCATCCTCTACCGTATCCGTCAACCCGCCGGTAGCATGCACGATCGGCGGGGTGCCGTAGCGCTGGCTGTACATCTGGTTGAGGCCGCACGGCTCGAAGCGTGAGGGCATCAGGAACATGTCTGCGCCGGCTTCGACCAGATGCGACAATCCTTCGTCAAAGCCGATCGTCACTCCCACGTTGTCCGGATGTGCGTGGGCGAGGTTCCGGAAGCCGTTTTCCAGCACGGTTTCGCCGGTTCCAAGCAGGACGATCTGCACGTTCTCTTGCAGCAGTTGCGGCGCAATCTCCAGCAGCAGGTCTCCGCCTTTCTGCTGGGTGATGCGGCTGATCATGCCCAGCAGCGGGATGTCCGGGTCGCGCTTCAATCCCATCTTTTCCTGCAGGGCGAGCTTGTTGGCGGTCTTGCCGGCCATCTGCCCAGCGTCGTATCCCTGCACCAGATGCGGGTCGGTGGCTGGATTCCAGTCGCTAGTGTCGATGCCGTTGACGATCCCGGTCAGTTTATTGCTGCGGCGAGCGAGCAGCCCCTGCATGCCGAAGCCGAGCGCTTTCTGCTGGATTTCCTGAGCGTAGGTGGGGCTTACCGTGGAGATGTGGTCTGTATAATAGAGGCCAGCCTTGAGAGTCGAGAAATTGCCGTAGTATTCCACCCCTTCGATGCTGAAGCATGCCGGCGGCAGGCCAACCTCGTCCACGACGTGGGGAGGGAAGATGCCCTGGAAGGCTAGGTTGTGGATGGTCATGACTGTCGCTGCTTTCTTCCCATGCATGAAGTGCAGAAAAGCGGGTACAAGGGCGCTTTGCCAGTCGTTGCAGTGAACGATGTCAGGACGGAAGGAGAGGGGCGAGGCATCGCTGCCAAGGATCGCGCCGATCCGGGAAAGCAGGGCAAAGCGCTGGGCATTGTCCGGCCAGTCGATGCCGGTTGGGTTCTGGTAGGGACCGCCGTCGCGCTGGTAGAGTACAGGGCAGTCGATGATCAGCAGCGGCACGCCACTGCCCGGCAGCGAGGCCGATAGCAGACGTACTTCGCCGGCTTCGGGCAGGTCGTGGAAGGTGTAGAGCAACCGCTTGTTCTTGGCACCGGCCAGCACTTTCGGGTAACCCGGCACCAGCACCCGCACTTCCGTACCCAGCTCGCGCAATGCCGCGGGCAGTGCGCCGCTGACATCGGCCAGCCCGCCGGTTTTGATCAGGGGATGGATTTCCGGCGTGACGAAAAGAACTTTCAGGGATTTTTTTGGTTTTTTTGTGCTTGGGGCTGGCATGAGCATCACCTTGAATTTTGGCCAAATTATATCATGCCGGCAACACGCAATGGAGAAAGGGCCGCGATCCGGCCAGAAAGTCCGGGTTCGCGGCCCTATGCAGAGGTGCTATTGCTACTGTCAGAAAACCCAGGTCATCTGCGCGCTGAGTCGGTCGCCTACTGAACCGCCAATAATTCCAGCGGCCGTGCCCTGGATTTTTTGGGGGTTGGTAAGTTGCGCCTCAGGGTGAACGACCTTGATGTCACGGATTTCGTAGTTCAGTGCAAAGCGCACTTTGGGGCTGTAGAAATACTGACCGCCCAGGGTCCAGGTGCTGGCTTTACGTTCGTCGTAGGCCGAATTCGTCATTTTGCTGAGTTCGTCATAGCGCAGGTCCACCTCCCATTTTGGCGCAAATTGCCAGCCCGCTTCCAGGTAGTAGCCGTCGGCCTTGTTGCTGGAATCTAGCGCCACATAATCGACCGGTTCGAAGGGGGTGGTGGTGGAAGTGGTGCCGCCCAAATCGTTGAATTGCGGCGTGGGCGCCACGTAGATCATACCTTTGGCGCGAATGTATTCGCCGCTCACCCGCACGCCATGGCGCAGGTACTTTGCGCCGATGCCTTCGCGGATGCGGTTGTAGTCGGTGCCGCCATAGGCGCGCTTGCCATCCTGATGCCAGGCGTAAGCCATGACGTCTTCCCGTTTCGGGCCGCTGCCCTGGAATACGTAGGCGGCCTGCACGCGGGCCGTCACATCGTGATTGCCACTGTTGAGGTCGTCACTGAAATCGATGCCATTGGCCTGGCTGGCCATCAGCGCATAGGCATACTCCCATCTGCCCCGGTTGAACCAGTCGTACACTTCGACACCGACATCGCGGAAGCCGCCAAATGCGCCATTGAGTTTCGACATCGCCATCGGCGCGCCCACCACGGGTGCATGATTACGCGACGCATTGGTATAGGGTTCGACGAAGCGCTCATTGAGCAACTGGTCGGTGACGGTGGTGAAGTTGATGTAATCCATGATATGGACGCCCACCATGGCTTCCTCGCCGAGCGGGAGGCGGCCCAGGCCAACGCGGATGCGTGCGCCGGGGATGTAATTGAAAGTCACCGTGGCGTCAGTGAATACTGCTTGCCTTTCGCGGGTCAGGCCGTTGTTGCCGAGTTCGGCCAGGGCGAAATAGTTGATCTTCTCATCCGTTCCCGGAATCACGCCGCGCACCCCGGGGCGTGCGCGGAACATCTGCAACTGATCGCTGTGGGCGAGATCAGGACCCACCAGATTGAACAGGGCAGTTTGTCCATTGTAAGCCCGAAGTCCCGCCGGCACTGCAACATTGGCGCCGTTTACAGGGGATACGACTGTAGCGGGAATGCCGCTGACTGTCCCGCCTTCGTTATGCGTATAGGTTGGCTGGATGAAGCCCCAGAAAGTATAGGGCGCAGCGCCCGGCTGCTCGTTGTTCTGCAGTTGGAACCAGTTGGTGGCGAATGAAGCGGGCGCATGCGCGAAAGCGGCGACCATTGCGGCCGCCAGTAAGGTTTTTTTCATATGTCCTCTCCTGAAGGGGGTATTTGAATTTTAATTTGGTCGGTCTACACGCTTTGCCGTTTTAGGGGCGAATGTAGGCGTAGCCTTCTTTTTGTTTTTTCATCAGTTCGATCACGCCGGCCGGTACATAGCTAAGGGATGAGAGCATGTCGTCCTTGGTGAGATTCTGTGCCTTCATGGTGTTCTCGCAGGCGACGATCTTGACGCCGCTTCCGATTGATTCATCGATGCGGTTTGCGACAGCGGAATCGAATTTGAGCATGCCTATTCCGGGGCCATAGACCACGATTTCGATGTCGGCGTTTTGCGCACCGAGCTCTTGCTGTACGTTCTTGGCGTTGTTGAGTGTAAGGTTCCATATTTTCGGGTCGCCTGCGCTGACCTGGAATACCACTTTTTGCTTATCCGCGGTAGCTTGCGGGGCGGGAGCATCGACGGCCTGGGCGGTGCTCGAAGCGAAGGACAGTACCAGCGCGGAAGCGGCGGCCATGTGCTGGAATTGACGTAAAATTTTCATTTGGTGTTGTCTCCTGTTTGTAATAATTGAGTTGTGGCGGTGCACTGCCACTGCAATTGATGACGGCTGGAGCAAGGCATTTATTCCACTTTTTTTAAAAAGTTAAATAATTCACCGGCGATGGAATATTTTAGTTGGCTGCCACGTCGTATACTTTAATGTTCAATTTTCAGGCCGATATTCCGATACGATGAAAATCCTTTCCCTGTTCAGCCGCTCCCATACCTTCCACGACCAATTGGAGCAAAGCCGAGTGCGTCTATATCGGGTTGCATACTCCTGGAGTCATGACGCGGCGCTGGCGGACGACCTGGTACAGGAAACCCTGGCCAAGGCGCTGAAGAATTACGGTCAGTTGCGTGACCCGGAAATGCTGATTAGTTGGCTGTTCAGCATTTTGACCAACTGCTGGCGCGATCATTTCCGGCAGCACCGAGAGATGGAGGATATTGATGAAATTGAGGATTACCGCTGTGTGCACGAAACCACACCTGAAGATGAGCATGCGCAGACCCAGGTTGTGGGCCGGGTGCGCGGGGCGGTAGCCAGGCTCGCGCTGGGCCAGCGCCAGGTGCTGACGCTGGTGGATCTGGAAGAGTTTTCCTATGCCGAGGTCGCTACTATTCTGGAGATTCCGGTCGGTACCGTGATGAGCCGCTTGTGTCGTGCGAGACGGGCGTTGAAGGAGATGTTGCAGGAACTTGCACCAGTGCAGTCCGCGCAGATCAGCCATATCAGGAGAGTCAAGTGAAGCAGGATAATCAAGGCGTATCAGATGAATTCCTCAATGCATTTGTGGATGATCAACTCGACGGGGCTGAGAAAAGCCAGGCGTTCGATGCGATCGAGCATGATGATGCGCTGAAGGAACGGGTGTGTGAACTGCGCGGGCTGAAGGAGAGGATGCGGCACGCCTATGAGCACCCTCCTACCCGGGGCAGATCAGTGGAGAAAGGGCGGCGTTTGCGCGTACCGCTTCTTCAGGCGCTGGCTGCTTGCCTGCTGCTGTGCATCGGCGCAGCCTCCGGCTGGTTTGCCCACACCTGGACAGGGATGGGGGGCGACAAAGAAATGACGCGCCTGCTCCAGAGCGCGCAGCGCAACGATGTCGGGGCGGAGTCCCAAAAATTCATTGTTCACGTGAGTTCATCCAATCCAATCCGGCTCAAAACAGCGCTGGACGAAACCGAGAACCTGCTGGACAGCTATCGACGGTCCGGTCGAAAGCTCCAGATTGAAATCGTTGCCAATGGCGGGGGGGTCGATTTGCTGCGTGCGGATGTCTCTCCCTATGCCAAGCGTATCGGCTTGATGCAGGAAAAATATCCTAACCTTGGTTTCATAGCCTGCGGCCAGACCATCAAGAAACTCCAGGGAAAAGGGGTGGACGTACAACTGCTACCGCATACAGGGGTTGCCTCTTCTGCCTTGGACCAGATCACCTTGCGTCTGAAGCAGGACTGGGTTTACATCAAGGTATGAGGGTAGCCTGAGTCTCGCCTGGCCTGCTTATGCATTCGCCGCAATCGTTTTTTGCTGCAGATCGTGGCACCCACCCGAATCAGTTTGGACTCTGCATTCACTTTCCTGATCTATACTAAGAAATGTAATGGGAAAGGAAGGCAGCATGAATATCTGCATGATAGGCCTCGGCAGTATGCTGCAGCGGCTTGTTCCATGGTGAAGATATGACACCACCGCAACTTTGCCGCTGGTATCTTTTTTCTTCGGCGCAGGACTTGCAGGCTGAAGCAGTCAGCATGATTGCTCGTGCCGCCGAGCAGGCGATTGTAGATTCCGGTGCCTTCCGTCTGGTGCTGGCCGGCGGCAATACCCCCCGTGCCTTGTATGAGCGGCTGCGAACTTTAAAGACCAACTGGGAAGCCTGGCATATCTATTTCGGCGACGAACGCTGCCTGCCCGCTGTTGACCCGGAGCGCAACAGCGCCATGGCGCGGGATGCCTGGCTGGACCATGTTCCTGTGCCGCAAAAGCAGGTTTATGCAATTCCGGCCGAAATGGGGGCAAAAGCAGCTGCAGCAGCCTATTCCGCCACCTTGAAGCAGGTTGGGGAGTTCGATCTGGTGCTGCTCGGGCTGGGCGAGGATGGACATACCGCCAGCCTGTTCCCCGGCAACGATTGGGGCCAGGAGATGGACTCTCCTGTAGCTCTGCCGATATTTGATGCGCCCAAGGCACCGGCTGAGCGGGTAAGCTTGAGTGCTTGGCGCTTGGGCCAGACAAAGCAGGTGTTGTTCCTGGTGACCGGGGAGAGCAAGCATGAAGCCGTGATGAACTGGCGCGCCGGTGCCAATATTCCTGCCCGCGCCATTATTCCCCTGCATGGGGTGGATGTGCTGGCCGAAAGCGTCCTGGTTAAGGGTTAGCTCGTCAAGTCAACTGCGTGGGCGGCATCCATTCTCTGGTGTGGCGTCCTAACCCCTGCGTCCCTTGAAATAATTGATCAATCCGTTGGTGGAAGAGTCGTGGGAAGAGACGGCTGCCTTGCCGTCAAGTTCGGGCAGGATTTTCTGCGCCAGTTGCTTACCCAGTTCCACCCCCCACTGATCGAAGGGGTTGAGGTTCCAGATCATGCCCTGCACGAAGACCTTGTGCTCGTAGAGTGCGATCAACGCGCCCAGGGTCCTGGGGTCGAGTTTCTGGAACAAAATCGAGTTGGTCGGGCTGTTGCCGGGAAATACCTTGTGCGGTAATAGCTGTTTAAGCGCTGCGCCCTTCATGCCTGCCGCTTCCAGTTCGGCGCGGGCTTCTTCAGCCGTTTTTCCCTTCATCAGCGCTTCGGTCTGGGCAAAGAAGTTGGAGAGCAGGATGGCGTGATGTTCGCCGATGGGGTTGTGGCTTTCCACCGGGGCGAGAAAATCCGCCGGCACCAGACGGGTGCCCTGGTGAATCAGCTGGTAGAAGGCGTGCTGGCCGTTGGTGCCAGGTTCGCCCCAGATCACCGGGCCGGTGGTGTAATCGACGGTTTTGCCGCTGCGGTCGACACGTTTGCCGTTGCTTTCCATGTCGAGCTGTTGCAGGTAAGCTGGAAAACGCGCGAGGGATTGGTCGTAGGGCAGCACGGCGTGACTGTGGGCATTCCAGAAGTTGGCGTGCCACATCCCGATCAGGGCCATGATCACCGGCATGTTGCTTTCCAGCGATGCGCTGCGGAAGTGCTCGTCCATTTCGAAGGCGCCCGTCAGCAAGGCCTCGAAATGGTCCATGCCGATGAAAACAGCAATCGGCAGTCCGATCGCCGACCACAGCGAGTAGCGTCCGCCCACCCAGTCCCAGAATTCGAACATGTGCGCGGTGTCGATGCCGAACTGCGCGACGGCGGTGGTGTTGGTGGAAACAGCGACGAAATGTCGGGCGACGGCGGCTTCGTCGCCCGCCGAGCGGAGCAGCCATTCGCGCGCAGAGGCTGCGTTGGTCATGGTTTCCTGGGTGGTGAAGGTCTTCGAGGCGACGATGAACAGCGTGGTTGTCGGGTCGAGCCGCTTCAGCGTTTCCGCAAGCTGGGTGCCGTCGATATTGGAAACGAAGTGGGCATACAGCCCCGGCTTGCCATAGGGTGCGAGCGCCAGGCAGGCCATTGCCGGGCCGAGATCGGAGCCGCCGATGCCGATGTTGACGATGTCGGTGATTGGTTTGCCGGTGTAGCCCTTCCAGTGCCCCGAGCGCACACTTTCCGAAAATTCGCGCATCTTGCCGAGTACGCGCCTTATTTCAGGCATGACGTCTTGCCCGTCGAACATGACCGGACGACTGGAGCGGTTGCGCAACGCCGTGTGCAGTACCGCGCGGTTTTCAGTGAAGTTGATCTTGTCGCCGGTGAACATTTTTTCGCGCCAGCCTTCGATATCCACTTTACGCGCCAGCGCCGCCAGCAGCGACATGGTCTCCGAGTCGATACGGTTTTTCGAGTAATCCAGCAGGATGCCGCAGGCCTCCAGGGAAAATTTGTCGAATCGCTTGGGGTCGGCGGCAAAAAGCTCGCGCAACGAGGTTGAGGCCAGTGTTTTCTGATGCGCTTTCAGCGCCTGCCAGGGTGTCGAGCGGGTGAGGGCGGACATTTTATTTATTCATTCTGTGGAAATGGGTAATGGGTAAAGAGTGATGGGTAATGGCGATGGTTTTCATCACTCATTACCCATCACTTTCACTCGGCCAAAGCCAATACTATCCCCGCCAGCGGCGGTACGGTGATTACGATGGAATAAGGGTGGCCCATCCATGGCGTATTCTCGGCAACGGCACCTTCGCCGTTGCCCTGGTTGGAACCGTCGTAATATTGCGAGTCGCTGTTGAATATTTCCCGGTACAGGCCGGGTTGCGGCACGCCGATGCGGTAGCCGAGGCGCGGCACCGGGGTGAAATTCAGCATCACTGCCACGAACGAGCCATCCCTGGCGCGCCGCAGGTAAGAAAGCACCGACTGGTCGGCGTCGTGGCAGTCGATCCAGGCAAAACCGTCGGAGGTGAAGTCGAGTTCGTGCAGGGCTGGCCAATCCCTGTAAAGATGGTTGAGATCGCGCATCATGTTCTGGACGCTGCTGTGGCAGCCATATTGCAGCAGCCACCACTCGAGTTCGCCGCCGACTTGCCACTCACGACCCTGGGCAATTTCATTGCCCATGAAATTGAGTTTTTTCCCCGGGTAGGTCATCTGGTAGGTGAACAGCAGGCGCAGGTTGGCGAATTTCTGCCAGTCGTCTCCCGGCATCTTGTTAAGCAGAGAACTCTTGCCGTGAACTACTTCGTCATGCGAGAACGGCAGCATGAAATTTTCGGTGTAGGCGTAGAGCTGGCCGAAAGTGAGCTCGTTGTGGTGGTAACGGCGGTGTACCGGATCGTTCTGCATGTAAGTCAGGGTGTCGTTCATCCAGCCCATGTTCCATTTCATCGAAAATCCCAGGCCGCCGAGATACACCGGACGTGACACCATCGGCCAGGACGTGGATTCCTCGGCGAAGGTGAGTGCGCCTGGAAACTCGTCGTGCACCATGATGTTGAGCTGGCGCAGGAATTCGATGGCTTCGAGATTTTCCCGTCCGCCGAACTTGTTCGGCAGCCATTCGCCGGCCTTGCGCGAGTAGTCGAGGTAGAGCATTGAAGCAACCGCGTCCACGCGCAGGCCGTCGAGGTGGAACTCCTCCAGCCAGTAATGGGCGCTGGATAACAAGAAGCCTTTTACCTCGTGCCGTCCGAAATTGAAGATGTGGGTGCCCCAGTCGATATGCAGGCCCAGTCGCGGATCTTCGTGCTCGTACAACGCGGTGCCGTCGTAGCGTGCGAGCGCCCAGGCATCCTGCGGGAAGTGCGCCGGCACCCAGTCGAGGATGACGCCGATGTCTGCCTGGTGGCAGGCGTCGACGAAGGCGCGCAGATCGTCCGGTGTGCCATGACGCGAGGTCGGGGCGAAGTAGCCGGTGGTCTGGTAGCCCCAGGACTCATCCAGCGGGTGCTCGGAAATCGGCAGCAGTTCGATGTGGGTGTACCCCATTTCCTTGACGTAGGGGACCAGGCTTTCGGCCAGTTCGCGCCAGGTGTAGAAGCGCCCGTCTGGGTGACGCCGCCACGAGCCGGCATGGATTTCGTAGACGTTGAACGGCGCGTGCAGCCAGTCGAGGTTCTTGCGTTTCTCCAGCCAGGTGCCGTCCTGCCAGGCATGGCCTGCAGGCGCAACGATGCGGGCGGCGGTATTCGGACGCAGTTCGAATTCTCTGGCGTAGGGGTCGGCCTTGACCAGCACCTGGCCGCTGTGGCGGTTACGGATTTCGAATTTGTACAGGCTGCCAGGAGGAAGCCCGGGGATGAAGATTTCCCACACTCCCGAGCTTCCCAGGCTACGCATCGGGTGGACGCGGCCGTCCCAGCCGTTGAAGTCGCCGACCACGCTGACTCTCTCCGCGTTGGGCGCCCATACCGCGAAGCGCACGCCCGCAATGCCGAGGCTTTCCATCGGCTGCGCGCCCAGCATGTGGTAGCCCTGATAGAGCCGGCCTTCGCCGAAAAGGAAGAGGTCGTGCTCGCTGATGGTGCTGGGGAAGGAATAGGGGTCGTGGCTGGTTTTCAGTACCCCGTTTTGCAGGTGGCGCAGACGGCACGGAGCGGACGGCGCTTCCTTGCCACGCCACTCGAACAGGCCATGCGAGTCGGTTTTTTGCATGTCCTCCCAGTCATCTCCCATCTGTAGCCAGAGTTTTTCGGAGAGGGGCGCAAAGACCCGGACTGTCCAGCTTTCGTTGGCTTGGTGCGCGCCGAGGAAGGCGAAAGGATCGTGCAGCCGAGCTTGAAGCAAAGACTTTATCCGTGGATTGACTTTCATGATTTGTCGTGTTTCTATAAATTTAGAAATATATTTGGATTATAACGGCAGTTACTCGGGTTGCGGGAGATTTCGGTCTGCTATAATCCTTCCTTGTGTGCTCTCCTCGTTAAGCTGTGCTCGGATGGGCTTCAATAGGTTCCCGATAATCGTAAGTGGAGGTCAGTCTTGGAGAAAGAATATCCACGTTTTGTCAGCTTGTTGACGAAAAACACCGTCGCACTGATCCTCGCCGGTGGGCGTGGTTCCCGCCTGAAGAACCTGACCGAGTGGCGCGCCAAACCCGCCGTGCCTTTCGCCGGCAAATTCCGCATCATCGATTTCCCGCTTTCCAACTGCGTCAATTCCGGCATCCGCCGCATCGGCGTCATCACCCAGTACAAAGCGCATAGCCTGCTGCAGCATCTGCACCGTGGCTGGAGCTTCCTGCGCGGCGAATTCAACGAATTTGTCGAGTTGATGCCGGCGCAGCAGCGTATCGACGAAACCATGTGGTACCGCGGCACCGCCGATGCGGTGTTCCAGAACATGGACATCCTGCGCAACTACGATTCGACCTATGTCCTGATCCTGGCGGGCGACCACGTTTACAAGATGGACTACGGTGAAATGCTGGCGTTTCATGCCGCCAGCGCGGCCGACATGACGGTGGCCTGCATCGATGTGCCTATTGAAGATGCCAAGGAATTCGGCGTGATGTCGGTGGATGAGCAGCATCGCGTGGTCGCCTTCCATGAAAAACCTGAGCATCCGCAGCCGACCTCGGCCAATCCCGATATGGCACTGGCGAGCATGGGTATTTACGTATTCAACGCTGAATTTCTCTACGAGCAACTGACCCGCGACGCCGACGATCCGAATTCCTCGCATGATTTCGGCAAGGACATCATCCCCCATATCATGTCGCGCTACCGCATCTTCGCTCATCGCTTCTCCGACAGCTGTGTGGCCGCACCAGGGGAGGTGCCTTACTGGCGCGATGTGGGAACGGTGGATGCCTATTGGGAAGCCAATATGGAACTCACCAAGGTCACCCCTGACCTCAACCTTTACGACAAGACCTGGCCGATCTGGACTTACCAGGCGCAACTGCCGCCCGCCAAGTTCGTGTTCGACGATGAGACTCGTCGTGGCTCGGCGGTGGATTCCCTGGTGTCGGGCGGCTGCATCATCAGCGGTGCGACGGTGCGCCGCTCGCTGCTGTTCTCCAATGTCTATGTCCACAGTTTTGCCGAGGTCAGCGATTCGGTAGTGTTGACGGACGTGGACATCGGGCGTGGCGCCCGCCTGCACCGGGTGGTGGTGGACAAGGGCTGCAAGATCCCGGAAGGGCTGGTAGTGGGGGAAAACCCTGAGGAGGATGCCAAGCGCTTTCACGTGACAAAAAAGGGGATCACCCTGATTACGCCCGATATGCTTGGGCAGCAGCTGCATCATCTTAGATAAATTCGAATCCTGAGTTGAAAGTGCTGAGTCCTGAGTAATCACCAGGCACTCAGCACTCGTCACTGAAACCTATGACCGACAAAAAACTCCATCTGATCCTGTGCTGGCACATGCACCAGCCGGATTATCGTAATCTGACTACGGGCGAGTACATGCTGCCGTGGACCTATTTGCATGCCATGAAGGATTATTCCGACATGGCCTATCACCTGGAAAGCCATCCCCAGGCCAAGTCGGTGTTCAATTTTGTTCCCGTGCTGCTGGATCAGCTGGAGGATTACAGTCGACAATTCGAGCAAGGCAAACTGCGCGATCCATTGCTTGCCTTGTTAATCGAAAAGGATCTGAATAGCCTCTCTTCCGTCAGGCGCGAACTGGTTTTTGACAGCTGTTTTCGCAGCAACCATACCAAGATGATCGACCCTTACCCGGCCTACAAGCGGCTGAGCGATCTGTACAAGTACCATGAGCTGAACGGTGAGGCGAGCCTGGATTTTCTTTCCGGGCAGTACCTGGCGGATCTGCTGGTCTGGTACCACCTGGTATGGTGCGGTGAAAGCGTGCGGCGCAGCAGCGAGCTGGTGGTCAATCTGATGGCGAAGGGTTCGCATTTCACCCTTGCCGATCGCCGTCTACTGTTCGACCTGATCGGAAAAACCATCCAGGGATTGATTCCGCGTTACCGAAAGCTGGCCGATTCCGGCCAGATCGAAATTTCCACTACTCCCCATTATCACCCTATCGTGCCCCTCTTGATTGACTTCAAGGTGGCGCGGGAATGCATGCCCGGCGTTGCTCTGCCGGAAGCGTTATGCTATCCGGGCGGACTGAAGCGAGCTTCTTTCCATATTACGTCCGCAATCGAAAGCCACCGCGACCGTTTTGGCATCGCACCGCAGGGTGTCTGGCCCGCTGAGGGCGGTGTGTCTCAGGCGGCGGCGACGGTGTTTGCCGAACATGGGTGCCGCTGGATGGCGAGCGGAGAGGCCGTGCTGGTTAACAGCCTGCGTGGGCTGGACGGGAACCAGCCGGTGCCGTCCAGAATGGACTATCTCTATCGGCCTTACCGCCTCGCTACGGGCGATCATGAGATCGTATCCTTCTTTCGTGACGACAAGCTGTCGGACAAGATCGGCTTCGAATATGCGAAGTGGTTCGGCAGGGATGCGGTGGATAATTTCATTGATGAGTTGGAGGAAATCTGGCGGCATACGCCGGAAGGCGAGAGCCCTGTTGTCAGCGTTATCCTGGACGGGGAAAATGCCTGGGAATACTACCCCTACAACGGATATTACTTTCTATCCGAGATGTACGATGCGCTGGAGTCGCACCCTTTCATCCGCACCACCACCTTCAAGGATTATCTCGACGGCTGCGTGGAAAATAACGGCATGCAGGCGCAATTGCCGCTAGGCCTGGTTGAGAACACAGGAAATACAAGTCCGGCGATGGGCAAATTGCCCTACCTGGTTGCCGGCAGCTGGGTGTATGGCACGTTTTCCACCTGGATCGGAGATCCCGCAAAGAACCGCGCCTGGGATCTGCTATGCTCCGCCAAGCAAAGCTTCGATCTGGTCATGGGTAGCGGCCGCCTGGACAAGCAGGAAGTTGACCTCGCACATAAACAGCTGGCCGATTGCGAGGGTTCCGACTGGTTCTGGTGGTTCGGCGATTACAACCCGCAGCACAGCGTAGAGAGTTTCGACAAGCTGTATCGGGATAATCTGTCTAACCTCTATCGGTTGCTGAAACTGCCCGTGCCGGAACAGCTCGGCAAGCCGATCAGCCACGGCGGCGGCAGCCCTGAAGCGGGTGGAGCAATGCGCAGAGCAGCTTGAAGCGGACAGCTATCCGTCATCAGCTATCAGTTGGTGATGGGTGGCTGGATTGATAACTAACAACTAACAACTAAACAATGACCCAACCCATTTCCCTTCTGCTCGGCGTCCACGCCCACCAGCCCGTCGGCAACTTTCCGGAAGTGCTGGAGGATGCGCACCTGCGCTGCTACCGCCCGTTCATCCATACTCTGCACCGCTTCCCGGACTTCCATTTTGCGGTGCATTTTTCCGGCTGGCTGCTGGACTGGCTGTTCCAGCACTACCCCGAAGATATGGCGCTGCTGCGCGAGATGGTCAAGCGCGGGCAGGTCGAGCTGTTCGGCGCCGGAGACACCGAACCGGTGCTGGCGGTGATTCCCCATCGCGATCGAGTCGGGCAGGTGATGCGGCTGTCCGACAAGCTGGAAAAGAAGCTGGGCCAGCGACCCGCAGGCGCCTGGCTGACCGAGCGGGTGTGGGAGGCAACGGTGGTGCCGGCGCTGGCCGATTCGCAGGTCCGTTACGTCACCGTGGACGACTACCATTTCTTCTGCGCCGGCAAGACCGCGGCTGAACTGGATGGCTTCTACACGACCGAGGAGGACGGGCGCAGGCTGGACTTGTTCCCTATTTCCGAGGAGCTGCGCTATCGTTTCCCGTTTTCGCCCGCCAACGAGGCTGTTGCCTATCTGGAGAGCCTGGCCGACGAAGGGCGCACCGCGGCGGTGTATT
Source organism: Sulfuricella sp. T08 (assembly GCF_000971475.1). Taxonomy (GTDB): domain Bacteria; phylum Pseudomonadota; class Gammaproteobacteria; order Burkholderiales; family Sulfuricellaceae; genus Sulfuricella. The sequence continues at coordinate 14,930 of NZ_DF967541.1, forward strand.
TCGATGACATCGAGAAATTCGGGATCTGGCCGGAAACCTACGAATGGGTGTACGAGAAGGGCTGGCTGGTGAGCTTCATCGAGGGTGTGCTCGCCTCGCCGAAAATCCGCACCCAGCGCTACGGCGATTACCATGCTGCTGCCAAAACGCGCGGCGTGGTGTACCTGCCCACCACCTCCTACATCGAGATGAACGAGTGGAGCCTGCCGGCGCCTGCCGCCAACCAGTATGCGGACCTGGTGGCGCGCGCCAAGGTTGAAGGGTGGTTCGCCCAGGACAAGGCGTTCCTGCGCGGCGGCATGTGGAAGAATTTCCTTACCCGCTACCCCGAGGCGAACTGGATGCACAAGCGCATGCTGGGGCTGTCGGTTCGCCTGGACAAGCTGCCGTCGAACCGGAAGAAACCGGCGATGCTCGACGCGCTGTACCGCGCGCAGGCCAACGATGCTTACTGGCACGGGCTGTTCGGGGGGTTGTACCTGCCGCACTTGCGGCGCGCGGTGTACCACGCCATCGTCGAACTGGAGGGCAGCCTCGATCAATGCGATCCGCGTTCTGGAAGAACCCGTTTTGATTGCGACCTCGATGGCCAGGACGAGATTTTTCTGCACAATTCAGCTATCCAGGCGGTGGTGCGGGTGGATGGCAATGCCAGCGTGATCGAGTTCGACAGCTACCCGCTGCACCACAATTTCGCCGACAGCCTGATGCGCCAGACCGAGCACTACCATCGAAAAATCCACTTGCGCGAGGAGCATGGCCAGCACGAAGGCACCGGTATTGCCTCGGCGCATGATCGCGTTGTCTTCAAGCACGAGATTCATCCGGAGGATCTGGCTACCGATGTGCGCCCGCGTGGCCTGTTCGTCGACAGCATCCAGCCGGAGGGCGGCGAGTTCTCTGCCTTGCAGGATTACCAGCTGAAGACGGAGCGCGACCTGTCTCTGACCTTTGCCGGAGGCGGGGTGGAAAAACGGGTGCATTTGTCTGAAAACAGGCTGGAAGCGAGCTACCGCTTCGGCAAGGAATCCCGCGGCACGTTCACCACTGAAATCAATCTCGCCATGCCAAGCTGTGATGGTCCGGCCGGGAAGTTCGTCTTTGCGGGCCAGGTGCCGGGCGGCTTCGGCCAATTGATGGAACTGGATGCGGTCAGGGAATTGCAGCTCGACGACGATGTTCTGGGCGGCATAGTAAAATTGACCTTGAGCGAGCCGGCGCGGCTGATAAGCCGGCCCCATTTCAGCGTCTCTCAGTCCGAGGCGGGCTTCGAAAAAATCATGCAGGCGGTAACGCTGACGCTTTCGTTCCCGCTGGATAAAATTCGGCGTGAACTGCACGTGTCGCTCGAAGTGCTGCCTAAATCGTGATGGTGAGGGGTGAGGAGCCACCCCGGCACTGCTTTTTGACTTTACTCCTCACTCCTATCTCCTCACCCCTCACTGGGTTATACTACCCCCCTTTTTTACCAGTGCCCTTTAGGCATTCAATCAGGAATTGCATTCATGGCTGAGCAGAAAATCGGCAGGAACAAGACAGTACACGTGACCTACGTGATTCTGGACGAGAGCGGCAAGGTATTCGAACAGTACGATATGCCGATCGGCTACGTGCACGGCGCCAACAGTGGGCTGTTCGAGAAGATCGAAGCAGCGCTGGAAGACCGCGTGGCCGGCGACAAGATCGAAGTCATGCTGAATCCGAGGGAAGGGTTCGGTGACCACCATCCCGAACTGACCTTCACCGATGACATCGACAACGTGCCGCCGGAATTCCGCCACATGGGTGCCGAGGTAGAGTTCGAGAACGATAAGGGCGAGGCGATGAAGTTTTTCGTCACCAAGATCGAGAACGGCAAGCTCACCATCGATGCCAATCATCCCATGGCTGGCCAGACCGTGACCTTCGTTGTGAACGTGGTGTCAGTCAATGACGCCACTCCATCCGAAATTGCCAGCGGCAGGCCGGATGGGGAAGATATACCCAGTCTGCACTAGCCCTTCCTGGTTCGGTGGGAAAATGCAGGATGTCAGGAGAGCCGCTTGTGGGGCTCGAATGGCAATATCCTGGCCGAATGGGGAATGCGTTCTTCTCCCGCGGAAGGATCTGATCCCGTCAGCCTCCCGATTGCGGACATCAAGCCGTTCTCGCCGTTGAGTGATTTCCACATCATGTTGTACAGCCTGATGCATGCCGAGAGCGGATTGCTCGCCCTGGCACGCTCCATGTCGATGCGCCATTGCAGGGCTCGTAACCGAGGTTGCATATGTTGCGGAGCCCGCGCAATGGTCTCCTCAATCACGCACCTGCGCCTTTCCTCGAAAGCAGTGGGGTCTGAACGGCTGAGTGCCATCCAGGCGTCGAAATCCCAAGGCTCCATATGCGGTGCGTTCATGGTCCACTCCTCACACTCGGCAGCAGAAACGATTGCAGATTCGATGCGGACGCATTGATTTTTAGTTCAGACTATTAAATCCAGTATAGGTTCTTCTCTGGGATTAGTGCTGAAAAGGCAATATTGCAGGGGAAAGAGTGTTATAAAACCTAATTGACTGAATAGACAGTAATAAAATTAATCGATGGAGATGTACGGCTGATGGTACTCACCCGTCCGAGGAGGTGGGCGGGTGAGTGCGTGGATTAGTGCTTCATTCCTTCATGGTCATGCATCATTTCCATTTTCATTTCAGTCTGGATCTTGCGCACCGGCGCTTCAACTTTCTTGCTGCTGCCGTCCTCGAAGGTCAGCGTGATCGCTACGTTGTCGCCTTCCTTGATGTCCTGTTTCAGGCCGATCAGCATCACGTGCAAGCTGCCGGGTTTGAGCACGGCTTCGCCCTTGCTCTTGATCTCGATGTCCTTGACCGGGCGCATTTTCATTACGCCACCCTCGTTGGTATGGGTATGTAATTCAGTCGCCTTGGCAACAGTGCTTTCTGCCTTGACGACTTTGTGATCCTTGCTGTCGGCATTTTTGAGCACCATGAACGCCCCGGTGTTGGTCATGCCGGGTGGTGCCAAGCGTACGAAAGGGTCGTTGGCTGAAACGCTCTCCGCGGCGGAACCCGCCAGTGCCGGCGCAGCAATCAAGGTGCCCAGAATGCAAGCGGCGATGCGGATGGAATGGAACTTGTCAGTCATGCTTCTCTCCTTCGGTTGGTAAAATTTATTTCATTTGCATTGCAGCGCGGATCGCTTCGACGACCTGTGCCGGGGGGGTGCCGTGATCGAGGGCCTTGAACAGGCTGCCGTCGGGTGCAATGACGTAAGTGTACGCGGAATGGTCTACTACGTAACCCCCGGCCGAGGCGGTATTCTGCTTTGCATAGCTCGCGCCGTAAAGTTTAGCAACTTTGGCTATTTCTTCCGGGGTGCCACTCAGGCCCACGATGCTGGGGTGGAAATAGGCGGTGTAGGTCTTGAGCTTGTCCAACTTGTCGCGCTCCGGGTCCACCGTGACGAACAGCATCTGCACTTTATCAAGTTCATCCTTGTCGAGCGAGGCAAGCGCCTGGGAGGTGAAACCGAGCGAAGTCGGGCAGATATCCGGACAGAAGGTATAACCGAAATACAGCAGCACCACCTTGCCTTTCAGATCATGCAGTGCCAGCGGGCCGCTCGGCGAGTGCAGGGTGAAGTCTCCACCCCGGGGTACTTCCGCCAAGCCTAGCGGAGAGTGTATGCCGGATTGGGTGCCGGAGGGCTGCCACAGCGTAATGGCCCAGACGAGCAGCAGGCTGAGCGCTAAAATGATGCCGACAAGAAATTTTTTCATGGTTTTATCGTTTTGTTTCAAATCTGAATGGCACCGCAATGCGCTTGCCGTCGGACTCGACCAGTACGGTCGCCTGCCAGGCCATTTTATCGCGTACGCACACCGGCAGCGTGGCTTCTCCTGTGAACAGGCCATCCTTGCCGGGCACCAGGCGCGGGCGGTTGAAAGCCATCTTCATGTCCACGCCGGCGAAATCCACTTCCACCGAGCCGGCCTTGAAGCCGGTGGCCCGCACTTGCAGCCTGAGTGGTTTCAGCACCGGGATCGGCCGGGGCTCCAGGGAGAATTCCAGGCGCCCTCCACCGGGTAGTGAGGTGGCGCACGGCCCTTGTTGCAGATCGCAAGCCGCATTCAGCGGCAGGCTGATTTTTTGCGGCGGGTTGAGCAGGGGCGACAGCTTGACCGCTGCCGTAATGGCCAAGGCTGCAGCCAGCAATACTATAATGCCCCATAACAATTTATCCGAAAAAGATTTCATAGGCTTGTCGCAAGAAGTGTGCCTGAAATAGAGGCAATTAAATCAATGTGCTTCATGGCGGCGTCTGTGTCAAATGGCGCGTGTCGTGGAATGCCGCACACCAGATCGCGGTCTCGATGCGCGCTCCGAGGAGGTCGTGGTATGAGCACGGTGGCTGTGCCGTCAGCATGACCGGGTCACCTATAGAATGGATTGTAACGCGAACCACAGCGTAATCGCCTTACGACAGGTAATTTACACTATCCCTGTATCGCTAAAATCGCAGCCCAACGGACAAACGGGTCTGATCCTCAGCCGTGAAATTGACCTTCCGGTCCTGCGCCAACCTGAAAAAGATATCCCGGTAGTCGTAGGTCACTGAAAGCGCTTTGCCGGACACTAATTCGTCATCGGCAGTTGCACGACCATGCTTGCTCGACAAATCCACTGTCCACCGCTGATGCTCGTCCGGCAACATGCGCCAGACTGCGTGCGTAACAGTTTGGCCGGTGTGAAGGCGGTTGTCCTTGACGGTAAATATCGAGAGGGTTGATTTAGGCAGCAGGCGTGTCCCGAGCCCATAGACGATGGAATCGTTCGGGTCAAAATTGAGGTTGTAGTAGTCACGTGCGTTGGTCCTCCCAAAACCAAGCAGTGCATAGATTGAGTCGCCGATCTGGGCGTTGATGGAGCCCCCGACGAAGCCGTGAGTAGCCAGTTGCAATGAGGGTACCAACTGGCCGTAGGGAATTTGCGCCGTGTATTCGTAGCCGGTGCGGGTCTGCTCAAATTCGCTGCCGCGCTGGTAGTAGCCTAGCCAAATGGCATGGGGGCCATGATTCGCACGCAGATTGAGATCGGTCGCATCCTTTTCGTGGGTGGTGACATAGTAGGAGGGGGTGAGCTTGAAAGCCCAGGCGTCGGCCGCTACAACACCCGCATCGCCCAGCGTTGCGGTATCTGCATACACCCCGGATATACCCAACAGCGTTCCATACACTCCAGCCCTGACGACCATCTTCAAGTTACCCACGAGCACCGCTTCCTCCGATTTGTTCGTCGCCAGTAAATCGCACTACATACATGCTTATATCAAGCCAGACGCAATATTAATGGTTAAGGCCACCAAAGTGGTATTGAAAAAGAATGCCAATACGCAGTGTACCAGCCCTGTTCTTCGCATCGCCCTGCTAGTGAAACTTACGTCAGCCGTCTGGCCAGAGGTTCCTATCACGCAGGCAAAATAAAGAAAATCGCTATAGTCCGGCGCAGATGCATTGGGGAATTCCAGCCCACCCGAACCGCCGCGCTCTTTAGTGACATAGAAGTCATGTGCATAATGCAACGCAAACATTACTTGAGTAAATGCCCATGAAGACAGGATAGTCAGCACGGCGAGAGCGATGTGCGCATACCTGAGCATGCCGTGCATGTCCTTGACTACACCAAGTTGCGCAAAGATTGCGCCGAGAGAGACAATGGCAGCGACGATCACCATTCCCAGAACGACAAATTTTCCATCGTCTTGCGCTATGGCGCGGGTGCGCATTTTTTCACGTTCAGTCCAGAACATCATGCGAGCCGCCAACATCAAATACAGCCACGCCCCGACATTCCAGCCGACAATCGCCCGTGTAATTTCGTGCAACGCTAAAGATCTTGGTAAAAAAAATACAATCAGTACTCCGACCAGAATCGAGCTGAATAGTCTGGGTCGTGAAAGGATAAGGCGTAAGAAAATTGGGCGGTAGGCTGAATTAGGGATGTCTGTCATGTGGTCATGGGAGCTGAATTTAATTTGAACGGGCTCATTGCCAGCCGTAGCGGCGAGTGTAATACCTTTTCATCGCTTGAGTCAGCACCATATAGCCCACCAGGATTGCCGCCAGGAACGCGAAGTATAACGGCGGTAGCGCCTGGAGTTTGAAATAGTGAGCGAACGGCCCCATCGGCACGAGAATGCCAGCGATCATGACGCCCATCGTCGTCACCAGTAACGGCCAACCAGGACGGCTCTGGATGAACGGGATTTTCTGCGTGCGGATCATGTGTACGATCAACGTTTGCGACAGCAGCCCCTCGATGAACCAGCCGGACTGGAACAGCGATTGATCGGCCGGTGTGTTGGCGCTGAAAACGAACCACATCAGTGTGTAGGTGGTGAGATCGAATATCGAGCTGACCGGTCCGAAGAACACCATGAAGCGACCGATATTTTCCGGGTTCCAGCGTTGTGGTAGCTTGACCTGTTCCTCGTCGACGTTGTCGAAGGGGATCGCGATCTGCGAGATGTCGTAGAGCAGGTTCTGCACCAGCAGATGCAGCGGCAGCATCGGCAGGAACGGCAGGAACACGCTCGCCACCAGCACCGAGAATACGTTGCCGAAGTTGGAGCTGGCCGTCATCTTGATGTACTTGAGCATGTTAGCGAAAGTCCTTCGACCCTCGATCACGCCTTCTTCCAGCACCATCAGGCTTTTTTCCAGCAGGATGATATCGGCGGCTTCCTTGGCGATATCCACTGCGGTATCCACCGAAATGCCGATATCCGCAGCGCGCAGGGCGGGCGCATCGTTGATGCCGTCGCCCATGAATCCGACCACGTGGCCATTGCCGCGCAGTGCCTGGACAATGCGTTCCTTGTGGGCCGGGCTGAGCTTGGCGAAGATGTGGTTTTGCTCTGCCGCGATGGCAAGTTCAGCATCGTTCATCGCCTCGATGTCGGCGCCAAGCAGTACCTTGTCATCAGGCAGGCCGACCTCGCGACAGATCTTGGCCGTCACTCGCTCATTGTCGCCGGTCAGTATCTTGACGTCGACCCCGTGCCCTCGCAGCGCCGCCAGCGCCGGCTCGGCGGATTCCTTGGGCGGATCGAGGAAGGCGATGTAGCCGACCAGGGTCAGTTCCGATTCATCGGCTACGCCATAGATTTCCTTTGTCGGCGGCAATTCCTTGGCGGCAACCGCTACGACCCGCAAACCCTCCTCGTTGAGGGCTGCCGTCACCTCGCTCAACTGGGCGAGCAGTTCCGGCGTCAGCGGCTCAGTCCTTTCGGCGTGCTGAACACGGGTACACGCAGCGAGGATTTCCTCCACCGCACCCTTGCAGATCAGCAGATGATGCTCGTCATGCTCGGCGACCACCACCGACATGCGCCGACGTGTGAAGTCGAACGGGATCTCGTCCACCTTGCGGAAGGCCGTGGCGATTTCCAGCTCCTGGTGCACCTCGGCATGCTCCAGCACCGCCACATCGAGCAGGTTTTTCAACCCGGTCTGGTAGTAGCTGTTGAGATAAGCGTATTCCAACACCGTGTCGGATTCCTCGCCGAACACGCCGGTATGACGCGCGAGAAAAATCTTGTCCTGGGTGAGGGTGCCAGTCTTGTCGGTGCACAGCACATCCATCGCGCCGAAGTTCTGGATGGCGTCGAGGCGCTTGACGATCACCTTCTTGCGCGACAGCAGCACCGCCCCCTTGGCCAGCGTCGAGGTGACGATCATCGGCAGCATCTCGGGCGTCAGGCCGACGGCGACGGAAAGCGCGAACAGGAACGCCTCCAGCCAGTCTCCTTTGGTGAAACCGTTGATGAGCAGGACCAGTGGTGACATCACCAGCATGAAGCGGATCAGCAGCCAGCTCACCTTGTTGATGCCAGACTGGAACGCCGTCTGCACGCGCCCGGTAGCGGTGACCCGCGCGGCCAGCGCGCCGAAGTAGGTGCTGTTGCCGGTAGTCACTACCACCGCCATGGCTGTACCGCTCACCACGTTGGTGCCCATGAACAGGATGTTTTCGAGTTCAACCGGGTTGGAAGTATCCACTCTCTGGGTAACGAATTTCTCCACTGGCAGGGATTCGCCGGTCATGGCCGCCTGGCTGACGAACAGGTCTTTCGCCGAAAGTACCCGCAGATCGGCCGGGATCATGTCGCCGGCCGAGAGCAGCACCAGATCGCCGGGCACCAGCATCTTGATCGGTACCTCCGTCTTGTGCGGACCTTTGGGATGCAGCATGGCATGGAAGTAGCGGCGCGCCTCCTCGGCGGCATCCTGAGCCAGGTCGCGGCGCAGCACGGTAGCGGTGTTGCTGACCATTTCCTTGAGCTTGTCGGCAGCCCGGTTGGACTTCGCCTCCTGCCAGAAGCGGAGCAGCGTCGACAGCACCACCATCGAGGAGATGACGATGGCCGCCTTCATATCCTCGGTGTAGTAAGAGATGGCGGCAAGCACCGTCAGCAGCAGGTTGAACGGGTTCTTGTAGCAGTGCCACAGGTGCGCCCACCAGGGCAGCGGCTTCTCGTGTTCGACCTCGTTCAGGCCGATGTGATCGCGGATGTTTTCGGCCTGGGTTTCGCTCAGACCATCCAGATGTGTGTCGAGCCGCGACAGCAAAGCGTCGGCATCGCTGCGCGAAGCCTCAAGCAAAGTATGGGCGAGCGTCGGCGGCACCTCACGCGGCACCGGCGTACCTCTGAGTGCTTCGAGGATCGCCAACCTGCGGTAGTGCCGCGAGATGGCGCGGGTGCGAACGAATCCGGCGAAAAATTCCTTCATGAAGGAAATGTTCATATTGCTCCCCCTTTCAGGCGCTAAAATTCGGTGTGCAGGCGTATCGAGCCAACAGTCAGCGGGCCACGATCCGCGTTATAAGCGGGGTTCAGTATGCGCTGCGCATCCAGCGTGATCCAGGCGCCCTTGACGACATTCAGGCTGTAATACGCTTCGGCTATGGTTTCCGGCCGATAGTTGAGCCGCCCGTCGCCGATGAAGAAGGAAATGCCGCCGGCCTCCAGATACTCGCGCCGGTCTCTGGACAAGCCATTGCGCATCAAAGCCAGGCCGACGACATCCTGCGTCCGCCCCCAGGCAGAACCCTTGATCGACAGGCCACCAGCCAGTGACTGGTCGACCTCGGTGAAGGCCCAGGTTTCGGTGCGTCCGTCCGCCTGCATGGCGCGCAGGAAAACACCCAGATTGCTGCTGAGCGCTTGCTCGATATTGACCCCCAAGCCGTATTTGATCTGCTCGCCGTTGCGCACTTTGAAGATGTCCGGCGCTTCGCCGTGGGCAGCGCCATAGTTGATGGCGTCACGGTATCGGGCCAGCACGGCGCGGTTGCGCCAAGCCAGCACACGTACTTTGCCGGGCTGACCGCCGATCTCATGAGCATGCTCGATTTCTACCTGGTCGCCGTAATGCTTGCCGATACTGTGATCGATAGGCAGCATGTTGGGCTCCTTGGGTCCGGTCATGCGGCCGAAGCGCAGCACCCAGTCGCCCTGATACCACTCGCCGGCGAAACCCCAGCCGAATCCGCGCGAATCCGCGGCATAATCATAGGCGGCATAGGTCATATTTCCCCAGTTCATGAACTGGATGCGCGGGTCCTTGGCGTAGGCATTCTCATCGAACACGTCGAGGGTCGAGAAGTTGCCGGCGGTGAGCACGAAACGGTTCTTGTCCACCACGCCGGCAAGCTGGTTGATGTCGGATTCCACTTTCTCCTCGCCGCCGCCCCGGTTCCAGGTCTGGCGCAGGAACAAGCGCTGACGGTAGGCTTTCGGATTAGGACCGGCAACGCGCGTTACCTCGCCATTGGTAAAGCCGCCCAGCCCGGTCAGGTTGGAAAACGGCTCGCCCTGGGTGACTTCCGGATTGAAGTAAAGCTCGCCGCCCTGCCAGGGACGAAAGCCCAGGTAGGCGGTGGTGGTGAAAGTATAGCTGATCTCCTTGTCAGGCCGCAGGCTGTTGGGGCCGGAATAGGCGGCATTGAATCCCGGCTTCTTCTGCCAGAGATAGGTGGCCTGGATTTTGGCGCCCCAGTCTTCCACTTCTGGAGACTGGGCCCAAACTAGTGCGGGTAATGCAGCGCCGATAAAAGCCCACAAGCTGCCATTCAGGCAGCGGCGATTCAGCAAAATGCTCATGCTCATCCTCGAAAATCGGGTCGATGGAGGTGGAGCCGCGCAGCGGGCATGCGTTACGAGGCATCCGTGGATGCTCGGTCAGAATCTAGTGAGTGGAAGTTTTGAAGGCGCTGGCTGATGAAAGACCCGCGCCTGGATGCCGCTTCCCGCCTTCGGCGAGATAGCAGCAGGGGAAGTCCTGCGTGTTATCTTGCCGAGAAGCCGCCGCCCATCAAGGGTCGGCTACTACTGTCACCCGAACAAATGCCCAAAGGGGTCTCCGCAATTAACAAAACGGTGCGAAGTATAAACCTGAAATACTGCGTCAGCAAAGTGACGATTTTTTACAATATGTGTTAACCGTTAGTGGTCGTTATTTATGTGGGGAGAGCCAAATCATTCAGCCTCCACTTTCTCTGAAAAATAAGGATATACCAGCGGTATAAGCAATAACGTGAAGAAGGTGGCCGACACGATTCCTCCTACGATGACCACCGCAAATGGGCGCTGCGTTTCCGAGCCAATGCCATGAGACAGCGCGGCGGGTAATAACCCCAAGCCGGCCATTAATGCGGTCATCAATATTGGACGTAGTCGTGAAACGGCCCCTTCCACCGCGCTTTCGAACGCCGATTGATTGGTGCGTGCACCGTCAATGATCTGTTCCACCATGATGACGCCGTTCTGCACCGAGATGCCCGCTACTGCGATAAAGCCGACTGCGGCGGACACGGAAAAATGCAGGCCGACGATAGCAAGGCCGACAATGCCGCCGATCAGGGTAAACGGCACGATCGACAACACCAGCAGCGCTTTACGCACAGAACGGAATGCCCAGAATAACAACGAGAAAATCAGAAATACCGTGATGGGGACAATGATTTCAAGTCTCTTGACAGCGCGTTGCTGGTTCTCAAACTGGCCGCCCCAGGTAATCTGATAGCCTGGCGGCAAATGCACCTGCGCTGCAACTTTCTGCTGCGCCTCTGCTACGAAGCTGCCCTGGTCGCGACCGAGCAAGTTCGCTTTTACTGAGGCGTTTCGCCCACCCGCCTCGCGACTGATACGTGCCGCGCCTTGCCGGATGTCGATACGCGCAAGATCACCTAGTGGCACGGTGCCTGCTCCAGCGGGAAGATTGATCTGAAGCTCGGCGATATCATCGATGGAATCGCGAAAGCTTTCCTTCAGTCGTATCGTGATGTCGAAACGCCGGTCGCCTTCGAAATAGGCATTGACGGCATTGCCAGCCAGCGCGGTCTGGATCGCCGAATTGACATCCGCGACGTTGATGCCGAGTCTGGCGATCTGATCCCGGTCAATCACGATATCCAGCTCGCTTTGCCCGCCGATTTTCACAGCAGCGACATCGGCAGCACCGGCGATACCGTTTAATATCGCTGCGATCTGCTCGCTCTTCTGGGTTAGTATCTCCAGGTCCGGTCCGAATATCTTGACTGCGATTTCCCCCTTAACACCAGACAGTGTCTCTTCGACGTTGTCTTCGATCACTTGGGAAAAATTAGTAGGGACGCCAGGGATCGTGCGGATTTTTGCAGACATGTCCGCAATCAGGCTTTCCTTGTTGTCGAATTTCCAGGTGTTACGCGGCTTCAGATCGGCCAGAAACTCCATGTTGTTCGGCCCCTTCGGGTCGGTACCGTCATCCGGGCGGCCTACTTGTGAAATGATATTGCCGACTTCCGGATAGCTCTGCAATATGGCGCGAACTCGATGCTCGATTTGTTCGGTTTTTTGTAGCGAGCTGGAAGTCGGCAGACTGATCGTTAACCAGATGTTGCCTTCATCAAGTTTCGGTAGAAATTCGCTGCCGAGCATCGGCGCAAGTGCAAGCGTGAGTGCCAGGATGGCTGTCGATCCTGCCATTACCAGCGTGCGTTTTTCCTGTGCTCGCACCAACACCATCCGGTACCAGTCCTGGATATGGTGTAGCCATACGCTGTGTTTTTCCGCCATCGGATGGCGTTTCATGGTCCATGCCAACAGGGTCGGCACCAATGTCATCGTCAGGATGATCGCGCCCAGCATGGCAAAGCTAAGTGTGAAAGCGACCGGTGAGAAAATCTTACCTTCGACGCGCTGGAAAGTAAAAATCGGAATAAAGGCGACGATGATGATCGCTTTTGCGAACAAAATAGGATGGCCGAGTTCGACCACCGTCTGTTTGAGCGTTTCCTTGCGCCATGCATAGGGAGTTTGCCCTGGCGTTGCGTCAAGATTCTGAATGGCGAGCCGCACGATCAGGGCTTCCACCAGCACGACAGCGCTATCGATGATGATGCCGAAATCGACTGCGCCGAGCGAAATCAGATTGGCTGGAATGCCGCGCGCATCCAGCATGATGAAGGCGAACAGCAAAGACAGCGGGATAACGGTGGCGACTATCAGCGCCGCCCGCCAGTTGCCGAGGAACACGACCAGGATCGTAATGACCAGCGCAGCACCCACCAGCAAGTTTTCGGCAACCGTGTGTACCGTATGGTCGATGAGTTCGGTGCGGTCGTAGATGGTCTTGATACGCACGCCCTTGGGCAGTTTCGCATTGAGGTCGGAGATGCTTTTCTTGATGTCCGCCACCACCTTCGCGGCATTGCTTCCCTTGCTCATCTGCACGATGCCTTCGACCACGCTGTTGTCGTGATTGAAGGCGACCACGCCGGAACGCGGACGGTGTCCGATGGTTACGTCAGCGACGTCCGATACCAGCACGGTTTTGCCGTTTTTCGCACTGACAATAACGCGTCCGATTTCTTCGAGGTGCCTGAAAATACCAAAGCCGCGCACCACCAGCGCTTCATCCCCGCGCTTGATCAGACCGCCGCCAACGTTTGCACTGTTGTTGGTCAACGCCTGACTGACCTGGTCTATGGTGATTCCATATCGTTTCAATGCATAGGGATTGATCTGAACCTGGTATTCCTTAACGGTGCCGCCGAAACTGACGACGTCGGCGACGCCCTGAACAATTCTGAGATTGGGACGGATAACCCAATCCTGCAAAGCCCTTACTTCGTTTGCATCCATGCCTGGCGGTGTTTCGACGATATAGCGGTAAACTTCACCAACCGCCGTCGTCAGCGGAGCAAGGCTCGGCTGAGTGCCGTTGGGGAGACTGACATTTTGCAGTTTTTCCAGTACCTGCTGCCGCGCAAAATAATCGTCTGTACCGTCGGCGAAGGTCAGGGTAACCACTGACAATCCGGTGATCGACACCGAGCGCAACTGGGTCTGGCTCGGCACACCGCTCATTTCCCGTTCGATCGGCAGCGTAATGGTGCGTTCGACTTCTTCCGGCGCCTGACCTGGATACTGCGTGACAATCTGGACCTGCACATCCTGCACATCGGGAAATGCTTCGATCGGCAGGTTGGTGAGAGCCCGATAGCCGAATGCAACCAGTGCAGCCGTCAGAATGAGAACGAAAACGCGTTGCGCGAAGACAAAATCGATCAGCTTATTGAGCATTGTCCGCCACCTCGGCATTCAATAAGAACGCGCCCTCCGTCACGACGCGCTCGCCATTCTCGAGCCCCGTATCGACAAAGCTTCTGTCGTGCCCCCTGACTTTTACGTTCACCCGCCTTTTTTCGAATGTACCGGCTTGTTTTTCGACAAATACATAGCTATACATTCCTTCAACGAAAAGACTGGTATTCGGCAGCGGTATTGCCTTCTTGCCGCCATCGTCGGCGAGAAACGATACGCGTGCAAACATCTCCGGCTTGAGCTTGAGGCCGATATTTTTGACCGAGCAGCGTACCTGAATACGGTGCGTGCCTGGATCGAGCACCAGTCCTACCTTGTCGATTCTGGCGTTAAACCGCTCGTCCGGATAGGCATCTGTTTCCAGGGTGACGGCTTGGCCCGGATGGAGCTCGGCGGCGCTACGTTCCGGCACATCGACGATTACCCAGAGGCGGCTGAGGTCGGTGATAACAAATAGCGGATTCGGCAGGTCTGGGCGCACTTCGAGTCCAGGATTGATCTGCTTGTCAGCCACGATCCCGGCAATGGGTGATTTCAGGCCGAATTTGCCATCCTCCTGACCGGTCGCATTCAGGTTTTTCATCCGCAGAACTGTCCGCCTGGTCTCAGCTTTTGCCTGTTGATAGTCGGCCTCTGCGGATTCGTAATCCTTGCGTGCGAGCACTTCACCATCAAACAGCGTTTTAGCACGCTCAAATGCCAGTTTTTTGCGCAATTCGTCTGCCTTTGCTTTGCGCCAGTCGGCTTCAGCGGTAGCCAAATCCGGTGAATCGATGTCCACCAGCACGGTGTTGCGTCGTACTGCGTCGCCAACCTCCGCATGCAGCGCGGTTACCCGTCCGACGATAGGTGAAGTGACGCGTGTGGTCGCATTCTCGTCATACGTGATGCGGCCATTGACAGGATCGGATACCGGTAACGGCACCGCGGTTACTGCGGCTATTTTGAGTGACGACAACTGCGGCGCATTGGGCGCGAACTTCAACACGCCGGGTTGCGAGTGATCTTTGGGAGGAGGATCAGCTTTGTGGTCTTGAGACGCATTGAGGTAATGAATGCCAGCTATTGCTGCACCGACGACAGCGATGGCTATGGCGACTTTGAGAATGTTCGATTGCAGAGTCATTGCGTATTGCTTTCCGAAACGGCCGACTGCCAGGCGGCCAGTGATTTTGCATAGTCCGCGCGTGCGGCCAGCGCGTCGAGCTGGCTCGCGCGATAGGTTCGCCTGGCATCCAGCACATCCATGACGCCCAGCGCACCATGTTTGAACGCGAATTCGGCCGCATCCGAGGATTTTTTTGCGGCGGCCAGCAAGCCGTCGTCGTAGCGCTGGATACGATCGAAGGAAGAGCGTGCATCTTGCCAACTTTTCACCAAATCATTACGCGCCAGATCACGTGTCATTTCGAGATTTTCTTGCGCCGAGTCGACCGCCGCTTCCGCGGCCCGAATTTCGCCGTCGAATGTATAGCGTGCGAATAGCGGTATCTGCACCGCGATGCCATAACTGTTGCCGCTGCCTTGAGGGTTGGCATCGCTGAGTGGAAAATGTTCATACTGAACGCCGACCGTAACGTCCCTGGTGCGCGAGGCTAGTGCGAGCTTGCGTGCCACAAATGCAGCGTCAACACGGGACTTCGCGGCAAGCACGTCAGGACGCCGCTCGATCAATGCTTCCGGGGATGGTGCTGCGGCGTTGAATTGCAGCGCTGGCCAACTGTCGGCCAGTTTGATTTGCGTTGCATAGGTGATCTGCCCCAGCACCAGTGCGAGCGCTTGTCTCGCCTTGCCCACATCCGCTTCAGCCTGCGTCAAATCGTTCTTGGCACGCAATGCATCGACCTGTAGTCGCGCGACGTCGGAGCCTGCAATGTCCCCCGCCTTCTGGCGCTTTTGTGCAGCGGTGAAGGTGTTCTCATAGAGAACCACCGTCTGGCGAGTGATGTCGAGCTTTTCTTCTGCCGCCAGGAGGTCGTAATACGACTGGCTAACGCTTACATGAAGCTGTCGGCGCACATCCTGAAGGTCGTTGCGCGCGGCGTCTTCAAGATGAGAAGCATTTTTCGTTCTTAATTCTCGCTTGCCGCCGCGCTCAATCAGCTGGTCGATCCGAAGCGTGCTATCGACGGTCTTGTTGCGTAGGTTGCCCGCTCCGATTCCAGCTTTAGGATTAATATTTAGAGTTTGTACTGTCAGCATCGGATTGGGCGCCGCCGACGCGATGACTGTTGCGGCGTCTGCATTTGCGACCGCAAATCCAGATAAACGGAGCTCATGGTTGTGCTCCTCGGCGATTTTGATCGCCTGTTCGAGGCTTAATTTCTGGAGGTTAACGGGTTGTTCAGCAAATGAGAACGTTGAAAGAAATAGTGCTATAAGCCCAACATAGCGAGTCAACTGATGTGAAACCATAGACCGTCCCTTTTTCATACCCAATAGATCTCAGCTTTTTGTTTGGCCTGCCTGTATTAACCAATCCGCTGCATTAATAAACAATCCAAAGTATCATGCGGCTATCGGCGTTAGGGTCGGTAGACTAACGCGCTATCCTGTCGCAAACATGACATGAAGCTGACAAAATCCTGACAGGGTTAGTATCAAGAGCAAAGTTGCTCTACGATTTCATTCAAAAGTCGACCATAGGGATTAATTCCGCATGCATGTTCTTTTAGTAGAAGACGACTCAACTCTTGCCGATGGGATATCTCGAATCTTGAAATCCCACGGCATGGCTGTTGACGTCGTGGATAACGGCAGCGATGCGGATTCGATTTTGCAGCACGCGGAAATTGCGGTCATGATCCTGGATATCGGCCTTCCCGGTATCGATGGCTTTGAAGTGGTGCGACGGTTGCGTGCGCGGGGCAGTCATCTTCCTGTGCTGTTGCTGACAGCGCGTGACGCCATTCAGGATCGTGTCCATGGATTGGAACTTGGCGCCGACGACTATTTGGTCAAACCCTTCGCTACTCCAGAACTCGTCGCTCGTTTGAAGGCATTGGTAAGGAGGAGCAACCCTAAGCCGGTTGAATGGCGCGTCGGTGGATTGTCTTTGGATACATTTACCAAACGTGTCCGCATTAACGATCAACCGGTAGAGTTGTCCGTCCGGGAATGGGCGGTTCTCGAATATCTGATTCAACAAGCATCTCGGGTGGTGTCCAAACAACAGATCATTGATGCGATCCTTCCGTGGGGGGAAGAATTGACGCTGAATGCCGTAGAGGTATATGTCTCCCGAATCCGTCTGAAAATCTCAGGCGCCGGCGTTGTGATACGCACGATTCGGGGCTTCGGTTACATGCTGGAGAAAGAGGTTCCGTGACGCCAAGCATTCGGCTGAATCTGCTTAAGTGGCTCATTGCCCCCCTTTTGTTGATTAATTTAATTGGGGCGGGTCTTACTTACTGGCTTGCATGGGCTCCCGCACAAATTGCGTTTGACCAAAGTCTGGCAGATGCAGCATGGGCACTTGTCCCCAGACTGAGGGAAACACGGGGAACTGTCCTGGTCGACCTGCCGCAGGAGGCGGAGCAGGTTCTGCGAGTGGATCATTTCGATGCCATCTATTTTACCGTTCGCAATGCGGCAGGAATGACGATTACAGGCGATATGGATTTCCCGACATTGTTTCCGGCTGAGAGATTGAACGATCCTGCGGCCTATGATGGATCAATGCGAGGAGAATCTGTTCGCATCATCGCGCTTAAAACAAATGTGGGTACAGAACCCGTGTTCATAGGCGTGGCCGAAACATTGCGGAAGCGAACCCATATACGATCCGTGATTTTGGTTTCGTTGCTGTTGCTGGAAGGTCTTTTGGCTTTTGTTTCTATTTTCATAGTTTGGTGGGCGGTAACGAAAGGGCTGCTGCCTCTCAAAAAAATGCAGACGGACTTAAATTCACGTAATTATGATGACCTGTCACCTGTCAGGGAATACGATGTTCCATTGGAACTGCGCCCCGTGGTCAATGCGATCAATGGCTTGCTCAGTAAAGTGCTAATAGGTGCCAGTGCGCAGCAGAATTTCCTTGCCAATATTGCTCACCAACTCCGGACGCCCTTGGCCGGAATTAAAATGCAACTCGAATGGCTACAGCGACGCTATGCTGCTGAGTCCGAAACGGCTCATTCGGCCAAGCTGATGATGTCCTCGACAGAAAGGATGATTCGACAAACCAACCAGTTATTGGCGCTCGCACGTGCCGAGCCAAGCCAGTTCGAGAAAGCACGCCTTGAGATAGTTGAATTGGATAAGCTGGTCGAGGAATCCATTCAACATTTTGTGGAGGAGGCTAATAAAAAAGACATTGATTTGGGATTCAATTTGCATCCGACCAAAGTGATGGGCGACCGTTTTCTGCTGCGCGACATGATCGACAATCTAATTGACAACGCGATTCGCTACTCTCCAAATGAGGGCGTGGTTACAATAAACTGCTTTCAAAATGCGCATCAGGGAATCTTATCGGTAGAAGATTCCGGTCCAGGCATCGCGCCGTCTGAGAAGGATCTGATATTTAATCGCTTTTATCGCCTCAATGACAAAATAGCTGGTAGCGGTTTAGGATTGGCTATTGTGCGGGACATCGTTAAAGATCATGGTGCAGAGATTGAGCTGACATCCGGTTCGTATGGGAAAGGAACGATTATTTCTGTGCAGTTTCCCAGAATCATCTCGGAAAGTTCCGACAGCTCCGTACGTGGTGGTGCGCCATAGGCGGATGTGCTTTAGACTGTGGACGCCATTCAGGCGAAATGCGAGTCAATAAAGATTGTCGCCCGTGGAAATTCTGGTTTAGAATGTGTCTATGAGTAAGACTATAAAGAATTACTGCCTGATTCTGGTGCTGACATTCCTGCAATGTCTGGTGCCGATTCTGCATGCCCATGCAGGTGGTGTGCATGCTTCATCTCATGTGCATGTACATGACCACGGACTGGAGTTGTCGGCTTTCCATGCGGCGCATGCAACGGAACTCAAGGCCGACATGAGCGACTCGCCCGTGGTGGGCGCCGCCTGTGAATTCAGGCGCGACCTCGCGAATGACGGCTTTAACGGGGCGCTGCCTGGCACCCTCTGCTTGATCGTGCCATATTTGGCATATGTTGTTGTTATTGATTCATCTTCTATACTTCCCTATATGCCCTTTCGGGCCGGGCCGCCTCCGTCTCAGGCGCCGCCTGCAATCGTTTAAGCATTCCTTAAGTTAGCTAGTTCACAATCTTTGCTGCCGTTCTCGCTGGAGAAACGGCAGGATCTATTCGTATTTTCAAGGAGACAGATATGCGGAAAGCGCAATATTTGCGCGCTTCCCTGGGAGCGCTGCTGCTATGCGGTTTTATTGTCATAACACCGCTTTATGCCGGCGATGAAATCAAGTTGTCCCCGACCCAGGCCAAGGCCATGGGCGTGGTTACGGCTCCGCTCGCCAGTACTGTCATGACGGCCGGAAAAGGGTTGCCGGCGAGGGTGGTGATACCGAACCATCAGTTGCATATCGTAGCCGCACCGCTCGCCGGGTTGGTGGAAAGCATGTCGGTGGCGCCCAGTCAGGCGGTAAAAAAAGGCCAGGTTCTGGCCCGTTTGCAAAGCCCGGGCTTGGTGGAAATTCAGCGCGGCTTCCTGCAGGCGGCGACCCAGGCACAGTTGGCACGCGATTCCCTGAGCCGTGACGAGAAGCTGTTCAAGGAAGGCATTATTGCCGAAAGCCGATATCTTGCCGCCAGGAGCCGTCAGGTCGAGGCCGTGGCGGCATTGTCCGAGCGGCGCCAGGCTCTTGCACTTGCAGGCCTGAGCGGAGCCGCATTGCAGCGGCTGGAAAAGAGCCATGCCATGTCCGGTACCATCGAGATCACCGCGCCAGTCAACGGCGTAGCGCTTGAGTTGATGGCGGTGCCGGGCCAGCGTATCGAGGCTGCCTCGCCACTGGTGAAGCTGGCGCAGATCGTGCCGCTGTGGCTGGAAATTCAGGCGCCAATTGCTCAGGTTTTCGGCCTGAAGGCTGGCAGTGTGGTTAGTGTGCCGGCTTATCAGGCGAGCGGGAAGGTGGTGCAAATCGGTCGTGGCGTGGAGGAAGGCAGCCAGACCGTAACGGTGCGCGCCGAGATTCGTCAGGGTGCAGAGAATCTGCGTCCGGGCCAGTTCGTCGAGGCCGTGCTGGCCGTCGACGGTGATGACAAGCACTGGCATGTACCCAATAGCGCATTGGTGCGACAGCGTGATCAGGCCTATGTATTCGTTCAGACTGCGACGGGTTTTCTCGCCCGGTCAGTGAAACTGGGTGGCGAGACGGCTGGGAACACTGTGGTGATTGCGGAATTCAAGGGTGACGAGCGCATCGCAGTGGGCGGCACGGTTTCACTCAAGGCGATGTGGCAAGGGCTGGCGGCGGGGGGCGAATAATGCTGACGCGGATAATCGAATTTGCCCTCACCCAGCGTCTGGCGGTGATAGTGACCACTCTGGTGCTGATCGGTGCTGGCGCGGTCGCCTTCAAGCAGTTGCCGATCGACGCTTTCCCTGACGTTTCATCGACCCAGGTCAAGGTCATTATCAAGGCACCGGGGATGACGCCGGAGGAGGTTGAATCGCGCATCGTGGCGCCGATCGAGGTGGAGCTCCTGGGTATCCCCTACAAGAAAATCCTGCGTTCGGTGTCGAAGTATGCCCTGACCGATATCACTATCGATTTCGAGGACGGCACCGACATCTACTGGGCGCGCAACCAAGTGGCGGAACGCCTGGGCAGCGTGATGAAAGACCTGCCTGCCGGCGTCAGTGGCGGGCTTGCGCCGATCACCACGCCGCTGGGTGAGATGCTGATGTTCACCATCGATGGCGGCGACCTCACCCCGCTGGAACGGCGCGCCTTGCTCGACTGGGTGATCCGTCCGGCGTTGCGTACCTTGCCGGGCGTGGCGGACGTCAACGCTCTGGGTGGCCTGGTGCGCACCTTTGAAGTGGTGCCGGACAACGCGGCCATGCAGGCGCGCGGCATTGCCATGGCACAGTTGCAGCAGGCACTGGAGGTCAATAATCGCAATGACGGCGCTGGCCGTCTCAAGGATGGTGAGGAAGTTCTGCTGGTACGTAGCGAGGGGGCGATCAAGAGCCTCGACGACCTGCGCGCCATCGTCGTCAGTAGCCGCGACGGCCAAGCGGTGCGCGTGGGGGATGTGGCGACGGTGCGCATCGGCCACCTGAGTCGTTACGGAGCTGTCACCAAGGACGGCAAGGGTGAGGCAGTGGAAGGGCTGGTGCTGGGTTTGCGCGGCGCCAATGCACAGACCGTGGTGAACGGCGTCAAGGCGAGGTTGAAGGAAATCGCGCCTTCGCTCCCGCCCGGCGTCAAGACCGAGATTTTCTATGACCGCGGCAGCCTGGTTGAGCGTGCCGTCGGCACAGTTTCCAGGGCGTTGATGGAAGCGATCGTGCTGGTGGTGATCCTGCTCCTGCTGTTTTTGGGCAATCTGCGTGCCGCCATCGTGGTGGCGGTAACGCTGCCGCTGGCGGCACTGTTTACCTTCATCCTGATGCGCCTGTTCGGCATGTCGGCCAACCTGATGAGCCTGGGCGGCCTCGCCATCGCCATCGGTATGCTGGTGGACGCTGCCGTGGTGGTGGTTGAGAACGTGGTTTCCCATCTCGCCCACGACCGGAGCTCGAAGAATATCCCGCACCTGCATGTGATTTTCCGGGCGGTCAAGGAAGTGGTGATGCCGGTGGCTTCCGGCGTGGTGATCATCATCGTGGTGTTCCTGCCTCTGCTGACCTTGCAGGGTCTGGAAGGCAAGCTGTTTATCCCGGTGGCGCTGACCATCATATTCGCGCTGGCCGGCTCGCTGATTCTGTCGCTTACCGCTATTCCGGTGCTGGCATCCTATATGTTGAAACAGGGCGCCCATGGCGACCCGTGGCTGGTGCGCAAGCTCACCGCGGTTTACATGCCCGCGCTCGGCTGGGCGCTCAGGCATGCCAAGCTTGTTGCCATCGGCGCGGTGGCTGCGCTGGCCTTGACGGTGGCGGTGTATCCGATGATCGGCAAGACCTTCATGCCGACGATGGATGAGGGCGACATCATCATTGGCGTGGAAAAACTGCCTTCCATCAGCCTGGAGGAATCGACGGCGCTGGATCTGCGCCTGCAGCAGGCGATCATGGCGCGGGTGCCGGAAGTGAAGGGGGTAGTGGCGCGTGCGGGCTCGGACGAACTCGGTCTCGACCCGATGGGCTTTAACCAGACCGATACTTTCCTGGTGCTGAAGCCGCGCGAGCAGTGGCGCAAGCCCGATAAGGAATGGCTTACCGACCAGTTGCGCGAAGTGCTCAAGGACTTTCCCGGCATCGCCCACAGCTTCACCCAGCCCATCGACATGCGTGTTTCCGAGATGGTCATCGGCGTGCGCGGCGACGTCGCGGTGAAGGTTTTCGGTCCCGATCTCGCCACCCTCAACCAGCAGGCGGAAAAAATCGAGACCGTGCTCAAGGGTATCAAGGGTAACGAGGACGTTTACCGGGTGATGAACGATGGGGTGCAGTACATGAAAATCGAGATCGACCGCCTTGCCGCCGGACGTATGGGGCTGACGGTGGATGAGATCGGTAACGCCCTGCGTTCCCAGCTTGAAGGCCAGGTGCTGGGCATGGTGCTGGAAGGCGTGCGACGTACGCCGGTACTGCTGCGCGGCAGCGATGCCGTGCGCGATATCCCGGCGGTGTTTGCTGATCTGCGCCTGACCCTGCCTTCCGGCCAGAGCGTGCCGTTGGCGAGCGTGGCTCACCTCAAGCGGGTGGATGGACCGGTCAAGATCGATAGGGAAAACTCGCAGCGCTACGCGGTGGTGCAAAGCAATGTGCGCGGTCGCGACCTGGTCAGTTTCGTTGAGGAGGCGAAGCTGGCGGTGGAAAAACTGGCGCCATCACCGGCCGGCTATAGTCTCACTTGGGGGGGGCAGTTCGAGAACCAGCAGCGCGCCGCGGCACGGCTCGCCATTGTGGTGCCGGTCGCCTTGGCCCTGATCCATCTGCTGCTGTTCGTCACTTTCGGTTCGATGCGCCAGGCGTGGTTGGTGTTCGCCAATATTCCCTTCGCCCTGATCGGGGGAGTATGGGCTCTGTGGCTTTCGGGTGAATACCTGTCGGTCCCGGCGTCGGTCGGATTCATCGCTCTGTTGGGTATTGCGGTGCTGAACGGCGTGGTGATGGTGAGTTATTTCAACCAGCTTCGGGATCAGGGCATGGCACTGGCCGAAGTGGTGGTGGAGGGCTCCCGGCGCCGCCTGCGGCCGGTAATGATGACCGCCAGTATTACCGCCTTCGGCCTGATCCCACTGCTGTTCGCCAGCGGTCCCGGATCGGAGATCCAGAAGCCGTTGGCGATCGTGGTGATCGGCGGGCTACTGAGTTCGACACTGCTGACATTGATCATCCTGCCGCTGCTCTACCAGCGGTTCGGCATGGTTGGAGAGGATAAACAATGAAACAACCAGATTGCTGTCTGACCATCGTTTTTTCCAAGGCGCTGGAAGATGACATGATTGACCACTTGCTTGAACACCCCGAACTGGCAAGTGGTTTTACTACATACGAGGTTGAGGGGCACGGGCAGGTTGCCGTCTACCACAGCGTCAACGAGCAGGTGCGCGGCCGGGCGCGGCGGGTGAAGATGGAAGTGGCGATGGAGCATGAGGATGCACAGACGCTGATTGCCCATTTCAAGGAAACCCTGCCGAGCCGGGATATCGTCTACTGGATTGCTCCGATCAATGAATTCGGGAGGTTCGCATGAACAGAATGCTTTTATTCATCATGCTCTCGGCCTCACTGCCCGCAATGGCAGCTGAAACATTGGCCAATTATCCCGATCTGCCGTCGCCGGCAACCGTTGAGGCAGCGATCAGGAACAGCCCGGATGTGCTGTCCGCCCAGGCTGGCATCAAGGTCGGTGAGGCGGTGCGCCAGCGCCTGCAGGCTGGCGAGCATGAGGTCACCATGCGCGTGATGGGGCAGCGGCGCAGCATTAATCCCTCCGAGCGCTACCGGGAGTGGGATATCGGGCTGGAGCGGGCTATCCGCCTGCCCGGCAAGGCCGCGCTCGACGGCAAGATGGGAGACGTCGAGGTGGAGCGTTCGCACACCCTGTATGGCGATGCGCTGCATGAAACGGGGCGTGTTCTGCTGAAGGCATGGTTTTCCTGGAACAGGGAGCGGTCTCAGTCGCAGCAATGGGCGGATCAAGTGGAACTATTGAAGAACCAGGCTGGAATCGTCGCCAAGCGGGTGCGCGCGGGCGATGCGCCGCGGCTGGAAAGCGACCTTGCCGAAGCCGCTGTGGCGCAGGCGGAAAGCACGCTGTACCAGGCTAGGCTGCGTCAGCAGGTGGCTGCCAATGAGCTCGGTCAGCGCTTTCCGGCGATTTCCTTGCCGACAGCGGTGCCTGCATCGGCTCCTGTGCCTTTGCAGCAGGGGCTGGAATACTGGCAGGAAGAAATCCTCAAGCACAACCACGAACTTGGTGTGGCACGCAGCGAGGCGTCGCTGGGAAGGCTGCACTCGGAGCGTTCGTCCGCCGACAAACTTCCCGACCCCACCGTTGGCTTGCGTTTTGGCGGTGAGCGGGACAGCGCCGAGCACATCGTCGGCCTGCATGTGTCGTTTCCCTTCCCCGGTGGCGCGCGCTCGGCCCGGGCAGACGAAGGCAGGGCAATGGCGGAGATGGCGGCACAGCGCGAGGCGGCCATCTTGCGCAAGGTCACTGCCGAGTCGGTCAACAGTTTTGCGGCAGCCCAGGCTGCCTACGGCGGCTGGCAAAGCGCCCAGAGCGTAGCCGAGAAGATGCGCGGCAATGCCGAATTGATGGCGCGCGCCTATTCGCTAGGCGAGATGGGCTTGCCGGAAGTGCTGACAGCGCGCAGACAGGCGCTGGAAGCTAATCTAGCGGCCGCTCTGGCGCGCCTGGATGCGGCCGAAACCCGTTATCGCTTGTTGCTCGATGCGCACCAACTATGGCCGCTGGATGCCGACGAAGAGGGCGAGGGTCACGCGCACCATTAAAGGCAATGCGCCAGGAATTCGATTTTTCCTTTTGTCTGCCTGTCGGGTACTACAATGAAGGAATCTACTCTGTCCTGATGCGGTCGCCATGATCAACCCGGAAATGAACAAGCTGGTGGAGGTCCTGCTGGAAGGGGGCCACGCTGCTGCACTGTCCGAGGCACGGCGTCTGCGCACTGCAGGCATGGCGTCCGAGCGGATCGTGACGGAAGGGCTGGAAGCGGCGATGCAGCGGCTCGATGACAAGTGCACCGTGGAAAGCTTCAACCTGCTCGAAATCATGCTGGTCGGGCGCGCGGTATCCGCCGTGGTGAACGAGCTTTATCCGGAGGGTGTACCGCCGGAGCAGGGTCGCGATACCTTCGTCATCGCCACGCTGGAGGGCGATGTCCATGACTTGGGCAAGAACATCACCAAGATGGTGCTGATCGGCAAGGGTTACCGGGTGGTCGATCTGGGCAAGGACTGCCCGGTGGAAGCCCTGGTGAATGCGGCCGAGCGCGAGCACGCCCATGCCGTTCTGGTAAGCGGCCTGATCACGCCAGTTATTCCGCAGGTGCGCAAGGTCAGGTCCGCGCTGGTCGAGCGCGGCCTGGGTGGCATCAGGGTAGTGGCGGGCGGCGCCGCGCTGAAGCAGTCCTCGGCCGAGGCGCTGAACGTGGATTACGTGGCGGAAACAGCGTTCGATGGAGCGCGCTACCTGGATAGCCTAGTGGTGCATAAGGCGGAGGGGGCGGCATGAGCAGGGAGCAGGGGCTCCGCGCAGCGGGGATGCGACCGTCCGCGATTGCCGCCGGTCTCCCGACGCCTTGTCGCCGGGTCTGCACCACATGTTCGGAGGGAGCGGCATGAACAGCCTGGAGCGGATCAAGGCCGCGATTTCTTTTGCTCCGGTCGACCGCACCCCGGCCGTGCCGCAGCTGTTCGGCCACGCTGCCGCGCTGGCCAGCGTGGCGCTGGGGGATTACCTGCGCGACGGCGGCCTGCTGGCGCGCTGCCAGATCGAGGCCCTGGAACACTATGGACACGACGTCGTGTTCGCCTTCATGGATTTGTGCGTGGAGACCGAGGCGGTCGGCTCCATTCTGCGATACCGCGACAACCAGTATCCGGATGTGGCTTCCTATGTGCTCGCGCCCTCCAGCAGCGTGTCGGCGCTGGCCGTGCCCGACCCCACCGTTGCCGGGCGCATGCCGGAGCTGCTGCGGGCGGCGGGAATCCTGCGCCGCGAGCTGGACGATACGGTGCTGGTGGCCGGCTGCGTTGCCGGTCCGATGACCCTGACGACCCAGTTGCTCGGCATCGAAACCGCGCTCTACCTGGCGGCGGACGATCCGGTGAGGTTCGAAAAAATCCTCGATTTTTCCGCCTCGGTCGCGATCCGCTACGGCACTGCCCAGATCGAGGCGGGCGTCCATCTGCCCATCGTGTTCGATCCCTCCGCTTCTCCGGCGGTGGTGCCGCCGCAGTTCTTCCGCGAACTGCTGCTGCCCAGGCTGCAGCGGGTCTTCGCCTCGTTCCGGCAGGCCGGGGCACTGGCCAACTGGCTCAACATCGCCGGGCCGACCGAAACCACCCTGCCTTATTATCCGGAGGCCGGGGCGGATATCGCCAACTTCGACTACTACGTCGAGCCGCAGCGGGCGCAACAGCTGCTCCCCCACATCTGTCTCGACGGCAACCTGAAGTCGCTGCTGTTCGTCGAGGCGTCGCCGGACGAAGTGACCGCCGCCGCTTCCCGGCTGGTCGCTGCATTTGCTGACCGGGGCGGCTTCCTGCTTTCATCCGGCTGCGAAATCCCGCCCGAGGCGAAGCCGGAAAATATCGCCGCCATGGTGGCGGCATGCCGAGGAGGATGAGGCATGCCGGAGCTGATCCTCGGCATCGACGGCGAGACCCACCGCATTCCTTTCGAACTCGGTCCGTCAGTCCGCGAGATTCTGGATGCGACCGATTTTCGCGTGCGTTCCGGCTGCCGCGGCATCGGCGCGTGCGGTCTGTGCCGGGTGCGCGTGGCTGGAGGCGAAGCCGGGGAGCCGACACAGAACGAGCGCCTGCACCTGACTTCGGCACAGCTTTCCCAAGGCGTACGGCTGGCCTGCCAAGTCAGTCCACGCCACGACATGCAAGTCGAAATTCTCAACTCCGCGCCGCCGTCGAACTGGAAATCGTCCCCGGATACGGCTTTGCTGCATACCCTCCGCGAACAGGCGGTTGAGGGGAGGTGGCTGCCGCCGGGAGTCAAGCATCCGTGCGGCGTGGCGGTGGATTTGGGCACGACGCATGTGTGCCTGTCGCTATTCGATCTGGCCAAGGGGCAGTGGCTGGCCGATCGCTGGGGGCGCAACCCGCAGCAGAATTTCGGTGCTGACGTTATCACCCGCCTCGCGGCGGCGGCAGAATTGCCCGGTGCGGCGCGGGAAATGAGCCGGCTGGCGGTGGCGGCGATCGGTGAGGCGCTGCTCGACATCGCTACGCGCGAGGGCTTCGATCCGCGCCGCATCGTCAATGTCACTCTGGTCGGCAATACGGCGATGCTGGCCCTGCTTTCCAGCCGCAATTTCGAGCTGCTGCTGCAGCCGGAATACTGGACGCAACCGGTGGATTGCCAGCCTCTGGAAACTTCGGGCTGGGTGGCGGAGTGGGAGATCAACCCGGTGGCCGAGGTTGATGTGGTCGCCCCGCTGGCCGGGTTCGTCGGCTCCGACCTGCTGGCGGGGCTGGTGTCCACGCGCTTTACCGAGGATGCGGCGCCGGCGCTGTTCATCGATTTCGGCACCAATTCCGAGATCGCGTTGTGGAGCGGCGAAGAGTTGTGGGTGACCGCTTCTGCGGGTGGACCGGCCTTTGAAAGCAGCGGTATCAGCTGCGGCGCGCCGGCGGAGGTGGGTGCGGTGTTCCGGGTGAGTCTGGATTCCGCGGGCGACCTGGCCTGCCAGATCATCGGCGACGACCGTGCCAAGGGGGTGTGCGGGTCGGGTCTGGTGGATCTGATCGCTTGCCTGCTCGACTCAGGCAGGTTGACTAGCGCCGGCAAGTTCGCCAGCGGCGAAACGGGGTATACCTTCAGCGCGGGCGGAAGGGAGCTGACTCTGACCAAGGGCGATGTGGACCTGATACAGCGCGCCAAGGCCGCCATCGGAGTCGGCATCGGGGCGCTGTGCGGCCATGCCGGGGTGGGCCTTAAGGAACTGCGCCGGGTGTGCGTGGGCGGAGCATTCGGGCGCTATCTGGATGTCGGCAGCGCCCAGGCGATCGGGCTGCTGCCGCCGGTTCCACCGGAAACTGTGGAGCTTGCCGGCAACACTGCTCTGGCTGGCTGCTGCGATGTCATGCTGTCGTCGCTGGCGGCGGAGCGACTGAAGGAGTTGCGCAGCCGCGCCCGGCTCGTCAACCTGGCGAGCTATCCCGATTTCGACCAGGCATTTTTCGAAAATCTGTACCTTCAGCCGTTGCAGGTGCTCTGATGAATGAAGTGTTTTCAGGGAAAGACCCGCACTTCGATGCCGTGATCAAGACTGCGCAATATCTGGCAGGCCTCACCAGCGACCGGGATATCTGGGCAGAGCTGGGGAAGGTGGTGACCCAATTTTTTGGCGCGGACATCGTTGCTTTCGCCGGACGGCGCCCGGATGGCAGGGTCATCGTCCACTCCTGCAGTCCGGCTGATGCAAGCCTTTGCCCCCGCCTGGTCGAAGCGGCCGGGAAGACCATTTCCCAGGTGCTGGAAAGCGGCTTTCTTGCAACCGAAACGCTGGAGCTGCCACAGGCCTGTTCAGTCGCCTTCCTGCCGTTGACCGAGGGCCGCCGCACCGCGACCGTGATGTTGGTGGGGTATCGCAACGACGCGCCCTTGTCCAGGGAGCTGCTCAATGTCTATCTTGCCGTGGCGGGCCTGTTCGATACCACGCTTGCGCGCATCGCCTCGGAGCACCGTTTTATCAGCATGGCGGACAACGTGCCGGAAATGCTGTACCAGATGCTGCGTTATCCGGATGGAAAGGCCCGCTTCACCTACGTCAGCAAGGGCTCCAGCGGGGTGCTGGGGCTGCCTCCGGATGAACTGCTGGCCGATGCGGCGGCGTTCGTCGACGGATTTCACGTCGAGGACCGGCAAGGCTACGAGGCGGCGCTGGCCCGGTGCGAGGCCGGGTCGATCCGCCTGAACCAGGCCTTTCGCTGGCTTGACCGGGCGGGTGGGGTCAGGCATATCCTGCTTAATGCCATGCCGAGCGCGCAGGAGGACGGCAGCGTGGTGTGGGACGGCGCCGCCCAGGACATCACCGAGCGCGAGCGGCTCGAAGCCGAGCGCAAGCACAGCCTGGAGCAACTGGAAAACAGCATGGAGGAAACCGTTCAGGCCATCGCCACGACCATCGAGATGCGCGATCCCTACACCGCCGGGCACCAGCGCCGCGTCGCCGGGCTCGCCCAGCACATCGCCGAGGAAATGCGCCTGCCGGAGGAGGAGGTTCACGGCATTTACCTTGCCGCCACCATCCACGACATCGGAAAAATCCACATCCCAGCCGAAATCTTGAGCTTCCCCGGCAAGCTTGGGGAGATTGAATATGCACTGATCAAGGTTCATGTCCAAGCTGGCTATGACATCCTGAAAAATATCGAATTCCCCTGGCCGGTGGCGCAGATGGTGTACCAGCACCATGAACATCTGGACGGCAGCGGTTACCCGCGCGGGCTGAAGGGCGACGAGATCATGCTCGGTGCGCGCATCCTGTGCGTGGCTGACGTGGTTGAATCAATGGCCTCGTTCCGCCCCTATCGGCCGGGGCTTGGCGCCGAGAAGGCGCTGGCGGAGATCAGGGAGAACCGCGGCAGGCTGTACGACGCCGCGGTGGTGGATGTATGTCTGGGGTTGTTCGCGAAGGGCTACGAGTTCAGGTAGTTACCATTTCACCACATGCACATTGGACAACGTGCGGCCGAGGAAGCGCTCGCCGATGGTCTGGAAGCGGAGCGGCACGTCGGTGACGTAAAATTCGTAGCGAGGTGCAGTGCGCTGGGGATTGGACAGGTTCATTTCGGTGAGCAGTGCAGCGGTTTCCTCCGCCATCGCCTCGGCCGAATCCACCAGCCTCACACTTGGCCCCACTACCTCCTGCAGCAGCGGCTTGAGCAGGGGGTAATGGGTGCAGCCCAGCACCAAGGTGTCAATGTCCTGTGCCAGTACCGGTTTCAGGTATTCCTGCGCGGTCAGTCGCGTGACCAGGTGATCCAGCCAACCTTCCTCGACCAGCGGCACGAAGAGCGGGCAGGCCTGGGAGAAAATCCGCACCTCCGGCTCGTACTGATGAATGGCGCGGGCATAGGCGTTGCTGTTGATGGTGGTAGGGGTGCCGATCACACCCACCTGTTTCTTCGTCGTGGTGGCGATAGCGCCGAGCGCGCCGGCGTCGATCACGTCCAGCACCGGCACAGGGGAAAGATCCTTCACCACCTGCGAGGCCACCGCTGCCATGGTGTTGCAGGCAACGACCAGCAGCTTGACCTCCTTGGCGAGCAGGAATTCAGCGATCTGGGTGGTGTAGTGGGCGATGGTTTCGACCGATTTCACGCCGTAGGGTACGCGCGCGGTGTCGCCGAAATAGACGATGTTCTCGAACGGCAGGCGCTCCATCAGGGCGCGTACCACAGTGAGGCCGCCTACGCCTGAATCGAATACGCCGATGGGGTTGCTGGAGTCGGGATGCATGGGGTTGCCAGGAATTTTCCAGGAAGAATGCGGCATTATATTACGGATGTGGCGTGTGCTGCTTTGGCGCCACCCAGAATTTCAGCATTATTGCTGCCAGAATCGCGCAGCCGGCGGAAAAGCCGAATGCCGTTTCCGGCCTGAAGCTCTGCCACAGCCAGCCGAACAGAATCGAGGCGGGTAGCAGCATGATGCCGGCGGTGAGGTTGAACCAGCCGTAGGCAGTGCCGAGCAGTTCCTTGGGCGCGAGGTCGGCGACCAGCGCCTTTTCCGCGCCTTCAGTCGCCGCCATGAACAGGCCGTAGAAGGCGAACATTGGCCACAGCAGCCACAGCACATCGCCGTTCAAGCCTAGAAACAGGTAGAACAGGCCATAGATTCCCCAGCCGGAAACGATCAGCCGGGTCCGGCCGAAGCGGTCGGACAGCGCCGACAGCGGCGTGGAAAACAGCATCGCGGTAAGCGACACCAGCGCCCACAGTATGGGCACCTGGTAGTCGGGCAGCCCCATCTCTTTCGCGCGCAGCAGCAGGAACATGTTGGAGGAGTTGCCCAGCGTGAACAGCGCCAGCACCAGCAGATAGCGCTTGAAGACGGGCGGGAAGCCCTGCATCGTCCAACTAAAGGCGGGTTTTTTCAGATGTTCTCGTGCTGGCTCACGGATGAACAGTGCCAGCGCGACGGTGATGGCGGTCCATAGCAGAATTTCGCGGATTGGCGTATGTCTCGCCAGGAGCCACGCCGTCAAGAGCGGACCGACCACCGCGCCGGCATTGTCCATGGCGCGGTGGAGCCGAACGCCAGCCCGCGCTGGCCGGGCGATACGCTCAGCGCCAGTAACGGCCGCCCCAGCGCTGCAAGGCTATAGCCGCCCACCACCCAGTATTTGGTAGTGCGCATTCTGTCCGCCAGCACGCCGGAAAACAGTTTGAGCAGGCTGCCGGTCGCTTCCGCGATGCCCTCGATAATGCCCAGAGCCTTGGGTCCGGCCATCAGCACCGATGCCAGGTAAAGAGGCACAAGCGGGTAGATAAGCTCGCTCGCTGCATCGTTGGAGAAGCTGACCAGGCCGAGCAGCCAAACGGTGGAGGGAAGGCTAAGTAATGATTTCAGCAAGATATTTTCTCATGATGGGTTGGCGCCAGTTTAGAGCCGCCTCGAACTTATGACAACAGTGGCTGTTGGTCGGGCCCGGAATTTATCGTACAATCATTTCCCTGATCTGGATCAGATAAACTCCCAGGAGGATATTTAAGTGTTTGGTAAATCAACAAATTATTTGTATCTGATAATGGTTGTTGTGGCGCTTTCGCCGATGGGCGGTATCGCGGCGGACAAGCCGGTGGACAAGACATCTGCCAAAAAAACAGCCAAGACATCGGTCAAGAAGCCGGCAGCCGAGACGTCGGAACCCGCATCCACCAATAAGCCTGTTGCCACCCATATTTCCGCCGCAATCGCGGCGCTCAAGGCCGATCCGGAAACCGGGCGCCAGATCAATGGCGTTTGCGCAGCCTGCCACGGTGATTCCGGGCAGGGCGGCAAAAAGGGCGAATATCCGCGGCTGGCGGGGCAGCATGTCGAATACCTGATGGATCAACTGCACAAGTTCAAAGATCGCAAGCGGACTAACCTGCCGATGTTCCCCTACACCGAGGAGCGCGAGTTGCCGGACGAGGATCTTGTCCATATTGCGGCTTATTTGGCTTCGATCAAGCTGGATACCACCTTTCCTGTCTTCAAGGAATCGGATGACGCGCTGACCCGGTTGCTGGCGGTGGAGAAAGTGCTGAACATTCCGCGTTCAGAAGGGGATGTGGATGCCGGGGCCAAGATCTACAAGACCGAATGCTCTTCCTGCCACAAAAAGGACGGAATGGGCCACAAAACCGTGCCGATGCTGGCTGGCCAGTACACAACTTACCTGAAGCGCCAGATCGACAAATTCATCAAGGGTGAGCGCATTCACGACGAGGAAATGAAGGATCCCAGCAAGGATGTGCTGAACCTCCTCAAGCCTGAAGAAATTCGCGATATCCTGGCTTACCTTACAACGCTTGACGATTAAGCGCCCAGGAAACGTGCTCGCGCACCAGTTCGGAGGGATGGTTTAAACGCTGTTTTAGGGCCGCCGTGATCTCAACGACTGGCCTGGCGTTTCCCAATCCCACCGCCAGATTGCGCAGCCAGCGTTCGTGGCCGATCCTGCGGATTGGGCTGCCGGCGAGCCTGCTGTCGAATTCTTTTTCATTCCACAGGAACAATTCAATCAGGCTGGTATCGTCCAGGCCATGGCGCACGGCGAAGTCGGGCTCACGCGTGAGTTGGCCGAACTTGTTCCACGGGCAGGCCAGTTGGCAGTCGTCGCAGCCGTAGACGCGATTGCCGATCAGGGGGCGCAGTTCCTCCGGGATGCTGCCTTTAAGCTCGATGGTGAGGTAGGAGATGCAGCGCCGTGCATCTACCTGATAGGGCGCGACGATCGCATCGGTGGGGCAGGATGTCATGCAGCTGGTGCAGGTGCCACAGTGGTTTTGCTCGGGTTCGTCGATGGGCAGCGGCAGATCGGTATAGATTTCACCGAGAAAAAACCACGACCCGGCCGAGCGCGACAGCAGCAGCGAATGCTTGCCGCGCCAGCCCAGACCGCTTTTGCTGGCGAGTTCCACTTCCATCACTGGTGCGCTGTCGGTGAAAGCGCGAAACTGGAACGGTCCGATTTCGCTCTGGATTTTTTCCGCCAGCTTCTGCAGTCGAGCCCGGATCAGCTTGTGATAGTCGCGGCCCAGCGCATAGCGCGAGATGTAGGCTTTGCTGCTGTCTTCCATTACCGCCATGCTGTCGTGCGCCTGGGGCGGGAAGTAGGCCATGCGCGCCGTGATCACGCGTAGTGTGCCCGGCACCAGTTCCTGCGGACGGCTACGCTTGACGCCATGGTTTGCCATATAATCCATCTCGCCATGGCAGCCCTGCGCCAACCATTCCAGCAGGCGAGTTTCGGCCTGGCCGAGATCGTTACCGGCGATGCCGATTGCCTGAAAGCCAAATTCCATCCCCCAGGCCTTGATATTATCGGCAAGCTGCCGTAAATCCAGTTGGGAGTAATCAGTGAGAGCGTCCACGTGCATAGTTTAGATGAAAACCGTCAGCCGTCGAAAATAACACGCCATCTGGCCGATGAAGCCGCGACCGATGCGTTCGGCGCGGAGCTGGCTAAGATGCTGAAACCGGGGCTGATGATTACCCTCAGCGGCGACCTTGGCGCCGGCAAGACCGCATTGGTGCGCGCCATGCTGCGTGCGCTGGGTTATCTTGGAAAAGTAAAAAGCCCTACTTATACTCTGGTTGAATTTTATGTGATTTCTAGCTTATACTTATATCACTTTGATTTTTATCGCTTCAATGATCCGGATGAGTGGCACGAGGCGGGCTTTCGGGAATATTTCAACGAAAACTCGGTGTGTCTCGTCGAATGGCCGGAAAAGGCGGGTGGTCTGTTGCCCTCGCCGGACATCAGGATTTCCCTGGACATCCGGGAATCTGGCCGGGATGTTTCGGTTGAAGCGGGCAGTAAAAAGGGTAGGCTATGTTTGCAGGAATTAGAATAGCTCTTGTATTTCTGCTGGTCGCGGCGGCAAGTGCCCATGCAGAAAACGGCATTACCTCGGCGCGGGTCTGGCCGGCGGCCGATTACACGCGGGTCACGCTGGAATCCGCAAGTCCGGTCAAATATCAGTTTCTCGCGGTCAAGAACCCCGATCGCCTGGTGATCGACCTTGAGGGCGTGGACGTCAATTCCGCGCTGGAAGGGCTTGCAGCCAAGGTCGCGGCGGATGACCCTTACATCAAGCTGGTGCGAGTCGCCCGCAACAAGCCGGGCGTGGTACGAGTGGTGCTGGACCTGAAGGGCGAGGTCAAGCCGCAGATGTTCACCCTGCTGCCCTATGGCGAATACGGTCACCGCTTGGTGCTGGATATTTATCCATTACAGCCGGCGGACCCGCTGATGGCACTGCTGGGACAAAAGGAAGTCGCTGTGCCGGGGGGGGGCAAAGAGCAAGCAGAGAAGTCGCGTGAGCTGGCTTTTGCCACCACTCAGGAAAATCCGGCCAGCGATAAGCCTGCTGAGCTTGCAAAGCTGGCAGACAAACCGGCTCGGACTGAAATGCGTGCCTGGAAGCCGGAGGTGTCGCGCCTCATCACCATTGCGATCGACGCCGGACACGGCGGCGAGGACCCTGGCGCACATGGCAAAAATGGCTCCCGAGAAAAGGACGTGACCCTGGCAATCGCCCGCCGTTTGAAAGCACAGGTTGACGTGGAGCCGAACATGCGTGGCGTGCTGATCCGTGACGGCGATTTTTTCATCCCTTTGCATGGCCGCGTGGTCAAGGCGCGCAACGTAAAGGCCGACCTGTTCGTTTCGATTCATGCTGACGCATTCGTCAAGCCAGATGCGCGAGGTTCCTCGGTGTTCGCGCTGTCGGAGCGTGGCGCTACCTCCGCCGCGGCGCGCTGGCTGGCAAAGAAAGAGAACGATGCCGACCTGATCGGCGGCGTCAATATCGACGTCAAGGACGTCTATCTCAAACAGACTCTGCTCGATTTGTCGCAGACTGCTACGATCAACGACAGCCTCAAGCTCGGCAAGGCTGTGCTCGGCGAACTTGGTGGGATAAACGACCTGCACAAGGGCTCGGTAGAACAAGCCGGCTTCGCCGTGCTGAAATCGCCGGACATCCCTTCTATCCTGGTGGAAACCGCATTCATTTCCAACCCCGAGGAAGAGCGTAAGCTTTCGGATGATGGTTATCAGGACAAACTGGCGGCGGCAATACTTGGCGGGATCAAGCACTATTTCGCGAAGAATCCGCCGCTGGCACGCTCAAAGATGGCTAGCGCCGAATAAGGTGCTGGATGCACCGGCGAGCGCCGGTGCGAGTTTTGAATCAAACGCAGCCAGTAGGCTTGGGCAGACCGCCATACTTGGTGATCGGCTTCATTGGTCCGGTCATCCAGAGTTTAAATACGGTGTTTTGTTCTTCGCCCAGGTATTTGGCGAACTTCCGTATCGGTGGCACGCTACCGAATTCTTCGAAATATTCACGGGCTTTTAAGACCTGAGCCCATTTGGCATCATCGAGCACATAACCGTCTGCTTCAGCCATTGCTCGGCCAATCTCCTCTGTCCAAATGTTCATGTCGTCGAGATAACCATCTCCGTCGCGCTCTGGAAGTTCCATATTAAGCATTCCTTTCTGAAATCTGAAATTATTGATAACTACACAGTGCATGATTATTTGCTGTAACTGTGTTTAGTCAACGTTAACTGTAATGCCTCTGTTTAGACCATGTCTCGACATTAGACAATACCCAAGCTAAACAGTCAAGAATTATTTACATAGACGATTTAGAAAATTCTGATGTGCCACAGTGGCATGGCGCCCAGATCTGTATGGAGCATGCATGGCGACATGGGTGCTGTCATTATTCTGTCATCTGACTTTCTTAGAATGACTGTTCCCTATTTTTCCAGGCCTGTTCAAAATGACTGATGGGCGTGATGGAGAGGACAGCTCCGTGCTGTTCCAACTTGAGAAGAGGAATGAACAGTGAAAATCCTGATGATCTCGGATGTCTACTTTCCCCGCGTCAATGGGGTTTCCACCTCTATCGCCACATTCCGGCGTGAACTGGTGGCGCAGGGACACGAGGTACACCTGATCGTACCGGACTATGGTCGGATCACCGAGGATGAGCACAATATCCACCGCATTCCTTCCCGCAACCTGATTCTCGACCCTGAAGACCGGATGATGAAGACCGGGCACGTGATGGCGATGAGGGAATGGCTGCATCAGTCCGATTTCGATATCGTGCACATTCAGACCCCATTCGTGGCTCACTATCTGGGGGTGCGTCTGGCCAAGGAGCTGGGCGTGCCTCGGATCGAAAGCTACCATACCTTCTTCGAGGAATACCTCTACTTCTACGTACCCTTCCTGCCGAAACAGTTTATGCGCTTCATGGCGCGCCGCCTGTCCAGCCACCAGTGCAATAATCTCGACGGGATGGTGGTGCCATCGTCTGCAATGCTGGAAGCCTTGCGTAACTATGGCATCGAAACGCGTGCCAAGGTGATTCCAACCGGGCTGGATCCGAAAAGCTTCGAACCCGGCGATGGCGCAGCCTTCCGCCAGCGCCATGCCATCGCGGCGCAGCGTCCGGTAATGTTGTATGTAGGAAGGGTGGCGTTCGAGAAAAACATCGGCTTCCTGATCAAAGTGCTGGTTCGTGTTCGGCTGGATATTCCAGACGTGCTGCTGGTCGTGGCTGGCGAAGGGCCGGCGCTTTCCAGTTTGAAGCAGGATGTGGACAAGTTGTCGTTGTCGAGCAACGTATTGTTTGTGGGCTACCTCGACCGGCGCCGTGAACTGCCGGGCTGCTACCGTTCGGCGGATGTTTTTGTATTTTCATCGCACACCGAAACGCAAGGGTTGGTGCTGCTGGAGGCCATGGCCCAGGGAGTACCGCTGGTGTCACTCGCCGAGATGGGTGCCAAGGATGTACTCAAACCTGGGCAGGGGGTATTGATTGCCGACAATGATATCGAGGATTTTTCGACAAAATCGGTAAGGTTGTTGCGTGACAAAGAATACGCCTCCAGCCTGGGGGCAATTGGCAGGAGCTATGCGGCGACCTGGTCCGCAGCGGTACTGGCACAGAGATTGGCCGGGTTCTACCAGGCCATGATCGAGCGCCATGCCGAGGTGCCTACCGCCAGCCTCGATCCGCAGCACAACTGATTCAGAGCGGGAGATCCTCGGCCATGGTCGGCAGCTCTTTGCCACTGGTCAGGCTGCCGTTCCAGTGGATCAGTTCCATCCGGCCGTCCAGATGCTCGACAATGGCAGTGCAATTGTCGACCCAGTCGCCGCAGTTCAGGTAAGCCAGGCCGCCGATTTCCTTCATCGCTGGCCAGTGGATATGGCCGCAGATCACGCCGTGCAGGCCGCGCTCACGGGCATGGTGGATGACGGAATCTTCGAAATTGAAAATAAAGCTGATTGCGGTCTTGACCTTGCGCTTGGCGTAGCCGGCAAGCGACCAGTAGCCTGGACGGCGCAAAGTCCTGCGCAGCCAGGAAAGCCAGCTGTTGAGCCACAGCAGGAAATTGTACGAGATGTCGCCGAGCACCGCGACCCAGCGGTGGTGTCGGGTTACCTGGTCGAACTCGTCGCCGTGCAGGAGCAGGTAATTCTCGCCGCTGACCGTGGTGTGAACATATTCGTATTCGACACGGATGTCACCAAATGAGGTGCCGACATATTCGCGCAGCGCCTCGTCGTGATTGCCCGGGATGAAAAATACTTTGGCGCCATGCCTGGAGCGCCGCAGCAGCTTCTGCACGATGGTGTTCTGAGCCGGTGACCAGTAAATCCCGCCACGGCTCATGGCCCAGAAGTCCACGATATCGCCCAGCAGGAACAGGTGTTCGGAAGGATGTTCCTTGAGGAAATCCAGTAGCCGTTCAGCCTGGCAGGCACGGGTGCCCAAGTGCACGTCGGAAATGAAAACGCTGCGGACCTGAGCCATTATTGACTTTTTGCCGAGCTGAATATTGCATATGCCATGAGGCGATATTACGCAGCGATTGTGACAAAGGCGTTACACGGGGCGGCTGCCTGCAGGTGCTACGTCTGAATTGATGCCGGTACGATCAGTTTATGGCGGCTGCGGCGAGGGGATGGTTTCGAATAGTCCGGGCAGAACGGATATAATCATGAACCTTAGTGTTCTGTTCGGATTGTTATATGTCTGTCATCCGGGTTTTGCCCGACCTGCTCATTAACCAGATCGCCGCCGGCGAGGTGGTGGAGCGTCCTGCTTCGGCCTTGAAGGAGCTGCTGGAAAACAGCGTGGACGCAGCGGCAAACGAGATCGCAGTTACCCTGATGCAGGGCGGGATCAAGCAGCTTCGCGTTGCTGATGACGGTATCGGCATTGTCGCGGAGGAACTGGCGTTGGCGCTGGCGCGCCATGCCACCAGCAAGATCGCTACACTCGACGATCTGGAGTCGGTGAATAGTCTCGGTTTTCGGGGCGAAGCGCTGGCCAGTATCGCCGCGGTGTCGCGCCTGTCGTTGACCAGCCGCCGACGGGGGGAGCGTCACGCCTGGAAAGTCGAGGCTGCCGGCGGCGATGTCACCGGGATACAGCCCGCTGCACTGGAATCGGGGACGGCGGTGGAGGTGCAGGACCTGTACTTCAACACCCCGGCGCGGCGCAAGTTCCTCAAAAGCGAGGCGACCGAATATGGTCACTGCGAGGAAATGTTCCGGCGCCTTGCGTTGAGCCGTACCGATATCGGCTTTGCCCTGCAGCATAACGGACGCAAAATCTGGCAGCTTCCTGCGGGTACGATGGAGCGCCGTGCCGCCACTCTGCTTGGCGATGAGTTCGCTGCTGCTTCGGTCATTCTGGACGAGCGTGCCGGCAGCTTGCGCCTGTGGGGTATGGCGAGCCTGCCCGGATTTTCGCGCGGCGGACGCGATGCCCAGTATTTTTACGTCAACGGTCGTTTTGTGCGCGACAAGCTGATCGCTCATGCTATCCGCGAGGCATACAAGGATATTCTGCATAACGACCGCCATCCGGCGTTCGCACTGTTTCTCGAAATCGATCCGGAAGGGGTGGACGTCAATGTGCACCCCACCAAGATCGAAGTGCGTTTCCGCGATGCACGTGCCATCCACCAGTTCATTTTTCATGCCCTGAACAAGGCGCTATCGGCACCGATCCGGGCGCGCCAGGAATCCACTGTTGCACCTATGGTGGAACCGGCGCACCCGGCGTCATTCGCTAGTTATCCTCGGCAGCAGGCCATGCCGCTGGGCGTGGCGGAACGCACCGATCTCTATGCCACCATGTTCGGCCGGATCGGCAGGCCGGAAGCGGCACTGCCGACCGAAGCAGCACCGGAAATTCCCCCGCTCGGCTTCGCTCTGGGGCAGCTGCACGGCGTTTATATTCTGGCCCAAAACGCCAAGGGGCTGGTGATCGTCGACATGCACGCCGCTCATGAGCGGGTGACCTACGAGAAGCTGAAAGCGGCTCTCGACAACCGCGCCGTCGCCATGCAGCCACTACTGATCCCGGTGTCGTTCCATGCCGGGGCGCTGGATGTTGCCGTGGCCGAGGAACATGCCGCCGCATTCAGCGCACTGGGTTTCGACATCGCCATGCTGTCGCCGACCACGCTGGCAGTGCGGGCGCTGCCGGCGCTGCTGCAGGATGCCGATCCGGTATTGCTGGCACGTGATCTGCTCAAGGAATTGCGCGAATTCGGCGCCGACCGGGTGCTCGCCGAGCGGCGCAACGAACTGCTCGCCACGCTGGCCTGCCATGCTTCGGTGCGCGCCAACAGAAAACTGGCCGTGCCGGAAATGAATGCCCTGCTCCGTGAAATGGAGGCCACCGAGCGAGCAGACCAGTGCAATCATGGCCGTCCCACCTGGCGCGAGATTTCCATGGAAGAGCTGGACAAGCTATTCATGCGGGGGAAATAACAGTTGTGGGTGATGAGGAATGGGAGATGAAAACCTCTCGATCAGCCCCCTATCACCTATCATTCCATTTGGCTTCCGGCTGGTCCGGCTTAGGCTGATGGCTTAAATATATGTCAACTCATCACTCGTTACCCATTTCCAATTCCCCTCAACTTCCCCCGGCAATTTTCCTCATGGGCCCCACTGCCAGCGGCAAGACCGGCGTGGCGGTCGATCTGGTGCAGCGCCTGCCATGCGAGATCATCAGTGTGGATTCGGCCATGGTCTATCGTGGCATGGACATCGGTACTGCCAAGCCCGATGCAGAGACATTGGCGGTAGCGCCGCACCACCTGATTGACATTATCGATCCGAGATTAAGTTATTCCGCCGCGCAGTTCCGGCAGGACGCGCTCCGGTTGATGGCAGAGATTACTGCACGCGGCCGTATTCCCCTGCTGGTGGGCGGCACCATGCTGTACTTCAAGGTGCTGCGGCAGGGGCTGAATGACCTGCCTCAAGCTGATCCGGCAACCCGCGCAAGCATCGATGCCATGGCCGCTGAAAGCGGTTGGCCCGCAGTGCATGCGAAACTCGCCCGGCTCGACCCGGTCACTGCTGCGCGCCTAAATCCTGCCGATGCGCAGCGCATCCAGCGTGCCCTGGAAGTGTGTATTCTCAGCGGCCAGACGATGTCTTCGCTACTCGAAAAGGAAGCCATTGCCGACCTGCCTTATAACGTCCATGCCCTAGCCCTGTTGCCGAGTGACCGCGCCGTACTGCACCAGCGCATAGCCCAGCGTTTCGACATCATGCTGGAGCAGGGCTTGATCGATGAGGTGGAGCAATTGCGGCGGAATGATGAGCTTGATCTTTCCCTGCCGTCGATGCGCTGTGTCGGATACCGCCAAGCTTGGCAGTACCTGGATGGAGAATTCGATTTGCCCGAGTTGCGCGAGAAAGGCATCGCCGCCACGCGCCAGCTGGCGAAGCGGCAGTTGACATGGTTGCGTGGCATGGAAGGGATAGTCGAGTTTGACTGCCTGGAGAGAAACTTGACTGCTGTGGTTTTCGACTGGCTCCGTGGGAAGCTATAAAAAAGCGGGGATGTAAAAACCGGGTGTCCGGAATCTATTGTTGAAAATTTCCCATCTGTAGCCGTTGTTTTCGCTATTGTGAGTTGTCATCCAGCATTGAATCAATTTTGGGCGGGGACTGCTTAGTGCCAATTCTGTTGAAAAACCCCACCCTTTAGCCCCCTGTTTGTGATATGATATAGACATATTATGGATACAAGGAATCACGCCATGATGGGTCATCA
>NZ_DF967540.1 GCF_000971475.1 Sulfuricella sp. T08
CACTCGTTCCCGAGTAGGTCAGTGTATAAACGTGGGTCAAAATTCCATGCAAATCTCTATGGTTAGTGGGTCAGTTTTAAACGCAAATCAACACTGTGGGCTGTTAACCTTGCGACTCACTGGATAGGCTTCCATAAAACGGTCGGGGTAAGGCTGAGCCATCGCTTGAATCTTGGTGACATCCGTGAAGGTCGTGTCGAGCCAGGCGGCGTAATCTTCTGGCCTGATAATCACCGGCATGCGGTCATGAATCTTGGCCATCACCGAATTGGCATCAATGGTGAGAATGGTAAAGGTCGCTACGTCTCCTTCGGGGCCTTGCCAGTGTTCCAGCAGCCCTCCCATCCCCATCGGCTCGCCATCTCGCAACCGGATCAAATAGGGTTGTTTTCCGTTTCGGGGAACCCATTCATAAAACGCATCCGCCGGAACCAGCACGCGGCTAGTGCGGTAAGCGTGGCGAAACATCGGTTTGATGGCAGCAGTTTCTGCCTTGGCGTTGATGGGGTGCTGTAGTTCCTGAGTATCCTTTACCCAGGAGGGAATCAGTCCCCAGCGAGCATCAGTAAATACCCGATGACCTGTCTCGTCGAGATGAACCACCGGAACCGTCTGAGTCGGCGCGATATTGAAGCGCGGCTTCAAGTCTATTTCGTTCGTAGTTCCGAAATGATCCTTGAGCTTGGAGGGAGACCCATAGAGGGCGTAGCGTCCACACATGCCTTATCTTAACCTATGATGCTCACACTGTCTTTGTGGCTGACTATCATCGAACCTCGGCCAGCTCGTCCCAATTGGTAGTGTAGCTGGGGGATTTATTCCCTCGCTTCATCTGCCAGTGTTTTCTGATCCCAGCACTGGCGAGGAAGATTGAGTCCTTGCCCATTTTTCGGTTGATCATGTCCATGGTCTGCATCAGCTGGACGGTACTTTCCTCAGCCACCTCATCTGCGAACAGGGAGTTTTGTTGGGTTGCTGCCGGGGCGATGTCCATCAGCATCACCCCTGCCTTGACGTAGCGGTATCCAGGCCGATAGATGTGCTTCAAGCCCCATAGCACCGCCTTAACCAGCTTCAGGGTGTCGCTGGTGGCATCTGGCAAGGGGATGGTCAGCCCCTGGCTGTATTGAGGATTTTTTTCTCGAAAAGGACTGGTGCTGATAAACACATGCACCGCACCCGCCACGGAAGACTGGCGGCGCAGCTTCTCCGCTGCTCGAGTCGCGTAGCTGGTCACTGCTTCCCGCAGTTCAGTAAGGAGCATGACGGGGGCGCCAAATGAGCGGCTGCACATGATCTGTTGCTTGGCCGGAGCGACTTCTTCCAGCGCCAGGCATGAGATGCCCCGCAACTCCATGACAGTCCGTTCCATCACCACCGAGAACTGACGGCGGATGAGGCCGGAATCCGCTTGCTTCAACGCCAGCACGGTATGAATTTGCAGGGTAGCGAGCTTCTCCCGGATACGGCTGCCGACGCCCCAGACTTCTCCGACTTCGATGCTGTCCAAGAGAGTATTCAAGTCCTGCTCAGACAGGGTTCCCAGATCGCACACACTTTTCCATTCTGGCCGCTTCTTGGCAATATGGTTGGCGAGCTTGGCCAGGGTTTTGGATGGTCCGATGCCGACACATACCGGTATACCAGTCCAGCGATGCACCCGCTGGCGGATGACTTGGCCGTAGGCGGTCAGATCGATGTTAAACCCGTCTAGTGCCAGAAAACATTCATCGATGGAATAGACTTCCTGGTGGGGCGAGAACGTTCCCAGCACCGACATCATGCGATTGCTCAGATCTGCGTAGAGCGTGTAGTTGGAGGAGAGCGCAATGATGCCGTGC
Source organism: Sulfuricella sp. T08 (assembly GCF_000971475.1). Taxonomy (GTDB): domain Bacteria; phylum Pseudomonadota; class Gammaproteobacteria; order Burkholderiales; family Sulfuricellaceae; genus Sulfuricella. The sequence continues at coordinate 1,842 of NZ_DF967540.1, forward strand.
TTCCTGGCCAGATCCTGCATCTGGAACCAGGGTGTCCCCATTTTAACCCCCAGTGCTTTGACCTCCAGTGATCGGGCGACTGCGCAGCCATCGTTGTTGGATAGCACCACCACCGGCTTGCCTTCCAGCTTCGGATTGAACACGCGCTCGCAGGAAACGTAGAAATTATTGCCGTCGATCAAAGCAAAGGTGGTCATACCGATTTGATGATTTTGGTTACCACTCCCCAGATCACCATTTCCTGACCGTCTTTGAGTTCGATGTCGGGGAATTCAGGACTTTCTGCCACTAGTTTAACGGCGCCGCCCCGCTGGTAGAAACGCTTGACGGTCAGCTCGCCATCCACGGCAGCAACCACAATGCGGCCATGTTCAGGCTTGATGGCACGATCCACGATCAGTTCGTCGCCGTCGTCAATGCCGGCCCCGACCATGGAATGCCCCCTCACTCTGAGGAAGAAGGTGGCTTCGCGGTGCTGGATCAGTTCCTCGTTGAGATCGATTCTTTTCTCGACGTAATCGTCCGCAGGGGAAGGGAAGCCGGCGCGCACCGAATGGCTCATGAGGGGGATGGTTCGCGGCGGAGTCTGCTCGGCGAGCGGAAGCATCTCCAGCCAGTCAGGAATACGCACGGGGGGAGAGGTTTTCATCCGCTGCACTAAGGCCACGAGAGTTTCCTTGTGGCTTACCGGAACGCGGATAGTGACCGTGGGTTCGGAGGCGGGCTTTCTGCCGGCTCCAGGGCGCGGACCGCCCCATTTTTCTTGTTTCATGGTGAGCATCTTGATATGTGTGACTTAAATCAAGATTAGATGAAGCGGGGGTTACAGTCAAAGACTTTCGAGCGGGATGGGGATTTTAAGCGCTACGGGATTCGCGATAACTTCAAGACGAATTACACAAATTGATTGATTGAACCCTCACTGTTCCAGGAAGAGCAGACCTGTGAACGTCAGACCCAGAGGCCGGTTCTATGCAATTGCCAAGATGTGCTGCCGCCATCCAGATAGACGCCGATTAACAAGCTAAGTACGGCGATAAATATGCTGGCAAAAAAAGCGGTCCAGAATCCCGAAATCGTGAAGCCCTTAACCATTGCTGAAACCAGTAACAGCATCAGCGCATTGATCACCAGCAGGAAAAACCCCAGCGTCAGCAAAGTGAATGGCAGGGTAATAATAATCAACAACGGCCTGATGATGGCGTTGGCAAAACCCAGCAACAGAGCGGAAATTACGAGCGAGGGGGTATCCTCAAATCGGATGCCCTTGAACACATAGCTTGCTACCCAGAGGGACAGGGACGTGATGCCCCAGTGAATCAGAAACGGCATCAGATTGTGGAGCATGTGCAGGGAGTATCCTGGGCTAACAGCGAGCTTTTAACGAATTGATTCGGGAGAACGAAGACGGGCGGATTGTTGTCCACCCGTCCAGGCACTACTTCTTCTTGGTTACGCCAGCAACGGCATCTTTCATTTTGCTGCCGACCTTGAATTTGACGACTCTCTTGGCGGGGATCTTGAGTTCCTTACCCGTAGCCGGATTGCGACCGATACGGGCGGCGCGTTCCTCAACAGCGAATGTACCAAAGCCGATCATCTGGACACTATTGCCGCTAGTCAGCGAGTTTTGTATAACCGCCATAAAAGCATTAAACATCTCTTCTGTTTGTGTTTTCGGGTGCTGGGTCATTTTAGACACAGCATCGATCAATTCGCCTTTATTCATTTTATGGACACTCTGGAGTTAACGGTGAATACATTGTAAGGGTATAAGAACAGCACGCCAATAGAGCTAAACGATGCATCTCAGCTGTTCTGATAGGCCTGATTAAATCAAGGGCTGCGCTTTGTGTTGGGACTGGGGAATATCGCCTCCCGACCTATTCTGTTTGCAAGAACTTCCTTAATTTGTGCCCAATATGGTTTGTTTTTCGACACGATGGCAACATCATTCTTCCTCGGTCGTGAGACGCTGATTCCCAGGCTGTGTTCGGAAATTCCGTTATGGAGGGAGCAGCTGTTTATCGCCATGTTCCACAACGCTGGCAGCGCAGCTAGCTTCTTCAAGATACCGCCTAACAGGGTGGTCGAGATGAAGACGCAAGTGGTGCTTTGACCATTCCTGTTTGTCGACCCGGACAAGTCTACCGGTCCTATTGGCTAGAGTCTGTTTAAAACTGTCACAAATTGTTACACATTTCTTGTAAGCGAAATTAACAGTCAATCGTTAAAAACAGCATGTGCAGCAAAGTGCTGTCCTAGACCACCCGATATTTCATGAGCCAAGGAAAAATCATGTTGAAGAATAAGAATGTTAGCAAAGCACTGGTTGTCGCGCTGCTGAGTACTTTCGCTGCGGGAATAGCAAGTAGTGCTCTTGCTGAATCCGATTGGGCCAAAGACCATCCCCGCCGCCAAGAGGTAAACAAACGGCTCGAGAATCAGGATCGTCGCATCAACAAGGAAGTAAAAGAAGGCGAGATCACGAAACAGCAGGCAGCGAAGCTGCACAAGGAAGATCGCCAGATTCGCCAGGAGGAGCGTGACATGGCTGCGCAAAACGGCGGACACATCACCAAGCAAGAGCAGAGAACTCTTAACCAGCAGGAAAACCAGGTCAGTCGCCAGATCGGCAAGTAAGCAGCGGGTCCGCCTGGGTGCAGGTCTTCATACCTGTATCCGGCTCTCCGGCTCTTTTGAACACAATGCGTGCTTCCCCCATTAATGCTTTCCTGCTGACCCTGGCGGTCAGTTGGTCAACCGCTTGCTTAGCCGCCGGGCTTAACCTTGACGGAGGCATGGACGAGCATACCGCACGAGCCATGTTGACCCGCTTCGGATATAGCTCGACTCCCGCGGCCTTGGCCGCGACAATGAACCTGTCTCCCCGGCAGTATCTTTTGCGGGCGGTTCAAAAAGATTCTGTTCTACCTCCACCGGTGATGGAGGAAATCCGCTCACTGCCCATCTCTCAACCATTGGATGAGGTCTGGCACCGCCTGGGACCGGGCGGGACAGCGCGAGATGAAGGGCTAGACCCGGAAGCCCGCAAGGCACTTCAGAGAGAAGAAGGGGCCTACGTCAGCTCGGCGATCCAGGCACGGCTCCTGACCATGGCCAATTCCGACAATCCGGGTCATGAAGTTCTCCTGTCCTTCTGGCTCAACCATTTTTCCATCTACGCTCCCAAGAGTCTGGATAAATTGCTGGCATGGGATTACGTCCGGGCGATCGAAGAGGCAATGCGAGACGATTCATTCGAAGCCTTGCTTCGGGCCAGCTTCTATCACCCCGCCATGCAGGTTTATCTGGACAATGCCCAATCTACGGCGGAGACCTCCATTGCGGCCCAAATAGCCCAGGAACGCGGCAAGACGCTCGGCATCAACGAAAACCTCGCACGGGAAGTTCTGGAACTCCATACCCTCGGCGTGGATGCCGGTTACACTCAGAAGGACGTGCAGGAACTGGCACGTATCCTTACCGGCGCCGGCATCTATTCCACCCGGATGCGGGATCAAGCCCTTGAAAAGGCCGGAGCGACCCGGATGGGGCTATTCCTGTTCGACCCGCGCCGCCACGATTTCGGCGAAAAAATCTTTCTCGGCACCCGTTTTCCCGCTGGACAAGGTCTCCCCGAAATCGACCGCGCACTCCACCTGATAGCGATCCATCCGACAACGGCCAAGCGAATAGCGTTGAAACTGGCCCGCCGCTTCCTCAGCGACGATCCGCCGCCGCAGGTCGTTGATGCAATGACCGAAGGCTTCCGGCGCTCCAACGGAAAGATTTCTGCCACCTTGCTGCCGCTGCTCAAGTCTGATGCCTTTGCCGTTTCCTTAGAGAAACCAACCAAATTCAAGGAGCCGGTCGACTACGTTCTCTCCATAGCCCGGGCCGCATGCGGAGATGCGCCGATCAACAACGGCTTGATTCTCGCCGCCACAACCATGGACATGGGGCAGGCCCCCTTGGTGCACACTACCCCCGACGGCTATCCCACCCAGGAATCTGCCTGGCTGTCGCCAGCTGCCATGGCCAAGCGTGTCCGTCTGTCCATGGAAGTGGCAGCGGAAAAGGTACCGTTTGCTCAAGGGGATGAAGGCGCGTCGGTCCGACTCAAAGCTATGGCCGATATGGGTAAAGGCCGGCTGATGCGTGGAACGGCATGCCGGGTTGATTCGTCCACGGTCAAACACGCCGTTGGCCCGCTTTCCGCTACTACCGAGGCAGCGGCCAAGAGTCTTTCTGAGCGCGAACGTGTCGGGCTGCTGCTTGCCAGCCCGGAATTCATGCGACGCTAGGGACAATGAGATGATCAGTCGACGGCAGTTTCTTCGATGGGGCGCAGGCATCCTGGCCTTCCCCGCCCTTCAGGCATACGGTTACGAGACGGCCCATTCTGGAAACGGCCGGCTGGTGGTCGTCTTTCTGCGCGGTGGAATGGACGGCCTGTTCGCGCTGTCACCGGTCGATGATGTGCGACTGGGGGAAATCAGGCCCACCCTGTCGCAAACAGTCATCAAGCAGGGCATCCGGCTTGGCCATACCGGGTTTGCCGCCCACCCGTCTTGCAAAGGGCTTGCCAGCCTCTTTGAGGCCGGCGAACTGGCTTTCGCACCCTGTGCCGGCACGACCGATGCCAGCCGCAGCCACTTCCAGGCGCAAGACCTGTTCGAACTGGGAACCGGTACCACCCACGGCGACTCGGGATTCATGGCCCGTGCCGCCAAGGCACTCGGGAGCAGTAGCGGAGCCATCAGCTTCACTCGGGAAGTACCTCTCAGCTTCCAGGGCGGCGACGTAGCGGTGGAGATTGCCCCTTTGTCGGGAAGCGGACTAAAGATACCTTCCGGTCGAATTCTCGACGCAGTCCGGTTGGCCCATCGGGGGGCGCGGACGGGGGAAGCCCTCGATCAGGCCATCGCCACGGAAAATGAGATCGAAGCGGCCATGGGCATGGAGGAAGGTGCGTCCCGCGGCGCGGCGCCGGCAAACGGCTTCTCCAAGGTGGCCTCCCATATGGGGCGTATTCTCCGCGGCAACCCTCGACTCTCCTTGGCTTTCATGGAGATTGGTGGATGGGACACCCATGCAGGAGAAGAAGGAATTCTCTCCCGTGCCCTTGAACCCTTGGCTGATGGTCTCCTCGCACTCAAGGTAGCACTCGGGGCGGACGAATGGCGGCGAACTCAGGTGGCGGTCATGAGCGAATTCGGCCGGACGGTGCGAGAAAACGGGACCCGAGGAACAGACCACGGGCACGGCGGATTATTTCTGCTCGCCGGTGGCGCCATTGCCGGCGGCCGGATGATCGGGGATTTCAGGGGATTGTCAGACCGGGCGCTCAACGAAAATCGCGACCTCCCCGTCCTCGCCGACTGGCGAACGCTGCTGGCGGGATGCATGCGGCAAAATTATGGTTTCAAGGAATCAGCATTGGCCGAGATTTTTCCCGGCATGCCGCGACAGCGGATAGATGTTTAAATGTTTTTCGTGACTTGCAGAACCAAGTCACTGATCGCGTTCCCCGCTCTTTCGCGCAAAACAGCTCAGGGCATTGATTTTTTACGGCATGCCCGTTACTTTGAGCTTCGATACATATTCATCTTCATAAAGATCCAGGAATTCCATGTCCAAGCGACGCAATGCTATTGAAAGCATCCTCATCTTCAACCAGAGGCGTGATCCCGAGCGGTTGGTGCTGAAATACCGTGCGATGCGAGCCGACGCCTTTGCTTTTCTGCGCGGCACTTGCCACCTGTTCTATCAGGACTGGCCTGCTGATTCGCCGCTCAATGACGCCCCTCCCGCCTGGATTTGCGGTGATCTGCATCTGGAAAACTTTGGCAGCTTCAAGGGCGACAACCGACTAACCTATTTCGATCTTAACGATTTCGATGAAGCCGCGCTTGCTCCCGCCACTTGGGAACTGGCGCGTTTTCTCACCAGTGTGCTGGTGGCGGCAAAAACTCTAGGGGTGAATCACTCCGAGGCGATTGCCTTGGTCCACTGTTTTCTCGACTGCTACACAGCGGCGTTGCAAGACGGCAAGGCGCGCTGGCTGGAGCGCGCCACGGCGGAAGGAATGGTCAAGAGCCTGCTTTCCGGCCTCGGGAAACGTACCCGGCCGGAATTTCTCGACAGCCGCACCAAGCTCAAGGGAGGCAAGCGCATGCTGCGTCTGGACGGCAAACGGGCCTTGCCGGCATCGGATGCGGACTACAAAAAGGTCGTCTTGTTCATGGCGAAGTTCGCCGCACTTCAGCCTGATCCGAAGTTTTTCAAAGTGCTTGATGTGGCTCGCCGTATCGCCGGTACTGGCAGTCTGGGTACGGAACGTTATGTCATTCTGGTCGAGGGCGCAGGCTCCCCGTCAGGAAATTACCTGCTCGACCTGAAGCACGAACCCGGTTCCGCGCTGGCACCTTATTTGACACTACCTCAACCTGAATGGGGAACAGAAGCGGAACGTGTGGTCAGTATTCAGCGCCGGGTGCAGGCGATTTCGCCCGCTTTTCTCAATGCCGTGCAGATTGGCAAGCGTTCATACGTGATGCGCGAACTTCTGCCAGACTCGGACCGCCTCCAGCTTGAAATGTGGAACGGCAAGCTGCGCCGACTGGAAAATGTGATGAAATCCATGGGCAAGGTAGTGGCCTGGGGGCATCTACGTAGCGGCGGCCGACAGGGTTCGGCGGTTGCTGACGAATGGATTTCATTTGCCTCCAATAGCGATTGGCGCAGCCCGTTGCTGGAATATGCAGAGGGTTACGCCCGGCAGGTAGAAACTGATTGGAATGAATTCTGTGAGTCACCCCTGAATTTTGATCCCTTGGTTGGGGGCGTTAACAAATCATGTGTGGCTGCATAGAATTAAACGCTACTTTTGCTCCTTATTCGATTCACTGAATGGGAGTCACTTAAGGGTCGCCTGTCGCAGATCACCCCCTGAATCTTAAGGTCCGCTTCAGCAGAAACGGAAATATGGCCACGACTACCCGACGGCCTTGGACATTTCCACTGGCAATGACGTCGCGCGCCAGATGTCCGCGTTATATTCGCGGATGGCGCGGTCTGACGAGAAACGCCCGCAGCGT
>NZ_DF967539.1:0-90689 GCF_000971475.1 Sulfuricella sp. T08
TTCTGGGGACTGGCAACGTATTGTGTTCAGTACTTGAAGTGCGCCAATTTGAAAATGAAACGGATAGTTTCTGAAGGTGACTGTAGCAGCCTTATGTTAACTAATTGTGACAAGAAAATAATCTGGGATCCTAGATCAATCCGGGCTCTGATAAACAACCATCTTTCGGATGGATATCGTAATCAACAGCTGGCCAACAATTTCACAAAACTTTCACATTGAGCGGGTAGGGTGTTGAAAGTCAGCTAATTAAACGTCGAATAATGGATAAGCGAAAATCAGAGCGCGTTCAGTTTTTCAACACCAAAGACGAAAATGGCCTGCAACCGGTATGGATCTTTCGACGTACCAGCGCTGATGCCATGCTCGTGCTTTTGGTCGACATCAGCATCGCCGGTGTGCAGATAATTTCGAGCAGAGACACATTTCTCGAAGGCAATATCTACAGAATAATGGTCTTCAATAGCCGGTCCTCCGGCGAGGATCCGTTCCTGACGATGATCGTCAATCGCAAGTGGTCCAAGGAGGACGGGTCGCTTTATTTGCGGCATGGATTCGCATTCGATGATGAGTCAGACGTGTCTATTGATATTGTTAATTCGGTCATTGCCGCACGTGATGAGGGAAAGAAGTGGCTACGCTGCGAGTTGATCGATCTCCGTACCCAAGAAGGCAAGGTACAAACTGACTTGGATTGTCTTTGACTTCAGTTATCGGCTCGGTACGTTTTGAGCCTCTACAAGATTTTACGCGCCCAGCCCGGCTAGGAATCTCATTCCAATGAAAAGAATTCTGTATCAAGATGCTTCAGAAGCGTTCACAGAGTCTAAAATCAATAAGCTGTCGGCCTTCATTAAGCCGGTCAGGGACAGTGACAGTTGCATGACCGCGCTCGATCGCTTTTTCGAAGACAAGAATCTGTTTGCTGTTCCAGTAATTGATCAAGACAATAGACCGGTCGGCTTGATTGAGCGACATCATTTTGTTGAGTTCTTCGGAAAGCCTTTTACGCGCGAGATCCATAGCAAGAAAACAGTCGGCACGATGCTTGCACCGGTGGTCAACATGAATCCCATCGTCGTTGGCTTCTTGACCACGGTCGACGACGTAGCCCAGATCATTATCGATGCTGGCATGGAACACATGGTCAGCGGCGTGATTGTCTCAAACGACGGCGAGTACGCGGGTGTCGTGAACGGGCACGATCTTCTTAATGAGATTACCCAACGTCGCCAAGCCGAACTGTATGCCCTGGCGCACCACGATGCGCTTACTGGCTTGCCCAATCGGCGGCTTTTCCTCGACCGGGTCAACCAGGCTTGCCGGGATGTCAAGCGAACCGCTCTGCTGGTGGCCGTCATGTTCATCGATGTGGACCGGTTCAAGTTAATCAACGACAGCCTGGGTCACGCGGCAGGCGATCACTTGCTTAAGGCAGTTGCCGATCGACTCCAACAGTGCGCCAGAGATTGCGATACGGTAGCCAGGCTCGGGGGTGACGAGTTTGGGATCATCATGGAACGAATACCCAGTAGATTGGATTCTGAGACGATTGCCAGCAGGATCATCGAATCCATGAAGAATCCATTCGTTATTGCGGAACGCGAGTTTTTCGTGACAGTCAGCATAGGCATCGCGATATTTCCTCAAGACGATTTTGCAGTTTCAGGCTTGCTGAACAAAGCCGACGCAGCCATGTATGGGGTCAAGGCAAACGGACGCAATGGGTTCAAATACTTTGTTCCAGGTCTGGCCTCGGAGGCGCTGGATAGCTTGTCGATAGAAACAGAACTGAGAAATGGAATAGCCAGAGATGAACTTGTCCTGCATTATCAGCCTCTAGTCGATCTGAACACTGGACACGTCAATGGTGTGGAAGCGTTGGTCCGATGGCATCATCCAGAGCGCGGCTTGCTTTCTCCAGCACACTTCATTCCAATCGCCGAACAAAGCCACCTCATCGTTGACCTGGGATACTGGGTCCTTCGGGCTGCGTGCCAGCAGTTCACGGTATGGGTTGAAAGCGGATGTCCGCCATTGAAGATATCGGTGAATGTATCCACGCGTCAATTTCAGGAACTTGGCTTCTGTGCCGGGGTTAGGCGCGTCATCGAAGAAACTGGCATGAATACGGCCTTCCTTGAGATTGAACTCACGGAAAGTATCATGATGCACCACGGCAGGCATGCGTTAGAAACGTTAAACGAACTCAAGGCCATGGGTATATCACTGGCGCTGGACGACTTTGGCACCGGTTTTTCGAGTCTTAGCTATTTGCGTCAATATCCCATTGATCGGTTGAAAATAGACCAATCGTTTGTGCGCATGATTGAAAATTCCAGTTCAAGCGAATCGATTGTCAGGGCGATCTCTGCATTGGGGAAGAGCATGTCGATGGAAGTCGTGGCAGAGGGGGTTGAAACCGAGATAGAACTGGGGGTGGTCACGGATTGCAGATGTGACAAAGTTCAAGGGTATTTCTTTTCTAAACCCATTCCTGCCACGGAACTGATGCAATGGTTAAAAGAAAATCCCCGCTATTCTGAATTCCCGCTTATGCAGACTCTTGGCATAGACGCCCACATACATCCCGTCATTAGCAGCCTGGGCCTAAGCTAAAGCGCAGTCGCCGGGAAATGCCGACAGCTTCCTGATTGCCGCTTTGCGGAGCAATGGGTCAGCTGTCACTAGTGCCACGAGTGGTCACAGGCCAGAGCTCCAAAATTATCGCTTTCCCGGTCTGGGACTTTGTCCCCTCGCCGCGGTGCTGAGCGCAAATTGCGCGAGTTCTAGACGACGGTCTCGGCAACAATGCGGTAACAGGGGTTGTATTTCTTACTCGATATCTTCATACGCTTCTGGGCAACGAAAGATGACATCAGGGCATCCATCGGCCCCATGATTGTCGAGTCACCGTGGATCTCAAAGCTGCCGTGTTTTTCAATCTCACGGATGCCCTCGTCCTTGACATTGCCGGCAACAACACCCGAAAATGCGCGCCGCAGGTTGGCAGCAAGGGTGTGCTTCGGCTGATTTTTCTGCAACTTTAGCCTGCGCATGTTCTCGTGGCTGGGATGGAAGGGGCGCTGCAAATCGTGCTCGATCCTGAGCAGGGAGTTGAAGTAGTAGGCATCCCGCTGTTGTTTGCGGAAGTTGCGAACCAGCTTGATGCCGGCCTGGATTTCCCGCGCCACCTGCACCGGATCGTCGATGATGATCTGGTAGCGCCGTTGGGCTTCGGCGCCGAGGGTTGCACCGACGAACTGGTCGATCTGCCGAAAGTAGTCCTCTGCACTCTTAGGTCCAGTAAAGATGAGAGGAAAGGGCTGCTCGGCATTGCTCGGATGAAGCAGTACGCCGAGGACATAAAGGATTTCCTCCGCCGTGCCGACGCCGCCAGGAAAGACGATGAAGCCATGTCCGGCACGAACGAACGCTTCCAGGCGCTTCTCGACGTCGGGGAAAATCACCAGCTCATTGACGATTGGATTCGGCGACTCGGCGGCGATGATCCCCGGCTCGGTGAAGCCGATGTAGCGCCCGTTCCTGATGCGCTGCTTGGCATGGGCGATGGCGGCACCTTTCATCGGTCCCTTCATGGCTCCCGGGCCGCAGCCGGTGCAGATATCGAGGCCGCGCAGGCCCAGCTGGTAACCGATCAGCTTGCTGTAATCATATTCCTCGCGGCCGATAGAATGCCCGCCCCAGCAAACCACTATATTGGGATCGATCATCGGCTGCAGGACACAGGCATTGCGCAGAATGTGGAACACCGTATCGGTAACGCCGTCTGAAGTGTTGAGGGCAAATCGCGGGTTGCCGCGAATCTCTTCGCTGACATAGATGACATCGCGCAGGACGGCGAATAGGTGCTCCCGGATGCCCGTGATCATCTTGCCTTCCACGAAGGCGCTGGCTGGCGCCCCCTTGATGTCGAGCTTGATGCCGCGCTGGCGCTGGATGATGCGGATATCGAAGGCGCGATAGCGCTCCAGCAGTTCTTTGGCATCATCGAGTTCATTGCCGCAATTGAGCACTGCCAGCGAGCAATTGCGATAAAGCTCGTGCAAGCTTCCATGGCCCTCGTCGAGCAACTTGGCCGCTTCCGTTCTGGATAGTACCTCTAGCCGGCCGGTGGGTGAAACTTGCGTGTCGACTACTTCGTATTCCATGGCTGAGATTTTACCTGTATTGAGAATAAGTTGCCCTCTGGTGCTGCGACTTGAATGCGGTTTTTTATTCTGTTCACCATTCGCTGTAAGGCGTGCCATTTCGAGCGTTGCCAAGTGCGCCGCTTTTAACGTCGTAGACACCGCCTTTGGTGGAGTTGTCTGGCGCAATGGTTAGCCAGCTGGCGGTGCTGCCGGCTACGGGATCTTCGGGAATGGAGCGGATATATTTTTTGGTGACCAGATCGTCCAGCGTTGCCGGGTATTTTCCTGTGTCACCATAGTATTTGTCGAGTGCGTCGCGCATCGTATTAAGATTTTGCCGGAGCACGACTTCCTTGGACTTTTCGATGCTATGGAAGTAGCGGGGCGTTGCGATGGACAGCAGGGTGGCGATAATCGCCATGACTACCAGCAATTCGATGAGCGTGAATCCGCCGCGGTCCCGGGAGAAATGGATTTTACCAGTCTTTGTAGGGAATGCCATTGAGTCCTCTTTCTGTGCTCAAGGAATAGATGTCGAACACGTCGTTGCCCTCCTGGGGATTTTCTGCACTGCTGGCATAGCTGCGCTTGCCCCAGGTTTCCGCTGCGGGGATGCTGGGGTCGGTAGACATCGGATCGCGTGGTATGCGGCGCAGGAAGAAAATTTTTGCCTTGGTCGGACTTTTTATATCCTCCACGCCACTCGCTAATAACTCTAACGTTTTGGGGTAACCGGAAGCACCGACGGTGGACTCAGCGATACCGGCTTTCTTGTATGCGTCTATCGCATTACGAATTTGTATCAGCGCCACTCTGAGCTCCTGCTCCTTGTTGCGTTGCACGGTCACTTCGATCATGGGCATGATGCCGGAAGCGAGCACAGCGACGATGGCGACGGTGACCACCAGTTCGATCAGCGTAAAGCCGGATGCCGATGCTCTGGACTGAACTCTGCGGTTGTGGCGAGCCATCTCAATCTTCCCTGAACTTTCCCTCCGCTGCTGGCCCGGGCATTAGTTCCGCTGCCGGGCTGGCGGTTTCACTCGGCGGAATGGCTGTGCTGGAAGGCTGGGGTTCAAGCGCCGGTGGTGCGGATATACCCTGCGGCACTGGGGCGGTCTCGCTACGCTGAATCAACTGCGGCTGAGCAGCAGGCAGCTGCGCCGGTGATACGGAAAAGGCATCCACCGGTTTGATGGCCAGGAGTGGCGCACCGACAAAGGTTTCGGTGCCGGAGGCGAACTCCATGGCCGCGGCATCGGGCTGGATCAGATTTTTGACGATGCGTGGCGTGATCAGCAGGACGATCTCCGTTTTGCTGCCACTGTTCAGACGGCTCGAGAACAGGTGGCCAAGAACAGGGATGTCGCCGAGTCCGGGGATCTTGTTTGCGCTGGCCCGGTCTTCGTCATTGATGAGCCCTGCTAGCGCCTGAGTTTCGCCGTCCTTAAGGCGCAACGTGGTGGAGGCATTGCGGGTGCCGAGCTGGTAGGTCAGCGTCCCGGTGCTGCTCTTGATTTGCTGCACGATGTTGCTGACTTCGAGGTTGACCTTCATCGCCACGTCGTTGTCGAGGTAAATCCTGGGCTCGACCTCGAGCTTGAGGCCGACGTCCAGATAAGTGACGGATTCCGCCACGCCCACGTTGGCGGTGGCGGTGGTGGTGATGACCGGAACCCGGTCGCCGATGTGGATTTTTGCTTTTTCGCGATTGCGCACGCGGATTCTCGGGTTGGCGAGCAGGTTGGTGTCGCTATCCTCGCCGCGCAGGTTCAGGACGGGATTCGGGATGCCGATCTGGCTGCCGTTCAGGTGGCGCAGGTTGTCGACGGTAAGCTGACCCCCGTTAAGCGTGGAATTCGTGATGTTGCCGAAGGCTGTTGCCGTGGTGGAGGTTAGTGGCGGCGCCACGACGGTGAATTTGTTGGGCCATTGCATCCCCAGTTCGGTCAGCTTGGAGCGTTTCACTTCCAGTACTTCCACTTCGAGGACGACCTCGGGTTCGGCCCGGTCGTGCAGTGCAACCAGTTTCTCGGCCAGACGGATGACATTGGGCGTGTCCCGCATCACCAGCAGGTTGAGATTTTCGTCGATGGATATGTCGCGCGTTTTCAGCACCGTCTTGATTTCGCTCATCACCTGTTTCGGGTCCGCGTTCGTCAGGTAGAAGCTCTTAACGACGAGCTCCTGGTAATCTTTGACCTTGGCGGGCGTGTGCGGGTAAATCAGTATGGTGTTGTCGTTGAGCACGCTTTTCTGCAGCTGGTTGGTGACGAGCAGCATATTGATGACATCTTCGACAGAGGAGTTGCGGACCATAATGGTGGCCTTCAGATCAGGCTTCACGTCCTTGTCGAAAACAAAGTTGATGGCCGCAGTGCGGGAAATAACTTCGAAAATGGTTTTCAGATTGACATCCCGGAACTCGATGGTGATCGGTTTTTTGAAACTGGAACTCAGCCCCGAGGAGGGGTTGCTGTTCTGCCAGGTTTTCTCGTCAATTTTCCGCTTGATTTCCCGTGCACCAGGGTTGGCAGGGTCTTCTCCGAGTATGCCGCTCGCCAGTTTTTCGGCGCCGGCCATGTCGCCCGCCTTAAACAGGTTTTCCGCTTTGGTCAGCATGGCGGCGCGACGGCGGCCGCCTTCGATGGCCTGCAAGCCGTTGGTGGCGCGGGTGTTGCCATCCTCGAATTTAAGCGCCTGAAGATACCATGACTCCGCCTCGACAAAATGACCGGAGTTCCGCGCATTGTCTCCCTGGGTCAGCAGTTTCTGGATGTGAAGCTGGCGCTGCCGGTAGAGTTGGGTGCGGAATTCGACGCTGTTCGGCTCTTCTTTGACGGCGGTTTCCAGTTGCGCCAGCCCTTCCTCGGTTCGGCCTTCCGCCAGCAGCGATTTGCCTTCGCGAAAGGCGCGTTCCCCGGCGCATCCCGTAAGGGAGAAAATCATAAGCAGCAGCGCCAGGCGCCAGATCCAGGTCCGGTGTTTCAATTAAATGCTCCAATCGGGAATGTTTGTTTCATATTCAGCGGCAGATAAGTCAGTGTCATCACGGGGGGGAGGATGCTCTCCACGCGGTAGGTTCCTTCGATTACGTCGCCTTCCCTGACAACCAGGTTGCGCTCCTGCCTGCTCATGAAGACCGTCGGTTTGCCGTCCTCGATCATTTTTCCCAAATAGACGAAGGGAATCGGCGGCGGGGCCGGCGGCGGAGGGGGCACCGGTTTGGGCGGTGGCGGGGGAACATGCCAGGACTTGCCCGGGAAAATGTCGGTCGCTTCTTCCGGCGAGTTGGTCCGCTTCAACGTGTCCAGCTGTAATTCGGGTGCATCGATGGAGGTTCGTTTTTCGCGACCTCTTTCCTGAGCCGATTTTTTTACCGGCACGGTTTGTTCGGCTTCCACGCTCTCATCTGGCGCCCAGAACGCGGATGCCACGCTGACGGCAAGCAGGCCAAGCAGCAGTGACCAGCGCTTTTTTTGCGACCAGTTCATGCCGGACCGCCCAGGTAAAGCGTCATCTTGATCACTGCGTTGACCAACGTCAGATCAATCGTCTCGCGCTTGAAGTTGACATCGTCCAGCGACAAGGCGGGAACCTCAGTCAATATTTCGGACAGGAAATGGCGGATCTGTACGTGGCTTCCTTTGATCGGCAGGGTGATCTGGAAGCGCTGGATATTGCCGGTTTCTGCGCCTGCCAGCCGGTAGGCGCCGGTTTCGAGAACGATGTGCTGGCGTTCTGCCGCCGCATAGATTTTCGCCAGACATTCGTCGCTACGGTTCAACGAGGGGAGCTGCCCATAAAATGCCTTGAGCTGCATTTCCCCCGTAGGCGCAGGCTTGCCTTCTCCTCGTTGGTTTTTTACGATATCCCGACGCAGCTGCAACTGCGCTACTTTGAGCGATGCGAGCTGTTCCTGCATCGGCAACACTGTAGTGGCGTAAAAAATCGGGCTGCCCAGCAAAATGGCGAGACCGAGTATGCCGGCCCATCCTGCACGGCGCAGGAAATGCTTTGCAGCAATAGCGGCGGTGCTCATCGTGCTGTTGCCCACTTGGCTGACAGGCTGAAGCGGACTGGCTTGTCGGGGTCCTGAGTTTTTATTTCATGGCTGCTGAGCGCAATTTGCGCGAATGTTTCCTGGCCCCGCAGTTGGGCAAGGTAATCCAGCATGGTTTCCAGGCTTTTCGCTTCTCCGCTGATGTGGATCAGCTGCTTGCGGGCGTCCGGCTGAATGCCAAGCAGCGCGACCTGGTTGTTTGAGGTAGATTCCAGAGCCATAAAAAGCTTGTCCCATGGCAGATTGAGCTGTCGGATGATGTCATTGGCGTGCTTTATTTCCGCGGCGAGCTGGGTCGCGTCCATGGTGCTTTTCTGTTCTGTCCGGGGCGCGGATTCCTGGCGCAGTTCCGCCGTTTCTTGCTTGACCTGGAGCAGTGCCTGGTCCGCTTCGGCGAAGGCCAGGGTCACGGCTACCCCGGCACAAGCTCCGCCCAGCAGCAGCAAGGCGCCCATGCTTCGGCGCAGGAACGGATCGCGTTTGAAGTCCAGTGTTAGTATCGGTGCTGCCATGCTCAAGTGCTCGCGGCCATGGCGAATGGGGCATCGGTGCGCAAATCGAGGCTGGATCCCGAAGAAAATCCAACCAGTTTGAATTTTTTGTGAGTGATGGAGGCCAGGCTGGCAGGTGTAACGCCGGGTGCGTACAGGACTGTCGTGTCCGTTTGCCCGTCCAATCCGGCCAGTTGCTGCTCGCGTTCGATCACGGTCACTAGCGCGGAGAGAGGGTTGTCCGTAGCGAGCGAGCGGCAGTGGATGCTTCGCCATGCGCCGTTCTCCAGGCGCATGATGCAGACGCGCTCCGGTTCAGTCACGGCGAACCAGATACTCCCTTGCGCCAGTTCTGGACGGACACGGTTGTAGGCGGCCATCAGATAGGGCTGTAGCGAGCGAAGCCGGACGCCATGCTTGCTGCAGCAGGCCGTGATCGACCCCAGCAGCTTGACGTGCATGCCGCACGCCAGGTTTTCCGTGCCGGCATTTCCTTCGGCAATGCGTATTTCCCATTCACTGCTGTCACCGTATACCGCGGCCAGCTTGTGGCGTGCGAACGACCGCTGCTCTTCTTCGCCGGCGATGTGCTCGTTCCAGGGCAGCAACTGAAAGCGGGCGAAGCTGTTGGAAACCACCACGCTGGCGTCGGCCCGCTGCCACTCCGGCTTGATGAGCAGGCCGTCCAGTGCCGTCAGCGCGCCGCTCCAGGGCGCATCGCCGGCGCCGGCCGGGCATGCCGCCACGGTTTTTGCCGTGAGTCGCGGTTTCATGCCTTTGCAGAAGCGCATCAGCGCGACATGCGAGGGGCTCAGGCTGATGCGTATCTGATCACGCCACGAAGGTGACACGGTTTATCTCCTGCAAGGTGGTTGCTCCTGTCGCCACCAGATCCAGCGCCGCATCCCGCAGGAACCGCGTGCCGTTGCGGCGTGCGGCTTCCTTGAGATGGCGGATGGGCTCGCGGGCAACGATCATTTCGCGGATTTCGTCATTCAGATTGAGCAATTCTCCGATCGCCCTGCGCCCCTTGTATCCCGTGCCGCGACATTGACCGCAACCCTTGCCAGCCTTGAAGCGGTAAGCGGTCAGATCCGCATCGGCAAGTCCTGAAAGCGCCAGCAATTCCTCGTCCGGTTGCACTGGCTCGGCGCAGTGGGGACAACTCATCCTGACCAGACGCTGCGCCAGAATGCCGTTCATGGCGGCGACAAAGTTGTAAGGGTCCACTTCCATGTGGAGGAAACGGCCGATCACGTCGAATACGTTGTTGGCGTGAACGGTGGTAAAGACCAGGTGCCCGGTCAGGGCAGCCTGCACGGCGATCTGGGCAGTTTCCGAGTCGCGGATTTCTCCGACCATGATTTTGTCCGGGTCATGCCGCAGGATGGAGCGCAGGCCGCGCGCAAACGTGAGGCCTTTCTTTTCATTAACCGGAATCTGGAGCACCCCGGGAAGCTGGTATTCGACCGGATCCTCAATGGTGATGATTTTGTCGAGACCATGGTTGATTTCGGAAATGGCGGCATAGATCGTGGTGGTTTTTCCGCTGCCCGTCGGGCCTGTCACCAGGACCATGCCGTAAGGTTCGTTGCACAGGCGCCGCAGGCGCGTCAGCGAATCGGCATCGAAGCCGATATAGTCGAGACGCAAGCCGCGCATATGGTCGGACAGCGCTTCCTTGTCGAGGATCCGCAGCACCGCATCCTCGCCGAAAATACTGGGCATGATGGAAACCCGGCAGTCGACGTCCCGTCCCTGGGCGGAAACCTTGAAACGCCCATCCTGCGGCGTCCGCCGTTCCGAGATATCCAGTTCCGACATGACCTTGATGCGGGAAATTACCTGTTCGGCGAGATCGCTTCCGGAGATCTCGCCCACCGTCGTCAGCACCCCGTCGATGCGGTACCGGATGGCCAGCCCGGTTGGGGTCTTTTCCAGATGGATATCGCTGGTGCCCATTTTCAGCGCGTCGTATAGCGTCGAGCGCACCAGTTTGACGACCGGGCTGGTATCTTCGCTGATTGCCTTGAGAGATAGATCTTCGATGCCGATACGGCTGCCGATTTCCTTGTTCTCTTCGCCCAGCACGCCATCCATCGCCCGCAGCGATTCTTCCTGCTGGGCCAGGCATGCGGCAAGATCGGCATAGTGGGCAAGATATCCGGCAAAAGGTACACGGATGGTTTCTTCAATCCAGTCCTGTACGGTCTGGTTGTAAGGGTCGCCGATCGCAAGCAGCAACTTTCCTTCCGGGTCGCGAAAGGCGATGCAATCTTTTTGCTGCGCCAGCGTGAAGGGCAGGATGTCAAACGCCGGAACGAGGCGATTCAGGTCTTCCATGGATAGCACGGGATAGTTCAGCGTATGGGCCAACGCCATAACGAATTCCGGCGGGGTCAGCCCGGTTTTTTCTTCCAGGATTTGTACCATGCGCAGGTTAGTCCGGGCCGCATCGATCCTCGCTTCGCGCAGAAGCGTAGGGGTGATTTTCAAGTTGATTTGCCCTCTCTCCAACTCTCTCCCACAGGTGGGAGAGAGGGCAATGGTTTCCCTCTCCCACTTGTGGGAGAGGGGTAGGGGAGAGGGTTCGCTCACTGGATGTTCCCCGCAAGTTCAAAAATCGGCATGTAAAGAAGGATCACGATCAGGCCGATGATCAGGCCGATGACGATCATCAGCAGCGGCTCGAACAGGC
Source organism: Sulfuricella sp. T08 (assembly GCF_000971475.1). Lineage (GTDB taxonomy): Bacteria > Pseudomonadota > Gammaproteobacteria > Burkholderiales > Sulfuricellaceae > Sulfuricella. Next base: position 11,407 of record NZ_DF967539.1, read on the forward strand.
GCGTGAACCATTCCACCCAGCGCGCCATCTCGTTGTCGTAGAAGGCGGCGATGTTATCCATCATTTCGCCCATCTTGCCGGTGCGTTCGCCGACGAGCAGCATCCGTTGCGCCACCGGCGTCGTCAGTTCGTTGGCTTCCATGGCGTGGGAAATCGGACGGCCCTCGCTGATGCTCAACGCAGCTCCGCCAAGAGGGGCCTGAAGGACGGGAGGCAGCAGGCCGGCGGCCATTTCCATGGCGGTCACGATCGGGATGCCGGCACGCAGGAGCATGCCGAGCGTCCGGTAAAAGCGTGCCAGCTGATAAATTTTCATGCGTTCTCCCAGTTGCGGAATCAGCCACAATATCGAAACGATCCATTTCCGCGTTGCCGGCCGGCGCAGCCAGTAAACGCCCGCGCCGACGATTCCGGCGACGGTGATGGCGAGAAACAGACCGTTCTTTTCGAGCAGGTTTCCCCATTGAATCAGCAGCCTCGACAGGAAAGGCAGGTCTGTCCCAACGTCCTGGTAAATCTTGCTGAACTTGGGCACTACATAGATCAACAGGAACAGAGTAACCAGTAGTCCCACCGAGATCAGCAGGACCGGGTAAATTGAGGCGCTGATGAGTTTCTTGCGCACCAGGTCCAGCTGGGACTGGTATTCGATGTAGCGCGACAAGGCTTCCGGCAACCCGCTCGACCGTTCGCTGGCTCTTACCGTGGCCACATAGAGCGCGGGAAACGCTGCCGGAAATCGCTCCAGAGCGGCGGACAGGTTGCGGCCCTCGTAGAGTCCGGCAATGACCTGGTCGAGAACTTTGCGGGCGTCGGGACGGGTTTCCTTGACTGCCAGTGTTTGTATCGCCTCCATCAGGCTGAGGCCGGCATTGAGCAGGGCCAGGAGTTCCTGGCTGAAGAGCAGCAGCGGAAATTTGGCTTGCCTGCTTCCCAGCGAGAGGTGCCAGCCCCCGAGCGATCGGACGGAGAGCACCTCATAACCCTGCTCACGGGCCTGGGTGCGCGCATCCTGCGAGTCCGTCGCATCCAGTGCCAGTTTGGCGACGACGTCTCCATCCCTCAAGGCTTTAACTTCGTAGCGCATTATCGGCTACCAGTTGGTGATATCTGCTGCTTCTCCCGTCCCTCCGGGCTGTCCGTCGTGGCCGTACGACAGCAGGTCATAATCGCCATGTTCACCGGGGTACTTGTAGAGGTAGGACTTGCCCCACGGGTCTGGCGGTACGGTGTTTTTTTGCAGGTAGGGGCCATCCCATTTTGTTTCGCCGGTTGGCTGCCCGACCAGTGCTATCAGACCTTGCGAAGTGGATGGGTAGTGGCCGGTGTCTAGCCGGTACTGATCCAGAGCTTTGCCGAGCGCATTGATCTGCGCCTTGGCTGTTTTTATCTCGGATTTGCCAATTTGGGCGAAGTACTTGGGCCCCACGTAACCGGCTAGCAATCCGATAATGACCATGACCACGAGGAGTTCCAGCAAGGTAAACCCACGGCTGCAGATGCGTCGTATGGGCGATTTATTTCGGATAATAAATTTGTTTTTCAAAGTATTAAGCTGAATTTACAGCCTGTCGACTGTGTGCAGGAATGACGACAATATAGCTGTGCCATGTGACAGTTTTATTACATTGCGGATTCGCTTTGAAGTGCGCCACCATTCACAGTGGCGAGGTTGGTAATTCTGGTAATCTTGATGCGGCGTCTCGCCATGTTTTCGTCGGTAGCCGGAAAACATGACCGAGCTCAGCTCCCTTGCCCATCACTGAGCAGCGTAGGGAAGCCCGAAGGGGAGGTGGATGTGGGAGGTTTTCTTATGGCCGTACAAATAAAGTAACCAGCCCGCCGGGCGGCCCCCGGCAATCAATTGCGCGAAGCGCACAACCCCTAACTAATAAGACTTCATCGAGCTCCGCTTGCCCGGTTTTTTCTTCTGCGTGATTACGCCCTTGACTACTTCCAGCCCCGCCACTTCATCGGTGGGGTACAGGTCGTTGAGCGGCTTCAGGTACCAGCGGTCGCTGTGTTGCACCAGCTGGCGGAAGATGTATTCATCCTTGTGCCAGGCAACAACGTAGGAGCCGTCGTGCGCCAGGCCTTCCGGTTCGATGATGATGATTTCGCCCTCCTCGAATTCGGGCAGCATGCTGTCGCCCAGCACCATCAGCGCGTAGGGTTCGGCGCTCGAGCAGGCGCTGGTTTCATCGGCAATTTCCGGCCCTTCGTTGTGGGGGATGATGGGGATGATTTTTTTCTGTGGCAGGGGTGTTTGCATTTTAGAGAGTCTCGATAAATTTACGGCCGCGCTGGATTGCGGACCTGACTTGTTTCGGAGCGGTGCCGCCGATGTGGTTGCGGCTGTTCAGCGAGCCTTCCAGGGTGAGTACGGCGAATACGTCGTCGGCGATCAAGGGTGAGAATTCGAGCAGTTCAGTCAGGGAAAGTTCGCTCAAGTCGCAGCGCTTGCCTTCTGCGTGGCGCACGGCGAGGGCGACGACTTCGTGGGCATCGCGGAAAGGCAGCCCTTTTTTCACCAGGTAGTCGGCCAGGTCGGTGGCGGTGGCGTAGCCCTGGAATGCCGCCTGGCGCATGGCTTCCTTGTCCACCGTGATGCCGCCCATCATGTCGGCGTAGATGCGCAGGGTGGCGGTGAGGGTGTCGACGGTGTCGAACAGCGGTTCCTTGTCTTCCTGGTTGTCCTTGTTGTAGGCCAGCGGCTGGGATTTCATCAGGGTCAGCAGCGCCATCAGGTGGCCGGTGACGCGGGCGGTTTTGCCGCGCACCAGTTCGGGCACGTCCGGGTTCTTCTTCTGCGGCATGATCGAGGAGCCGGTGCAGAAGCGGTCGGCGATGTCGATGAAGCCGACGCGTGGGTTCATCCACAGGATCAGCTCTTCCGACAGGCGCGACAGATGGGTCATGATCAGCGCGGCGGCAGCCGTGAATTCGATGGCGAAGTCGCGATCGGAAACGGCATCGAGCGAGTTTTCGCAGACACCGTCGAAGCCCAGTTCCAGCGCCACTTTTTCCCGGTCGATCGGGTAGCTGGTGCCAGCCAGTGCAGCCGCGCCGAGCGGCAGACGGTTGACGCGCCGGCGACAGTCGCGCATTCTCTCCGCATCGCGCTTGAGCATTTCGAAGTAAGCCATGAGATGATGGCCGAAAGTGACGGGCTGGGCGACTTGTAAATGAGTAAAGCCAGGCATGACGGTATCGGCATGCTGTTCCGCCAGATCGAGCAGGGCCATTTGCAGCCCCTTGATCAAGGTCAGCAGTTCGTCGATGGAGGCGCGCAGCCACAGGCGCACGTCGGTGGCGACCTGGTCGTTGCGCGAGCGGGCGGTGTGCAGCCGCTTGCCGGCTTCGCCTACCAGGGCGGTGAGGCGTTTTTCGATATTCAGGTGGACGTCTTCCAGGTCGAGCAGCCATTCGAATTGGCCGGCGCGGATTTCATCCAGGATCTGCGCGAGGCCCTTGCGGATTGCCTCCAGGTCGTCCGCGGCGATGATGCCGCAGGATTCGAGCATGGAGGCGTGGGCGAGCGAGCCCTGGATGTCGAATTCCGCCAGGCGCTGGTCGAATTCCACCGAAGCGGTATAGCGCTTGACCAGTTCCGCTACCGGCTCGCTGAATCTGCCCGACCAGGCCTTGCCCGTCGCCGAGGGTTTTTGTTGCATATCGTTGCCGCCTTGACCAATATTCGAATATGACAAGTATAAAGCAAAATCCTGCTGCTCCCACAGGGGCTGCGACACCTCCCTCCGGCATGGCCGGGGTGGCGTTGCCGAACTTCTGCAATCTCGGCATCATGCTGCGCATCCTGTTTATCGTGGACGGCATGAGCGTGGTGGCGGCGATGCTGAAGGCGCCCACCTACGATGGAATGTGGCGGGAGATGATGAATCTCTCCGCGCTGGTGCAGCCGGTGCTGCTGCTGTCCCTGCTTGCCCTGTGCCTGGGCCGCGGCGTCCTGTCGCGCCTGCCTTATCGTTTTGGCGTGGCCGCGGTGCTGCTGCTGGAGCTGGTGTTGAGTACGCTGGTGCATATCTTCAGCCAGAGTTTATTCGATGCCGATCTCGGCGCGCTTGAACGCCACTGGCTATTTGTCGTGCTGGTCAGCGCCGTGCTGTTGGGCTACTTTCACCTGCGCAGCCGGGCCTTCTCGCCGGCGATCAGCGAGGCCAGGTTGCAGGCGTTGCAGGCGCGAATCCGCCCGCATTTCCTGTTCAACAGCATCAACGCGGTGCTCAGCCTGATTCGCTCCGATCCAAAACAGGCCGAGCGGGCGCTGGAAGACATGGCCGACCTGTTCCGCGTGCTGATGGCCGATAACCGGCAGTTGGCGCCGCTGGAAAAGGAGGTGGCGCTGTGCCGCCAGTATCTGGAACTGGAGCATCTGCGCCTGGGGGAGCGGCTGAAAGTGGTCTGGCACGTAGAAAAAATGCCGGGTGATGCGCTGATTCCGCCGCTGGTGCTTCAGCCCCTGCTGGAGAATGCGGTTTATCACGGGATCGAGCCCTGCACCGAACCGGGTGAAATCGTGATCAACATTTACCGCGCCCGCAACCAGGTGCATCTGGTGCTGGTCAATCCCTATCGCAGGGAGGGAGGCCACCATTCCGGCAACAAAATGGCGCTGGCGAACATCCGCGAGCGACTGGCGCTGCATTTCGACGCGGAAGCCACGCTGATGACGAAAGTGAACGACAGCAGCTACCAGGTCCACATCATCGTACCTTATGTGAGTGAAAAAAATGCCTGAAGCCCTGCGCGTGTTGATCGTGGATGACGAAGCGCCGGCCCGCAGCCGGCTCAAGGAGCTGCTGCAGGATTGCGCCGCCAGCCAGCCGCTGGAGCTGGTGGGGCAGGCGGCGAACGGGAGGGAGGCGCTGGAGCTGCTGGCGCAGAATTTGGCGGACGTGGTGCTGCTCGACATCCGTATGCCAGGCATGGATGGCATTGAGGCCGCGCAGCACATGCAGCGCCTGCCCCAGCCGCCCGCCGTCATTTTCGTCACTGCTTACGATCATTACGCCGTCCAGGCTTTCGAGGTAAACGCTATCGATTACCTGCTCAAGCCGGTGCGGGCTGAACGCCTCCTTGCCGCGCTGCTCAAGGCGAAGGCGCTGGCGGCCGGGAGCGTGGAGGCATTGCGTGGCCTGGCGCCGCAGGGCAGGGTGCATTTGAGCGTGTACGAGCGTGGCCGGGTAGTTCTGGTTCCGGTGGAAAAGATCGTCTACCTGCGTGCCGAGCTTAAGTATGTCACGGTCAGAACAGCCGAGCGCGAGTATCTGGTGGAAGAATCCTTAAGCAGCCTGGAGCAGGAGTTTGATCAGCGCTTCGTGCGCATCCACCGCAACTGCCTGGTGGCGCGGGCTTATGTCGAGGGTTTCGAGCGCCAGGCGCAGGATGATTCCGGCGAAGTCCAATCCGGCTGGGTGGTGTTGCTGAACGGGATTGCCGAGAGGTTGCCGATCAGCCGGCGTCTGCAGCACGTCGTCAAGGAATTTGGGCGCAGCTGACTAATTTCTGCCGCGCATCTTGGCGAGGGCTTCGTCGATGCGCTGGTCGAGAAAGCCGCCGTAGTAATCCGGCGTGGTGAGGCCGATCAGAGGTTCAGTCAGTTCGCGGCCTTCCGGGTCAAACCACTTGATGGTGGGGGTCAGCTTGATCCGGTGTTCCTTGGCGAAACGGGCGTGGGTGGTGGTTTTGCCGGAAAAGCCGCGAAGCGCCACGTTGGCTGAGATGTCGATACGCCGCATCATGACTTTGGCTTCGTATTCCGGGTTGCGCCGCATCGGTTGCAGGAAATCCCGGTTGAGTAGCAGACAAAAGGGGCAGTTGTGGCTGCCGAATACCAGCATGATCGGCACCCCCCTGGTTTTTGCTTCCTGGGCATCGGTGGCGAGGTTGTGCGCAATCGGCACCTCGGCGCTATCCGCGGCGTGTGCGCCGGCGGCAGTGAACCATGTTAAAATAATCACCAACAGGCCGTTAGCCAGCTTAACGTTCATTATGTAATCTTTGCCTTGGGATATTCGTTGAAAACTCACTCGGACAAAACAAACGCCGGTATCAAGCAGATCACCATTGCAACGCGCGAAAGCGCACTGGCAATGTGGCAAGCCCACCACGTCAGGCAACTGCTACAGGCATTATATCCGCAAATCGAGATAATAATTCTCGGCATGACCACCACCGGCGACCAGATTCTCGACAAGACCCTGTCGAAGATCGGCGGCAAGGGCTTGTTCGTAAAGGAACTGGAACAGGCGATGCAGGAAGGGCGCGCCGACATCGCGGTGCACTCGTTAAAGGACGTGCCGATGGTGATGCCGGAAGGATTTGTTCTCGCTGCCATCGGCGAACGCGAGGATCCGCGCGATGCTTTCGTTTCCAACCAGTTCAAAAAGCTGGAAGAGCTGCCGCCAGGCAGCGTGGTCGGCACTTCCAGTTTGCGTCGCCAATGCCAGATACAGGCGCGGTTTTCGACTCTAAAAATCGAGTCGTTGCGCGGCAACGTGCAAACCCGTTTGCGCAAACTGGATGAAGGCCAGTACGCCGCGATCATCCTCGCTGCGGCGGGGTTGAAGCGTCTTGGTCTGGGTGAGCGCATCACTTCTCTGCTGCCCACCGAGCAAAGCCTGCCCGCTGTGGGGCAGGGCGCGATCGGCATCGAGTGCCGAGCCGGGCGCGACGATTTGATTGCCTTGCTGGCGCCGCTCAATCATTCAGACACCTCTGCCTGCGTCACGGCAGAGCGGGGGATGAGCCGTGCCTTGGGGGGAAGTTGCCAAGTGCCGCTAGGCGGCTTCGCCGAAATTGCCGATGGCGTGCTCCGCCTGCGCGGCTTCGTTTCCAGTGTCGATGGCGTGCGCGTGGTGCGCACGGAAGTGTCGGGCAAGCCTGGCGAGGCAGAGCAGATCGGCAAGGAACTGGCCCAGCGCCTGATCGGCATGGGTGCGGACAAGATACTGGCGGAACTCGAACACTAGGAGCCTGCCGGACTTATGATGAATCAGCTGCAAATCCGTCTGGGCGGGCCATATTTCATCGCTTTTTTGGTCAATAGAATAACTATTGACCTGCAAAACCGGCAAAATCTGTCCGCGTCCAGCCGAATTTTCGCCTTGATCCCTATAAGTCCGACAGGCTCCCGGGGATGAAACCGCTGGAAAATGTTGGCGTGGTGGTGACCCGGCCGGCGCATCAGGCGGGAAATCTGGCTGACTTGATCGAGCGCGCTGGCGGCAGGGCGATCCTGTTTCCCACGCTGGAAATTTTCGATGCGCAGGATATGGGCTCCTTATCCGGGGTGATCGACCGGCTGGAACAGTTCGACCTGGCGATTTTTATCAGCCCCAACGCGGTTAACAAGGCGATGAACCAGGTTCGGGCAAAACGAACCTGGCCACAAAGTTTGCGCTGTGCGGCGGTGGGCAAGGGCAGCGGGAAAGAGCTGGAACGTTTTGGTTGCGAAGATGTGCTCGTGCCACCTGGCCGTTTCGACAGTGAAGCGTTGCTGGCATTGCCCGAATTGCAGGATATGGCCGGCAAGCGGGTGGCGATTTTTCGCGGGGAAGGCGGGCGCGAACTGCTGGGCGACGAGCTGACCCGACGTGGCGCCGAACTGACCATGGTCGAGTGTTACCGGCGCGGCAAGCCTGTCAGCGGGGATGTCGGTCAGCTGCTTAACCAGTGGGTGCGCGGTGAAATAGACGCAATAACCGTGACCAGCGGTGAAAGTATGCGCAATCTGTTTGATCTGGTGGGCAAACTTGGGCAACAATGGCTGAAAAAGACGCCGGTGTTTGTGTTCCATGAAAATATTGCCGAGGTGGCGCGCGAGTTGGGGGTCGAGCAGGTTCATGTTACCCCGGCGGGCGATGAGGGCTTGCTGAGGGGGTTGGTCGAGTGGCGGAAAAAGACGAGAGAGCGGGCATGAGCGAGAATACACAGGACAGGCAAGAGGAAATTCCGGTGCCGGCAGAGGCAAGGCCGGCACTAGCGAGAGCATCCCGTTTCAATCTCGGGTTGGCGGTGGCAGTCGTGGCGCTGGTTCTGATCGGCTGGCAATGGCTGGACAGCCGGCAGCACGGTAATGTTCTCGAGCAGAATCTGGGCCGTCGCCTCGCCGAATTCGACAGCCGCAACAAGGAAAGCCAGATCGTTGCGGCGCGGGCACAGGAGGAATCTCGCCAGGCGATGGTCAAGCTCGGCATGCTGGAGCAGAAGCTGACTGAATCGCAGAACCAGCAGGTGGCGCTGGAATCCCTTTACCAAGAGCTGTCGCGTAACCGCGACGAATGGGTGCTGGCCGAGATCGAACAGGTTCTGCTGATCGCCAGCCAGCAATTGCAGCTCGCCGGCAATCCCAAGGCCGCATTGATCGCGCTGCAAACCGCCGACAGTCGCTTGCAACGGCTCGACAAACCGCAGTTCATCAGCCTGCGCAAGGCGATTGTCACCGATATCGAACGCCTTCAGGCGCTGCCGGCGGTCGATGTGGTCGGTCACAGCCTGCGCCTCGACAGTCTGGCCAACATGGTGGACGACTTGCCGCTGGTGATCGGCAGTGAGCTGCCCGCCGACCGGGTGGCGACGAAAGCGCGTGGCGATGAGCAGCCGCTGGCCAAGCTGGGCCGGGAAATCTGGCTGGACATGAAGCAGCTGGTTCGCATCCAGAATATGGAAAACCCCGATGCGCCGCTGCTCTCCCCGACGCAAGCCTATTTCCTGCGGGAAAACCTGCGGCTACGCTTGTTGTCGGCGCGCATCGCCCTGTTGCGGCACGACGAAGTCACCTACAAAGCCGACCTGAAAGCGGCCGATGCCTGGCTGCGCCGTTATTTTGACGTCAAGGCCAAGTCTACCCAGACTGCGCTTGGGGTTCTCAAGCAGCTTGCCGGCGGCCCGCTAAGCATCGAGATGCCGGATATATCCACCAGCCTGAATGCGGTGCGTAACTATAAACTGGTGCGCGAAAGGTCGGGGATCAAGTGAAGACGCTGTTCTGGATTCTGGCTATCCTGGCCGCTGCGGTGGCGCTGACGCTGGCTGCCAAACATAATGCCGGTTACGTGCTGCTGGTTTATTCCCCGTACCGGATCGAGCTGTCTCTCAACCTTTTTGTGACCCTGCTGCTGGCGGTTTTTGCCGCAGGCTATGGAGCGGTGCGTCTGGCGGTGCATACCTTGAACCTGCCTGCCTATGTGCGCACCTTCCGCCAGGAACGGCGGCGCGACAAGGCGCGCGAGGCGATGGACGATGCATTGCTATCCTTCTATGAAGGGCGCTACGCCAAAGCCGAGAAATTTGCCGCCATAGCGCTGGAATCGCAGGAAGCGCCTCTGGCCAACTCCTTGCTGGCAGCGCACGCCGCCCATGAACTGAAGGCTTACGACCGACGAGATGGTTATCTGGCTCATGCCGAGCAGGTAGGGCGGGATCGGCCGGAGCCACGGCTGATGACCCAGGCCGAGCTGTTGCTCGATCAGCGCGATTTCCAGCAGGCGCTGCATTCCTTGAAGGAATTGCAGGCCACGACACGCAAAAATCTCGCGGCATTGCGGCTGGAATTGAAGGCCCAGTTGCAGGCCAAAAACTGGGATCAGGTGTTGGTGTTGGTTGCCCAGTTGGAAAGACGTGAAGCGATAGACCCGATTCAGGCCGCACAGCAGAAAATCAGTGCCCACCAGGAAAACCTGAAACGCAAGCGGCAGAATTTGGCTGACTTGCGCGAATACTGGCAGAAAATTCCCAGTGCCGACAAGACCAACAGCAAGATCGCGCTGGCTGCGGCGCAAGGTTTCCTGGTCTTCCGCGAGTGCCCAACCGCAATGGCGATCCTGACCGATAGCCTGGAAACTCAGTGGGACAGCGAGGTGGTCAGGTTGTACGGCGAATGCCTGGGTAAGGACACGCTGAAGCAGATCGAACGCGCCGAGAACTGGCTCAAGCAGCACCCGCAGGATGCCGCGCTGCTGCAGACGTTGGGCCGGCTATGCACAAAGCAGGAGCTGTGGGGTAAGGCGCAGAGCTACCTGGAGGCTAGCCTGAGCATCGAACCCAATGCCGGGACGCACCTGGAGCTGGCGCACTTGCTGGAGAAAATCGGACGCGCCGACGAAGCCGGCAAGCATTACCGTGAGAGCATGGCGCTGCTGCCGCAGCGCAACTAATCAACAATCTTTTTTCCGCCGATTGGCGCCGATATCGGCGCCAATCGGAGGTTACTATACTGCTCCGAATTCAAAACACCACCGATTCTGCGGTCGTTTCGTCGCCAAATTGAATGCCAGTTACGGACCGCCGAGCAGCTGCTGCCAGATGTTTTTTTATACTGAAACCGATCATTCGACTGGGTGCGTATTCTGTTCCAGTGTTGTCAGTTGCTGTAATTCAAAATGGCCGTCCCAAATACTCTAAACCGACCGCCCGGTTGATTTGGGTTTCTTGAGCGGCCGCTATCTGGCAGAGAGTAGTCCCAATAAAAGCTGATTGACTGACAGCTTGTTCAGGCAGAAGTGTGCCAGTTCCAGTCACTGACGCAGTGTTGAAGTCGCTCTGACGGAAGTCCGGTCTTTTCGCGATAGGAGACCTTCAGGAACATGAATGCTATGCCGGACCGTCGGCCAAACCGTACCGTGACGAGTTTCTATAATGTCGGCCGGAACGATCCAACCGAATGACCACTATCCAAAATCTCGAACTAGAGTTATCGACACTGTCATTTACGAGCGTTGCTAAAATATACAGCTGAATTGGTTGCGCCTTTTCGCGTAGTTGGTTCAAATACAAGACACGTGATTCTTGGGGTTAGAAAAGCTCAACTTCTCCGTGCATCCGTTTGGAAGTAAGTTGGCCGGATTCGATCAGCGTTGTATAGCACTGTACTTGGTTTCGCCCGTGCTCTTTGGCGTAATAGAGTGCTTCGTCTGCATTGCCAAGAGATACCGAAGCCAACTGCGAGTGCCTTATAGGTGCAAAGCCGATAGAAACCGTTACACGGCCTACCTGCGGGAAGGAATGTTTGATGACCGTGGTGCAAAAGCGCTCCAATGATATGGTGACGTTTTCAAAATCTATGTGACGCATTAGCACTACAAATTCCTCGCCACCGAAACGGTATAGCCTGTCCTGCTGTCGAAATGACTTACGCATCAGGTCTGCCATCAATATCAGAACTTCATCGCCATACAGGTGCCCAAACTGATCGTTGATACGCTTGAAAAAATCAATGTCAATTATAGCAAGCCAATAGTCATCACTGTTGATGGTACGTCGCTCGTTTTCGCTTGATGGATTTGTGCGGCTTACCGCAGACAACAAATTCGCCATGCCGTGGTCAAAGGTCTTGCGATTCAGCAAGCCGGTGAGTTCATCGTGTTGACTATCTTTCAGCAAGCTGAGAAAGTTTCGATAGACCCCAACAATCCCTTCAATGACATCAATTTGATGGGGGGTTAAAAGGGCTTTGGTTTGTACTTCGAAAAAAGCGGCAACCTCATTACCCAATATGACAGGAAGATAAGCGATCAACCCGTCATCTGCGCGAATTTCAGTCAAGGCTGGTTGGGGGGAGTTAAGACATGATAGGTAAGCCGGATGGCTGCCGATTGATCCGAGTTCTGCATTCGAGGGGAAATCAATGTTGCACTGTACCGTGCCGTCTTGAATCCAGGCAGCAAGCGCAACCCTGCTTTGATCGTCACGCTTGATAATTTGGAAAAGACTGATGTACTCGAAATGGAGCAAATCCCTGAGTGCGCTCAGGACGCTGACGTTCAGGGGCACAACGTCCCTATGCCGAGTCAATGCTTCGACATGGCTTAACAAATCACGCTCAACAGATCTTTTTTCGTCGCCCATAAACAAGCATACACTGACAGCTGCATTGTCAGCAATTTTCAGGGAATGGACGGGGGTTATCCAGAGCCAAGCGGAGGGTCAGTGGCTATGACTGCCGGCAGGGGAATAGGCTGGGCACGGATTTTGAGTTTTTCATTATTATTTGCCATAAGCAGACACACCGCCAAGTGTTCGAGTAATCACTGGCCTGGGAAGATTGCTCTCCTCGCTACGAAGCGGGATGATTCCTTCATGACTTAAGCGCTCTTGGACAGAAATATTTCAAGACGGTCCAGCAGTTCGCGCACTTGCTGCCTGTCTGCTTCGCTGGGTGGGGCTTGTGTTTCTTTTGGCAAGGCCGTGAGCCGGGCTATGGTCAGAGTGGGCTGCTCGGCTTCAAGCATTGAGGCCAGGCGTTCGATTTCTTCGACGGGAACCTGTTCGCGGATATTCGCTTCCAGCTCGACTGCCAAAGCCTGAATCTGGCTGGTGCCGAGGGTGCCGGCAGTCCCTTTGAGGGTATGTGCAAGAAGCCGGGCTGCGGAAATCCCCGGTGGCGTAACGCTCGCGCAAGGTGCGCATGTCGCTCCATGACTTTGCGCGTATTGACGCACAGCTGGGCCAGGCTCACTGTATTGTCGCGCACGCTCTTGAGTCCAAGTTCCACGTCGATGTCGGGGATGGCGGCTAGGCGCGCAGGGGCTAGTTCTTGACGCAGGCCGTCGCCTTCTCCTGCCCTCTTTCCCAACATGATCCCAAGGACTGTGGGACTGGATGGGGGGTTCCTTGGTGGTCTATATGCGCTACAAAGGTACGCCATGAGCGTATACCCGTGCGGTCTGCTTCCAGGCGCAGCAGCCAGCCGGTGTTGCTGGCTTGATCGCTGAAACCGTCAAATACGAAGTTGCCCAGGCTGTAGATGATGGGCTTGCCTTGGTACTGCTCCACATCCTGGGTCACGTGGGGGTGCCCACCCACTACGACATCGGCACCGGCATCAATCATGAGCCGAGCCAACTGTCGCTGGCGTGGGCCTGCTAAGCTTTCATGCTCCCAACCCCAGTGCATGACCGGGATTACCAGATCAGCGTGGTAACGGGTGCGTGCGGTGCGGATATCAAACTGGACTTGCTCATCCTCGCTCCAGGCGATGCCGGGCTTGTCAAAGTCGGCTTCAAAACTACGAGGGAAAAACTCATTGTATCCCAGCAGTGCAATCCGCAAGCCATTGCGCTCTATCACCAAGGGCTTATGGGCCTGGGCCAAGTTACGCCCGCCGCCAAAGTAAGTGATTATTTGCCGATCAAGAAGGTCCAGCATTTCGCCAAAGGCGATGGGCCCGTAGTCGCCAGAATGGTTGTTCGCCAGGGCAAGTGCATCGAAGTGGCGTTGGAGCACCTTCAGGGTGCGCGGGTGTGCGCGGAAGGTATATGGCTTCTCCGACTCGGGCGTACCCGTGGTGGCCACCACGCATTCCAGGTTGCCCACACGAATATCTGCGGTATTCAGAAGTGCGGTAAATGGCGCAAAGGGATCTCGCCCGCTCTTGATGACCTTGCCCGGCGATTCGTCGAGCATGATGTCGCCGACAAAAGCTATCGACACAGTCGGCTCTGCCTTTGGTGTTTCTGCCGAGGCAAGCTCACAAAAAATCAGGCACAGTCCTGCCACCAGACCCCAATAATAAGTTCGCTTCATGGTGCTGCCTCTAGCAGCGCACATTCGTATTGTAGCTCCCGCTCCAAGCGGGGGGAGTATACGTAGTTCACTCCGGTTAAGGCTGCGGGCAATGGGTTTGGCTGAACAACGGGCGCCGCATATTTGGCTTCGTGCAACAATACCGGCTGACGCTTTGGGTGATCATAGGTATAAAGCTTTATGTATTCTACCTGCCGTGCGTCGCCCACCACCACAGCCTTGAAGCGAAACCGCCCGTTTATGTCGATGGCTTTGACTGTGTAGGGGTCGTTCACCGGCGTAAACTCCAGCACCTGGGTGCTGCCACCCTGATCAATTTTGCAGCGCAGGAGGGGAGTCGCTAATGTTGCAGCCGGAAATAGACCGACTATCAGGAATCCTGTCGATATGACGGACCGAACCCAGAAGGCGAAATGGGACGTCGGAGCTGCAATAAATTTTGACATCGTCATATATAATCGAACACAAAAAATCATACTGTATGACACTCTTCGATTTCTCTAGGTGGGCTTTTTCATGCTGGTTTGTGCCCCACGCTGATGATCACTTCCACATTCAGCCAAATGCCTTGTTCGGTAGCGAATTTTTCAATTTCTGACCGATGTTCCTGCTTGAAGCTTGTCAATGCGCCTTCCGAAAGCTGGTTGAGCAAGCCGCGGAAACCGCTGTACCACAAAATATCCCACCAGTCGTCGAAGCCAGTAAGGTGATAGCCCGCCTGCATGGTGTGCGTGTTTACCCGCTCCATCCCGGCGGCCTCGTAAAGGGCACGGTGCTTGGCGGCGTCATCCAGTCGCTTCCATGACAATGGGGGAAGCTCAACTCCATGAGTTTGGATGCGGTCGATAAAGCTCTGAGACAGCGGTTCCATTACTGCACCGGTAAAACTTGAAATGCCGATGGTGCCGCCCGGTTTGATGTGGCTCGCAATGATCTTGAACGCCGCCTCCATCTCAGGCAGAAAGAAAATGCCGAAGCCGCAGACCGCGGCATCGAATTTGCCGGCACCGAAATTCATGGATTCAAGATCGGAGCAGAGAAAGCTGATGTTTCCGTGATGTTGGGCCAATGCCTTGGCTCTGGCTTTTTCCAGCATTCCTTCAGATAAATCGACACCCGTGACGTGCCCATGGCTTAGCCGATGAGCGCACGCCAGTGTCACCGTGCCGGTGCCGCAGGCTACATCCAGAATGTGCTCGTCGCCGGAAAATGCCATGTTGTTGGCCAATTGGTCCGCCGCATTGATGAAAAAACGTAGCGCAGGCTTGTCGTAACCCTCTGAGGCGGCGTCGAAGGTGTCCTTGATTTTGTATTTACGGGTTAAGCTATCCATTGCTCATTCCTGATCCAAATTCGGTTAGCTAATTTCAATGTCAAGCCACTACGGCGGCGTGAAGCTCGTTTGAGCCCGGTTCTTTGATTAATGGATTATTTCGGTGGTCAGGGGGGCGCCCCATACGGGTAACTCCTCGTACCCGAAATAATAGGGGAAAACCCTGAGATCTGTCTGGATGCCTCCTTTTGCGGGGGTTTTGCTTAAGCGTATCATGTCCTGTGGGGTAAGCGGTTTTATCTTGGCAAAGTCACGAGACCGGCTGAAAACGCCATTTCTCCATTGGTACACTTCATCCACTTTCTGCTGGTAAGTATAGGAGTGATTATTGTCGTTATAGTAATCGTCGAATTTGTTTCGCCCCAGGTAAATTGCATTGGAACCTTCATACCCCGTCTTTTCATAGGTGATTGGATCCGTATTTAAAAAATAAGACCAGTCTCCAGGAACAAAATTCTTTGGGGCAGCGCCGTATTTAATTTTCAAAAGCTTTCCGGGACGATTGAGTTCCTGTGGATCGAAGTTTTTTTCGAAGGCCCACATTTTTCCTGGTTCGATATCCACCAAGGGTTCTTTATCAATGGAAAGCCTGTCTTCCAATAGCTTTAGTTGCGCGGGGTCTTTCTTGATGCGGTGATAATAATCAAGCGCCCCTTGGATCACTACGAGTTTGGTGGCCGTGTAGCAACCAATTGCATACTGGTTCTGGTTAATGAAAACATCATTGATGGCTTCGTGCAGGGGAAACCCTGGCATGGGAGTGCCGCGCTTCCAATACTTCTTGTTCCATTGCGCAGATCCGCCGTCAGGCCAAACCCACGTTAAGTTTTCCGCCCAGGCCACGGTGTTTTGGCGGATGCTTACATAGTCCTTCAGTGCTTCCATATCGCACGCCCCATCTTTGAACTCGGTTAGTCGCCCATGCTGCAGAAGCGCCAGCAAAATTTCCTTTTTCGAAACGGTATGAATTTTTCTGGTTTTTCCGTGCTTCGTGGGGAGGTGTACGATATCGTCGCGGATCTGTAGTTCTGGTCTGATTTTGAGATCGAGTGTGTTGTAGTCTTCTTTATGCGTATTCAACGTGTAAACCACGACACCATTCTTTCGATCCCATTTTTTTACGACCAAATCAGGAGCGACTTCCAAGGAGTCCAGGTACGTTCCCATTTTGGACTCGATGGTTTCAAGTTGGCCGGGCTTACAAGAAAAACGGATGCCCTCATCAGGAGATGAGTTGTATTGTGCTGCAATGGTTTGGGCTTGTTGCGTAGGGCTGGATCCAGCGAAGAGATGGTTGCTAAAAAGTATGAGCAACAGCATCAGAGGAATATTTTTTTGTAATCGTATTTGACTGAGCTCGACCTTGTTTTTCATGTGCTTAAGCGTGTCACGTTAAGCCGCCACTCGGGCACACTCTGGCCTTGAGTATCCACTTCGAGGTCGAATGCGGGCCTTCGCCCAGAACTGCTGGCTGGTTTTGCATCGCAAAGATGCCGAATTGGGGGTGGAATGCGCGCTTAAGCCTTGGGTTTGCTGAAAGTAAACGCGTCGGAATAAAAATCTTCGTTCGGCAGCTTGCGCTGTGTGGTCAAGGCCTGGTGAGCCGCTTCCACCATCACGGGCGAACCGCAGGCGTAGACCTGGTAGCCTTCCAGATCGGCGTAATCCTCCAGCACTGTGTCGTGCAGGAAGCCGGTTCTGCCTTGCCAGTGGTCTTCCGGTGCGGGTTCGGACAGTACCGGAACAAACTTGAAATTGGCGTGTTCCTGTTCCCATTTTTTCGGCAGATCCAGCATGTACAGGTGGGACAGGTTGTGGGCACCCCAGTAGAAGGTGATCGGACGCTTGATGCCGTGGTGGAAGGCATGCTCGAGCATGGCCTTGACCGGGGCGAAGCCGGTGCCGCTGGCAAGCAGGAGAATCGGCTTGTCGCTGTCTTCGCGCAAAAAGAAGGTGCCCAATGGGCCTTCAAAGCGCAGGAGGGCCTTTTCATGCATTTGCGTGAATACCAGATCGCTGAAACTGCCCCCCGGTACGCGGCGGATGTGCAACTGCAAAAAATCGTCGTCGTGGGGCGCGTTGGCGAGGGAGTATGCGCGGCGTGCACCGTCCTTGAGCAGGATGTCGATATATTGGCCGGCCAGGAATTGCAGGCGTTCATTGGTTGGAAGCTTGAGGTAGAGCACTGCGACATCTTCCGCCGGCGTCTCGATTTTTTCCACCTTGCATGGCATGATTTTGACCGGAATATCCTGTGTATCGGCCACTTCATGCGCTTCTATCACTACGTCGGTTTTAGGCTCGGCGCAGCAGAACAGTGCCAGTCCCTCGATCTTCTCGGATTCGTTCAAGGCATGATCCTGATAGTCGCCATAATCGACGGTGCCTTGCAGAACCTTGCCCTTGCATGCGCCGCAGGCGCCGTTGCGGCAGCCGTAAGGCAGCGTATGGCCCTCGCGTAGGGCTGCATCCAGGATAGTCTCGCCTTCCATGACCGTCACCGAATGCTTGCTCGGCATGATCGTCAATTTGTGTGACATGCGTACTTCCTCTAGATTAAAGTGGCTTTTTTGTTCGCCGACTCGATAAACCTGTTCCATGCTGAAACAACGATTGCTGATTGTGGGCTGCGGCGATATCGCGCTGCGCTTGGCAAAGCGAATAGTGTACCACAGCGCTTGGTCTTTTTGAGGGTGAGACTGGTTTGCACGAGCGTGCGCGATGGGCTGGGGGCGGTCTAGCGCAGCTTGTCGTGCTCGTTGACCCGCGTCCATTCGCCATCGATCACATCGTCGTTGGCTGCGGACGGCATGGTTACCTTGGGGTGGGGCAGGAGAAGCAGGATCAGGGCCAGAAAATCGCTGATGATGCCGGGGAAGATCAGCAGGAGCCCTGCCAGCACGTTGCGAAAGCCGATCAACAGCGAGAAGCTGAGAGAATGACCCGACTGCAGGGCGCCGAACAGACGCAACGGCAACATGGTACCGGCGTCCCGCACCAGCCAGCCGCCGACTATCGCGCTAGCCAGCAACCAGGGCAGCAGCCACCAGCCGACGGTTCCGGCTAGTTTGGCCAGGACATAAATCTCCAGGGCCGGGAAACCGAGTAGAATAAACAAGATTAGAAAGTTACGCATGTATGGGGCTCCAAATGGAAGCAATATTGGTGATCACCAGCTTGCCGGACCGGGAAGTCGCCCAGCGGTTGGCCGGGAGGTTGGTGGAGGAACGGCTTGCGGCCTGCGTCAATATCTTGGCGCCGTGCGAGTCGGTCTATCGCTGGCAAGGCCGAATCGAAACCGCGCAGGAGATCACACTGCTGATTAAAACACTGGGGGCGCATTACGGCAAGGTTGAAAAAACCATACGTCAGTGTCACCCTTACGAACTTCCTGAAATTATCGCAGTCCCAATTACCGCCGGTTTGCCTGCCTATCTTGAATGGCTGGCGGCCGAAACGATTAACCCTGACCCCTCCTAAGGGGCTGCCCTCACCCCAACCCTCTCCCGCAAGCGGGAGAGGGGGCGAACGTGAAGGGCGCTTGTTTTGATTGGTTGAATATGCATTATTTGATGGCTTTTTTTCTGTTGTGTTCCTCGATGGTGAGCGCCGGCGAGGGCGATCTGCTCGAGCCCGAGCAGGCATTCAAGGTTTCCGGCCGCGCGCTGGATGGCCAGACCCTCGAAGTGCGCTACCAGATCGCTGATGGGTATTACCTGTACAAGGAAAAACTCAAATTTCAGGCGGAACCCTCGGATGTCAGTCTCGGAACACCACTGCTGCCCGCCGGCAAAGTCAAGCAGGACGAGTATTTCGGCAAGGTGGAAACCTACCGCCACGATCTGGTGATTCGTCTGCCCTATACCCGCGGCTCTGCATCCCGGATCACCCTGAAGGCGGTTTCGCAGGGATGTGCGGATATGGGAGTGTGCTATCCACCGCAAACCCAACTGGTAAAAATCGATCTTCCCGGCGCTCAGGCGGAGGCCGAAAAGAAGCCTTCCTTCCTCAAGATGCTGGGCGGTGGTCAGGAAGAGTTTTTGCCGGTGGACCAAGCGTTCAAGCTTGTAGTCAAGGCCATCGATAATGACACACTGCTGGCCAGTTTCACGATCACCGAAAGCTATTATTTGTATCGCGACAAGATCAAGTTCTCACTGAAGGGCGGCGGTGCCAGTATCGACGCGGTGGCCATGCCCAAGGGCGAGATCAAGACTGACCCCAATTTCGGTAGTACCGAGGTGTACCATCAATCGTTCCAGGCAACCATCAAGCTGAAGCGTGAAGGCAACGGCGAACAGGCGATCAATCTGGCCGTCGTCTATCAGGGGTGCAGCGAAAAAGGGATTTGCTATCCGCCAGTGCAGAAGACTGTCGCGCTGACTTTGCCAACAGTTGCAGCTGCGCAGCAGTCCGCTGCGGCCGCGGGGGCTGAAATAATCGCACCCTCCAAACCGGTGGAGGCGCAGGGCAACGAGTCTTCCCGTATCGGGGACTTGTTCAAGGGCGGCAGCTTCTGGCTGATCATGGTGAGTTTCTTCGGTTTCGGTCTGCTGCTGGCACTCACTCCTTGCGTGTTTCCCATGATCCCGATTCTTTCCGGCATCATTGTCGGGCAAGGGCATGCGCTGACAAAATCCCGCGCTTTCGGCCTGTCGCTGGCCTATGTGCTTGGCATGGCGCTCACCTATGCGGCTGTCGGCGTGGCGGCGGGCATGTCCGGCACCCTGTTTTCCTCCGCCCTGCAGAACCCCTGGGTGCTGGGCGGTTTTGCCCTTGTTTTCGTGGCACTTGCCTTCTCGATGTTCGGTTTCTATGAGCTGCAGATGCCCAGTTTCATCCAGAACCGCTTCAACGATGCCAGCAACCGCGTCAAGGGCGGGAGTGCGGCCGGGGTGTTCGTCATGGGCGCACTCTCGGCGGTGATTGTGGGCCCCTGCGTGGCGGCTCCGCTGGCCGGGGCATTGCTCTATATCGGCCAGACCGGCGATGTGGTGCTGGGTGGCTCGGCGCTGTTCTCCCTGGCGCTGGGCATGGGCGCTCCGCTCCTGCTGGTAGGAGTTTCCGCCGGTGCATTGTTGCCCAAGGCTGGAGCCTGGATGGAGGCGGTGAAGAGTTTCTTCGGTGTGCTGCTGCTGGGTATGGCGATCTGGCTGATTTCGCCGGTGATCTCCCCGGTAGTTTACATGCTGTTGTGGGCGGGGTTGCTGATTGTTTCCGCCATCTACTTGCGCGCTATCGACCCTCTTCCGCACCCGGCCAGCGGCTTCGCCAAGTTTTGGAAAGGGGTGGGGGTAGTCGCGCTGATTGTTGGCGTGGCATTGCTGATCGGCGCCCTTTCCGGCAACCGTGACATGCTGCAGCCCTTGTCGGGACTGCGTGCCGAAGCGAAAGCGGCGGGCGTGGAGTCTCTCAAGTTCGAGAGGGTGAAAAATGTGGCGGAACTGGAAAGCCGTCTGAAGCAGGCCGACGGCAAAATCGTGATGCTGGATTTCTTCGCCGACTGGTGTGTTTCCTGCAAGGAGTTCGAGCGTTTCACCTTCGGCGATGCCAAAGTTCAGGCCAAGCTGCGCGATGCGGTGCTGCTGCAGGTTGATGTCACGGCTAATAGCGAGGAAGACAAGGCGCTGCTCAAGAAATTTGGATTGTTCGGGCCTCCCGGCATCGTTTTCTTCGACAAAAGTGGCAAGGAGTTAAGCGATGCGCGCGTGGTCGGCTATGAACCGCCGGAGAAGTTTATCGTTACACTGGATGCTATAATCCGCTAGCCCATTTCCTCCAAGACCTTTCATGTCCAAAGCCAAATTATTACTGATTGCCGCAGGGGCTTTTATCGCCTTGGCCGCAGTCTATTTCGCCGTTCCTCAAAAACCGGAACAGGCCGCCGCTTCCCCGGAGATTTCTGCCGAGCCGGTGTTTGCTGCCAGCTTCAAGGATCTCGATGACAAGCTCCAACCGCTCAAGCAATGGCGCGGCAAGGTGGTGGTGCTGAATTTTTGGGCGCCCTGGTGCCCGCCTTGTCGCGAGGAAATGCCGGATTTCATCAAGTTGCAGGACAAGTATCACGAACGCGGTCTGGTGTTCATCGGTGTAGCGCTGGATGAAAAGATCAAGGTGCAGGCTTTTGCCGATGAGATAGGAGTTAATTACCCGATATTTCTGGGAGAAATGGAGGCCGTGGATCTGGCGAAGAAAATCGGCAATCGTTTGGGAGGGTTGCCGTTTACCGTGGTGATAGATCGTAACGGCAGAATTGTGGCTAGTGAAGTGGGTGGATTAACCTTGGCCCGGCTGGAAAAAATCGTATTACCTTTACTATAGAAGCGGGAATATTGGATTTTATCAAGATTAATCAAAATCCAGTGAGATTCTCGTGCGAGGTTATGAACCCTCCGGGTTGGCAACTTCGGGGAAAAACTGGACAAGTTCACCCATTTTGCGGCAAACTTGCCGCCATGAAAAGTGAAAATCAGGGAAGGGGGGAGGTCAGGTGAAAGCCACCAATACCAGAATTCTCGTCCTTCATGGACCCAACCTGAATCTGCTGGGCATGCGCGAACCAGGCCACTATGGGCTCGCCACCCTGGCGCAGATCAATGATCGTTTGCAGAATATGGCGCAGGATGCCGGCGCGATGCTGGAAAACTTTCAGAGCAACAGCGAAACCGAATTGATCAACCGGGTACATCAGGCAAAAGCCGATGCAATGGATTTCATCATCATCAACCCCGCGGCCTATACTCATACCAGCGTTGCTTTGCGCGACGGGCTTGCGGCCGTGGCCATTCCCTTTGTTGAAGTGCATCTTTCCAACGTGTTTGCGCGTGAGGCATTCCGCCACCATTCTTATTTTTCCGATCTGGCTGTTGGCGTTATCAGCGGCCTGGGTGCGAAAGGTTATGAACTGGCGCTGGAGTTCGCGCTGCAACATCAAGCTTAAGGACTAAATATGGATTTGCGAAAAGTTAAGAAACTGATCGATCTGGTCAGTGAATCCGGGATTGCCGAACTGGAAATTACCGAAGGCGAAGAAACCGTGCGCATTAGCCGCTATGGTCAGAACCCGCCGCAGCCGATGATGTATGCGCAGCATCAATCTTTCATGCCTGCTGCCGCACCTGTCGCCGCGTCACCAGCAGCCATCGAGGCTGCGCCCGCCGTTGCTGGTCAGCCCGACGGACATCCCGTCAAGTCGCCGATGGTGGGCACGTTTTACCGTGCCGCTTCGCCTGGCTCGAAAAACTTTGCCGAGGTGGGGCAATCAGTGAGCGCTGGCGATACCCTGTGCATTATCGAAGCGATGAAGCTGCTCAACGAAATCGAAGCAGACCAGGGTGGCGTCATCAAGGCGATTCTGGTCGAAAATGGCCAGCCCGTCGAATACGGCGAGCCTCTGTTTATTATTGGTTAAAAGCTTTTCACCGCGGAGTACGAAAAGGAACGCGGAGGAAAGCACCCCTGGCAAGTCGGGTTTCCTCCGCGTTCTCCGCGTCCTCTGTGGTTCAAATTAGGACTTCAAATGTTTGAAAAAATCCTCATTGCCAACCGCGGCGAAATCGCCCTGCGTATCCAGCGTGCCTGTCGCGAAATGGGCATCAAAACTGTGGCTGTCCATTCCGAGGCGGATGCCGATGCCAAGTATGTGAAGCTCGCCGATGAATCGGTGTGCATCGGCCCGGCCCAGTCCACCTTGAGCTATCTGCATGTTCCCTCGATCATCAGCGCAGCGGAAGTGACCGATGCCGAAGCGATCCATCCCGGCTACGGATTCCTTTCCGAAAATGCCGATTTCGCCGAACGGGTGGAGCAAAGCGGGTTCGTGTTCATCGGCCCGCGCCCGGAGACGATACGCCTGATGGGCGACAAGGTCAGTGCCAAGGATGCGATGAAGGCTTCCGGCGTGCCCTGCGTACCTGGTTCGGAGGGTGCGCTGTCGGACGACTCGGATGAGATTATACGTACCGCCCAGGACGTCGGTTATCCGGTGATCATCAAGGCGGCCGGCGGTGGTGGCGGCCGCGGCATGCGTGTGGTGCACACCGAAGCAGCGCTGCTGAACGCGGTCAGCATGACCAAGAACGAAGCGCAGACGGCATTCGGCAATCCAGTGGTGTACATGGAAAAGTTTCTCGAAAATCCGCGCCACATCGAGATTCAGGTTCTGGCTGACGAGCATGGCAATGCGGCGTTCCTGGGCGAGCGCGACTGCTCGATGCAGCGTCGCCATCAGAAGATTATTGAGGAAGCTCCGGCCCCTGGCCTTGATCCCAAGCTGCGCGACAAAATTGGCGAACGCTGCGCCGAAGCCTGCCGCAAGATTGGTTACCGCGGGGCCGGCACCTTCGAGTTCCTGTATGAGAATGGCGAGTTTTTCTTCATTGAAATGAATACCCGCGTCCAGGTCGAACACCCGGTGACGGAAATGATTACCGGCATCGATATCGTGCAGGAGCAGATCCGCATTGCCGCCGGACTGAAGTTGAGTTTCAAGCAGAAAGATGTTCAGCTTAAAGGGCATTCGATCGAGTGCCGCATTAACGCCGAGGATCCTTACACCTTCGTACCTTCGCCAGGACGCATCACGGTCTACCATGTGCCCGGCGGCCCTGGTATCCGGGTTGATTCCCACGTTTACCAGAATTATGTGGTGCCGCAATACTACGATTCCATGGTCGGCAAGCTGATCGCCTACGGTGCCACTCGCGAGCAAGCCATCGCCCGGATGAAGACAGCCCTTTCCGAAATGGTCATCGAAGGCATCAAGACCAACATACCCTTGCATCAGGATCTGATGCGCGATGCGGCCTTTGTCGCTGGTGGCACCAGCATTCATTACCTGGAGCACAAACTGGCTGCAGCAAAAGCAAAGCCTCAGTAAAGCCTTTAAGGCTGCGCCGTAACTAAAAAAGAGCAATACTTCTTCAAGGAATCTGCATGGCCTGGCTGTCGCTGAAAATCGAGGCGGACGAACAAACCGCCGGCGTGCTGAGCGATGCCCTGCTCGATCTGGGTGCGCTGGCGGCGGATATCGAGGATGCCAATGCCGAAACCGACCGCGAGCAGCCGATCTTCGGAGAACCGGGCGAGCCGGTCGACAGCCTGTGGCAAAACAGCATCGTCAGCGGATTGTTCGCGGAGGATGTCGATATTCCAGCCATCGTTGCCGCCGCAACCAAGGCCGCGCAACTGACCGGGACTCCGCGTTACCGCGTGGATGCCGTCGCCGAGCAGGATTGGGTCAGGCTGACCCAATCCCAGTTCGACCCGATTCAGATTTCACCTCGGCTGTGGATCATCCCCACCTGGCATACCGCTCCCGACCCCGCTGCGATCAATCTCATTCTCGACCCCGGCCTGGCCTTCGGCACCGGCAGTCACCCCACCACCCACCTCTGCCTGCAATGGCTGGAGCGGAATATCCGCGGCGGCGAGTGCGTGCTGGATTACGGTTGCGGCTCAGGCATCCTGGCGATTGCGGCGCTGAAACTGGGTGCCGGGCGTGTGCTGGGTGTGGATATCGATCCTCAGGCGGTGCTCGCCAGCAGGCAGAATGCCGAACAGAACCAGGCTGCGGCCGAGTTCTATCTGCCCAATGAAGCCCCGAAAATCCAGGTCGACGTAGTCGTTGCCAATATCCTTGCCAACCCGCTCAAGGTGCTGGCGCCGATGCTGGCCCAGGCTGTCCGTCCGGGCGGACAGATCGTGCTGTCGGGGGTGTTGGCTCCCCAGGCCGAAGAGACTCTGGCCGTCTACCGGCAATGGTTCGACATCGATATTGCCGGAGAGGTTGAGGGCTGGGTATGTTTGGCTGGAGTGAAGAGATTAGGGCCTGCTCATGAATAACTCGAACATTCTGGCCGCACTGGCAGGCGCGCTGCTGCGTTGCCGGTCGCTTGCATGGAATGGCCATGCGGCACGCCCGACGCCTTGCATCGCATCCTGCCAGCACGCCCATAATTGTCCAACTTATCCATGAACAGGCCCTAGTCATGGTGATGGTCACCACCTGTCCAGCATGCCATACCCGTTTCAGGGTGACCCCTGAGCAGATGGAAGCGCATGGCGGGGACGTGCGTTGCGGGCGCTGTGCCAAGGTATTCAATGCCCATGTTTATCTGGAACACAATCTCGAGGAACTTCAGCATGAGGGGCAGTCGAGGTTGCCGTTCGAAGAGCCCGGCAATCAAGCCGAGATGCCTGAAGAAGAGGCTAAGCAGCAGCCTGCAGCGGTAGAGGAATTCCCGGCGGAGGAGCTTGCAGCCCCTTCGTCTGAAGAAGCTCCAGATGAAGTTGAAGAAGAGCTCGCGCAACCGCTTCAAGCGGTGGATGAGTTGTTGCCCGAATCCCCCGCGGAAGTGGAGAGTTCCATTCCTGAATGGGACGAGGCAGCCTTGTATGAAATGTACGCAGCGGCGGGTGTTCTATTAAAGGAAGAACCCGCTGTTCCGGCTCCCGAGGAATTCGTTACCGTCGAGCCTGTCACGCTGGCGCCGCAGTTTGCTCCTGAACCTGTTACCGAGCGGCCTGTCGCGCGAGACACTTTCGTCGAAATTGAGAGAGCGCCGAAAAAACGCAGCTTTTTCTGGCTGTGGCTGATCGGCGCCCTCCTGCTTTTGGCGAGTCTGGGTGTTCAGGGACTCTATTTTTTCCGCTCTGATCTGGCTGCCCGTTACCCCGAATTCAAGCCGTTTTTGCAGCAGTTCTGCGGCGTGCTGCAGTGCAGCATCCGCCTGCCCGCCAATCCGGATTTGCTCAGCATCGAGACTTCCAATCTCGAGGCTGACCCGCAGCGGGCCAACCTGGTTGCGCTCAACGCCATTCTGCGCAATCGCTCCAAGCTTGCCCAGGAATATCCGCAACTCGAGCTGACACTGACCGATAACCAGGACAGGATGATTGCACGGCGGATCTTCACACCGGGGGAATATGCGAAGGGTTCCAACCTTAAACGCGGTATGGTGCCGAATGAGGAGATCACGGTGAAGCTGTATCTCGACCTGGGTGACCTGAAAGCGGCAGGTTATCGGGTTTTTCTGTTTTATCCGCAATAAAACACCGGTTTTTCAATAAGTTGATTTTATCGCCTTGTCACGGGAAGTGCGGATAAGGTATAGTTCACGCTGCCAAAAACCCATGCGGGAGAGCGTGCGATTATTTTCGCACCACCGAAGGCGCAATCACCCGTAACCGCTCAGGTATCAGGAACCGCATAGAACACGGCAACTCTGGAGAGAGGCGGCTAGTACCGCTCACCGAAGGGGCACGCGATGGTCCTAACCATCGTAATCTCTCAGGTACACAGGACAGAGGGGTGAAGCCGGCTAGCCGGCTTCACCCTTTTTTATTTCTGGCCCGGGAGTTAACAAGAATAATGTTGAAACAAACGCCACTCAATCAAACCCACCGCGACATGGGTGCCCGCATGGTCGATTTCGGCGGCTGGGACATGCCGGTGAACTACGGCTCCCAGATCGAGGAACACCATCAGGTGCGCCGCGCGGCCGGCATGTTCGACGTCTGTCACATGCTGGTGGTGGACGTCACCGGTAGCGGCATCCGCGAATTCCTCCAATATTTGCTCGCCAATAACGTCGACAAACTGAAGGAACCCGGCAAGGCGCTTTATTCCTGCATGCTGAATCCGGCGGGCGGCGTGATCGACGACCTGATCGTGTATTTCATGCGCGAGGACTGGTTCCGGATCGTGGTCAACGCCGGCACGGCGGACAAGGATGTGGCATGGATGGAGCAGCAACTCGCTGCCCGTGCGCCGCAACTGACCATCCAGCCGCGCCGCGATCTGGCGATGATCGCGGTGCAAGGTCCACAGGCAAGGGAGAAGGTGTGGCAGGCGATTCCCGCCGCTCGCGCCGCGACCGAATTCCTCAAGCCGTTCCAGGCGGCCGAATTCGACCAGTATTTTATCGGGCGCACCGGCTACACTGGCGAGGACGGCTTCGAGATCATGCTGCCGGTGTCGGAAGCAGCAGGCTTGTGGAAAACCCTGAATACCCTGGGTGTCGCGCCGATCGGTCTGGGTGCGCGCGATACGCTGCGCCTGGAAGCCGGGATGAATCTCTACGGCCAGGACATGGACGAGGACGTGAATCCGCTCGAAGCCGGACTGGCATGGACCGTGGAGCTGGCCAGTCCGCGCGACTTCATCGGCAAGCCGGCGCTGCTGGCGAAGACGGTGAAAATGCAGATGCTGGGGCTGGTTTTGCTCGACAAGGGTGTGCTGCGCGGCCACCAGAAAGTGGTCACCTCCCATGGCGCGGGCGAGATCACCAGCGGCAGTTTTTCCCCCACCCTGAACCTGTCCATCGCCTTCGCCCGCCTGCCGCTGGCAGTCGCAGTCGGCGACGTGGTGCAGGTGGAGATCCGCGACAAATTACACAATGCAAAAGTGGTGAAGCTACCTTTTGCACGCAACGGCAAGGCATTAATTTGAACCGCAAGGGACGCGAAGGACGCAAGGTAAAGCCAAAGAATTTCTTGTTTTCCTTTGCGAACCTTTGCGTCCTTGGCGGTGAAAAAGAATTTAATTCAGGAGAAAAATATGAGTATCCCTAGCGATCTGAAATACACCAAATCCCACGAGTGGACCAGGCTTGAGGCCGACGGCACGGTCACGGTCGGCATCACCCATCATGCCCAGGAACTGCTGGGCGACATGGTGTATGTGGAAACTCCCGCAGTCGGTCGCCAGCTTGCCGCTGGCGAAGAGTGTGCCGTGGTGGAATCGGTCAAGGCCGCTTCCGACGTCTATGCACCGCTGGCGGGTGAAGTGATTGCCGTCAACGCCGAGGTGGTGGATGCGCCAGAAAAAATCAATCAGGATGCCTATGCGGCCTGGATGTTCAAGATCAAACCTGGCAATCCCGCCGACCTGGATGGGCTGCTCGCTGCCGCCGCCTATCAGGCGCTGGTCGAAAGCGAAGCGCACTGATTTTCACCGCAAAGGACACAAAAGGTGCGCGAGATGATTCGCCTTCTTTTTTCTTCCTTTGCGAACCTTCGCGTCCTTTGCGGTAAATTGTTTTAAAGGTAATTTATGCCCTTCATTCCCCATACCGAAGAAGACATCCAGGCCATGCTGGCCAGCATAGGTGCGGCTTCGATCGAAGACTTGTTCGACGAAATCCCGGCTGCGCTGCGCGCCGACCGGCTTGAAAGCGTGCCACCGGCCCTGAACGAGATGGCTGCAGGCCGCCTGATGCAGGAACGGGCGGAACAGGATGGGCGCTATCTGAATTTTATCGGTGCCGGCGCCTACGAGCACCACATACCGGCGGCAGTGTGGCAGATTGCCGGCCGCGGCGAATTCTATTCCGCCTACACGCCTTACCAGGCGGAGGCGAGCCAGGGCACGCTGCAGCTGCTGTACGAATTCCAGACCATGATGGCCTCGTTGACCGGCATGGACATCTCCAATGCCAGCCTGTACGACGGTGCTTCCGGCTTGGCCGAAGCAGTGTTGATGGCGGTGCGCGCACACAAGTCGGCACGCCGTGTTCTGGTGCCGGCAGCGGTGCATCCGATCTGGCGTCAGGTGACCGATGCCTTGGTAAAAAATCAGGGTATCGAATTGATTCCCGTACCCTATGATGCTCGCAGTGGAAGCACCGTGGCCGAATCGCTGAAAAGCTTCGAAGGCGAGGATTTTGCTGCGCTGGTGATACAGCAGCCGAATTTCTTCGGCGTGCTGGAGGAAGTCGACGAACTGACCGATTGGGCTCATGCCCAGGGTATGCTGGTTATCGGCGCGGTCAATCCGATCTCCCTCGGCATGCTCAAGGCGCCTGGTCAGTGGGGAAGCAAGGGCGCCGACATCGCCGTAGGCGAGGGGCAGCCGCTGGGCGCGCCGCTATCGTCGGGCGGTCCCTATTTCGGTTTTCTGTGCTGCAAGCAGGCGCTGGCGCGGCAGATGCCGGGGCGTATCGTCGGCCGCACGGTGGACATGGACGGCAAGCCCGGCTTCTGCCTGACACTGCAGGCGCGCGAGCAGCATATCCGCCGTGCCAAGGCGACCTCCAACATCTGCACCAACCAGGGGTTGATGGCCACAGCGGCGACGGTTCATCTCGCACTGCTCGGCCAGGAAGGCCTGGAGCGCGTCGCGGCGGCCTGCCACGCCAACACCCGGATGCTGGCCGAGCAGGCGTGCCTGATTGCGGGGGTGGAGCGGGTATTTTCCAACCTCTTCTTCCACGAGGTGGTGATTACCTTCGATCTCCCCGTCGCCGACGTGCTACGCGCCATGGAGGCTCAGGGCATAATGGGAGGGCTGGACTTGACGCCCTGGTATCCGGAGCTGGGCAACGCCCTGCTGGTTTGCGCCACGGAAACCAAAACCCAGGAAGACATCCGGAAATTCCTGGAAAATCTGGAACGCATCGTTTCCCGACGCAGTTCCGGCCCTGCCTGTACTAGACTTAAGCCTGCCGCTGATAATCCGTTTTACCAAAACGGGAACAAATGAAATGGATTACTGGCAAGTAGTAAGTTTGAAACCCTGAAAAAGGAGCGCGATCATGGCAACTGTAACTCTGGAAGGCAACCCCCTCGAAGTTCTCGGTCATTTCCCGCGGCCGGGAGAATCGGTGCACAGCTTCATGCTGGTGGACAAGAACCTGAACGATATTTCCCTGAGCCAGTTCGAGGGAAAGCGCAAAATCCTGAGTATCGTGCCGAGCATCGATACGCCGGTTTGTGCGACTTCAACGCGTCAGTTCAATCGGGAAGCGAGCCAGCTCGATAATGTCGTGGTGCTGGTGATTTCCGCCGACCTGCCGTTTGCTCAGGTGCGCTTCTGCGGCGCTGAAGGGTTGAACAACGTGATCATGCTTTCCACCCTGCGCGGACGCGATTTTTCCAAGGACTACGGCGTGCTGATCAAGACCTATCCGCTTGCCGGCTTGTGCGCCAGGGCGGTGATCGTGCTGGACGAGCACGACCGCGTGCTTTATTCGCAGCTGGTGCCGGAAATAACCGATGAACCTGATTACGATGCGGCGCTGGCCGCAGTGAAAGGATAATCCGCAGTATGTTGATTTTCGAACTGTCCCGTCCGGGACGCAAAAACCTGGCCCAAGCTCCCGCGGCCAAGCCTGAAGCGAACGATATTCCAGCCCATTTGCGTCGCGGCGATAAACCGCTGCTGCCTGAAGTCTCCGAGATGGACGCAGTACGTCATTACACCCGGCTGTCGCAGAAGAACTTCTCGATCGATACCCACTTCTATCCGCTCGGCTCCTGCACCATGAAATACAACCCGCGCGGCGCCAACCAGCATGCCATGTTGCCGCAGTTTCTGGCACGCCACCCGCTGGCGTCGGAGGCTACCGGACAGGGCGTGCTTGCCTGTCTGCACGAACTGCAGGAAATGCTCAAGGATGTGACCGGCATGGCCGCGGTTTCGCTCACACCGATGGCGGGTGCCCAGGGTGAGTTCGCCGGGGTGGCGATGATCCGCGCCTATCACGTTTCCCGCAATGATGCGGCCCGTACCGAAATGCTAGTGCCGGATGCAGCGCACGGCACCAATCCGGCCTCGGCGGTGATGTGTGGCTATACCGTCAGGGAAATTCCTACCGACCGCGATGGCAATGTCGATCTGGAAGCGCTCAGGGCAACCGTCGGGCCAAACACTGCCGGACTGATGCTGACCAATCCCTCCACCCTCGGGGTGTTCGAAAAGAATATCAGCGAGATGCAGCAGATCGTCCACCAAGCCGGCGGTCTGACCTACTACGACGGCGCCAATCTCAACGCCATCCTGGGTCGGGTCAAGCCGGGCGACATGGGTTTCGACGTGATCCACGTCAACCTGCACAAAACCTTTTCCACCCCGCACGGCGGTGGTGGACCCGGTTCTGGCCCGGTGGGTGTCAGTGAGCGCCTGCTGCCGTTCCTGCCGATACCGGTGGTCGCTTTCGAGTCCGGTCGCTACCGTCTGGTGACGGAAAAGGATCTGCCGCAAAGCATCGGACGTCTTTCCGGCTTCATGGGCAATATCGGTGTCCTGCTGCGCGCCTATTCCTACGCGCGCATGCTGGGCGCGGAAGGGATGCGCCGCGTGGCGGATTTCGCCACCCTCAACGCCAACTACCTGATGGCGGAACTGAGCAAGGCCGGCTTCGATATCGCCTTTCCGCAGCGTCGTGCCAGCCACGAGTTCATCGTCACCCTCAAGGGCCTCAAGGAGCAAACCGGGGTGAGCGCGATGGACGTGGCCAAGCGCCTGCTCGACAAGGGCTTCCATGCGCCCACCACCTATTTTCCGATGCTGGTGCCGGAATGCCTGCTGATCGAGCCGACCGAAACCGAGTCGAAACAGACGCTAGATGCCTTCGTCGCGGCATTGAAGGAAATTCTGGACGAGGCCCATGCCAATCCGGAACTGGTCAAGACTGCGCCCCACACCATGCCAGTGCGGCGTCTCGATGACGTCAAGGCAGCACGCGAGCTGGATCTGGTGTGGAAGGCTTAGCCTTCATCAATCTGTAACACGCATCCCATAAACTGGCTTCAACATGGAAAGCCCGCACAAAGGCAAGACCGGCCTGAAACGCCTGTGGAACGCTTTCCACTACTCCCTGGCAGGATTCAAGGCCGCCTACCAGAACGAGGACGCTTTCCGGCAGGAATCTCTGCTGGCAGCGGTCCTGATTCCGCTCGCGCTGTTTCTGCCGGCGGGGGCAGTCGGCAAGGCGCTGATGATTGCCAGCGTGCTGCTGGTGCTTATCGTCGAACTGCTCAATTCGGCGGTGGAAGCCACGGTAGACCGCATTTCTCTGGAAAACCACCATCTGGCCAAACGGGCCAAGGACATCGGCAGCGCCGCCGTGCTGCTGAGCTTGGTCAACCTGACGGTGGTCTGGGCGCTGGTGCTGTTCGGCTAGCCTGTCACAAAAAATTCAACTTGCTGTCACAATAGCTTCTTCTTGCCGCGGCAAACTAGCGGCATGGAAAAACAGTCCCCTTTCATCCCCCTGTATCTGCCTCTCACTCAGCGTTCGTTGCGCGTGGCGGTGGTTACGGAGACCTATCCGCCCGAGATCAACGGCGTCGCCCTGACCATCCAGCACATGGTTGAGGGATTGCGCCAGCGTAATCACCAGATCCAGTTGATCCGGCCGCGCCAGGGAACAGGCGATATGCCTGCCTTCACTGCCAATCTGCAGCAGATTCTGTTGCCGGGTTTTGCCATTCCGCGCTATCCCAACCTGCAGCTGGGGCTGCCGGCCGGATCCGTGCTGCGGAAGCTGTGGCGCGCGAGCCGGCCGGACGTGGTGCACATCGTTACCGAGGGGCCGCTCGGCTGGTCGGCGCTGAACGAGGCGCGCAAGCTGGATATTCCGGTCACCAGCGATTTTCACACCAATTTCCACAGCTACACCCGGCACTATGGAATCGGCTGGATGCGCAGGCCGATCGGCGCCTATCTGCGCCATCTGCACAACAGGGCTCTGTTGACGATGGTGCCAGATCGGGGCTTGCGCCACGAACTTGAAACGCAGGGCTACCAGAATCTGGCCATTGTCGGGCGGGGCGTAGACACCGACCTGTTCAATCCCGCGCGCCGCAGCATGGAATTGCGCCACAGCTGGGGGGTAAGCCGGAACGGTTTGGTGGTGGTCCATGTCGGTCGGCTGGCGGCAGAAAAAAATCTCGAAGCGGTGGTGGACGCCTTTGATGCGATGAGTGCCAGGCACCCCAGGGCAAAGCTGGTGTGGGTGGGCGATGGTCCGCAGCGCTCACTGCTGCAGGCACGCAATTCGGGGCATATTTTTGCCGGCATGCAGACCGGTATCGATCTGGCCGAGCATTATGCCTCCGCCGACGTGTTCCTTTTCCCCAGCCTGACCGAAACCTTCGGCAATGTGACGCTGGAGGCGATGGCCAGCGGTCTGGCGGTGGTGGCCTACAACTATGCCGCAGCGGCAGAACATATCCACCATGGCGAAAATGGCCTGGTGGCGGAGTTCGACAACCTTTCCCTGTTCTGCGACCAGGCGGCGATTCTGGCCGGCCGGCCGGAGATGGTCGCGCGGCTAGGCAGCAATGCCCGTCAGAGCGCTGACGGTCTGGCCTGGAGCAAAATTTGCGAGCGCTTCGAACAACTGTTGCTGGAAATCGTGGACGAAGGAGGGCGGCATGGAAAGCAAGACCGTTTCATACCTGGGTCAGATTCAAATCTGGGACCTGGCGCTATGTCTCCGCTTTAATCGGGCCAACCGTCTCAGGTCCATTGGTCGGCTGTTTGGTGTAATCAGCCGGCTGGGGGATGGGGTGTTCTGGTACGGCCTGATGCTGTTCCTGCTGCTGTGGGAAAAGGAAATGGCGGTGGTGCCGGTGATACACATGGCCGCTGCCGGCTTGGCCTGCGCCCTGCTCTACAAATGGCTCAAGGCCAAAACCCTGCGACCGCGCCCCTTCGAATTCTATCGCGAGATCATTCTCAGCGTGCCGCCGCTCGACAAGTACAGTTTCCCCTCCGGCCATACCCTGCACGCGGTAGCCTTCACGCTGGTGGCGCTGGGCTACTACCCTTCCCTTACCGTGGTGCTGGTGCCGTTCACTCTGCTGGTTGCCACTTCGCGCATGGTGCTCGGCCTCCACTACCCGAGCGACGTGCTGGCAGGTGCGGTGATCGGCGCACTGGTTGGCGGCGCCTCGTTCTGGCTGGTGTGAACCAACGGTCACAGCCTGTCACATTCCGTGAAGTCAGGCCCGCCGCCATAGGGCGGTAAGCTGCTATAATCTGCCGGAATTCATTTTCGGAGTAACCCATGCGCACGCTAATTTGTGGCTCTCTCGCCTACGACACCATCATGGTGTTTCACGACCATTTCAAGAACCACATCCTGCCCGAGCAGATCCATATTCTTAATGTCGCCTTCCTGGTGCCGGACATGCGGCGCGAGTATGGCGGTTGCGCCGGCAACATCGCCTACAACCTGGAGATGATCGGCGGCGAGCCGCAGATCATGGCGACCGTGGGCGACGATTTTCAGCCTTATGCGAAGCGGCTGGAGAAGCTTGGTCTGGCGCAGGAGCATGTGCGCAGCGTACCCGAAACCTTCACGGCACAGGCCTTCATTACCACCGATCTGGCCGACAACCAGATCACCGCTTTTCACCCCGGTGCCATGAACTATTCTCATCACAACCATATTGGCGATGCGAAGAACGTCGGCCTGGGCATCGTCGCGCCGGACGGCCGGGAAGGCATGCTGCAGCATGCCCGCGAGTTTCATGAAGCGGGCATCCCGTTCGTGTTCGATCCCGGTCAGGGCCTGCCGATGTTTGGCGGCGAGGAGTTGCTGAACTTCGTCGAGCTGGCGGATTATGTCGCCCTCAACGACTACGAGGCGCAGCTATTGCAGGAGCGCACCGGGCAGAAAATCGACCAGCTGGCAAAACTTGTCAAGGCGCTGGTTGTCACAAGGGGTGGACAGGGCTCGGAGATTTATGCCGATGGTCAACGTCACGAAATCCCCTGCGTTAAAACAGAGGAGGTGGTCGATCCCACCGGCTGTGGCGATGCCTACCGAGCCGGCCTGTTGTACGGGATTGCTCGCGGCATGGACTGGCAGGTAACCGGGCGGCTGGCTTCGCTGCTGGGCTCGGTCAAGATCGCTAGCCGCGGAGGACAGAACCATACGCTAGCACGCGAAGAGATTAATTCGCGTTTTAAGGAACACTTTGGAATGAACCTTGAGGATTAAACAATGAATACCAGACTGATGAAATTGATTGTGGTTGCGGTGGCATCTGTTGCGGTGCTCGGTGGCTGTGCATCGAGCATGTCGGGCGGGGCTTATAGTCGCGGGCAGGCGCGTCAGGTGCAGGAAGTCCAAATGGGTGTGGTCGAAAGCGTGCGTACCGTCAAGATCGAGGGTACCCAAAGCCCGGTCGGAACCGGTGCGGGTGCGGTGATCGGCGGCATCGCCGGCAGCAATGTCGGGCAGGGCAAGGGCAGCACCGTTGGCACAATACTGGGCGCCGTGGCCGGTGGCGTGGCTGGCTCCATGATCGAAGAGGGCGTGATGAGCAAGGCTGGCCTGGAAATTACCGTCAAGCTGGACAATGGCCGCATGATCGCCGTCACCCAGGAAGCCGACGAGCAGTTCAGGGTCGGCGAGCGGGTACGGGTATTGTCTGGCGGCGGCGTCACGCGCGTCACCCACTGACAACGTTCCAGCCCGTCAGGGCTGTCGTCATATAAATGTCATTCTGCTGACATTTTGCCGTAACACGCCTGGCTTATTGTTCCTCCATCCATCAAACGGACAGGAGGAAAAAATGCAACTACAACAGGCACAAACGCCAGGCAGCGCGGTATCAAAGAAGCTTTTTGTATCTTACGCAAAGTCAACGGACGAGGTGAAAGCGGCGCAACGCCTACGCTACCGGGTGTTTGCAGAGGAAATGGGGGCGCGCCTGTCGGGCAGCGAGGCTGGGCTGGATCAGGATATTTTTGATCCATTTTGCGAGCACCTTCTGGTGCGCGATGGTGATACCGGTGAAGTGGTCGGCACCTATCGCATTCTACCGCCGGATCGGGCCAAGAAAATTGGCGGGCTCTATTCGGCCAGCGAGTTCGATCTTACTCGTCTGTTGCACCTTTCCCCCAGCATGGTGGAGGTGGGGCGCTCCTGCGTACATCCTGATTACCGCAATGGCGCAACCATCAGCCTGCTTTGGTCTGGGCTGGCGAAGTACATGCTTAACCACGGCTATGAATACCTGATGGGTTGTGCCAGCGTCAGCATGGCTGATGGTGGACACGCCGCCGCCAGCCTTTATAATAATCTCAGAGTCGATAACATGAGCCCCATCGAGTGGCGCGTTTTCCCGCGTTGCGCACTGCCCCTGGACAAACTCACTCGCGAGTCTTCCGAGTCTGCTTCTCTTCCCCCGCTGCTCAAGGGGTACTTGCAAGCAGGCGCTTACATTTGCGGTGATCCCGCCTGGGATCCCGATTTCAATACTGCGGACTTTCTGGTGCTGTTGCCCATGTCCAAGGTGAACAGGCGATATGCACGACACTTTATGGGGGCAGCCGCCTAATCGGAGCAACGGATTACTGATCCGCAACTGGCGGCTGGTCCGGCTTGTCCTTCATCTGCTGGTGGGAGTGATCAAGGCAGCGCTGCTGCTTCCCCTGGTTGGCCGGGCTCGGCGCATTGAGTTGATCCGCCGCTGGTCGGTGCGCGTGCTCGCCATTCTCAATGTCAGGCTCAGCGTCAGGGGCGAGGTGCCGGACATTTCGTCGGCAGGCGTGATGTTCGTCGCCAACCATATTTCATGGCTGGATATTTACCTGCTGGATGCGGTATGCCCGGTGCGTTTCGTTTCCAAGGCCGAGGTGCGCGCCTGGCCAGTGATCGGCTGGCTGGCGGTTAAGATTGGAACCCTGTTCATCGAAAGAACGCGGCGCCATGACACTGCGCGCGCCGGGCGTGAAGTGGTCGACGCCCTCAGGCAGGGGGATTGCGTGGCGGTGTTTCCTGAAGGCACCACCAGCAAAGGCACCCTGCTGCGGCCGTTTCATGCCTCCCTGCTGCAATCGGCAATCAACAGCGGATCCCCGCTCTGGCCGGTGGCGATCCGCTACGTGCATCGCGACGGTACGGCAAATTTATCTCCGGCCTATGTGGACGACATGAGCTTCGCCGACTCCCTGTTCAGAATATTGAATGAGCCGGAACTGGTGGCGGAGATTGCCTATCTTGAGCTGCTGCCGGTTCAGGGGCGCAGCCGGCGCGAACTCGCCGCTTTGGCAGAGCAGGCTATTGCCAATGCGTTGAGCTTGACAGCGCCTTGCAGGAAATCTGATAAACCTGTCGATCCTCCAGCCGCACTGCCGTAAGGTCTCCTCCCCACAAACAGCCGGTATCCAGCGCCATCAGATTACTGCGCACCTGCAGCCCCAGCGCCGACCAGTGGCCGAAAATAATTGTGGCATCAGCGCTTTTCCGGTTGGGGGCTTCATACCAGGGTAGATGGCCCGCCGGGAAGATCTCCGGCGGCCCCTTGTGGTCGAATTCCATTTCCCCTGCAGGAGTACAGAAGCGCAACCGCGTCATCGCGTTGGTGATCATGCGCAGCCGCGCCATTCCGCGCAGGTCCTTGCTCCAGGCTTTGGGCTCGTTGCCATACATGTGCGCGAAAAAATCGAGGTAATGCTTGCCGCGCAGTTCCTGTTCAACTTCATGAGCCAGAGAGGAGGATTTCTTCACCGACCATTGCGGCAGCAGGCCGGCATGTACCAGCGCGTAGTCACCTTCGGCGTAAAACAGGTGCTGGTGGCGCAGCCAGTCGAGCAGCTCGGTACGGTCGGGCGCCTCCAGCACTTGAGCAATCGTATCCTTGCGATGCGGTTTGACGAAGCCGTAGGCGACCGCCAGCAGGTGCAGATCATGGTTGCCGAGTACCACCACTGCCTTGTCGCCCAGTGCTTTTGCCCAGCGTAGCACCGCCAGCGAATCCGGCCCGCGGTTAACCAGGTCGCCCACCAGCCACAGCCGGTCGCGCGCGGGATCGAAGTCGATTTTTTGCAGCAGTAGCTGCAGCGCCTGAAAGCAGCCTTGAATGTCGCCGATGGCGTAAGTGGCCATATATAAAGTAATGGGTGATGGGTGATAAGTGAGGGCTATTTTACAGAGGTCGCTTTCCCTCATGTGATAAAATCGGTGTCCGCGCTACTCAAGGCACTCAGCACTCCTCATTCAATGTTGTCCCATCTCAATGCCCCGCAGCGCGAAGCGGTGAAATATCTCGACGGTCCGCTGCTGGTGCTGGCCGGCGCAGGCAGCGGCAAGACCCGCGTGATTACTCACAAGATCGCCTACCTGATCGAGGAATGCGGCTTTTCACCTGCCCATATCGCCGCCATCACCTTCACCAACAAGGCGGCGCGCGAGATGTCCGAGCGCGCGGCCAAGCTGTTGCAGGGCAAGCCCAGTCGGGGGCTGACCGTCACCACTTTCCATTCGCTGGGGATGCAGATATTGCGCAAGGATGCCGCGCACCTCGGCTACAAGCCGCGCTTCTCGATATTCGATGCCGCCGATGCGGCCCAGATACTCAGCGACATCATCAAGACCACAGACAAGGGCGAGATACGGAGCGTGCAGCAGCGCATCTCGCTGTGGAAAAACTCGCTGATCTCGCCCGACCTGGCGCTGAAGCAGTCCGAGAACGACCTCGAACAGCATGCTGCAAAAACCTATTTGGCCTACCAGGACACCTTGCGTGCCTACCAGGCGGTGGATTTCGACGACCTCATCCGCCTGCCGGTAGAGCTGTTCAGCACGGTTCCCGAAGCCCTGGAAAAATGGCGCAACAAGCTGCGCTACCTGCTGATCGACGAGTACCAGGACACCAACGGCTGCCAGTACCAGCTGCTACGGCAGTTGACCGGCAGCGGAGGCGCCTTCACTGCGGTGGGCGACGACGACCAGGCAATCTACGGCTGGCGCGGCGCGGACATCAAGAACCTGCATATCCTGCGCGAGGACAATGAGCATCTGCACGTAGTCAAGCTGGAACAGAACTACCGTTCCACCATCCGCATCCTGCGCGTTGCCAACAGCCTGATCGCCAACAACACCAAGCTGTTCGAGAAGAAGCTGTGGAGCGACCTCGGCCTGGGCGACCCGATCAACGTGCTGGCCGCCAAGGACGAAGAACACGAGGCGGAAAGCGTGGTGATGCGGATGCTGGCGCACAAGTTCGAGCATCGCACCCGCTTCGCCGATTACGCCATCCTGTATCGCGGCAACCATCAGGCGCGGGTGTTCGAGCAGCAGTTGCGCAACGAGCGCATCCCTTACCAGTTGAGCGGCGGCAGCTCGTTTTTCGATAAGGCCGAGATCAAGGATGTGACTGCCTACTTGCGCCTGTTGGCCAATAGCGACGACGACCCCGCCTTCATCCGCGCCGTCACCACGCCAAAAAAAGGCATCGGCACGCAAACCCTGGAAAAGCTCGGCAACTACGCCGCGCAACGCAACCAGAGCCTGTTCGCCGCCGCCTTCGAGGCCGGGGCGGAAAACCAGCTCGGCACCAAGCAGTACCATGCCCTGATGGAGTTCTGTCAGTTCATCAACAACCTGCAATTTCGCGCCGAACGGGAATCCGCCGCCACCATCATCGAGGATTTGCTCAAGGCGATCGGCTACGAGACGCACCTGTTCGACAGCGAAGAGCCGCGCGCGGCGGAAAGCAAATGGAACAACGTGCGGGAATTCGTCGCCTGGCTATCGAAGAAGGGCGAGGAGGACGGCAAGAACATCATCGAACTGACCCAGACCATCGCCCTGATCAACATCCTGGATAACCGCGACAGCCAGGATCTGGATGCGGTGCGCCTGTCCACCCTGCATGCGGCGAAGGGGCTGGAGTATCCCCACGTATTCCTGGTCGGCGTGGAGGACGGCATCCTGCCGCACCGCGAATGCATCGACAACGGGCTGGTGGAGGAAGAGCGCCGGCTGATGTACGTCGGTATCACCCGCGCCCAGCGAGGTCTGACCCTGAGCTACTGTTCGAAGCGCAAGCGCGGCCGCGAATGGCAGGCCTGCGAGCCAAGCCGCTTCATCGCTGAACTGGCGCAGGACGACTTGCGCATCAGCGGACGGGAAAGCACTCCGGAAGTGCAGAAATCAGAAGGCACAGCGCGGCTGGCACAGTTGAAGGCGATGTTGAAAAAATAAGGGCGGCTAAAAAGCCGCCCTTATTTTGAATTCATTTTAATCTACCGATCAACACCCTATTCATTCCCTCTCCCCGACGGGGGAGAGGGCCAGGGTGAGGAGGATTTACTTCGCCATCCCAATCAAGTGTTCCACCGCCGCCTTCACTTCAGCGTCGGACAGAGCCGGGTTGCCACCTTTGGCAGGCATCGCACCGGATTTGCCGGTGAAACCGCCGATGGCATGCTTGAATAGAGTTTCCTTGCCTTGCGCAATGCGTGGGCCCCAGGCGCCCTTGTCGCCAGCCTTCGGCGCGCCCGCGGCGCCAGTACCGTGGCAAGCCTGACAGAGGCCTTCATAGACTTTCTTGCCGTCCACCACGCCGCCAGTATCAGGCTTGGCTTCGCCGATGGCGACTTCACCCACTGGTTTCAGCCGCTTGGCAATTTCTTCCGCCGCTGCCTTGGTGTCTTCAACGTCAACGTGAGTGGCCATGATGCCCATAACCAGTTTGAAAATCAGGAACGCAACAATCAGTACCGGGATCAACGCGCCTACCAGGGCGATCAGGAATTGCGTAACTGTGGTTTTTTCCATTTCGTGGCCACTCATGGGGAAATCCTTGTCTAGTGTAATGTCTAAAACCCGCAATTATAACGGTAATTTAGTCAACTGCAAAAGCCCGGCATGGACGTTGCCATAAAAAACCGCTATGATTTGCGCCTGATTTTCCCAAATGCGCCCGTAGCTCAGCTGGATAGAGTATTGGTTTCCGAAGCCAAGGGTCGCGCGTTCGAATCGCGCCGGGCGCACCAGATTCAAGAAGGGCTTACAGTGCTGTAAGCCCTTTTTTCATTTTTGCCGCAGCCTGATCGAAGGCGGTGTGATTGCCATGGAAATCGGGCCTGTCCAGACTTCATTCCAATCTGACCCGCTACGGGCGCGCGGCAAGTTCGCTTGTGGCAAGCAAAAAAGACCTCCATGTGCTGGAATTCTTTTGATAAGAGTGTTCCCGTAGCCATCATGTTACATGAACGGGGGTGCAGAAAAGTTAAGGTTAGTTTTGTGCTGATAATTGTGACTTGGGTGCCATGGTTAATGGTATTGCAGACGACTGGATTTTGTTCAAGGGTTCAGGATGCCAGCCAACGAAGGCCACAAGGACAATGAACCCGATTACGTAAGCCAGGATCACATGCCAGCCATGACGTAGCCACTGGATGGCAGATTTGGCTTCTGGGTACATGTTAGAAAGGGCAACACCCGCTGAGGAACCAAACCACAGCATAGAGCCGCCATAGCCCACCGCATAGGCTAGAATTCCCCAG
The DNA here is from genome assembly GCF_000971475.1 of Sulfuricella sp. T08. GTDB lineage: Bacteria > Pseudomonadota > Gammaproteobacteria > Burkholderiales > Sulfuricellaceae > Sulfuricella. The sequence goes on from NZ_DF967539.1 coordinate 52,320, forward strand.
TCATAGCCATTCTGTTTGATCGCCAGGGCCGTTAAGGGAATATTGTCAAATACCGATGAAACAAAACCGAGACCGAAAGCGGTATGCCAAGAGGCTGCTGGCAGGCTTTCTACTGGCATCATGGATGCGCAGGAAACCAGGGCGAGTAGAAAGATGGTGCCTTTGAGCGATTCTCCAAGCACTTCCCAGTCATGGCGGCGCACTGGGATGCTAATAACAATAGCAGCCCATACTGCTGCGCCTACGAAGGGAAAAGTATCGCTGATAGCCAAAAAACGAGTATTGACGATTAAATTAATGACTATTGCAAAGCTTAGAATCAAAACCACCACAAAAATTCGTCCCCAGTCCACCCGAGTATGGTGATGGGCGTGTTTGAGGATAGGTGAATAAGCATGCTGCTGCTTGGCGGCAATAATCCCGCTAACAGTCAGAGCAACTGCTGCCCCAGAGAATGCCACTAATACCTGACCAGGTTGGACACCCGCGATCCACATCATGGTAGTTGTGGTGTCACCTACCACGGAGAAGGAGCCACCGGCGTTGGAGGCGGCCACAATTGCAGCAAGATATCCAACATGTACCTTGGCCTTGAATAGTTGATGAGCCATTGAACCACCAATAAGGGCGGCCGCAATGTTATCGAGGAAGCTGGAAATAACGAACACCATGACCAGCAGAACAAATCCGCCCTGCCAGTTTTTTGGCAGGTACTTAGGCAGAATCACCGGTACACGGCTTTTTTCGAAGTGCCTTGCCAGAATGGCAAAGCCCATGAGCAGAGCAAACAGGTTGACCAGAATTACCCACTCATGGGCGAAATGACTGGCTAAGCCGGCCATGCCAATACCAGTCTTGAACCCGGTAAAAATAAGCTTGTACAGGGAAATGCTTGCCAGACCGGTGAGAGCAACGCTGAAAGTCTGGTTGTGGAATAGGGCAACGCCTAACAAGGTTAAGGCAAAAAGGATGAACTCCATCGGAATGCCAACCACGCTTGGTGCTCCTGCGGCATCAGCTATTCCTGTTGTCAGGAACAAAACAAGTACGGCAAGCAAGCGCTTTCCAAAGGGAAATGTCATATCGTAAATCTGGAATCGAAAGAGTTAGTATTCCATCAAGCGGCAAACATGTGTCAAATTGTTATGTAATTTCGAACGTGTTGCAGGAGCTAATGAAGCCGATCAGAACAGAAATAACAGAGGGTGATTAAGTGACGGGGCTGTTCCTACCGGCGCAATACCGGTTGTTTCAGATCACCAGACAAGGTCAGGCGTGCGCTAACCGTGGACGATCTCAATTTCATTTCCACGCTGGTTTTTCCTGACAGTTTCTTGTCCGGCATGATGTCTGCCTCGCCACTGGCGGTGAGCAGGCCTGCCGCGAGTTTCATCTGCCGGTATTGATAGCGCTGGCCATCCAGCGTCATGCTGCCAGAGAGGTTGGCGAACAGGGTTTTTCCGCCGGTGGTTTCGTTGGCTCGCGGCTGGATTGCGCGCGCCAGATCGATGTTGCCGATGGAGCCATCGCGGACGTTAAAGCTGGCCTTGATTCTGGGGTTAACGAAGAGGGTGCCCAGGTCTCTGGCCTGCATCGAATAAACCGTTTTTGCATCGAGCTTGCCGCTCAGGGCGATGTCATTCGTCAGTGCCGGCATCGCTCCGGCCAGCAAGACGTTTTCAATGTTGAGGTCTCCTTCCGCGCTCCACAAGTCGCCCCATTTGATGGTCGCGCTGCCTTTTGCCTTGCCGCTGTAAAGCCTGCTCTCGATCTCGCTGAACTTCATGCCTCCCGAGGTTGCCATGGCCTTGGCGTGCAACTCGGTAAACGTCAGGTTTGGCCAGAGTGGGGGCTGCCAGTCATTGGCGACAATATTGACTTCAAATCCTTCATTTTTCGGGGTGATAGCCACCTCGATTTTCTTGTCCGCGCTGCGGATGTTTGCGTGTTCGAATTTGCCCGTCGCCGCCAGTGCGACATCTGCCTCAAATGGGGGTAGCGGTATGCCTTTCACCTCGATGGTTGCAGTTTTGATGGCGATCCGGCGGACCTGGATTTTTTCGGCGCTGTCGCCTGGCCCAACCCAGGCGATCACCCTGGTCACTGCGTCCTGATCGATCGTGACTGACTCCACCTCGATGGCTTTGATCGTTTTGATTTCGCCGAAAAAAGCTGCCGGCTCGGGCATGACCCGGATCGTGGGGATTTTGATGTCGCGTAATTTGCCGATGGTGATGCCTTCAAGTTGCAGATGGGGCGCAGGCCACAGGGAGGCGCGCATGGAATGGATGGAAACGGGCTCGTGCATTCTGTCCGAGGCCAGTTTTTCAATGGGGGGGATGAAGACGTTCAGGCTCATGACATGCAGCATCACGAGCGGCAATAAAATCAGCGCTGCCAGAGAAATCAGTACAGCCTTGCCCAATTTGACGGGGTGCTTGAATATTTTGGGTTTTGCCAGCGCCTTTTGTTGGGCTTTTTCAGTTTCCTCGGCGCGTGCATTCGCCAGCGCTCTGGCCCGGACTTCGATTTCTGCCCGTTCCCGCTCTTCCTGTTCCTCTTCTTCCCGCGCCTTGCGTTCGGCCTCTGCGCGGGCTTTTGCCAGCGCCTCTTCTTGTGCGCGAATTTTTTCCTCGGCTTCCTGGCGTGCCCATTCTTCGGCTTCGGCTATCGCCCTGGCTTCTGCCTCTTCGCGAGCCTTACGTTCCGCTTCTTCCCGTTCTTTTGCATCGGCCTCGGCCTTTAACCGCGCCGCCTCTTCGGCGCGCGCTTTTTCCTCGGCTTCGACGATGGCTCGTACTTCGGCTTCCCTCTTTTCCCTGGCTTCCTCATCCTCGCGCGCCTTGCGCTCGGCTTCTTCACGTTCTTTGGCTTCAGCCTCGGCTTGTATCCGGGCTTCCTCTTCGGCCCGTGCTTTTTCCTCGGCTTCCCGGCGCGCCCGTTCTTCAGCTTCGGCTTCGAGTCGCTTCTGTTCTTCGGCTTCCGCCTTGGCCTTGGCCTCGGCTTCTTCACGTGCTTTGTTGAGTTCGGCTTCTTCTCGTGCACGGGCTTCCAGCCTGAGCTGCCTGCGGGCTTCGGCTCTGGCTTCTTCCGCTGCCTCCGCCTTTGCTCTGGCCTCGGCTTTTTCCAATGCACGCATTTTTTTGCGCTCGGCTTCTTCTCTCGCCCGGGCTTCCATCCTGAGCTGTTTACTTACCTCGGCCCGCGCTTTTGCTGCAGCTTCTTCCTGCGCCTTGCGTTCTGCCTCCGCTCTGATATGGGCTTCTTTGGCGGCCCTGTCCTGGGCCTCTTTGCGTATTCGTTCTTCGGCTTCAGCCTTTTCCTTTTCTGCCTTTTCACGGAGTGCCTGGCTCTCGGCTTCCTCGCGAGCCTTGCGTTCCGCTTCTTCGCGAGCCTCAGCTTCCCGGCGTGCCCGTTCTTCTGCTTCAGCGATCGCCCTGGCTTCTGCTTCCTGACGAGCCTTGGCCTCGGCAATTTTTTGTTGCTCGGCTTCATGCCGCGCTCGCTCTTCGGCTTCTTCCTGCGCCCTGCGCTCTGCCGCTGCTCTGATTTCCGCTTCTTTTGCCGCCTGCTCCTGGGCCTCCCCGCGTGCTTGTTGTTCGGCTTCGGCCCTGTCTTTTTCCGCTTTTTCCCGGAGAGCCTGCTTCTCGGCTTCTTCCCGAGCTTTGCGCTCAGCTTCTTCGCGAGCCTTGGCCTCGGCAATTTTTTGTTGCTCGGCTTCATGCCGTGCTCGCTCTTCGGCTTCTTCCTGCGCCCTGCGCTCTGCCGCTGCTCTGATTTCCGCTTCTTTTGCCGCCTGCTCCTGGGCCTCCCGGCGAGCTCGTTCCTCGGCTTCGGCCTTGTCTTTTTCTGCCTTTTCCCGGAGAGCCTGGCTCTCGGCTTTCTTGCGAGCCCTGAACGTGGTTTCTTCCAGCGCCATGGCTTCGGCTATTTTTCGTTGCACTGCTTCCTGCCGTGAACGTTCATCAGCTTCGGCAGCTTCCCGCGCCTCAATTTTTCGGCGCATCGCTTCCTCTTCGGCCATTGCCGCTGCTTTTTCCTGAGATTTTTGCCGCGCTTCCTGCGGGTTTTCCGCAGCTTCTTTCATGAGTTTCTTGCGGGCTTCAGTTTCGGCCAGCACCCTGAAAAAGGTTTCGTCGACGGTTTCTGAAACAACCATGGAGGCTGAGGTATCGGGAGTGATCGAAAACTGGGTAAAGGGTTCTCTTGCAACCGCCTTGAGGTAGCCGTCTTTAGCCAGATCGGCCAGGGTCTGTGGCAGCGCAGAGGTAGGGAGTTCCCCGGCTTTTTCCAGGATTTCTTCGACCGTCGCCCTGCCGTCTACCAGGCTGAGTGCTCGCGCGAGGTTGGCGGGCAAGCGTTTGTCTTTCTGGGTGATGGCCTGCACACCCTTGGCGGTTTTGCTGTATACCGTGGTCAAGTCCATATTCAGTTCGTCAATCGGCATGGTGGCATCGAACAGTACCCAACTACGCGCCCCGGTATTTCGGGAAGACAGACTTCAAGTACCGTTGGTTTTTGGCAGGTTGCCAATTCTAATTGATTTATTATGCCACTGAATTAACAAAACTTAATATTGATTATAGGGAGTCGGAACGTTCCATGTCTTTCCACGGGATGTCTCTGCCAGCGGGACGCAACATGGGGCCTGCCAGCAAATGGGTAAAAATGAGGTTATACGGAAAATAACCGGGAATTATGGCTCACAAGCCCGAGCGATGAATCGCTGCGGGTGCTGTTCTACTGGCTATGGTGGCCTATTGAGCTGCCTCGTTCTGGATCTCGAGCTTCTTCATTTTTTCCCACAGGTTTTTCCGGCTGATGCCAAGCGCCGCAGCCGTTTCAGCGATACGTCCAGCGTTGGCGCTTAGCCTGTCTTCGATGTATTTTCTTTCGCAGGCATGAAGAAACTCGTTCAGTGATTCGACCTCTTGAGATTGTTCTGGCGGGGCTGACGGCAGATCGTCGAAGAGCAGTTCAGCTGAGAGCTCTTTTTGTTGGGAGAGGACGCATGAGCGCTCAAGGCAATGTTTGAGTTCACGGACATTGCCCGGCCAGGGGTAATTCAGCAATGCTTTTTCGGCAGATCGGAGTAGCGTGCGAGCGCCGCAATTTCCCGCGGTACAGGTTTTTAGCAGTCGTTCAGCCAGCCACAGGATGTCTTCCTTGCGTTCGCGCAAAGGCGGAATGTGCAGATGGATTACGTGGATTCGATAATAAAGATCTTCGCGAAACTTGCCGACTTCCACCATTTTCTTGAGATCCTGATGCGTGGCACAAACCAGCCTGATGCTTACAGGAATCGGCGTTTCCCCGCCAACCCGGACTATTTGGCGTTCCTGAATGGCACGCAGAAGCTTGACTTGCATCGTTGGCGACATTTCGCCAATCTCATCAAGAAACAGTGTGCCGCCATCGGCCAGCTCAAAAACCCCTTTTTTGTCACGAACGGCTCCAGTGAAGGCACCCCTGACATGACCGAATAGCTCGGCCTCCAGCAGACTCTCTGTCAGTGCGCCACAATTGACCGCTATAAACGGCGTCTTGTCGGCAGGATCGTGCTGATGGTGGAGTGCGCGCGCCAGCCATTCCTTGCCAACGCCGGATTCGCCGGTAATCAATACGGAGGTTGAGTTCGCGGCGACTCGGGGTAGCAGCGACTCAATCGTGCGCATTGCGCTGGAAATACCCAGGTTGTTATCACCAGCTACTGCCGGACTCGACTGGACGCACAGGCGTTTTACTGTTTCCAGAAGCGCGCGGATGTCCAGAGGTTTCGTAAGATAGTCATGGGCGCCAAGTTTCAGGAGCCGCACGGCCCGGTCGATTGTCCCGTAGCCGGTAGTAAAAACGAAAGGGGGTAGCGTCGTTGCCGTCGCCTTCAATTGCACAAACAGGTCTTCGCCATTGATGTCAGGAAGCTGGATGTCGCTGATAACAGCGTCGTAGCGCTTGCGGCTCAGAGCCTGCAATGCCTCTTGCCCGGTCTTGAACCAGTCGCATTCGAAGTCCTCCAGATCCAGGCGATCCGAGAGCGCTTCGCCCATGATCAGATCGTCTTCAATCAGGCAGATACGATAAGGTTTCGCGTTCACGCCACACCTCCTATGGGAATTCCTACAGTGAAAATCATCTGAGTATTCGACTCCCTCTTAACGCTGATGTGCCCGCCGAGTTGATGCACGATCTGATAGGTGACCCATAGGCCGAGACCGTGCCCACCTTCGCTCAACGGGGAGAATGGTTCGAACAGGTGGGCGATCTGTTCTTCCGATAGCAGCTTGCCATTGTTGGTCACGGAAAACTGCAGCTGTTTATCTGCGACGGCGATATCGAAAGCGACCTCGCCTTGCTGCTCTGCCGCCTGAACGGCATTAAGCAGCAAGTTGATCAGAATCTGGCGCACCAGTGTAGCGGGAAGAGGGACGTTTTCATCCAGGCTGTTGTGCCAGCCGATGTGCAAAGCTTTCTTGCGGGCCATGGGTGTGATCAGAATTAACACGTCCTCAATGTCCTGTGGCGTAAGATTGCGGCTGTTTATCTTGGCTTCCACCAGCAAAGCACCCACAGTGTCTTTGATTTGGGTTAGTCCACGCACGATAAGGGCAATGGTTTTCATCGTGCGTGGGTCTAAATCGCTATAGGATTTTAGCGTGTCGATGGCCATGAGCATGCCGCTCAGCGGATTATTGATTTCGTGAGCAATGCCTGCCGCGAGTTGCCCCAGCGCCGCCAGTCGCTCCGACTGCACCATTTTTTTTTCAAGTTCCTCTTTGTCCTTGAGGTCTTTAAGCATCTGGGAATAGGCCTCGAAAAGCTTGCCGATTTCATCGCGATAGACATAGAGTTCAGGGTTCAGGTCTGACGGCCATTTCCGGCTGATGTCTCCCATGCGTTCGCTAAGCAGCACCAGGGGCAAGGCCATGCGCCGACCCCAGTACCAGTTGAAGGGGAGCAGGATGGTGAGAATCATGGCCCCAGTTAACAAACCGTGCCTTTCAATTTGGACAAAGCGCGGCAAGAAGATGTTCTTGGGGTGGGCGATAATCAGGGTTCCGAGATGGAGCTTCTCGCTGGAAATGGGGGTTACGTAATAATAATATTTCGATCCGGGCAGATCTATCTCCTGCGAACTACTTCCACCCATTTGGGTGATCCGGTCTGCGAGCACGGCATGCTCCGGACTTATGTGACGCATCTCTGTGAGCATGGGGGCGGATTTCGGGTGTGCAGCGACAAAAACACGCAGCTCATTGTCGACCACCAGAATGTGTTCCGCCTTGACTGGGTTTGAGCCTTCTGTCTTCCTGTTGATGGGTACGGAAATGATCTCATACGCTCGCCATACGTCGTTGTGCAGCATCGCGGGAAAAAGATCTGTTTTAAGCGAATACCCCATGGTTTGAGAATCGAGGAGTAAATCCTCTTTGAGTTCATCGTAGGCGTTGAGGATGAACGAACTCGACACGGCCAGCGCGGTGATGATGACGAGCAGCCCACCCCATAGAGGAATTTTGTATCTGTAGCTGAGATCCAGAATGAATTTCATGGCTCTTCCATGGTGCGCATCATTTTGCGTACACCGTCGTACAGCTTTGCGTCGCCGGGTGCGAAGCCTGTCAGGTTGAGTCGCTTGAGCAGCTTGGCGCCTTCCGGATCATTTGCCATGCCTAGCAGGGCTTGTTGCAAGGCGGCAGAATCGGCCCTGTTTACGGCACGGCTGGCGACAATGGGCGGAAAGCCATACTCCGGTGATTTTGCGACGATCCGTGTTTGATGGGTTAGATCGGGCTGAATGATAGCTAGCGTGTCCCACACGAAACTGTCCATCGAGCCGGCGTCCACCAGGCCTTGAGCGACGGCTTCGGCAATTCTTCGATGGCCCCAGGTAAAGAGCGTCTTGCGAAAGAAGCGGTTCGGGTCTTCTCCGGCCTGTTGCAACTGGTATCGAGGTACTAGGTAACCTGAATTCGAATAGGGGTCAGCGTAGGCAAATAACTTTCCTTTCAGTTGCAGCAGCGATTTTGTTCTAAGGTCTGTGCTAGGCACAATAAGGTAGGAACAGTAATAAGGACGCCCCTGGTAGAGGGGTGTGACAAGTAATCGTGCAAGGCGTTTGTCCTCGAGATAGACATAGGGGTAATCGGAGACCCAGGCGAAATCAATTTTCTTCTGTTTTATTAAATCGATGGTCTCGCGGTAGCTGTCCCGTGAAACGAACTCCACTGGGCGTCTGAGCTTTTTCTGGAGGTATGCACGCCAGTCGGTCAGCAATTCGTACTGATTGTGAATGATGGCCGGGGTGAGACCAAACCGAATTGGTTTGATATCATTTTCTGCCCAAACCATATTGGAAGCAAGCAGGACAATTAGTCCTAGATATATCCGTAACATGATGAAATATTTACTAAAATAGTTTTGCATGTTACTTGATGGTAACCTATAAATAGGATTATTTTCAATTTTGTTACCGAATGGAAACATTTTTTGCTTTGAAATTTTTCTCAATATTTAGATGAAAGTTCTTCGTGTACGTCGCTTATCCACTATCGAAGATAATGTACTTTTAATTCATTATGAAACATGGAGATGGCGTTTTTTTAGCGGGTCACCTAGGTTAGACAAAGCCAGATAACCGTCTGTTGAAGCGCTGTACCAATCAGCTTCTTGCAAGTCTCGTGCCGTGTGGACTTCGTCCGTTGTGCGGCACTGAGGCTCTTCAGTTGCTGTGCGCCCCCTCACTGGCTACGGTCCAGATATAAGCCGAATAGTAATTTCCAGAAATATAAGGATGAAATCGAATCCTTATCCGGACATCTCAGCCGCGATTATCTAGCCCATCATTATTGATAAATGCCTAAATGTTACCGGAAAGTAACATGATAATGCACCATGCGTTTCAGATTTCGTTTCGAAATGATCTCTCCGCCTCGCGGATCGATTTGAATGATCAACTTGGAGAATTCTGATGAAAGGGTTAAATCAAGAACAGCTATGTATTAAATGATTTTATTTTTTGATGGCACTGATGCAATTCTGGGTAGGAGGCTTGGCAGATGATTAGTGGCAACACTATAGGTACGTTTATTGCTTGATACGAGACATATGCATCCTGTATGCCGCTACGCATAAGCAAGATACTCATTGAGTTTTTGGAGATAAAAAATTGAGTCCACAAGTCCATATCCTGTCCCGTTCAGTGTTTCCCTAACGAAGCGATCACCAGTTATGCGTATTCAGAAATCTGTATCGTGGGCTTTGGCTGGCCTTATCTGCTTAATAGGCGCTTCGAGTATTTGGCAGACGGAGGTCAAAGCCGAAGAAGCGGCCAGTGGCGGGATTGTGCCTGTCGTCGGAAAGCTTGACAACGCTTCGTGTCAGACCTGTCACGACGGAAAAAAAGAAGAGATAAAGGTGCCGGGTGCAGAGGGGAAAATGCGTCCGTTGCACGCAATAAGTGGCGACAAGTACGCCAAAAGCGTGCATGCAAAAATGCTTTGCGTCGACTGTCATAAGGAAATTACCGATAGTACAGCCCAACACAAGAAAGACCTGGCGAAGAAGGTCGGTTGCGTGCAGTGCCACCAGGATTTGTGGGCGGCCGCCAAGAAGGAAAATAAAACCCAGGAAAAGCCCAGGCTGGGCGTGGTGGTACAGAATATCGCGGCCTACAAAAAATCTTTTCACGCCCGTCCAAACCAGGATGATCCGTCACGGGTCAATGCAACCTGCAACGAGTGCCACGATACGCACGGTTTCAACGTACCGGTCGACAAGAAGAGTCCGCAATACGATGCGTGGCGCAAGGAAGTTCCCGCCCTGTGCGGCGAGAAATGCCACGACGAGCAACTCGAAACATTTGCGTCATCAGTGCATGGAAAGGAAGTTCTCGACAAGAACAATGCCAAGGCGCCCGTCTGCACCAGTTGCCACACCAACCACGAGATCACCAATACCTCGCTGGATTCGTTCAAGCTCCTCAACAACGAGGCGTGCGGCAGTTGCCACAAGGACCGGCTCAAATCCTACCGCGACACCTATCATGGCCAAGTCACGAAGCTGGGCTATGTCGATACGGCCAAGTGCTACAACTGCCACGGCAGCCACGGGATACTGTCGGCAAAGGACCCCAAGTCTAAGGTGCACCCGGACAACCGCCTGAAGACCTGCCGGGAGTGTCATGACGGCAAGAAAAAGCAGCTGGCCACCGCAGGCTTCGCCACCTTTGCCCCGCATGCCAACAGCCACGATTTCGCAAAGTATCCGCAGGTGTGGATCTCCACCAAATTCATGATTGCCTTGCTGATCGGCGTATTCGCCTTCTTCTGGCTGCATTCGGGGCTCTGGTACTACCGTGAGTGGGAACGCAGCAAGGCAGGCGAGCATCGTCCGCATGTACGCACGGCAGATCTGAAGCTCGACGAGACCAAGCATGTGCGCCGCTTCGGCCTAGGTTGGCGCATCGCCCACCTGGTCTTCGCCCTCACGACCATGACACTTGTGCTGACCGGCACCACTGCACTCTTCTCACATACTGGATGGGCGCCGGTCGTCGCCAAAGCCCTTGGCGGCGCACAGGGTCTCGCCCTGATCCATCGGGTGGCTGCCGCACTCTTCATCGGCATCTTCTTGATCCACTTCGTCTATGTGATGCAGCGTCTGCTGCGCGACAGGAACTTCCGCTGGTTCGGCCCGGATTCGCTGGTGCCGAACTGGAAGGACCTCAGCGACATGGTGGGCATGTTCAAGTGGTTTGTCGGCAAGGGTGATCGCCCGACCTTCGACCGCTGGACCTACTACGAGAAGTTCGACTACTGGGCGGTGTTCTGGGGCGTCTCCGTCATCGGCGGCAGCGGCCTGCTGCTGGCCTTCCCGTATGTGACCGCGACTTACCTGCCGGGCTGGATATTCAACGTCGCCACCATCGTGCATGGGGAGGAAGCTTTCCTGGCAGCCGTGTTCCTCTTCACGGTGCATTTCTTCAACAACCACTTCCGGCCGGATAAGCTGCCGCCGCCGGACATCGTGATGTTCACCGGCACCCAGTCGCTGGAAGAGTTCCGTCGCGAGCATCCGGCCCAGTATCAGCGGCTGGTGGATGCAGGCGAGCTGGACAAGTATCTGGTGGATGCACCGTCACGGCCGATGGCCCTGGGTTCCAAGATATTGGGGCTCACCTTGATCACCATCGGCCTGGTGCTGCTGACTCTGGTGATAGTTGGGTTCGTGGGTGGTGCGGTTAAATAAAATCAGTAATGCGCCTGAACCAACGAAGGCGCTTGCTTACAGGATGCTGGAATATATTTTTAAATAATTATCTGATAGTGGATATGGAGATTCAAAATGAAACATAAAACAAACCGACAAATTATCGCCGCCACGTTGTTTACCTTTTCTGCGGCCATGCTGATGCCGTCCCAGGCATCAGCTTTCGATGAGGACGCGGCAAGAGCGCTGGCAAAAAGGAATGACTGCTTCAAGTGCCATGCGGTCGACAAGTCCAAAAAAGGTCCTTCCTACAAGAAGGTTGCGGATAAATACCGGGGCAAGGCCGATGGTCAGAGCAAGCTGATTACCAACTTCACTACGGAGCCGATGGTCAAGCTTTCAGACGGCAAGGAAGAGAAGCACAAGATTATCGATACCAAGGACATGAATGAGATGAAAAATCTGGCCGACTGGATTCTTTCTATTCAATAAAGGTGTATTTAACGGAGCGGCTCCTTCCGGACCGCACGGGTGGTTTTAAAGTTTCAAAGTTAGGGGAGAAATAAAATGAAGCTCTTGCGACAGGTGTTGACCTTGTGTGCGTTCATTGGCGCCGCGGTGGGGATGTCTTCCTCCATGGCCGCCGATATTTCAAAACCGGTCGCAGGGAGCGAAGCGCCCAAGGTGGTCGTGGCGAAAGCGGCGCCCCAGGAAGCGGCCAAGGACCTCGTTCTCAAGGGCGATGCCAAGTGTACGAGCTGCCACGATGAAGCCGACGCCCCCGGTTTGCTCGCCATCGGCAAGACCAAGCACGGTACTGTCGCTGACAGCCGCACACCGACTTGCACCAAATGCCACGGTGAAAGTGAAGCGCACGTACTCAACGCCCAGGACACCAAAATTCGTCCGAAACCCGAACGCACTTATTCCGGGCAGTTAGCGCCGGGCAGCCTTCCCTCCGCTGATCGGGTTGATCACTACTTCGGTATTCAAGGCAAGAGAACTGACACCCCGGTCGAAGAACGCAATGGCTCTTGCCTGGAATGCCACCAGAAGGATGCGAAGCGCTCGCACTGGATGGGAAGTACCCATCAATCTCGCGACATTGCGTGTTCCACCTGCCACAAGATTCACTCGGCAAAAGATGTGGTGCGCGACAAGCGTACCCAGACCGAGCTCTGCTTCACTTGCCACAAGGAGCAGCGCGCACAGGTCAACAAGCCTTCGCACCACCCGATCGTTGAAGGCAAGATGGCGTGCTCAGACTGCCATAACGTTCATGGGTCTGCCGGGCCGAAGCTCATGAAGCGTGATAGCGTGGTCGATACCTGTTACACCTGCCATATGGAGAAACGTGGGCCATTCGTCCATAACCATGAGCCTGTCAATGAAGATTGCTCGAACTGCCACAACCCGCATGGCACCACGGCGGAAAGCATGCTGAAGATGCGGCCGCCGTTCCTGTGCAATGCGTGCCATACGCCACATGGCGCCACTATCCCTGCACTGACTGGGCGGATCATTTCGGCCTTGGCCCCAGGTGCTAACACGACCGGCAAAAGCAATATCAACATTACCCAAGGGCGGGGTTGCCTGAACTGCCATACCCAGGTGCATGGCAGCAACAACCCGAGTGCTACCAACCCAACCCCGCAGTTTAATTTCCGTTGAGTCCGGGAGATCGATGATGAACACATCCAAACAGCATTTTGGCTACAGCCAGAAACTCATGGTCCTTTCTGTGCTCGCGGCCTTCGGGCCGGCGCACGCCGAGGAGGATATCGCGCAATACATCAAGCCGGATAGCTCGATCAGCGCCGGGCTGGGCGTTGCCAGCGGCGATAGCAAGGACAGGGCGATCTTCGGGCAATACAGCGGCATGCGCCAGAATGACGCCTCCCTCCTGCTGGATTTCGATATCGTCAAACGCGACGATGCGACGGGGCTATGGACGAATTTCGAAGGCCGCAACCTGGGCCTCGACAACCGCGAACTGCGCTTCTCGCAGAATAAACAGGGTGACTGGAAGTATTCTGCGGAATATAACGAGATTACCCGCCATGATATCCGCACCATCAATACCGGCCTGCAGGGCGCAGGAACAACCACCCCGAGTGTCACCCTGCTGGGAACCCCGGGAACTGGCTCGGATCTGAATCTCGATCTCAAGCGCAAGAGTCTCAGCTTCGGCGTGGAGAAATGGCTCACCCCTACCCTCCAGTTCGAGGCGAACTTCAAAAACGAAGACAAGGATGGGGCGCGACTGTTCGGCAAAGGTTTCGCCTGCAGCGCCGACTGGAAGGCTGCCGGTGCCTGTAGCGTCAGCACGACGCAGTGGGCGCTGTTGATGCTGCCCGAGCCGATTAACTCCACCACCAAACAGTTCGAGACCAAACTGAATTTTTCCGGCGAGAAATTCATGGTGAGCGGGGGCTATTACGGCTCGTTCTTCACCAACTCAAACGGCTCTCTGACGCCAACTGTGCCGGGTACATTAAACAATCCAATTGGCACTGCAACAGCGCTTGACACCGGTCTGCGTACCACCATGGGGTTGCCCATAGCGCTGCCGCCCGACAACCAGGCGCACCAGCTTTATGTTTCTGGTAACTATGCCTTCACACCGACAACCCGAGCTACCTTCAAATACGCCTATACCCATGCCACGCAGAACGAGGACTTCAGTAGCATGGGCCTGACGGGTGCCCCGGCCGGCATCAGCAACTTGGGTGGGGTCGTGGATACCAATCTGGTCCAGCTCGGCCTGACAGCACGTCCCATGGCTAAGCTTTCCCTGCTTGCCAATATTCGTTACGAGGACAAAAAGGACAAGACGCCGATCGCCTACTACAACATAGAGACGAAGGCGGCAGGCACGAGTATCTTTACCAATGGCCTGACTTCGTCGAAGAGGCTGGCCGGCAAACTGGAAGCAAGCTATCAGCTGCCAGACAACTATCGGGCGACTCTGGGGGTCAATTATGACACGCTGGATCGCGGAAATCCCGATAGCACCGATCAAATCGCCGGCCTTTCGGCGTTGCGGGCGAAAACCGAAGAGACGGGCTATCGTGCCGAACTGCGGCGCTCCATGTCGGATACGCTCAATGCAGCCGTCAGCTATGTGACCAGTAAGCGGGAAGGGTCGGATTGGTACTCTCTCCAAACCAGTGCTGCAGCTATCGCTGCTGGGGCTGGTTATGGCAGTATTGTCCCTGCCGGCACCATTGTTGGCGTGGCTTCCACGGCAATTTTCCCGATGTCCATGTCGGATCGCCAGCGTGACAAGGTGAGAGTGGCGGTTGACTGGGATCCGCTTAACCAGTTGTCCCTGCAGTTCATCGTTGAAGACGGAAAAGACCGGTACACCACTGCAGGCGTTAAGGGTATGCGCGATACCAACATGCGTTCATACAGCCTTAACGCGGTGTATACCTTGTCCGAGGCATGGAAACTGACCGGCTATTGGGCTACGGGCGATCAGACCCTGGATCACGTAAACCACTCGGCCGATTACCTGGCTGCCCTGGATAATGTCAGCACCACCGTGGGTCTCGGGGTGGTTGGCAAGCCGAGCAGTCGACTCGAGGTGGGCGGGGATCTGACGTATATCAATGACCTCACCAAGTATGGTTTAACGGCGGCTCCCGGCGTCAGCACGAACAATGCAACCCAAGTAGCGACTTACGGCCTTCCGGATGTCGAATATCGGCAGACCAGGTTGAATTTGTTTGGCAAGTATGCGCTGGAGAAAAATGCCGATATCCGTATCGACTTCATACACCAACGCACGAAGCTGGACGAATGGACCTGGGGATACAACGGCGTGCCATTTGCCTATTCCGACAACACGACCGTATCGATGCAACAAAACCAGAACGTGACTTTCCTTGGGGCAAGGTATATTTACAAGTTGAAGTAAGTTCGAGGGAGGTGGCTCGCTCATGCGAGACTCTTCCCTGGTTGGATGAAGAAAACGGGGACGGCTGTTGCTGGCCCCGTTTTTATTGAGCCAGGAAAAGTTACTGATTCGCGGCGTGCGTTGATACCTATTGGGCAAAAAGGACGCTGAGGATTGCGTGTTTCTAGATTCATATAACGCGGAGCCAAAGCATCGCCTTGATGGCATAAATTTAAATACCCAAGCAGGCTTCAGCAGGTGTAAAGGCGTTGCATTTTTCCAGTACAATTTCTCCTCCCGGACCGGTGGCTGGCAAAACGGCCATTACCAAACCTTGGATAATCATTAAGTTCATAACTAAAACAGGAGGTTATTAAAGAGATGAGAGCCTTCTGTTATGTCGTTTAAAGGAGTATTCGTAACATGAAAGCCCTGTTGGCGATCTGCATGATTGTTGTTGCCGCATTCGTTTGGGCAGGCGAAACCCCTGTCTCTTCTTCGCCTGCGCCCACCATCGTCAAGGGCGAGGTCCTCGAGGCCAAGGACGTCGAAAGTTATACCTACCTCCGCCTCAAGACCAAGGACGGCGAGACTTGGGCTGCGGTCAACAAGTCACCGGTCAAGAAAGGCGCTGAAGTCACGATAGAAAACGTGATGGTCATGAGCAATTTTGAGAGCAAGGCGCTGAAGAAGACTTTCCCGACGATAGTCTTCGGTACCTTGGGCGGTGCGGGAGGGAGCGCGCAGGCTGCAGGCAAAGACATGGCTACGGCTCACTCCGGCGTTGCCAAGACGCCGGACACCGGTGATATCCATGTTCCCAAGGCCAGCGGTGCAAACGCACGAACCGTTGCGGAAATCATGACCAAGGGCGCCGAACTGAAGGACAAGCCTGTTCTGGTTCGCGGCAAAGTCGTGAAATACAACTCGCAGATCATGGGGAAAAACTGGATCCATCTGCGTGATGGCTCAGGTTCTGCTGCGACCGGTTCGAACGACGTACTCGTGACGACCATGAGTCAGGCCAAGACCGGGGATGTCGTGACGGTGAAAGGCGTCGTCCGCACCGACAAGGATTTCGGTGCAGGCTATGCGTATAAGGTGCTCATCGAAGACGCGACGCTGCAGCAGTGATCGGGTGCGTCGTCATCTTCCTCCCCCCTTAAAAAGGGGAAGGAGCGGATTCTGTGGGCGGTTTGAGCATATCGTTCAGACTTGAGTAGTAGTTACCTAATTGTAATTAAGGGTATGCACGTTCCATACCCTTCCCCGAAATGCATCTGCCAGCGGGATATTTCGGGTAGCTCGGAGAGTAATAAAGAACGGAAAGATGCTCGCTACGGGCTTAGATTTTTTGATTTTTCCAGTACAATGCTTTTTTCAAGATTTGGGCAATAGATTAATGCTGGAAGGGAAAGACCTCGCCTGTGTTCGAGGCGAGCGTACGCTGTTCAGTCACCTCAACTTCACACTCAACGAAGGCGAATTGCTGTTGGTGCAAGGCGCCAATGGCAGTGGCAAAACCAGCCTGCTGCGCATGTTGTGCGGCCTGCTGACGCCCGAGTTTGGTGAAATTTTGTGGCGTGGTGAAGAGATTGGTGCGGCGCGCGAGACCTACCATGCCGAAATGGCCTATTTCGGGCATGCGCCTGCGGTCAAGGAGGATCTGAGCGCCTCCGAGAATCTCGACTTTTCCTGCCGTCTGGCGGGAATTCCAGTGGATAGCGATGAGGTGAAAGGTGCGCTGGGGCACCTCGGCTTGGGTCATTGTTTGAACCTGCCGACGAAATCGCTGTCTCAAGGGCAGCGTCGGCGCGTTGCGCTTGCCCGTCTGATGCTGGTCAAGGCCAAGTTATGGATACTCGATGAGCCATTGACGGCGCTCGATCAGGCCGCCCTGCAACTGGTGCAGACTCTAATCGGCGAGCATTTGCGCCAGGGCGGCATGGCTTTGATGACCACGCACCAGCCGGTCATGATCACGGGCATAGTGCCCAAAACCTTGCCACTGACGCCATGAGTACGCTGCAGATTGTCTTTGTACTGCTGCGGCGCGAGCTGATGCTGGCCATGAGGCGGCGCGGGGATGTGCTTACCGTGCTGTTTTTTTTCGTCATCGTCGCCAGCCTGTTTCCGCTTGGCGTGGGGCCTGATCCCAAGCTGCTGCGATTGATGGGTGGCGGAGTGGTGTGGGTGGCTGCCCTGCTTGCGGCGATGTTGTCTCTCGGTCGGATGTTCGCCAGCGATTACGCCGATGGCACGCTGGAACAGCTGGTTTTGACGCCGACTCCCCCGGTGGTCTGGATTACCGGTAAAATACTGGCGCACTGGCTGGTGAGCGGGGTGCCGCTGATTCTCGTGGCGCCGGTGCTGGGCGTTCAGTTCGGCCTGTCAAACGAGGCGCTGGTCGTGCTGGTGTTTTCGCTGCTGCTCGGGACGCCGGTGCTGTCCCTGATCGGTGCGATCGGCGCCGCCCTGACTCTGGGGTTGCGCGGCGGCGGCGTGCTGGTGTCGCTGCTGGTGTTGCCGCTCTATATCCCGGTGCTGATTTTTGGCGCCGGCGCGGTGGATGGTGCGATGTCTGGCCTGGGTTCGGAAGCCCATCTTTCGTTGCTGGGCAGTATTTTAATTTTAGCTTTCATGCTGACGCCGTGGGCGGTTTCGGCGGCTTTGCGGATTTCGATTGAATAACGCCCTCTCCTCAATCCTCTCCCACAAGTGGGCGAGGAAGCAAACGTATAAAGGCGCTTGTTTAGAATGAACAGCATAAACTGGTACAAATATTCCTCTCCGGCGACTTTCTACGGCCTTGCCGGGAAGTTGATCCCCTGGTTTTACAGTGCGGCTGCTCTTTTTTGCGTGGCCGGCCTGTATCTCGGGCTGGTCCTCGCGCCCACCGATTTCCAGCAGAGCGATGCCTACCGCATCATCTTCATCCACGTGCCCGCCGCCTGGATGTCCATGTTCATCTACGTGGTGATGGCGTGCTGGGCGGCGCTTGGGCTGGCTTTCAATACGCGTCTGTCGTTCATGATGGCGAGTGCTCTTGCCCCCACCGGTGCCATGCTGACTTTCGTCTCCTTGTGGACGGGGGCGCTGTGGGGCAAGCCGACCTGGGGTGCATGGTGGGTTTGGGATGCGCGCCTGACTTCTGAGCTGATCCTGTTTTTCCTGTATCTAGGCTTTATGGCGCTGCAGGCGGCGATCGACGATCCGCGCCGCGCCGACCGAGCCGGTGCATTGATCGCACTGGTGGGCGTGGTCAACGTGCCGATCATCTATTTTTCCGTCAGATGGTGGAATACCCTGCATCAGGGTGCCTCGGTGAGCATGACGAAAGCGCCGAGCATGGCCGCCATCATGCTCGTGGGCATGCTGGTGATGGCGCTGGCCGCGTGGATGTACGCCATCGCGGCAGCGTTGTCCCGGGCGCGCAGCATCATCCTTGAGCGTGAGAAAAATAGCCAGTGGGTGGCGCAAATGGTGGAGGCCGAGGTATGACTGGAATAGCCATGCACTGGAATAGCTGGTCGGAATTTTTGCACATGGGGGGCTATGCCTTTTACGTGTGGGGATCCTATGGCGTGACCGCGGTCCTGATTGTCGGCGAGATCCTGTTGTTGAGGGCGCACCGGCAAAAGGCGTTGACGCTGGCAAAACGTACTGTGAAATATGGCAAGGTCGAGAAGGAAGAGGGTAACGATGAAATCGCGGCATAAGAAACTGTTATTGGTCGCCATCGCGGTGATCGCCTTGGGCGTTATCGCAGCGCTGGTGCTTAATGCTTTTCGCAGCAATCTGGTGTTTTTCTTCAGTCCGACGCAGGTGGTCAAGGGCGAGGCGCCTCGTGATCGCTCTTTCCGGGTGGGTGGACTGGTCGAGAAAGGCAGCCTGGTTCGTGAGAAAGACGGCGTGACCGCACATTTCCGCGTCACCGATACGATGCAAACCATTTCGGTTGATTACACCGGCCTGCTGCCGGACTTGTTCAAGGAAGGCAAAGGCGTGGTGGCGGAAGGCCGTCTGACAGACAGCGGTGTGTTTGTCGCAACGCAGGTACTGGCCAAGCACGACGAAAACTATATGCCGCCAGAAGCGGCCAGTGCGCTTGAGCAGGCGCAAAAAGCCCAGAAAACCCTAGTCCCACCGCCAGAAAGCAAATAATGATTCCAGAACTCGGTAATTTCTCGTTAATGCTGGCGTTAATGCTGGCGCTGACCCAAAGCATCCTGCCGCTGGCGGGTGCCGCTCGTAACAACGCGGCATGGATGTCGGTTGCCAGGCCGGCTGCACGCGCTCAGTTCCTCTTCGTCGCCATCGCTTTTGGTTGCCTGGCCTATTCATTCCTGGTCAATGACTTTTCAGTCCTGAATGTCGTGCAACATTCCTTTTCCAAGCTTCCGCCCATTTATCGCTTTACCGCTACCTGGGGTTCGCATGAAGGTTCGCTGCTGCTGTGGACATTCATCCTTGCCCTGTGGACGCTGGCGGTGACCCTGTTCAGCCGTCATCTGCCCGATGACATGGTGGCGCGGGTGATCGGCGTGATGGGTCTGGTCAGCTGCGGCTTGCTGCTGTTCATGCTCATCACTTCCAATCCTTTCCTCCGCTTGTTGCCGGCAGCCATGGACGGCTCCGACCTGAATCCGCTGCTGCAGGACCCGGGCATGGTGATACATCCGCCCATCCTGTACATGGGCTATGTCGGGTTTTCCGTAGCATTCGCTTTCGCTCTGGCCGCACTGATTTCCGGCAAGCTGGATGCCAGTTGGGCGCGCTGGTCTCGCCCCTGGACAACCGCAGCATGGTCATTCCTGACCTTGGGTATCATGATGGGCAGCTGGTGGGCCTATTATGAGCTGGGCTGGGGCGGGTGGTGGTTCTGGGATCCTACCGAAAACGCTTCGCTGATGCCCTGGCTGGTAGGTACGGCACTGATCCATTCTCTGGCGGTGACGGAAAAACGCGGCACCTTCAAGGCGTGGACGGTGTTTCTCGCCATCGGTGCATTCTCCCTGAGCTTGCTCGGCACGTTCCTGGTGCGTTCCGGCGTGCTGTCTTCGGTGCACTCCTTCGCTACCGATCCGGCACGTGGACTGTTCATTCTCGCCTTCCTCGCAGTGGTTATCGGCGGCTCGCTGCTGCTGTTTGCGTTCCGTGCTTCCCAGGTCGGCCTGGGCGGCCGTTTCGCGCTGGTGTCGCGTGAATCTTTCCTGATGGCCAATAACATCCTGCTCCTGACGGCGTGTGGTGCGGTGCTGCTGGGCACGCTTTACCCGTTGTTTCTCGACGCGCTTAATCTGGGCAAGATTTCGGTCGGCCCACCGTATTTCAACTCCGTGTTCGTGCCCCTGGTCACACCGTTGCTGTTGCTGATAGGTGTTGGCCCAATGGCGCGCTGGAAACAGGCCAGCGTGCCTGAGCTGGCTGCCCGGCTGAAATGGGGTTTTGGCGCCAGTGTTGTGGTCGCGCTACTGCTGCCCTTGACCTTGGGTGCCTGGAAGCCGATGGTCTCCCTGGGTATTTTGCTGGCCCTGTGGATCGTTATCAGTATCGCCATTAACGTGCAAGGCCGTTTACGCGGTGGTGGCGGGTGGTCGGCGAACTTTTACGGAATGAATCTGGCCCACTTCGGCGTGGCTGTTGCCGTCATCGGCGTCACCATGGTGTCGGCCTACGAGACCGAGCGCAACGTGCGCATGAACGTGGGCGATACCATTACCTTGAAGGGTTACACCTTCCTTTTCAAGGGGGCGCAAGATGTGGATGGCCCCAATTACAAGGCGGCGCGCGGCACCCTGGAGGTAAGCAGCAATGGCAAGCCGGTCACCACACTTTACCCGGAAAAGCGTACCTATACGGCGTCCGGCATGCCTTTCACCGAATCGGCGATCGACTACGGTTTCACGCGCGACCTGTATACCGCGATGGGGGAGCCGCTGGATGGCGGCGCCTGGAGCGTGCGGCTGTTTCACAAACCGTTCGTGGTTTGGATCTGGATCGGTGCGGTGCTGATGGCCCTGGGCGGTGCGATGTCGATTACCGACCGGCGCTATCGCTCGCGCAAGAAAGGGAGGGCTGGAGCATGAAGCGTTTCCTGATTCCCCTGGGGATTTTCATCGTGCTGGTGGGTTTCCTCGGCATCGGCCTCAAGCTCGATCCACGCGAAGTGCCTTCGCCTCTGATCGGCAAGCCGGCGCCCGATTTCAAACTTGGAGTACTGTCCGACCCGGCCAAACAACTGAGCCCGGCGGACCTGCGCGGCAAAGTCTGGCTGTTCAACGTGTGGGCCTCATGGTGCGCCTCCTGCCGGCAGGAGCATGAAGTATTGCTCGATTTGTCTAAGCAGGGTGGTGTGCCGATCTATGGCATGGACTACAAGGACCAGCCGGGCGATGCGCAGGCGGTGCTTAATCGCTACGGGAATCCCTATGTGGAGACTGTGGTTGATCTCGATGGACGAGTGGGCATCAACTATGGGGTGTACGGCGTTCCCGAGACCTATCTCATCGACAAAAACGGCATCATTCGCTACAAGCACACCGGGCCGGTGACGCGCGAGAGCCTGGACAAGAAAATTCTCCCCCTGGTGAAGGAGTTGCAGCAATGAGACCGTGGATGATAGTGCTCGCCCTATGGCTGCCGTTTTCCGTCATGGCTGACGAAGCCAAACCGGTAGCCGCAGATCCCGTGCTGGAGCAGCGCATGATCAAGCTTTCCGAAGACTTGCGCTGCCTGGTGTGCCAGAACGAATCGCTGGCGGGTTCCCGTGCGGACCTGGCGCAGGATCTGCGTCAGGAGATCCGCGAGCAGATGAGTGCCGGAAAGAGCGACAAAGAGGTCATCGACTATCTTACCCAGCGCTATGGAGATTTCGTTCTTTACAATCCGCCTGTCAAACCGCTGACCTGGCTGTTGTGGTTCGGCCCGTTCGCGCTGCTGACTGGCGCGGTCGGTGGTCTCTATGCCTATATCAAGCGACGCGGCAACCGCCCCGTCGACGAACCCTTATCCGAAGAAGAGAAGAAACGCGTGGCGGCTCTACTTGGTAACAACGGAAATAAATCATGAGCAATTTCTGGACGATTTCACTGTTCTGGGCACTCTTTCTCCTCTTTATCGCAGTGGCGCTGGCATTCGTTTTGCCGCCATTGCTGCGGCGTGATGTCAGGCCCGGGCGGATGAATCAGGTGGATAGAAAAGAGGCCAATGTTGCCATCTATTACGATCAGCTGGCCGAATTGAAGGCGGATCTCGATAGCGGAGATCTGGATGCAGCGCAATACGAGGATGCCCGGCGGGAAATCGAAAAGCGCCTGAGCGAGGATGTGCCGCTGGAATCCGCGCCTGTCGCGACTGTCCAGGCAGGTCGCTGGCCGGGGTTTGTGCTGGCCGGAGCGATTCCGGTGCTGGCGATCGCATTGTATGTGAGCCTGGGCAATCCCGAAGCACTGCTCACGTCACGCACCGAAGCTCCGGCGGCGGTGGCAGAACAAGGCCAACACGATGCGGCCCCCATGATCGCAGCTCTGGAAGCCAAGCTGAAGGCGAAGCCGGATGATGCTGCCGGCTGGTACATGCTGGCACGCAGCTATGCCTCTATTGGAAAGTTCGACGAGTCCGCACGGGCGTTCGAGAAAGCTGCCGCGCTGCTTCCGGACGATGCGCGCTTGCTGGCGGACTATGCCGATGCGCTCGCCATGGCGCAGGGACAGAGTTTGCAGGGCAAGCCGCTGGAGCTGATCAATAAGGCACTCAAGCTGAATCCGAACGATGAAAAGACGTTGAATCTTGCCGCGTCTGCTGCTTATCAGAGCAAGGATTTTGCTCAGGCCGCTGCGTATTGGCGTCGGTTGCTCAAGCTTATCCCGCCGGAGGCGGATATCGTCAAGGACATTACGGCTGCAATTGAAGAGGCTGACAAGCTTGCGGGCAGTCTTGGAGGTCTGGATAACTTGAGCCAGCTGAATGAAAAAGGCAGCGCAGGTGAAAAAACAGAACAACCGCAGCAGGGTGCGGCGGCTATTTCAGGCATGGTGACGGTGAGCAAAGAGCTCATCGCCAAGTTGAGCCCCGCGGACAAGGTGTTTATTTTTGCGCAGGCGCCGCAAGGCCCCAAAATGCCCATAGCCAGCTTGAAGCTCGACTCCAAACAGCTCCCTTACCACTTTACACTGGATGATTCCGTGTCCATGTCGCCGAGTGACAAGCTGTCGAATCATGCTGAAGTGATGATCAGTGCGCGTGTGTCGAAATCGGGTCAGCCCATGGCGCAAAGCGGGGACTTGCAGGGGAAAATCGGTCCGGTCAAGCTCGGGCAGCAAGGTGTGGCTATCGTTATCGATACCGTCGTGCCATGATCGTTTAGCTAAAAACGGCGATTCACCGCAGAGGACGCGGAGGAATTCAAATGCTTGATGAAAAAATGCACTCCCCTGATGGGTGACTCTGCATAACTTGGCAATGCTTTGTTTTTCCTCAGCGGCCTCCGCGTCCTCTGCGGTTCAATAGCTTTTTCCAGGTTTAATTCGTGTCGAATAGCCTGCGGTATTCGCCGTAACCCTCTTTCTCCAGGTATTCCTTCGGTATGAACCGCAGCGATGCCGAGTTCATGCAGTAGCGCTGGCCGGTGGGGGCGGGGCCGTCATCGAAGAGATGCCCCAGGTGCGAATCGCTGAGCTTGCTGCGGACCTCGGTGCGCGCCATGAGGTGCGAGCGGTCTTCGTGCAGGGCTACATGGGCCGGTTCCAGCGGTTGGGTGAAGCTGGGCCAGCCTGTGCCTGAGTCGAATTTGTCGAGGGAACTGAACAGCGGTTCGCCCGATACGACATCAACGTAGATGCCTTCTTTTTTGTTGTCCCAATAGGCGTTGCGGAATGCCCATTCCGTTCCGTTTTCCTGAGTGACCTGATATTGCTCCGAATCCAGACGTTTTTTTAGTTCGCTCGCGTCCGGCTTGCGGTATCCACTGCCGTTCCATGCCATTGCCTGCCCTCCTATAATAATTTCGACCACAAACAGCGTCGCGTGTTTCGATTTATTAGTGCCCACAGCTTTAAGCGTCCTTAATCAGGATATGAATTTGCTGTAACACTAACTTTGTGGCGCGGCTTCCAATTTCAATAGCAACGGCAGCGCTGTGGAATTCCTTCTGGTTGATCTATGGTTTGCGATTTTTTGTCATGAGCTTACCTCTGAGTCGGGAGTAGCCTGGAATTTTATTCTAGTTGGTGTTTTGCAAACTCTAGGCTTCCATGTAACCGGTGGTTGACTTTGGCCCTAGCTGTTCGAGTATGAGTTTGAGCTGCACAATTTCCTGTTCCAGCTCGTTGACGCGCAGCTCCAGCATGTCTAGTCTTTCACGCTCTACGTCGGTTAGTTCGGCGGCGTGGTGCGTGCTCCCGGAAAACTCCATCGCTGGCGCGTCGCCGCTGAACAGATGCATGTAACGCGATTCCCTTTTTCCAGGTTCGCGTGGAAGCTTCGCGACAAAAGGTCCATCGCTACGTTCCATCAGACGATCCAGCGCGGATTCGACTTCCTGCATGTCGCCGAATTTGCACAGGCGGTTGGTGTGGGTGCGCAGTTCTCCCGGAGTCTGCGGACCGCGCAGCAACAGCGCGCAAATGATGCCGAGTTCCTGCTCCGAAAATTTCAGGATGCCGAATTCGGTATTGCAGAAACGATGCTTGTATTTCGTGGTGCGGCTGCCGAAGCCGCTTTGATCGCTGGCCAGGGATCTCTTGACGAGCGCATCCAGCGTTTCCTGAACCGTTGCCTCATCCAGATCCAGGACCGGCTCGCGATTGCTTTTCTGGTTGCACGCATTGGTCAGCGCGTTGAGCGAGAGCGGGTATTGATCGGGTGTGGTGATTTCCTTTTCGATCAGGGCGCCGATGACGCGCGCTTCATACAGGGTGAGTTCGATATCCATCAGTTATTTCCTTGTCAGCCGTGATCGTTCTTGATACTAGCCCAGAACCAGCGGGGGTTCGTCCATTAGTGCGGCCTGTTCGCGGAGGGCGAGGATCTGGTCTTGCCAGTAGCGCTGGGTGTTGAACCAGGGGAAGCTGGCGGGAAAGGCCGGGTCGCTCCAGCGCTGAGCCAGCCAGCCGGAATAGTGGATCAGGCGCAGTGTACGCAGTGCCTCCACCAGCAGCAGTTCGCGCGGGTTAAAATCGTGGAATTCCCTATAGCCTTCCATGAAGTCGGAAAGCTGCCGGGTCATCTCGGCGCGGTCGCCGGAAAGGAGCATCCAGATGTCCTGCATGGCCGGGCCCATGCGACAGTCGTCAAAATCGACGAAGTGCGGGCCGGTGTCGGACCACAACACGTTACCGGGATGACAGTCGCCGTGGAGCCGGATCAGAGCAACGGGTTCGGCGCGTGCAAAGGCTGACCGCACGCGCTGCAGGGCATCTTCAACGGTGGAGATGTAGGCGGCTTCAAGATCGGGCGGGATGAAACCGTTGGCGGTGATGTAACGGTAGGGCTCCTCGCCGAAGGTCTCGATGCTGATCGTGGGGCGGTGGGCAAAGGGTTCGATGGCGCCGACCGCATGGATGCGGCCGATGAAGCGGCCCATCCATTCCAGGGTATCGGGGTCGTCCAGTTCCGGTGCCCGTCCCGGCTGGCGCGGGGAAATCGTGAAGCGGAAACCCTCGAATTCATGCAGGGTGCGCCCGGTTTTGTCGACCAGAGGCGCCACGACGGGGATTTCCCGTTCGGCAAGTTCCAGCGTGAAGCGGTGCTCTTCGAGTATGGCTTCATCCGTCCAGCGCAGTGGGCGGTAGAATTTGGCGATGACCGGCGTGGTGTCCTCGATGCCGACCTGGTAGACCCGGTTCTCGTAGCTGTTGAGGGCGAGCAGGCGACCATCGCAGCGCAGGCCCAGACTTTCCACCGCATTCAGGATGCGGTCCGGGGTGAGATCCTGATAGGGCGGGCTGGGCGTGTTCACCGTGGCTGTTTAACACCGAAATCAAAGGATACATTGTAGCCTTAAATTAGACCCCCATGAGGGCTGTGCGTTATCATTCGCGGCTAGCAACTCGTGTTTCCATGAACGGTGATTATGAGCAAGACCTATTCAGATTCCTCCATCCGCGTCCTGCGCGGTCTGGAGCCGGTAAAGCAGCGGCCGGGGATGTATACGCGCACGGACAATCCGCTGCATATCATTACCGAGGTGGTGGACAACTCGGCCGACGAGGCGCTGGCCGGTTTCGCCAAGGTTGTTACGGTGCGGCTGCATGGTGATGGGTCGGTTTCAGTCACGGACGATGGCCGCGGCATCCCGGTCGGCATTCACCCCGAAGAGGGGGTGCCTACGGTCGAGGTGGTCTTTACCCGGCTGCACGCGGGCGGCAAGTTCGACAAGAAGGCCGGCGGGGCCTATCAATTTTCCGGCGGGCTGCACGGTGTCGGAGTTTCTGTCACCAATGCATTGTCGCTACGGCTGGAAGTAACGGTCACCCGAGAGGGCGGAGTCCATCGCATGGCGTTTGCCGGCGGCGACGTGGTCGAACCGCTGGCGCTGATCTGCAGTGCGCCCAAGCGCGCCTCCGGCACGTCGGTCCGGGTGTGGCCGGATGCGCAGTATTTCGACAGCGCCGAGATTCCGCCACAGCAACTGGAGCGGGTGCTGAAGGCCAAGGCGGTGCTGCTGCCGGGTGTTCGTGTCAGGTTGGAGATCGAGGATAAGAACGAGCTGATCAAGGACGAAAAGGAGTGGGTATACCAGGACGGACTGTCCGATTATCTCAGGTCGCAACTGTCTGAATATCTGATCGACGGGTTGTTCTGGAAATTCGCCAAGTACGCGCCGGCCTCGCACGATACTTTTGCTGAAGGCGAGGGCGCGGAATGGGTCGTAACCTGGACCGAGGATGGGCCTATCGTGCGCGAGTCCTACGTCAACCTGATCCATACGCCTTCCGGCGGCACCCACGAAGCGGGTTTGCGCGACGGCATCTTCAACGCGGTGAAGAGCTACATCGATCATCACAGTCTGTTGCCGAAAGGCGTCAAGCTCACCGCCGACGATGTGTTCAGCCGGATCTCGTTCGTGCTTTCGACCAAGATGCTGGACCCACAATTTCAGGGGCAGACCAAGGAACGGCTGTCGTCGCGGGATGCACTGCGTCTGGTCACCGCCATGGTGCGCGACCCGCTCGAGCTGTGGCTCAACGAACATCAGGAACAGGCAAAAAAGATCGCCGAACTCTCGATCAGGGCGGCGCAGACGCGCCAGCGCGCCGGACAGAAGATCGAGAAGCGCAAGTCCTCCGGCGTTGCCGTGCTGCCGGGCAAGCTGGCCGATTGTCAGTCCGACAACCTGGAAGAGCGCGAGCTGTTTCTGGTCGAGGGCGATTCCGCCGGTGGTTCCGCCAAGCAGGGCCGCAACAAGGACACCCAGGCGATCCTGCCCCTGCGCGGCAAGGTGCTCAACACCTGGGAGCACGAAGCCGACCGCATCTACGCCAACAACGAAATCCACAACATCGCCGTGGCTCTCGGTGTCGACCCGCACGCGCCGGACGACATCCCGGACATGTCCAACCTGCGCTACGCCCGCGTCATTATTCTGGCCGATGCGGACGTGGACGGAAGCCATATCCAGGTGTTGCTGCTGACCCTGTTTTACCGCCACTTTCCTGCCCTGATCCGCGCCGGACGGGTCTGCGTCGCGCAGCCACCGCTGTACCGGGTGGACGTGCCGGCGCAGGGCAAGAACAAGCCGGCGCGCAAGTTTTACTGCCTCGACGACGGCGAACTGGAAGGCACGCTCGACCGCCTGCGCGCCGACAAGGTTCGTGAGGGATCGTGGCAGGTATCGCGCTTCAAGGGTCTGGGGGAAATGAACCCGGTGCAGTTGTGGGAAACCACCCTCAACCCCGATGCGCGCCGTCTGCTGACTTTGCGCACGGACGATTTCACCGGCTACGTCCGGGAAGTATTCAACAAGCTGATGGCAAAGTCCGAGGCCGCTTCAAGGCGGGCATGGATGGAAGAAGCGGGACATCTGGTGGAGGCGGATGAGTAAGATGAAAGACGTAATCGATATCAACACCCCCGATCTTTTCGAACAATTGGAAGTGTTGCCGGATGAAGATATGGCGCACGACGGGTCTCCCCCTGTACCGCCGGAGTTTCCTGCCGAACCGCCTGCTGCCGAACCACCACAGGACGATCTGGCGGACTATGCCAAGGCGGCCTATCTCGCCTACGCGATGGCGGTGTCCAAGTCGCGCGCCATTCCCGATGTACGCGACGGCCAGAAGCCGGTGCAGCGACGCATTCTCTATGCGATGCGCGAGATGGGCAACGAGTGGGACAAACCGCACAAGAAATCGGCGCGCATCGTCGGCGACGTGATCGGTAAATACCACCCGCACGGCGACAGTGCGGTGTACGAGGCGGCGGTGCGCATGGCGCAGGATTTCTCGCTGCGCTACC
Source organism: Sulfuricella sp. T08 (assembly GCF_000971475.1). Taxonomy (GTDB): domain Bacteria; phylum Pseudomonadota; class Gammaproteobacteria; order Burkholderiales; family Sulfuricellaceae; genus Sulfuricella. The sequence continues at coordinate 80,887 of NZ_DF967539.1, forward strand.
CGCTGATCGACGGTCAGGGCAACTTCGGCAGCCTGGACGGCGACTCGGCCGCTGCGATGCGTTATACGGAAGTGCGGCTGACGCCGATCGCACAGCTTTTGCTGGGCGAACTGGACCACGGTACGGTCGCCTTCCGCCAGAATTACGACGGCTCTTTCGAAGAACCCGTGGTGTTGCCGGCGCGCCTGCCTTTCCTGCTGCTCAACGGCGCATCCGGCATCGGTGTCGGGATCGCTACCGAGGTGCCGCCGCACAACCTGCGCGAGGTGTGCGAGGTGGCGGCGACGATGATCGAATCGCCCTCGTTCAGCGAAGCGCAGATGCTGGACATGATCCCGGGGCCGGATTTCCCGGGCGGCGGTCAGATCCTTTCCAGCCCGCAGGAAATCCGTAATGCCTACACCAGTGGCCGTGGCTCGATCGCGGTGCGTGCGCGCTATGTCTTCGAGGAGATGGCGCGCGGGCAATGGCAGCTGGTGATCACGGAGCTGCCGCCCGGCGCTTCGGCGGCGAAAGTGCTGTCGGAGATCGAAGCCCTGACCAACCCGCAGCCCAAGCTCGGCAAGAAGGCCGTCGATCAAGGGCAGATGCAGACCAAGACTTTGCTGCTCTCGCTGCTCGATACGGCGCGTGACGAATCGGACAAGGAGCAGTCTGTGCGCATCGTGTTCGGGCCGAAAAGCTCGCGTATCGACCGCGACGAATTCGCCCGTACCCTGCTCGCCTACACCAGCCTGGAAACCACGGTCTCGTTCAATCTCGTCCAGGTGGGGCTGGATGGCAACCCGATGCAGAAATCGCTGTTTACGATCTTCTCGGAATGGTGCCAGTTCAGGATTGCGACGGTGGAAAAGCGTCTCGGCCATCGCCTCGGCAAGGTCAACGATCGCGTCCATATTCTGGAAGGGCGGCACATCGTTTTCCTGAACATCGACGAGGTGATCCGGCTGATTCGTGAGTCCGACGAGCCGAAGCCCGCCCTGATTGCCCGATATGCGCTGTCCGAGCGGCAGGCCGACGATATTCTGGAAATCCGCCTGCGCCAGTTGTCGCGTCTCGAAGGCATCAAGATCGAGCAGGAAATTGCCGAGCTGATGAAGGAACGCGCCAAACTGGAATCCCTGCTGGCTAGCCCGGCCCGGATGAAGTCCCTGGTTGCGCGGGAAATCCGTGAAGACACCAAGAAGTTCGGCGACGATCGGCGCACCCTGATCCAGCCGGAAAGGCGAGCTTCATTGTCTGAAGCCGCCGTGCTGGACGAGCCGGTGACCGTGATCCTGTCCGAGAAGGGCTGGCTGCGCCAGCGCCAGGGGCACGGCATCGACCTGGTCATGCTCTCCTTCAAGGAGGGAGACAAGCTGTTTGTCGCGATCGAGTGTCGCTCTCCCGACGCGGTGCTCCTGCTCGGCTCGGACGGACGCGCCTACACTATCACGGCCTCGCAGATCCCCGGAGGCAAAGGTGATGGCGTGCCTGCGGGTTCCGTGGTGGGATTGCAGCCTGGTACGAAGATCGTCAGCATGATGACCGGGCAACCGGAAGACCAGGTGCTGCTGTCAAATTCAGGCGGATACGGTTTCGTCGCCACGATCGCGGACATGGCTTCGCGCCAGAAGGGCGGCAAGCTGCTGATGACGCTGGATGAAGGCGAACAGGTGTTGCCTCCGGCGAGGATACAAAAAGGCGGCCAGCGTTGCGTGGCTTGCGTGTCGAGTGGCGATAAGCTGCTGGTGTTTCCTCTGAGCGAGGTCAAGCAAATGCCGAAGGGCCGTGGAGTGATTCTGATGGCTCTGGAGAAGGGCGAAAGCCTGAAGCTCGTTGGCGTTTTTGAGGATACGCTAATGCTGAAAGGCGTCAGGAGGGGGCGCGCGATCGAGGAGGCGCCACAGTTCGAGGTGGCCAAGCGCGCGCGCAAGGGCAAGCCGGTCAACCTGAAGATCGAGGCGCTGCAAACGCCCAGGGCTTCGAGCTAATTTTTTATCATTCCGGCTTGAAACCAAATCGCCTGGCCACTGCTTCCATCAGAGATGGAGGCAGGTCGTGGGCGCCGTCGAATATGGCATTGAACAGGTCGGCGTTGGAGAAGTCGGCGTCCTTCAGCTTTGCGTTCTTGAACAGGGCGCCGCGCAGGGATGCGCCCAAGAGGCGGGTCCCCGAGAGGTCGGCATTGGTAAAGTCAACGTCTTCTGCATTTGCTCCGGTCATGTCGGCGCGGGAGAGGTTGGTGTTCACGAATCGCCCCCCGGTTATTACTCCGCGAAGCATGTAGGTATCCGCCAGGGAGCCACCCGACAGGTCGATCCCTTCCATCAGTACGTCCTTGAGATAGGCGCCGGAAAAGTCTGCGCCGATTGCACGGGTACCAATGAGGTTGGTGCCGAAAAGATTGGCCTTGTCGACGCGCGCGCCACTCATGTCCGCCTCATCAAAAGTGGCATGGAATAAATCCGCTTCCCTGAGATCGGCATTGCGCAGTCTAGCGCGGCGGAGGTTTGCCCATTTCAGGTTGGCACCGCGCAGATCGGCACCGTCAAGTCGAGTTCCGCGAAGATTGGCATTTTCAAGTTTTGCACCTGAAAGATCGATTCCGGTAAGGGCGCGGCCGGAGAGGTCGCAAGCTGAGAGATCGGCGGCGGGGACAAGGTTGGCACAGCGATCGGAGGTCGGCTCCGCAGCTGCGGAGATCGACGCAAGCCCCAAGGCAAAAAGGGCCATCTGTAAGGGTTTAATGGTCATGACTGCCTCCTGGCGGTGATGTATTTTCCCCTCATGAACCGGTGCGGCCACGCGCAGGCAAATTTCTCACGTCTAATTATAGGATAAGGCCGAGCCTATATTCGTTGCTCTGCAATAATGAACCTGACATTCCTTATCAATAAACCTTTTTCAGGTTGCTCTATAAATACAGAAGCGCCCCCGTACCTGAAAGTGCGGCATTTACCAGGGGCGTATTTATACCTGATGGGAATGGCCCCAGGGAAGGAAAGTGCCATAGATATAGAACCTTGCATGAAAGTTTACTGAAAGATATGTTATATAAATGAGTTAGATAAATTTTTGCTTATTACTTTGGCTAAATAAATTCTTTATTGATTGATTAATATACGAATAATTATATTTATCACTTCATGTCGCTGATTTTGATATGGCCATGTTCTCGGTGAGAATTTGTTAAGGTGCTTTTGTGGGGCGCATTTTTTTTTGTCCCCGTGATATCATTAAATTTGTCATATATACCCATAATAATTTTAAGGGGCGTCGACCATGAGCGGGAAAGAATATATTTACTCATTCGAAGAAGGCGACGGAAAAAACAAGATGTTGCTGGGCGGCAAGGGAGCCAATCTGTGCGAGATGACGCAGATCGGGCTGAATGTACCGCCAGGCTTTACCATCACCACCGAGGCCTGCATAGCCTATCTTGAGAAGAACCAACTGCCCGACGGACTGATGAACGAGATCAGGAGCCGCATGCAGGCGCTGGAAAAGAAGGCCGGCAAGGGCTTCGGCAGCGGCGACAACCCTCTTCTGGTGTCGGTGCGTTCCGGCTCGGCGATGTCGATGCCGGGGATGATGGATACTATCCTCAACCTCGGTCTCAACGAAATTTCGTTGCAGGGGCTGATCAGGCAGACCGGTAACGAGCGCTTTGCTTACGATGCCTATCGCCGCTTTATCCAGTTATTCGGCAAGATCGCGCTGGGCATCGGCGACGAACATTTCGATGAACGGATGGCAGCGATCAAGAGAAAATATGGCGCACCGCTGGACGTGGACCTGACTGCCGCGCACCTTAAGGAACTGGCCGGAGAGTTTCTCGCTATCGTCGAACATCACAGCGGCAAGCCTTTCCCCCTGGACCCTTACGAGCAACTGGAAATTTCGGTGGGGGCGGTTTTTAGATCCTGGTCGGGCAAGCGCGCGGTGGACTATCGCAAGCAATTCAGGATCACCAAAGATCAGGCCAACGGCACTGCGGTTAATGTTTGCACCATGGTGTTCGGCAACATGGGCAACGATTCCGGAACGGGCGTAGGCTTTACCCGCAACCCCGGCACTGGCGAGAATGTGATCTACGGTGAATACCTCACCAACGCGCAAGGCGAGGACGTGGTGGCGGGCATACGCACTCCCAAACCGATCGCCAAGATGGCTGACGAAATGCCGGAGATCTACCGGCAGCTGATGGAACTGCACAACCGGCTGGAGTCGCACTACCACGAAGTGCAGGATTTCGAGTTTACCATCGAGAAAGGTACGCTCTACTGTCTGCAAACCCGCAACGGCAAGATGAACGCCCGCGCCATGGTACGCACCTCGGTGGAAATGTTCCAGGAAGGCCTGATCACGAAGGAGCGCGCGCTGCTGAGGGTCGAACCTTCGATCCTGGAGCAGTTGCTGGTGCCGCAGCTGTCACCTGACTTCCACGGCAAATCGCTGGCGCAGGGGTTGCCGGCATCGCCTGGCGCGGCTTCCGGCAAGATCGTATTCGATGCCGATACCGCCGAGATTCGCGGCCGTACCGGCGAGAAAATCATCTTGGTGCGCGAGGAAACCAAGCCGGAGGATATCCACGGCTTCTTCCAGGCGCAGGGCATCCTCACCAGCCGCGGCGGCAAGACCTCGCACGCGGCGGTGGTAGCGCGTGGCATGGGCAAGCCCTGCGTTTCCGGTTGCGAGCAGATCGTGATCAACGACAAATTGCGCAGCGCCCAGATTGGTGAAACCACGCTGCATGAGGGCGACATCATCACTATCGACGGCGGCACCGGCCATGTCTACGCCGGTGAAGTACCGACCGTAGAGGCTGAATTCTCCGGGGAAATGGCCACCCTGCTCGCCTGGGCGGACGAAGTGGCACGCCTCAAGGTACTGGCCAATGCCGACACGCCGGAGGCTGCCACCAAGGCGCGCGGTTTTGGCGCCATGGGCATCGGCTTGTGCCGCACCGAGCGGATGTTCAACGGCACCGACCGCCTGCCCATCGTGCAGGAAATGATCCTGGCAGAAACGCCGGAGCAGCGCCAAGCTGCACTCGATCGCCTGCTGCCGATCCAGCGTTCCGACTTCAAGGGCATCTTCAAGGCGATGAAAGGGTTGCCGGTGACGGTGCGACTGCTCGATCCGCCGATGCACGAGTTCCTCCCCACCGCGGCGCAGCTTGAGCTGGAAATCGCTCACCTGCACCAGCTACGCGACACCATCAAGGGCCTGGAGGAGTTGCCGGAGACCCTTAAGCTTCTCAATCCGAAACTCTATCAGCAGTACTCAGACGGCCTGCTGAAGCTGATGGGCGGATTGCATACCTTCAAGGTATCGCACCTGGAAGAGGATGTGATCAGCAAGAAGGAAACGATCCTGAAAAAAGTGCGCGCCCTGGCGGAAGTCAACCCAATGCTGGGACACCGTGGTGTGAGACTGGGGATCACCTACCCGGAAATCTATACGATGCAGATCCAGGCGATCCTCGAAGCCGCCGCCCTATGTGCCAAGGAGGGGATCGAGATCTACCCTGAAATCATGGTGCCGCAGGTGGCTACAGTGGAAGAGCTGAAACGCATCCACAGCTACGTTCAGCGTATCCACAAGGTAGTTGAATTGACCCATGGCATCAACGTGAAATTCAAGTTTGGCAGCATGCTCGAAGTGGTGCGCGCCTGCGTACGCGCAGGGCGCATGGCGGAAACGGCGGAATTTTTCTCATTCGGCACCAATGACCTGACCCAAGCCACTTTTTCCTTCAGCCGCGAGGATGCCGAAAACAAGTTCCTGCCGGCCTATACCGAGACAGGCATCCTGCAGGACAACCCGTTCGAAGTGCTGGACATTAAAGGAGTGGGACAGCTGATGAAGATGGGGGTTGAGAGGGGGCGTCAGACCAACCCTGATCTCAAGGTGGGAATCTGCGGCGAGCATGGCGGGCATCCCGGATCTATCCACTTCTGTCACCACATCGGCCTCAGCTACGTGTCCTGTTCCGGCCCGCGCGTGCCGATCGCGCGTCTGGCTGCAGCACAAGCCAAGCTACTGGAGGGGGAGTACCAGGATCCGAGCTGAGTCAGTCATAATAAATGACGCCTCATCCCTGATAGGATAGGAGAGATTTTTACTGGGGGTAGAGGGGAATTACTCTTCGTCGGTTTCCAGCAGGCCCTGCATCGTTTTTTTGATGGTTTCTACCGCTTCCGGCGATTCGATGTCCATGATCTGGTCGATGATCCACGGCTGGTCACGCTTGTCCATGACTTCGCGGATGCAGTTGCCAAGGTAGCGCAACGGGGCGAATCCGGGTTTCTCGTCAACCAGGTCGAAAGTGGCGTAATCCACCAGGCGACGGTTGAGCAGGTCGATGAAGCCGGCTTTGTAATCGTAACCTTCGTCGTTATTCGGCGCGATTGCGAGAATGTTTTCTTCCATCATTTCGGATAATCGCTTGGCCAGCGCCTGGATGAAGCCAGTGCGTGTTGCGTCATCGATGCGATTGTAAGCAAGGCGGTCGGCGTACTGCACTTCGAAAGCGAGGAACTCGGCCATCAGGACAAACCCGCGCTCAGGCGTGATAATGTCGTAATCTGCTTTTGACAGGTTTATGGTGAATTTGTCTGCCAGGCGCCACAGTATCATGGCCAGAACAGAGGCAGTTTCCGCGGGATCCTTCGGTTGCCCATCTTTCTTGAACCAGTTGGTTTTTATCCGTATTTTGCTCATGTTATTCTCCTGCAGGGCCGACTTCGATCGGACGGGATGAGTCGGTGATCCACTCGCTCCATGAGCCGGGGTAAAGCTTGCCACTGGGTAATCCGGCAATTTCCATGGCCAAAATATTGTGGCAGGCGGTTACGCCGGAACCGCAAACATGGATGACCTGTTGCGGGGGAATGCCGTGCAGCAGGTTGAGGTAAGCTTCGCGTAACTCTTCGGCGGGCAGATAGGTGCTGTCGAAGTCGATATTTTCTTCGAAGTTCCAGTTGATGGAGCCGGGGATATGTCCAGCCACCTTGTCCAGCGGTTCGCGCTCTCCGTTGAAGCGATCTTCAGGTCGGGCATCGATAATCACTCTGTTGCAATCTTGCCGAGCCTGATCCACTTCGGTAGCGTCTGCCTGCATCGAGCTCTGCAGATGGGGAATGAATTGGGACGGAAGGATTTTGGACGGATCAGAGGTGACAGGCAATTTCTGGCGCATCCACATGGGTAGACCGCCGTTGAGCAGGGCTACGGCGTCATGGCCTAGCCAGCGCAATAGCCACCACATTCTCACTGCCATAGAGCCGAAACTGTCATCGTAGACGACGACTTGTTTGGTGCTGTCCACGCCCCATAGCCCCAGCTTTTCGCTCAGAAGTTGCGGACTGGGTAGCGGGTGGCGCCCGCTGGCGGGTGTAATCGGGGATGAGAGGTCATCGTCCAGATGGACGTAGCGTGCCCCCGGTATGTGGCCGTGCAGGTAGGCGCGCCGACCCGCTTCCGGATCTGTGAGCGTGAAGCGGCAATCAAAGACGATCCAGCTAGGGTCGTCAAGATGCTGAGCCAGTTCCTCGATGGAAACCAGAGTGGTGAACTTCATGGGGTGTTGGGTGATCGGTATGGGTGATGCGGAAGAAGTGGAGCAGGGCGATGGGTATATCCCCCATCGCCCATTACCAGACGTTAGTATCCGCCTTTGCCATAAGGCTTGGGCAGACCAGCTACCTTGGCAGCCTGTTTGGCCGGCATTTCTGGAAACTGTGTGTACAGGTATTTGCTGTCAGTGCCGGGGCGAATCTTTTCCCAGTCTTTCAGCATGTTACGGAATGTTGGTGTGTGGCCATGTTCCTTGTATTGTTCGCGCATGTAGTTGACGACCGCCCAGCGCTCGTCGTTCATCGCGAGGCCTTCCTCTGCGGCGATCATGGGAACAATCTCGTCGCTGTAGTTCGGCTCAATCAGGTAGCCTTCCTCGTCGGTTTCAAGCTCAACGCCGTTTACTTCGTATGCCATAGTGATTCCTCCTTTGAAAGTTTGCGGGTGATAAAAAATGTAATGGTATTCTACACCAGAGCGTTGGTGGATTTGTGCGGGATGAAGATGCCGCAGCCGATTTTTCGATTGCCGCCCATGCCGCGCTGCTGTACCAGGATGGACTGTTCCACCGGTAATTCGTGCAGCAGCAGGCTGTAGCCATAGGCCACGCCGTCGGCGGTGGTGATGGTTTGACGCCGGCCACAGATGAAGCGGCAGGTGATCTTCAGTTCATCTAATATGCGGATGATGTCGCTGGCAAAGGCTTCCTCATCCATGCCACCGGTGGTGACGCAGTGAGCATACAGTGGAGAGTGGCGTGTCAGTGGCTTGGTCTTGCCCTTGCCGATGGTCAGCTTGAAGCCGCCGATCGTGATGGTCTGGCCGGATAGAATCGCCAGGTCAGCCTCTCGATGTATGGGGACGCGTATCACAAGCTTGGCCCGTCGGTTTAATATAAGCAGATCATCCTTACCGGTTTCCGCGGCATGGATATGGTGAACTGCAGCCAGTGCCTCGTCAGGTAGCCAGGGCAGCAGGCGTGATAGTTCGAGGAATAACGGGTAGCCGTGATCCCGGGGCAGCAAAGTACCTTGCAGTTCAAAGTGAACTTCGGTTACCGCGGCATTGTCAAAATCTGGGTTGACCATGCCGCTTTCAATTGGCCAGCCTATTTTAGTGCTCCTTCATTCTTGCGGGTTTCTGCCCATTCCAGCATGGCGCGCCCCCAATGTTCGGCAGTATGCTCGTCGATATCAAAGATAGTGAAACGCTTTTGTTCGCGGATCCTTATGCGCAGCGTGGAGAAGCCCGCTTCGTGGTCAACGTGGTGTAACTCAATATCCTGCCGAAATGGCGTGGCAGTAAATTTGTCGAGTTTTGTGGTTTCTTCCATTGCCATTGTGTGAACCTATCCTTAAATATAGACGCTGCTCAAAATATAGACACAAAGATGCAAAGCAAGTCGTTACTTGACCTAGCTGCAAATATTTAGCAAACTGATGAGTCTCGATATGGAAACAACGGTTTCAAGATTCTGTGTATGTATTGGATCGTATACATATCGTTGCAGTATTATATGGGGATAGGGTGGTCAGGAATCAAGAGGCGGCCAGGTTATATCCCAAGCAGGGGGGTGGCGCATAACCCAGATGGGTAGTATGCGCCACCCGTGAAGGACGATAGAAAGTCATTCTTTATTGGCGGTAGTATTTAGGTTGGTGACGCGGTTCCTTTAGTTTTTTGTGGAATGAGGCAAATCATAAAGGAGCGTGCGGAGCGGGCGGGGTATTGGCCGCCGGCTTTTTGAGAATTTATTAATTCAGGATGCTGGCAACTTTGCCGTGCAGGACTGGAACTTGCGTCCGTTTCAATTTTTTTGGAGATTAAAAAACTATGGCTAAGAAACAACACGACACGCCTATGCTTGACGAGCTGGAAAGCGGCCCATGGCCCAGCTTTGTGACCGGCCTCAAGCGCCTGGCTAATGACAACGATATGATGGTTGACCTGATGGGTCAGCTGGAAACATCCTACGCGACCAGAAAAGGTTACTGGAAGGGCGGTACCGTTGGCGTGTTCGGCTATGGCGGCGGCGTAATCCCGCGTTTTTCCGAGCTCAAGGACGAGAACGAGAAACATGTCTATCCCGATGCGGCCGAGTTCCACACCCTGCGCATCCAGCCAGCTGCGGGCATGCACTACACCACCGACCTGCTGCGCAAGATGGCCGATGTGTGGGAGCGGCACGGTTCAGGCCTGATTGCCTTCCACGGCCAGTCTGGCGATATCATGTTCCAGGG
>NZ_DF967539.1:90849-263040 GCF_000971475.1 Sulfuricella sp. T08
CGTCGGTGCAGCCCGCTGCGAACAGTCCTGCTTCGACGAAGCCAAGGCACTGCGCACCGTGGTCAATAACTTCCTCGACGACATGCACCGCCCGGCCCTGCCATACAAGTTCAAGTTCAAGTTCTCCGGCTGCCCGAACGACTGCGTCAACTCGATTCAGCGTTCCGACATGGCCACCATCGGCACCTGGCGCGACAGCATCCAGACCGACGACGTACTGGGCAAGAAGTGGTTCGCCAAGCACGGCATGGACGAACTGGTCAACGACGTCATCAGCCGCTGCCCGACCAAGGCGCTGTCCCTGAAGAACACCAAGGACGTCTCCACGGCCGAAGGCATCTCCAGCGTCGCGATCAACGACACCCAGTCGATGCAGATCGAAAACCACAGCTGCGTACGCTGCATGCACTGCATCAACGTCATGACCGGTGCCCTGGCTCCGGGCAAGGACAAGGGCGTGACCGTCTTGATGGGCGGCAAGAGCGTGCTGAAGATCGGTACTTCCCTGGGGACCGTAATCGTGCCGTTCATGAAGCTGGAATCCGATGAGGACTTCGATGCCTTGAATCAGCTCGCTCAGGACACTATCGACTTCTTCGCCGAAAACGCCCTGGAGCACGAGCGCACCGGCGAAATGATCGACCGTATCGGCCTGGTCAACTTCCTGGAAGGCATCGGTCGCGATATTGATGCGACTATGGTGCTGCAGCCGCGCGCCAATCCTTATGTCCGTACTGACGGCTGGGATGAGGAAGTCGAGAAGGCCAACCAGCGCAAAGCGAACGCGGCTTGATGCTTGGCATTTAGCCTCAGAAACTTTAGATAAAAGTGTTTGGAGAGAATAATGACTGAAATGCGTGAACCGATTGAGAGCGGCGTACCAGATCATGTGCAGTACTTGCACCCGATGATGAAGAAAAACTATGGCAACTGGAAGTACCATGATCGTCCGCGTCCAGGCGTGCTGCACCATGTCGCCCATAACGGCGACGAAATCTGGACGGTGCGCGCTGGTACCCAGCGTCAGATGGACGTTTACACCATTCGCACCCTGTGCGACATTGCCGATAATTTTGCAGATGGTTATGTCCGTTTTACTACTCGTAGCAACATCGAGTACATGGTCACAGACGAGTCGAAAGTGGCCCCGCTGATTGCTGAACTGGGCAAGCACGGCTTCCCGATTGGCGGTACCGGTAACTCGGTCTCCATGATTTCGCACACCCAGGGATTCCTGCACTGCGATATTCCTGGCACCGACGCTTCGGGCGTGGTGAAGGCGCTGATGGATGAGTTATATGAGGAGTTCATCCACGAAGAAATGCCTAACCGTGTCAAGCTGTCCACCTCCTGCTGCGAGATTAACTGCGGCGGCCAAGCGGACATCGCGATCATTATGCAGCACACCAAACCACCAAAGATCAATCATGATCTGGTGGCCAACGCATGCGAACGTCCGACCGTGGTTGCGCGCTGCCCCGTGGCTGCAATCCGTCCCGCCCTGGTGAATGGCAAGCCCTCCTTGGAAATCGATGAATCCAAGTGCATGTGCTGCGGCGCTTGCTTCCCTCCTTGCCCACCGATGCAGATCAACGATCCCGAGTTTTCCAAGATTGCTATCTGGGTTGGCGGCAAGAACTCCAACGCCCGTCTCCGTCCGACCTTCCACAAGCTGGTTGCCTCCGGCCTGCCCAACAATGCGCCGCGCTGGCCAGAAGTGGGCGCTGTGGTGAAGAACATCCTGCGCGTGTATAAGGCGGATGCCAAACCTTGGGAGCGTATGTCCGACTGGGTGGATCGCATCGGCTGGCCGCAATTCTTCGAGAAAACCGGTTTGCCTTTCACCAAGTACCATATTGATGACTGGCGCGGTGCTCGTGCGACGCTGAACGCTTCCACGCATATTCGGTTCTAGTGCACCTGCGTGCCAATTTCCAGCCGGAAACCCCGGCAGGAAATTGGCAATCGTCTAACTTTCTATTAACAGGATATTCAGGGATGAAATTCGGAATATTGGTGAATGAAGGCCCGTACAACCACCAGGCGGCAGATACTGCGTATCAGTTCGCCAAGGCGGCGATTGACAAGGGCCACGAAATCCATCGTGTGTTTTTCTATCACGACGGTGTGAACAATGCGACCAAGCTGACTGAGCCACCTGCGGATGACCGTCATATCGTCAATCGCTGGAGCAAACTGGCGGAAGAGCACGGCGTGGATCTGGTGGTGTGTGTGGCCGCCGGCTTGCGGCGCGGTATCGTGAACGAAAATTTGGCGCCGGGGTTCAGGATTTCCGGTCTGGGTCAGCTGGTGGAAACTGGCATCCAGGCGGATCGCACGGTAACCTTTGGCGATTGATGGGAGGCAATTATGACTGAAAGCACAGGGGGTATCGATATGGACGAAGAATCCTCGGGTACCGTAAAAAAATTCGCATTTATCAACCGCAAAGCACCGTATGGCACCATCTACGCGCTGGAATCCCTTGAGGTTGTGTTGATCAGCGCCGCCTTCGATCAGGATGTCAGCCTGGTGTTCGTGGACGATGGCGTTTATCAGATCAAGAAAGGCCAGGGTACCAAGGCAGTGGGCATGAAGAATTTCTCGCCCGCCTACCGTGCGCTGGAAGGCTACGACATCGAGAAGCTCTACGTCGAGAAGGAGTCGCTGGAGTCCCGCGGTTTAACCGAGGACGACCTAGTGGTGCCGGTGGAAGTGCTGACTTCCGAAGAAATGGCGACGCTCATGGACGAGCAAGACGTCGTCATGAGTTTCTGATTAGGGGGCGAAAATGTTGCATATCGTAAATAAATCACCTTCTGAGAGAAATACGCTGGATGCTTGTCTGCGTATGGCCAAGAAGGGTTCCACAGTTCTGTTGATTGAAGATGGCGTGTATGCTGCGACCAAGGGCAACACTGCAGAGAGCAAGCTGAAGGCGGTAATGGCTAAAGACATCCATGTTTATGCCTTGTGGCCTGATCTGGAAGCGCGCGGCATGCAGGACACCGTGATCGATGGCATCAAGCAGGTCGACTACCCGGGTTTCGTGGATCTGGTAGCGGAAAACAAAAACGTCCAGTCCTGGCTTTAATTTAATAGTTTTTTAATTTAAGATTTTTTTGAGGAGATGAAACATGGGATTTGAAATCAACGGCAAGACCTACGAAACCGACGAAGAAGGTTACCTGGTTAATCTGAGCGAGTGGGATGAGGAAGCTGCCAAGTACCTGGCGGTAGAAGAGAAGGTCGACCTGACCGATTCGCACTGGGAAGTGATCAACTTTCTGCGCGAGTACTACAACGACTACCAGATCGCTCCTGCCGTCCGTGTTCTGACCAAAGCCATTGGCAAGAAGTTGGGACCTGAAAAGGGCAACAGCAAGTACCTGTATGAGTTGTTCCCATACGGCCCAGCCAAGCAGGCATGCAAGATCGCCGGTTTGCCAAAGCCGACTGGCTGTATCTAAGCTACATCAAGAAAACTGGACACAGTCGGGATTTGTGGGTCGCCCCAACGGGCGGCCTTCTCCGACTGGTTCCAGCCAGATTAAATGAAGTCGACGCCATGTGTTTAACCGTGGCGGAGGCCTAAGCGAGACCGGGGGAAGTTAATGTCGTTTCTGACCGTGCTGTATGCGTGCATTTTCTACGCGGCCACTGCCATGCTGGTAGGCGGGCTGGTGGTTAAAGTTAACCGCTACGCTCGTACGCCTGCGCCCCTCAAAATCCCGACTACGCCAGCACCAACTACGACGGGCGGGGTGGTACTTCGGATGGCGCGCGAAGTGGCGCTTTTTGAGAGCCTGTTCAAGTCAAATAAATGGATCTGGCTATTCGGCTGGCTCTTTCATGTTTCGCTGCTGCTCGTTACTTTGCGTCATTTGCGCTATTTCACCGATCCGGTCTGGTTCTGGGTAGTATGGGCTCAGCCGTTCGGAAAGTATGCCGGCTTCGCTATGGTGGCAGGCCTTGGCGGACTGTGGGCACGCCGCTTCCTGGTTGACCGTGTGCGCTACATTTCGACGCCTTCCGATCATCTGATGTTGGTGCTTTTGATCGGTATTGGCCTGACGGGCCTGGGGATGAGTTTTGTCGCACATACGGATATTGTCGCGGTGAAAGATTTCTTCCTTGGTCTGATGGTTTTCGACCTGCGGCCACTCCCGGCCGATCCAGTGCTGCTGGTGCATTTGAGCCTGGTGGCACTACTTATGGTGATTTTCCCGATCAGCAAGCTGCTGCATGCGCCAGGGATATTCTTTAGCCCAACCCGCAACCAAACTGACGATTCACGCGAACGGCGCCATATCGCTCCATGGGCAACGAAGTTTGACGTAGGTTCAGGGTCGAAGTCGGAATAGCGTAAAAATTAAAAAAACAGCAGCAAAACGCGGCAAGCACCAATTAACAGAAGCAGGAGGGACAGTGGCTGCTCCACAATTTGAGGTACCCAAGCTCACGGGCTATATTGAAGTTCCGGCGGTGAAGGAAGGTGCGTCGGCGCACGTTAAGTCGTTTCCCGCCAATGCAGCGATTCAGGAAATAATCGGGTTTCCTGCCGGGTCGGCACCAGGCGAGCTCGTAGAGGACTGGCACGATAAAGCGATCGCCAAGATGGGCGATCTGCTCGGCAAGTACCGCTCGTTGCAGGTGTTCATGGACGCCTGCGTCCACTGCGGCGCATGCACTGACAAGTGCCACTACTTCCTCGGTACCGGTGATCCGAAGAATATGCCGGTCGCTCGCCAGGATTTGATGCGCAGCGTTTACCGTCGGCATTTTACTTTTGCCGGCAAGTATTTCCCGTCCCTGGTGGGCGCCAAGGATTTGACCAAGGATGTTCTCGAAGACTGGTACACCTATTACTACCAGTGTTCAGAGTGCCGTCGTTGCTCGGTATTCTGCCCTTATGGTATCGATACTGCAGAAGTGACTATGGCCGGCCGTGAAATCCTGGATGCCGTGGGATATGGTCAGAAATACACCAACGAGATCATGGGCAAGCTGCACAAGATTGGTAATAATCTTGGGCTGCCCGGTCCGGCACTGTTAGATACTCTGGAAGGGTTGGAAGAGGACATGCTTGACGCCACCGGTGTGGCGGTCAAGCTGCCGATTGATGTCGTAGGCGCCGAGGTGCTGTTGGTGACGCCGTCAGCCGACTTCTTCGCTGAACCCCATGTGGAAAGTCTGATGGGTTACGGCAAAGTGTTCCACGCGGCAGGTACCAGCTGGACGCTGAGCTCAAAGGCCTCAGAAGCCGGCAACTTCGGTATGTTCATCGGTAGTTATGAGAATACAAGGCGCGCTGCCATGCGTATCCGCGAGGCAGCACTGGAGTTGGGAGTGAAGCGTGTTGTCGTGGGCGAGTGCGGTCACGCCTGGCGCGTAGCATATAGCTTCTGGAATACCCTTGTTGGTGTCGGTGCGGGTGGTGAAGACCCGTTCTCGATCGAACTGCAGAAGCAGCTCGATCCGCGCTACCCGGCTCCGCAGCACATCTGTGAGTTTACGTACGATCTGATCAAGCAGGGCAAGCTCAAATTCGACAAGAGCCTGAACGACCATAGGGTCGTCACTTTCCATGATTCGTGTAACGTGGCTCGTGGTTCACGCATGGGAGATATTCCGGGGGGACAATTTATTATCCCCCGTGAAGTCATCAAGGCAGTTGTCAATAATTACCACGATATGGCCGAAGAAACGATAGGCGAGAGTACCTTCTGCTGCGGTGGCGGTGGCGGCATTCTGACCGACGATCTGCTGGAGGTCCGCGTCAAGGGCGCGCTGCCGCGTATGGAAGCGTTTAACAACGTGGTTCAGGAGAGCAAGGTCAATTTCCTGGCGTTGATCTGCGCAATCTGCAAGGCGCAGTTCGTCAAGGTTATTCCTTTCTACGGATTTGATATGAGCATGGTGGGTGGCGTTCACCAACTGGTGAGTACGGCCATCCTGTTGGAAAATAAAGAAGAAGAGTAGTTTTGTAGGGTGCGTCTCGCACCAATACAGTTCGGAACGGTGCGTGCGCAGCGCACCCTACAAGTTGATTTTTAGGAGATTAAGCTATGTCAGTTTCACCTGAAGAGATGAACAAGAATCCAGCCCGCACCTTCCGCCGTTTCAAGGATGGAAAAACTGAGTGGCGCAGTTGGCAGGACAAGATTTTCGAGGCCGATGCTTCCCACAAGTGTCCGGAATACGTCCTGAGTACGCCTCCATGCCAGGGCAGCTGCCCTGCAGGCGAAGATATTCGCGGTTACCTTAATATCGTGCGCGGCGTAGAAAAGCCGGTCGGTGGTGTGTCGATGGAGGAGTACGCATGGCGTCGCCTGACCTCGGCCAATCCCTTCCCGTCAGTGATGGGCCGTGTTTGCCCGGCACCGTGCGAATCTGGCTGTAACCGTAATGAAGTAGATGATTTCGTAGGCATCAACTCGGTCGAACACTATCTCGGCGAGTACGCAATCACGAATAATCTGAAATTCGCCGTGCCTGAAGGCGTCCAGAAGACCGGAAAAAAAGTAGCGATCATAGGCGGCGGACCGGCTGGCTTGTCGGTGGCATACCAGTTGACGCTGAAAGGCCACTCCTGCACGATTTTTGATGAGCACGAGTTGCTTGGCGGGATGATGCGTTATGGCATTCCTGGCTTCCGTACGCCGCGTGCCGTGCTCGACACTGAAATTCAGCGCATCATCGACCTCGGTGTCGAAGTCAAGCTGAATGTGCACATCGGCAAGGACATCACGCTCGATCAGATCAAGAAAGACTATGACGCGATTTTCATGGGCATGGGCGCACAAGCTGGCCGCCCCTTGCCGGTTCCCGGTGCAGACGCGCCTAACGTCGTTACTGCCATGGCCTTCCTGCGCGCCTTCAATGATGGGCGCCTGCAGCACGTAGGCAAGCGGGTAGTGGTGATCGGTGGTGGTGATACTTCTATCGACGTGGCAACGGTTGCGCGTCGTCTGGGCCACATCAAGACGGCGAATCCGAGTGAGCGTGCCGAGCACATCATTGCTGGTCAGGTTGCGCACGACGTTGCGGCAGTATCTGCCAAGGATGGCGCCGAGGTCGTGTTGTGTTCTCGTTCGCCTGTTGACCAGATGAACGCCAACAAGCATGAGGTCGATGAAGCGCTGGCCGAGGGTATTGAAATCAAGGGCAGCATTACTCCGGTATCGGTAGTGGTCGGCGCGGATGGCCGCGCGACAGCCTTGCGCGTTGCAGAGCTTGAGACCGTTGGTGGCAAGCAGGTTGTCAAGGAAGGTACCGAATACGATATTCCGGCCGACCTGATTGTCTCAGCTATCGGCCAGGCGGTTGACTTCACCGGTCTGGACGGCTTCGATAACGGTAAGGGTCTGATCAGTGCCGACAAGCACTATCAGGTTCCCGGACAGAAAGGCATCTTCGTCGGCGGCGACGTGCTCCGCCCTCACCTGCTGACCACGGCCATCGGCCACGGTCGCATTGCAGCTGAGAGTATTGATCATTACCTGAGTGGTGAAGATCTGGGTAAGCGGCCCAAGGTAGATGTGGCTTACTTCGACGTGTTGCGCAAAGAAATCGAGGTTGGACTGGCTCCGGAAAAGTATCAATCACGCAGCAAGGAAGAGGTCAAGAAAGAGGAAGGTTTTGCCAAGGACATCGACTTGGGCGTGCGCGGCACCGACAAAGATAAGTTCGCGGTGCACAACTTTGAGGATCGTTCCGAAAAGTACGTGATTCCTTCCACCGAGTTGTTTCTTGGCCATTTTCCGTACACTCCGCGCAATAAGCGCAACTTCGTGACCCTGACTGCAGAGCAGGTGCTGGGTCACTTCGAGGAGCGTCTGGAAGCACTGGACAGCAAGACGGTAGTCACGGAAGCGAAACGCTGCATGAGTTGTGGCCTATGCTTCGAATGCGATAACTGCGTGATTTACTGCCCGCAAACTGCCGTGTTCAAGGTCAAGAAGGCGCAATCCACTACCGGTCGTTACGTGGATACCGACTACTCACGTTGCATCGGCTGCCATATCTGCGCAGATGTGTGCCCCACCGGCTACATCAAAATGGGGATGGGCGACTAAATATGATCAATCCGGCGAAACGGCGTAGCGTACTGGGATGGCTGGCTGCCGCCCTGTCTGCCCTGCTTCTGGCTGGGGTCATGCCCGCCACTGCAGATGACGAGCACGGTGCGCACAGCGGGCACAAGCTGATCGCAAAGGGAGACAAGTGTGTGCGTGACGAGGATTATATGCGTCGCAATCACATGAAAATCCTCATGCATCAGCGTGACGAGACCATGCGCAAGGGTATACGCGGCTCTCAGGACAGTTTGAAAAACTGCATTGAGTGTCACGTCAATCCCAAGACCAACAGCGTGGCCAGTAGTAAGGAAGACTTTTGCATGGGCTGTCACAGCTACGCCGCCGTCAAGCTGGATTGCTTCGAGTGTCATTCAAGCAAACCGAAAGCCCCCGCAGTGGGAATGAATCCGATCGTCACGCCGGAGCAAAAATCTGAAGGCAATGACAAGCAATCCAGTCTGTCCGGAAAAATGCGCTGGCAGATGCAGGCAAAACAAGCGAGCTTGAACATGGGCGAGGGCGTTAAATGAGCAATGACGTAGATAACAGCCGCAGGAAATTTATCGCAGCAGGGGTGGCAGGTACTGCTGGATTGGTGCTTGCCCCAGGAGTGACGCTGCTTGATATGGCTAATGCGCGTCCTGCTGGGGAGGCGGCTTCCAGCACCAAGCGCTGGGGCATGCTGATTGATAGTACCAAGTGTGCGACCGGATGTAATGACTGCGTGACCGCATGCGGCAAGGAAAACGGTGTGGCCTCGACGGGTCACCCGGAAACCGACCCGCAGTGGATACGCAAGATCGAGCTGAAAGAAGTCAAAAGCGGCAAGAGCCATTCGCTGCCGATGATGTGCCAGCATTGCGCCGAGCCGCCTTGCGTCGACGTGTGTCCGACCGGAGCGTCGTTCAAGCGTGCCGACGGCATCGTCCTGGTGGATCGTCATATCTGCATAGGTTGCCGTTACTGCATGATGGCCTGTCCATACAAGGCTCGTTCCTTTGTGCATGAGGAGCACGACGACCAGAATCCAGACGTACCACGCGGCAAGGGTTGCGTCGAATCCTGTACGCTATGTGTGCACCGGGTAGACAAAGACATGGAGCCCGCCTGCGTTGAAGCATGCTCGGCGGGTAATCACGGTGCGATGTTGTTCGGAGACCTGAACGATGCCAACAGCGAAATATCCAAACGCATTGCCACCTATGCCACCACCCAAGTCCGTGCGGATTTGGCGCTGAACACCGGCGTTCGTTATCAGGGGATTTAACGCTATGAGCAACGATGTTTTTCGCAAGAGCAAAGATGGCGCCTTTTACTTTGTGCTGGGGGTGATCGGCCTGGTAGTGCTGGCCGGCCTGGGGGCGGCGTTCTATATGGAACATTACGGTCACGTTGTGACCGGCATGACCAACCAGATCGTCTGGGGCTTGCCGCATGTATTTGCCATCTTCCTGATCGTGGCGGCTTCCGGCGTGCTCAACGTGGCATCCATTGGTTCGGTGTTCGGCAAGCCGGTGTATAAGGCGCGTGGCCCGCTCGCCGGCCTGCTTGCCATCGCCATGCTGGCCGGTGGCTTGATGGTGCTGATGCTTGATCTCGGTCGCTCCGACCGGCTCATCATTGCAATGACCTATTTGAACCTCAAATCCGTCTTTGCGCTCAATGTATTCCTGTACACCGTCTTTTTTACCGTTGTCGCCCTTTATCTGTGGACGATGTTAGATCGCAAAATGCATGCCTATTCCAAGTATGTCGGCTTTGCCGCCTTTATCTGGCGCCTTGCATTGACCACCGGTACCGGCGCCATCTTCGGCTTTTTAGTGGCGCGCCAGGCCTATGGCACAGCACTGCTGGCGCCCATGTTCATTATTATGTCATTTTCATTCGGGCTGGCTGTGTTCATGATCGTTCAGGCAGTGATGTACAGCTGGAATGATCGCGTACTGGATGAGGTGATTCTGCATAGATTGAAAAACCTGCTGGCGACTTTCGTTGCTGCGGTACTCTACTTCACAGTGGTGTACCATATGACGAACCTTTATTTTGCAAAACAGACGGCCTTCGAGCACTTTATCCTGATTGACGGTGGTGTTTACACTAACCTGTTCTGGTTTGGCCAGATTCTGCTGGGCACTCTCGCGCCGCTGGCGATCCTGTTCCACCCCGGCTTGAGCAAGAGGAACGGCTGGATTGTTACGGCATCGATGCTGGTTATTCTCGGCGCTTTTGCGCAGCTCTACGTGCTGCTTATCGGTGGCCAGGCATTCCCTCTGAGCATATTCCCCAGCATGGTGGAAAGCAGCAGCTTCTTCGATGGCCAGATACATACTTACAGCCCCAGCTTGCCCGAGTTTCTCCTCGGCATGGGTGGCATCGCGGCAGCCGCGCTGATTACCGCAATAGCGGCAAAGGTGTTAAATTTCATGCCGGATGACAAGCATCACACGGTCAGCCACTAGTCAAACTACGTGCCCGGAGACGTACCGCATCCGGGCTCGCAGGAAACTCATTCCGGATACCGCCGGAAGAAAAAGCTCTGGCGTGAAACTCACGGAACCCTTTTCTGTCAAAATAGCCGACAGTACCCTTACCCCTCTGCAAATTCCGACTTATGTCCCGCCTGCTAATCTCCGCCGCACATAAATCCTCCGGAAAAACCACCGTCTCCATCGGCTTGTGCGCCGCATTCAGAGCGCGCGGCACCAAGGTTCAGCCCTTCAAAAAGGGCCCCGATTACATCGACCCAATGTGGCTTTCCGTTGCCAGCGGACGTCCCTGTCGCAACCTCGATTTCTTCATGATGGGCCAAGACGAGATCGTCGCCGAATTCCAGCGGCACTCCGCCGGTGCTGACGTCAGCTTGATTGAAGGCAACAAAGGCCTGTACGACGGGCTCAACCTCGACGGCAGCAACAGCAATGCCGCGCTGGCTCGTCTGTTGCAGGCGCCGGTGGTGTTGGTTATCGATGCGCGAGGCATGACACGTGGAATCGCGCCTTTGATACTGGGCTACCAGGCATTCGACCGGAATATAAATATTGCCGGGGTAATTCTCAATAATCTCGGCGGTGCCCGTCACGAGAGCAAGCTGCGTGCCGTGATCGAGCACTATACGGACGTGCCGGTGATCGGCGCAGTGCATCACGACAAACGGCTGGAAATCGTGGAGCGACACCTTGGCTTGATGCCTAGCAACGAAACCGAGGCAGCGACGCTGCGCGTGAATGAAATTGGAGCAGTGGTCGGGGCGCAAGTAGATCTCGATAAATTACTTGAAATAGCGGCTTTAGCGCCGCGGTTGCCTGCACCCGCTCATCCAAGCGCTGAGGCGCTTACTCCTGCCTTGTTGCCGAAGGTGCGCATCGGCTGGGCCAAGGACAAGGCCTTCGGCTTCTATTATGCTGACGATATCGATGCCTTACGCGCCGCCGGAGCCGAACTGGTCCCGCTGGATACCTTGCACGATCCGCATCTCCCGGAAGTGGATGGCCTGTTTATCGGCGGCGGCTTCCCTGAGTTGTTCATGAACGAACTGGAAGCCAACACCACGTTGCGCGAAGAGATCGGCAGTGCCATCGAGAACGGCATGCCGGTATACGCGGAATGCGGCGGGCTCATGTACCTGGCGCGCTCGCTGACCTGGCATGGCGAAAAGCGCAATATGGTGGGCGTCATTCCAGGCGATGTGATGATGCACGAAAAACCTGTCGGCCGGGGTTACGTGCGTTTGAACGAAACGGGGGAGAACCCATGGGTGACGGCGGCCGGGCCATCGTCGGTGACTGAGTTGCGTGGCCACGAATTCCACTATTCCAGCCTGGACAACCTGGATACGGGTAGGCTGAAATATGCTTACGAGGTCAAGCGCGGACATGGAATAGATGGACGCCACGACGGTATCGTTTACAAAAACCTGCTGGCTTCTTATGCGCATCTGCGCAGTCTGGGAAATTATAATTGGGCAGCCCGTTTCGTTGCCTTTGTGCGCAGCAATGCGCAAGGAGCAGACAAGCCGGTTGACGGGGGTACGCTGCGCCATGATCGTGCGGCCTGATTTGAATTGTTAATATCTAAAAGGAGAAAGTCGATGATTACAGTCACAGCCAAAGCCGCCGAGCAGATTCACCAGGCTGCCACCCAAAGTGAAGCTGAAGGGATGTTTCTGCGGATTGCCGCTCGTCGCGGTATAGATGGAACTATCCAGTATGGAATGGGTTTCGATGAACAGAGTGAAGAAGACATGATGGTGAATTCCGAGGGGGTCACCGTCATCGTGTCACCAGACAATCTGAATCTGCTGAATGGGGCCGTGCTGGATTTCGTCGAGCTTGACCCCGGCGACTTCCGCTTTATCTTTATCAACCCCAACGATGACGGCGGTTCTTCCTGCGGTACTTCATCAGGTGGCGGTGGTGGTGGGTGCGGCGGTTGCGGTGGCGGTTGTCACTAACCCGCTCCGGGGTTACAAAGCTTACTCAGCGGATGGAATTCGACCTCGTAATTATCGGTAGCGGCCCGGGAGGATACAAGGCCGCGATCACCGCCGCTCACCTTGGTGCCAAGGTAGCACTGGTGGAAAAGGGCTTGCCGGGTGGTGTGTGTCTGAATCAGGGCTGCATCCCGAAAAAAACTCTGCTTCATCTCGCCTCGCTGATCGAGGATGTTAATGGCCTGCAGGGCCGTGGTCTGATCGGCCAGGTGCGTGGGGATTTCATGGCGGCCATGACGCACAAAGATCAAGTGGTCACCGGCATTCGCAATAATTTCACGGTGTGGCTCAAGCGTCTGGGCGTGCGCGTTTTTATCGGCGAGGGGAAGCTGCTGGGCGATGGCCGGATAAGCGTTAATCCGGTGCGCAGCCTGAACTCGCCGGAATGCGATGCGCCATTTACCGATAAGGGAAAGCTGACCATCACTACGCCGCTTGAACTCAGGGCCAAGCGCATCATCATTGCCACCGGTTCGACGCCACGCGAACTCGATGCATGCCCGAGAAACGCTCGGGAGATCATGCACTCGCCCGATTTCATGTACCGGCTCGACCACCTGCCGAAATCCATTTTGTGTGTCGGCGGTGGCTCGATAGGTGCGGAGCTAGGCTTTTTGCTGCATCAGTTCGGTTCCCGCGTGTGTATCGTTGAACAGGGAAACCGTTTATTGGATCGGCCTCATATCCCGGAGCGCGCCAGCGCCGTGCTGGAGCGCAAGTTCGCACGCATCGGTATAGAAGTGCGCAAGAACGCTACCGTTGCGCAAAGTCAGATCATCGACGGAAAGGTGGAGATTACGTGTACGGACGGACACCGCGACACATTTGAACATGTGCTGGTAGCCGTTGGCCGGCGGCCGATGACGGCCGGTCTTGGCTTGGAGGAAGCCGGGGTGGCGCTGAATCCGGAGGGTTTCATCGAGGTGACGGAACACCTGGAAACCAGCGTTCCCGGCATTTACGCCATCGGTGACGTCAAGCCCGGCCCGATGACTGCCAATGCCGCCCTGCATGATGCCAAGGTGGCGGCAGCCAATGCCATCAACGGCAATGTCCTGCATAACAATTATCACAAGGTGCCGACAGTCATTCATTCAGCTCTGGAAATCGCGGCGGTAGGGCTGACCGAGGATCTCGCCGAGCAGGCCGGGTTCGATGCCGATGTGGCCCGCGCCAACTTCGGCGGCTCCGGCAAGGGACGCGCGCATCACGACTATGAAGGATTCATCGAGGTGGTGCACGATGCCGAGACCGGCCAGTTGCTGGGCGGTTGCATCGTCGGGCCGGAAGCGGGCGAGCAGATACACATGATGTCGGCAGCCTGCCAGTCTGAGCGTGGATTGTGGTTTTTCACCGACATGAGCTACAGCCACCCCTCCTGGTGCGAGGAGCTGGAAACCGCAATCGACCCCTATACCTCGGCATTCTCCAAGTCCGGCAAGGAGGTGTTTCGCCCCGGCATCTTCGCCAGCCATCCAAAGTAAAACGGCCGACCATCCGGTTATAATCAACAGCGACAAAATACCCAAGGGAAAAACATGGCAGCCAAACCCGGAGAACGAAAACTCCAGATCCTGCAAAATCTGGCAGAAATGTTGCAGAAACCGCAGGGCGAGAAAATCACCACCGCTTCCCTGGCCGCCAGGATCGGCGTATCCGAGGCAGCGCTCTACCGACACTTTGCCAGCAAGGCACAGATGTTCGAGGGCTTGATCGAGTTTATCGAGCAGACCCTGTTCGGCCTGATCAACAAGATCACCAGCGAAGAAAAGAGCGGTGTGAAACAGCTGGAGGCCGTGCTGCCGATGCTGCTCGGTTTTGCCCAGAAGAATCCCGGCATGACCCGGGTGCTGATCGGCGAGGTGCTGGTCAACGAGGACAGCCGCCTCCAGATCCGCATCAACCAGCTGCACGACCGGCTGGAAGCCACGCTCAAGCAGTCATTGCGGCTTGCCACGAGCCAGCAGGAAATTTCAGCAGAGATCGATGCCGCCGCTCAAGCCAACCTGATGATTAGCTTCGTGGTTGGCCGCTGGCATCAGTTCGCCAAGAGCGGCTTCAAGCGCGAGCCTATGGAGTTCTGGATTGCGCAGGGGCGGGGGCTGATCAAGGGGTGAGTTCTGAGTGAAAAACAGTCTTGAGTGCTGAGTTGACAGTCCTGCGTAAATCTTTCGGGTATCCGTAATGCGCGGTTGATTCCATCCTGAAAAATGTCAGACTGAATCCTCTGTTCTAGTCATGCCACATTTTTATAGGTTGCCTAATAACAGCCGATTGGATGATAGTAGGAGATATAGCCCCATGAATAAATCGTGGAAAGACAGCATCTACCTCCAACGGGAGGAACTGGCGCGCATCCTGCGGGAACCCATGGCGCGTCTGGCGGAGCGTTGCACTCCGGCATGGGGAGACCGAGAACAGCTCAATGACATCCTCGACAGCGGTTTTTCCGGTATTCCCAATTGCACCTTCTTGTACTGCGTAGGTATGGACGGCATACAGATTTGCGACAATGTCAGCCAATCCGGGATTACATCTGCCCACTTTGGCCGCGACCGCTCCCAGCGTCCCTACATGAAGGAAGTCGTGCCGTCCTGGGGATTCCTGCTCTCGGACGCCTACATCAGCCTGACCGAGCGCCGGCCTTCCCTCACGGCCCTGCAGGTAGTGCGCAGGGACGACCACTGGCTGGGTTATCTCGGTGCCGATTTCGACTTGCGCAATCTGTCGGTGACATCGGAGCTCTACGATGAACCGGGCTATTGGCGGCAAGTGAAAGGCGATCCGGCGATTCGCGGGACGGTTTTTCAGCAGAGCCGTGTCGAAAGCCCGATGGACCGGAACATGGATCAGGCTCTGTCCATTTTGGAAGAACTGCTCACCCAACGTGGCGTATTCCAATGCCTTTTGCATTTTTCCAGCAGCCAGGCAACCATCTGGACCATGGATGACCCTTTTCGCTATCGTATCCTGGATCACGAGGCCTTGAACGATCCGGATATCTGTCTGGTATTCCCGTCTCGGCCTTATCCCAGCAATGCGGCAATCCCCCAAGTCGACATCAGGCGCATTCTCAATACCATGCAATCGCTGCGCGTAACCGATCCGACCTTCTATTTGCGCACAGCCTCGATTAATATTTTCAATGGTATCGTGAGCCTGACTTTTTCCTGCGACGGTTCCCACTACATGCACTATGTTGAGTTCCTGATGAAGGACACGACTTTCTGGTTCTGAGTGGGCGCCAACATACCCTCAAAGGGCGGAAAAATCGGTTTAGCCTTTGTGTGGAATGCTAAATCTCATGAACTCAGTCTGCTGAATCGACTCGGCTCGTCTCAAGAAGACGCTACGGCAATTCCAGTGCCTTCAGGGCATGGAACAATCCTTCTGTCACTCTGGCCATTGCGGAGTAGTTCAGCTTCTCCGTGGTGTCAATAGCGGTATGGTAGGCCGCATTGCGATAGAAAGCGGTGTCAGTGATCATTATTGCCGGATATTCCGCCCGCCAGAAGGAGAGATGGTCGCTCCATGCTACACCGGGGATAAATTCGAAGGCGGCAAGTGATTCCACGGGAAAATCTGAGTGGGACTTGAAGGCTGCGACCAGCTGTCGCAATTCCTTGCGGGATGCCCGATTTGAAACCAGGGCGATGAAATTTGCCTGGTTAGGGTAGAAGTGCCGGAGTAGGGGCGGATAACTTTGGCTGCCTGGCTTGTCGCTATATGAGCCCAGCATTTCCAGGGAAATCATCAGGCGAATATTCTCGCCGCGCGCCTTCGCGGCTTCTGCGTAAACGCTGCTGCCCATCTGGCTCCAGAAAAAGAAGGGCGGTTCTTCGTTGACGAATGCTACGAAGCGGAGGGTGTGCTCCGTCTCCTCGGTGGCGAACAGACGCGTAAGCTCAAGGAGCGCCGAGACACCGCTCGCGTTGTCGTCCGCGCCTGGAGAACCCCGCACCGTATCGTAATGAGCGCCCACCAGGATGATTTCTTCGGGCTTGGTCTTGCCTGTCCGACACACTTCCAGATTTTCGCTTTTGACGCCCATAGCCTGGTAATACTGCGAGTTCACCTGGTAATTCTGGGCGGCCCATTCGTGGCGAATGTAGTCGGCGGCTGCATGCAGCGCATCGGGTCGGAATACGTTGCGTTGTCCGATCTCATCGGCAAGATGGGAAACATGGCCGCGCAGGCGGTCTGCAAGGATGGGCGAGGAAGAATTCAGTGCGCGATTCATGGCGGGTGTGGTCTCCGGCAAGGACGCTCCGCTCCAGGTCAGCATGATACCGATGAGGAGGAGGCCGGGCATTTTCATCTGCAAATGATCGCTCCCATCCTTGGCACTAGTGTTCCCTGTGCCAGATCAGCTGACTGTCCTTGCGGACTTCCTTGATGCGATGAAAGGGAACGTCGTGAGCGTAGCCGTCCTGATCTGTTACCTGGCAAGAGAAATGATCGCCTGGAGTCATGTGCACCTGCTGCAACGGCACCTGAATGATTTGCCCTTCCACGCGGTCGTAATAGCCGATCACGAAATCCCCATTTGCGAATGCGCTATCCCAGCGAAGCCGGTTGAGCAGTTCCTGAATGGGGAGCATGGGATTTCACCCTTTAAGGCTTTATGAACTAAGGATAGCTAGTTTTTCAACTCACCACACACCGGACAGGCCGGGTCCTTCTTCAGCCTGATCGAGCGCCACTCCATCTGCAACCCATCGAGCAGCAGCAGCCGGCCATTCAGCGGCTGGCCTGTGCCGCTCAGGATCTTCAGCGCTTCGGCCGCCTGGGTTGAGCCGATGATTCCCACCAGCGGCGCGAACACGCCCATCACCGCGCAGCGCTCGCCTTCCTCAACCCCCGTTTCCGGAAACAGGCAGTGGTAGCAAGGGCTGGATGGGGTACGCAAATCAAAAACCGCTACCTGTCCATCGAAGCGGATCGCTGCACCGGAAACCAGCGGCTTTGCGTGGGCGACGCAGGCACGGTTGACGGCATGGCGGGTGGCGAAGTTGTCGCTGGCATCAAGCACGACATCGGACTGAGCGACGAGGTGGTTAAGTTCAGCCCCTTCGACGCGCTGCGGAATGGCCGTGATGTTGGTTTCTGGATTGATGGCGGCGAGCGTGCGCTGCGCTGATATCGCCTTGTTGGTGCCGAGGGAATGGGTGAAGTGGGCGATCTGGCGCTGCAGGTTGGTGAGGTCTACGCTGTCGCCGTCGCAGATCGTGATTCTGCCAACGCCGCTGGCAGCAAGGTAAAGCGCGGCTGGGGAGCCCAAGCCGCCGGCGCCGATGATCAGGGCATGGGCGCCAAGCAGTTTTTCCTGCCCCTCAATGCCGATCTGTGGCAGCAGGATGTGCCGGCTGTAGCGCAGGAGCTGGTTGTCGTCCATTGGTAGGGGTCAGATGTCAGCCATCAGCTTGATAGGGTGGGCACGTTTTTGTGCCCACGCGGAACAACCTCCGCTGACCGCGTGGGCACAAAAACGTGCCCACCCTACCTTAGGCCTCACTTGCGCTGCAGGATATTCAATCCCTTCAGCAGGTTGAGTGCCTGATTCAGCTGGTAGTCGTTTTTCGAGACGACCTCGCCGGGAGCCGGTTTGCCGCTGTCGGTTTTGCCTTCTTTGCCCTTGGGCTCAGCTTTGGGTGGTGTGGGCAGCTTGATCGACGGCGATTCGGGCTTCTTGTCTTCTTCGTCCTTGTTGCCGTTGGATAGATGCCGCTCCAGATCGGCTTCGCGCAGGTTGAATGCGCCCTGCTGCTCGACTCCGCTGACCGTTGCCTCTTCGACAGCGATATCCGGGCTGATGCCTTTGGCCTGGATGGAGCGTCCATTGGGCGTGAAATAGCGCGACGTGGTCAGTTTGATGGCGGTGTTGTTGCCTAATGGCAGGACGGTTTGCACCGACCCCTTGCCAAAGGTTTGCGTGCCCATGATGATGGCGCGCTTGTGATCCTGCAGGGCGCCAGCAACGATTTCTGAGGCCGAGGCCGAGCCGCCGTTGACCAGTACCACCATAGGCACGGTTTTAATGTCTGCGGGCAGGTTTTTCAGGTAATCTTCCTGCGTAGCGTTGTGCAGGTAGTTTTCCTTGTTTGCCGTCAGCTTCATCTTGGCGTCCTCGGTGCGTCCCTCGGTATACACCACCAGAGCATCTTTCGGCAGGAATGCCGATGAAACTGCGACGGCGCCGTTGAGCAGGCCGCCCGGATCGTTGCGCAAATCCAGCACCAGCCCCTTCAGAGGTGCCTTGTTCTGCTTGTAAAAGGTATCCAGTGCCTTGGCCATGTTCTCGCCAGTATGCTCTTGAAACTGGGTAATGCGGATATAGCCATAGCCCGGTTCGACCAGTTTCGATTTTACGCTCTGGATTTTGATCACGGCGCGCGAGAGGGTAATGATCAGGGGTTTGGTTTCGCCCTTGCGGATCACAGTGAGAGTGATCTTGGTTCCAGGTTTACCGCGCATGCGTTTGACTGCATCATTCAAAGTTAGTCCCTTGACCGGGGTTTCGTCCAGCTTGATGATCAGGTCTCCACTTTTTATGCCAGCCAGGAATGCCGGCGTATCCTCGATGGGCGACACCACCTTGACGAAGCCGTCCTCCATGCCCACCTCGATGCCGAGGCCGCCGAATTCGCCCTGGGTTCCGACGCGTAAATCCTTGAACGCATCGGCGTCAAGGTAAGCGGAATGGGGGTCGAGGCCTGAGAGCATGCCGTTGATTGCTTCGGTGATGAGTTTTTTGTCTTCCACCGGTTCGACATAGTCGCTCTTGATCTTGCCGAAGACCTCGGTGAAGGCACGCAGGTCATCGATAGGTAGTGGACTGACGGTTTCCTTGTTGGCCACTGCGGAGAAATTGAGGCTGATCATCACTCCGATGATGGCGCCAAAAAAGATCAAGCTGGTTTTTTGCATTTTGCCGCGCATTACATTCATCCTCGTTTCACTCAATAATCTGTGTTAGTTCAGCTTAACCCAGCCCAGCGGGTCGAATGGTCGACTTTTATACCGCATTTCAAAGTATAAACCGGTTTCTGCAATTCCGCCGCTGTTTCCTACTGCAGCGACGGCATCGCCAGCCCGAACGGGTTCGCCGGCCTGTTTGTAGAGGGTTTCATTGTTGCCGTAGAGGCTCATGTAGTCATCACCGTGGTCGACGATGACGATGTTGCCAAAGCCGCGCAGCCAGTCGGAAAATACCACCCGCCCGTTGGCGATGCATTTGACGTCCTGTCCCGCTGCCGATTTGATGAACCAGCCTTTCCAGGTTGCGCCGCTGTCTTCCCGTTGACTGCCGAAGCGGTTGACAAGTTCCCCGCGTACCGGCAAAAGAAGCTTGCCCTTGAGCTGATGGAGCGTGCCGCCGGTTGGCTCGGGAGTGGGTTGGCTGCGGTTGTACAAAGGGGCGCTCTTTTTTTTCTTGGCTTTCGCCAGCTTGCTCAGGCGTTCAATCAATTGCGTCAGGCGTTTTTCGTCACGCTGCAGGCGGCCGATTTCATGGCGCTGGCTGGTTATTTTCTGGTTGATGCGGACCAGCACTGTTTTGCGCGCTTGCTTGTCCTTTTCCAACTGAGCTTTCTGATGCGCCTGCTCCAATTTGACTTGCTCCAGTTCGGCACTTTTTTCCTGGTAAAGCTGAGCGAGCTCCCTGGAATGCGCCAGGTTGGTGCGCAAGCTTTCAATCAGGGTGGCGCGTGCGCGGGAGAGGTAAGTGTAATAGTGCAGCTGGCGTGCAAGTTGATTGGGATCTTGCTGGTTGAGCAGGATTTTCAGGGGATCGTGCTGGCCGTGCAGGTAGTAGTGAGAGAGCAACTGGCTGAGCAGAGCCTGCTGATTGCCTATTTTGCCCTGGGTGTCGCGGCCTTCACGCTGCACCTGACTCAGCGTGGCGCTGACGATTTCCTGTTGCTGCGCCAGTTCCCGCAGTCGCCGGTTGGCCGTGCTGATCGCTTGCTCAGATTGCTTCAGCGCATCGGTGGCATCGGTCTTTTTGTCTTCCGCGCTTTCGACTTCTTTTTGCAGGGACTTGATGCGTTCGCGCAGGCCGGAGAGATCGTCCTTCGGCGCGGCATGAGTGATGAATGCGCAAGCCAGCCCGACAGCAAGGAAAATTGCTCGGGCAGGCCAGGCAGATGCCATTATTCGAATTCGATCAGCGGGTGGCCGGTCATTTCCGGGGGTTGCTGCAGCCCCATGATTTTCAGCAGCGTCGGGGCCACATCCTCGAGCGCACCGGTTTCGGCCAGATGTGCTTTGCGGCCGACGTACACGAAGGGCACCCGGTTCAAGGTGTGGGCAGTATGAGCCTGATGCGAGTTTTCATCTGCCATCATTTCCGCGTTGCCGTGGTCGGCGGTAATCAGCACTTCTCCACCGTTGCGCTGCATTGCCTCGACTACCCGGCTTAAACACTGGTCCAGCGTTTCTATTGCCTTGACCGTTGCGGGCATTACGCCGGTATGACCAACCATGTCGGCGTTGGCGTAGTTGCAGATGATGGCGTCGTACTGGCGGCTCTCAATCGCCTCGACCAGCTTGTCGGTGACTTCGAAAGCGCTCATTTCCGGCTTCAGATCGTAGGTGGGAACGTCTGGAGAAGGAACCAGGATACGGTCCTCGCCCGGATAGACGCGCTCCTCTCCGCCGTCGAAGAAGAAGGTGACGTGGGCGTATTTTTCGGTCTCCGCGATCCTGAGTTGTTTCAGTCCCAGGTTCGAGATGTATTCGCCGAAGCCGTTGCGGATCTGTTCCGGCGGGTAAGCGGCCCGTACGTTGAAGTCTTTGCTGTATTCGGTGAGGGTGCAGTAAGAAGCGAGTTGCGGTACCTGTTCACGTTCGAACAAATCGAAGCCGGGTTCGATGAAGGCACGCGTGATCTCGCGCGCGCGGTCGGAACGAAAATTCATGAATACCACTACGTCGCCGTCTTCCATGCGCACCGGTTGTTCGCCGGGCGGGACGATGGCCGTGGCCTTGACGAACTCATCGTTTTCGTCGCGGGCATAGGCCGCTGCCAAAGCTGCTTCCGCGCTTTCCGCCTGATATTCCGCCTTACCCTGGGTGAGCAGATCGTAGCCGGTCTTGACACGCAACCAGCGCTTGTCGCGGTCCATGACGTAGTAGCGGCCGATGATGGAGGCGATTCGCCCTGTCTTGATCTGGTCACACTTTTCCTGGAGCCGACGCAGGTAATTCTGTGCGCTTCTTGGCGGAGTGTCTCGGCCATCGAGGAAGGCGTGCAGGTAGACTTTCTCCAGTCCGGCGCGGGCTGCCATATCGAGCATGGCGTGGATGTGTGTTTCGTGGCTATGCACTCCGCCATCGGAAACCAATCCCATAATATGCAATGCCTTGCCGCTGCTCCTGGCGATTTCCACTGCCTGGGTCAGGGCAGGATTGGCGAAGAAATTACCACTGCTGATGGCGCGATTGATGCGGGTGAATTCCTGGTAGACGACACGGCCAGCGCCGATGTTGAGGTGGCCTACCTCGGAGTTGCCCATTTGTCCGCTGGGCAATCCCACCGACGCTTCGGACGCATTGATGGTGGTATGGGGACAGGTCTGCCAGAGTTTATCCCAATTGGGTTTGTGCGCGCTGGCAATGGCGTTGTTATCCCGGCTTTCGCTGCAACCGAATCCGTCCAGGATAATGAGTAAAACGGGGGTAACCTTCATGCTGAAATTTTCTGGCTCGTTTTAAATTTTAAAGAAGTAGCATAATTTTATTATATTTTACTAATAATCGCATTATACTTAAATTCTTAATCTACCTCAGCATCCTGAAATATAGCTTAACGAAGGCGAGCAGATGGAACTTAATACGGTTGAATTGATCGACAAGGAAGAGCACATTGAGCAGGCGTCTCGCGCCATGAAAGCCATGTCGCATCCGCTGCGCCTGAAAATCCTGTGTGTGCTGGGCGACAGGGAAGTCAGTGTGCAGGATATTGTTGAAAGCGTGGGCACATCCCAAAGCAATATTTCCCAGCATCTGGCGATTTTGCGTGACAAAGGAGTGCTGCGAACGCGCAAAGATGCCAATCGAGTGTTTTACCGGGTCGGCGATCCGCGTACACTGAAATTGATCAGCCTGATGCGCGATGTTTTTTGTGGTTTCGCCAAGTAACGCCTATAACCAAATCTATTATATCGGGTTCCACGTCAACGCGGAATCCATCTGAGTGTTGCGCAGTACTCCCACCAAAGGTTCTATTTAGCGGCTTGAATAATAAAGTATATTAGCATATACTAATTCATTTTTTGGGGTCGAGCGTGCTTAAAACTGTCTGGATTCTGTTGGGGATATTCCTGGCTCCGCTGGCTCAGGCGGCGTTGCCTTTTGCTGTTGCGACGGTAGAGTTCCGTGAGGTGGATCAGACATACGCCGCCGAGGCGCTGGTCGAAGCGGTCAGGCAGTCGACTGTGGCGGCCCAGATTTCCGGCCGCATTGTCGAAGTCAATTTCGATGTCGGCGAAACCGTGAAAAAAGGCCAAGTGCTGGTTCGTATCGACGAGAGCGAAGCCCGTCAGGCGGTCGCCGGCAGCGAGGCTGTAGTGGCCCAGGCGCGTGCCAATTTGCAGAATGCACGCCAGCACTATGAGCGCACCAAGCAGCTGCTGGCGCAGAAATTCATCAGCCAGGCCGCGCTCGACAAGGCGCAGGCGGACTACAAGGCAGCTGAGGCACAGTTGGCGGCAGCCTTGGCGAGTGCGGGGCAGGCTGCCACCACCAAGGGCTTCACTGCGGTGATGGCGCCTTACAGCGGTGTGGTCGCGGTCCGTCATGTCGAGCTAGGGGAAATGGCGAGCCCCGGCAAGGCGCTGATGACCGGTTTCGATCCCAAGGATTTGCGCGTGGTGGCGAGCATTCCCCAGTACAAACTGGCGGATGTGCGCCGCTCCGCTCGCGCCCAGGTGGAATTTCCCTCCTTCAACAAGTGGGTCACGGCCACAGCGGTTACCCTCCTGCCCGCCGCTGACGCGAGAACCCATACCACCCGCGTTCGCCTGGATTTGCCCGAAGATGTCCGCGATGTCTACCCCGGCATGTTTGCACGTGCTCACTTTGTCATCGGTCGGGCGAAGAAGCTGCTGGTGCCTGCGCAGGCTATCGTCCGACGGAGCGAGGTGACCGCCGTCTACGTGGTCGACGCGAAAGGCGGCGTGGTGTTCCGCCAGATCCGTCTGGGTGAGTCGGCGGCCGATGGCATGGTCGAAGTGCTGGCCGGTTTATCTGCAGGCGAAGCAGTGGCGTTGGAGCCGGTCAAGGCGGGGATATATTTGAAGGCTAAGCAGTGATGGGGAACGGGTAATGAGTAAAGACACCCCCCCATCGCCCATCATCCATCACTCATCACCGAATATGGGTATTTCCGGTCGTATTGCCACAGCCTTCCTGCAGTCGCAGATGACGCCGCTGATCGCGCTCATCGCGTTTTTGCTCGGCTTGTTTGCTGTGATGGTGACGCCGCGTGAGGAAGAGCCACAGATCAACGTTACCATGGCGAACGTGTTTATTCCGTTCCCCGGTGCTTCCGCCAAGGATGTGGAGAGCCTGGTGGCCACGCCGGCTGAGCAAGTGCTGTCGTTGATCACTGGTATCGAGCACGTCTACTCGGTTTCGCGCCCTGGTATGGCGGTGCTTACCGTGCAGTACAAGGTGGGCGAGGATCGTACCCAAGCGCTGGTGCGCCTGTACGATACCGTCCAGTCGCACCGTGACTGGGTTTCCCCTAATCTCGGCGTAGGCGAGCCGATCATCAAGCCGGTCGGTATCGACGACGTGCCGATTGTCAGCCTCACCCTGTGGACGGAGGACGCCACCCGCGGTGCCTATGAACTGCAGCAGATCGCCCATGCCGCCGAAATAGAACTGAAACGTATCAAGGGCACGCGCGAAGTGAAAACCCTGGGCGGGTCGAGCCGCGTGGTGCGGGTGATCATGGATGCCGAGCGGATGAATGCCTACCGTATTTCCGCCCAGGATATCCGCGATGCTCTGCAGGTCAGCAACGCTTCCCAGCCTTCCGGCACGCTGGTCGAAAATAACCGTGAAGTGCTGGTGCAGACCGGCACCTTCCTGTCCAGCAGCGCGGATGTCAAGCAACTGGTGGTGGGCGTCGCCGAGGGCCGGCCGGTATTCATGACCGATGTGGCGCGGGTAGAGGACGGCCCCGACCAGCCCAGCCGCTATGTCTGGCTGGGCACCGGCCCGGCGGCAGCCGGCAAGAAAATTGTCGGCAAGGGCGAATTCCCAGCGGTGACCCTGGCGGTTTCTAAGAAGCCCGGCGAGAACGCGGTGGATGTTGCCGAGCGTGTCATCAGGCGCGTCGAGCAGCTGCACGGCACTATCATCCCCGACGGGGTCCACGCCACGGTCACGCGCAACTACGGCGAAACCGCCAACGACAAGGCGCAGAAACTGATCGGCAAGCTGATCTTCGCCACCGCCTTCGTAGTGCTGCTGGTACTGATGGCGCTGGGCAAGCGAGAAGCGCTGATCGTCGGCATGGCGGTGATGCTGACGTTGGCGGCGACATTGTTCGCTTCCTGGGCGTGGGGCTTCACACTCAACCGGGTATCGCTGTTCGCGCTGATTTTCTCCATCGGCATCCTGGTCGACGACGCCATCGTGGTGATGGAAAACATCCACCGCCGCCGCGAACTTGAACCAGGCAAGCCGCTGGCCGAGGTAATTCCCGAGGCGGTGGACGAAGTCGGTGGCCCGACCATACTCGCCACCCTGACCGTGATCGCGGCGCTGTTGCCGATGGCTTTCGTTTCCGGCCTGATGGGGCCGTACATGAGTCCGATCCCGATCAACGCCAGCATCGGCATGCTGATTTCCCTCGCCATCGCTTTCACCGTCACGCCCTGGCTGGCGCTCAAGCTCCTGGCGCACAAGCATGACGCGCCGAGCCATAGCGAACTCGGTGCGGAGAGCCGGTTGTTTGGTTTCTTCAGCACAGGTCTGACACCCTTCCTCAATCGCGAGCAAGGCAAGGGCAATCGCAACAAACTCTGGCTGGCGATCGTCGGGATGATCGTTTTTGCGCTTCTGCTGGCGGTATTCAAGATCGTGATCATGAAAATGCTGCCGTTCGACAACAAGTCCGAATTCCAGGTGGTGGTGGACATGCCGGTGGGCACGCCGCTGGAGCAGACCGCGCGGACGATGCGTGAAATAGGAGGCTATCTGTCCAGCGTGCCGGAGGTGACCGATTATGAAGCTTACGTGGGCACCGCTTCGCCGATCAACTTCAACGGCCTGGTGCGCCAATATTACCTGCGCAGCGGCAGCGAAATGGGTGATGTCCAGGTGAATCTGGTGGACAAGCACCACCGCGACCGCAAGAGCCACGAAATCGCGACCAGTGTGCGTCCCGAAATCGAGCGAATTGCTGCCCGGCATCAGGCCAAGGTCAAGGTGGTGGAAGTGCCGCCGGGCCCGCCAGTGATGTCGCCGATCGTCGCCGAAGTTTATGGGCCGGACTACGAGGGCCAGATGAAGGTGGCGAAGCAGGTGCGCGCCTACTTCGCCAAAACCGCCGATATCGTGGCGATCGACGACACCATCGAGGAGGACGCGAACAAGTTTGTCCTGCGAGTCCTGCAAGGAAAGGCGGCGCTGATGGGTGTGGCGCAGAAAGACGTAGTGGCAGTGATGCGCATGGGGCTGTCCGGCGAGGATGTGACCCCGATGCATGAAGGCGAGTCCAAGTTCGAGGTGCCAGTGCGCGTGACGCTGGCGCCGGAGCGGCAAAGCAGCCTGGACGAGTTGCTCAAGCTCACCGTGCGGGCGCAGGATGGTACGCTGGTGCCGCTGTCGGAGCTGGTCAGCGTGGCGCCGAGCGCGCGCGAGAAAACCATCTACCACAAGGATCTGCTGCCGGTGGTGTTCGTCGTCGGCGATATGGCCGGCAAGCTGGATAGCCCGCTCTATGGCATGTTCTCCATACGTTCCGCGATCAACGGCATGAAGCTGGCCGAGGGCGGGACTCTGGGCGACTATTTTATCAGACAGCCGGATGACCACTACGCCGGCTACAGCATCAAGTGGGACGGGGAATGGCAAGTCACCTACGAGACCTTCCGCGACATGGGCATTGCCTACGCGGTCGGTCTGGTATTGATCTACCTGCTGGTGGTGGCGCAGTTCAAATCGTACCTGGTGCCGCTCGTGATCATGGCGCCTATCCCTCTCACCATCATTGGAGTGATGCCCGGCCACGCTCTGCTCGGCAGCCAGTTCACCGCAACCAGCATGATCGGCATGATCGCACTGGCCGGCATCATCGTGCGCAATTCGATCCTGTTGGTGGACTTCATCAACATGCAGGTAGAGCAGGGCATGGCCTTCCAGGAAGCGGTGATCCGTTCGGCCAGTACACGCGCCAAGCCGATCGTGCTCACTGGCCTGGCTGCCATGCTCGGCGCGCTGTTCATCCTGGATGACCCGATTTTCAATGGTCTGGCGATTTCGTTGGTTTTCGGTATTTTCGTCTCCACCGTGCTGACTCTGGGGGTGATTCCGGTGCTGTATTACGCGGTCAATTATCGCAAGCATGCGTGATTTTGTTTACTGAGAAGGGCGCGAAGATGCGCGAGGTAACCCATAATTATTGGTTCTCCTTTGCGTGCCTTCGCGCTCTTTGGTGGTTAAAGCTTTTTGTTTGTAACTTGTTAGGAGAAGTGAATTATGACTATCAACCGGATCGTTCGTATCGTCGCCGGCTTTTTTGTGCTGCTGTCGCTCGGCCTGGGTGTTTCCGGCAGCCCGATTTTCGTCAACGCCAATTTCCTGTGGTTCACCGCCTTTGTCGGCGCCAATCTCTTCCAGAGTGGATTTACCAACCTTTGCCCGCTTGTCAGCATTCTTAAGAAGATCGGTGTCAAGGAAAGCTGCGAATCCTGCTGAGCCAACAGGGTTTTGCTGGTAAACTGCATTGTTTTAGATGCAAAAAACGTAAGGAGCATGTGGGTGCAATTCATACAGAATAATTTTGCGATCATCATGCTGGTTCTGGCCAGCGGTGCGATGCTGCTGTGGCCGTTGATCAGTAGCCGCATTTCCGGCATCAAGGCGGTCGGGGCGATGGAGGCGACGCAGCTGATCAACCATCAGAATGCCGTGGTGCTGGATGTGCGCGAGGACAGTGAATTTTACGCCGGGCATATCCCGCATTCGGTACATGTTCCGCTCGGCCAGCTGGCCAAGCATGCGGAACTGGGAAAGTACAAGAACCGTCCGGTGATCGCCATCTGCCGTAGCGGGATGCGCTCCGGACGGGCATGCAGCGTGCTGCGCAAGAACGGTTTTGAGCAAGTGTACAATCTGGCAGGCGGAATTTCCGCCTGGCAACGGGCAAATATGCCGATGGAGAAATAAAGATGTCGAACGTAACCATGTATTGCACCGCTGTGTGCCCTTATTGCACGATGGCGGAAAAGTTGTTGATGACAAAGGGCGTGAAGGAAATCAACAAGATTCGCGTCGATCT
This sequence comes from Sulfuricella sp. T08, assembly GCF_000971475.1. Taxonomy (GTDB): domain Bacteria; phylum Pseudomonadota; class Gammaproteobacteria; order Burkholderiales; family Sulfuricellaceae; genus Sulfuricella. The sequence goes on from NZ_DF967539.1 coordinate 118,934, forward strand.
CGATCCTGCCCAGATGGGCGAGATGATCGCAAAAACCGGTCGTCGCACCGTGCCGCAAATTTATATCGGCAGCACCCACGTGGGTGGTTTTGACGACCTCGCCGAGCTGGATCAAGGTGGCGGTCTGGCCCCTCTTCTGGCTGAGTGATACTGGATTCCGTGCCACGATGAACATTGTCTGCCCAAAATGCCTCGCAACAAATCGGGTGCCGGATGAGCGTCTGGAGCAGAATCCGAAGTGTGGAAAATGTGGCGCAGTCCTTCTCGATGGTGCGCCGATCGAGTTGGCAGCCAATAGCTTCGGGCCGTTTATTGCCAGGAACGACTTGCCGGTTTTGGTGGATTTCTGGGCATCGTGGTGTGGGCCATGTAAAATGATGGCACCGGTATTCGCACAAGCAGCAGCCGAGATGAAAACCGGAGTGCGCTTCGCCAAGGTCAATACCGAACAGGAGCAAGCTCTGGCGCAGCAGTTCGGCATTCGTAGCATTCCAACCCTGGCACTGTTCAAGAATGGGGTTGAAGTAGACCGGGTCGCCGGGGCTCTCGATGCAGCGAATTTGAAAAGCTGGTTGAAGCGACATTGATTTGGCTGGACGGGAATTCTTTTAAATTATTTAGTTAGGGATCTGCATGAGCGACGAACAACAACCGACTTTTTCCATCGAAAAAATTTACGTCAAGGATTTGTCCCTGGAAATTCCCCATGCGCCGAAAATTTTCATGCAGCGCGAAACCCCGCAGATTGATGTGCAGCTGCACAATCAGGGTGGGATGGTGGAAGAGGGCGTCTATGAAATCGTGTTGACGGTCACTGTTACCGCCAAACTGGCCGAGGACAAAGCACTATTTCTGGTGGAAGTTGCACAAGCCGGGATTTTCCAGATCCGCAACATTCCTCAGGCCGACCTGGAGCCGATCCTCGGGATCACTTGCCCGAATATCCTGTTTCCCTACGTGCGCGAGACGATTTCGGACATGGTGTCGCGCGCCGGATTCCCGCCGGTGCTGCTGAATCCGGTCAATTTCGAGTTGATGTACCAGCAGCAGCGCACGGAGCAACCGGAAGCTGCTGCAACAGCAACGACTCACTGATTATCATGATGGGCAGGACCCAGGCGTTGAGGAGGTTTTTTCGCCTCGCCGGATTGGGCCTGCTGTTGTTTTTCTCCTCTTCGGGCGCGGTTCAGGCGCTGGATTACCGATCCATCGGCTCGGATCGCGCCATTCTGTATGACGCCCCCTCGATGCAGGCTAAGCGCCTGTTCGTGGTCGGCAAATATTATCCGGTCGAAATTATCGTCAACCTAGAACAGTGGGCCAAGGTACGAGACAGTGCCGGCGACCTGGCCTGGGTCGAGAAGAAAAACCTGAGGGATGCGCGCATGGTGGTGGTGACGGTGGCGCGTGCCGATGTCCGCCAGGCTGCGGACCGCAATGCGCCGCTGGTTTTTCAGGCAGAGCGTGATGTCGCGTTGGAACTGGTTGAGCATGGATCAACCGGTTGGCTGAAAGTGCGCCACCGCGATGGACAAATCGGCTTCGTCCTGGCCAGCCAGGTGTGGGGTATATGAAAATCGCCATACTGGGTGCAGGCGCGTGGGGAACGGCACTTGCCATCAGCCTCGCCGCACGCCATGAGGTGCACCTGTGGACACGCAATCCGGCTCAGTGTGCCGAGATGTCTGAAGAGCGTGCCAATCGGCGTTATTTGCCAGGATTTCCCTTTCCCGATGCCCAGCGGATTGAGCTGAAACTGGAGCTGGCGCTCGATCAGGCCGATCTGGCCTTGGCAGTGGTGCCCACAGCGGGCTTCAGGCAGGTGGTGAGGCAGATGGCCGAGCTGGGCGCGAAGATGCCGCTAGTCTGGGCGTGCAAGGGCTTCGAAGTGGGAACGGCCAAGCTGCCGCACCAGGTGGTGGCGGAGGAGTTGGGCGGCAAGGCGCAATGCGGTGCACTGTACGGGCCGAGCTTTGCCCAGGAGGTGGCCCAGGGATTGCCGACGGCACTTACCCTGGCATCCCGCGACGAGCCCTTTGCTCACGCCATGGCACTGGAGTTGCACAGTCCCAGACTGCGGGTTTATTCAAGCCCGGATGTGGTCGGGGTCGAGGTTGGCGGCGCAGTCAAGAACGTTATGGCGATTGCAGCCGGAATCTCCGATGGCATGGGTTACGGCTACAATGCGCGCGCCGCCCTGATTACCCGTGGGCTGGCAGAAATCGGTCGGCTCGGTGTGGCCATGGGCGGCCGACCGGAAACCTTCATGGGGCTGACCGGCGCGGGAGATTTGATCCTGACCTGCACCGGTGACCTGTCGCGCAACCGTACAGTGGGCTTGCGCCTTGCTCAGGGGCAAAAACTAGAAGCTATTCTGGCCGAATTGGGACATATCGCCGAGGGCGTGCATAGCGCGCGCGAAGTGTTGCGTCTGGCAGAAAGCATGAATGTGGAAATGCCGATCACCCACGCGGTGTGTCAGGTGCTGTTCGAGGGGATGCCTCCCGGCATGGCGGTGGAAGGGCTGCTCAGTCGCGAACCCAAATCGGAAAACTAGCCGGTTATTTTCCGCCTTCAAACCCGATCTGGCGCCAGGCTTCGAATACCACCACGGCGACCGAGTTGGACAGGTTCAGACTGCGGCTTTCCGCCCGCATCGGCAGGCGGATGCGCCGGCTTTCATCGAACTGTGCCAAGACATCTACCGGTAGTCCTCGTGTTTCCGGGCCAAATACGAATACATCATCACGCTGAAAAGCGACCTCGCTGTATCTCGCGCTCCCCTTCGTGGTAAGCGCAAACATTCGCCCCCCACGGAACTTCCCCAGACACTCTTCCCAATTTTCGTGGGTTTTTACCGTGGCGTACTCATGGTAGTCTAGCCCGGCGCGCTGTAACAGTTTGTCTTCCAGTGAGAATCCAAGCGGCTTGACCAGATGCAGCCTGCAGCCGGTGTTGGCGCTGAGGCGGATGATGTTGCCGGTGTTGGGTGGGATTTCAGGTTGGTACAGGACAATATCAAACATGGTTTCCCGTCGGTAGGAGTAAATTATTTATGCGGAGTACGCGCCACCACCCAGGCGCTGACCTCGGACGCGCCCTGGCTTTTCAATATCCGACTGATCTCGTTCAGGGTCGCTCCGGTGGTCATTACATCGTCCAGCACTGCGATCTTTTTCCCGGAGAGATCAAGATCGCAGGCAAAGGCTCCGTGCACGTTGCGGCGGCGCTCCTTCCATTTTAGTCCGGCCTGGGTCGGTGTGTCGCGCGTGCGTTGGCAGGCATCGGCAGTGAGCGGGATGTCCAGCCAGCGCGAAATCGGTTTGGCGATTTCCATGGACTGGTTGAAGCCGCGCTCCTTGAGTCGCCCCGGATGGAGCGGCATCGGCATCAGCAAGTCCGGTTTGGGATGGTCAGCGGCGAGCTGAGCCAGTGGTTTCGCCAGTATTTCGGTTAGCGCAAGATTGCCCGAATATTTAAAGGCGTGCAGCAGGCGATCAATCGGAAAGCGGTAACTGAATGCCGCCAGGGTGCGATCAAAAGCGGGTGGGGTCTGCAGGCAGGCTCCACAGACTTGACCTCCGGGAGTGGGAAGGGCGCATACCGGGCAGGCAGGTAGCCGATAGTGGGTAAGATCGGCGTCGCAACCTGTGCACAAAAGTCGATTTAAAGTGCCTGCACCGCAAAGTGCGCAATGGTGCGGTAAAATGGCGTGCACAATTTTTGTGCAACCGTTTAAAATGTGGGCTGAAAGATTTGACAACTTTTGGCTGATCCTTGATGATTGCGCCTATTTTACTGTGAAAAATCAAACAAAGACGAATCATGAAAACAGTTGAAAAATTGGTCAGCGCGGCGCAATGTCGGCGTTCGGCACAGATTTTTATCATCGGCAGCATGATTTCCGTGCTGGCGCCTCCCCTTCTCATGGTCTGGATCGCCGCCTCGATCTTTGCCTACGCTTCTGTTGCTCACCATCCCGATATGCGGGTCAGGGAATACCAGCGCTGGGCTGGATACCGTTTCTATGGGCTGGTAGGTACGCTGATAGTTGTACTTAACTTCAGTGGCGAAATGAAAGATTTGCTGGGTGGTGGAATGAATTTGCTGTTCACGGTGTGGGCAGTGAGTTTATTGGTGGTAGTGCCGTTGGGGATACGGGATTTGATCAGGATCAGCCGTGAAAATTGGCAGGATATGATGGTGGAGGTGCAGGTTCATGAATGATCTATTCAATCCCGGTCAGGGTGTGGCTGGAAAAGCTGCCGGAGAATGCCGGAAGTGGTCAGTTGTGGAGGCCGAAGCGCTGTTTGCGTTGCCCTTCAGCGACCTGATGTTTCAGGCGCAAACCGTCCATCGAATCCATTTTGATCCGAATGAAGTGCAGGTGAGCACCCTGCTTTCCATCAAGACCGGAGGGTGTTCCGAGGATTGTGGATACTGCTCTCAATCGAAGCGCCATCATACCGGTCTGGAGCAGGAAAATTTGCTGGCGTTGGAAACCGTGGTGGACAAGGCCAAGGCCGCCAAAGACAAGGGCGCCACCCGCTTTTGCATGGGTGCAGCGTGGCGGGGGCCGAAACAGAAAGACCTAGCGCCGGTCATCGAGATGATCAAGGCCGTGCGCGGTCTCGGACTTGAGACCTGCGTGACCCTGGGAATGTTGAAAGAAGGTCAGGCCGAGCAACTGCGCGAAGCTGGCCTAGATTACTACAACCACAACCTGGACACCGCGCCGGAGTATTACGGTGAGGTGGTCACCACCCACACCTATCAGGACAGGCTCGATACCCTGGAGCAGGTACGTGGCGTCGGCATCAAGGTATGCTCCGGCGGAATCGTCGGCATGGGCGAGTCGCGCACCCACCGCGCTGCGCTGCTGGTCCAGCTGGCCAATCTCAATCCGCCACCCGAATCCGTGCCGATCAACCTGCTGGTGCAGGTCAAAGGCACGCCGCTGAATGGGGCCGAGGCGCTCGATCCCATCGAGTTTGTGCGTACCGTTGCAGTGGCGCGCATCCTCATGCCACAAAGCCTGGTGCGACTCTCTGCCGGGCGAGAACAGATGGATGATCCACTGCAGGCGCTGTGCTTCATGGCCGGTGCCAACTCCATTTTCTATGGCGAGAAGCTGTTGACCACCCCCAACCCTTCCGCGGATCAGGATATGGCCCTGTTCGACAAGCTGGGTATCCGGGTGATGGGGGCTTAGCAGGAAGCGCTGTTTAACTAGATTTGGACGCGCATGCTATTTTCCTACCTAGCCGATGAACTGGAAGACCTGGAAACGGCAGGTCTGCGCCGCCATCGTCGTATGCTGGAAAGTCCTCAGGGCGCCCGGATTGTGGTGGATGGCCGGGAATATCTCTCGTTTTGCAGTAACGACTATCTCGGTCTTGCCAATCACCCAGCCCTGATAGCGGCGGCGCAGTCGGCCGCAGCGCGCTACGGCGTGGGGGCGGGGGCGTCCCATCTGGTGAGCGGGCACAGCGTCCTTCATCATGAGCTGGAGACTGCGCTTGCCGCTTTCACCGGCTTGCCTTCGGCGCTGCTTTTTTCCACCGGTTACATGGCCAATCTCGGAATCGTCACTGCGCTGGCCGGTCGCGACGACGAAATTTTCGCCGACAAGCTTAACCATGCCTCGCTCAACGATGCGGTGTTACTGTCCCGCGCCAAATTCACGCGCTATCCGCACCTCGACTTTGCTGCACTGGAGAAGCGACTCGCGGCATCCAGGGCGAAGCGCAAACTGGTGTTGACGGATGCCTTATTCAGCATGGACGGAGACATTGCCCCAGTGCCGGAATTACTGGCCCTGTGTGAGCGCCACGACGCGCTGCTGGTGCTGGATGACGCACATGGCTTTGGCGTATTGGGGGCATTCGGACGAGGGATACTCGAACATTTCGGCATCGCCTCGGAACGTATCGTCTACATGGCAACCCTGGGCAAGGCTGCCGGCGTATTCGGCGCCTTTGTCGCGGGGCCGGTGGAATTGACGGATTATCTTGTGCAGCGCGCTCGATCCTATATTTACACTACCGCCACGCCCCCCCTGCTGTCTGCGGCACTTTCCGCGAGCTTGCAGTTGATCGAAAAGGAAGCGTGGCGGCGTGATCGGTTGCGGGAGTTGATCACTGCTCTGAGGCAGGGCCTGAAGTTGCGGCGCTGGCGCCTGATGGACTCAACAACACCGATTCAGCCGGTGATCATTGGGGCCAACCAGGAAACACTGGCGGTGAGCGAGGCGCTATGCGAGCGTGGCATCTGGGTGCCGGCGATACGCCCGCCAACCGTGCCCAAGGGCGAAGCGCGCCTGCGTATTTCGTTGTCGGCGGCACATGGGATTGAGGATGTGGCGCATTTGGCGGCGGTACTGAACGAGTTGGAAAGTGCCGCATGAGCGTGCACATCGCAATTGTGGGCAAGGGTCCAGACCTCGCCCTTCTCCATGGCTGGGGAATGCACGGCGGGGTTTGGGACGGGGTGCGCGATGCCCTGGCACAACGTTTCCGGCTGCATATTGTTGATTTACCCGGCTATGGAGCAAGTCCGGCATTCGAGCCTTACACTTTGGAGCATCTTGCTCGTGCGGTATCGACCGCACTGCCGGGAAAGGTTCAGGTTTGCGGCTGGTCTCTGGGTGGACAGGTGGCGCTGGAAATGGCGCTGCTGTTTCCGGACCAGATCGAGCGCCTGATTTTGACGTCCTCCACGCCGTGCTTTGCGGCGCGGGAAGGCTGGCCATGCGCGGTGCCGCGCGAAGTGCTGCTGGAGTTCGCGGCTGCCCTGGAATTCGATTATGAAGGCACGCTGAAACGCTTTCTGGCTCTTCAGGCGCGCGGCGGTGATGAGGTGAAATCGCTGCTGAAACGCTTACGCGACATTTTGTTTACTCGCGGCCGCCCAGATGTGCAAACCTTGCGGGCAGGACTAAACGTACTGCTGGAGAGTGACTTGCGCAATCGTGTCGCGAAGATTAAAACGCCGACTTTGCTGTTGCACGGAGGACGCGACATGCTCACCCCGGTGGGGGCTGCGCACTGGCTTGCGGAACAAATGCCGGAAGCGCGCCTGGAGGTCTTGCCGGGCGCTGCACATGCGCCTTTTTTGGCGCACCCTGTGGAATTTACCGAAATTGTGACCGGATTTTTAGGGCCTGCAAATGACTGACCAATTTACGCTCGACAAGCGCCGGGTGCGCCACTCCTTTGATCGCGCCGCCGCCACCTATGACCAGGTCGCGGTGCTGCAGCGGGAGATCTGCAACCGCATGGCCGAGCGTCTGCAATACATCAAATTCGAACCGCAGGTCATCCTCGACGCGGGTTCAGGTACAGGTTACGGATCGCGCCAACTGAGGGAGCGCTATGCTAAGTCCCGCGTAATCGAGCTGGATATTGCGCCGGCCATGCTGAAGGCGTCGCGCAGCCACCAACCCGCGTGGAAGCGCTTGCTGCCCTTTGTCGCCGCCGAAGAGAGGGTGTGCGCGGACGCCGAGAGTCTGCCTTTGCGTGCCGGCAGCATAGGCATGATCTGGTCCAATCTAGCCCTGCAGTGGTGCAACAATCTTGAATCGACCTTCGCAGGCATGAATGGCGTGCTGGAAAGTGGCGGCCTGCTGATGTTCAGCACTTTTGGCCCGGATACCCTGAAGGAGCTGCGCCAGACCTTCGGCACGCTGGATGCCCATGCCCACGTTAATCGCTTCCTCGATATGCACGATATCGGCGACGCCCTGATGCGGGCCGGTTTTGCCGCGCCGGTAATGGATATGGAGACGGTGACTCTGACCTACGATGACTTGACCGGGTTGATGCGCGATCTCAAGGCGCTGGGTGCGCATAACGCTAATCAAGGGCGGGGACGCGGCTTACTGGGTAAGGGCGCATGGCAGCGATTGCAACAGAATTACGAGGCACTGCGCCGTGACGGTAAGCTGCCGGCCACTTATGAAGTGGTTTACGGTCATGCCTGGAAAGGCGAGAAGAAACAGTCGCCGGGTGAGTCGCAGGTGATTCGGTTTGCCAATAAATAATCTTCACCGCGAAAAAAAAGCTTATTTCATCACCGGCACCGATACCGGTGTAGGCAAGACGCTGGCCGCCTGTGCTTTGCTACAGGCCTTCGTCAAGCAGGGTCACAAGGTCGTCGGCATGAAGCCGGTCGCTGCAGGCTGTGTGGAAGCACCTGCAGGCTTGTGCTGCGAGGATGTGGAAAACCTGCGTGCGGCCAGTAATGTTGTTGCCCCACAGGAGTGGGTTAATCCCTATGCCCTGATTTCACCTGTTGCTCCTCATATCGCTGCGGAGCAGGCCGGTGTGGAGGTTAACCTTGAGCAGATAGACAAGTCCTTTCGGCAGTTGAGCGAAATGGCCGATGTGACGGTGGTCGAGGGTGTCGGTGGTTTTGTCGTGCCGCTCAACGACCGCCAAGACACTGCCGACATGGCGGAAATGCTCGGGTTGCCCGTAATCCTCGTGGTTGGAATGCGCCTTGGTTGCATCAATCACGCCCTGCTCACCGCCCAGGCCATCCGTCATAAAGGTCTGCGCTTGGTCGCATGGGTGGCCAACCGGATTGATCCCGACATGAGCGCGTTTGATGAAAACCTGCGTGCACTTGAAACCCGCCTTGCAGCACCACTGCTCGGTGTCATTCCCTATCAAGCTGAATTCAATCCCGCTGCTGCATCAGGATTAATGGATTTAAATATCCTTAATTCCTGTAAATAAAAATAATCCCTGTTTTTTCAAAAATATCCTTCGCAACACCATAAATATAAACACTATATTAGCGCATATCAATAATTATTTAGTACATGCTAATATAATTATGTGTTTATATATTGTCTACATAAATCAAGTGGTTATGTGGATTTCCTGCTTGTCATGCGGTTGTGACACATGTTAAATTTGACTTGAATTTACTGTACTACCTGCTGCCGGTACAAAAAATAAGAAATAGTTGCTTGGGGAGGTCTTGGTTGAGAACCAGTTATCGGTCAGATCGTCGCTCGAGAGCGGGTTGTGATATCAAAACTATCGCGTGCCACCTGATCTTGGCGGAATGAATATTACTGCCAACGGCATGCTTCTTCTCCCCAGGAGCTTGTTTTCTAATTCTTAATTGTCATTTTTTACTAGTCATAAAAGGAAGTCGCCGCAGTAATTTCCTTGGAAAAAAATGGCGCGGGTTTCAGGGTTTATATTGGGATCAACAGGGGAGAGGCATGGCATATAAAAAATTATTTGCATCATGGGCAGGGCTCGCGGCCATTTTCAGCTCAGGACTGGTCCATGCGGAATACGCCTGGAATTTCCCTGAGCCGGTGACGCCGCTGGCGCGCGATACGCTGCATGTGCACAACGAATTCATGCTGATCAGCATCGCCATCTTTCTGGTGGTGCTGGCCATCATGATTTATTCCATCTTCACACACCGCAAAAGCAAAGGCCATCAGCCGGCCAATTTCACAGGCCCCAGCACTAAGTCACAGGTAATCTGGACTTTGGTCCCGTTTGCGCTACTGCTCTTCATCGATTTTGTCGTGATGGGCATACCCGCCTTCCACAGCGTCGTCATGATGGAAGACACCAAAACCGATGCCGATATGGTGCTGAAGGTGACCGGTAGTCAATGGAAATGGCAGTACGAATATCCGGCCGAAGGCATCAAATTCGTCAGCACGATAACCACACCAGAAGGACAGATTTATAACAAGGAAGCCAAGGGCGAGCATTACTTGCTGGATGTGGACAACCACGTTGTGCTGCCCGTCAACAAGAAGGTACGGATACTGCTGACTTCGACCGACGTGATTCATACCTGGTGGATCCCGCAGTTTGGCGCGAAGCGTGATGCAATTCCGGGTTTTATGCGGGAAACCTGGGCAAGGATCGAGAAGCCGGGTATCTACCGTGGGCAATGCGCCGAATTGTGCGGCAAGGGCCACGGATTTATGCCTATCGTGGTGGAAGCAGTCTCTGAGGCTGATTACAAAGTGTGGGTGGATCAGCAAAAGGCCAAGCTGGCAAGCGCCGCCGCAAGTGCAGAAAAACAGTGGGGCAAGGATGATCTGATGAAGTTGGGCGCCGAGGTGTATGGCAAACAGTGTGTTGTTTGCCACCAGGCCAACGGCCAAGGTCTGCCGCCAACTTTCCCCGCTCTGGCTGGTAGCAAGCTAATCAACGGCCCAATGCTGGATGCAGGCGGACATTTGATTAAGGACGGGCACCTGGATCGCGTCATGAACGGCAAACTAGGCACCGCCATGCAGGTATTCAAGACGATGCTTTCAGATGCGGAAATTGCCTCGGTGGTGACATTCGAGCGCAATTCATTCGGCAACAAGATGGGCGACATGGTTCAGCCAGCGCAGGTCAAGGCGTTGCGCTAACCAATCAATCAGGGAAATGTAAGGAGCGAACTATGACGACAGCTACAGTTTCTACACACGACGATCATCACGATCATGGTCATCCGAGCGGTATCAAGCGCTGGTTGTTTACAACCAATCACAAGGATATCGGCACGATGTACATGATTTTCGCTCTGATCATGTTCCTGGTCGGAGGCATGATGATTATGGGGGTGCGGGCTGAGCTGTTTCAGCCCGGCATGCAGTTGATGAAGCCGGAGTTTTTCAACCAGCTGATCGGCGTGCATGCGCTGATCATGATTTTTGCCGCGCTGATGCCGGTTGCTACCGGGATGGCAAACTGGCTGATCCCGATGATGATAGGCGCGCCGGACATGGCATTGCCACGCCTGAATAACTGGAGTTTCTGGCTGCTGCCGCCTGCGGCAACATTGCTGGTGATGCCGTTTATTCTGGCTTTGTTCGGAGTGGGTACCGGCGCGGTAGCGACGGGGTGGACGCTGTACGCGCCGCTCTCAGTGCAAGGTGGGATGGGTGTCGATTTCGCCATTTTCTCCATCCATCTGCTGGGTATCTCTTCGATTCTGGCCTCCATCAACGTGGTCGTGACGATCCTCAATATGCGCGCTCCCGGCATGACCATGATGAAAATGCCATTGTTCGTCTGGGCCTGGCTGATTACCGCATTCCTGCTGATTGCCACGATTCCGGTTCTGGCTGGCGCGGTCACGATGTTGCTGACCGACCGTCATTTCGATACCCATTTCTTTGATGCGGCCGGCGGTGGCGACCCCATCCTGTTTCAGCATCTGTTCTGGTTCTTCGGGCATCCGGAAGTGTATATCCTGTTGCTGCCGATCTGGGGGTTTATGCCGCACATTCTTTCGGCCTTCGCCCGCAAGCCGATTTATGGCCACAAAGCGCAGGTTTACTCATTCTGGGCGATCGGGATCATGTCGGTTATCGTGTGGGCACATCACTTCTTTACTGTCGGTATGCCCATCCCGGCATTGCTCTACTTCATGTACAGCACCATGGCGATTTCGTTGCCTCTGGCGGTGCTGTTTTTCTGCTGGATCGCCACTATCTGGCGCGGTTCCATGACATTCGAAACCCCGATGCTGTTTGCTCTCGGCTTCGTTATTCTGTTCGGTATTGGCGGCTTGACCGGACTGGTGCTCGCAGACGTTGCGGCAGATGCCCAGTACCATCACTCCTACTTCGTAGTGGCACACTTCCACTACACTCTGTTTGCCGGTGGCATCATGGGTGCGATGGCGGGTGTTTACTTCTGGCTGCCCAAATTTACTGGGCACATGTACGATGAAAAATTAGGCAAGACGCATTTCTGGCTGACCGCTATTTCCTTTAATCTCACTTTCATACCTCAGTTCTTCCTGGGTCTGGCCGGTATGCCGCGCCGAATTCCGGATTACGCGTTGCAGTTCACCGAGTTCAACATGATCTCGTCGCTAGGCGCTTTCGCATTGGGGCTGTCGCAACTGTTGTTCGTGTACATCATTATCAAGTGCGCGCGCGGTGGCGAAAAAGCGAGTGACAGGGTATGGGAAGGAGCGAAGGGGCTGGAATTCACACTTCCTTCGCCCCCGCCCTACCATAGTTTCACCACTCAGCCGGTAGTGAAGTGAGGGTATTTGGATGAATAACGAAAATCAGAACGACGAGAAGCTCCGCCAGCAACAAGCTAACACGAGACTGGCCTGGGTCCTGGGCGTTGTCTCGGCCGCTGTTTTCGTTTTTATGATCTACTACCTGAGAGCCAAGTGAACGGCGAAGAGCTACGGCAAGCCAACAAGCGCTTGGCGCTGAAGCTGGGCGCTGGAGCAGTAGTCGCGCTGGCATTCGGGTTCGCCCTGGTGCCTTTGTATAACGTGCTTTGCGAGGCGACCGGCCTGAATGGCAAGACCAACGCGGAGCGCGCGAGGCCGGCAGCGGTCAAGGTGGATAAATCGCGTTGGGTGACGGTGCAGTTTACCGGCACGGTCATGCCGGGCCTGAGTTGGGCGTTTTATCCGAAGGTGGCCAGCATGCGGGTGCATCCCGGCGAGATTACCCGGGTCAGCTATTATGCAAAAAACCCGACCAACCAGACCATAGTCGGTCAGGCTGTGCCCAGCATTACCCCTGGTCAAGCGGCGCAGCACTTCGTCAAGCTGGATTGTTTCTGTTTCAAGCAGCAGGCCCTGGAACCGGGTGCTGAGAAAGAAATGGGGCTGACATTTATTATTAGTCCAGAACTTTCAAAAGAGGTCGGAACTGTCACGCTGTCCTATGCATTTTTCCCGGCAGTAAAGGGATCGTAGTTATTTGTCTGATGGAGGAGAGTAAAAAATGACCGAAACGCAGGGGCATTATTATGTACCAGAGCCGAGTCGCTATCCCATTATGGTGTCGGGAGGCATATTCCTGCTGGCTCTTGGATTTATCCTCAAGATAAATTCTATCGCAATCGGACAGTGGTCCATGCTGGCCGGATTTCTGTTGATTCTTTATGTCCTGTTCGGCTGGTTTGGGACGGTCATCGGGGAAAGCGAAGGCGGGCGCTACCATAAATGGGAAGATCACTCCTTCCGCTGGGGAATGGTCTGGTTCATTGCATCGGAAGTCATGTTCTTTGCGGCTTTTTTCGGTGCTCTTTTCTACGTGCGCGAATTTTCCGTTCCCTCGCTGCTCGATACCCAGTCTCTCTGGCCGGGGTATGCCGGGGCGTGGCCAATCAGCGGGGCCGGTCCGGGCGGTAAAGCCTTTACGCCGATGGGCGCCTGGGGTATCCCGGCGATCAATACGATGATCCTGCTGACATCTGGCGCGACGGTGACCTGGGCGCATTGGGGTTTGCTTAAAAACAACCGCACCCAACTGATTGCCGGATTATTTCTGACCGTTGCCTTAGGCATTTCTTTCCTGACCCTGCAGGCTTACGAATACCACCATGCCTATACCGAACTCGGCCTGACCATGGGCGCTGGGGTGTATGGCGCAACGTTCTTCATGCTGACGGGTTTCCACGGTTTTCACGTCACGCTGGGAACGATCATGTTGATCGTGATCCTGTTCCGCTCGATGAAGGGCCATTTCAAGCCGGATTCACACTTCGGCTTCGAAGGCGTGGCCTGGTATTGGCACTTTGTGGACGTGGTGTGGCTGTTGCTGTTCGTGCTGGTTTACTGGCTGTAAGTTGGAGAAGAGCGGGCTTGTGGCCGAAAGGCTATAAGCCCCGCTCGGGAATGACGCCGAAGTAAAACCCGAGCATTAATAAAACAAAGAGCAGGATGGAAAGCGAAACACGGATTGTGAGTGCTCTGGCGGTTCGTTCGCCTTGCCCCTTGTCCTTGTAAAGAAAAGTTAAGGCGCTGAACAGGCTGGCGACGATCAAGACGAGCAGGATGATAATTCCGATTTTGATAAACATATGAATCTTTCATAAATTGTCGTCTGAAATTATGCAACCCGGTGCCGGATTATGCAAACAAATCCCTTACGGTTTCGGCCGAAGCTGATGCCGACCCTGGCAACGTTGCTGCTGTTGCCGGCCCTGATCAGCTTGGGACAGTGGCAGGCCCGTAAGGCAGAGCTGAAGCAGGCGTTGCAGGAAACCTATGATCAGCGTGAAAAGGGTTCGTCTCTGCAAGTGGGCGCACACCCTCTGGATCCGGTGGCCGTTCGTTACAGCAGGGTGGTCGCTCGCGGTCGTTATGAAACAGCTTATCAAATCCTGCTGGATAATCAGGTTCACGATGAGATGGCGGGATACCATGTCCTTACCCCTCTGCATATCGAGGGTGGAAATATGCGTGTGCTGGTCAACCGTGGCTGGGTTCCGGTTGGCCGGGACAGAAATGTATTGCCTGAGACCGAGGTGCCGCAGGGTGTGGTGGAAGTGAGCGGTTATGCGGTCGTGCCGTCCGGTAAATTTTTCGAATTGGAAAAGCCGGAGGATTTACGGAGTGGCTGGCAGAAAGTTTGGCAAAACCTGGATTTTAAACGCTATACGGATGCGGCGCCGTTTCCGTTGCAGCCATTGGTGATCCGGCTTGATCCGGCAAGCACTGCGGGCGGCTATGTGCGTGAGTGGCCGCGGCCGGATGCGCGGATCGAGGTGCATCGCGGCTACGCTTTGCAGTGGTACGGGATGGCTGTGGTGTTGGTGGTGTTCTATCTGGTGACAAGTGTCAGGAAAGCGGCAAATGACGACCATGATCATGCATGAAAATAATCGGGTGGCGAAAGTGGCCCCTGCAAACAGTTGGGTTTTTGTCATGCTCATGCTGTTGTTCGTGTTGCCGGTGGTTGTGGCCACGTCGTTGTATCTGACTGGATGGCGACCCTCCAGCAGCGGGAATCATGGCGAATTGATACAGCCGGCGCGGCCGGTAGAAGGCCGGTCACTGCAAACCCTGGATGGCAAGCCGGCGAATTTCAGCGAGCTGCGCGGAAAATGGCTCATGGTGCACTTTGGCGCCTCATCCTGTTCGGAAGAGTGCATGAAGAATATTTACACCATGCGCCAGGTACATGCGGCCCAAGCCAAGGAGATTGGCCGGGTGCAACGGGTTTTTATTGCGACCGATATGGGCGCTACGAAAAGGTTGAAGGCAAAATTGGCCGACTATCCCGAGATGTGGGTGTGGACAGGGGAAAAGAAGGCTCTGGCGGAAGTGTTGCATAGTTTTGGAATTGATGCGGGGCAACCGGCAGAGCAGCAGGGCATTTATCTGGTTGATCCGCTCGGAAACTTGATCATGCGATACCCGCCAGGCACTGATCCCGGCGGCATGCTCAAGGACTTGACCCGGCTGTTGAAATATTCGTGGATAGGGTAGCCGCACAGCGTTGCGACGAACTGGCAAGATCAAGGATGAGAAGGGGATAGCATGAACATGAGCGCCACCATGGTTTTGCAGCAGGCTGCATGCTGTTGCCAAAGTTTTTATCTGATGTGCAAGCCAAGGGTGACTGCACTGGTTGTGTTTACGGCGGTGATCGGAATGTTCCTTGGCTCGCCAGGCATGGTTTCTCTGCCGATTTTGCTGGTGGCGACGCTGGGGATTGCAATGGTGACCGGTGCTGCGGCTGCGTTCAATTGCCTGATCGAGCAAAAAATCGATGCGCGGATGGCACGCACGCGCGGCCGTCCCCTGCCAGCTGGGCAGGTCACCTCACTGCAAACGCTGGTGTTTGCCACTCTTCTTGGCACACTGGGACTAGCCCTGCTTTACGGGTTGGTCAATCCATTGACGATGTGGCTGACACTGGGGACTTTTTTTGGCTACGCCGTTATTTACACTGTTTTCCTGAAGCCGGCTACGCCGCTGAATATCGTCATCGGAGGGGCTTCCGGCGCGATGCCACCGATACTGGGCTGGGCTGCGGTTAGCAATTCGATCCCCCCCGAAGCGCTGATCCTGTTCCTGATTATTTTCTCCTGGACCCCACCGCATTTCTGGGCGCTTGCGCTTTATCGCAGGAATGAATATGCCAAATCCGGACTGCCCATGCTGCCGATTACTCATGGGGAGGAGTTCACCCGGCTGCATATCCTGCTTTACACGATCATTCTGGTGACAGTGAGTCTTATGCCTTTCACCATAGGCATGAGCGGTTACCTCTATCTGGTGGGAGCGGCTGCACTGGATGTCGGTTTTCTCTACTATTCCGTCAAGCTGTATCGCACTTATAGCGACGCGCTGGCAAAAAAGACGTTCAGTTATTCCATTTTCTATCTGACAGCGTTGTTTGCCGTTCTGCTGGTTGATCATTTTATCAGGTTGGCATAAGACTACTCAGTATTCTCCATGTATAAAAAACTTGTCCTACTGACGACGCTTCTTGCTCTGTGCGTAGTTGTGCTGGGGGCGTACGTGAGGCTTTCCGATGCGGGTTTAGGTTGCCCGGACTGGCCCGGATGCTATGGCAGGATATCACCTCATCACGCGGCTGATGAGATTGCTCAGGCGGTAGCGATTCTCCCGTATGGGCCCGTGTCGACGCACAAGGCATGGAAGGAAATGACTCATCGCTATTTTGCCGGCACCCTGGGCTTGCTGATAGCGATCATTGCGGTATGGGCCTGGCGTAAACGCGATCTGCTTGCCCAGTCCCCGGTGCTGCCGGCCATGTTGGCAGGGCTGGTGATATTTCAGGCTTTGCTTGGCATGTGGACGGTCACGGAGCGACTTAAGCCGTTTATTGTCAGTGCGCATCTGCTGGGTGGCATGATGACGCTGGCGCTACTTGTCTGGCTGGCCATGCGCCAGTTTTCCGGCAGATACAGAATGGATCAGGGATTGGTCGGGAGCTTGCGCGGGTGGGCTGGGCTGGGGCTGCTGCTGGTCTTTTTGCAAATTGCGCTGGGGGGGTGGGTGAGTTCGAATTACGCCGCGCTGGCCTGTGCCGGGTTTCCGCAATGCAATGGCGTCTGGTGGCCGGAAATGGATTTTTCCCACGCGTTCGGGTTAGTCAGGGAACTGGGCATGACAGCCGACGGTGATTTTCTGCCCCGCGAAGGAATGACTGCAATACACTGGGTACATCGCCTTGGTGCTTACCTGATTCTCCTGTACGCAGGGGGGCTCGCTTTCCGGGTGATGCGCATCCGTAGCTTGCGGGGCGTTGCATGGATTGTTATAGCTCTGTTGCTCACGCAGATCGCGCTGGGTATTTCGAATGTCATGTTAAATTTGCCGCTGCCGGTTGCAGTTGCTCATAATGGCGTTGCGGCGCTGTTGCTGGGCGCCATGGTGATGCTGAATTTCCGGCTAAGCCTGGGCAGAGATCAAGCGGTATAATATTGAACAATATTAGGATATTCAGACCTATAAGTTATATAATTTTTTGTAACGATTATTTAGGATCAAGGCCATGATTTTATCCCGTACCAGCCAATATGCCATCCAGGCCCTTATTTATATTGCAACACGGCCCCCGGGTGAACCGATTCTGAACCGCAAGGTTTCTGAATATCTCGGCGTTCCAACGGCCTATCTGGCCAAAATCATGCAAAGTCTGTGCCGGGGGAATCTGCTTTATTCCTATCGTGGTCGCCAGGGGGGATTCTGTTTGCGCGAAGGCGGAGAGAAGACCGATCTGATGCAGATCATCACCCTGATTGAAGGGGTCGGCTTTACCGAGAATTGTGTTTTGGGGCTGAAGATTTGCAGCGACGAAACAGCCTGCCCGGTGCATGCGAAATGGAAGCCGATCAAGGAAAAAATTGTTGCGCTGCTGCATGAGCAGACACTTGATCGTTTGGCCATAGCAGTACAAAGCGGGAGGTATCGCATTTGTGATTTGCCGATGGCGATGATGGATGAAATAGGCCAGAAGGGGATATAATTGCGCCCCGTTATCGAACGATTTGGCTTGTGGGTTGCGGCAGTAGCTTGCATGCTGGCATTGTTGTCCGGTTGTGCCGACAACAGCATCCCGGTCGAGCCATTTGTTGCAACTGATATTACCGGCGCTGATTTCGCCAGGGATTTCCGCCTTGTCGACCATTATGGCAAGACGCGCACGCTGTCCGATTTCAAGGGCAAGGCGGTATTGATTTTTTTTGGCTATACTAATTGTCCTGATGTATGTCTAACCACGCTGTCAGGGTTGGCCATGGTGCAGAAACGGCTGGGCAGCGATGCGGGGCGAGTCCAGGTATTGTTTGTAACGCTGGACCCGGCGCGCGATACGCCAGAAAAATTGGCGAAATTCGTTACTTATTTTCATAAAGATTTTCTGGCCCTGTACGGCGATGAATCCGCAATCGCCGGAACCGCCAAGGAGTTCAAGGTGACTTATGCCAAACATGATTCTGGCTCCGCGGCGGGCTACCTGCTGGATCACAGTGCGGGTGTTTATGGCTTCGATACTCAAGGTCGCCTGCGCGTGCTGATCAATCACGATGCCGAACTGGTGTCTATCCTTCATGATGTGAAACTGCTTCTGGGTGAGAAACCGTGACTGCGGTTGCAGGAATGATGCCGAGACGGCCAGCGCCGCGTGTAGCGGAACCAGAAGTGTGCTCCCCGGTTACCTGCAAAGATTGCGGGATTTATGGTTTGTGCCGCGAGGTTAACGGCCCCGACGTAGATCTGCGTCTTCTGGAAACGATAGTCAGAAATCGCAAGGTTTTCAAGCGTGGCGAGCTGCTTTACCGGATCGGTGAGCCTTTGCGCGCCGTCTACGCGATCCGTTGCGGCTCAATCAAGTCATACGTGTTGACCAATGACGGACGGGTTCAGATTACCGGATTCCATATAACTGGCGAAGTTCTCGGCTTGGGTGCCATTGTCACCAATCAGTACATGAGCGAGGCGCGGGCGCTGGAAACCACCATGGTGTGTGAGGTGCCTATCGACGTGCTGGAAGCATACAGTGCGGAAGTCCCTTCCATCCGCCAGCAGATGCTCAAGATACTGAGTCAGGAAATTCTCGATAACCAGGAGTTGATGTTGCTACTGGGCAAGAAAAATGCCGATGAGCGCCTTGCCACCTTTTTATTAAGCCTTTCACGTCGCTTTCAGAAACGCAGTTATTCCCCCTCTCAATTCAATTTGAGCATGTCGCGTAGTGATATCGGTAATTACCTCGGTATGGCCGAGGAAACCGTATGCCGCGTGTTCACCCGTTTTCAGGATGACGGCCTGATAGCTACTGAGCGAAGGCGGGTTCAATTGCTCGATCAGGATCGTCTCACGTCCATCGCTCGCGGCTGAGCCGCATTCAAATTCGCGGCGTTCCGTCTGCTTAATAGGATACGCAGGTATTGATTAATTGATGTTTGGTTGACGTATGTCAGTGAAAGTCGGCGCGTTTGCGGTTATATTACGCACCATTGCGCCAAATGGCTGGAAAGCGTGTTTTTTGGCGCAGCGCATTGAATATCGCGTATCGGTCTGAATGCAATGAGGGCCGGACGTGGGCAGGTTTTGTTTACAAGGAGAGAGTTATGGCATCGGTTGCGATAGGGAGCGGCGAGCAATACAATTACGACATTGTTCGCAAATTCACCATCATGGCCCTGATCTGGGGCGCGGTGGGTATGCTGGTGGGGGTGTTTATCGCCTCGGAATTGGCGTGGCCATTTCTGAATTTTGATATTCCCTACATCACCTTTGGCCGTTTGCGCCCGGTTCATACCGGTGCCGTGATCTTCGGCTTTGGCGGCAGCGCGCTGTTCGCCACTTCTTACTACATTGTGCAGCGCACCTGCCAGGCCCGTCTGATTTCCAATGGCATGGCCAGCTTCACCTTCTGGGGCTGGCAGGCGATCATCGTGTTGGCCGCGCTGGGCGATGTGATGGGTTATAGCCAAGGCCGCGAATACGCGGAAATGGAATGGCCGGTTGACCTGCTGATCGCCGTAGTTTGGGTGACCTATGCCATTGTCTACATCGGTACCATCATGAAGCGCAAGGAGCCCCATATTTATGTGGCCAACTGGTTCTACCTATCCTTCATCCTGGCCACCGCCCTGCTGCACATCTTCAACAACCTGGCGATCCCGGTGAGTTTGACCAAGTCCTACCCGCTGTTCGCCGGCGCGCAGGATGCGATGACCCAGTGGTGGTACGGACATAACGCAGTGGGTTTCTTCCTCACTGCTGCCTTTCTCGGCATGATGTATTACTTCGTGCCCAAGCAGGCAGGGCGTCCGATCTACTCCTATCGCCTGTCCATCGTCCACTTCTGGGCGCTGATCTTCATGTACATGTGGGCCGGATCTCATCACCTGCACTGGACTGCGATTCCGGACTGGACTTCCACCCTGGCGGCGACTTTCTCCATCATGCTGCTGATGCCTTCCTGGGGTGGGATGATCAACGGCATCATGACCATGTCTGGTGCCTGGGACAAGCTGCGTACCGACCCGATCATGCGCTTCCTGATTGTGGCACTGTCGTTCTACGGTATGTCCACTTTCGAAGGTCCGATGATGTCCCTGAAAGACGTCAACGCCCTGTCTCACTATACCGACTGGACCATCGGCCATGTTCACTCCGGCGCACTGGGCTGGGTGGCGATGATTTCCTTCGGCGCCATCTATCACATGCTGCCCCGCCTGTGGGATACCAAGATGCACAGTGCCAAGCTGATCAACGTGCATTTCTGGCTGGCAACCATCGGCACCCTGTTGTACATCACCGCGATGTGGATTTCCGGCATCATGCAGGGACTGATGTGGCGTGCCTATGACGATTACGGCAACCTGCAGTATTCCTTCGCCGAGTCCGTTGCCGCCATGCATCCCTACTACGCCATGCGTGCCTTGGGCGGCGCTGTGTTCCTGACCGGCATGTTGCTGATGCTGTACAACTGCTTCATGACCATACGCCAGGCGAAGAGCATGCCTGCCGGTGGTTTGGCAGCGAGCGCAGCGTAACGGGACTCGGGTTAAGAGACGATGCTCCGCGGCGCGGGGCATCACTAATGCATAAGGAAAGATCATCATGGATCACGGAAAAATTGAAAAAAATCTTGGGCTGATGCTGGTGCTGACGATGTTCGCCATCAGTATCGGCGGTCTGGTTGAAATCGTGCCGCTATTCTTCATCAAGGGTACCGTCGAGGATGTGAGAAACGCCGATGGCATCAAGATGGTTCGTCCCTATAGCCCATTGGAGCAGCGCGGTCGTGACATCTACGTCCGCGAGGGTTGCTACCTGTGTCATTCGCAGATGATACGTCCGTTCCGCGACGAATCCATGCGCTACGGCCATTACTCTCTGGCGGCTGAATCGCAGTATGACCATCCGTTCCAGTGGGGCTCCAAGCGCACAGGCCCGGACTTGGCACGAGTTGGCAAGAAATACTCCAATGAGTGGCAGGTGCAGCACTTGATCGCACCGCGCTCGATGGTTCCCGAGTCAGTGATGCCGAATTACCCTTGGTTGCTGACTACTGCCCTGGATACATCCGACGTGGCTGACCGCATGACGGCGTTGCGAGTGACCGGAGTGCCATATTCCGTCAACAAGGCCGAGTTTGACAACAATGTCAAGGAATTCGGCGCGGATGTGGCGAAACAGTTGCACATCCCCGATGCGCAGAAAAACCTGATCGAACAGGCACAAACCGGAAAGTATGACGGCAACGCTGCTGATGTGACCGAAATGGACGCGCTGGTGGCCTACCTGCAGGTGCTGGGCACGATGGTTGACTTCAGCAAACTGGACAACGACAACTTCGTTAAATTCCGCTAAACGGGAGAGCGCTATGGAATGGCTGATGTGGTTTACCCGGTTTGAAAATACCAAACCGATATCGCTGCTGATTTTCTTCATCACTTTTTGCGCCATCCTGTTCTACGTGTTTGGCAACAAGAAGCGCGGCGAGCGCCTGGAATCTTACAAGAACATGCCGCTCCAAGACGATTAAATATTGACGCAAAGGAACTAATCATGAGTCAGGGAAACTCGCAATCGAGTAAAGTGCAAACCACCGGCCACGTCTGGGACGGCGATTTGCAGGAGCTCAACAATCCGTTGCCCGCCTGGTGGCTGTGGGCATTCTATGCCACCATCATTTTCTCGGTGGTGTACTGGGTCGCCTACCCGGCTTGGCCGCTGGGCAAGGGCTTTACCACCGGCATTGCTACCATCACCTACAAGAATGACAAGGGTGTGGAGAAAACCACGCACTGGAGTACCCGTGCCCTGCTGATGAAAGATCTGCAGGATGCCCGTGAAAAGCAGAAACCTTACTTCGACAAGGTCGCGGCCACACCCTACGAGCAGATTTCCAAGGATCCGGAGTTATCCAACTTCGTGGCATCCGCCGGCAAAGTGCTGTTCTCTGACAACTGTGCCGCTTGTCACCAGAGTGGCGGGCAGGGCAAGATGGCATTCGCCCCCAATCTGACCGATGACGACTGGATTTATGGTGGCACTCACGACAAGATCCAGGCATCCATCGCTAACGGTCGTCACGGCATCATGCCGGCCAAGGGTGGTGCTGACCTGAATGAGGGCGAAATCGAGAGTCTCGCCAACTATGTGCTGAGCCTGTCGGGCGAGCCTATGGATGCCGCCAAGGCCAAAGCCGGCGACGAATTGTTCCATGGCAAGGCGACCTGTCTCGCTTGTCACGGTGCGGACGGTAAGGGCAACAAGGACATCGGCTCGGCCAACCTGACCGACAAGATCTGGTTGTGGGCTGACGTGCCTGCCCAGGACAGTGCAGACAAGAAAGTTGCCGTGGTCAAGGCGGTGATCACCTCCGGTCTGAACAAAGGTGTGATGCCTGCCTGGAATAGCCGTCTCAGCGCTGACCAGATCAAGCTGCTGACGGTTTACGTGCACGATGTGCTCGGCGGCGGCAGCAATAAGTAAAACGCGTTCGCTGTGAACGTATGGACCCCGGCCATGTGGACGGGGTCTTTTTGTTTACGAAGCCTTACTCGCGCAAAAAACATTAGTATATAAATATATTCTACCGATCTAGGTGGAACATTTTTGAGAATTGCTGGCCGAAAGACCTGAGTGGTCAGGAGAGCATTGTGAAAGTACAAAACTTGCAAACAGGTGAAAACTCCGAAGAGTTATTTCAGAAGCGGATTCCGATATTCACCCGGTCGGTTAAAGGTTCTTTTCGTACCTTTAAGACATCCGTGCTGGTGCTGGCATATACCGTCTATTTTCTCTTGCCCTGGTTGCCTTGGGCGCGCCATGATGCGCCTGCGCAGGCCGTGTTGTTCGACATGGTGGGGCGCCGCTTCTTCATCTTCGACTTGGTGTTCTATCCGCAGGATCTGATCTCTCTCTCACTGCTAATGTTCATCGCCGCAGCTCTGTTGTTCTTCGCAACCGGACTGGTAGGGAGGGCATTCTGCGGTTATTTTTGCTTCCAGACGCTGTGGACGGATGCTTTCATGTTTATCGAACGCTGGGTTCAGGGTGAACGCCCTGCCCGCATTCGTCTTTACAAGCAGCCATGGAACATGGAGAAGGCGGCCAAGTATGGTGCCACACATGGCTTGTGGCTGCTTCTGGCCTTCCTTACCGCCTACAGCTTCATCATGTACTACGGTTATGCGCCAGAGCTGACTCGACGTTTCTTCACTGCTGACCTGCCTTTTGTTGCCTATTTCACCGTGTTGATTTTGACCGTGACCACCTACGTGGCGGCTGCACTGGCGCGCGAGCAGGTATGCATTTACATGTGCCCCTACGCGCGTTTTCAGGGCGTGATGTACGAGCCGGAAACCTTGGCGCCCTACTATGACTTCCAGCGCGGTGAGGGTACGGCAGGGCGAGCCGTACCGCGTGCAGGCACCAAGACTCGCGAGGATCGACAGGCCCAGGGAATCGGCGATTGCATCGATTGCGGTTTTTGCGTGCAGGTGTGTCCGGCGGGTATCGACATTCGCAAAGGGCTGCAATACCAGTGCATTTCCTGCGGGTTGTGTGTAGACGCCTGCAACAACATAATGGATTCGGTCGGTTACCCCCGTAATTTGATCCGATACGATTCGGAAATCAACATCGAAAGCAAGAATCCGGGCAAGCCGAATCTGGACTGGCTGCGGTTGCGCACCTTGGGCTATGGCGCGGCAATACTCGTGATGGTGGGTGTGCTGGTATACAATATCGCCTCGCGTTCCGAGATTGAGCTCTCCATCCAGCCGGTGCGTCAGCCGCTGTTTGTGGTGTTGTCGAACGGTGATATCCGCAATCGCTACCAGATACACATTACCAACAAGTCGCAGGACGTGCAGGATTACCGCATCAGTGTGCGAGGGATTCCGGAGGGTGACGTGGACTTGGGAGAGATGCGCGAGGTCAGCGTGCGCCAGGGCAAGAGTTTGATGGTGCTGGCGAACGTCAAGCTTCCCCCGGCTATGGTGAGCCAGGTGAGTGAAATCGAATTCGTCATTACTCCTCTGAAAAAACCGGAACAGGAAGTCATAAAGAAAGTCCGCTTTTACGCCAAACATGAAAGATAAATAGATGACAGTGACCTTGTTCGGGGGGGCCGCGCTAATCGCTCTGTTGTATTTTGGCCTGCGCCTGGCTGGCGTTTCCAACTACTGGCGCGGCGTGATCAGCGGTGCGTTGCCGACTCTGGCGATTATGTTCTACAGCCTGAGTCATTGGCCCGGCGGCGATGTGGTGGCATTGCATCTGGCGCTGTACGTTGCCACGGCGATCGTCCTGACTCTGACAGGAGATCGAAAGGTAGGGGCGCCGCGTCAGCGGATGCACTGGATTCCGAAGATTATTGTCGGCTTCTTTCTGACGCTGGCGCTGTTGATGGCAGCATTCGTCTCGATTTCTATAAGCGGCCTGCCGCCGTCGATTGCCAAATGGGTCATGCCTAATGCAGGAGACAAGCCAGTTTATACCGCTTTTTCCGGAGAGGTCCCGCATGATGAGGCGGCGGCCAAGGTTGTCAGTCAGTACATGAAGAAATCCTTGCGGCAACGCCAGCTTGGCTGGCAGATCGAGGTTGCCGGGCTCGACCAGATCAAGCTCGGCCAGGCCAGTGAGGTGACCGTGAGTGCCAGCGACAGTGCGCAGCAGCCGCTCGAAGGTGCAATCGTGACGCTCACCATCAAGCACCCCGCCGACGGTTCGGATATGGGGAAATCAACTAATTTGAGCTCTTTTGCGCCGGGACGCTACCATGCACTGGTCGGCATGGATCGGCCAGGCCAGTGGGTGGCGGTGCTACTGATTGAGCGTGGCCAGGACAAGTTCGAAACGGCAAAAGAGATTATCGTTCCGGCATTCTAACTAATGAGTGGCGCCGAAAAGACGTGTTACCACTGCGCCCTGCCAGTTCCGGCTAGCGCGCATTACCCCGTAATCATTGAAGGCGAATCGCACGAGATGTGTTGCCGCGGCTGCCAGGCAGTGGCGCAGACCATCGTCGACAACGGGCTGACCGATTATTACCGGCATCGCACCGCATTGCCCGGTGTTGGCCATGAAGTGGTGCCGGAGGAAGTGCAGAAGCTGGCGCTTTACGACCACCCTGGCATACAGAAAAGCTTTGTCAGGCAAGAAGGCGAGCAAGTCAAGGAAGCCTCCCTGATCCTCGAAGGCATTACCTGCGCCGCCTGCATCTGGCTCAACGAGCGTCACCTCAAGCAGTTGCCGGGCGTGCTGCAGGTTCAGGTCAACTACGCTACCCACCGAGCCCGCATCACCTGGAACGACCAGGTTATTCATCTCAGCAAGATCCTCGAAGAAATCCAGTTGCTCGGCTACAACGCTCATCCCTACAGCGCCGAGCGCCAGGAAAGCCTGCGCCGGAAGAGGCGGGCAAAAGATCTGCGCCGAATCGCCATTGCCGGCTTATCCTCTGGCCAGGTGATGATGCTGGCAGTGGCGCTGTACGCCGGCGCTGCATTCGGCATGGAGGACAGCACGGCTGCGCTGTTGCGCTATTTCAGCCTGATTTTGACGCTGCCGGTGGTGTTTTATGCCGCTTTGCCGTTTTACCAGAGCGCCTGGAATGCTGTGATCGGGAAGCGTCTGAACATGGATGTGCCGGTGACACTGGCCGTGATCGGCGCTTTTGTCGGCAGCGCCTGGTCTACGCTACAGGGCCACGGTGTGGTGTATTACGACGCCATTACAATGTTCAGCCTGTTCCTGCTTTCCAGCCGTTTTCTTGAACACGGGGCCCAGGAAAAGTCGGTCGAAGCGGCGGAAAACTTGCTCAAGCTCGCGCCTGCAATGGCTACCAAGGTATTAGATGGTGGTCAGCACCAGCCTGTGCCTGTGCTGGATCTGAACGAGGGCGACACCATACTGACCAAGCCGGGCGAGTCCATAGCCGCCGATGCCGAGGTGATCGAAGGCGAAAGTACGGTGGACGAGGCGCTGTTGACCGGCGAGAGCCGTCCGGTGCCGAAACGCGCCGGGGCGCTGGTGATCGCCGGCAGCATTAATCTGGAAGGGCCACTGCTGCTGCGCGTGACGGGGGTGGGTGAAAACACCGTGCTGGCGGGTATCGTCCGTCTGCTCGACCGGGCGGTGGCGGAGAAGCCGCGCCTGGCGCAGCTTGCCGATAGAGTGGCAGGGCATTTCACGGTTGGTCTGCTGATTCTGACGGCAATAGTCGGCGCCACTTGGTGGTGGCTAGAACCGGGGCAGGCATTCGGAATCATGTTGGCGGTGCTGGTGGTGACTTGCCCATGCGCATTGTCGCTCGCCGCGCCCACGGCTTTTGCCGCTGCCGGATCGCACTTGCTGCGGCACGGTATATTGTTGACGCGCGGGCACGCCCTGGAAACTCTGGCCAAGGTCAACCATGTGGTCTTCGACAAGACCGGTACCCTTACCTACGGCAAGCCGGTGCTGCAACGCACCGTCACATTTTCTGACGTGGGCGAAGATCGCTGCCTGTTGCTCGCGGCCAGCCTGGAACAGGCTTCGGAGCATCCGCTGGCACAAAGTTTTCTAAGCCGGGTCGCCGGCACGGATTTGATTGCAGTTCAGGAAGCGCAGAACCTGCCGGGCAATGGAGTCAGCGGCTGCATTGCCGGTGCGCGTTATACCCTGGGCAATGCCGCTTTGGCTGGGTTCGAGCCGGTCGCTCTGCCAAGTGATCTGCCGCAAGGCGCAACCCTGGTGTGGTTGTGTGACGAGCGGCGCGCCATGGCGGTTTTCGTGCTTTCAGATGGCCTCAGGCCACAGGCCCGCGAGTTGGTCGAACAGCTCCAGGCAGCAGGGGTGCAGGTCACTATCCTGAGCGGCGATGCCGCCGACGCGGTAGCCCACGTTGCCGCCGAGGCCGGCATCGAATCCTGGCAGGCCGCATTGCGGCCGGAAGACAAACTCAAGGCGCTGCGCGAACTTCAGCAGCGAGGCCATGTCGTAGCCATGGTGGGTGACGGCGTCAATGATGCGCCGGTTCTGGCCGGGGCCGACGTGTCCATCGCCATGGGCGGCGGCACCCAAGTTGCGCGGGCCAGCAGCGACATCGTATTATTGACGGAAAATC
Source organism: Sulfuricella sp. T08 (assembly GCF_000971475.1). Classification (GTDB taxonomy): domain Bacteria; phylum Pseudomonadota; class Gammaproteobacteria; order Burkholderiales; family Sulfuricellaceae; genus Sulfuricella. Next base: position 146,283 of record NZ_DF967539.1, read on the forward strand.
TGCTGGATATTCAGCGCGCCCTGCAGACTGGGCATGCGAGCATTGCCGTGATGCGACAGAATTTCGCTTGGGCAGTCGTTTACAATTTGCTTGCGTTGCCCTTTGCTGCTGTCGGCATGATACCGCCGTGGCTGGCCTCCATCGGCATGTCGACGAGCTCGCTGGTGGTGGTGTTGAATGCGTTGCGTCTGCGCTGATTGAGGATATTTAAAGTATGACACCGATACTGATCTATTTGCTGGGCATGACCGTGGTGATGATTATCGTCGCCGGGATCGGTATTTTCTGGGCGATCAAGAATGGCCAGTTCGAGGACATGGAAGGCCCTGCCCAGCGCATCCTGATGGATGATGATGATCCCCGTATTCCGCGCTATGCCGATTCGCGACCGAAGAAGCGATAAGTTGACGTAGCGGGTTGAATGCGAAGGGGCTTTGAACTAGAATTGCCCCATTCAAGAAATGGATTCTTATCAGATTTTTAATTAAGGAGATGACAATGGCTAAATTTGTGATGCCTATCGTGGTGACTTTGATGGTTTGGAGCTGGATCAGCTTTTTTTCCGTGATTCTGGCCTGATCAGACGCCGGAATACGAGACAAAAAAACGGGGCGCATTTCGCGCCCCGTTTTTTTATTTTACTGCGTTGAACTCAGGCGGTCTCGGCCACAATGGCCGTCTTCATTTTCTGCAAGGCTTTTTGCTCAATCTGGCGTATGCGTTCCGCGGACACGCCATACTCTGCAGCGAGCTCATGCAGCGTGGAACTCGCATTCTCGGTGAGCCAGCGCGCCTCGATGATGCGGCGGCTGCGGTCGTCGAGGCCCTGCAACGCGCTTGACAGACCGCGCTCGCGTAACTGGCTGGTTTGTTCCTGCTCCAGCAGGGCTGCGGGTTCATTGGTTGCATCGGCCGCGAGATAAGCAATCGGGCCGGTGCCTTCATCCTCGTCTCCGCCGTGGGTTTCCATGGAGATATCCTGACCGCCCATGCGGCTTTCCATTTCCACCACTTCTTCCGGCTTTACGCCCAGATCCTTGGCAATGCTGTTAACCTCATCCGGGCCGAGGTAGCCGAGGCCCTTTTTCATGCTGCGCAGATTGAAGAACAGTTTGCGCTGCGCCTTGGTGGTGGCGACCTTGACCAGGCGCCAGTTGCGCAGGATGTATTCGTGCATCTCGGCGCGGATCCAGTGGATGGCAAAGGAAACCAGACGCACGCCGCGCTCACCGTCGAAGCGGCGCACGGCCTTCATCAAGCCGATATTACCTTCCTGAATCAGGTCTGCCTGGGGCAGGCCGTAACCCATGTAGCCGCGTGCGATATTCACAACCACGCGCAGGTGCGAAACCACCAGCATCCGTGCTGCTTCCACATCGTTGTCGCGCTTCAGGCGTAACGCCAGTTCGTGTTCTTCCTCGGCGCTCAGTACCGGCATTGCCTTGACCGACTGGATATAGCTTTCCAGACTGCCAACCGCAGAAGGGATGGAAATGGCTAATAAAGCATTCGTCATATGATTATTCCTCCAAGTTTTTTAATTCTAGCACTCGGGGAATGAGAGTGCCAAATAGTCGAAAAAGTTCGTTGGAAAAGTTCAGCGCATTCCCTCGTGCGACAGAAATGTCCGAGTAATATTGTCAACTATACTAACTTACGACTATATTAGTCAATAATTATATTTCTGAAATTTATTCGAAGCTGCTGCCCTTCGCATGAGTCGTCTGAGGTTCGACTCCCGGACTTTATTGGCAAGGAACTTAAGCTCTGGGCTCGATCCGGCGCAAATGCCTGCCTACCGCCAGAAACGCGCCGAGCCAGCCGAGCAGGGAGGAGAACAGCAGCAGGCTGAGAATATCGTTGGTGCCCAGTGGAAGCAGTCGAAATTGCGCGGCGTAGAGTTTTGCCAAGTCGACTATGCCGAAGTTGAGCAGTTGCAGGCCAAGGCTGACAATGAGCCAGGCGGCGAGGCCGCCGCCCAAGCCCTGAAGTACCCCATGGTAAAGGAAGGGGCGGCGGATGAAGGCATCGGTCGCACCGATCAGCGTGCTGATCTCGATTTCTTCGCGCTGTGACAGGATTTGCAGACGGATAGTATTGCTGGTGATCACCATCAGGGCAAAACCGAGCAGGACGGCAAGAATCAGGGTTATGTCGCGGCCGAGACGCACCATGGCGTTAAGGCGCTCTGCCCAAGCGGTGTCCAGCAGTACCTTGTCCACTTTGGGCAACTTCATCAGATCTTTGCGCAGATTTTCGAGCCCACCAGGATTGATGCTTTTGGGTTCTATCACGAAGGCGTCCGGCAGCGGGTTCCGTTCCAGTCCCGCGGTGACGTCTACAAGTCCAGTGCTTTGCAGCAGCTCCTGCAACGCCTGGTCGCGCTGGATGAAGCGGAATTGTTTGATGGTATTGAACTCTTTCAGCCGTGACTCGACCTGTCTGGCGTTGTCGGCATTTGCGCCGGGGGACAGGAACACGGTGATCTGGGGTTCAAGTCTGACGTTGCCAGCAACAAGCTTGACGTTTTCGATCAGCGTATAAAGGCCCAGCGGCAGGCTGAGCGTGACGCCAAAGACGATGATGGCGAGCAGACTGGAGAAAGGCGCATGGGCGAAGCGACCGAGGATCAGCCCCAAGGCGACGCGGTGTTGGCTGAGCCAGTTCATATTAATAGCTCTCCCTGCTTCAGATGTAACACCCGGCTGCTGTAGCGTGCGATCAGCGACTCGTCATGGGTGGCGATCAAGAGAGTGACGCCGACCTGATTGAAGGATTTGAACATTTCCATGATTTCGCCGGCATAATCGGCGTCGAGATTGCCGGTAGGTTCGTCGGCCAGCACGATGGCCGGGCGGTTAACGATCGCCCGAGCCACGCACAGGCGTTGTTGCTCGCCGCCGGAAAGGGAAATCGGGTTCGCCTTTTCCAGTCCCAGCAAATTTACCTTGTCGAGTGCGGCGCGAGCCCGCTTCATGCTTTCGGCCCGCTGCAAACCGGCAATATCCAGCGGCAGGATAACGTTTTCCAGCACATTGCGGTCATAGAGCAGTTTGTGATCCTGGAAGATCAGGCCGAAGTTGCGGCGCAGGAAAGGAACGGCGCTGCGGCGCAGCTTGCCGATGTTCTGGCCGCTTACCACCACGCTGCCGGATGAGGGTTTCTCTATTGCTGCCACCAGTTTTAGCAAGGTGCTCTTGCCGGCGCCGGTTGGCCCGGTGATGAAGGCCATCTCGCCGGCTTCGATGGTGAAGCTGAGGTTTTTCAGTGCCTCATGGCCGCCTGGGTAGCGTTTGTAAACCTGGCTGAATGAGATCATTCAAACAGTGCCTCAACAAATTCCTTAGCGACAAAGGGCCGCAGATCATCGAGCTGCTCGCCGACGCCGATGAACCTCACCGGGATCGGGCGGGTCTTGGCGATAGCGGCGATGACGCCGCCCCTGGCTGTGCCATCGAGTTTGGTCAGGACCAGTCCGGTCACCTGCAAGGCATCATCAAAAGATTTGACCTGGGCGATGGCGTTCTGGCCGGTGTTGGCATCGAGCACCAGGATGGTTTCGTGGGGTGCGCCCGGTTCGGCCTTGGCGATGACGCGCTTGATCTTTCTCAGTTCTTCCATCAGGTGCAACTGGGTAGGCAGCCGTCCGGCAGTGTCGGCCAGTACGATGTCGATTCCGCGCGCTCGCGCTGCCTGGATCGCGTCGAAGATCACGGCGGCGGAGTCATGACCTTCCTGGGTGATGACCGTGACATTGTTGCGCTCTCCCCATACCTGCAATTGTTCGCGCGCTGCAGCGCGGAAGGTGTCGCCGGCGGCGAGCAACACCGATTTTCCCTGGGCCTGAAAATATTTGGCCAGCTTGCCGATAGTGGTAGTTTTGCCGGCGCCGTTGACGCCTGTCATCATGATCACATAGGGTTTGTGGCCGGACAGGGCTAGAGGTGATTCCAGCGGGGTGAGCAAGGTCTGCAGGCCATCGCGCAAAGCCTGCTTAAGCTGCGCCGCATCATCCAGCTTGTCGCGCTTGACGCGGCTTCTCAGGTCATCCAGCAGGTATTGGGTGGCGGCGACACCGACATCGGCGGAAAGCAGGACGGTTTCGAGCTCCTCGTAAAACGCCTCGTCGATCTTGCCGCCGCTGAACAGCCCGGAAACCGGCGTATTCAGGATGGCTCGGGTTTTGGCTAACCCTTGTTTCAGTCTGGCCGCCCAGCCCAGGGGTTGTTCCTGGCTTTCGTCGGCTTTCTTGTCGGATTTGAAGAAATTTAGCATGGGGGGTGGTGGTCTCAAGGTAGGCTATAATTCACAACTTCGTCATTTTAGGCGATTGGGAGGTTTTGTGCAGCGTAAAAAAACATTAATCCGGTGTATGTGGTTGCTGGCAGCGATGCTACCGTTCCAGGCCATGGCGACAGTCCATGAATACAAGCTGGCCAACGGCATGAAGGTAATCGTCAAGGAAGACCATCGCGCCCCGGTGGTGGTGTCTCAGGTATGGTATCGCGCCGGCAGCATGGATGAGTTTAACGGCACAACCGGCGTGGCTCACGTCCTGGAACACATGATGTTCAAGGGAACCAAGGCGGTCCCCGCCGGTGAATTCTCGAAGATTGTCGCTGCGGCTGGCGGACGGGAAAACGCTTTCACCAGCCGTGATCACACGGCCTATTTTGAGCAGCTACAGAAATCGAAGCTGGAGCTTTCATTGAAGCTGGAAGCCGACCGGATGCATAACCTGGTGCTTTTGCCGCAGGAGTTTGCGAAAGAGATCAAGGTGGTGATGGAGGAGCGGCGAATGCGCACAGAAGACAAACCGCAGGCGCTAGTCTATGAAACACTGATGGCGGCAGCCTACGAGGCCCATCCCTACCATCACCCGATCATCGGCTGGATGAATGATCTGGAAAACATGACAGCAGACGATGCCAGGGATTGGTATCGTCGCTGGTATGCGCCGAACAACGCCACGTTGGTGGTAGTGGGCGACGTCAAACCTCAGGAGGTGCTGAAACTGGCCAAGCGCTATTTCGGCAAAATTCGGCCGGTTGCACTGCCCCAGCGCAAACCCCAGGCCGAACCAGATCAGCGCGGCATCAAGCGTGTGGCCGTTAAAGCTCCCGCCAAGCTGCCCTATCTTGCCATGAGCTACCACACGCCCTCTCTGCGTGATCCGGGCAACGACCAGGAACCTTACGCGCTGGAGGTGCTGGCAGGCGTGCTGGACGGCCATGCCTCGGCGCGACTCAATCAGGCGCTGGTGCGGGAGCAGCAGATTGCGGTGTCGGCCGGGGCCGGGTATGACCTGATTTCGCGCGGGCCTTCGACGTTCACCCTGGACGGAGCCCCCGCCGAGGGCAAGAGTGTCGCCGAACTGGAAACGGCAATCCGCGAGCAGATTGAGAAAATCAAGCGGGATGGCGTGACCGAGGAGGAGTTGCAGCGTGTCAAGGCACAAGTGATCGCGGCTCAGGTCTATCAGCGCGATTCGATGTTCTACCAGGCGATGCTGATCGGCGAGGTGGAAACAGCCGGACTGCCTCTGAACACCCTGGAAACGCGCCTTGAGAAACTCAAGGTGGTAACTGCCAGGCAGGTGCAGGAAGTGGCGCAGAAATATCTGGTCGACGACCGCCTTACGGTGGCTGTGCTGGACCCGCAACCTATGGATGGCGTGAAGCCGGTGAAACCTGTTCCGGGAGGACGTCATGCGAATTAAATTCTTGGATTTTGTTTTTGCTGGTCTGCTGTTTGTCGCCACCGCCGCCCAGGCAGCACTGCCGATCCAGCATTGGCAGATGGACAACGGCGTGCGCGTATATTTTGTTGAGAATCACGATCTGCCGTTGCTGGATATCAGTGTCGAGTTTCCTGCTGGTGATAGCCGGGATGACAAATTCAGGCCGGGTCTGGCGAGCATGACGCATCATCTGCTTACCTTGGGTGCGGGCGGGATGACCGAGGAAGAAATTTCCCGTCGAATGGCCGATATCGGTGCCAATCTGGGTGGCAGCTTCGATCAGGACCGGGCCGGACTGCGCCTGCGCACTTTGAGCGGCGAGCGGGAGCGCGGCCAGGCTTTGGAGATTATGGCCAAGTCGCTGCAATCCCCGGATTTCCCTGAGGCGGTGCTGGCGCGGGAGAAAACCCGATCCATCGCTGAACTCAAGGAAGCCAAGACCCAACCGGACTTCATCGCTGGGCGGTTGTTCAATTCAATGATCTATGGAACCCACCCTTACGCGCTATCCTCCATGGTTGAGCCGGAATCGATCGCCGCACTGCGGCGCGAGGATCTGGTCGGCTTTTACCGCGCGCATTATCGCGCTGATGAGGCAGTTGTTGCCGTGATCGGCGATGTTACTCCGGCCCAGGCCAGAGAGATTGCCGCTCAGCTAACAGCGGCCTTGCCGCGGGCTGAAGGCGAGCCACAGCCCTTGCCAGTGGTGGCCATGTCCATGGGGGAAACACGTAAAATAGCCCATCCCGCCACGCAGAGCCACATTCTCATCGGGCAGCCGGGCATGACGCGCACTGACCCGGATTATTTCCCGCTTTATGTCGGCAACTACATCCTGGGCGGGGGCGGCTTCGCCTCGCGCTTGATCGAGGAAGTCAGGCAAAAGCGCGGACTGGTATACAGCGTCTATAGCTATTTTCTGCCGTTGCAGCAAAGCGGGCCGTTCCAGATTGGCCTGCAGACCAAGCGCGAGCAAGCCGACGAGGCGCTGGTCGTGGTGCGCAAGACCTTGCAGGATTTCGTTTCCAGGGGGCCAACCGAGGACGAGTTGAAGAAGGCCAAGCAAAATATCGTGGGGGGCTTTCCGTTGCGATTGGACAGCAATAAAAAAATCCTCGATTACCTTACCGTGATCGGGTTTTATCGGTTACCGCTTTCCTATCTGGATGATTTTTCCGGTAAGGTTGAAAAAGTGACGGTTGCCCAGATCAGGGATGCCTTTATCCGCCGCATCCACCCGGGCAAAATGGTGACCGTGGTAGTCGGTGCGGACGAGGCGAAATAGTCCTTGGCACAGCAGAGCAAGGTCAGAATCATCGCCGGCGAATGGCGTGGCCGCCTGGTCAATTTCCCGCAAGCAGAGGGTTTGCGCCCGACCCCGGACCGGGTGCGGGAAACTTTGTTCAACTGGCTGGGGCAGACACTGGATGGCAAGACCTGTCTGGATCTGTTCGCCGGTAGCGGGGCGCTAGGGTTTGAGGCGCTTTCACGCGGGGCGCGGCGTGTGGTGATGGTTGAGCAAAACCCCCAAGTGCTGAAAGCGTTGCAGGAAAATGCACGTAAACTTGGTACGGATCGACTGGATCTGGTGGCGGGGGATGGGCTAAAAACCCTCTCCCGTGAAGGGAAAGCGTTCGATGTGATTTTTCTCGACCCACCTTTCCACCAAGGAATTTTACCGTTATTATTGCCCCTTCTTCCTGACCGGCTCGCGACCGATGGTTTTGTTTACGCTGAAACCGAACAGGCGCTTGATCCGGGTGAAGGATGGGAAGTCTGGCGCAGCGGTCGGGCGGGCAATGTATTTTACTGTTTGCTGAAGCGAAAAACTGAAGGGCCCCATGGCGCTTAGAGCGGTTTACCCCGGCACATTCGACCCGATTACCCTTGGCCATGAAGACCTGGTGCGGCGCGCTATTCGACTGTTTGACGAGGTGATTGTCGCGGTGGCCGACAGCCAGAGCAAGAAGCCCTATTTTACCGTGGAAGAACGTGTGGACATGGCGAGGGAAGTGCTGGCCGATGTGCCAAAAGTAACAGTGGTGGGGTTTTCCGGGCTGTTGATGAATTTTTTGCGCGAGCAGGATGTACGCGTCGTGTTGCGGGGCTTGCGCGCGGTTTCGGATTTTGAATACGAATTTCAGCTGGCGGGAATGAACCGGAGTCTGTATCCCGAGGTCGAAACGGTATTCCTGACACCATCGGATCAATATATGTTTATTTCGGCCGGCATGGTCAGGGAGATTGCGCTGCTGGGTGGGGATGTCAGCCAGTTTGTGCAACCCTCGGTCAAGGCGAGGCTGCAACACAAGATTTTTTCTTAATATTTCGGAAGGAAACTGATTATGGCTCTGATGATTACCGACGAATGCATCAATTGCGATGTGTGCGAACCCGAATGTCCCAACGGTGCAATTACACAGGGCGATGAAATCTACGTGATCGACCCCAATCTGTGCACCGAGTGCGTGGGGCATTACGACGAGCCTCAGTGCGTCAGCGTCTGTCCGGTTGATTGCTGCATCCTCGATCCCAGCCATGTGGAAAGCAAGGAAGAACTGCAGGCCAAGTACGAGGCGCTACAAGCCCAGGGTTAAACCAACCCGGGTCTGGATAAAAAACGGCGGCATGGAACTCCATGCCGCCGTTTTTTTATGGACGGAAAGCTCAGGCGCTTGCCGCAACAGGTTGTGTTTCTTGCTCGTAGGCCAGCGAGTTGGCAATCTGCTGCTGCAACAGGGACAAATCCTGCAGTTGCTTGAGGATGCCGCCTTCCATGTGTTGCAGTTCGGTGATCCGGTCTTCCAGCGTGTCGGTTGCCTTGTGGATGCGTTTGATGCTTTCCAGGCGGCGGCGCAAATGGAGTTGATGTTCGCGTACCTGGGTTTCCATCGGTGCCATGATTGCCTTCAGCCAGTTTTCCACATCCTGGTTTGCGACCTCGTATACATGCACCACCCGGTTTGCCAGAGTTTCAAAAAATTTCGTGGTGATGGAAAATTTTTCGTGGGTCAGCATGTTGAGCACGGTGTTGAAGTGCTCGTTGTAGGCTTTTTCCAGCCGGGCGATTTCCTTGTGGTATTTCAGGGTCGAGAATTGGGCGGGAGCCGTCTGACTTAACCCGTGCTCCTCGTTGAATTTCCTGTACATCGCGCCCATCATGCCCTTGATTTCCTCGATCTGCTTGGCGGATTGGGCGATGTTCTCGTTGGCATCCCTGAAAAACTGGCTCATGGCATCGCGCATGCCCTTGGTGAATTTGGCCTCGACCATGGCGACGCGGGTGTTCTTGACCTCGGTCCTGAGCGCATCCATGCCGAGGTGGGCGAACAGGATATTGGTCTGCTGGGAGAATACGCTACGCAGTGCCTGGAAGCGTTGCAGGCCTTTTTCGAAATCTTCTTTGTCCTTCTTTACTTTGGACATCATGTGCTCGATCACGTCCTCATTCTTGCCGCGCAGTCCGAGCAGTTCATCCAGTTGCTCGCGCACGCCGGCAAGACGCGCATCCAGAATCGAGCGTATGCTTTCCTCCATGTACTCAATTTCGCCTTTGGTATTGTCCCGGACGATTTCCTGCTTGGAGGGAATGAGCTCGTCGCTGAGCGATTTTTCCAGCGCCAGCAAGCGGCTTTTTTCGAGTAGCGGTTCGTCCTGATTGATCTTGGCGAGCAGCCCCTTCTGTGCGGAAACCGGGAAGACATAGTCGGGCTTGATGCCAAGCAGACTGGCGCTGGTGGTGACTTGCTTGTCGATTTCGTTTTCGATGGCCTCGCTGCTTTTCAGCTCGTCCCACAGGCCATCGATTTTGTTCAGTACCACCAGGCGGCCCTTCTGATGCCCTTGCTGGTTGCCGATGTGATTGCGCCAGACTTCAATGTCTGACTTGGTGACGCCGGTGTCGGCGGCAAGGATGAACAGCACCGCATGAGCGTTGGGCAGCAGGTTCAGGGTCAGCTCCGGCTCGGTGCCGATGGCGTTGAGACCCGGCGTGTCGAGGATGACCAGGCCCTGCTTCAGCAGCGGATGAGGGAAGTTGATGATGGCATGGCGCCAGCAGGGGATGTCCACCGTGCCGTCTTCATGCACGGTAACGATGTTGTTTTCGTCTTTTTCGTTATACAGGCCATAGCGTGCGGCTTCATCCAGGCTGACCCGCTTGGTCTGACTCACCTGCAGGAAGGCATTGACCATGGCATCGCTCGATTCGATGTCGAGCGGCAGAATTTTCCATTCGTCGAGGTAGCGCTTGTACTCCGTGGTGGTGGTGTCGGCGCCACGGGTTTCGATGGGCAGCAACTGGATGCAGGGTTCGCGACCTTCCTCGTACATCAGTTCGGTCGGGCACATGGTGGTGCGCCCAGCGCTCGAAGGCAGCAATCGCTGGCCGTAATCGGCAAAGAAAATGGCGTTGATCAGCTCGGATTTGCCGCGCGAGAATTCGGCGACGAAGGCCACGTTGAGCTTGTCGTCATGGAGCCGGTCGAGCAAGTGCTGGATGCGCAGATCCGTTTGCGCGTCGTTCAGTTCCTGCTCGTTGAGCCAGTTGCGAAAGTCGCCGACGTTGTCAGTCAGGCGGCTGCGCCAGGCGCTGTAGGCTTCGAAATGTGCGACCAGATCATCGTGTGCCATGATTCCCCCGGGGGATGGTTTATTCAAATGGATTAAACTTTATCACAAAATACACCACATCAACGTGACTTATCAATATTTTAACGCACGTATTGAACGTCACTTCTGGCAGCCGGGGCATCCAAAAATTGAGTGGCGGGGGTGACGGGTATCCTCCCACGCTTACTTTACGTGCCTTCGGCTGACGTTTAAGCGGCGTCAAGGCGAATATTTGTGTGGGGTTGTGGGTGGTTGTTGGGGAAAGCCTTGTTGCAATGCAAGACTCCGGAGTTTTTTAAAAGCTTAATTGAAACGGACCTCTTTAGTTGCTGCTTTCCCAGTTGCGGAACGCGTTCCTGAGGGCAATCAAAGTCATCAAGCTTCTGCAAACATCTGCTCGATTCACGCGCCGTAGTTGAGCAACCCAGTCTTCAATTCCAGAAGGTCCAGCGGATCGAAGCTGCGAAGCCTTCCGTCCTTGAACAGCCCCTCCAGCTTAATAGCGCAGGTCTCCGGCGAGCTGCGGATTACCGATCCTTTGATAGTGTAGAGCCGTTTCGCTTCACCGAGATCGATGTCAAGAATCACTTCGCTACCCCGTGGCATCACAGGCATCGTTGTATCGCGGTCACGCACACGGATACGCATAGCGTCCTCGGATAAATCATAAATTGTGCAGGGCCCGGATAACTTCCCTTCCGGCAAAGACACCGCCACCGGAGCACAGATTTTCGCGCGAGCCTTCTTTCGTTGATCGGTAACAGCCAGAGTATCCAGTTCCGGCGTCAGCAAGACCATCTTCGCATGCGCGTAAGGGCCATCGGGCAGCGCGATCTGCTTCGCCACCACGGTATCTACAGTCGACACGCCCTTGGCCCCCGCATTGGAGATCAGGGAAATGGAATTGCCCTTGTTAAATTGCCGCTTTCGGCCAATAAGCGCACGCCGATGATAATCGAGCTTCATCTCAAGGTCGGACGTGTCCGGAACGAGCAGCTGAAACAGCTTGAGATCGGAAACAGGTATTCGCTCTTCGTTTTTCCCTGCACAGAACGCCGTCGGATAGCCTTGAGAGTCGCGATCGATCGCTTCCCCGGAATAGACAAATTCTCCGTTCGCGCAGTAGGCGATGACAAATGTGTCGAAAACAATTTCCTTCTGGAACTCGGGGTAATAGCGCAGTTTTTTCCCAATCGGGAAAAACTCGATTAGTTTCTTGACCTGATCGAGGTCGATCCTCGTCTGGGTGGCGTTTCCCGATGATGGCTCCTTAGCCCTCTCAGAGCCAAGGGATTTGCCAAGGAATGTTTTTATCACTTCTCTTCTCCTCGCATACTGCCACCCGCCAAAAATCATAGAGCAACGTTTTTCAGGGAGCTCCTGCACAGGCCAAGGCAGCAGATTTCAGCCCGAAAAGGCAGTTGTGCTGCCATAGGGCAACTGGCTATTTTTCTACTAAAAGCTGAATCGTCCCGACTCAACTGGACATTTCAAAACCGGTTGAAATGCGGTAATTACGAACTCTACCGGAAAAAGGGGTACTAGCCTATTCAACCTGATCCGTGCCTCTATTTTTTGCTGTGTCAGAGCGCATGTCGCATTATGCTTGGTCATCAAGGCATTCGGGTAGACTACTGGAAACCTCAAGTCTAGATTAATAGCATATTCTTGTTAAATTAATCAGCGCGATTCGCCGATATTTTATGGCGTGTCCAGGCGTCATTTCTGGCACCCGGGGCAGTAGAAGGTGGAACGTTGCCCCTGACGTAACTGGCGTACTGTCGTACCGCAACGCAGGCAGGGCTGGCCGGTGCGGCCATAGACTCCATATTGCTGCTGAAAATAGCCGGGGTTGCCGGCGCTGTTGACGAAATCGCGCAGGGTGCTGCCGCCCGCGGCAATTGCCAGATTCAGGATGTCCTTCACTAAAGCCGCCAGATTGGCGCAGCGCGCTTTGCCCAGCCTCCCGGCCGCGGTTTTCGGGCTGATGCCGGCGGAAAACAGCGCTTCGTTTGCGTAGATGTTGCCGACACCGACAATGATGTGACCGTCCATCAGGAATTGCTTGATCGGGGTCCGGCGACCGCGCGACACCCGGTAGAGGAAATCGCCGTCGAAAGCTGCTGTCAGAGGCTCGACGCCGAGGCGGGCCAGTAGCGGATGGTTTTCCGGCGGCGCCGTCGTCCACAGCACTGCCCCGAAACGGCGAGGGTCGCGCAGCCGCATGCACTGGCCGCTTTCCACTACCAGATCGAAGTGGTCATGTTTTTCAGGCGGCGTAGCGGCGGGTAGGATGCGCAGGCTGCCCGACATGCCGAGGTGCAGGATCAGCCAGCCCTCTCCGCAATCCAGCAGCAGGTATTTGCCGCGTCGTTCGATGCTGCGCAGGGTTAAGCCGGGCAGGACTTGTTTCAGCGTTTCCGGTACTGGATGGCGCAAGCCGGTGTGGCGGACGATGGCAGCCTGGATGCGCTGGCCGACCAAGTGGGGTTCCAGGCCGCGGCGTGTAGTTTCTACTTCGGGTAGTTCGGGCATGGTTTGATTATTTGCCAGGGCTGAGCAAGCGTTTCCCAATTCCCGCAGGGAAATGGTATTGCAGTTTCTCGTCTTCGCGCAGTATTACCAGCTCTGGTTCGCGCCGCAGGATTTTGCAGGGAATGAGCTTGCCATCGCCGAGGCGCAGGGTGAAGGATTCCTGCGGGGGCGTGCCGTCGTAGGGCTGGGTAACCAGGCTGGAAGCGTTGCGCCATTCGTCCACCCAGCGGTTGATGTCATCCTGGCTCAAGTCTTGGCGGGCAGGGGAGGTCGACCATTTGCCATCGCTGTCCTGGCTGAGTTTCAGATCCGCAAACTCGAAGCCGGCCAGTTTTTCTTCCTCAGCCAAAAAGGCGCGGGCGGCGAAATCGGCAGGCATTTTCATCGCATGGGCAAGATAGCTGGGCGCGACCAGATGGACGCCGCCATTCGTGGCGACGTAGACCTCGCCGGTCAGCGTGTTCTGCGTGCCGAAGCTGAATTCCTGATCGTTGAGCGTGAGGCGTAACAGGGGGTTGTCGAGCTGGAAGCGGCCAAGGTCGGTGGCGGGGAAGCGTTGCGGGCTGGTGGCGGCGAGGATTTCCAGCAGGCGTCCGACCGCCGCCCCTTCCGCCCGTGCCTGGAATGGCGCGCTCAGGCGCCAGCCCGCCGGATTTTTTTGCAGCACGATGGCCGGTTGGCCGGGCTTTTCGATGGCGATACGGTTAATGCTGGCGCTGGCGCTGGCGAGGGTGGAGAGCTTGAATTCCGCTTGGGCCATGGGCTTGGGCTTGAGCCAGACCAGCAGGATCAGGACGGCGACCAGCGCGGTCAGCACTAGGTTCAGCAGGATGCGGGATTTCATGCCTTGCGCCGTCGCCACCAGGTGCCGATGCCGACGCCGATAAATGCCAGCGGCAGTATGATGAGAAAGCCGATGGCGATTACCGCTGCGGCGCTCTTGCTCAAGTTGAGGCTGGTGTCCTGGGCGGCCTTGGTCGGGATGGTGATGAGGCTGTCGTCCCCGGCCAGCCAGTTGAACAGGTTGAGGCCGAGGTCGAGGTTGCCGCCGTTGCCGAGATAGGTGTTGGAGAGAAAACCGCCGTTGCCGACCACGATGACCCGCTGGCTCCTGTCTTCCACGCTACGTTCAAGGGCGATGGCGATGGTTGCCGGCCCCGGCGTGTCGCGGTTCTTGTCGTAGGCGATGGTCCCGTCGAGCTTGCCGGTTTCCACCCATCCCTGCGGTGCGACCTCGATCAAGGAGGTGGCCAGCCAGCCTTTGCCTTCGCTGGAGCTGATAGTGCGGGCATAGGGGAAGGCGGTGACAAGATTGAAGCCGAGTGTCGCCGGATGGCGGCCGTAAACGGCGCCCAGGGCAATGGTCGGAGCAGCGTTGAGCTGCTGGGCGGCGGGGTCCACTATCGTGCCGGGCGTCAGCACCAGCCCAAGTGTTTCAGCCAGCGGCTGCAATCCGTGCAGCGGCTCCTGGTCGATCAGCCACAGCAGGTTGCCACCCCTTTCCAGGAATTTATTCAGCTTCTCCACTTCCCCCGGCATCAGATCCACTTGCGGGCTGGCGATCATCAGCAGGCTGGCGTTGTCGGGCACGTCCTGGGCCAGTGAGAGGTTGAGGCTTGCCGTCTTGAAGCCCTTGGCTTCCAGCTTCCTGCCGAAATCGCCGAGATCGTGGTTGGCCATGCCATCGAGCTTGCGTTCGCCGTGTCCGTCCAGGTAGAACGCTATGCGCTTGCCGGCGCGGGTCAGCCGGGTAAGAAGAGAGGTCAGCATCTGCTCGTTCAGGTTGGTGAGGTGCTCGCTGCGTCCCTGGTATTCAACCACCATTTCGCCATTGGCCTGGATGCCGGCCGCCCGAGTCAACTGGGGCTGTTCCGCCGGATCGACGAACTTGAGCGTGAGATCGGGCTTGGCAAGCCTGTAGAGGCTGATGAATTCGCGAATGATTTTGCGCACATCGCCTAGCCGGGGGTCCTGCTGGGTGGCGTAGGCGGTGATAGTGACCGGGCCGGACAGACTCTTGAGCGCGTCGATGCTGGCCTGGCTCAGCGAATTGCGGCTGTTGCGGGTGATGTCCCATTGTGCCGTGTATTCGCGGGAAAGGGTGACCAGCAGGCCGATGGCGATGAGGAACAGGACGAGAAAGATGGCGCTTTGCAGGCGCAACTGGAAGCGGGATCGATTGGGGATTTTCATTTAGCCATGTGTCCTGTCATTGTCGAGCCGGCGCACCGCCAGCACCAGGAACAAAGCGATGAACAGCACGAAATAGGCAGCGTCGGCGCTGGCGATGATGCCGCGGTTGAACGATTCGAAATGCTTCATCAGCGAAAGGGTGTTCAGCCAACTGTCGGCGTCATGCGCCGACATATTGATGATCCACAGGCCAAGAAGTGCGCCAAAAGTGCCAATCGCGGCGATGATCGGGTGTGCCGTGAGGCTGGAAATGAACAGGCCGAGCGCGGCGAAGCTGGCTGCCAGCAGCACCAGTCCGACGATGTTGCCGGCCAGCAGCCCCGGGTCGAGCGTTGCGCCGGCATACAGCGACAGTGACATCAACGCAACCAGACCGATCAACAGGGAGAGGAAAGCCATCAGGCCGAGGAATTTGCCGAGGATGATCTCGCTAACCGAAACCGGCGCGCTCAGCAATAGATTAAGCGTCTGGTTGCGCCGCTCCTCGGCGATCAGGCGCATGCTCAGGAGCGGCACCGCCATCAGCAAAATGATCGCGGCGTTGCCGAACAGGGGCGTTACAATCAGCTCGGTAACACCCGGCGGGTTGGCGAGGGCGGTCAGCTGCGGCTGGATCGCCAGAAAGGCATCGACCTGGTTCAGAAAAAAATAGGCGAGGATGATCTCCAGCACGGCCAGGATAATCCACGCCATCGGCCCGCTGAACAGGATTTTCAGTTCCTTGGCGGCAATGGTGAAAATCATGCTTTTTCCTCTGCTTGTTGGGTCAGCTGGATGAAGACTTCTTCCAGGTTGGCCTGGTCCGGATAAGTCTGCTTCAGTTCGGTCATGTCGCCGCCGAATACCAGTTTGCCCTGGTTCATGATCTGGATGCGGTCGCAGACGCTTTCCACCTCTGGCAGGATGTGGGTGGAAAGGATCACGCTGTGCTCTCCGCCCAGCTCGCGGATCAGGCTGCGGATCTCGCGGATCTGGATCGGATCGAGGCCGACAGTGGGCTCATCCATGATCACCACGCGCGGATTGTGCACGATCGCCTGGGCGATGCCCACCCGCTGCTGGTAGCCTTTGGACAGATTTCCGATCAGACGTTTTCCGACTTCGATCAGGCCGCAGCGCTGCCGGGCCTTGTCAACAGCATCGGCGATTTCATGCTTGGGAATGCGGTGCAGTCGCGCGGCAAGGCGGAGATATTCATCCACGGTCAGCTCCCGGTACAGAGGCGGAGTTTCCGGCAGGTAGCCGAGCAGTGCCTTGGCTTCGCGTGGGCGCTCCAGCAGGTTGATGCCGCAGATTTCGATGGCGCCGGTGCTGGGAGCCAGACAACCGGCCAGCATTTGCAGGGTGGTGGTCTTGCCGGCGCCGTTCGGTCCGAGCAGGCCCAGTACCTCGCCCTGGCGCAGTTCGAAGCCGATGTTCCGCACGGCGGAGCGGGAGCCGTAGCTGCGGGAAAGGTCTTTGATGGAAACGGTAATCTTCGTCATGCCCTGGTTGCTTTGAAAAAGCGCAAATATGTCCTAATATGGGGAACGCGTAAAGAGCGCATTTGCCAACTGCATCATCCTAGAAACCTCAGTTGACCGCTCGGCTGAATATTTAACACCGTGATTGCAATATATTTCTTCATGATTTACTGTTCCACCCGGTTGTTGAGCTCGCTACGGGATGGATTGCACGGTTTTTGCGGCGTATGGCGGCGTTGCAACTCCTTGGAATGGAACGACCATTCCGCGTCGTTGCGCCTTGCCCTGCACCCCCAAAACCGCACACTCCACCCCGTCCAACTAAGGTTTCTAGGATTATTATATCCCTGTGATGAAATTTAAATATCTCTTGCTGGCTCCCGCCGCGCTGGTTGCTGCCGGGTGCGCCCAACTGTCGCCGAAAGAAGCCGTTCAGCCCGTCGTTGAGCCGGAGCGTGCAGAACGAAGCCCGGTGCTGCCCAATGTCAACTTGACCAACCCACTTCTGTTCCAGTACCTGGTTTCTGAGGTCGCCGGACAGCGTGGCGATATGGGGCTGGCCACCGAGGGTATGCTGGATCTGGCCAAAACCACTCGCGATCCGCGCCTGGCAAAACGGGCCACCGAGATGGCCCTGCAGTCGCGGCGCGAAGCTCCGGCACTGGAGGCGGCCACGCTGTGGCAACAGATCGACCCGGACGAAGCCCAGGCGCGGCAGGCCGTGGCGGCAATACTGCTGAACAGCGGTCGCCTGCAGGAAGCCAAGCCCCATCTGGAGAAATTGCTGGCAGGAGAAGGCGACAAAGTTGGCGGGGCGCTGCTGCATTTGAATCAGATGCTGTCGCGGCAGAAGGATAAGCCGGCTACCTTGGCTCTGGTGCAGGAATTGGCCGCGCCCTATCTGAATCGCGCCGAAGCGCATTTCACAATTGCCTATGCGGCATGGAGTGCCGGCCAGGACGAACTGGCGCTGCGTGAAATTCGTGAAGCAAGCCAGCTTCGTTCCGGTTGGGAGGCGGCGGTGCTGTTCCAGGGGCAGTTGCTGCAGCGTACCTCCATCTCCGAGACGCTGGAGTTTTACCGGAGCCTGCTGGGCGAATATCCCAAAATGCAGGATGTGCGACTGGCTTATGCCCGTTTGCTGGTGAGCGACCGCCAATACGTCGAGGCGCGTGCCCAGTTTGAAAAGCTGCTCAACGATCTGCCCGGAAATCCCGAAGTGAGCTTGTCGGTCGGCCTGCTGGCGATGCAGCTCAAGGATTACGACGCTGCAGAAAAACACCTGAAACAGGCGCTGGCCGGCCAATATCGCGATGAAGCCATGGTGCGTATGTATCTCGGCCAGTTGTTCGATGAACGTGAACGTTATGACGAAGCCGCAGACTGGTATGGTTCGGTCGGTCGGGGGGAGCAGTATGTTCCCGCGCAAATCCGTCGTGCGGCCATGCTGGCCAAACAGGGCAAGCTTTCGGAGGCACGTCAGTACCTCAGGCAGATCCCGGTGCTGAACAATCAGCAACGGGTTCAGGTTGTCGTGGCGGAGGCGCATCTGTTGCGGGATGCCAAGGCTTATGACGAGGCCTTTGAATTATTGGGCAAGGCGCTGGAGAAGCTGCCGAATTATCCTGATCTGCTCTACGACCATGCGATGGCGGCGGAAAAACTGGGCAAGATCGACGTTCTCGAGCAGGACCTGCGCAAGCTGATCCAGATCAAGCCCGATTACGCCCATGCCTACAATGCGTTGGGATACACTCTGGCGGATCGCACCGAGCGGCTGGATGAGGCGCGGCAGCTGATCGAAAAGGCGCTTGAGCTGGCGCCGGATGACTTTTTTATCATGGACAGTCTGGGCTGGGTGCATTACCGCATGGGGCAACTCGACAAGGCGGAAGACACCCTGAGGCGCGCCTACACCGGCCAGCACGATGCGGAAATCGCGGCGCACCTTGGCGAAGTCCTATGGGCCAGGGGCAAGCGTGAAGAGGCAGAAAAAATCTGGCGCGATGCCCTGAAGGAAAATCCCGGGCACGAAACGCTTTTGAATGTCATTAACAAATTTATTCCTGCAAAGTAGTGCGGTGCGGTGAGGGGTGAGGCGGAAAGCCAAACCCCCACCGCACCGTTTTTTTGACTTTTCCCCTCACGCCTTGCCCCGCATCCCTCACCGATTTTTGAGAATGACAAATCTGCGATTTACCGGTTTATTCGTTGCCAGTTGTTTTTCCATGCTGCTATGGGGTTGCGCTGAACTACCAGTGCCGCCGCCCGAGCTTGAATCCGCTGCCCGCCCACAGGCCGACATCAGTGCCGATGGCTTGTTCCGGCTGGCAGGCCGGATCGGCGTGGCGCACAACGGGGAAAGTTTTTCCGGTTCGCTGCGGTGGAGTCACGGCGCCGGGGATGACGAGATTTTCATCCTTTCCCCGTTGGGGCAGGGTGTCGCCCGGATTGTGAGCAATTCTGCCGGCGCCTCGCTGGAGACCGCAGAGGGGCAGGGTTACCGTGCCGCGGATGTGGAAAGCCTGACTGAGGAAGTGCTGGGCTGGCGTCTGCCGGCACGCGGCCTGCAATACTGGGTGATGGGCCGCACTGCACCGGACAGTGCGGCAGAAAGAGAGTTGGACGATAATATGCAGCTTCGTACCCTGCGTCAGGATGGCTGGCGCGTCGATTATCTCGGTTACCGGATGGTGCAGGGGATCTTGTTGCCAGCCAAGCTTGAGGTGACGCTGGACGAGCGCCTGCGGGTCCGGTTGGTGATCGATGACTGGGTGCTGCCGTGACCACTACCTTTCCCGCCCCGGCCAAACTGAACCTGTTTCTGCATGTGGTGGGCCGGCGGTCGGACGGCTACCATTTATTGCAAACGGTGTTTCGTTTTGTCGATTACGGCGATAGCCTTTCTTTTACTGTCCGCGATGATGGCGTGATCCGGCGGGTCAATCCGCTACCCGGCCTGGATCCGGAACAGGATCTTACCGTGCGCGCTGCGCGTCTGCTGCAGCGGGAAACCGGATGCCGTCTGGGTGCGGATATCGTCCTGGAGAAGCGTTTGCCGATGGGCGGCGGCCTGGGTGGGGGCAGTTCCGACGCTGCTACTACGCTGCTGGTTCTGAATCGCTTGTGGAACCTGAATCTCGGCCGCCAGATGTTGCAGGAACTGGGTTTGCACCTGGGTGCTGACGTGCCGGCATTCGTGTTCGGCGAGAGCGCTTTTGCCGAGGGAGTGGGAGAAAAGCTCCAGCCGGTGGCGCTTCCGTCTGCCTGGTATGTGGTGTTGGTGCCGCCGGTGGCAGTATCCACGGTAGAGATTTTTACCAGCAGGGAATTGACACGCGATACGAAACCTATCAAAATGTCGGACTTTTCAACGGGCTGCGGAAGGCTGGATCAACTAAAAAATGATCTGGAGCCTGTGGTGTGCCGGAAGTACCCGCAGGTTGCCGAGTGTCTGGATTGGCTCAAGGCCTTCGGCGATGCCAGGATGACCGGATCGGGAGCGTGTGTTTTTGCCACGTTCTCGAGCGAGGAAGAGGCGCGCAGAGTGTTTTCCACGAAGCCGGCGCAGATGGCCGGTTTTGTAGCAAAGGGCCTGGATAGGCACCCTTTGTACGATTTTATAAGTTAATGGGGAGTCGCCAAGTGGTAAGGCACTGGATTTTGATTCCAGCATTCGTAGGTTCGATCCCTACCTCCCCAGCCAGTTGTAATCCAAACCGGTAGGGACGTCGCATGCGCCGTCCCTACGTTTGTTTTTAAGGGCGCGTCATGGCATACGGCAGCATGATGGTTTTCACCGGTAACGCAAATCCCCGGCTTGCCGAGGAGGTGGTGAAACATCTCAATCTTCGCCTTGGGCGAGCGACGGTCGGTCGTTTCAGCGACGGCGAGGTGATGATCGAGATCCTCGAGAACGTGCGCGGCAAGGACGTATTCGTGCTGCAGTCGACCTGCACCCCGACCAATGACACCCTGATGGAAGTTCTGGTGATGGTGGATGCGCTCAAGCGCTCCTCGGCCGGACGCATTACCGCGGCCATTCCTTACCTGGGCTATGCGCGCCAGGATCGCAGGCCGCGCTCGGCGCGCGTTGCGATCACCGCCAAGGTGGTGGCGAACATGCTTACCAGCGCCGGCGTGGATCGTCTGCTGACCATGGACCTGCATGCTGACCAGATTCAGGGATTTTTTGATATTCCGGTGGACAATGTCTACGCCGCGCCGATTCTGCTCGGCGATGTGTGGAAGCAGCATTACGAGAACCTGATTGTGGTATCACCCGACGTCGGCGGTGTGGTGCGTGCCCGTGCACTAGCCAAACGTCTTGACGTGGATCTGGCGATCATCGACAAACGCCGTCCCAAGCCCAACGTCGCCAAGGTGATGCACATCATCGGCGACGTCCGGGGCCGCACTTGCGTGCTGATGGACGATCTGGTCGATACCGCCAACACCCTGTGCGAGGCCGCTTCGGCCTTGAAAGAGCACGGCGCGGAAAAAGTGGTGGCGTATTGTACCCACCCGGTGCTATCCGGTCCGGCGGTGGAGCGCATCATGAGTTCGCATCTGGACGAGCTGGTGGTGACTGACACCATCCCGTTGCACGATGAAGCCAAAAATTGCAGCCGCATCCGCCAGCTTTCCATTGCGGAACTGATGGCCGAAACGATGCGCCGGATCAGCAACGAGGATTCGGTCAGCTCGCTGTTCATGGAATAATTTTTTGTGGAGCCGCGAAGCCGATTTAAAACCGGCTAAACTGGCTCTGCGCAAACCGAATGCTGCCTGGTCGCGGGCGGCATTTTAACTTTAGGAGCATCAACATGAAAATCGAAATCAGCGCAACCGCGCGTACGCTACAGGGAACGGGTGCGAGCCGCCGCCTGCGTCGCACGGGTCGTATCCCGGCAGTTGTTTATGGTGGTGACAAAGTTGCTGCAGCCATCGAACTGGACCACAAAGAAGTGTTCTACAAACTGAAGAACGAGGCCTTTCACGCCACGATCCTGTCGTTGAACCTCGACGGCAAGGCCGAGCAGGTGCTGCTGCGTGACTACCAGATGCACCCATTCCGCCCGGTAGTGATGCACGTGGACTTCCAGCGCGTTAACCCGAAAGAGAAGATTCACATCAAGGTGCCGCTGCATTTCTCCAATGCCGACATCGCTCCTGGCGTGAAGCTTTCTGCCGGTATCGTCAGCCACATCATCACCGAAGTGGACGTGGCCTGCCTGCCGAAGGACCTGCCCGAGTTCATCGAAGTGGATCTGGCCAACCTGGCTGCCGGTCACTCGATACACCTGTCCGAGCTGAAACTGGCCAAGGGCATCGAACTGATCCCGCTGACCAAAGGCGAAGATCTGGCTGTGGCGACGATCACCATTCCGCGCGGTGCTGTGGAAGCGGCAGCAGCGGCAGAAGCGGCAGAAGCGACCGAAGCCAAGGCGTAAGCCACTTCGCAGCTGCTTGGCTGCTTGTAAGGAGCCCGTCGAGCATACGACCTTTATGGGGTGCGCTCGGCGGGTTTTTTCATTTGTGGATGGGAAATGACGACAGGAATCCGCCTGATTGTGGGCTTGGGAAATCCGGGACGGGAGTACGAAGCCACCCGGCACAATGCCGGTTTCTGGTGGGTGGATGCCGTTGCCGCGGGAAAATCCGCCTGCTTCAAGCCTGAAAAAAAGTTTCATGGCCTGGCCGCACGGCTCGCCGTCAACAATCGCGAGGTCTGGCTGCTGAAGCCGGAAACCTTCATGAATCTAAGCGGTCGTGCCGTCAGCGCACTGGCCGGTTTTTACAAGATCACCCCGGACGAGATCCTGGTGGTGCACGACGAGCTCGATTTGCCGCCAGGCACGGTGCGCCTGAAAAAAGGTGGCGGTCATGGCGGACATAACGGCCTCAAGGACATCATTGCCCAACTCGGCACGCCGGATTTCTGGCGCCTTCGCCTGGGTATCGGTCATCCTGGCGACCGCGACGCAGTGGTGAACTTCGTGCTCAATGCGCCGCAGCGCGCAGAGCAGGAGTTGATCGACGCCGCCGTCGATACCAGCCTCGCTGGGCTGCCGCAACTGCTGTCGGGGGACTTTCCCGCCGCGATGATCAAGCTGCATACCAAACCGAAATCGGAAGGCGCTTGAGGACTCCATGAGCAAGCTGACACTCGACCGCATCCTCCAATCCCAGGGCTTTGGCACCCGCAAGGGTTGCCAGCAGATGATCGAAGCGGGTGAGGTTTCGATTGCCGGCGCATGCATTACCAACTCTCGCGCCACATTTGAAACCGAGGCTCTTGAGTTTGTCGTTTATGGCGAACCATGGGTTTACCGCGAGCATGTCTATATCGCGCTGAACAAGCCCGCCAATTTTGAGTGTTCCAGGAAGCCCAGCCACCACCCCGGCGTGCTGACCCTTTTGCCGGAACAATTTACCTGGCGTGATGTGCAGCCGGTGGGGCGTCTCGATCACGACACCACCGGGATATTGTTGATGTCGGATGACGGCTCTTTTATTCATGCCCAGTCGTCCCCCAAGCGGCACGTCCCCAAGGTTTATGCGGCCACCACGCACGATCCGGTGACGCCCGAGCTGGTCGAGCAGCTGCTGGCCGGCGTGAAACTGCACGATGAGCCCGCACCGCTGGCAGCGTTGACCTGCCGCAAGCTGTCCGAGCACCAGCTGGAGATCGTGCTGGTGCAGGGCAAGTACCATCAGGTCAAGCGCATGCTGGCTGCCGCTGGCAACCATTGCACTGCCTTGCGTCGCTCGGCGATTGGCAATTTAACGCTGGATGCGCTGGAGCTGAAAGAGGGTGAATGGTGTTATCTGGACGAAGTGCAGCGGGCATTGCTGGTGCCTGGCGTGTGAGGGTTATAATGGCTGTTTGGTTTGCCTGGAAGTGAATTGATAATTAAAGGATTTTCATGAGTTTGAAATGCGGAATCGTCGGACTGCCCAACGTGGGCAAGTCCACCTTGTTCAACGCCATCACCAGCGCCGGAATTGCAGCGGAAAATTACCCTTTCTGCACGATCGAGCCCAACGTCGGCATCGTTGAAGTGCCAGACCCGCGCATCGATGCACTGTCGGCAATCGTCAAGCCGCAGAAGGTGCAGCATGCCGTGGTCGAATTTGTTGACATTGCCGGCCTGGTGGCGGGCGCGTCCAAGGGCGAGGGCCTGGGCAACAAGTTCCTCGCCAATATCCGCGAGACCGATGCGATTGCTCACGTGGTGCGCTGCTTCATCAACGAAAACGTGGTGCACGTGGCAGGCAAAGTGGACCCGATTTCCGACATCGAAGTGATTAACACCGAGTTGGCACTGGCCGACCTGGAAACCGTCGAGAAGGCGTTCATGCGCTATAACAAGGCGGCCAAGACCGGCGACAAGGAGGCGGTCCAGGTGCTTGCCCTGCTGGAAAGAGTGCGGGCACACCTGGATCAGGGGCAGCCGGTGCGTGCGCTGGTTCAGACAGTCGAAGAGCGGGAACTGCTCAAGCCACTGTGCCTGATGACCGCCAAGCCCACCATGTACATTGCCAACGTGGACGAGAACGGATTCGACAACAACGCTATGCTGGCCAAGGTGGAAGAATTCGCCAAGCGCGAGAATGCGCCGGTGGTCGCGATCTGCGCCGCGATGGAAGGCGAGATCGCCGACCTGGAAGATGAAGACAAAAAAGCTTTCCTGGCCGACATGGGGCTGGACGAGCCGGGCCTGAACCGCGTCATCCGTGCCACCTACAAGCTGCTGGGCCTGGAGACCTATTTTACCGCCGGGGTCAAGGAAGTGCGGGCCTGGACCATCCACGCCGGCGATACCGCGCCGCAGGCCGCGGGCGTGATTCACACCGACTTCGAGCATGGCTTCATTCGAGCCGAAGTGATCAGCTTCGACGATTTCGTTGCCTGCAAGGGCGAGCAGGGCGCGAAAGAAGCCGGAAAAATGCGCCTTGAAGGTAAGGAATACATCGTGCACGACGGCGACGTAATGCACTTCAGGTTCAACGTTTGACAGGCTCTGACCAGGGTTTTACATACTGACCGGATGCGATGCGTACATAAGGTCTTTCCCTTGTTTGCATCTGGTCCAGGATATGTGGTGGTTTGTTGCTCTACCCATAACGGAACTTCGTTGGAACATCCGGCGTAAAAAAACTATACTGAATAATTCCGCAGCATATATCTCCCGGCGTGACCACTCTGCGCAGCGCCGGGTGCGCGGATCCGGGTATGGAGTGAAACCATGAAATACTTTCGCCACGATCGCCGCGACACAAAGCTGGAGGCCGCTGTAAACAAGGGACTGGCGGCAGCGCTGCTGATCGATGTTCCCACGGGCATCAAGATCATGAACGATGAAGGCGTCCCGCCAGAGGTCAGGACGCGGGTAATCTTTAATCCGCAACAACGCCGCGCCACAGACTGGAAACACTAGCCAGCATTTCCCGCCAGCTCAGCCCCGCTGAGCTGCGTCATCCTTTATCGAACTGACCCCGTTGGCGTGTACAACGCGGGGAATCGTTTGCGCATTTGCTCCAGCTTGGGCTTGTCGTGGATGACGATATAGGGCTGGTTGGGATGCAAGGCCAGATAGTTCTGGTGATACTCCTCGGCGGGATAGAACAGCTGCAGCGGCACGACTTGCGTGACGATAGGCCTGGAAAAAGTGCGCGCGGCGGTGAGTTGCTGGATGGTGCCTTGCGCCATTTTTTGCTGCTCGGTGCTGGTGAAAAAAATCGCCGAGCGGTATTGGTTGCCGGTATCCGGGCCTTGGCGGTTTAGCTGGGTGGGGTCGTGCGCCACGCTGAAAAACACCTGCAGCAGCTGCTGATAGGAAACCTGCTCCGGATTGAACTGGACGCGCACCGCTTCGGCATGCCCGGTATCACCGCCGCTGACTTGTCCGTAGTGCGCCGTGGCCGCGCTGCCACCCGCATAGCCGGACACCACTTCAGACACCCCCTTGATGTGCTTGAACACCGCATCCACTCCCCAGAAACAGCCGCCGGCAAATACCGCCGTTTCCTCGGCAGGTGCAGCCGTGGCGTCAGATAGTGCGGTCAGGCTGAACAAGAGGCACAGGCTGCCGAGTAAATAGCGGCGGAAACGTTTTATGGTTGGCATGATGGAACTCCTTAAAATTAACGCGAAACTCGCGTAGCAAACTTCGCCCCTCTCTCCAACTCTCTCCCGGTGGGAGAGGGTTAGGCAAAATTAGCCGAAGGTAAAGGCATAAGCCTCTAGCCCTGGTGAGTCTGACTGGATTTCCAGCAGACCGTTCTTCGGTGTTTTCTGGTCAATCAGCTCGTAGAGGGTGTTGCGTTCGATGGTCAGCATACCGCCTGGGGCGTCTTTGCCGGCATTTGGGCCAACGGTCTCGCCATTCAGCCGGATAGAAACGTTGACTGGCTTGCCGGTGGACGTGCCCAGCACCAGGAACACCTTGCGCGCATTGAAGTCGAGGCGCAGCGCCACGCCTTTTGCGCCTGTAGTGATCTTCTTGGAATCCACCCGCCATTTGCCGTTCAGCGCCCATTCGTCTTCGGCAAGCTCATCCGGAAAGCGATAAACCTTTTCCGCGTTATGCGCAACCGGCTCGTCGCCCCCGAAGCTATCTGCCCGGGCATAGCCAAGATAGGTTTCAGCCGTTTGCTCTGGGTTGCCGGCGGGTGTCTCTGCCTTGACGGTTTTGCCGCCGTTTTTCAGCCCCAGCAGATAGCGGATGTTGTTTTCCGTGACATCATATTTACCCTCGCCAAAATGTGTGTAGACCACCTTGCCATTCTGGTCAATGAGGTAGTGCGCAGGCCAGTAGCGGTTGTTGAAGTTCACCCAGGTGGAGAGATTGTTGTCCAGCGCCACCGGATAGCGGATGCCGTGCTGCAGAAGTGCGGCCTTGACGTTGTCGAGCTTCTTCTCGAACTCGAATTCCGGCGCATGCACGCCGATAATCACCAGCCCCTGGTCGCGATATTTGCTGTCCCAGTCGGTGATGTAGGGCAGCGTGCGCACGCAGTTGATGCAGGAATAAGTCCAGAAATCGATCAGCACGACCTTGCCTTTCAGGCTCTGCATGGTCATCGGGTTAGCATTCAGCCAGGCCTCGATGCCGGCAAATTCCGGTGCGGCGTAGGGCGTGTCCAGGCCATCCTGCAGTACCAGCTTACCGGCAGGCTGCTCGGTTTTCGTGCTGCTGCTGGTAGTCAGCAGAGATTGCGCATCCACACCGGAAGCGATATAGGCAACTGACAGCAGGATCAACACGCCGAACCCACGGCGTACCGCTTCTGCGTGGCGGGTGAGGAAGCCGAGTTTTTTCATGACTTTTCTCCCAGTCATGGCAATGATGAACATCGGCACGCCTGCGCCGATGGCGAATGAAATGATGATCAGGTTGCCGGCGAGATCGGTCTCCTGGCGGATTACCTGCACCAGCACGGCAGCCAGGATAGGCCCCGCGCAGGGCGTCCACACCAGGCCGATCAGCGCGCCGATCAAGACACCGCTGAGCAGGCCATCGCCGCCGCGGGATGCCAGATCATTGCCGAAGTTGGCCGCGCCTTGCGTCAGCGAACTGAATTTTTCCGACAGTTTGGACGACAGCAGCACCAGGCCGAACAGTGCGAGCAGCACCAGGGAAGCGTTCTTGATGATGTCGAGATCGACGCCCAGCGCCAGGACGATCTTGCGCGAAATTAGCGCAAACACGCTGAATGCCAGCACGAAACCGATGATGATGCCGTAAGGCCTGCGCTTGCCGCCCTCGACCGAAGCCGCAAGCACCAGCGGCAAAACCGGCAAAATGCACGGCGAGGCGATCAGCGCCAAGCCTTCGAGAAATGCTAATCCTAGATCAATGATCATGTGTTTATCCTGAAAATTTTTTGAACCGCAATCAAATGTAGGGTGGGTTAGCGTTCTTTGCGTAACCCACCAAGCGTTGCAGAGCAACACAACTCATTTTCTGGAGTGCCTGACGGCACCTCTGGTGGGTTACGGCATAACAGCCTGCCTAAACCCACCCTACATTGATAAGTTAAACTTTGTCCGCAATAAATTTCAATGCCACGCCGTTGTTGCAGTACCTCAGCCCGGTGGGCGCAGGCCCGTCCTTGAATACATGGCCGTGGTGGCCGCCGCAGCGCGCGCAGTGGTATTCGGTGCGCGGCAGCACCAGCTTGTAATCGGTTGTGGTCTCGACATGGCCGGGCAGCACATCGAAAAAACTCGGCCAGCCGGTGCCACTGTCGAACTTGAATTTCGAAGGGAAGAGCGGCAGATCACAGGCCACGCAGGCATACATGCCGTTGCGCTTTTCCTTGTTCAGCGGGCTGGTAAACGGCGCCTCGGTGCCTTCCTGGCGCAGCACATCGTATTGCGCCGGCGTCAGCAGCTTTTTCCATTCCGCATCGGTCCTGCTGATTTTTGCTATGCGCTCCGCCGCCATCGCCTGTCCTGCCAAGAAGAGCTGCGGCACGGCAAGGATGCTCGCCCCGCCGGTCACTAGTTTGATAAACATCCGTCTGTCCATGATCTTCCACCTCGTCATAGTGTGTGTTGATAAAGCGATGGTATGCCATCTTTGCTGAGGTATTCGGAGCGTAGCGGGAAAAGGTTACAAATTCAACGAGGAGAAAATCGACTTATTGGAAAGTGCTCAAAGGCTGCTTCTGCCAAGAGCGGACGGTCGTCGCTCTGGTCTGCGGTACACCGTCGTCATCAGTCTGTACTATAACTCACTAATACGGACAGACTGAATGGGAGCCCTTCAATGGAACAAGTGCTTATCGCCATCGGCATGTTCTACTATTCACAATAGTACAGACCGTTTGGCCTGGTTAATAACTGTTAATGTCTTTTTAATCACCCCCGAAGGAGTCAAGTATGAGCCCTAAATTGTTTATCTACGTAGCCATAGTAAGCGCGATACCGCTGGCTGCCGCAGCAGATTTAGTTGTACCGATGAATCTGGTCGATGAGAATGGCATTGGCAATTCAGTGGGCAAAGTAACTATTTCAGAATCGAAGTATGGTCTTGTGCTTACGCCTGCCCTGAATGGGCTTTCCCCCGGACTGCACGGTTTCCATGTTCATCAGAATCCGGATTGTGGTCCTAAAGAAAAGGATGGAAAAATGGTGCCCGCGCTTGCGGCAGGGGGCCACTACGATCCGGAAAAAACCAATCGGCATGACACGCCTTGGGGTGACGGACACTTGGGCGACCTTCCTCCTCTTTTCGTGGACGCAAATGGCAATGCCACTCAACCGGTGCTTGCGTCACGTCTAAAAATATCCGATCTCAAAGGACGCTCACTGATGGTTCATGTAGGCGGAGACAACCATGCAGATCACCCTGCCCCGCTTGGCGGCGGTGGTGCACGTATGGTTTGCGGTTTGTCTCAGTAAAAATGCTAACCATTCGTTCCGGCGGATCACCAAAAGCGACACTTTTGTTTTCCGCGGAACTTAAATGTTGAGCGTCATTCGGGAAATATTTATGTCTTGAAATAACAAGGGCCTGCATAGTTGCAGGCCCTTGTTATTCCACTTTATACGTCCAAAACGTACCCGTCTTCGATACTCCTAACGCACCCGGTGTGGCTAATCGGGTAATTTATCGCGCAGCTCGTTACGGTCAAACCACCATAAGTCGCCGACGATGGCATTAACCACCTGGCTCAGCCGGGGCAGAAATACCTGTGGGTCGCGCAGGCCCGGCTTGTCCATCCACGCATCGAGAGCCTGTTGATCCTGCACGTTGCTATGGCGTGCGGCAACGCGAGCGATGAGATTATTCGCCAGCAGGCTCCAGTTCCCGTGCTTTGCATCGTCGGTGCGCAGGTCAATCACATAGCGCGTGGTGGCGGCAGCGAGCGCGGCGCCATCGGAATGGCTGGACGTTTCGGTGACCACATGGTCGAGCATGGCATAGGTGAGTTCTGGCGTAACCGGGAAAGTCACCGCCAGCCAGACACCCATGCCCAGAGCGGGAATCGAAGAGGCTTGTTATATCAGCCAAAGGTGTCAGCTTTGAATGATTTTCCAAAAAGAAGATTGTTGAATGAAATATCTCCAGAAAAACAATCTGACGCTGACACTTTTGGTGCGCTATGTTTATCTCTTCGAAGGTACTTAACACTCAAGGAGTCAGGTAATTAATTGCACTCCTTTTGCATTTTTAATGCATGGAATGAAATGCAGAGTAAGTCATGGTCTGTTTGGGATTTATTAAGGAGCTGAAAAATTTTGCTACTTGGTTAAATTAATAGCCAAGTAAAATTGTCTGGTATATAGTCATACTAATTTGCTCGGGTATTATTGATTGTGTTCCTCAGAAAAATGTGGCAAATAAATGGATCGCATCCGGCAGAGAACTTGTTTACTGGGATGCATACTTGAACCAATCATTCTAACGGTCTGCCTTTGGCAACACTGAATTCAAACGTTATCCGGAAATCGGAATCAATTTTTGAGCTACTGTTAATAACAGTGTGCTACTTTAAAAACAGAAAGGAAAAACGCTATGGGCATGATGCAAGATTTTAAGGAGTTTGCAGTTAGAGGAAATGTCGTTGACATGGCCGTTGGTGTTATTGTTGGGGCGGCGTTTGGGAAAATTGTTTCATCCTTTGTTGCCGACGTAGTCATGCCACCAATAGGAGTTCTTTTAGGCGGAGTAAATTTTTCCGATCTTGCTGTCACCATGAAAGAAGCAGCGGATAAATCACCAGCGGTTGTCATTGCCTATGGAAAATTCACCCAGACCGTTATCGACTTTACCATTATTGCTTTTGTGATTTTTATGGCAGTGCGGTTTATATCCTCACTTAAGAAAAAAGAAGAAGCCGCTCCTGCGGCACCGGCTGCCCCCTCAGCAGAACAGGTTCTGCTTACAGAAATCCGAGATTTACTTAAGAAATAATCTGTACCAACGAACGAGCCTAAGAACAATCCGTTCAATGGGCGGCGGCTTACAGTCACGCCCTTGACTGAAGTGTTGGATATTCAGGCCAATGGTCACCAAGGAGATAGACTATGTTGCTACATCACTTTGTTCGTAGAGTTCTTGTCGCATTCGCTGCACTGGCTATCACCTCGGCCAACGCTCTTGATCTGGGAGACCTGGTCAACAAAGACACGCTAAATAAATTGGGCGACGCCATCCCAAAGAACACGGCACCTGCCGCCGCACCTGCGGCACAACAACCCACTGCTGCGCCTGCGTCATCGGCCGGCTTGGCTGGTTTTAGCAACAAAGACCAAGTGGGCAGCCTGAAGCAAGCGCTCACGCAAGGTGCGGAAATGGCCGTTGCCAGCCTCGCCAAAGAAAACGGCTTTCTGGGTAACGACAAAGTACGCATCCCGTTGCCTGAAAGCCTGCAAAAAGCCGATAGCCTGCTGCGCAAATTCGGCATGGGCAGCTACGCGGACGACCTGACTACATCGATGAATCGCGCCGCCGAGGCTGCCGTGCCGGAAGCAAAGAACCTGCTGACAGGCGCCGTGAAAAAAATGACGGTAGAAGATGCCAAGGGAATTTTGACTGGTGGAAACGACTCGGCCACCCAATATTTCCGCAAAAACACCGAAGCCGCACTGACTGAAAAATTCAAGCCCATCGTGAACAAGTCGATGAAGAAAGTGAAGTTGGCAGAGAAATATGACCAATTCGCTGGCAAAGGCGCAAAGCTAGGTTTGGTAGACGAGCGTGACACCAAGCTGGATGACTACATCACCCGCAAAGCCATGGATGGCCTGTTTCTGATGATGGCCGAACAAGAAAAAGCGATACGCGAGAACCCCTTGCAAGCCACTGGTGCGCTGGCGCAGAAAGTTTTTTCGGCCATCAAGTTCTGAGGCTTTCGCGCATTGCCATTGAAGTAAAGCGCCGGAAAGCGAGCCAGATGGGTTCGCAAGGGCAAACGTCTGCTTCGGAGTGGATTTGTGGGTCGGTTTGAGGCGCAAACGGATATGTGTAGTATTTCAGAAGCTGCTGACTGCTTGAATTACCTCAACATAGTGCCCAGATTTATCTTTCGCCTTTACTCCATAGCCGTCCCCGTCTTCACCACACCCAACGCCCGGAGCGATTAATCAGGTAATTTATCGCGCAGCTCGTTACGGTCAAACCACCATGCGTCACCGACGATGGCATTCACCACCTGACTCAGCCGCGGCAGAAATACCTGCGGATCGCGTAGGCCCAGCTTGTCCATCCACGCATTCAGCGCCTGTTGATCCTGTACATTGCTGTGGCGTGCGGCAACGCGAGCGATGAGGTTATTCGCCAGCAGGCTCCAGTCTCCGTGCTCTTCATCGTTAGCGCGCAGGTCGATTACATAGCGCGTGGTGACGGCAGCGAGCGCTGCGCCATCCGAATGGCTGGGCGTTTCGGTGACGACATGGTCGAGCATGGCATAGGTGAGTTCAGGCGTAACTGGGAAAGTCACCGCCAGCCAGACGCCCATGCCCAGGGCGGGAATCGAGGCGGTCTGTTCGGTCTGGTAAAGTACGTTGCACGCTTCCACGGCATCTTGCCATGATTCATTTTTCAATGCGGTATCAAAAGCCGACCGCGCCAGATTCCAGGCTTCTTCCTTACGCTCCAGCAAAACCAGAAGTTCGGCGATATCCAGTTGCAGCCGGGCATGTTCCAGCGTGTCGGCGCCTGAACAGCGCTCCAGCTGAAGCTGCTTTTCGCGCAACTGTTGCTCGAATTCGGCTTTCTCGGCTTCGGTCAGGCCGTCTTGCAGCCCGGCCATGTAGGCATATGGGTCGGACTCTGGGTTGTTTTCGCTCATGCTGTCACTTCGTGGTCGTTATCGGAAAGGGTGATTTTAAGTCATTTTGCAGGTTAGGTTAGGATATGCTTGCATTCACCAATTTTTTTCATACAGGTGCCCCAGGGATGATGAAACTGAAACTGCACTGGCAAATCCTCATCGCGCTAGTGCTGGCCGTTATTGCCGGTTTGCTGGCGGGAACCAGTGGGGAACTGCTGGGCGTGCGCTTTTATGCCGTGTTCGACTTTATCAGCACGCTGTTCCTGAATGCCCTGACGATGCTGATCGTGCCGCTGGTGGTGTCGTCCATCATCGTCGGCATCGCGGGTATTGGCTCGGGCGGCGCATTCGGCAGACTGGGCCTGAAGACCCTGCTGTATTACCTGACGACCAGCCTGCTGGCCATTCTGGTGGGGCTTGTCATCGTCAACACGGTGGCGCCGGGCATGGTGGACGGCGAACCGGCAAAGCACCTGCTCGGGATGTCGGAGAATGTCAACGACGTGGTCGCCAAGGTAGAAGGCAAAGGCACCGGCGATCTGGTCGGGGTGTTCCTGCGCATGGTGCCCACCAACGTGATTGCGGCGGCTGCGGATGGCCAGATGCTCGGGCTGATTTTCTTCAGCCTGTTGTTCGGCTACTTCATGACCAAGATCGAGGAAGCCTACGCGGAAAGCATGTACAACTTCTGGCAAGGGTTTTTCCAGGTGGTGATGAAAATCACCGACTGGGTGATGCAGTTCGCGCCGATCGGCATTTTCGGGCTGGTCGCCAAGGTGGTGGCCAGCACCGGCTATTCCGCCTTTGTGCCGCTGGCGTGGTTCTTCATCAGCGTATTGGCGGGGCTGGCGGTGCACTTTCTGGTGGTGCTGCCCTTGCTGCTGTTCTTTGTCGGGCGGGTCAACCCGCTGCGCCACTACCGCGCCATGGCGCCAGCTCTGCTGACTGCATTTTCCACCAGTTCATCGGCTGCCACGCTACCTCTCACCATGGAATGCGTGGAAAAAGAGGCGGGGGTTTCCAATCGTACCAGCAGCTTTGTGTTGCCGCTGGGCGCGACGGTCAACATGGATGGCACGGCCTTGTATGAATGCGTGGCCGCGATGTTCATTGCCCAGGCGTATGGCATCGAACTGGGTTTCGTGCAGCAATTCACCATCGTGCTGATGGCGCTGGTCACCTCCATCGGCGTGGCTGCCATTCCCTCGGCCAGCCTGGTCGCCATCGCCATTATTCTGGCGGTGGACCGCGTGCTGGACATGTGCCGTACCTCGGGGAATGTATTCAGCGATTCCTGCGGGGCCGTGATCATCGCACGGCGGACCGGAGAGCAGGACGTTCTTGGCGAACCGGCTTTACAGAGGAGCTGATATGTATAGAGGTGGCTGTCTTTGCGGGGTTGTCCGATTCGAAATCGAGGGCCCGATACGCAACATCGTTTATTGCCATTGCTCTCAATGCCGCAAGGCCCAGGGTAGTGCCTTCGCCACAAACGGCATCGTCAGGGCCTCCGGCTTCAGGATAACCTCCGGGGAGGATGCGCTCACGGGTTATGAGTCCACGCCGGGACAGACAAAATTCTTCTGCAAGATCTGCGGCTCCCCGATCCTGAGCAAGTCGGAATCAAGGCCGGAGGATGTCCGCGTGCGGCTCGGCACTATTGATTCGGATATCGAGGAACGGTCTGTGGCTCATATATTCGCCACGTCGAAGGCCAACTGGGAAGAGATCAGCGGCGACTTGCCTCAGTATGAAGCTTACGAGCCAGGCCGAAACGAACGCTGACTGCCGCCCGGAGTCGAAGCATCAGGCAACCCCATTACAGGAGAGATGAACCATGGCAATAAGCTTGTTCGCCGCACTGAAGCTGGTCCCATGGGCTGACGTTGTGAGCAATGCCCCGCTGGTTGTTGACGGCGCCAAGAAGCTCTGGAAAGTCGTGGGCAAGAAAAAAGCGCCGTCCACTGCGGACAACGCTGAAATTGAACACGAGCTTACGCCCGATGAACGGGCCATCGCGGCCGTTAAGTTGCGGGTGTATTCACTCGAAGCCGATGTCGCGGATTTGCAGCGGGAAATGGTGTCGTCTGCCGAACTGATCAAGGCGCTGGCCGATCAGAATTCCCAGCTGATCAAGGCGGTGGGATTGCAGCGGCGATTGTTGCTGGGCGTTATCGCCACCCTTGGGGCTGTAGCCATAACCTGTTTGTATCTGTTATGGGTGCGCTGATGGCGTCCAGTTTTAATTACTTGCTGTTTATTATCGATATTATCAAGACATCACTCGCTGATACTCGTCGAATTTGTCACGTCATAAACTTCTGCTAAGTGCCAGTTTCGGACATTCATGGATCACTACCCAATGGCGGGTTAGTGCTGAAAAGCTGTCGTTTAACGTTGCGCTAACCTGCGCTTAGGAAGTGTAGCGAACGAAGATAGTGGGCAGCCTGGCAGGGCGGCGTCACTGTTGAGCGTGTGGTTAGTGATTTAACTGTGTTTTTTCGAATTTGCCAGATAACTATTCTCGCCATATTTAGAGAATATGATCCGAAAAGACTCGCCTCCTAAAAACTCAAGACATCAATATTTTGATTTTTCATGATTTTTTACTAAGCTTCGTAATAAGCTACTCTAATGCTGAGGCATGACCTTCCTAGCGGTGCAGTTTTTACTCGATGAATATCGTGGTCAAATAGCTGACCAAGAAAAACTTGTAATTTTCCTGAATCACATCTTATCGGGCATATCGCAAAGCCATGGATAGTTCAAACAAATTCAGAGCATTCCTGGAGGAAGCACCCGATGCATTCTTCGCACATGACCTGGATGGGAAATTTACCGATGTGAATAAACAGGCATGTAAAAGCCTGGGATATTCGCGTGAAGAATTATTGGGCATGACTGTCCTGGACGTAGAGCAGGATTTCGATCTGGCAGCTGTCAAAGCGGTTTGGGCGAAAGCTCAGTATGGGGAATCGATTTCAGTATTCGGCTGTCACAGGCGTAAAGATGGCACGATTTTCCCAGTAGAAGCCCGTATTTGCGTGAGCTTAATTGATGGCAAGAAGACTGTCTTCGGGCTCATACGCGATATTACTCACAGAAAACTGGCAGAAAAGCGGCATGACCGGCTGACAAAGCTCTATCGAGCGCTGAGTGAAATCAACCAGGCGATTGTGCGGATGGATGACGAGTCCACACTGTTTCCGTTGGTATGCCGCATGGCAGTCGACTTCGGTGGCCTGAAGATGGCCTGGATTGGCAAACTCAACACAGAAAACGGCATGATTGAGCCGGTAGTGAGCTATGGGACGGGGGTGGAGTATCTCGAAGGGCTTGAAATCTCCTCACAGGAAGATGTAACCGAAGGGTGCGGACCAACCGCCATCGCTTTCCGCGAATCTCGCAACGTAATCACCAACGACTTCAAATTGAGCGCAGTAACAGCGCCCTGGCATGAACACGCGGCTCAATACGGTTGGGGGGCAAGTGCCACTTTCCCCTTACCAAAGGCAGGCAGACCGTTCGCTGTATTCAGCGTTTACCATGAAAACAAGGACGCTTTTGATGATGAAATGATCAGCCTCTTTGATGCATTGTCGCAGGATATCTCGTTTGCGCTAGACAATTTCGACCGGGAAAATCAGCGCAAAGTGGCAGCAGAGGTTTTACGTATCAGTGAAGAAAAGTTTTCAAAAACATTTCACAACTCTCCCAATCCAATTTCAATCACCAAAATTTCCGATGGAAAAATCATTGAAATCAATGATGCCTTTAGTCGTATCACCGGCTATACCCGTGAAGAAGCTGTTGGACGTACAACAGTTGAATTGGGAATTTGGGAAAACCCTGTTGACCGCGCCAATTTTATCGCTGAGTTGACTGAGAAAGGGCGAGTTCTCGATTTAGAACTTCTTTTTAGGACAAAAACAAATCAAGTTACCTGCCTAGTCTCCGCCGAAATCGTTGAAATTCAGAATGAGCAATGCCTCATTGCTGTGATCCAGGACATTACCAGTCTCAAGCAAGCCCTGGAAACGATCAAAGAGCAGAACAATTTTCTCAACGCCATCTTCGAGAACGAACCCGAGTGCGTGAAAGTGGTGGCGCTAACTGGAGAAATTCTCCAAATGAACAAGGCTGGTCTTTCCATGTTGGAGGTCGACAACCTGGATGAGGCACGAAAATTTGGCTTGCAGGAATTTATTCTTCCCGGTCATCGCAGATCATTCGTCGAATTTCATAAATCCATTTTCGCTGGCAACAGCGGTGTTTTGGAGTTCCCCATCCTGGGTAGAAAGGGCTCGCAGCGCTGGCTGGAAACCCATGCTACACCACTGTGCAACGCAAACGGAAATATTATCGCGCTGCTTGGCGTGACACGTGACATCACGGAGCGCAAGCACGCCGGGGCTGCCCTCGTGCGTGCCAACGAACGGCTATCCCTTGCGCTACGCGCTGCGGGTGCCGGCACATGGGACTGGGACATGGCAACCAACAAGTTCTCCTGGTCGAATGAGCTTTTCCTGTTATTTGGCATGGATCCCGATAAAGCTGAGGCTACCTTCGACACCTGGCTAGCTGTGCTGCATCCAGGTGATTTGCAAGCAGCACAAGATCGTATTACAGACTCAATTCGTGATCACATAGCGCTCTTCAGTGAATACCGAATTGTTCTTGGAAGCGGCGAGACGCGCTGGATCCAGGCGCTTGGCAACACGACCTACGATGAGCATGGCAAAGCAGCGCGCATGACGGGCATCTGTATCGACGTCACCGTGCAAAAAGTCGCAGAAGAAAAACTCCAGCTCTCCGCTCGCGTATTCGCCGAGGCCCACGAAGGCATCGTGATCACTGATGCCAGCGCCAACATTATTGACGTCAATCCGGCCTTCTGCGGGATCACGGGCTATGGGCGTGAGGAGGCCATTGGCCTGAACCTGAGCATATTTAATTCAGGCAGGCAGCCCCCAGAATTCTACACTTTTATGATGCAATCGCTCGCCGAGGAAGGCTATTGGCAAGGAGAGTTGTGGAACCGCAAGAATGACGGCGTGGTGTATGCGGCGCACCTCACCATTTCCGCCCTGCGTGACAAACATGGCAACGCCGTAAATTATGTCGGCCTGTTCTCCGATATCACCCAGGCCAAGCAACAACAGCAGACGTTGGAGCTGATGGCGCATTATGATGCCCTCACTCAACTGCCCAATCGGGTATTGTTCGCAGATCGTTTCAAACAGGCAATTAACCACTGCAAACGTGACAAATCCCTGCTGGGGGTGTGCTATCTCGATCTGGATAATTTCAAGCAGGTCAACGATACATATGGCCATGAAGCAGGCGACCAGATGCTGATCGAATTGGCTCGGCGCATCAAGTCATCCATGCGCGAGGAGGATACGGTATCACGGCAGGGTGGGGATGAGTTTGCGTTTTTGCTGGGGGGGCTGGATACGGTCGAGCAATGCTTCAATACGCTTGAGCGAATTCACCAAGCCATCGCCCAGCCTTACGTTATTGATGGCCATATCATCACCCTTGGCGCCAGTAGCGGTGTGACCATCTACCCGCTGGACGAGTCCGAGCCGGACACGTTATTGCGCCACGCCGACCATGCCATGTACCAGGCCAAGCTAGGTGGGCGCAATCATTTCCAGTTGTTCGATCCCGAGCATGACATGCAGGTGCAAAGCTATCGCAATCAATTACACATTATCGAAGAAGCCTTTGCCCGGCGTGAATTCTGCCTGCACTATCAGCCGAAGGTGAACATGAGGACCGGGGAAGTGGTCGGTGCGGAAGCTTTGATCCGATGGAACCATTCCCAACGAGGCTTGGTGCCGCCCTTGGATTTCCTGCCGGCGATCGAAGGCACGTCTTTGGAGATCAAGGTTGGCAACTGGGTGATCGAAGAGGCGTTGCGTCAAATGGCAGCCTGGAAAGAATCAGGGCTGGAGATCAAAATAAGCGTCAATATCTCACCTCGTCACTTGCAGGGAGAAGATTTCTTGATGCATCTTGAGACATTGCTTGCCCAATACCCGGATATTTCTCCCCAGCAATTGGAACTGGAAGTGCTGGAAAGCAGCGTGATGGAAGATCTGTCTTTGGTAAGCAGGGTGATCAGTGACTGCCATCACCGGCTCGGCATAAAATTTGCGCTGGATGACTTTGGAACTGGTTATTCTTCGCTGACCCACATCCGTAACCTGGATGTCTCCATCGTCAAGGTGGACCAGAGTTTCGTGCGTGACATGATCGCAGATCCAGACGACTACGCCATCGTGGAAGCGGTGCTTGCGCTGAGCAAGGCGTTCAGGCGTGAGGTCATCGCCGAGGGCGTGGAAACCAAGGAACATGGACTCATACTTTTGAACATGGGGTGTACCTTTGCCCAGGGCTATGGTATTGCGCGCCCCATGCCACCCGGTTCCCTACTGGCCTGGCTGCAACTCTACGAAATTCCGGAGGAATGGAAAGCCACTGCCAGTGTGCCGCTCTCGCCTAGAGACGCACAGGTGCAATTACTCCGGATCGAATCCAACCATTGGCTGGAACGGGTAAAAAAATCCCTGCTTGCAAATGATGAATCAGATCTGCGCTGGCCCATCATGCTGAAGGAGAAATGCCACTGCGGCCGTTGGACAGAGCACGCCAGACAGGATAATGAGTTCGACCCGGAGTGGCTCAAGCGATTGGAGCACTCCCATGAAGAGTTGCATCGTATCGGCAATGAATTGATGCACCTGCACCAGGCTGGAGAGATTAACCAAGCCCGTAGTGGACTTGACCGGCTGAGTACCGCATATCAAGCAGTAGAGGAACTTCTAGATCAGCTTTCTTGAGTAGGTGGTGTAGTAGTTGGGCCTTCCTTGACATGCAATATGTATTTATTTCATTTGGTGTATGCCTCAGTTTTGCTAGAAAGTGCCGGATGGCTGGAGCTGTATGACCGCTTTACGATTTACAACGGAAATTCGATGAGCAGGCCATGACTGGCTGTTCAGGGTCACATGTTACCTGTCACTACCGATGGCATTGCAGTCAAATAGATCATTCGCTACGGTTTTATTGTTACGTTGACTTGACAACTAATTGAATATTAATGAAATACACCGGATTTTAGTCCGTCGTTCCGGCCTGATTTATACGCATAGCCGGATTACCCCAGCTTGTTGTCCGCAAGGTGGTAATGGGGGTCTTCTCCCATGTTGATTTCCACCATGTCCTTGGCGTTGGTCAGCACCTCCAGGCAATCCGGGCTGAGGTGGCGCAGGTGCAGGCGCTTGCCGGCCTGCTGGTAGCGGCTGGCGAGGCTGTCGATGGCCTCGATGGCGGAATGGTCGATGACGCGGGCGCGGCGGAATTCCACCACCACTTCGTCGGGATCGTCTTTCGGCGTGAACAGGGTCTGGAATTCCGCCGTCGAGGCGAAGAACAATGAACCCTCCAGCTCGTAGATTTTCCAGCCTTTGTCGTCGAGATAGGTCTGCACGTTGATGTGCTTGGCATGCTGCCAGGCGAACACTAGGGCGGCGATGATCACGCCGGTGACCACGGCGATGGCCAGATCGGTGAACACGGTGATCAGGGTGACCGCGATGACGATGAAGGTGTCGCTGCGCGGTACCTTGCGCATGGTGGTGAGGCTGCCCCATTCGAAGGTTTTTTCCGAGACCATGAACATCAGGCCGATCAGCGCGGCGAGCGGGATCATCTCGATCCACTGCGAAGCGAACAGGATGAAGGTCAGCAGGAACAGCGCGGCGGCGATGCCGGACAGGCGCTGGGTGGCGCCGTTGCTGACGTTGATCATGCTCTGGCCGATCATGGCGCAGCCGCCCATGCCGCCGAAGAAACCGGTGACGACGTTGGCGGAGCCCTGGGCCATGCATTCCCGGTTGGGCATGCCGCGGGTGTCGGTCATTTCGTCGATCAGGTTGAGCGTCAGCAGGGATTCGATCAGCCCGATGGCGGCGAGTATCAGGCTGTAGGGGAAGATGATCCTGAGTGTTTCCCAGGACAGCGGCACCTGCGGCAAGTGGAACTGCGGCAGGCCACCTTCGATGGAAGCCATGTCGCCCACGGTTTTGGTGTCGATGCCGGCGAAGATCACCAGCAGCGAAACTGCGACGATACCAGCCAGAGTGGAGGGGATGGCCTTGGTCAGGCGCGGCAGCAGGTAGATGATGGCCAGGGTCAGCGCGATGAGGCTCAGCATGGTGTAGAGCGGCATGCCTGACATCCAGACCAGGGTGCCGTCCGGCCCGGGCGTTTTGAAGTGTCCCAGCTGCGCCAGAAAGATCACGACGGCGAGGCCGTTGACGAAACCCAGCATGACCGGAAACGGCACCATGCGGATGAACTTGCCCAGCTTCAACAGGCCGAAAGCGATTTGCAGCACGCCCATCAGGACCACGGTGGCGAACAAATATTCCACGCCATGCTGAACCACCAGGGCCACCATCACTACCGCCAGCGCGCCGGTGGCGCCGGATATCATGCCGGGCCGGCCGCCGAAAGCGGCGGTGATGAGGCCCATGATGAAGGCGGCGTAGAGACCGACGAGCGGGTGGACGTGAGCCACGAAGGCGAAGGCAATGGCCTCGGGCACCAAGGCCAGGGCAACGGTCAGGCCGCTCAGGATGCAGATTTTGAGGATGGAAGGGGTGAAATTCGAGCGGCTATTCGGGTTCATAGGCGACATCTGACAGTAAAAACATTCATTCGTGGATCAGCGTCAGGCTCGCGTAGACGCGAGCCGCTGGTAAGAGGAAAACCGTCTCCGGTCTCCTGTAAGAGCATGGGGTGTTGAAGTCAGGGCCTGAATTTTACAGGCAGACCAGAATCAAAGCGAACATTTGAAGCTCATCACAGAACAAGGCACAATACGTACCTCAAGCATTTTTTACAGCGCACTTCGATTGCGCTGAAGCGCGCCGGGCCGATAGATGGCGATGAATTCCGAAAATTTGCTGCTCCTGGTGACCCGCGTCATGCCTTACGGCAAGTACAAGGGCCACCTGATTGCCGATCTGCCGGGAAGTTACCTTAACTGGTTTGCCCGCGAAGGCTTTCCCTCCGGCGAAATCGGCCGTCTGTTGGCGCTGATGCAGGAGCTGGATCACAATGGTCTATCTGCGCTGCTGGACCCTTTACGAAAGCGATAATTCACTCTGTGGGGTGATAGTGAGATAATGCCGATATGAATGAACAGGAACCGATTTCCCCGCGTCGCCGCCAGCAAGAGCTTCTGGCTATCCCGGAGCGGCTGCGAACCGACGCCCAGTGGGATGAGCTCAACGAACTGGAGATTACTCTGGCTGCCGCGAATCGAGCGGAAACTCATGAGCCAGTCGCTCGCCGGAACGCACCTGCATCCGCCGGCAAACCCAGATCAGCCGGTCCATCCAGGCCAGCCGGTCAGCCCAGATCTGGTGGACAGCCCAGGCCCGGTGCTGGCGAGCAGGGCAAACGACCGCCCAAGAAATTCCATAAACGGCCGCCCAAGGAACCCACACCCTGAAGGTCGCACAGGGTGGGCTTCACCCTGTTTCTGAAACGTGACCGGCTATTGCGCCGCGCATGCTTTCAATTAATTTTTCCTGAAACCGATCAGGCAAACACATCCAATCGACTGCCCACAGTCGCATCGGCTGACTTCGGCGCCAAAGCTGCACCGACGCCGGATTTTGCTGCCGCTTCATTTGTTTTGTTGACGT
This sequence comes from Sulfuricella sp. T08, assembly GCF_000971475.1. Lineage (GTDB taxonomy): Bacteria > Pseudomonadota > Gammaproteobacteria > Burkholderiales > Sulfuricellaceae > Sulfuricella. The sequence goes on from NZ_DF967539.1 coordinate 188,342, forward strand.
CTGTTGCAATAAGCGTGGTTGAATAGCGGCTGGGTTGGGTGTTTGCAATCTCTTCGATGCGCGTTTTGACCGTGCTGATTTTGTTCGATATGTCCGCGATCGCGGCTTTGCCTTCGGGGGTCTTGGCGGAGCTGCAGTTGACTTGCTCGGACAGTGCTTTCTGGTGGCGGGTCAGCTGGGCTTCGAGGCCTGAGGTTGAAGTGCCGCTGCATATAGCGCTGGAGAATGTGGGTGACCCGATGGCGACTGGCATTTTTATCTTCTAAATAACTTTAAAGAGTGAGCCGTTGGGGATTGTGCTCCCGCCCCTTTCCGGGACGGGAGCACGCAGAATAGAACTGCCTTGGCTTATTTCTTGGGTTCCATGGCCATGCTGCCGCCTTGCTCCATCTTGTCTTTCTGCCTTTTCATTTTTTTCGGCTCCACTTTCATCATTACGCCTTCCTTGGCCATGGGTTCCTTTTTCATGGCATCCTTGCTCATGGCGTCCTTTTCCATGGCGCCGCTCTTGTCCATCGGCTCCATGGCGAACGTGAGGCTGGCTGTGCTCAACAGGCTGAGTGCGAGTAGTGCGGAAGAAATTTTGTTCATTTGAATCTCCTATTTTAAATAAGTGGCATCATTGCAACTGGTTATGTCGAAAGCCAAACATCACGGGGAATTAATTGGCCGCAGATTTCATTGCCGCCCCGTGTACTGGCCTATTCGGACGGTCCCGGAAAAAGGTTACATTTAACCTGGAAACCTCAGTTGACCGCTTGGCTGGATATTTAAACCGTGATTCCGATAAACTTCTTTATGATTTACCGTTTTACCCGGTTGGTTAAGTCTGCTACGGTGCAGATTGCACGATTTTTGTGGCGCATGGCGGCGTTACATCTCCTTGGAATGGAACGACCATTCCGCGTCGTTGTGCCTTGCCCTACACCCCAAAAATTGCACACTCCACACCGTCCAACTGAGGTTTCTAGATTGAACTTTAATGACGGATAAAACGGAAAATTTTGAAGCGCTGATGAAGCTGTCCCTGAGCGGGGACAAGCGTGCCTATGCGGTTCTGCTGCAGGAAACCGCGCGCTTTCTGCGTCCGTTTCTGGCCAGGCGACTTAATTCCGGCAGCGAGGTGGACGACCTGTTGCAGGAAATCCTGATTTCCATCCACAAGGCGCGGCATACCTACGATGGCGAGCGGCCTTACAAGCCCTGGGTCTATGCGATCGCCACGTTTCGTTTGCAGGATTATTTGCGCGCGCATTATGCCGACCACCTGCGCCACGCCGTCGAACTGTCCGAGGTGGAAAATGATTTGCAGGAGCCTGTAACCAAATCCGACATCAGCTACGAATCTATCAGTGGGGAAATTGAAAAACTTCCGCCCAAGCAGGCTGCCATCCTGCAGATGATGCACCAGGAGGGTTATACCGCCAAAGAGGTGGCTGAAAAGATCGGCATGAAAGAGTCTGCGGTTAAAGTAGCCGCGCATCGAGCCTACAAGATATTGAGAAAGATACTGGAAAGATAAAAAGATAATGGCAAACATCGAAGAACTGGTTGACAGCCTGGCCCGGGATGCCACTCCGGTGAAGCCGGCTCCCCATCCGCTCATGCTGAGCCTGGGATGGGTGGCGGGGGCGGCAGTGTATCTCGTGGCGTCCTTGTGGATTTCCGGACTGCGCCCGGACTTGATGCAAAAGCTCCATGAGCCGTGGTTCGTTGCTGAACTGGTCTCCCTCACCCTCATCTTCATCGCCACGTCGCTGAGTGCTGCGGTGCTGGCCTTTCCCGATCTGCACCAGATGCGCAAGGCGGCTCTGGCTCCGGCTGGCCTGTTTGCCATTTTCGTGATCGTCCTGTTTTTTGCCTGGCGCGCCGACGTGCCGCCTGCGCCGCTGCCCGTGCACGATTTCGAATGCACTGCCAGCATCACCCTGTTTTCGCTCTTGCCGGCAGTCTGGACGTTCTTGGCTATGCGCCGATTCGCCAGCACCCATTATCGATGGGCGGGCAGTATCGCGCTGCTTTTCGCCTTCAGTATCGGCGCCTTGTGGCTGCGGCTGCATGAGTTGAACGATTCGATCATCCACGTCATCCAGTGGCATTACCTGCCCATGCTGGGCATTGGCCTTGCCGGCTGGTGGATGGGGAAGAGGTTGTTGAAATGGTAGTTTTCCGGATGCCAGAATCAGCTGAAAATTCCTGAAAGGCGGCCGATTGTCGACTATCATCAAGATGGCATGGCTGCCACATCATCCATCAAGTATCGTGCTACCGGAGGCTTACCATGAAGTTGGCATCTGACAGCGACCAGCGTCGCTTTTCCCGTATTTCCTTTCATGCAAACGTTCAACTCCATCTGGGACAGGAGGTGCACCCGGCGCATTTGCTGGATATCGCTCTCAAGGGCGCTCTGATGGGGTTGTTGCAGCCTGTGGCCGCCCTTCGTGGAAAGGCATGTCGGTTGAAGCTCGATCTGGGCAGAGCTGGGGAGGCCATCGTGATGGAAGGCGTGGTGGTACATCAGGAAGGCCCGCATGTCGGAATCGAATGCCGCCAAATCGACGTGGACAGCCTGACCAGCCTGCGACGTCTGGCGGAGCTTAACCTGGGTGACGCTACGCTGTTGAACAGGGAGCTGTCTCATTTGTTCGATTCCAGATAGTGTCCGGAAACTCCGGCGCTCCACTGTTTTTTTATGCGGAAGGATTTAGATGCACTCAACCGTGGAAATATTCAACAAGACCGTGCGCGTGGAATGGAGCGATGCCGCCGAGTCGGCGATGGCAAGCCGGATGGGCCCGCTGACGGTGGAGATGGAACTGTATTTCAGTTGCCTGATCCGCAAGAAAGTGCGCTTTGGCAACCAGGCCCACAGCCGTGAATTCCTTCCGGTTAACCAACATCTGGCGGTGGCATTCAGGCCGGTGATGACGAAATCCTGCAAGATCGATAGAGACAATGCGGAAGCTCCGTTGTCCGATTTTGAGATCAAGAACCCGGCGGCCTTCGTGCCGCATTGGCTGAAAATCGACTTTCGGCACGGGAAATGGGAAGGCGATTTTGGATTTTCCGGGCGTGAATGAACGATGGCGGATCAATCTTGACAAACGGACGATAAAAAGTCAGAATTCGCATCCTTCGATTTATCTGGTGATATAGCTCAGTCGGTTAGAGCACAGCACTCATAACGCTGGGGTCGGTGGTTCAAATCCACCTATCACCACCACTTTCCTCTCATGCCAACCTGGCGGCAACTATCACCACCGTTTGGTTGTGTGCTATCGTGTATTTATGCTGAAGCATTTTTTATTTCTTGTCCTCATGTTGTTCGCCCTGGCCGCTCATGCCGGCAGGTTCTTGCCGCAAAACGTGCAAGTCGGGCAGATCAACGGCCATAACTACCCGGAAGTGAAGATCGGTGGGGAAGTCTACCGGCTGGCGCCCGGCGCGCGTATTTACGATACGTTCAACCGCAGCATTGTCCCCAACCAGCTGCCGCAAAGCGCCAAGGTGTTCTATCAGCTCGATCCGGGCGGCTTTCTGATCAAGATATGGCTGCCCACTCCTGAAGAAGCAGCGGGGATGAGCCCGTAACGTGAGCATCGCGAAGCGATACTTCATCACTCTCCCCCTCTGGGGGAGAGGTAGGAGAGAGGGAACGGACACGGCGAGAAGTGATCTCATAATTCGGGGCGATACTTCTCGCCATGTCCGTTAGGTTTTCTGCGTGGCCAAAAAGCTTTTCATTAAAACCTTCGGTTGCCAGATGAACGAGTACGACTCGGCGAAGATGGCTGACGTGCTCAATGCTGCTCAAGGCATGGAAATCACGCTGCGCGTCGAGGATGCCGACGTTATCCTGCTCAACACCTGCTCGGTGCGAGCGGGAGCTCAGGAGAAGGTTTTCCACCAGCTCGGCCGGTGGCGCCCCCTGAAGCAGAACAACCCCGATTTGCTGATTGCCGTCGGCGGCTGCGTGGCGAGCCAGGAAGGCAGCGCCATCGTCGGCCGCGCCCCCTATGTGGATCTGGTGTTCGGCCCGCAGACCTTGCACCGCCTGCCGCAGATGATCGATGCCCGGCGCAAAAGCGGCCTGCCCCAGGTGGATGTGTCTTTTCCTGAAATCGAAAAATTCGACCATATGCCGGCGGCCAAGGTGGATGGCGCGACCGCGTTTGTCTCGGTGGTGGAAGGTTGCGGCAAATTCTGCACCTACTGCATCGTGCCTTATACGCGGGGAGACGAAGTGTCCCGCCCCTTCGACGATGTGATCGCCGAGGTGGCGCAACTGGCCGAGCAGGGGGTGAAGGAAGTCACCCTGCTCGGGCAGAACGTCAATGCTTACCGCGGCGCGATGCACGACGGGGAAACCGCCGACCTGGCCGATTTGCTGCATTACCTGGCCGATGTGCCCGGCATCGAGCGCCTGCGCTTTACCACCTCCCATCCGGTTGAATTTTCCCAGCGCATGATTGATGTCTACGGCGAAGTGCCCAAGCTGGCCAGCGGCCTGCATCTGCCGGTCCAGAGCGGCTCTGACCGGGTGCTGGCGGCAATGAAGCGCAGCTACACCGCGCTCGAATACAAGTCCCTGGTGCGCAAGCTGCGCGCGGTGCGGCCGGACCTTTCCCTTTCCTCGGATTTCATCGTCGGGTTTCCCGGTGAAACCGATGCCGATTTCGAGGCGACCTTGAAGCTGATTGATGATGTCGGCTTCGATATGGGCTACAGTTTTATTTTCAGTCCGCGCCCGGGCACGCCGGCGGCGGAGCTGGCCGACGACACGCCGTTCGAAGTGAAGCAGGAGCGGCTGCGGCAGCTGCAGAAAAAAATCGATGAGCAGGAACAGATCGTCAACCGGAAAATGGTTGGCACGGTGCAGCGCATCCTGGTGGAAGGAGTTTCCAGAAAAGATGCAACCGAACTGATGGGGCGCACCGACAACAACCGGGTGACCAATTTCAAGGCCAATCCGCGTCTCATCGGACAGTTCGTCAACGTCACCATTACTGCAGTTTCCCCCCATACTTTGCGCGGCGAAATCGTCGTACTCGAATAAGGCTGCTCCTGTGACTCCAATATCCCTCGATATTTCTTTTGCCCCTGCGGACAATGTCCGCCTCGCCAACCTGTGCGGCGCGCTGGATGAAAATCTGAAGCAGATTTCCACCGCTCTCGACGTGACCATTTCTCGCCGTGGCGAGCACTTTTCCGTGCATGGAGAGCAACGCCAGGCGCGTCTGGCCGTGGAGGCGCTGAAAAATTTCTACGAACGTTCCCGCACTCATCTTGCTGTCGAGGATGTCCAGCTCGGCCTGATCGAGGTGGCGAACGCGAGCCACGCCGAACAGGAAGGGGTGGCCATGCCGGTGCTGATGACGCGCAAAAGCGACCTGCACGGCCGCACCCCGCGCCAGAACGTGTATCTGTGCAAGATACAGGAGCACGACATCACCTTCGGCATCGGCCCGGCCGGCACCGGCAAGACTTATCTTGCGGTGGCTAGCGCGGTGGATGCCCTCGAGCGCGATCTGGTGAAACGCATCGTGCTGGTGCGCCCGGCTGTGGAGGCGGGCGAACGGCTCGGCTTTCTGCCCGGCGATCTGGCCCAGAAGGTGGACCCCTATCTGCGCCCCCTGTATGACGCGCTCTACGATCTGATGGGTTTCGACAAGGTGGGCAAGCTGTTCGAGCGCGGCGCGATCGAGATTGCCCCGCTGGCCTACATGCGTGGACGCACCCTGAACCATTCCTTCATCATTCTCGACGAGGCGCAGAACACCACGCCGGAACAGATGATGATGTTCCTCACCCGCATCGGCTTCGGCGCCAAGGCCGTGATTACCGGCGACGTGACCCAGGTGGACCTAGCGCGCGGCCAGAAGAGCGGCCTGGTGGATGCCCAGCAAGTGCTGGAAAAGGTCAGCGGCATCGCCTTCACCTTCTTTCTGGCCGAGGATGTGGTACGCCACCCGCTGGTGCAGAAGATCGTCAATGCCTATGAAAAGCGCGAAAAAAAGTGCTGAGCAAGCCATGACCCGAAAAACCACAACCTCAGCACTCAGCCTTTCAGTGCAATATGTGGCGAAACCGGAAAATGTGCCGACCCGCGCCCAGTTTCGTCGCTGGGTCAAGGCGGCGTTGCGGCAGGATGCCGAGATCGCGCTGCGCATCGTCGACGATGAGGAAGGCCGGGCGCTTAACCGCGATTATCGCGGCAAGGACTACGCGACCAATGTGCTAACCTTTGTATACGATGACGAATTTTCCGGCGCGGAGTCGCCGCTGGCCGGCGATATCGTGCTGTGCGCCCCGGTGGTTGCCCGCGAGGCTGTGCAGCAGGAGAAGCCCGTCGAAGCGCACTATGCGCACTTGACCGTACACGGTGTGCTGCACCTGCAGGGTTACGATCACGAAAGCGACGAAGAGGCGCGGCAGATGGAAGCCCTGGAAATCCAGATTGTCACAAAACTGGGCTATGCTGACCCTTATGGGGGCGATGAGTGATGAGCAATCGGTGATGGGTATAATGCGTACTCATCCCCCATTTCCCATTACCGTTTACTAGATTATGAATGATGAACCTGCGAAACCTACCTGGTTTGAACGATTAGGCACGCTCCTGTTGCGGGAGCCGGAAGACCGGGAACAATTGGTTGCACTGCTGTATTCCGCTTTCGAGCGCAACCTGCTGGATGCGGATGCGCTTGCCATGATCGAAGGGGTGCTCCAGGTTTCCGAGATGCAGGTGCGTGACGTCATGATCCCACGCAGCCAGATGGACGTGGTGGACATCGCCGATTCACCGGAAAAATTCATCCCTTATGTCATCGAAACCGCTCACTCGCGCTTCCCGGTGATCGACAAGGACAAGGATGATGTTATCGGCATTCTGCTGGCGAAAGACCTGCTGCGCTATTACGCCGGCCAGGAATTCAACGTCCGCGACATGCTGCGCCCGGCGGTATACATCCCCGAATCGAAGCGGCTCAACGTACTGCTCAAGGAGTTCCGCAGCAACCGCAACCATATCGCCATCGTGGTGGACGAATACGGCGGCGTGGCCGGCATGGTCACCATCGAGGACGTGCTGGAGCAGATCGTCGGCGAGATCGAAGATGAATACGACTACGACGAACAGGAAGACAACATCATCCGCGTGCCGGACGGCCGCTTCCGCGTCAAGGCGCAGGCCGAGATCGCGGATTTCAACGAGATCATGGGAACAGAATTCAGCGACGAGGACTACGATACCGTGGGCGGGCTGGTGGTCAGCAAGTTCGGCCGTATGCCCAAGCGTGGCGAACATGTTGTTTTCAGCGGCCTCAAGTTCAACGTGCTGCGAGCCGACAGCCGCCGCCTATACTCCCTGCTGGTGGAGAGGCAGGAAAATGAAGGGGACGCCACCTCGACCTAATGCGTAGTTGTTCAGACTTCATCTGACAGGCCGTTTTTGACCAGGTTGGCGATAATGCTTTCCGAGTGCCCAAACTGACCTATCGATTTTTTCCGCAAGCCCTCTCAATTCATCTCAGTCAAACAGCATAAATTATCCAGGCAAGCCGGTTGTCAGTTTGCCGTCAGCTTACGTTGTTAGTATCCCGCAACTGTTAAGGAATTCCATGATAACTAGATCATTATTATTCTCCGTTGCTGCGGCAATCATTGCGTGGATGGTATTAAGTGATGCCGCAATTGCACAGGGAATGGACTCCCATCAAGCGATGCAACTGGGGAAGAAGGCTTATGGGGGCAACCCGGCAGCATTGGCCGAGCTAAAAGCATCAGCCCATACCGGTTCGGTCGCCGCCGAGACTGTTCTGGGCGCGCTTTATCAGGCAGGGGCGTCGGTAAACAGGGATGATGCAGAAGCGCTTAAATGGTTCCTCAAGGCGGCAGAACAGGGCGACATGGAAGCGCAGTTCGGCCTTGGCGTGATGTATGCCAATGGTTATGGCACAAAACAGGACTATGCCACTGCTGCACGTTGGTTCGAAAAGGCGGCGGCGCAGGGTAATGCCGCGCCAAATTTTTACCTGGGCCTTATCAACGAGAACGGACTGGGCGTGCCAAAAAATTACGCCGAAGCGGTTAAATGGTATGTCAAGGCCGCCAGCGCGCCAAAATCCGTGGGGCTGCAATTTGAATTGGTGACGGGGGCCGGAAAGGTTTTGCATGCGCCTGAAGACAGCTCCCAGGTGATCAAGGTTTTTCCTATGGTGCTTGATCAGGCGCTGGCAAGTGCCGCCTACAATCTGGGCATGATGTGCTGGAACGGTCGAGGCGCACCGGAAAATGATGTAGAAGCCTACAAATGGTTCGCTGTCGCAGCTTCCAATAGCAACCATTTGGCTGAATACAATATGAGAATCCTGGCCCGGAAAATGTCGCAGAAACAGATTGCCGATGCCGTGGTATCGGCCTCCTCGTGGGCAAAAGCCCACCCGCCCCAGAATGCAGACAAACTTTCCTCTCGCTAAGACTGAATGAAGTACGACCGCACGACCTACTGGCTCCATGCGGGCCTTGCATTTGGCGTCAGCGCGCAACTTATGTTCAGCCTGATGATGGATGCGCCCAGGCTAGGCGTGCCAACCGGGGGAATGGGCGACGTTTTCTTTCAGATTCACCGAATGGGCGGGTTGGGTGTTCTGGCCTTACTCATCGTACACTGGCTATGGCAACTGTCCGGGCGCGCCAGCAACGGCATGAAGGTCCTTTATCCATGGCTGTTCAAGCGCAGGTTATCCCCATCTCCTACACACCGTTCTATAAGAGGCCGCCTGCAGGTGTCGGCCGGAACGCTGCAAGGGCTTGGACTGCTGATAGCGAGCCTGATGGCAATGACCGGCCTAATCCTGTATTTTGGCGTAACCGGCGATGGCGGCATGTCCACATTCGTGACAGCCATACGGGAAGTTCACAGTGCCACTGCAATTTCCCTCTGGATCTACTTGGGGTTGCACTGGGCAATTTCGCTGCTGCGGTTCATTTGACTCATGTATTGATTATTTTGCCGGGTTTGGCTGAATAGTTGCGATACTTAAATTTACGATGAATATTCTGCTGATAGAAGACAACCGCGACCTGGCGCTGAACATGTTCGATTATTTCGAAGCTAAAGGCCATGACATGGACTTGGCTGGAGATGGCATCACCGGGCTTCATCTTGCCGCATCGAATCAGTACGATGTTCTCATACTGGATCTGATGCTGCCCGGCATCGACGGGCTGACGTTATGCCGGCGACTGCGGGAAGCCGGCAAGCATACGCCGGTCTTGATGCTCACGGCGCGCGACTCGCTGGACGACAAGATTGCCGGACTGGAGGCAGGCGCCGACGATTACGTGGTGAAGCCTTTTGCTCTGCGGGAAGTCGAGGCTCGCCTGCGCGCGCTCGTCAGGCGTGCGCAAGTGCGGGAAGGCCCGTCCACGCTTCAAGTCGGAGACTTGTCTTTCGACCCCGGCACCCTCAAGGTGATGCGCGGCGGTCGAGCTGTAGAATTGCCCCCAATTCCGCTAAAAATCCTCGAGATACTGATGAGGCACTCTCCTCGGGTGTTGCCGCGGGAAGAGCTTGAGCGTGGCATCTGGGGCGACTCGCCTCCCGACAGCGACGCCTTGCGGGCGCACCTTCACATCCTGCGCAACGCCATCGACAAACAGGCGGACAAACCGCTCATCAGAACCCTGCGGGGGATCGGTTACCAGATCAGCGATGACTAGCGTCCGTCACAGCCTTCGGTTCCGGCTGGCATCAACATTTGCCGGCTTTGGCGCATTGGTCAGCCTGCTCTTGTCGCTAGGCCTTTTCTTTACCGCGCACAACCTCGGCGAACGCTTGATGGACGAAACGCTGCGGGCGGAAATCGAGGATTATATGTCCCGGCGGTCGCGCAACCCGAACTCTCTGCCACCTGCCACGATCAGCGTGCGAGGCTATGTTCATGTGCCGGGAAGGGGCGCGGAAGACATGCCGCCTGAACTGCTCAGACTCAACCCCGGCAAGCACCAGTTGACGCTAGCCGATATTCCTTACCGGGTCGCCGTCGTTGATCGGGGGGATGAGCGTTATGTCATGCTGTTCAATGAGATGCGACAGCGCCAGCGCGAGGAGCAGTTCCTGATTTACCTGGTGGCCGGCGCCCTGATCATGACGCTGGTTTCTGCCGCAATCGGATGGTGGCTGGCGGGGCGGGTTGTCGCGCCGGTCGCTACGCTTGCCCGACGGGTTGACAAAGCAAGGCCGGAGGACGAGGCGCTGGATGTCGCAAAGGGGTTTTCCAACGACGAAATCGGCAAGCTCGCCCAGGTGTTCGACGGATACCTCAGGCGGATGCGGGCGTTTATGGATCGGGAGCGTGCTTTTACTGCGGATGTCAGCCATGAGCTAAGAACTCCTTTGGCTATTATCCAGGGCGCCGTCGAGCTGATGGAGGAGGATGATAACCTCGACGAAAAACAGCAAAAACGCATTGCGCGGGTCGGTCGTGCAGCCCGGCAGATGATAGACCTGACTGCCGCCCTGCTGCTGATGGCGCGGGAAAAAACTTCGGATGAACCGGTCGAGCAGGAATGCGATGTATGCGACGTAGTCAGAGATGCCGTAGAGGCGCACCGCTACCTCGTCAGCGCCACAACAAATGTCGAAATCGATTACCAGAGTCGTCCTCGAATTTCCGCCGAGCGCACGCTCCTGAGCATCGTTATAGCCAACCTGATCCGGAACGCATTTACCTACACCGAGTCCGGCACAGTTTCCATCCAGGTGGACGACAACTGTTTGACGGTGACCGATACCGGCCGAGGAATCCATGAGGAAGAAATTGGCAAAGTATTCCAGCGGCACTTCAAGGGCTCGACCAGCACCGGTGCTGGTATCGGACTGTCTCTGGTCAAGCGCATCTGCGACCGGTACGGCTGGGAGACGGTCATCGAAAGCACTGAAGGCCGCGGCACTACCGCACAGTTGTTCTTCGCCGGATATTCTTGAAGCTTCTCCGATTGCTTGACGTTCCCTTGACGTTTCCTTGACGCAAGCTTGACGGCTGTCATTGTACGATTGCACCGTAATGTGAAGCAGGTTGAATTTTGAGTTAAATCAGCCTGCCGATGCGGGGCCGCGCACCTTTAAATCACCGCTTGTTGTGATGAGGTTCCGGCATCAGCCAACCTTAATGTGCGAGCGATCAAATGAGAATATCTTCGGCATCAACCTCTTTCATGGAATACCCTTCCGAAACTACCCATGGTTTCGATTCTCCGCTGGTTACCGTGCGACTAGCGGTGACGCATTTTTTTCGAAGGGTGGATCGATTGTTTACGGCAATTGCCTACGCCGAGGCGGGAAACCTGGATAAGGTTCAAGAGATGCTCGATCAAGACAAGGCGATGAAAAAACAATGAATGCCTGGGTTCATCGTCTCCCCATTGCAAAATGGCGGACCCTATCCCCAGACACGCTCAAGAAGGATCTGGTGGCCGGGGTCACCGTATCGCTGGTCGCCATTCCGCAATCTCTCGCCTATGCCCAGCTCGCCGGTGTTCCGGCCTACTACGGTCTTTATGCGGCCCTGATCCCCACCATCGTTGGCGCTTTGGCCGGCTCTTCCAGGCAACTCTCGACTGGCCCGGTTGCGATGACTTCTCTTTTGACTGCCGCCAGCGTGGCCCCATTGGCAGCTCACGGCAGCGAAGTGTTTTACGCCTATGTGGTCCTGCTGGCATTGCTGTCTGGCATGTTTCAAGTCATGTTTGGCGCATTGAGGATGGGCGTACTGCTCAACTTTCTGTCCAATCCGGTATTGATGGGCTTCATCAACGCCGCCGCCATCATTATTGGGCTTTCGCAACTCCCGACACTACTGGGCATTTCTGCGACTCAATCCAGCCATTTCCTTCTCGATATCTGGCAGGTGCTCATTCACATCGATACCATGCACGAGATATCAGTCGCCTTTGGGGTGTCGGCAATCCTGTTGCTGCTGGCGTTCAAGAAGCTGGCTCCCCGGCTCCCCGGTGTGTTGATCACGGTGGTTCTGCTGACCTGGATCAGCTATGAGATCGGGTACGCCAGTATGGGTGGGAAAGTCGTTGGTGTCGTTCCGCAGGGTTTGCCTACCCTGAGTATTCCTCTGCTTGACTGGAATGCAACCAAGTCGCTCATTCCTGCCGGATTCGTCATTGCACTTATCAGTTTCATGGAGGCCATGTCCAGTTCCAAGGTGATTGCGCTCAAGACCCGTCAACCCTGGGATGAGAACAAGGAACTTATCGGCCAGGGCTTGGCGAAAATTGCCTCCGCCTTCTGTCATTCCTTGCCGGTTAGCGGTTCTTTTTCCCGTTCCGCCCTGAATCTTGCCACCAATGCACAGACCGCATTATCTTCTGTTGTTTCGGCGGTCTTCGTATTGTTGACGTTGTTGTTCTTTACCTCGTTGCTTTATCACTTGCCCAAACCGGTTCTGGCGGCCGTTATCATGATGGCTGTGATCGGCCTGGTTAATTTCCAGTCGATTGCCAACGCCTGGCGCGCCAGTCGTGACGATGGTATCGCAGCCATTGTGACCTTCCTGGCCACGCTTGCCTTTGCACCGAATATTCAGAACGGCATACTTACCGGCATCATCCTTTCGCTGGCATTGCTGCTCTACCGAATGATGCAGCCTCGCGTTGCCGATCTGGGGATATTCGAAGACGGAACGTTACGCGATGCGCGCCGCCACAACTTGCCTCTTTTGCACCCCAAGCTCGGCGCGATCCGTTTCGATGGGGCGCTCCGGTTCATCAATGTTTCGTATTTCGAAGATGCGCTTCTGACGTTTGAAAGAGAAAATCCATCGGTTCGCCACATTCTGGTGAAATGCAATGGGGTTAATTCTCTGGATGCATCGGGCGTCGAGATGCTTTCTACCTTGATCAGCCGGTTAAAAAATAACGGCATTACTTTGGGTTTCAGCGGCCCCAAGAAACAGGTTAGAGAAGTCATGGATAATACTGGTTTGAGCCAAAAGATCGGTACCGATAATATATTTTCCAGCGACCAGGAAGCTTTCGACCAACTATTCTTGCGTGGAGTGATCGATACGAGAATAGGTCGGCCGATATGACAGATGTTTTTCATTAAATATTCAAGGGGTGATTCATGCAAGGTTTGTCTGTTTGTTTATTGAGTTTGTTATTTCTGGCCGGCTGCGCCGGCCAGGACGTGAAGGACCAGCCCAAGGCGGCGGTCGAGGACAGAACGGCGACTCAGGCGGGTGCGGATACCAAGCCTGCCGGTCAGCAGGCGGTGGCGGCCAATCCTCTGAAAGATCCCAACAACATCCTCTCCAAGCGCAGCGTGTATTACGATTTCGACAAGTCTGACGTGAAGGATGAATACAAGCCGATGGTCGAGGCGCATGCCAGGTATTTGACCGGCAATAAGGCCGCCAAGGTTGCAGTACAGGGCAATTGCGACGAACGCGGCAGCCGCGAGTACAACATTGCCCTGGGCAATCGTCGTGCCGACAGCGTAAGGAAAGTGATGAATGTGATGGGCGCGTCCGACAGCCAGATCGAGGTCATCAGCTTTGGCGAAGAGAAACCCCGCACTACCTGCCATGACGAATCCTGCTGGAAGGAAAACCGTCGCTCAGATATCGTTTACCAGGGCGAGTGAACAGCATCCAAAGTAAGTTGTTTTGGCCGGGTGAAGCAATTCACCCGCCATCTCAGGCCAGATTCTCCAAAGTAGCCTACTTACTGTACGATGGGCGATCAAGCGGTCGGCAATTCGAGGGTCGCCATCAGCCCGCCGTCAGGATGGTTGCGGAGATAAAGTGTTCCACCGTGCTTCTCGGCGATGTTGCGCGCGATGGTGATACCTATCCCAGTGCCGCCGGTGTCTCGCGAACGCGAGCCTTCTAGCCGGAAAAACGGGTCGAACACCGCTTCCAGCATATTCTCCGGGATTCCGGGTCCGCCATCCCGCACCTGCACGATCGCTTTATTCTTGTCCAGGCTGGCGGTAACCCGCGCGTATCCGCCGTATTTCACCGCATTGTCGATCAGGTTGGTGAGGCAGCGCCGCATTGCATTCGGCTGCGCCGCGATGGAAACCCCGGTAAGCCCGCTCAGCGTTACGTCCTGCCCTGCTTCCGCTGCGTCGGCGCAGACGCTGTCCAGGATCGAATCGAAATCCGTGCGCTGCATCGGCTCTTCGGAGTTCATGCTGCGGGCGAGATCGAGCCCTTCCTTGATCATGGTTTGCACTGCCGAAAGATCCTCGACCAGTCTGGCCTGCAGTTCCTGATCCTGAACCTTCTCAAGGCGAAGCCGAATCCGCGTCAGCGGTGTTTGCAGGTCGTGCGTGATGGCCGCAAGCATCTGGGTACGCTCCTGGATGTAGCGGCGAATTTGCGCCTGCATCGTGTTGAATGCGGAGGCGGCATGGCGTACTTCGGTCGGGCCGCGTTCGGCTAGCGGCGGTTGCTCGATGTTGCGGCCAAGCTCGGTAGCCGCCCGCGCCAGTTGCCTGAGCGGTCGAACTGACATGCGCGCGACTGCGTAGGCGAGCAGGCCGAGACAGGTCGCAAAGAAGAATAGATAAAGCAGCAGCCGCGGCTTGGGCAGTGTGACAGGCGGAGGGCTGCGGGGTTGCAGGACCAGGTGGAGAAACATTCCATCGTGCAAGGAGAGGGATACTGTTCGGCAAACGGCTTGTGGTCTGTATTGCGGCGGAGCGCCAGGTGTCTGTGACATTGCGGCGCAATCCGTTTTCTGCGACACGATATGGCGGTCTTCGCCCAAGCGCTGGAGCAGGGCCGAGGTGAGTGCGGTGTCCGGTTCCCCTTCATCGCCGATCCCGGTGCTGGCAATTTTGGCGATGAAGCCGTTGCGGCTGGCCGCGGCAGCAACCGGGCCTCTTGCTTCCCGGGGCGCCGCGTCGAGCATGAGAACGAGTTGTTCCACCCGTTCGGCGATGTGCAGGGACCGGATATGCGAAATGTCCGCCTGACGTGCACTGTCGGCAAGAAGAAAAGTGAGTGCGCCCGAGGCAAAAATGCCGCCCACCAGGATCAGAAAAACCCGGCCCACCATCGAGCCGAAAAATGTTTTCACGTCATTTCTCCACGCTTACCGGCGTCGCCAGCACATAGCCCTCGTTGCGCACGGTCTTGAGCAGCATTGGCACCTTGGCATCCTCTCCCAGTTTCTGCCGCAGCCGGCTGACTTGCAGGTCGATGGATCGATCGAAGGGGTCGGCGTCGCGCCCATGGGTGAGATTGAGCAGTTGATCCCGGTTCAATACCCGATTGGGATGTTCGAGAAAAATCTTGAGCAAGCGAAATTCTGCGCCCGAGAGCATTACCACAGTGTTTTGCGGGCTGATCAGATGGCGTGCCGCCAGGTCGAGAATCCATCCTGCAAAGCACAGTCGTTTCGCATTGAGCGGCTCCAGGTTCGGGGGCAGTGCTTGCGTGCGGCGCAGCACATTGCGGATGCGCGCGATCAGTTCGCGGGGTTCGAAGGGTTTTGCCATGTAGTCATCGGCCCCCATTTCGAGCCCGAGAATGCGATCGAGCGGCTCGCCGCGGGCGGTCAGCATGATGACCGGCAGATTGGAGCGTGCCCGCAGCGTGCGGCAAAGCGTAAGTCCGTCTTCGCCCGGCAGTGTGAGATCCAGCACGATCAGGTCGATACGCGTGCTGTCCAGTATCCGCCACATGCCCGTTCCGTCGGCTGCGGTCAGCGTGCGGAAGCCGTTTGCGTCCAGGTATTCGGCGAGCAGCGAGCGTATGTCGCGATCGTCGTCTACAAAGAGAATGCAGGGTTGAGTATCCATGGTGGCCATTATGCCGAAACCGCGGGGCTGTCTGTGGGTTGAATTGTAGCGGGGGGTATCGAATGATCGAATGGACAAAGAACGATACAAACTGAACATATTCCAGATACACAAGGCTGGTGAAATAGGCACTGTGCGAGTTGCACTAAACCATCAGGAGATTCAACCATGACCAAGTTTCGCAGAAACATTTTTCTCATCGGGCTTGCCGCTATCGGCCTTGGAACCGCACCGGTCCTGGCTCTTGCCAATACAGGATGTGGCCCCATGGGCGCCGGATCAGACAAATTCGCCGAGCGGATTGAGAAGCGCCAGGTTGAGTTGCATGACAAGCTCAAGCTTACCTCGGAACAGGAAACCGCATGGAAGTCGTTCCATGAAAAGATGAAGCCTGCTGTAGCCCGTAACCGGCCGGATCCATCTGAACTTTCTGCGCTGCATGCGCCAGAGCGCCTGGAGCGGATGCTTGCCTTGATGAAGGAACACGAAAGCCGGATGGCCGATCGGGTAGCCACTGTCAAGGAATTCTACGCGGTCTTGACGCCTGAGCAACAGAAGCTGTTTGACGATCAGTTCTCAAAACATCGCCGGCGTTGAGTTTTGCTTGCCAGACTGCTTTTAGTCGAGTGAAGTTGTAGTTGAGAAAAAGTAGCAGCAGTCGCAGGGCTCGCCTTGAGCGCCCTGCGACACTGAACCCCTCTAAGCGCCTGCCAGTGCTTTTTGTACCGACGCAAGCAAGTCTGCCGGCCAGAGTGGGGCGAGCGTAAGCGCTGTCTCGTGACCGCGCTCCGACATCTTCTTCCAGGTCTTCTGCACGATGCTGATCAGCTTCGGCTCGGTGTAATGCGGCGCGAAGGGGACAAAATAAAATTCCAGAAACACCAGGCAGATCACGTCTTCAAGAATCTGTCCATCGGGGTCGCCCAGTTTGATGCGGTCTTTCAACAACAGCGACTTGACCGTCTCGCACATCGCATCGTCGTAGCCCACCTGCCTCATGATCGCGGACGTGGTGTCGCCGTGAAATTTTGCCAGAGTGGTGCGCCAGTCGTTGTAGCCCTTGCGGTTCATCGGATAGTCGCTGCGCGGTATCTTCCAGCGGCAAATGTGCTGGGCGCGGGCGGCAAGCTGCAATGCCTCGGATGCGTTGGGTTCGAACTTGTCCAGCCACGCGGTCATGCGCTGTGAATACAGCAGTTCCTTGGGGTATTCCTTGCCCTCGAATATTTCCTTGTTGGGGTCAGTCCCGTTGGCGGCGTCGATGCGGGCAATTGCGTCCTTGAAACGGTCGGATACGGTGGTCATGGTGTCTCGCTCGAAAATGAATCAGGGTGCTATGGTAAACAAGGCGCAGCGCTTTGTTAACAAGTAGTTTTTATGCCGCAAATAATCAGCCCAGGAATACCTCGCCGGAATTGAAGTATTCAATTTCCTGGATTGTGCTTTCCCTGCCAGGGAGAGCGTTCCGATGCGGAAATCGGCCGAATTTGCTGGCGATATCCCTATGCCGTTTGGCAAAGCATAAATTGCTTTCCAGGCGGGTTTTTTCAAACAGCTTTACCAAAGGCTTCTGGTCCTCGTCCCGTTCAGGAATCGATGAAAACCAGCGCTTCCGCATTTCATCCGATTACCAGAAACCGATTATTTTTTCGCAGGGGATTGGGTTGGGCATTATTGGTACTGTGCAAGAGAGGTATCTTGGCCTTTGTGCTGAACCAGAATCCACGGGTTAACCACCACCGCCCATAGCGTGGCATCGGCATCCAGCCATGCCTTGGCCTGAGCATCGGACACTTTTTCGACTTTATGCGCCATCAGCCATTGTTCGATTTGCGTCTTGTTGTCGTTCGAAATCTGAACGGCCACCTCGATCAGGTCCAAGCCCTCATCAACCGCAATCACACTGCCGGCAGCAAAAAAACGCAGCAACTCCTTCCACGCGATCCGGGATGTTTCCAGATTGAGTTTTGCCCGGAGTATCTCATCCTGATTTTCTGATGTGCTCATGGATAAAACCTCAGGGATGGCCGCAGCAGGAACCGCCGGGTTTGCCTTCTAGCTGGATGGGCGGACACGGGACTGAGCCGTATGAACAAAACACGCAGCAATCGCCTGCTTTCGGGCGCAGCAAGACATGGCAGCTGGTGCACTCGTAAAACCACTGGCAAGCGTCGGTCGGCATGGTTTCGTGCTTCGAGTGACCGCAATGCGGGCAAGTGATGATGGATTCAAGGACGGGTTCAGTGCTCAGCATTTGTACCTCTAAAACTTGTTCGTACCACGCCGCTTTTGGCGCGTCCGCTCGACTGATGAGGGTTAAAGCACTTCCATTCGAGAAACGCAAGAAAAGTGGCCATAGCGCAACCTACTGCGAGAATTGTGAAAAGCCATACGACCTGATTGAGATTCCCGAAGCCATAGCGATTGGGGTAGTGCTTAAATTTCTCCTGTTCGCTGAGCGGGAGGTACGACAATTCTTGACCCCAAACTTTGGCGATAACAGAGTACGGTAAAGAGTTGTGCGTTGACACAAGCAACGACGCGTCGTAGGCCAAGTAGGCGAATGCAAATGTAAGGAATAGCAGAAGCCAAGGAAACATAGCGTGCTCTAACGTAAAAGTTCAGAGGCGCGGCGCTGCTTTATCGCGCAGCGTCCTCTGCAACGATAGGTTGGGCCGCTCTCACTCATAGTGCGACCACATGCGAAGCACACGAACCACGCGCTCTTTGGTGAAGACTTCATAGACCAAGCGATGCTGAATATTGATGCGTCTTGAATATGCGCCGGCCAAATCCCCTACGAGCTTTTCGTATGGAGGAGGATTCTGAAACGGGTCGGCGGCAAGAACGGCTAACAGTTCTTGTGCCTTGGTCTTTAGGCCAGCTGCAGCCAGCTTCTTCGCATCTTTCTCGGCATGCTTTGAATAGACTACCTGCCAACTCACCAGTTAAGCTCCTTGGCATTTTTGCCAAGAGGCTCGGCCATGCCTTCCTTGATGGATTCGCGCATGCCTGGAATCGAGAGCAGATAGAGCGTTTCTTGGATTGCCTGCCAATCCTCGGTGGACAGAAGAACGGCGCTCGTTCGTTTGCCTACGATGTGGATTGGCTGATGTGATTCAGCAGCCTGGTCGATGAGGCGATACAGATTGGCGCGTGCCTCGCTAGCAGTGAGTGTGGCCATTTGGGGTCTCCTAAAACCACAATGGTACGTATTGTCGTACGTTATGTCAATCCGCCCATTGAGAGGCACAACGTCGAAGCTAAGGGGCAAGCTGGAGGTGGGCGAAGCCCGCCATAAGCCTGTCCCGCTTGAGCGCCTTGTTATGTGTGGCCCTCCGTTTGTTTTAAGGGGGGTTGACCCTGCATTATGCTGCCGCGCACGGGACGAGAAAAGAATGTTTTCTTCAACAATCCGACTGAAAATCGTTCATCACGATTCCACGGAAAGAGCGATACACAGCGTGCCATCGTACAGTAGCCAAATATCAATTGTGCCCACGTTCCCACAGTAGGCACCCAATAAACTATCTGCAACGGTTCTGGGAGCGCAACAAGAAGAAGCATCAAATACCAAAATCGAACCTGGACTGGAAAAGCAGTAATGCTGTGCTCTCGTATTGTGAAGTGTATTAACTGGAATATAGTGAGACCTATGGCAAAGAAGAATCCAATTGGGTATCCGGCAACACCTGCAGTAAGAAGGCATGCGGTCACAAACCAGTACCGCCAGCTGAGTTCTTTGTAATCGATCATAAACATAATATCCCCCCTAAAGTTTTCATCACACATAACGTCCAAATTGAGGGTGCCGGGGCTGGCCGATTACAAAACTTGGCCGAAGCCCCGAAAGTTCAAAAATTCACAGGCCGTAAAGAGAACGCATATCGGCCAGTCCCGCTCGAATGCAGAGTTAGGCTGGGTGCTTGATTGCAAGATTTTACCCCGCGACTTTTTGTTGTGCCACCCATTGATCATATGACAACCGATACAAGCAGTGTTGGCGAAGTGAACTACCCACCGGCACATGGGGGTGCTCAAATGTTTCGGCAGTCTCACACATGCCAAGCCTTTCCATAACTGTACGTGACCTGAGATTGCGAGCTGTGGTAAAGGATACGATCTCCGGCAAACTAAGCAACTCGAAGCCAACGCGAAGAGCAGCCCTTGCGGCCTCAGTAGCGAAACCCTTGCCCCAGTATTGGAAGGCGAGCCGCCAGCCAATTTCGATACACGGAGAAAATGGAAGCTCGGCAATCGGTACGTGCAACCCTACAAAACCAATGAATTGACAGGTTTCCTTCGTTTCGGCAACCCAAAATCCCCAACCGCGCTCTGCGATTAGAGATTGGCAACGGTCAGCCATTGCGTCGCTTGCTGTTCGATCAAGCGACGCAGGAAAGAACTCCATGACCTTCGGGTCTGCGTTAAGCGTAGCGAATGGCTCACGGTCATTTGGGTGCCACTGACGCAAACGGAGGCGTTTAGTCTCGAACTCGATTAGGTTGGTCATTAATTCGTGATGACGCTTAACGTAGGAATTCAGCGGACGAAAAACACGTAGCTTTTGGCTGTACGCTGGAATGAAAGGTTAGGCTGTACCTCTGGATACAATTGGTTCTCCATCAGGAAGAACTCATCATCGTCGTTCACAACAGTCCAGCCTTCTCGTTCATAGAATCGCTTTGCCCCAGTGTTAATCTTGAATACTCGTAGCATTAGGTTTTTGCCGCCATCGTGAGAAATTTTCAGGATTTCTGACAGCACCTTTGCTCCAATTCCAATAGACCTTGTTTCAGGCTTGAGAATCAACATTCGCAGATAGTCTGTTTTTTCACCGAGTTCGACTTGGAAGTAGCCGGAAATAATTGAATCAGTTTCAATAAGGTAGGTCACAGAGGATACGAAGGCTTTTGCAAAGTCGGTGTCTTGCCATGATTGATCCCAACCCCAAATACACTCGATGTAGGCCTTCATAGCTTCATCGTAGAGCTGCCGAACTATGGACATTTCCTCTGGAAGTGCTGCTCGGGTTGTGGTGTTCATTAACGGCTTAACGGTAAAGCTCTGTCGCGCCGCTTTCTGGCGTCGGCTGGAGCGTCTTGTTGGGCGATCTTCTTCACTTCATCATGGCGAAAACAACCAACGACGTGGTCATTCACCATCCCGACAGCCTGCATGAAGGCATAACAAATAGTAGATCCAACGAAGTTAAATCCCCGTTTCTTCAGGTCTTTGCTTATCGTGTCAGATAGTGCGGTTCTGGCAGGCACCTCGACCAGCGATCGCCACGCATTCTGCCTGGGGTGATGGTCGACATAACGCCAAATGAAAGAGTCGAAGGAACCGAACTCTTCTCTGATTGCGAGGACGCCTCGTGCATTTCTAATGGTCGATTCAATCTTCAGGCGATTCCGCACGATACCGGGATCTGCCAGCAGTCGCTGAACATCCGTCGCGGAATAGCTAGCCACCTTATGCGGATCAAATCCGTGGAAAGCATTGCGATAGTTGTCTCGCTTCTTGAGGACGGTTAGCCAACTCAGACCTGCTTGCGCGCCCTCGAGAATTAGCAACTCGAAAAGACCGCGATCATCATGTAGCGGTACTCCCC
The DNA here is from genome assembly GCF_000971475.1 of Sulfuricella sp. T08. Lineage (GTDB taxonomy): Bacteria > Pseudomonadota > Gammaproteobacteria > Burkholderiales > Sulfuricellaceae > Sulfuricella. The sequence goes on from NZ_DF967539.1 coordinate 209,782, forward strand.
ATTCGTCATCGTGATATTTTACATACAGCAAATCAGTACCGCACCATTCGCATCTGTTTTTCATACGCTTCAATTCCAACGTTAAAAATCACCAGCCTGCGCGGCTTTGTGCGCAGGTCCGGTGGATTGCAGGGTTAACGTTTGAGTTCAGGGGCGCTGCGCGGCTTCATCGCGCAGCGTCCGCTGGAACGATGGGTTGGGCGTTGTTGAAGCACCAGTGCCAAGGCTCAAACTGGTAACCGTAGTTATTGCCAATGGGATAAGAGAGATAGTAGCCAAATTCGGAAGCACGCGCACGAAGCCAAGCAAATGCAGATGTTTGCTCGAATTCAAGCTCCAGCGAGCGGCAGCCAGGGCTTGATAGGTCAACGGCGCGTCCAGTGTGGTGCTCGCTGAACCCGGGCGGAGCGCACACGGTAAGTATGTCTTCGATAGGCGCGCCGGCCTCAAGCTTTCGGCGAACAATCTCGGTTTGGCGGTCGATGCTACGGAAGGCGGAGACTATGAATAGCGAAACACCATCGCTAAGGGCTGCGGACTTGAGATTGTGCCAAGCGTTCGCTGCGGCGGGAACCAGCAGGTGATCTTTGCCGTCGGCCCCAACTTCAGCAACTTCAAGACAGGACGCTTCCTCGCACTCGCAAAAGCCTCGAGCCGCCAAGAACTGGCTTGGAATACCCAGATCAGAATTTAGCGAAACAAGGCGAGGATTCATCACGGATCAAGACGCCCAACGTAGAGGTGAGGGGCGCGGAGTGAGCGGAGCGAAAATAGGCGAAGCCCGCCCCGCTTGTGGAGCGTCCCTCTCGACCGTAATGTTAGAGGTTGCACTATCCATGACGACCCCGTTTGACAATGGCATGGTAGCCCGACCCCGTAATAAATACTAACGCAACAGCCAGAACCTTTAGAGCGGTAGAGCCAATGAGGATTGGCACTGTAACGCCATCGAAGAAAGCGGCCGAGCCGGCTGAAATGAGATAAACCACTGCACTAGTAAAACTGTGAATAGCAATGCCAACAAGAGCAAGGGTAACGCCTGATGTCATACTCAATTTACTGCTGAATACAGCAGATACAACAGGTGCGGCGATGGCAATGGGCGCAAGGACTTGAATGGCCACTATAGAGAGGTTTTCATGAGAAAAATCGGGGACTATCAGCGCCATAAGCACTGAAATACCTAAGACCCATGCGACAAGTTTCAATGGAGCCACTTGCATTTAACCTCTAACGTTGGACATAACCGGCGCCAGCGGTTTTATCGCTGGCGTCCGTGTTGATGGATAGGTTAGGCACAGGCGCACAGGGTTTCCAAGCCGAGGTTCGAGCGACATGCCAATGTTTTACCGTGCACACGATGATGTTCCAATTATTCGGGCAAGTGAGGAAAGAACTTGGAGCTAAATATTGTGCGTGAGACCGCCCACGTGAGCGCCAAACTTAGCCAAGCAAAAGGCGTTGCTATGAAGGTGCCGAGCCCTCCCTGAGCACAGCCGGCACCATAACAGGTTCGAAGCTCATAGAACTCTATGGCGAATATGATGACATAACCAAGAACGCCAACTGAGCATGCAACTATGAGAAGCAGAGCAAGGGTGGCTCTGAGACGATATGCCTTGAGGAATGGGGGCGCCATACGCCACAGGCGGATGAAGATCAGCCCAAGAATGAACACAGAAGGCATGCCGAAAATACCTTCAATTAGCAGAATCCTAACTTCAGACATAATGTAATGTGCCTAACGTAGAAGTAACCGGCGCTGCGCGGCTTTATCGCGCAGCGTCCGGTTGACTGCCGGGTTATGCACTTTGCGTCACCAAGCGTGCAGCAAACAAGAACAGCCAATAGACCAAGGTTGAGGCCCCGAGGAACATGAGCAGGCCAATAAGCAGAACGACGAACTTTGAGGGCTGAGGGGTTGGGATTGCATTGATGATATTTGCCATTCCCTCGTCGGACTTTGTGTACGCGTTGACTTGGCTCCATGTGAGTGGCGGGAAATAGAGATATGAAATTGAGACTTGCTCGCTAGGCACAAGAGTTGGAATAAGGATCTCGGCAGAACCGTTGGAGCTTTCGAGCACGGTATAGCTTACGGGAGGATAAATCTGAAAGCCTTTGGGCAGAAAGTTATGCCCAACACGGATGTTATGTGCCGTCTTTTTCCCGGCATTACGGACGACAATGCAGTGAGTATTGACCTGCGTATTTTTGTCATCGTTTAGCGGGATTGCAGACGAGTGGACTAGATACGAGATCAGCTTTGGCTTGCCCTCGAAATATCGCTTCGCTATTGCGCCTATCAGAGCGGCGATAAGCGGTGACAGGAGTTTCGCGATTACTTCAATGTCGAGTGGCATAGTGATTCCTAAGTGCATAACGTTTGAATTCACCGGCCTGCGCGGCTTTTCGCGCAGGTCCGGTGGAATGATGGGTTGGGCTAAGCGAAGTGGCTCCATTTAGACCGAACCAAGAAAGCGATGAGCACAAGTCCAAGAAAGCTTGGCACTGCGTCTTGGACGGAGGGATACACGAGCGTACCAAATGCAATGCCAGGCAGAAAAGTTAGCGCGAGCAGATATATACCCCACTTCTTCCATAAGATTGCAGCAATGCCCCCTACGATGCGCAACCCCCACAGGATGGTTGATGCGTAGGCGAAGAACTGAACTTGAGAAGGATAAGATTGCAATGTGTCGAAGTCCTTAGAAATTGCAAGTAGATTGCTCAGGAACAAGTAAGCGCTGGTAACGACTACAAGCCAGAGAAAGCCGTTGAGAAAAGTGCCACGACGCTTTGTGTCTACCACTTCGGAATGATCACTCATCGGAAAGCCCAACGATCAAATTGAGGGGCTGGCCGCCACGAAACTTGGACGTAGCCCCGAGAGTTCAATAACCGACAGGCCGTGAAGAGTGTGCATACAGCCAGTCCCGCTCGAATGCAGGGTTGGGCGTGAGTCGAAGAAAGGAAATGAACATGCCTTGGTACGAAGTGATTGTAAAAGCCAGCCAGCAAATATTGGTCGAAGCCGAAACCCCGGAAGAGGCTGCCACCGTTGCCTTTGATGAGGCATTCGGGATGGAGCAATGCGAAAAGGAATGCGATTACCCGAAAGCGACCGTGGGAGGAACCGAACTTGAGAGCCTGAAGCGGCACGCGGATTTGATATTGCCGGATGGTGATGATGAATGACGCCCAACGTGGAGCTAAGGGGCTGCGCGCTTTTGCGCAGTCCCGCTTGAGCGCAGAGTTAGGTTTCATGTTGAGTCAGAGCGAGTTGTCGTGAGATAGCCAACCACCCGCCGTACAGTAGGGGCAACTACGAGAACAGTAGGAAATGCAATCGGGAAAGTAGTAGCGACGCTCCTTGCCCATCGCGCAAGAAAGTCAGTGGCGATTCCTTGATTAACCACGATAACTGCTGCCGATACGATGGAAACCATAATGATTGACAGAAGAGCCCCAAAAATAATGGGAGCAAAACGAGGCGGAATGGAGCCACGCATAAACTATCTATTGCCTCATGCTAATTGCAAGGCGATTCAGTGCGTTCATATTTGATATGGCAAATGTTAGATCTGATATTTCCTTGTCCGTAAAGAACTCCCGCAGTGTGGCGAAAACGTCGTCTGGTGCATGTGTGTTTGATATGTGCGTCAGCGCCTCTGCCCAAGCAAGTGCGGCACGCTCCTTTCCAGAGAAAGCATTACTTGCATGCCATCCAGCCAAACTGTCTAGCTTGTCTTGAGACTCACCATAATCGCGTAGAGTCTTGGAGTGTTTCTTTAGGCAAAACGAGCATCCATTGATTTGAGACACCCGTAGATAAATCAGCTCGACTAACTGTCGACCTAGCGAACTATCTTGAATACACAAGCCAACGGCGCGAAGACCCGCTAAGGCTTCAGGTGAGAGATCAAAGTACGGAAGGCGAAGTTTCATCGTTTCTCCTTACAAATTCGCGTAGCAGTATGGCCACTGCTGAAACCTAACGTAGAAGTGAGGGGCTGGCCGACCACCGAAAATGACCAGAGCCCAAAGCGTGTAATTTACCACAGGCCATGCAAAGCGCCGCTTCACGGCCAGTCCGCTCGACTGCCGAGTTAGAGCGCATTTGTGACCGGGGTTTCATTTGATGGGCCGGCGAACTTGTTTCCATAGTGACCAAGCGGATATTGCAAATGCGAGGGATGCAACAGTTGTCACGAAGGCCATGCCATATGTACCAAAAGCTTCATAAGCTGCAATATTTAGCCAAGACCAACGACCTGTGAAGGGAGGCAAATTTGGGCTTAACCATTGAGATATTGCGCTAACGGCGGCTATTGCGGCAACTCCGGCGGCCCCTTGATATTTGGCAGATTGGGAAGCGTTCCAGCCGTTCTGTATTTTTTGGCGAATGTCTGTGTCGGGTGCGCCTTGATCAATTCTTCGGCGATCCCAGCGAACGAACACAAGGAACGCTATAAAAAAAAGCAAAAACGATAAGATCGATAACAATTCGATTTCTCCGCGCGCTTTGCGCTCTAACGTAAAGTGTGCATCCTAAAATGACGCTTTATAAAGCGTCATTTCTGATGATATGGCCTGCACTGTGATCAAAAAATGGTTTAATATCATTTTGTTCCTGTTTTTTAGGGCATCCTAAAAATGACTGACTCTACCGCCTTGTCTACTTCGCCGCGCTTGTTGGATCAGGTACGCGGGAAAATTCGTTTAAAGCACTACAGTATCCGCACCGAGCAGGCTTATCTAGATTGGATTAAACGATTTATTTGTCATTATGGCAAGCGCCATCCGAATGAGATGGGCGCGCGTGAGGTGGAGGAGTTTTTGACATGGCTTGCAGTTGAAGGGCGGGTGGCGGCTTCTACGCAGAATCAGGCTAAAAGCGCCTTGCTATTTCTTTATCGCGAGGTTTTGGGGGCAGATTTGCCCTGGCTTGAGAACGTGGAACAGGCAAAAACGCCGAAACGGTTGCCAGTGGTGTTGACGCAGGCAGAAGTGCAGGCGCTGTTGCCGCGTCTTTCCGGGACACATTGGTTGGTGGCTAGTTTGCTATATGGGTCGGGAATGCGCCTGATGGAGGCGTTGCGCTTGCGGGTAAAAGATGTGGAATTATCGCGTAAGGAGATTCTGATTCGGGATGGCAAGGGGGCGAAGGATAGGGTGACAATGCTGCCGACCACATTGTTGAATCCTTTGAAGGCACACTTGTTGAAAGTGAAGGCGTTGCACGATCAGGATATTGCGGAGGGGTTTGGTGAGGTGTATTTGCCGCATGCGCTGGATAGGAAATATCCGAATGCGGCGCGGGAGTGGGGTTGGCAATATGTGTTTCCTTCGGGGAATCGTGCGGTAGATCCACGGTCTGGGGCGGTGCGGCGGCATCATGTGCAGGATCAGGCGGTGCAGCGGGCGGTGAAGCAGGCAGTACGGGATGCGGGTTTGGTCAAGCCTGCTACACCCCATACCCTGCGCCACAGCTTCGCGACCCATCTGCTGCAGGCCGGTTACGACATCCGCACGGTGCAGGAGTTGCTTGGCCATTCGGATGTGACTACGACGATGATTTATACGCATGTACTCAATTGTGGCGGCAGAGGCGTGAAGAGTCCGCTGGATATGGAGTAGATGTGACGAGGCGTTCCGCTCTATTCTTTACCCAACTGCCGGTACAGATGGCCTTCGCCCTGATACTCGGGGCGGTCAGCGTTTCCGGATTCGCGCCGGACGCTCTGTTCTTCCTGCCGCTGCTCACGCTGGCGGCGCTGTTTCTGCTCTGGTCGCGGGCCTCGTCGCGCAAGGCTGCGGCCTACACCGGTTTCGCTTTCGGGTTGGGTTTCTTCGGCGCCGGGGTGAGCTGGGTTTACGTCAGCATTCACGAATTCGGCGGTATGCCGATGTTACTTGCGGTAGTGGCGACCTTTTTGTTCTGTCTGGTGCTGTCTCTGTTCCCTGCCGCAGTGGGCTTGCTCCAGGCCGGTCCCGGCGGTCTGACCCGGCGCCGCGCCTTGTTGCTGATGCCGGCGCTGTGGGTGTTGATGGAATGGGTAAGGGGCTGGCTTTTCACTGGATTTCCCTGGCTGGCGCTGGGTTATTCGCAAGCCGTAGCCAGCCCGTTGGCGGGCTTTGCGCCTGTGATCGGTGTCTACGGCGTGTCTCTGATTTCTGCCTTGTGTGCCGGTGCGCTGGCGCTGGCGGCCGATGCCCGGTTGCTCGGGCGCGGCAAGGCAGGCATGGTTTTTCCGGCGATCATCATTCTGGTGCTGGCTGTGGCGGGGTTTGCGCTGAAGCAGGTCGAATGGGTCAAACCGCTGGGCGCGCCGGTTTCGGTCAGCCTGCTGCAGGGCAACATACCGCAGGAGATGAAATGGCGCGAGGACAAGGCCAAGACCACGCTCGACAGTTACATGGCGATGACTCTGGCGAGCTCGGGGCGCCTGATCGTGCTGCCGGAAACGGCGCTGCCGATGTTGTTGCGTGACCTGCCTCTGAGCTACCTGGAAATGCTGTCAGAGCGTGCGCGTGCGCTGGGGGGCGATGTGCTGGTGGGTGTGCCTGAGCATGCCGAGAGCGGGGATTATTTCAACAGCGTGTTGAGTCTCGGCAGTTCGCCGGTGCAGGTTTACCGCAAAGTCCATCTGGTGCCGTTCGGTGAATTTATCCCGTTCAAGCCGCTGTTCGGCTGGATTATTCATGTGCTTCACATCCCGCTGTCGGACTTCGCGCGCGGCGAGATCATCCAGCCGCCATTGCAGGTGGCTGGCCAGAAGGTGGCGATGGCGATCTGCTACGAGGACGTGTTCGGCGAGGAGCTGATCAACCAGCTGCCGGCCGCATCGCTGCTGGTCAATGTCAGCAACGACGCCTGGTTCGGCGATACCGTTGCGCCCTGGCAGCACCTGCAGATTTCGCAGATGCGCGCGCTGGAGGCCGGCCGCTATATGCTGCGCGCCACCAATACCGGCATCACCGCCATCATCAACCAGCGCGGCGAAGTGCTGAAGCGCGCGCGGGAATTCACCGTCACCCGGCTGGAGGGCGAGGCTCAGGGTTTTGCCGGGGCGACGCCGTATGTGCGATTCGGAAATTTCCCGCTACTCGGGTTGTTGGGGCTGCTGCTTGCGGCGAACCGGATCGCAGGCAAGGTGATGACAGCCAGAGAAAAACAAAAGCCGGGGCGCCGGAGACGATGAGCGGATGGTATTGCTATATGCTGGAATGTGCCGACGGCACGCTTTACACCGGCATTACCAACGACCTGGAAAAGCGCCTGGCGGCGCACAACAGCGGCACGGCGTCGAAATATACGCGCAGTCGCCTTCCGGTCAAAATAGCCTTCACCGAGACCCAGCCTGACCGCGCTTCTGCGAGCCGGCGCGAGTTGGAGATTAAGCGCCTGCCGCGCAGCGCGAAACTGGATTTGATGCGCTGAGCCGCTTATTTGATTGCAGCCACTCCACAAACGAAATACACTACAAATGTAGTAAATTAATCGGAGGCCCTCAATGAGTTTACCTGTACGAATCGACGAAGCGCTTTATGAGCACGCCAGAGATGTGGCCAAGGCTGAGCACCGGACGATTGCCGGGCAGATCGAGTTCTGGGCGACTGTCGGCCGAACCGCGCTCGACAACCCGGATTTGCCTACCGATTTTATCGTTGAGTTGCTGCGAGCCAAGCATGAGTCGCGGGAAAATTTGACCCGCTTTGTGCCAGGGCAACTTCGTGGCTGAAATCGAGGTTATCCAGACCAATGCTTTTCTGAGAGCCTACAAGCGGCTACATAACAACCAGAAAGATGCGGTGGATGAGGCAGTGGCCGCCATCGTGGCAAACCCGGAACTGGGCGAGGCCAAGAAGGGCGATCTGGCCGGCGTGTTCGTTTATAAATTCCAATGCATCAAGCAGCAATGCCTGTTGGCGTATGAATACGACCCATCGACACGGGTTTTGCTGCTGCTGGGTAGCCATGAAAATTTTTACCGGGAACTGAAGCGCTAGTCCGCACTTTTGGCGCAGGGTTTTTACCGGCCCGGAAAAGAAGTAAAATCAACCCCTTTCAAAAAATCGAACAACGAAATAATGCTGACTTTCCAGGAAATCATTCTCACGCTGCAGAAATACTGGGCCGAACGCGGCTGCGCCCTGCTGCAGCCCTACGACATGGAAGTGGGCGCGGGCACTAGCCATACCGCCACCTTCCTGCGCGCCATCGGCCCCGAACCGTGGCGTGCCGCCTACGTTCAGCCCTCGCGCCGACCCAAGGATGGCCGCTACGGCGAGAATCCCAACCGTCTCCAGCATTACTACCAATTCCAGGTGGTGCTGAAGCCCGCTCCTGAAAACATCCTGGAACTTTACCTGGGCTCGCTGGAAGAACTGGGCTTCGACCTCAAGAGCAACGACATCCGCTTCGTCGAGGACGACTGGGAAAATCCCACCCTGGGCGCCTGGGGCTTGGGCTGGGAAGTCTGGCTGAACGGTATGGAAGTGACTCAGTTCACTTATTTCCAGCAGGTCGGCGGCATCGACTGCAAGCCGATCACCGGCGAGATCACCTACGGCCTGGAGCGGCTGGCGATGTATCTGCAGGGCGTCGAGAACGTTTTCGACCTGACTTGGACCAAGGGCCTCAGCTATCGCGACGTGTATCACCAGAACGAGGTGGAGCAGTCCACCTACAATTTCGAGCACAGCGATGTGGAATTCCTGCTCACCGCCTTCAACGCCCACGAGAAACAGGCCAGGCACCTGATGGAAAGCCAGCTGGCCCTGCCGGCCTACGAGCAGGTGCTGAAAACCGCGCACACCTTCAACCTGCTGGATGCCCGCGGCGCCATTTCGGTGACCGAACGCGCCGCCTACATCGGCCGCATCCGCAACCTGGCGCGCAGCGTTGCCCAGAGCTACCTGGATAGCCGCGCAAGGCTCGGCTTCCCGATGGCGCCCAAGGATTGGGCCGACGAAGTGCTCGCCCAAATCGAGAAGAAGGTGGCGGCATGAGCATGAAGAATTTGCTGGTCGAAATTTTTGTCGAAGAGCTGCCGCCCAAGGCGCTGAAGAAGCTGGGCGATGCTTTTGCTGCTGCCGTTTCGGATTCTCTCAAGGCGCAGGGGTTGGCCGCAGCCGATGCTGTCGTGACGCCTTACGCCTCGCCGCGCCGTCTGGCGGTGCATGTTGCCGGGGTGGCCGCACAGGCTGCGGACAAGCCGGTTTCGCACAAGCTGATGCCGGTGAACGTGGGGCTGGATGCCGATGGCAAGGTCACTCCTGCGTTGCTGAAGCGGCTCGCTGCGCTGGGGCTGGATGAGTCTACGGTTCCGAATCTGAAGCGCGTCGGCGAGGGTAAGGGCGAAGCGCTGTTTTTCGATAGCGTGGCCAAGGGCGCGACCCTGACGGAAGGGTTGCAGAAGGCGCTGGACGAGGCGCTGGTCAAGCTGCCTATCCCCAAGGTGATGGCTTACCAGCTGCATGAAAACTGTGAACAGCCGGGCTGGAGCACCGTCAACTTCGTGCGCCCTGTGCACGGCTTGGTGGCCCTGCATGGCACGGAGGTGGTGCCAGTGAGTGCGCTCGGACTGAACGCCGGCCGTACCACCCAGGGCCACCGCTTCGAAGCCGCTGTCAGCCCGGTTAGCCTCAAGGATGCCGACAGCTATGCGGCACAGATGAAAAACGAGGGAGCGGTGATCGCCAGTTTCGAAGCGCGCCGCGCCGACATCGTGCGCCAGCTCGATGAAGCGGCGGCGAAAGTCGGCGGCGTGAAGCCGGTGGATGACGATGCCCTGCTGGACGAAGTCACCGGCCTGGTGGAGCGCCCCAATGTGCTGGTCGGCCACTTCGGCCAGGAATTTCTCGGCGTGCCGCAGGAATGCCTGATCCTGACCATGAAGGCAAACCAGAAATACTTCCCGCTGCTGGATATGGCAGGCAAGCTGAGCAACCAGTTTCTGATCGTCTCCAACATCCGCCCGGCTGATCCGAGTGCGGTGATCGGCGGCAACGAACGGGTGGTGCGCCCGCGTCTGGCGGATGCCAAATTCTTCTTCGATCAGGACCGTAAGAAGACCTTGGCTTCGCGCGTGGCGAAGCTGGGTAACGTGGTCTACCACAACAAGTTGGGCACCCAGCTCGAGCGGACTCAGCGTGTCACCAAGCTGGCCGGCGAGATCGCCCGCCATCTCAACGCCAGCGCCGAGCTGGCCGAGCGCGCCGCGCATCTCGCCAAGGCCGACCTGCTCACCGACATGGTGGGCGAATTCCCCGAACTGCAGGGCATCATGGGGCAGTATTACGCACTCCATGATGGCGAGCGAGAGGAAGTGGCGCGCGCCATCGAGCAGCATTACTGGCCGCGCTTCGCCGGCGATGCGCTGCCACAGGATAACATCGGTGCGGCGGCGGCGCTGGCCGACAAGCTGGATACCTTGGTCGGTATCTACGGCATCGGCCTGGTGCCGACTGGTGACAAGGACCCCTTCGGGCTGCGCCGCCATGCCTTGGGCGTGCTGCGCATCCTCGCCGAGAAGGGCCTGCCGCTCGACCTTCTGCAACTGCTGCAGCAGACCCGCGCGCTGTTCCCGACGGAAATGCTGGCCGATAGCGTGGCGCTCGATGTCCACGGCTTCATGCTGGAGCGGCTGAAAGGCTATCTGCGCGACAAGAACTTCGCGCCGGATGAGATCGACGCGGTGGTGAGCCAGGCGCCGACCCGCATCGACCTGGTGGTTCCGCGCCTGGATGCGGTGCGGGCATTCAAGCAACTGCCGGAGGCGGAAGCGCTGGCGGCCGCCAACAAGCGTATCCAGAACATCCTGAAAAAAGCCGGCGAATTGCCGGCGGGTGGGGCGGATCTGGCGCTGATGTCGGAGGCGGCGGAAAAGGCGCTGTTTGGGGCGATGAACGAATTGGCCCCGGGTGTGGTCTCATTTGTTTGCAACGGCGGCTATACTGAGGCGCTTACTGCACTGGCTGGAGTGCGATCCGAGGTGGATTCCTTCTTCGACCAGGTGATGGTGATGGCGGATGAGCCGCAACTGCGCAACAACCGGTTGGCGCTGCTGAAAAGCCTGGGTGAACTGATGAACCAGGTGGCGGATATTTCGAAACTGGTATCCTGACGGGATAGACTTATGCCCCAAATTAAACTGATCATTCTCGATCGCGATGGCGTGGTGAATTACGACAGCGACCAGTTCATCAAGAGCCCGGAAGAGTGGAAGCCCATCCCCGGCAGTCTGGAGGCGATTGCGCGCCTGAATCAGGCCGGGTTCAAGGTGGTGCTTGCGACCAACCAGTCCGGCGTCGGCCGCGGCCTGTTCGACATGGCCATGCTCAACGAAATCCACGACAAGATGCACAAGACTCTGGCCCAGGTTGGTGCGCGCATCGATGCCTGCTTTTTCTGCCCCCACGCCGCCGATTCGGATTGCGGCTGCCGCAAACCCAAGCCCGGCATGTTCCAGGAAATCGCTGCGCGCTTCAACATGAGCCTGGCTGGCGTACCCTGCATCGGCGACAGCCTGCGTGATTTGCAGGCATCGGCGGAAGTGGGCGGCCAGCCGATCCTGGTGCTTACCGGCAAAGGCATGAAAACCCAGGAAAAAGGGGGGCTGCCTGAAAACACCCTGGTTTTCGCTGACCTTGGTGAAGCAGTCAAGCACGTCATCCAGATCAGCGCATGATCTGGATTCGTTCCTTCATCTTCGCTCTGGGGATGTGGCTGTTCACCCCATTCTTTTTTTTCGCAGCCTTCTTTTCTCTGCCCCTCGACCCCGTCACCCGCTACCGCTTGATCGCGCACTGGGCAAAGATCATGCTGCGCTGGCTGAAGCTGACTTGCGGGCTCTCCTACCGCATCGTCGGCCGGGAGAACATCCCCAAAACTCAGGTTATCGTTCTGTCCAAGCACCAGTCGGCGTGGGAGACCCTGGCGTTCCAGGACATTCTGCCGCCGCTGGTTTGGGTGTTGAAACGAGAGCTACTGCGCATCCCGTTTTTCGGCTGGGCGCTGGCCATCGCCAGCCCGATTGCCATCGATCGGGGAGCAGGCAGGGCCGCACTGAAGCAGATCCTGGATCAGGGCAAGGAGCGCTTGGCAAAAGGCTTCTGGGTCGTGGTTTTTCCCGAGGGCACTCGTGTCAGGCCGGGCGAGAAAGGCAAATACAACATCGGCGGCGCCTGGCTCGCCACACATACCGGAACCCCGGTGCTGCCAGTAGCGCATAACGCCGGCGAGTACTGGGGCAAGAACGGTTTTCTCAAGCGGCCCGGTACGATCACTATCAGCTTCGGCCCGCAGATCGATTCGAAAGGGATCAAGGCTGACGAGCTGAACGCGCGGGCTGAAGCCTGGATCGAGGGCGAAATGGCGCACATCGCCGCCAAGGAATCCTAGCCTTGGGTCTCTTCGCCAAACCCCGCGCCGCCAGCGAAACCCGCACCCTCCGGCTGGATGGCCAGGAAATCCCTTATCTGCTCAAGCGCAGCCCGAAACGCCGGACTATCGGTTTGTGCATCGACCATCGAGGTCTGACCGTGAGTGCACCGCAACGGGCTGCCGATAGCCGCCTGGAGCAGGTGCTGAGGGAGCGTTCCGGGTGGCTGTTCGACAAGCTGCGAGAATGGCAGGAGCGCCAGCCGGCCTCCTTTAATTGCACAGACGGGGAAACGCTGCTGTTCCTGGGCAGCGAACTGGTGTTGCGCCTGATGGAAGGCGGCCCACGCGCTCAGTCGCATCTGCTGGAGGACGATACCCTGGTGGTGAAGGTGCCGGATACCGGCGATGCGGAAGTGGTCAGGCGCAAGCTGGAACAGTGGTATCGCGCCGAAGCGCGCCGCCATTTCGTTCAGCGGCTGGAGCATTACTCCAGCCGCATGGGGCTGGCGGTGCGGAACGTGGCCTTGTCCGATGCGCGCACCCGCTGGGGCAGCTGCAACTCGCGCGGCGATATCCGCCTGAGCTGGCGGCTGATCCAGGCGCCCATCAGCCAGATCGATTACGTCGTGGTGCACGAGCTGGCCCATATCCGGGAACTCAACCATTCCCCCCGCTTCTGGGCCATCGTCGAGGAAACTCTGCCCCATTACGCCGTGGCGCAGCGGGCGCTCAAGATTGGTGGCGCCCGCTACCACCGCTTCTAGTGGTCGCCAAGGTAAATCGTAAGTATGCAACACAAATAGACCGCCTCCCCCTTTGTAAAAGGGGGATTGAGGGGGATTTAGCAGACCCGGACTTGCCGCGACCGTTAAATCCCACCTGCCACCCTTTTCAAAGGGGGTATCCCGCTGGTTTAACTTGACTGACTTAGTTGGAGAAAAAGCATGAGAATTCTGCACACCATGATCCGCGTCGGCGACCTGGATAAATCCATCGCTTTCTACACTGATGTGCTGGGCATGAAGCTGCTGCGACGCAAGGAATACCCGGACGGAAAGTACACTTTAGCCTTTGTAGGTTATGGTGAAGAATCCGAGGGTGCGGTGATTGAGCTCACCTACAACTGGGGGGTGTCGAGCTACGAGTTGGGCACTGGCTACGGCCATGTGGCGATTGCCGTTGGTGATATTCGCAAGGCCTGCGAGGCAATTGCGGCCAAGGGTGGCAAGGTGGTGTACGGCCCGGCGCTGCATGGCGGGGCGACGTGGATTGCCTTCGTCGAAGACCCGGATGGGTACAAGATTGAGTTTATCGAGCGGTAGGCAGCTCGAGTAAGGCGTTTGGGGCCCGTTCGAGCCGAGAGAGTAACATCATGGTCAGTCATCCTTGCAATTCATGGAATGAAACTCCATAATTGCAAGGATGATTAACAGAATTCTCAGTACTCAACTCGCCGATGCCATCGCTCATTCTCCCGCCGTGGCACTGCTGGGGCCGCGCCAAGTGGGCAAGACCACGCTGGCTTTGGAGATAGTCAACGCCAACGACCGGCACGCGCTTTATCTGGATATGGAATCCGAGCGGGATAGGGCCAAGCTTGCCCAGCCGGAACTTTATCTGGCTGACCATCTAGACAAATTGGTCATTCTCGACGAGGTGCATCGTGCCCCGGGCTTGTTTCCCGCGTTGCGCGGCCTCATTGACCAGAGCCGCCGTGCCGGACGGCGGGCCGGGCTGTATCTGCTGCTGGGTTCGGCTTCCCTCGACCTGCTCAAGCAGACCGGCGAAACGCTGGCCGGGCGTATCGCCTATCTTGAGCTTACGCCCTTTCAAGTGCTGGAAACCCAGCACTTGCCAACCGATGTGCTGTGGGTACGTGGCGGCTTTCCTGAAAGCTTGCTCGCTCCTGATAACGCCCGCAGCCTGCGCTGGCGGCAAGACTTCATCCGCACCTACCTGGAGCGGGATATTCCCCAGTTCGGCCCACGCATTGCTGCCGAAACCTTGCGCCGTTTCTGGGGCATGCTTGCCCACCATCAGGGAGGCCTGCTGAACACGTCGCAGTTGGCTCGCAATCTGGGTGTGGACGTCAAAACCGCTGGCAGCTACCTGGATTTGCTGGTGGATTTGTTGCTGGTGCGCCGCCTGCCTCCCTGGCATGCCAATTTAGGCAAGAGATTGGTCAAATCCCCCAAGGTGTATGTGCGCGACAGCGGACTGGTTCATGCCTTGCTAGGCATCCCGGACAAGGAATCCCTGCTCGGCCACCCTGTAGTCGGTCAAAGCTGGGAATGCTTTGTCATTGAGAACCTGATCGCCGCTGCGCAAGGGGGTGGCAAAGGCGACGTGCAAGCCTATTTTTACCGCACCAGCGGCGGTGCCGAGATCGACCTGCTGCTGGCCTGGCCGGATGATCGCCTGTGGGCCATCGAAATCAAGCGCAGCCTTGCCCCCAAGGTGGAACGCGGATTTTATGCCGCCTGTGCCGACCTTAAACCCGCGAGAAAATTCGTCGTTTACCCCGGCCAGGAGCGTTATCGTTTAGCGGAAGACATCGAAGCGATCTCACTTGTCGGTCTGGCAGAGGAAATCCATGATTGATTCAAGAGAAAAAACAATGCGAAGCTGACCCCAATGGCACGGGGGTTTCGATTCCGTGGCCGTTGGTCATAGAGGTCTAACGTGGGCGTTGAGGAGCGCGGAAACAGCAAGCGAAGCTTGCTGGCGGAGCGTCCCTCTCTAACAGCGAGTTAGGCAAATGGTTGCCAATTATCTCAACGGCAAGGGAACACATTCTTCAGCGCCTTGAAGATTAGCAGCATGGCGGGCTCATTCTGCTCCGCCGGATGTGCGGTGATATACGCGCCAACCACGTGAGCAAGCTGTTCATTCGATGTGCCTGCACCAAGTGGTGGTAAGCAGTAGATTTTGTTTTGAGCCAAAGCGTCCGTTGCATTAACTACGCCAGTTACGTAACCGAGATACATCGCACTGGCTTCGCGCGCAGCATCAGATTGGCCCTGCGCAGGAGCAGAGAACGCTCTATAGAGGATGTGTAACTGTTTCCCATCCATCCACTCCGCTTTTGCAGGGAGTGGCAGGACAAGCAAAGCACACAAAAAAAAAGTCCACTGGTAGTCTGCGAAAGAAAATCTCATATTGGTTCTCCGGTTCGAAGTCTAACGAATAGCGTTTATCCGCCGCCCCTCCCAATCCTGCAAGAGCGCCGCAGCATATTGGCGGCGGATAAACCTTGTTGGACTGAACCGCGGGGCAGGCGGGACTTATGGGGATTGTAAGATTACGCTGGAAGAAGTCAACTGAATGTCATGAAGCGAAGGCGTCTGGCGAGGTGGAAGAGGGCGATCCGGCGGAGTCTGATGAGCGAGTAGCCTGGATGGAGTGAAGCGGAATCCGGGGAAAAGGGGTGCTGCATAAGGTGCGCTAAGCGCAAATGCTTAGATGCCGGGGGCTGCCCGGCAGCAGGTTACTTTATTTTGCTTGCCCAAAATACAAGTAACCAAACAAAAGGGCACCCTGCCGCGCCGGCCCTGCGGGCTACCTTCGGTTTGACGGCCAAATTGGGCGGCTGCGCAACTCGCCCTGACAGCTTGCACAAACCGCAAGCTGCTGCGGAGCTCGAACAGTGCTCGCCTTCATCCCAATTTGACCGTCAAACCGAAGCGGCGCAGAAGGGGAATTAGGTCTTGTGGGCGATTCTCGCCAGTGCTCCCCCTCTCCCCAGCCCTCTCCCTGTTGGGGAGAGGGGGTTGTTGTTGGTGTTATATTCCTTCTCCTTCAAGGGGAAGGCCAGGATGAGGATGGGGTGTGCTTTTCGTCCCCTTGATTCGCCGCCGAGCAGCACAGCCGAGCCGGGGGAAGTCGGCGAGCACTGTCTGAGCACCGTGGCAGGGCACGGGGTGTGTGCCCTGCTAGGGCGAGTTGCGCAGCCGCCCGGTTCGGCGAGCAGCGCAGGGAACCCCGAAGGGGCGGTGGATGGGCGTCGCCTTCTTTGGTACACCTTTCTTGGCGAAGCAAGAAAGGTGTACAGCTGCCGGGCTGCCCCCGGCACCTAAAACATTCGCGAAGCGCACAAAACCAAGCTACAGCTACCCCGCGCAGTAATTGGCAATCGCCACAAACTCCCCCACCCCCAAATTCTCAGCCCGCAACCCAGGATCAATCCCCAGCGCGGTAAATCCGGCATCATCCAGATAAGCTTTCAACGTATTGCGCAAGACTTTGCGCCGCTGCCCGAAGGCGGCGGTGACGATGGCGCCGAACAGGGCTTCATCCTTTGCAGGGTGCGGCAGAACCGCGTAGGGGATCATGCGCACGATGGCAGATTCAACCTTGGGCGCCGGGTGGAAAGCATCCGGCGGTACGATGAATATCAGTTCCATGGCGTAGCGGTATTGCAGCATCACCGACAGCCTGCCGTATTCCGATGTGGAGGGCGCAGCCACCATGCGTTCCACCACTTCCTTCTGCAGCATGAAGTGCATGTCGATGATGTTGCCGACGTATTCGCTGAGGTGGAACAGGATGGGCGTGGAGATGTTGTAGGGCAGGTTGCCGACTACGCGGATGCGCTCCCCTAGCGTAGAAAAATCGAATTTCAGCGCATCGCCGGCATGGATCGTAAGTTTTGCCGCTGGATAGTTATTTTGCAACCGGGTGATGATGTCGCGGTCGATTTCCACCACATGGAGGTGGGGCAGGATCTTGAGCAGCGGATCGGTGAGCGCACCCAGGCCAGGGCCGATTTCAACCATGACGTCATCGGGCTGAGGGTGGATGGTGCGGACGATGGACTGGATGACACTCTGGTCGGTGAGGAAATTCTGGCCGAAGCGTTTGCGTGGAATATGCCCGCTCATGGTCTGCCTGCTTTCTGATTGTGTGCCATTTCCAGCGCCAGTTGAATCGCTGCCGTGAGGCTGCCACTCTCGATCTTGCCGGTGCCGGCGAGCGTCAGCGCGGTGCCGTGGTCTACCGAGGTACGGATGATAGGCATGCCCAGGGTGACGTTGACGCCGCCGCCGAAGCTGGCGAACTTCAGCACCGGCAGCCCCTGGTCGTGGTACATGGCGAGCTGGCAGTCGGAGCCTAGCAGTTGATGGCGGGTGAACAGGGTGTCGGCGGGCAGCGGCCCGGCGAGATCCATGCCCTCTGCGCGCAGCGATTTCAATACCGGAGCGATAACGTCGATTTCCTCGCGCCCCATATGGCCGGATTCGCCGGCGTGGGGGTTGAGTCCTGCGACCAGAATGCGCGGGTTCGCCAATGCAAAGCGCTGCTTCAGGTCGCGGTGCAGGATGCGGATAGTCTGTTCCAGGCTTTGCCGGGTGATGGCGGCGGAAACATCCTTGAGTGGCAGGTGGGTGGTGGCCAGCGCCACACGCAGACCGCCGCCGACCAGCATCATCACGACTTGCGGGGTTCCGGTCAACTCGGCCAGGAATTCGGTATGACCGGTGAAAGGGATGCCGGCATCGTTGATCACGCCCTTGTGTACCGGGGCAGTGACCATAGCGTCGAAGGTGCCGGCCAGGCAACCGTGCGCCGCTGCCGACAAGGTGTCAAGCACATAGCGGCTGTTAGCCGGGTTCAGCTTGCCGGCAATGGCGGGTTCGGACAGGTCGCGGTGCAGCACTTCCAGCACGCCATCTCTGTCCGGCGCGGCAGCGGCAGGAGAAAAGTCTACCAGTTCGAGCGGCAGTCCCAGCTGTGCGGCGCGCTCGACAAGCAGGCCGCGGTTGGCGATAACGACGATGCGTGATCCGGCTGATTTCTGCTGTGCCTGGAGTACGCACAAATCCGGGCCGATGCCAGCCGGATCGCCTGCGGTGAGTGCGATGACTGGAATGCTGAGTGCTGAGTTCAAAGTCCGGCGTCCTGTGTGCTGAGTCCTGTGTGCCGAGTCGCAGAGGGTTTTACTCAGGGCTCGGCACTTTTAACTCGGGACCTTATTTGTCTTCCAGCCGGTATTCGACGAAAGCCTGGTCGCGCAGCTGACGCAGCCAGTTCTCATAGGCCTCGTCGGCCTTGCGGGCGCGGATTTCCTGGCGCGCCATGAGAGTCTGCCGTTCCTTGCTGACATCTTCCGAGCGGCGCTCCAGTACCTGGATCAGGTGCCAGCCGAAAGGCGACTTGACTGGTGCGCTGGTCTCTCCCGGTTTGAGGCCATCCATGGCGCGTTCGAATTCGGGTACGGTTTCACCGGGTGAAAGCCAGCCGAGGTCGCCGCCTTTTGAGGCGGAGCCATCCTCGGAGTGGAGCCGCGCCAGTTCGGCGAAATTGGCGCCGTTGTCCAGGCGCTCCTTGAGCTGGATCATGCGGTTCTTGGCATCGGTTTCCGAGGCGATTTCGCTGGTCTTGATCAGGATGTGGCGCGCATGGGTTTTTTGCACGATCAGTGCTCCTCCCTTGCTGCGCTTGTCGAGCAGCTTGAGGATGTGAAAGCCGTTCGGGCTGCGCAGCACGGCGCTGGTTTCACCCGGTTTCAGGCCGTTGACCGTTTCCAGGAACAGGGCCGGCAGGCGGCTGGCGGCTCTCCAGCCAAGTACGCCACCCTGCAGGGCATCCGGCGCATCCGAATAGCTGGCGGCCACTTGGGCAAAGTCCACTTTTTTCAGTTCAGCCAATGCCTTCTCGGCATGTGCGAGCTTGCTCTGTATCTGTTCCGGACTGGCTTGTTCAGGCACGCGGACCAGAATGTGCGCCAGGTTGAATTCGTCTTCCCCGCCGGTTTGAGCGGCGCGGCTGCTGAGGAAGTTCTCTACTTCGCCGTCGCTGACGGTGATACGATTTTCCACTTCGCGTTCGCGCAGGCGGCCGAGAATTATTTCGTCGCGGATTTCCTCGCGAAATTTGGCGAAGCTGACGCCGTCCTTTTCCAATGCGCCGCGGAAGGCTTCCACGGTCATGTTGTTTTCCTGGGCAATCCGTTGCAGCGTTTTGTCGAGTTGCAGGTCGTCGACGCGTATGCCGGTTTCCTTGGCAAATTGCAACTGCACCCGGTCGGTGATGATACGTTCCAGCATCTGTTTTTCCAGCACTTCCTGAGGCGGCAGAGGCGTACCCTGTTTTTTTAACTGCTGCATGACGATCCGCATCCGGTCGTTGAGCTCGAACTGGGTGATGACTTCATTGTTGACCACGGCGACGATGCGGCCGACCAACTGAGCCGGAGTCGAGGGTCGCGCGGGGTCGTTCCCGGCAGCGTGAGCGGAGGCCAGGAAAAAAACCAGCATGATTGCCAGGATATGGTTAACGGGGTTCTGGAATGTTGTTTTCATTAGAGATTTTTGTGGTTTGGGTATAGCCATAAATATTGCGTTTGAGCACGTCTAAAGGATTCGAGCCGATAGTGCCGATTCCGTTCAGCTCCAGCTGGAAGAAAATCGAGTCGCTGCGTTGTGAAGTGGTGGTGGTGAAACTGTGCACGACCGCCCGGAACGCCCAGCAACCTGCATTGTATTCGAGACCGGCCAGGGTTTCCAGATTCTTGCTATCCAGTATTGAATGGTTCCATCGGGCCAGCCCGCTCCAGCGTCCGGTCAGAGGCCACTGCGCGGAGGCGTCGATCTGCTTGATGCCGATCGGGGCGATAGGGGTGGCCGGGGTGTAGCGGTAGCTGACATTGAGGATGTTGCCCGGTGCAGGCAGATAGCGGCCGGTGAGTGAAAAGTTGCCGGTTTGTTTCAACTCGGGATCGTATTGCCACAAACTGTCTAGCGTCAGTGCATTCGTGATCCGGCCGCCGATAGAGGCTAGCAGGTCGGAATACTTTCTGACGGGGGGCGTTCCCCCAGGTAACGTGACTTGGGGCAGGCTCAGGTAGTAGCGTTGAGCGAGTGTGCCGCGCAGGCGCTCGATGCCAGTCTCTTCGAAGAAGCGGGAGGTGATTCCCAGCGTGACCTGGTTGGCATCGCTGATTCTGTCGACCCCGGCGAAGCGGTTTTCCGAGAATATCTGGGGAATGCCGAATCCGATGTCACCGGAATCGAATACTGGAATCTGGCTCTGGTCACGGTAAGGCGTGCGAACATAAAACAGCCGGGGTTCCAGCGTCTGCTGATAATCCGAGCCGAACAGGTTGATTTCGCGCTCGAAGTACAGACCGCTGTCGACGCTGAAAATCGGCAGGGTTCGGTTAATGTCGGGCTGTGTAGTGGTGCTGTTGTCGAAGCTGTAGCTGGTGCTGTGCAAACCGATCTTCGGGGTGATATAACCGTAAATCGGGGTCAGCGGGAGGCTGACGCTGGGGTACAGGCTGAAGCGCCTGGCGTTAGGCAGCGTGGGGTGGGAAAAGTTGACCAGCTCGCTGTTCAGCGCCAGGACTGCTCCCGGACCAAAATTATTTCCGCTCCAGCTGACTGTGCGGGCTCCGTTCAACAGCATCTGAGTGCGGCGGTAAGGGGTGACGATCGGCGCTGCTGGATCCTGCAGGGTCTGGAAGCTTTGCGAGCGCGCCGAGAAATTCCAGTTCATGCTCTCATAGGCGCCTACATGGGAAAGCATGCCGTCACGCAATAGGTTGATTTGTGAAGTGACGCCGATGTTGGTGCTCAGATCCCTGAAATAATTGTCGTCGGAGGCCCTCTCCAGGTTCAGCATCCCCGTCCAGCCTTTGCCCAGATTGTGGTTATGTTTCAGAGACAGGAAGCTGCGATCCAGGTTGGCCACTTGGTCGTTGGGCAGGACTTCCAGGTTCGCAGTCCCGGCGTAATATGGATCGATGTAGCGCAGCTCGCTCTTCAGCTGCATGCCGCGCCGGGTCATAAATCGGGGGGTGAGGGTGGCGTCGCGGTTGGGTGCGATATTCCAGTAATAGGGCAGTGAAAACTCTGCGCCGCTATTGGCGGTGCTGCCGAAGCTCGGGCTGAGGATGCCGGATTTTCGCTCGCTGTTGAGTGAGAAACTCATCCACGGCGTGTAGAGAATAGGCACGCTCATGAAGTCGATGTAGGCGTGGCTTGCCGTTCCTACCTGAGTGGTGCGGTTAATCTCGAGATCTCGGGCGTGGAGGTACCAGTCGTCAGATCCGGCTTGGCAAGTTGTGTAGCGGGCGTCCTCCAGCCGGTATTTGTTTTCTCCCTCGAATAACAGTATCGTCGCGTCGCCCCGCCCTGCCGGCTTCTGCTGGGTCAGTTGGAAAACCGGCTGTTGCAGGTAGCCTTCCTTGCTTTTTAGTTTGAGTTTAAGTTCGGGCCCTTCTGTAATGTCGCCCTTCTGTTCGATGCGCACATTGCCTTTAGCGAAAACTTCATCTTCGGGTTTGTTGTAGCGCAGCAGATCGGCGCTGATGACTTGGCCCCATTGGCGCAGTTCCGCTTCGCCTATGGCTTCTGTCTCGATATCATGATGGCCCTGGATGCGCATCCCGCCGATGAAAACCGGCGTGGATGGCGTGCCTGACGGTGGGTTCAAGGTCAGGCTCCGGCTTGGTTTGAGTGACAGGGGAGGGGCTTCCGTTTTCTGGGCGAGTGCCGCAGGTGCTGCGGCCACTTCGGCCTCGGTCGGTTGCGCAATGGCAACGGATTTCGGCGTGGGCTTGGTTTTTTGCTCGCTCTCCTGGATATCCTGCCTTGTCCGGGCAGGTGTTGTTATGGGTGCGGTAAGGATTTCAGCGACCGGAGCCACGGGGCTTGTCGCCTCGGGAGCAGCAGGGGGCTGTGCGGTGACAGGTTCGCGTCTTGGTGCCGGTACGGCCTTGGGCGCTGGCTGTAGCAGAACGGGGTCAATCTGGAGTGGTGGCAGACTCAGTGCGGCCTGCGATGCGGCAGGGAACAGCCAGAACAGGGCGAATGCAAGCGGCGTCGGACGGAAGTCATGGAATAGTCCGGCCCTATGCGGCAGTGGCTGTTCGCGGAAAGGTTTTTTCATGTTCTACAATATGGCAACAGCCTCGGTCAGCGCCAAATGGACGCGGATCGAGGCCATCTTGTGCGCTCGTTATTATTTGGGCAGGTATCGGTGATAAAATCGCACAAATTAGGCTTTTACGCAATGCGAGATTAAATGGACCGCCTTGAATTACTTGAAAACTGGCTGAAGCCACAATTTCCTAGCACATCTTATGCGCTAGCCCCGGCGTCGGCCGATGCCAGCTTCCGTCGTTACTTTCGGGTGAGTCTGCCGGATCGCTCGCTGATCGTGATGGATGCGCCGCCGGAGCACGAGGATTGTCGTCCTTTCATCCATGTGGCGGAGCTGTTCCGGAATGCGGGTGTCCACGCGCCCCACATTCTGGCGCAAGACTTGCAGCAGGGATTTTTGCTGCTGACCGATCTGGGCGCCACCACATATCTGGATGCGCTGAATCAGGACGTGGCAGCGGCGGATGCTTTATATGCCGCCGCCGCCGGAGCCCTGATCAACATCCAGCTTGCCAGTCGCCCGGACGTACTGCCGGACTACGATGAAGCACTTTTGCTGCGCGAAATGCGGCTGTTCCCGGATTGGTATGTGAGCAAGCACTTGCGAACAGAGCTCTCCAGCACTCAGGCAGAAATGCTGGACAAAGTTTTCACCCTGATCCTGCAGAATAACCTGGCGCAACCCAAGGTCTTCGTGCATCGTGATTACCATTCCCGCAATCTGATGGTAGACGGCGATGAGCCGGGTATCCTGGATTTTCAGGATGCGGTGTACGGACCTATTACTTACGATCTGGTTTCCCTGTTCAAGGATGCTTATATCCACTGGGAGGAGGAGCGGTTGCTGGACTGGACGATACGCTACTGGGAAAGGGCGAAGAAAGCCGGTTTGCCTGTGTCGCGCGATTTTGCCGAGTTTTACCGCGATTTCGAATGGATGGGTGCGCAACGCCACATCAAGGTACTGGGAATTTTTGCCCGGCTTTGCCATCGTGACGGCAAGGAAAACTACCTGAAAGATATGCCGTTGGTGATGGCTTACTTGCGCAAGGCGTGCGAGCGCTACCGCGAGTTGCATCCGCTGCTGAAGCTGCTGGACGAGTTGGAGAACCGTGTGGTGCAGGTAGGGTTAACATTTTGAATTCCCACCGCGGAGGACGCAGAGGACTCGGAGGTAAGGCAATTGCCATTCCTTTTGTTTGGTTTTCCTCTGCGTCCTCTGCGGTTCACTCATTATGAAAGCCATGGTCCTCGCCGCCGGGCGCGGCGAGCGTATGCGGCCGCTCACTGATGATACGCCGAAGCCTTTATTGGAGGCCGGCGGCAAGCCGCTGATCGTATGGCACATCGAAAGGCTGGCGCGGGCCGGTTTCACGGAGTTGGTCATCAACCATGCTCACCTCGGTGAAAAGATCGAGGCGGCCCTGGGTGACGGCAGTCGTTTCGGGGTGGGCATACGCTATTCTCACGAGATTGAAGCGCTGGAGACCGCCGGGGGCATCGCCAACGCCATGCCGCTGCTGGGGCCTGAACCTTTTCTGGTGGTCAACGGCGATATTTTCTGCGACTATGACTTCACTACCCTGCCGCGTGAACTGGGTGAGTTTTCAGCCTGGCTGGTGCTGGTGGGCAATCCAGATCACCATCCCGATGGGGATTTTGCATTAAGGCAGGGCAAGGTGCTGGGCGATGACGAGCACAAACTGACTTTCAGCGGGATAGGGATCTACCGCCCCGAGCTGTTTGCGGCGATTGCCCATGGAGCGAAGGCCAGACTCGCCCCGCTGCTACGCGAACAAATGGCTACAGGACGGGTTGGTGGCGAGCATCACCGCGGCTTGTGGCTGGATATCGGCACGCCACAAAGGCTGCAGGAACTGGACGACTTGTTGCGGAACTCCAGGCAGAAAGCGCTCTCTGAATAGGACATGATGAATTACCCGAGCTACACTCAGCGCCGCCGCCGGTTGGCCGAACAGATGCAGGAAGGCGTGGCGGTGATTCCCACTGCACCTGAGCGCCCTCGTAACCGTGACAGCAGTTATCCTTATCGGTTCGACAGCTATTTCCACTACCTGACCGGTTTTGGCGAGCCTGACGCGGTGCTGGTTCTGGTCGCCGGAGCTGCACCCAAAAGCATCCTGTTCTGTCGCGAGAAAAATGCCGAGCGCGAAGTCTGGGATGGCTTTCGCTATGGCCCGGAGGCGGCGCGCGAGACTTTTGGTTTCGACGAGGCCTATCCCATCGCGATGCTGGATGAGATGATGACCAAGCTGCTCGCAGACCAGCCTAGCCTGCATTTCCATCTCGGCGCCGACAGCGCCTGGGATGCGCGGGCAGTGGGCTGGCTCAACGCGGTGCGGGCCGAGGTGCGCAACGGTATTGTCGCGCCGTCCGCAATCAGGGACGTGCGCGTGCTGCTGGACGAAATGCGACTGATCAAATGCACCGAGGAAATCGCTACCATGCGCCGCGCTGCCGAAATTTCCACCGCCGCGCATCGCCGCGCCATGCAGCAGGTCCGACCAGGGCGGCACGAATACGAAATAGAAGCGGAATTGCTGTATGATTTTCGCCGCCAAGGTGCGCAGGCACCAGCGTATTCATCCATTGTAGCGGGAGGCGCCAATGCCTGTGTGCTGCATTATGTGGATAATAGTGCCGGACTCAGGGATGGCGATCTGCTGCTGATCGATGCCGGCTGCGAACTGGATGGCTACGCCGCCGATATCACCCGCACCTTTCCGGTCAACGGGCGCTACAGCGCTGCGCAGAAAGACGTGTACGAAATGGTGCTGGCGGCACAGGCGGCGGCAATCGATACCGTCAAAATTAGTGCCAGCTGGGACGAGCCGCACCAGGCTGCCCTCCAAGTGCTGGTGCAGGGCATGATCGATCTTGGCCTGTGTACGGGAAGTGTGGACGGGCTGCTGGAATCCGGTGACTACAAGCGCTTCTACATGCACAAGACCGGTCACTGGCTGGGGATGGATGTGCACGACGTGGGCGACTACAAGAAAAGCGGAGAGTGGCGCAAGCTGGAGGCGGGCATGGTGCTGACCGTCGAACCCGGCTGTTACATCCGGCCCGGCGAGGGTGTGCCGGAACATCTGTGGAATATTGGCATTCGCATCGAGGATGACGTGCTGGTGACGGCCCAGGGTTGCGAAGTTCTGACCTTGGCAGCGCCGAAAACGGTAAGCGAGATCGAGGCGGTTATGGGGGGGGCAGGGTGAGTGGCATGAGCGACCAATTCGACATAATTATCGTGGGCGCCGGCCTGGTCGGTGCATCATTCGCCCAGGCGATGCAGGACAGTGGGCTGAAGCTGGCGCTGGTGGAAAGCGTGGCGCCGACTGCGCCATCGCCTGAGTGGACCAGCCGGGTCTATGCCATCAGTCCGGGCAGCATCGAATTCCTCAGCGAGAGCGGGGCCTGGCAGCAATTCGATGCCGCCCGCATTGCCCCGGTGCTGGGTATGCATATCTACGGCGATGACGGGAAAGCTAATCTGGATTTCGATGCCCATCAATCCGGGCTGGCCGAATTGGCAGTTATCGCGGAAGTGCGCCATATGCAGTACGGCCTGTGGCAGGCGCTGCAGCGGCAGGAAAACCTCGAGTTGTTCTGCCCGGCACGCTGCGTCAGCCTCAGGTTGCAGGAAGAAATCGCCGTACTGCGCCTGGAAGATGGCCGCGAATTGCACGCTCCGCTGATTGTGGGAGCGGATGGGCGGGAATCCTGGGTGCGCTCGCAGGCCGGAATGGATGCCGAGCCTGCGCCCTACCGCCAGATGGGGGTGATCGCCAATTTCGAAACCGAACTGCCTCATGGCGATGCGGCCTGGGAATGGTTTCGCGGCG
This sequence comes from Sulfuricella sp. T08, assembly GCF_000971475.1. Lineage (GTDB taxonomy): Bacteria > Pseudomonadota > Gammaproteobacteria > Burkholderiales > Sulfuricellaceae > Sulfuricella. Next base: position 235,920 of record NZ_DF967539.1, read on the forward strand.
ATGGTGTGCTGGCCTTCCTGCCATTGCCGGGCGACCGCGAAGGGCAGAGCAGGGGCCCCTCTGGGGATGCGACCCCGGAGCGGGATGCGGGCGCACCGGTCGCGGCCGCTGGCATCCCCTCCGCTGGCCGATCCCCCTTCGGGGGGCCCTCGTCCGACGCTCCGGTGCGCCACCGTATTTCTATCGTCTGGACGGCGTTCGAGGAACGTGCTGCCGAGCTGATGGCGCTGCCGCCGGATGAGTTCTGCCATCAGGTGCAGGAAGCGAGCCTCAGCGCCCTGGGAGAATTAAAGCTGCTCAGCAAGCCTGCGGCTTTTCCCCTGCGCTTGCTGCACCTGGAACACCTGATCAAATCCCGGGTGGCGCTGATCGGTGATGCCGCCCACAACGTTCACCCGCTTGCCGGGCAGGGCGTCAACCTGGGTTTCCAGGATGCACGGGAGCTGGCGAAAGTGCTGAAGGATCGTGGCCCTCAGCCGGACTGCGGCGATTATTTCCTGCTGCGTCGCTATGAGCGGGCGCGCAAGGCGGACATTCTGGCGATGCAGCTGGTTACCGACGGGCTGCAGAAGCTGTTCAACAATCGTAACCCGGCACTGAAGCTGGCGCGCAACCTGGGTCTTTCCCTTACCGGCAGCTTGCCCTGGCTGAAAAACGGTCTGGTGCAACATGCGGTGGGGCGGCATCTCAACTAATTAATTTTTTTCACCTTAGAAGGAAATTGTAATGCGTTCAAAATTTTTGGTGTGCCTGGTGTCGGGTTTTTTCTTTGCTGGCGCGGCACTGGCTGATACCAAGCTGGGTGCGGATGAGGTGGTAGTGAAGGCCGCCATCGAGAAGAAGTTTCCCGATATCAAGATCGAAAGTCTGCAAAAAACCCAATACGGTGGCCTATATGAGGCCGTCATGGGGGGGAGCCAGGTTTTTTATACCGACAAAAATGCCAGTTTCATTCTTGTCGGCAGCCTGATTGACGCCAAGACCCAGCGTAATGTGACAGAAGAACGGATTCGCGATTTGATGCGGGTGAAATTCGATACGCTGCCGCTGGAATCGGCAATCAAGCAGGTGAAGGGTAACGGCAAGCGCAAACTGGCGGTGTTCTCCGACCCGGATTGCCCGTATTGCAAGAAGCTCGATGCAGAACTTGAAAAGGTCACTGATGTGACGATCTATATTTTCCTGTACCCGATCGCCAGCCTCCATCCACAGGCCGGAGATAAGGCCAAGGCGGTATGGTGTGCACCTGACCGCGTCAAGGCGTGGGAAGATCTGATTCAGAAGGGAACCATGCCGCAGGCGGGCAGCAAGTGCGAAAACCCATTGGCGAAAATTGCCGAGCTGGGCCAAAAGCTCAAGGTCAACGGTACGCCCACGATCATCTTTGCCGACGGGATGCGTGTTCCCGGCATGATTCCAGCCGCCAACCTGGAAAAGCTGCTTAACGGCGAAAGGCCACAGAATTGAAAGAATTCTGGAATCAGCGCTATAGCGGCGACGAATTTTTCTACGGCACCGCCCCCAACGCTTTCCTGGCCTCGCAGCTTCACCGCTTCAAGCCCGGGCAAGCTGTACTGGCCGTGGCCGATGGCGAAGGACGGAACGGCGTCTGGCTTGCCCGGCAGGGACTGGATGTGACGGCGGTGGATTTTTCCCCGGTGGCAGTGGAAAAGGCGCAACGACTGGCGGGGCAATACGGGGTGACAGTGCGCCACGAAATCAGTGACCTGTTTACCTGGAGCTGGGGTGAAAACCGCTTTGATGCTGTTGTGGCGATTTTCACCCAGTTTGTTGGCCCTGAACAGCGACTCATCCTGAATGAACTGATGCTACGCGCTCTCAAGCCGGGCGGTTTGCTGATCCTGCAGGGCTACCGGCCAAAGCAACTGGAATACCAGACCGGCGGACCTTCCAGCGTAGAAAATCTGTACACGGCAGAAACCCTGCGCGAGGAATTTTCTTCCATGGAAATTCTTCATCTCGCCGAACATGACGACGAAATTTGCGAAGGGGATGGCCACTGCGGCTTATCGGCGCTGGTGGACTTGGTGGCACGCAAGGGTTTTTAGGGCTATATTGAATTTAGATTCATTCTAAAGGAGAGTCGGACATGAAAATTACGAAGAAGAAACTGCTCGAGGAACTCAACAAAGATCTGGAATGGGAATACGCCGCGGCGGTACAGTACGTTCAGCATGCTTCCGCGATCACTGGTGCACAGTATGAGTCGATCCAGAAGGAATTGATCATTCACTCCCAGGAGGAGATGATGCATGCCGTCATGCTGTCCGACCAGATTGATTTTCTTGGTGGGGTGCCCACGGTGGACGTGGAAAAGCGCGAAACCGACAGCGACAGCTTGGCGATGTTGAAGCAGGATCTAAAGGGCGAGGACAATGCTATCAATCGCTACAAAGAACGGATTGCCCAGGCCGAGGCGCTCAAGGAGTATGGTTTGCGCCGGGTGCTCGAGGATATCCTGATCCAGGAGGAAGAACACAAGCGTGACCTGCTGACGGTGATCAAGTCGAAATAGAGTAATTCAACAATAAAACGGCTCCTTTAGGAGTCGTTTTATTTAGGAAGCGGTCTGTTTACGTTTCGCCCACAAGGCCGGATTCTTCGGCGCCAAAGTATTTCTTTATCCGGTAAAGCAGGGTGTAGCGACTGATGCCCAGCAGCTTGGCGGCACGAGTGCGGTTGCCTCTGGTTTGCTCCAGGGCTTGCAGGATCAGGTCGCGCTCGGTCTGCTCCAAGTTGAGCGGGGCAGTCGCAGGGGTGGATGTGGTAACTCGCTGTCCACCGCGGATGCTGAGCGGCAGGTTTTCCACGCCGAGCGAGCCACGCTGGAAATTGCACAATATCGTCAGTCGCTCGCACAGGTTTTTCAACTCGCGCACGTTGCCGGGCCAAGGGTAAGCCTTGAGCACTTTCATCGCGTCCGGGCTGAAGGAAACGGCCTGCAGGCTGTGCTGCTGCGCCGCCATTTCAACAAAATGTTCTATCAGCAAGCCAATATCGCCCGCGCGTTCACGTAGCGGCGGCACTTCCATCGGTACCACCAGTAAGCGGTAAAACAGGTCGGCGCGGAAGCGGCCGATCTTCACCATCTTTTCCAGGTCGCAGTTGGTCGCGGCGATTACGCGTACGTTGGCCTTGATCGGCTTATCGTAACCCAGCGGCAGGATTTCGCCGTTTTCCAGGAAGCGCAGCAGCTTGGCCTGCGCTGTCAGCGGCAGTTCGCCGATCTCGTCAAGGAATAGAGTGCCATTGTGGGCCGCCCGCACCAAACCGTCGCGGTCGAAAACGGCATTGCTGAAAGCGCCGCGGCGGTGGCCGAACAGTTCGGATTCCACCAGGTTTTCCGGCAAGTTGGCGCAGTTGACTGCGATGAAAGGACGGCTTGCCAAAGGACTGTGGCTGTGCAGGAAGCGCGCCAGATTTTCCTTGCCGCTGCCCGACTCGCCGCTGATCAGCACGGTCGCGCGGGTGGCGGCAACCAGCTGCGCCGTATTCAGCAATTGGCGGAAGACGGGTGAGTGGCCGATAAGAAAGAAAGCATCCATGGGACATAGTATAAGAATACTGATTTCATACGTCAATATCCGATTTGTGAGTCAATTGATTAGAGCGTCGGAAGTCCCGCTACCCTAAATATTCTGCCAGACAGTAGCTTTAACCATCAACAAAGGTTGGTGAGACAGATTTGCCCTTTGGGATTTAATCCATCATTATTTTTGCGGATCACTGCAATTTGAAATCAGTATGAAATATACGCATAATGCAAAGCTATGCGTTTTCAAACCCTTCGTCGCTTTGCCATTCTTGCGCTGTTCGCCATGGTATTCAATGCCCTGGCCGCCACGGTGACCTATGCCATAGCGGCTGGAAAAGGGGTGGTCGTGGTGGAAATGTGCTCCTCGTTCGGCCTCAAAAAAATCGCCATATCCACAACTAACGGAGATACGCAGCATTCCCCTTCTTCCGTTCCAACAGCTAAACATTGTCCGTTCTGCCTGTCTCCTGATCATGCCGCTGTTGTTTTTCAGACAGCAGATAGCCCGCCACCCATTTTTATTTCGTTTTTCTTGCCATCACTTATGGCAGCATGGGCGCCTGTCCATGACCCACAATCCCTTTGGATTGCCTCGCTAAAACAAGAGCCCCCCGTTCGTTCCTGATCTTCGCCTTATAGCACTTCTGTGCCAGCCAGCCGTGTCATCGTGCGACTTGGTATGCCGGTTCATTGAAGTGCAATATTCACGCCGGTTTCGAGAAGAAACTCAAGCAGCTATGTTTACTATCCAGCGGTCAGCCGTCTTATCGGCTGGCCCAAGCATATGCCGCAGTTGTGGCGTACAGAATATTTTTCAGCTGGAGCGAAGTCGAAAATGAAGAATTAAGTATAAAAATGGGGTATCTATGAAACGTTATCTACTCTCAGCCGCCATCGCAATGATCGCAGCGAATGCAAATGCCTCTTGCGGGTCGGCCTTCTGTTCTGTGAACACTAGCTGGGACACACAAGGTCTTTCCAGTTACGAGGGGTTGCGTGTCGACATGCGCTATTCGTATGCAAAGGCTGATCAGTGGCGTGCCAGGTCGTCAAAAATCACGCCGGATGCGCCGAGTGGTAGTGATTCGGAAATCGAAGACAAGCGCACCGTTAATCAGGTGCTCAACCTCGATGCAGACTATACGATCAATTCGCGCTGGAATATCGCGCTTGGCGTCCCGCTGGTCATGCGTGACCACACCCATACCTTCGATTCATCCGTCACCACCCCATTCGAACAACAAGCAAAATTTACCGAGTTGGGCGATATTCGGGTAATCGGAAAATACAAATTTGATCTGGGCAACATGAATTCGGGGAGCGGGATACGGTTCGGTCTTAAATTGCCCACAGGTGCTATCAACAAAACCATGACGCCGCCCGATCCGGCTAACAATCCAACTGTTCCTTATGCGCTGGAGCGTTCCAGCCAGCCAGGAACCGGCAGTACTGATGCCATTCTTGGCGCCTACTATTTCCGTAATCTGCCGGGCACCAATTGGGGCTGGTTTGCCAGTGGTCAGGTACAGACTGCAATTGCCACCCGTGATAATTATCGACCGGGGAGAGAGCTAAGTTTCGATCTTGGAGCTCACTATGCGATAACGCCTGCACTTAACGCCTTGCTCCAGCTGAATGCGCAACATCGGGAGCGAGACACGGGAGGCTACGCCAACGTGGCATCGGGCGGCTACTCGTGGAACTTAAGCCCTGGCCTCAGCTATGCGATAACTCCGCAAACTCAATTATATGGATTCGTGCAAGCTGCCCTGAAACAGTACGCAAATACCGACCCGGCTGATCCGGCATCCGGGCAGTTGACTGCACCGTGGTCTCTGGCGGTGGGGGTCGGCCACCGGTTCTGAGCTTGTACGCGCTGTCGGGAAGAGCTGGTCGCACTTGCCTAAGCTGTAAAAGAAATGTCTCGATCTCGACTTGGTTGCGTGCTGTGCGATATAACAATGACTTATCATTGGCATGAAAGTTGCCATAGATCAACCTTTGATGTTAAGGCGGCCTTTGGTCGCCTGAAAACGATTTTTGACAAAATTAAAAAACGAGGGAGCGAAGCTGAAAATGAACGACAAGGTGTTGCGGGGGTTGGTGGCTGGGGTGTGTGCCAGCATGGCGGGTTCGGGGTGGTGTGTCGATGTGGATCAGAAATCCGATACGCAATTGCAAGAGATGGTCATCAAGGGCGATAAACCGGCTGTTCCGGCCAATTTGCCGGCAACGACCGAGGGTGTGACGGCAAAACAGATCGCAGAAAGTATCAATGCGGTGACCTCGGCCGAGGTGATCAAATACCTGCCGAGCATCGTTGTTCGCGAGCGCTACATCGGCGACCGCAACGGCATCGTTTCGACGCGGACGACCGGCACCATTTCCAGCGCGCAATCCATCGTCTATGCGGACAACCTGCTGCTCTCGAATTTTCTCGGTAACAGCTACAGCTACCCGCCGCGCTGGGGCATGGTATCGCCGGAGGAAATCGAACGGGTCGATATCATCTACGGCCCGTTCTCTGTCCTTTATCCCGGCAACTCGATGGGCGGAGTGGTTCAGATGACGACCCGGATGCCGGAGAGATTCGAAGCCCACGCGAATCTGCAGGTTTTCCGGGAAAGTTTCAACCTCTACGGCACAAACGAAAATTATGATGGCGCGCATGCCAGCGCATCCATTGGCAATAAAATTGGTGACTGGTCTTTCTGGATTAGCGGGGATCATCTCGATACGCATGGACACCCGATGAGTTTCGGCACCGCCACTGCAGGGGGGGGCGGCACTACGACTGTCACCGGTGCGTATAGAGACACCGATCCGACGGGTGCGGTGCGGGTGATTACTGGTGGTTACAGCATCGACCATACCTTGCAGGACAACGGCAAGTTCAAGCTGGCTTATGATTTCTCTCCGACTGTGCGTGCCACCTACACTTTGGGGGTCTGGCAGAACAACTCGGATACCAGTGTCGACAGCTACCTGAAGGACGCACTCGGGAACACGGTTTACAACGGGAACGTCAAAATCGACGGAACTAATTACAAGACGGCCAGCCTGAGTCCGGGCCACGCTGAAAGCGAGCACTGGATGCAGGGGTTTTCGGTGAAATCCAATACACGCGGCGAATGGGATTGGGAAGCGGCCGTCAGCGCTTACGACTACAACAAGGATATTTCCCGCACGGCAAACTACACCGCAAACAATGGGGTGGATTTGGGCACTGGGGCTATCCGCCAGGGCGGACAAGTCACCTTGATGGACGGCACCGGCTGGCAGACTCTCGACCTGCGCGGCGAGTGGCGCCCCGATGGCGACCTGAAGAGCAAGCACCAGGTAAGCTTTGGTTATCACATTGATCGCTATGAATTAAACTCCAATACCTATACTGTCGCTACGGATTGGCTTACCGGTGCCGCGGGGGCTTTGAGCTCGAATTCGAAGGGAAAGACGGAGACCCAGGGGCTGTACCTTCAGGATGCCTGGCGCTTTGCGCCCGACTGGCAGTTGGTCGTAGGCGGTCGCCAGGAATACTGGAAGGTATTTGACGGGAGTAACTACAATTCTGCCAACCCCAACCCCTACAAGCAACTGAACTATGCTGACCGGACAGACACGGCCTTTTCGCCCAAGGTTGCACTCTCCTTCCAGGCATCGACAAACTGGGCTTTGCGGGGATCACTTGGCAAGGCGGTTCGCTTCCCGACCGTCAGCGAGATGTTCCAGACTTTCACCGGGCCTGGAGGTATAAAGACGAACGATCCAAACCTGAAACCGGAGCAGGTCGTCTCTGGGGAACTCACGGCAGAGAGGGCGCTGCAAAATGGGCTGTGGCGTGTTTCGCTGTTCCAGGAAGACAAGCAGGATGCGCTCGTTTCACAAACCGATACGACAGTGTCGCCTAACATCACAAGCATCCAGAATGTCGACAAGATTCGCACCTACGGCATCGAAACCGCGCTGCAGCTTAGCGACTTGTGGATACGCGGCTTTGATCTTTCCGGCAGCGTCACTTATACCAATTCGAAGATTCTGCAGGACACCCAGCACCCGGCCTACGTCGGCATGGTTCAGCCGCGCATCCCGGACTGGCGGGCAACGCTGGCCGGTATCTACCATGCATCCGATCGACTCTCCTACAGCTTGGCGGCCCGTTACAGCGGCCGTCAGTACAACCTTCTGGATAACAGCGACATCAATCCCAGTACCTATGGAGGAGCCAGCTCGTTTCTGGTGGCCGATGCCAAAGTCGTTTACAAGGTCGCGAAACAGTGGAGCACTTCTATTGGCGTGGATAACATCGGCAACTACAAGGCCTATGTCGCCCACCCCTATCCGCAGCGCACCGTGTTTGCCAATTTGAAATTTGATTACTGATGGGATGGCGGGAATGAACAAAATCGCATTTGGCCTGCTGCTTGCCGTGATGAACCTGGCGGGTTGGGTTCAGGCCGCAGACCAGACCGCCCACGCAGAGCATGGCGCGCCACCTTCTCTTCAGGACAGGGAAAAAATGTGGAAGGCGATGCTGGCCAAGCCGTCGCTCGCGGTTTCCGCCGCATTCGACGAGAAGGGGGGGCTGTGGCGGGCATCGGTGCGGGATGGGTATGTTTCGGTGGATTTTTCCGGCGATAACGGAAAATCGTGGGGCCAGCCAGTCAAGGTAAATGCCGAGGCGGAGAACATCGCCGCGGATGGCGAAAATCGTCCCAAGATCCTCGTCAGGAAAGAGGTCGTCTACATTTCCTATACTCAGGCGCTGGAAAAGCCGATGACCGGCGATATTCGCTTCAGTCGCTCGCTGGATGGCGGCAAGACATTCTCCGCTCCGCTCACCGTCAACGACAACCGGGAAATAATCAGCCATCGGTTCGAGGCGCTGGAGGTGAACGACCGGGGGCAGGTTTTTCTCGCCTGGCTGGATAAACGCGATTTGAGCGCTGCCATCAGGAAAGGCGAGAAATATACCGGGGTAGGCGTTTATTACGCAGTGTCCGACGATGGCGGCGCAAACTTTCATTCCAATGCCAAGGCCGCCGACCATTCCTGCGAGTGCTGCCGCGTAGCAATGGCGCTGGATGCCGATGGTACGCCGGTGGTTTTCTGGCGCCATGTGTACGGCAAGAACGAGCGCGACCATGCCATGTTGCGGCTGGATGGCAAATCCTCGCCGATCCGCGTCAGCTACGACCGATGGGAAGTGGATGCTTGTCCGCATCACGGTGGCGCGCTGTCTGTCGCATCTGATGGCGTCCATCATTTCGTCTGGTTCGACAATGCGCCCGAGCGGCATGGGCTGTTTTATGCCAATTCTACCGATCGGGGCAAAACATTTTCCACGCCGTTGAATTTCGGCAATTTCGAGGCGCAGGCCGGTCATCCATATGTGCTGAGTGTCGGCAAATCCGTGCATATAGTCTGGAAAGAATTCGACGGACAGAACTCGGTCATCAGGGGGATGTCCTCCGCCGACGGCGGCAAGTCGTGGTCTCCGCCTCGCCAGATTGCTGCAACCACCGGCGCTTCGGATCATCCCCTGCTAATAGCCGACGGTACTCAACCCTATCTGTCGTGGAACACCGCCAAGGAAGGCTTCCGACTGATAGGGATGGAACTGTAATGCGGCGACTCCTATGTTTGGCAATGGCTGTGCTGTCGATGCTGACCCTTCCCGCGGCGGCGCAAGAGCTCAAGCCCTTTGTCGCCGGTAGCATGAAGGAAATTACCGCAGCCCGGCAGGGCAAGCCATTCATCTTGGGTATGTGGTCGCTGACCTGCACCCATTGCCGGGAAGAATTCGCCTTGCTGTCCAGCCTGGTAAAAAAGCATCCCGATCTTGATCTGGTACTGGTTGCTACCGATACGCCGGAAGAGGGCGAAGAAATCGGCACCACGCTGCGGCAATCCGGGCTCGGAGGGGCGCAAGCCTGGGTTTTTGCTGACCCTTTTGCGGAACGCCTGCGCTTCGAGATCGACCCCAAATGGCATGGCGAACTGCCACGCACTTATCTTTACGATCCTTCCCACAAGGCCTTGGCTTTCAGCGGCAAGCTCGATGGCCTGCAGTTAGGGCAATGGCTGAAGAAATACTACTCTCGTCGCTAACGTCACTAATTTCTCCCCGCCTCACCGCTGAATATCCGGCGTTTTTTTGCACTTCAACTTCGTCCGGCAATTTGGCCGGGTGTGTCAACTCACGCAACTGCGCCAAATGGCACCGCATTGATCTGCATCAACCTATTGTTTTTCAAAGCATGCGTTGATGGCATGAAGGTTGCTGATTAAATCCCCTGTCTAAATTGAAGATAAGAACATCCTTATATCTGGGTGTCGCAAATTTACACATTGTCAAAGGGGAGTAGTTGAAGATGAAACAAAGGAATTATTTATTGCAGCGGTTAATCGTGGGAATTTGCGCCGGTATGGCGGGTAGTGCCTGGAGCGCCGAAGTTGGCCAGGATGCCGCTCAAACCATGAAGGAGGTGGTGGTGACTTCCACTACTATCGACGACCGCTTTGAATTCAAGCGCGACGAGCCGTCGAGCATCAGCGTGATCAGCGGTAAGGAGGTGGATGATGCTCACATCGAGAACGTCATCCAGGTGTTGCGCTCCATCCCTGGGGTGACGGCTGACTTGTCCAGTGGCGACGAGATCAAGATCAAGCTACGGGGCATTGAAAACCAGCGCTATATGGGCGAGAAGCCGGGTGTGGCGATCGTGATCGATGGTGTGCCGGTGTTCGAACGCACCGGCAAGGTCAATATTGACCTCGACAACATTGAATCGATCAAGGTAATCAAGGGGGGTGCCTCCTACCTGTTCGGCGAAGACGCGCTTTCCGGAGCAGTGATCATCACCACCAAGCGTGGCGCCAAGTATGCCGGTGCAACTGTAAGCATGGAAGCCGGTTCGTGGGGTTACGAGAAACAGATGGCGCGAGTGGGATTCTCTGGTGAGAAAGGCAACGGCCACATCCAAGCCTCGCACCGCTACGGCGATGACTATTATTTCCAGTCGTCTTACAAGACGGATTATCTCAATGGCAATTTCAATCTTTATCTATCCGATACCAGTGATCTGACTTTCGGCTTCGAAAAATCAGACCGTAGCAAGGATAAGCACGGTTCGGTAAAAGGGGTGACTCAGGCCGAATTGGACCCACAAGGCGTGCTCGGGCGTGACTATACCCGCAAGTATGCTGTCGATCTGCAGAAGCTCAATCTGACCTATTCCAATAATTACGATCCCAGGAGCAATATTCTCCTGATGGGCTACGAATACCGAGACCACACGAATTTCCTGTCGGCACCCCAGTCGCTCTATACCAACGGAACCAGCGTGTTGCCGAGCGACCCAGGTTACTACGATGCCTACACTACTCTCAACAACTGGCAGCAGGTACAACGCGGCGCCAAGGGCGAGTGGCGTTCCTCGACCGGCAATGTCGGCTGGCTGGCCGGGCTGGATTTGCGCCGCAATGAATATCAGCAGTTGAACAAGGCCGGGGTGGATTATTGCAGCCGCAAGCAGGGCGCGGCCTGCGCGCCGGGCGCTTCAGTGACGGCTGGCACCATCATGACTGATGACAGTACCGACGAGTCGGTCAACGGTGCTTATGGTGAGGTCAAGTTCAGGCCGGCCACCGACTGGACACTGACTTTCAACGGGCGCTACGATGAACTGGGACTGGATTATTCCGCCAAGCCGGGTAAAGACAACGGCTATGTCGCGATTAACCGTTCTAAATCGTTTCAGAACAGTTCTTGGCGGGCTGGGGCGAATTATGCGCTTAAAAGCAACATGGACGTCTATGGCAATCTTTCCACCGGCTTCCGCACGCCGACCGTCGACCAGCTTTATCGCGGCTCGCTTTCCCCGTCAAGCGGCAAAACGGCAAACAACGAAAACCTGAGACCTGAGGAATCGCTCAACCTTGAGTTTGGTCTGCGTACCAAGACCGAATGGTTCGGCATTGAAATGGATGCGGATGCTTCGATATTTCAGATTGACCGCAAGGACTACATCATGGCCACCACCGGCCAGTATGCCGGATCGAGCCCAACGATTCAGGAGATGTACGATAACATCGGCGGTGTACGCAACCGTGGCTTCGAGCTAGCTCTGAAGAGCGACCGGAAGCGTGAATATGCCTTCGATCTGGCGTACAGCTACATCGATGCCTACTTCACCAAATACGATAACTTCTACCAGGTGCTCGGCAGTATTTATGCAACCAATCCTACCATGGCGCACTTCAATAATACCGGCAGGACGGTACCGCGGGTACCTTCTAATCAGATCAATCTGACTGGTCACTGGCAACCCTCCAGCCAGTTCCACCTCGGCCTGGAAATGGATACCAAGTCCTGGGCCTGGGCGGATGAGATCAACCAGGAAAAACTGCCTGGCCGCACGCTGTTCAACTTGCTGGCCAACTACGATATCAGGGAAAAAGGGTTCCTGAGTGCCAAGTGGTCCTTGTTCGCACGGGTAGACAACCTGTTTGACCGTAAGTACTGGGTCACTGCACGCGGCACCAACGACCAGGCCAATTACATTACCGGGGCTTACGACAACATTTACAACGCCAACGACCTTTCCATCGTGGTCGGCCGGCCGCGCACCTGGTATGCCGGCGTATCGGCAGCCTTTTAAGCAACCAGGAACAGGAGAGCATTCATGCAAAGACCAATCAACCTGATCCTGTCGGTAACCCTGATGCTGGCCTGCGCCTCTGGCGTGGCGGATGGAAGGCCTGCGGGAAACCCGGCTTCTGCCGCTGCCGGCCAAGGCAAATGGCAGGGGCGGGAATGGACAAAATACCCGCTGCTCACGCCGATGATGGGCAGGGGTGGCGACCGCGCGGTGGCGAAGCTGGCGGTGAAGAACCTCCAGCCAGCTGAACTGGAGGTGTTCGCCGCGGAGGGGCCGGTCGATCGCCTGCGCCGCCAGATTCCTGTCACTCCGGAGGGAACCCAGATCGAGGCGGTGACGCCAAAGATCGGCAACTACCACTGGGTGAGCGCGCGAGAGGAGGCGGAAGGGAAGGTGACGGTGGCCTCCACCACCTACTTCTTCGGCAACCCCGGCGCGGCGCCGACCGCATTGCTGCTTAAGCCGAAATACGAGCTGGAGATTATTCCCCAGCCGCTGCCGCGCGAGCACGGCGCCTACCGTGAAAGCGACAAATGGAAGTTCCTGTTGCGCTTCAATGGCCAGCCACTGGCCAACAAGGAGCTCAAGCTGGAGACCGAGTTCGGCACCAAAACCGCCTTTACCAGCGATGCGCAAGGGATGGTGACGGTGCTGTTCCCGTTGGACTTCAAGCCGGCCGACCCTGCCAAGGCGCACGACCACCACATGGGTCCGCGCAAGGGTAAATTCGTGCTGGCAGCGGAGCATGATGAAGGCGGCACGCATTATCTGACCGCTTTCAACTATGCCTATTCGCCCGACGCCACCACCGGCAAGAATCTGTTGGCGGGGGCCGGCTTCGGCGTTTTCGGTATGCTGCTCGCCGCGCCCCTGCTGCGCCGGAAGAAAGCCAATAACAAAAATAGCGTTAAGGGGGCATGATGTTTAAATCGATTTTTCCAACTCTAGGCCGTTTCCGGCTGTTCATTCAGATCGCCATGCTGCTGCTGACCGTCTATGGATCCAATGTGGTCGGCTTCTATATGGCGGAGAAGATTTCAAACGCTTTGCCTGCTCTCTCCTGTGCCTTCGACCAGCAGAACGGCTCTTATTGCGTGCTGATCCCTACCCAGCACCAGTTGCACCACCGTGTCGGCGAAGCACTGGTCAAGGCCCAGCAGTTCACCTTCCAGATGGTGTTGCCGCTACTGTTCACCCTGCTTACTTTCTTCACCTTCTTCGTGGTGCTGAGCAAGGTGTTTTGCGGCTGGATCTGTCCGCTCGGCACGATCCAGGAGTTGATTAACAAGCTCGGGCGGCGGCTCAACCTGCCCCTGCGCCGTTTCGAGGACGGCAGTGTGAGCAAGGTGCGGCCGGTGAAGTGGCTGGTGCTGATCGTGCTGGTACTGGCTCTGCCGCTGCTGGCCGGGCTGGGGGTAACTCCCCATGCTACCGGCGATGCTTACTGCCAGGTTTGCCCGTCGCGTCTCGCCACCACCTTGCTGACTGCCAATACCGAACAACTGGCGATCCGCACTGGCAGCACACTGGATTTTGTTTTCGGCGCCATTGCCAACACCCTGTTTGGTTTCATCCTGGTGGCGGCGTTAGCGGTGCGTCAGCCGTTCTGCCGCATCTGCCCGATGCTGTCGTTCAACGCGACTTTTCAGCGTTTGTCGCCGATGCGGCTGGTGAAAAAGCAGCACGACAAGTGCGACAAGTGCGGCATATGCGCCAAGGCCTGCCCGATGGACATCCACGAGATTGCCCGCGAGCATGGTTCCAAGGCATTCCACGAGGATTGCACACTATGCGGGCGCTGCGTCGAGTTCTGCCCGGATGACGACGTGATCCAGATGAAGTGGGGGCCGATCGCGCTGTTCAGTTCCAGCCGCGAGTACTACAAGCGGCGCATGAAGGGCGAGATGCCGGATGGTACGATCAAGGCCGCCGCAGTATCGCGCAAGCCAGAATCCGGGGTGGAGAATGCTTGATGTCATCATGTCCGGCGGCACTGCGCCCCTGTTACCCGAGACCATCAGCCTGTTTTCTGTCTGGCTGCTGGGCGTTTCCATGGGATTGACCGCATGTACCGTCACCTGTTTGCCGTTCATGGGCACCTGGGTACTGGGGCGCGGCGGCAGTAACCGCGAGGCGCTGTTCGATACTGGTGTCTTCGTGCTCGGTCGGATAACGGCTTATAGCCTGCTCGGCGGACTGGCCGGGGCGCTCGGTGTGTGGCTGACCCATGCCCTGAGCGGCGGTGTGGGCAATGCCTTCATCGGTGCCGCCAGCCTGGGTGCCGGCATCTGGCTGCTGCTGCCTGCGCGGCGTAAGGCAGCATGCGGCGCGGCGCAACGGGGGGCGGGCGCCCCGCCATTTTTGCTGGGCTTTTCCCTGAGCATGACGCCGTGCGCGCCACTGGCCTCTCTTCTGGCAGTGTGCGCGCTGTCCGGCGGCACTTTGTCCGGCGTTGGTTATGGATTGTCTTTCGGTTTGGGCGCGGCACTCACCCCGCTGCTGGTTATTGTGCCCCTGCTGAGTTTGTTCGGACGCAATCTGCGCGAGGGGCGGCAGTGGCTGGGAAAATGGCTGCGCTGGGGAGCGGCAGTTGTATTGATCGCGATCGGGTTGCGCCGTTTGATTATGTTATTCTAGGCGACATTTTGGATCGTATTTGGAATACGCAATGATGCAAGTCGAATCCGACCGGGAGTGGCCGCGTTGGCTACCCTCGTTCGGTCTGGTCGTTCTCCTGCATGTGACGGTATGGTGGGGATACACTCATTTCAAGAGCGAGCTCATTCCGCCTCGGCCCCTGCCGGTGGTGCAGGTTTCGCTGATCGCACCGCCCGCCCCCCTGGAACCGAAGGTGGTTCCGCTGCAGCCCCCGCCACCCAAAGTGGAGCGGCAGCCGAAACCGGTTGTGAAGAAAGCGGTTTCGGCACCGACACCGGTTCCGGTGATGCAGCCGGTCGTGGAACATGCGCAACAGCAGGCGCCAGTGGCGATCGCGCAGCCATCTCCGCCAGTTCCATCCCCCCCCGCGCCGCCTGCACCCGAGCCGGTGCTGGAGTTACCACGCTATAATGCCGCCTACCTCAGCAACCCGCCGCCGGCCTATCCGCTGGCGGCGCGGCGGCGCGGCATCGAGGGAACGGTGCTGGTGCGCGCCGAAATTTCGGCTGGTGGCGAGTGTCAACGTGCCGAGCTGAAAAAAACCAGCGGTCATGAAATGCTCGATCATGCCGCGCTGGAAGCTGTGAAGAAGTGGCGTTTCATGCCCGCCAAGCGGGGCAGCCAGGCGGTTGTTGCCTGGGTCGAGGTGCCGATTACGTTTAAACTCGAAAATAATTAAACAGGATTGTTCATGCCCCATTTTTCTTCGTCGGATATTGTAGTCATCACGCTGTGGGTTCTGGCCGTGTTCTCGGTTGTGACCTGGACCCTGATCGTCGTCAAGGGGTGGGCGCAATGGCGTTTGTCACAGGAAAACAAGCGGTTTAGCCAGACATTCTGGAATGCAAAAGGCTTGCGTGAAGCGGAGCAGGCTGCCACCACCGCTGCCGGGCCGCTGGCGCGTCTCGCGCTATGCGGATTCACTGCGTTGCGCGACATGCACAAGGGCGGTGAACAGAATCTGCAGCACAGCGGCGATCAGCAGGACATCCTGGAGCGCTGCCTGCGCCAGCAGGTGCAGAAGGAACAGAATCGGCTCGACAGCGGCCTGATGGTGCTGGCGAGCATCGGCTCCACCGCGCCTTTCGTCGGTCTGTTCGGCACGGTGTGGGGCATCATGCACGCGCTGCAGGACATCAGCAAAAGCGGTTCCGCCGGGCTGGACGTAGTGGCTGGCCCGATTGGCGAGGCGCTAATCGCCACCGCCCTCGGCATCGCCACCGCCATCCCCGCTGTGCTGGCCTACAATTACGGCTTACGCCGTACCCGGTTGTACGTGGCGGAGATGGAGGATTTCACTACCGATTTCCTGCACTTGGCGATGAAGTCAGGATTTAAGGTGGAGTAAGGCGATGGGACTGCACAGCCGTTCAGAACAGACCGCGATGAGCGAGATCAACGTCACTCCACTGGTGGATGTGATGCTGGTACTGCTGATCGTGTTTATCGTCACCGCACCGCTCCTGATGCAGGCGGTCAAGGTCAATCTGCCCAAGACCGCGGCGGTGTCGCCGATGAAACAGACCAAAACCATCCAGATGGCAATTGACGCCCAAGGTGGTGTGTTCATCGACCAGCGCCTGATCCACTTCGATACGCTGGAGGCCGAACTGAAAAAGATCGCCGCCCAGGATAGCGACTCCAATGTTCAGCTGCACGCCGACGAAAGCGTGCGCTATGGCCGTGTCGCCCAGGTGCTGGCACTACTGCAGCGCGTCGGCATCACCAAGCTGGCTTTCGTCACCACTCCCAGCGGCAAGGTGCCGGCTCCGGAAGAAAATCACAAGCAGTAACCCAGCAGGGCATTCTGCCCAATCCACTCCTCGATCTGCGTCTTTTGCCACACCCTGTGCGAAATTGCACAGGACGGGCTGTCTGCTCCCACTGATTCGTAAAGGTTTTTTTCTGGCACATGGATTGCATTAGCAAGTGGCTATTTGCTTGTTCAATTCATAAGAAGGGAATCATAAAAATGACGTTCAAACCCCGTATTCTTGCTGCCTCGCTGGCTGCGATCATGCCGTATCACTTTGCGCTGGCTGCCGATGAAGCACAGCCGACGAAACTGGAAGAAGTCGTCGTCAGCGCCTCGAAAATCGACACCCAGCAAGCTTTCGGCGCTTCCAGTTTAGGTGAGGCAAGTCTTGCCCCCATGCGGTCTTCCACCAGCGATGCTGCCAGCCTCCTCAGGGATGTGCCCGGTGTCAGCCTTTATGGTGCCGGTGGCGTTTCCAGCCTGCCAGTGATTCAAGGTCTGGCCGATGACCGTCTGCGCATCAAGGTCAATGGCATGGATCTGATTTCTGCCTGCGCAAACCACATGAATCCACCGCTTTCCTACATTGATCCATCCAACGTGGGCAGTATCCAGGTATTTTCCGGCATCACGCCGGTGAGCGTGGGTGGTGACAGCATTGGCGGCACCATTCTGGCGAATTCTCCGGCACCAGAGTTTGCCGCAGCAGGGCAGGGAACGCTGCTCAAAGGGCAGGTCGGCGGTTTTTATCGCAGCAACGGTAATGCTACGGGCGGCAATCTTTCGGCCACGGTCGCGAGCGAAAAGCTGAGCATGACGTATAGCGGTTCAACCGTGGAGTCCGGCAATTACAAGGCTGGTGGGGACTTCAAGCCGGCAGGGCTGGCTTTCATAAAAGGCAGTAATTCTTATGTAAATTCGACGAAATGGCTGCCGGGCAATGAGGTTGGGTCGTCCATGTATAAATCGACGAATCAGTCCATCGGTTTTGCGCTGCGCCATGAAAACCATCTGGTTGAACTCAAGCTGGGATTCCAGGACATCCCCTATCAAGGCTACCCGAATCAGCGCATGGACATGACCGGCAATGACAGCGAACAGGTCAATCTGCGCTATACCGGCCAATACGACTGGGGCACCCTGCAAGTGCGAGCATATAATGAACATACCCGGCATAAGATGAACTTCCTCGAGGACAAGGCATTCTGGTACAAGAGTGCAACCCAAACGATACCCGCACCCGGCATGCCGATGGATACGGAAGGGCGGAATACGGGCGCTCTGGTCAAGGCAGACATTGTTCTTTCCGAGCGCGACATTCTCAGGGTGGGTGGCGAAGCCCAGCGTTACCGTCTGAATGACTGGTGGGACGCGTCCGGTAATGGCGGAATGTCACCGAACACATTCTGGAACATCAACGATGGCCAGCGCGATCGTTACGCCGCCTTCGCCGAATGGGAGGCTCGCTGGACTCCGCAATGGCTCAGTCAGTTCGGGGTGCGTAGCGAAACGGTGAAGATGGATACGGGCACGGTGCAGGGCTATAACACTGGCGCCACGTATTTGGCAGATGCAACAAAATTTAACACCAGCGACCGCAGTCGTACTGACAACAACTGGGACATGACCGCACTAGCGCGCTATACGGCGGATAGCAGCAAAACTTACGAGTTTGGCTATGCCCGGAAAACGCGTTCGCCCAACCTCTATGAGCGCTATAGCTGGTCAACTGGCGGCATGGCCATGAACATGGTCAACATGAATGGCGATGGTAATGGCTACGTGGGCAACCTGGATCTGAAGCCGGAAGTTGCGAATACCATCAGCGCCACCGCCGACTGGCATGATACCGAGCAGCAGAATTGGGGACTAAAGGTCACGCCTTACTACACCTACGTCCAGGACTACATCAATGCGCGGCGTTGCAGTTCTTCAAATACGAACTGCGGCCTGGCAAACCAGACCGCGACGACAGGTTTTGTTTTCCTCCAGTTTGTTAACCAGGACGCTCGCCTCTACGGCCTGGATGTTTCCGGTTATTTCCCGCTGGCCAAAAACACCGGCTATGGCAGCTTCACGGCGACCGGCATGTTGAATTACGTCAACGGAAAGACCACGAGCGGCACGGACGACAATCTCTACAATATGATGCCGCTGAACGCGAAACTGGCCGTAGTGCAACGCCTGGGTAGCTGGACCAACACTGTAGAGGCCCAGTTTGTGGATGCCAAGGATGACGTATCGCAAATTCGCAACGAGCTTAAAACCGCAGGCTACGGCTTGCTGAATCTGCGCAGCGGCTATACGTGGAAAAAGGCACGGTTCGATGTGGGTGTGGAGAATGTCTTCAATAGGCTCTACAACTATCCGTTGGGTGGGGCCTATGTGGGACAAGGAACGACGATGCCCCCAGGAGTCGCTCCTTACGGAATCGCTGTTCCAGGCATGGGGCGTTCGATCTATGCCGGCGTAACCGTGAAGTTCTGAGGTTGTCAAAAGGGAGCGCAGCACTCAGCTAATCGCGAATGTTGTCCTCGCACATGGGCGCTTTAGCCCATATTTAAAGGGTGGCCTAGCGCCTCCCTTTTTTATTCCGGCTACTGCCGTTTATACTTGCGACGGTATGACCGAATTTAACCCTAAAGGACCCCGATCCGCTACGAGCCATGAAACCGGCTCGTGCGAGATCGTATGCCCCACCCCCATCAAACTTGGCGACCTCGATGCAGTGGATCGCTTCGTCTTGGCGCTGGCTGCTTCCCTGGTATTGCATCTTGCATTGATCCTTGGCGTTCAGATTAAAGCGGCGCAGCAGTCAGGAAAGGCGCAGTCAGCCATGGAGGTGCGGATAGAGCGGCAGGCAGGGGAAGTCAGCAGTGTGGCACTTTCAACCGGCGATCCCTCTGTTGTCCAGGTGACGAATGAGAGTAAGACTGCAGAGCCGGTGCGCGATCAGAAGGAAGTGCCGCCACCTGCCATGCCGGCTTCGCCAGCTGTAGATCAGGCCAACTCTTTGTTGCCAGCGCTGGAAGTCCCTCTGCTCGAAGATCCCACCTGGTATCCGGCCAAGCAGGTGGATGTGCATCCCACCGCGCTATATGAGATCAAGCCGGTCTACCCCGAGCAGGGTGTGGAGGGTAATGTGGTTTTGCTGCTGCTGATCGACGAGGCCGGTGCGGTGAAAGAGGCTACAGTGATGGAAGCGAACCCCGAAGGGGTTTTCGAGGAATCCGCGCTGGCAGCTTTCCGCGAGGCGCACTTCGCGCCCGCGCAAAAGAATGGCCGGGCTGTAAAAAGCCGGTTGCTGATCCGGGTGTCTTACGAGTTGAACGACCGGAAAAAACCGGCGGTGATTCAGCCGCCGTTGCCGTTGACCCCCTGACCGTTGCTGGTTGCGCCATTTTGCGGCGGCGTGTAGCCCTTGGGTAACAGCACCCACATTTTCCCGCTTTGTTTCATGCTGCCGGCCAGCTTGCCGGCGTCCTTGCCAAAGCCCCAGAAAAAATCCGCCCGCACTACGCCACGGATCGCACCGCCGGTATCCTGTGCCAGCATCAGGCGATTGAGCGGCTTCGCGCTATTCGGCCAGGTGGTGGCGAGGAACACCGGCGCACCCAGGGGGATGTGGCGCGGGTCGACGGCGATGCTGCGTCCGGCGGTGAGCGGCACACCCAAGGCGCCGAGCGGGCCAGGAAGATTATTCGGCATATCACGGAAAAAAACATAGCTGGCGTTGAGGTTGAGCAGTTCGGGAAGCTTTCCCGGATTCTGCTTGCCCCAGTCCTTGATGCCCTGCATCGAGGCCTTTTCCAGCGGCAGGTCGCCGCGCTCCACTAATGCCTTGCCGATGGATTTATAGGGATGGCCGTTCTGGTCGGCATAGCCGATGCGTAGGGTTTCGCCACTGGGCAGCGCGATTTTTCCGGAACCCTGAATTTGCAGGAAGAACAGTTCGACTGCGTCATCCACCCAATAGAGTTCCTTGCCCTTGAGCGGCGCTACACCGTTGTCGATTTCGGCGCGGTTGTAATAGGGCACCACCCGGCGACCCTCGAGCCGGCCGCGCAGCCGCAGGTTTTTCAGTTCCGGATAGACGCTGCTTAAATCCACGATCAGCAAGTCATCGGGCAAGCCGTAAAGCGGATGGCGGTAGCGCTTCGAGGGGGTACGGCTGCCATTAAGCAGCGGCTCGTAATAACCGGTGATTAGCCCTTCGGAACCGCCGTCGGGCTGCGTGGCCTGATAGGGGATGAAATATTGTTCGAAGAATTCCCGCAGGGCTGCGTTGCTCGAGGAGGCAACTCCCGTTGTTGCAACGCAGGGCGCTTGCCATGCCGGTTGTTTCTGCAGCGCGACGCAACTTTTTTTGAAAGCGTCCCAGGCGGCTGCCAGGTCTTCGTCCTGCCAGCCGGCCAGCGCCTCCCAACCGACCGACTGAAGTGGCGGCGCTACCGGGGTTGGCGGAACGACCGGAATGGCTTGCGGCGGCGCGACGGGCGGAGGAATAGGGGCCGGTTTTTCCAGCGTGGCACAGGCGGAAACCGCCAGAGTAAAAAGCAGGGCAAGTAGGTTTTTCATGGAAATATTGGATTCCGACTCGAGTTCAATGCTGAATAATCTGATAAAAAGCAGTAAATGTAGGTTGGGTTGGGCGCGGCATTTTGCGCCGTAACCCAACAAACTCAAGCTTCCTTCTAAGCACCGGTGTCGCCTGGAGGAGGCGCCTACTTTTGGGGAATGTCGCCTAGAGGCGCCTACTTTTGGTTGGGTTTGTTGGGTTACGCGATAAGGCCGCTAACCCAACCTACATGACTGTGGCTAATTGCCAAGTCTTTCCGTTAGTGCAACACGCGCGGCATGTTCAGGGAAAATTCGGCAATCGGCGCGTCGAACTTGGTGCCGTCCTCAGCCGTCATCTGGTAACTACCATGCATGGTGCCGACCGGAGTGGCGATCACGCAGCCGCTGGTGTATTCGAAGCTCTCGCCCGGCTTCAATAGCGGTTGTTCGCCGATCACGCCCAGGCCACGCACTTCCTGCACCTGATCGGTGGCATCGGTGATGACCCAGTGGCGGCTGATCAACTGGGCGGCGACGCTGCCGGTGTTGGTGATGGTGATCGTGTAGGCGAAAACGTGCCGTTCCAGATCGACGTCGGATTGATCGGGAATGAACTCGACGTGGGTTTTTACCGTAATTTCATATTTTTTGCTGTCAGCCATCTTGCTATTGCACACGAATTTGGCTTTCCGTGCAAGCACGATAGACCCGTTGCCATTAATTGGGACATACGATATTTCATTTGCGGGTAAGTTGCCGCGGATAGAAAGTCGGAGTCCTTTAGGGTAAAATCTTCACTTTTGGTTTATTAATAAGGAAGCGCCATGCCCCAATACAGAATTGCGCCAAGCATCTTGTCCGCCAACTTCGCCACACTGGGCCTGGAGGTGGATAATGTTCTCGCCGCTGGCGCCGATATCGTTCACTTCGACGTCATGGACAACCACTATGTGCCCAACCTGACCATCGGCCCGCTGGTGTGCGAGGCGCTACGCAAGCATGGCGTGACCGCACCCATCGACGTGCACCTGATGGTCAAGCCAGTAGACCGCATCATCCCCGATTTTGCCAAGGCCGGCGCTAGCTACATCACTTTCCACCCGGAAGCTTCCGAGCACGTCGACCGCACCATCGGCCTGATCAAGGAAAGCGGCTGCAAGGCCGGTCTGGTGTTCAATCCGGCCACCCCGCTGGACGTTCTGGAATACACCCTGGACAAACTCGACATGGTGCTGCTGATGTCGGTGAACCCCGGCTTCGGCGGCCAGAAATTCATTCCTTACGTCCTGGACAAGGCCCGCAAAGTTCGCCAGATGATCGACGCGCGCGGCCTGAGCGTGAGCCTGGAAATCGATGGTGGCGTCGGCCCGGGCAACATCCTGGAAGTCGCCAGGGCAGGCGTGGACACTTTCGTTGCCGGTTCCGCCGTTTTTGGCGCGGCCAAGGACAGCGATCCGCATCGCTACGATTCGATCATTGGCGCGCTGCGCGCAGAATTGGCGAAGGTTTAAAACACTAACCACAGAGGCACAGAGAAATTCAAAACCATTAAGGTTTCTTTGTATGCCGTAAATGGCTTGTTGTTTGGTCTGTTTTTCCTCTGTGCCTCTGTGACTCTGTGGTGAAATGTTTTTATGAATAAAAAATTTCCATTGCCCGTCAAGGCGGTCGTCATCGATCTCGACGGCACGCTGCTGAACACCGCCCCTGATCTCGCCGAGGCAGCGCAACGCATGCTCCGCGACCTGGAGATGCCGCCGGTCAGTCTGGAGAAAATCCGGTCCTACATCGGCAACGGCATCGCCAATCTGGTAAAGCGGGCACTCTCTGGCGAAATGTATGGCAAGCCGGATGACGCGCTTTTCGCCAAGGCCCTGCCGCTGTTCGAGAAGCATTACGACGAAGTGTTGCACCGCGAAACCCAGCCTTACCCGGGCGTTATGGAAGGGCTGAAGGCGTTGCACGACGCCGGTTACACGCTGGTTTGCATCACCAACAAGGCGCAGCGTTTCACCCTGCCGCTGCTGGAGGCGATGGGCATGAAGGATGATTTCGATCTGATTCTGTCCGGCGATAGCCTGCCGCGCAAGAAACCGGACCCACTACCGCTGCGCTATGCTGCCATTTACTACGAAGTCGAGCCCAAGGATCTGCTACTGGTGGGCGACTCCCTTAACGATAGCCAGGCTGCTCGTGCCGCCGGCTGTCCGGTGGTGCTGCTGCCTTACGGTTACAACGGCGGCAAGGATGTGCGCGAACAGGATTGCGATGCGGTGATCGACAGCCTGCCGGAACTATTGAAGCTGATTAAAAAGGCATAAGTTCATGAACCACAGAGACACAGAGGCACAGAGAACTGCGAAATCTGTTTCATGGCGATGGCGCGTCTAGTCGTCCGGGTCAATTACATGATTTTGGGTTTTTCTCTGTGCCTCTGTGTCTCTGTGGTGAACATAAATGACTGAACACGAATTCAACGCGCTTGCCGCCCAAGGCTACAATCGCATCCCGCTGGTCAGGGAAACCCTGGCTGATCTCGATACACCCTTAAGCGTTTATCTCAAGCTTGCCAATCGTCCCTATTCCTACCTGCTGGAATCGGTGGTTGGGGGTGAGCGCTTCGGTCGTTATTCCTTTATCGGCCTGCCGGCCAAAACCCGGATCAGGGTGCATGGCCACAGCGTGAGCGTCGAGAATGACGGCACAGTGCTGGAGCAGCTTGAAACCGATGACCCGCTGCAGTTTGTCCGGGATTACGTCGCGCGCATGAAAGTGTCCGAGCACCCCGGTCAGCCCCGCTTCACCGGCGGGTTGGCAGGCTACTTCGGCTACGACACCATCCGCTATATCGAGAAAAAACTGGCCCACACCGTCAAGCCGGACGTGCTGGGCACGCCGGATATCCTGCTGCTGCTGTCGGAGGAAGTTGCGGTGGTGGACAACCTGTCCGGCAAGATTTATCTGATCGTCTATGCCGATCCCGCCCTGCCCGGCGCGTATGCTCGCGGTCAGGCGCGGCTGGACGAAATGCGTAGCCAGTTGAACCAGTCAGTGAAAATCCCCGTCACGGCTTCTTATCCGCCTGCACAGGCCGAATCTGAATTCGGTGAAGACGCATTCAAACGGGCGGTTGAAAAAGCCAAGCGCTACATCTTCGACGGCGACATCATGCAGGTGGTGCTGTCCCAGCGCATGTCGCAGCCTTTCGCCGCCTCGCCGCTTTCGCTCTACCGCGCATTGCGCTCACTCAATCCCTCTCCATACATGTTCTATTACGACATGGGCGATTTCCAGGTGGTCGGCTCGTCGCCGGAAATCCTGGTGCGGCTGGAGGAGGAAACCGTTACCGTGCGTCCGATTGCAGGCACCCGTCCGCGCGGCAAGAACCGCGAAGAGGACGAGGCGCTGGCCGCCGATTTGCTGGCCGACCCCAAGGAACTGGCAGAACACCTGATGCTGATGGACCTGGGTCGCAACGATGCAGGGCGCGTTGCCCAAACTGGTTCGGTCAAGGTCACCGAGAACATGGCCATCGAGCGTTACTCCCATGTCATGCACATCGTCTCCAACGTCGAAGGCAAGCTGAAGAACGGCCTGAATGCGATGGACGTGCTGCGCGCCACTTTCCCGGCAGGCACCGTGTCCGGTGCACCCAAGGTGCGTGCGATGGAAATCATCGACGAACTGGAGCCGACCAAGCGCGGCATATACGCCGGCGCAGTGGGCTATCTCGGCTTCAACGGCGACATGGATCTGGCGATCGCCATCCGTACCGCGGTGGTCAAGGATGGCACGCTCTACGTCCAGGCGGGAGCGGGTATCGTCGCCGACTCGGTGGCAGACAGCGAATGGACAGAAACCCGCAACAAGGCCCGTGCCGTGCTGCGCGCTGCAGAGCTGGCGCTGGGCGGGTTGGGCGGAGGGGAATGACATGCTGCTGATGATCGACAATTATATTTGTTAACCAAATATCTCCGGCGGTATCCTGCAATCATTGCAAACAATAGGTTATACAGATAATACGGAATTAAATAACCTAGGCTATCCTGCTAAATGGTGGTAAATTGGTGGTAAATATTCGATTGCCACCACCCTGATGAAGTCCACCAAGACCCTCACCCACTCCGCGATCCTCGGCGCAAAGCCTAAGGACAAGCCCTATAAGCTGTCTGACGCCGACCGCCTGTACGTACTGGTCACGGTGGCTGGAAAGAAGTATTGGAAGTGGAATTACCGGCTGGACGGTAAAGACTGCACATACACGCTCGGCACATTTCCGGATGTAGGGCTATCCGAGGCCCGTGAACGACGCATAGCCATCGAGAAGTTGGTTCAGCAAGGCATCCACCCCTCAGACTTCGACGATGATCAACGGCTCATGGCCAAGGCGGAAAAGGCAGCAACTTTCTGGTCAGTGGCGGAGGAGTGGATCAGCGGCAATAAGATCAAGTGGACGCCGAATTACCTGACGCAAGTTGAGACCTTTATGCGGAGGTATGTACGGGACGCGGCTATTGGGAGCCGTCCCATTCGGCAGATCACGACCGCAGAAATTTATGAACTAGTTACCGGCGTCGCAAAGCGCAGCGAGTGCAAAGGTGGCGAACGGAAGGCGACAGGTTCGCCTACGTTGGCGATCATGCTTCGCCAGTGGTCTGGGGCGGTCTTCCGACTAGCGATAGTCTCTGGGCGAGCCGAGCGGAACCCTGTGGCTGACCTAAAGGCCAGCGATGTGATTGTCCGCCAGAAGGTAAAAAACAATCGGGCTTTGAGCGTCCCAGAGCTTCGGGAATTCCTCAAGGCGCTAATGGCTTTCACAGGCCAGCGCACGACCGGCATTGCCATTGAACTGCTGATGCTTACGTTCGTTCGCACCACGGAACTGAGAGCAGCTACCTGGGGCGAGTTCGATCTGAATAACGCCGTCTGGACGATTCCCGCATCCCGCATGAAGATTAAGAATGCTGGGGACCATGTGGTTCCGCTCTCCTCACAAGCTGTGACTCTCCTACGCGAGTTACGGGAGATTGTGGGCACCCCCAAGACTGGCCCGCACTGGTTGTTTCCAAACTATCGGCGTGAATCTGATTGCATGACAGCCACAACGATCAACCGTGCTTTGGAACGCATGGGATTCAACGGGAAAAACTCCATCGGGTTCTCGGGGCACGGCTTCCGTGGCACGGCATCAACGATTCTGCACGAGATTGGCTACCGACCAGAGGTCATCGAAGTCCAGTTGGCGCACAAGGAGCGGAATGCCGTGAAAGCTGCGTACAACAAGGCTCAGTACATGGCAGATCGTATAGCCATGATGGAGCAATGGGCAGGCTACATCGGTAGCCTCCAGGCAGATGGTAAGGCCGTACCGTTGAAGACCGGGATTTGATAGTAATAAAAGATTTTTGCACGCGCTCAGCTCTTGAATTCTGAGTCAGAAATTGTTATCCTTTTGCAGCAGTAAATATCCGTTGCAATGGAGTGCATGGGGGACGAGTTCCCTCGGATAGTCAGCCATGGGTAACCCGCAATGGGTTACGGAAATTGGCAGGTTAGCACTCCGGTCACGGAACTCCCCAATGAGTTTCTACCGAATCGGCAGCAGACGCTTTAACGCGGCTCGTCTATGAAACTTAATTAGGGAAATTATTATGTCGGTAACAATCAACGGCAAGCCGCTTATTCGGGCTACACCATCCAAGAAGTCCAAGTCTGGACATACTCGACCTAGGCGATACCAAGGATCGCTAAACGAACCAGGCAGATTCCGTGTGGCAAATTGGCTGTTCCTCTTGGCCATCTCGCACAGCGCATTTTATGCGCGGTTGAAGCACTACCTGTTAATTTGCGCCGAATATTGACCCGGGATTTGCACTGAAAATTGACCCACCCGATAAGCCACAGTATGGCTCAAGTTACAGATGGATTTCT
>NZ_DF967538.1 GCF_000971475.1 Sulfuricella sp. T08
GCCGTCACAGTTACACCGATGGCGATTCTCCGGTAGAGTTCGAAAAGAAGTATTTCAACCGGCTCGAAAGTGTCTAGTGGAGCGGGGCGATTCAGGGTGATTCGAAGACATTTCAGGGAACCTGGGATATCGAACCGAATCAACATGGCAGCACGATCAAGTTTAAGGGATTGTGGGAACCGGACACCCTGATTCCTTTGTCTATCATTGATCATTTTGCAAAAAACGGCCTAATTGACAGATTCAGTGCAATCGCCGAATTGGCAGAGAAACGCAAAGACATGTTGCCACCCAGTTGCGTAGACTGACTGGTATCCGATCCCGAAATGGACTCAGAATCATTCTTTTCAGGGTTGCATCACGCCATCGGCCTACGGAATGGTGCGCACTAATGGCGGCTTTGGAGTGAAGGCTTGATTGTCATGGCACGCAACGGCCGGTCTATATGGATGGCCCGTTCTCAGAGAAAGCAGTCATCTGCTTCGAGCCACTTATCTTAAACACCGGCAGCAAGCAATCATAGCCGGGTGACCAACTGGCGCCCCTGGACGCTAGTGAGGCCCCCGGTAACCGGTGCCGCACTAGCATACACACAAGGTCCCTTAAACAATTTTCTGTAAGCTAAAAAATGGGGCGACGTTACTCCATGCCTTGTGAAAGGCCATTTGTTTTCAGTGAATCTTCTTTCCTCATTCCGGGGAACACAGCAGATATCTACTGACCACATCCAGACACGCCGTGCCGCATGGCGATTAACGCAGCCTCGGTGCGTGAGCGCACATGCAGTTTTTGCAAGATACTCGTCATGTAATGCTTGACCGTCTTTTCCGCAAGGCACATGGCCTCACCGATTTCCCTGTTGGTGAGTCCCTGGCTAAGGAGCTTGAGGATTTTGGTCTCGCGCTCTGTCAGTTCGGAATGCGAAGCAAGGGGGAGCGGGCGTGAGAACTCGGTTAGCATATCTGCCGCCAGGGCGGGGGTGACGTAAGCCTCACCATTGGCCACGCGGCGCGTGATGGCGCGCAACTCGCTTGCGGACACACCTTTTAATACGTAGCCATGCGCCCCGGCTTTGAGTGCTGCCATTAGATTTTCCCGGTTTTCGGAGACGGTGAGCATCATGATGCGCACTCCCAGTAAACTGGTGGCGATCATTCCGGCAGCCGCGATACCCCCCATTCCGGTCATCGTGACATCCAGCAGCACCATGTCGGGATGCAAGCGATTCGCCAGTTCCACCGCCTCCTCACCGCTGCCTGCCTGGGCGATCACCTCGAAATCCGGTTCTGTGCCAAGCGAGTGGGCGACTCCCTCGCGAAACAGGGGATGGTCGTCGGCGAGCAGAATACGGATCGGGCTAGGCATGGATCATTTCATCGGTTGATAGAGGGAGCCGGGCGCTGATACAGGTGCCGCGTCCGGGAGCGGAATCGATTTCAAAGATACCCCCGAGCAGCCGGACGCGCTCGCGCATGAATGTCAGTCCGAGCCGCCCCGCTGTGGCGGCCGCCTGAGGATCGAAACCGGCACCCTGGTCTGTGATCGTAACCAGTACCTGTCCCACAGCCTGTTGCACATGCACCTGAGGTGCGCCTCCGGGCGCGTGCCGCCAGCAGTTTGTAAGCGATTCCTGGAGTAGGCGGTATACCGTGATCTTGACTGCAAGTGGCGCCTTATCAAGGGCTTCATCGATCTCAGTCTTGACCGTTTGCCCGGACACGTGCTCGAAATTGCGCACAGCGTGTCGAGCGGTGTCGGCGAGCGAGAGATCGGCTATGCCAGGCATCGCCAGTCCGGAAGAAATTCTTCGCACATCCCGAAGCGAGGATTGCAGGGCACCGTGGATGCTGTGAAGGTCTTGCTTAACGCCACCCGGTGACAATCCACAGCTACGGCACGCGGCAGCAAATTCGTCGAAGCGCATCAGGGCGAAGGCAATAGCTTGCGCCGGTCCGTCGTGCAGGTCGGCGGCGATCCGGAAAAGAAACTCCTCGTTGAGCGTGGTCGTGCTAACGCCTGCCTCGCGCAACCGTTCGCGCATGTGATCGTTCTCGTCGAGAGAGGAGTGCAGTTGTTGTATCTGGTGGTGCAGGTCGCGCTGCTGGTCGCGGATGGTATCGTTGGCGCGACGCACCAGACCGAACAGCAACAGGTAGATCGCGAGAGTGATGACCGTGACAAGCAGCCAGCTGCGATGCTGGGCGGTGCGGATGTCGCGCCCCAGGCTCTCCATCGAGTGATAGAACTCGGCGACCGCAATAATCTCTCCCTGGGTGCCAGAACGGATCGGCACATAGACCTCGAGCAGTTGTGGCCAGCGCACATGCTCGGGCAGGTTGTCGGCTTCATCGAGATCGCTGATCCGGGCCTGCACTGTACCTGCGAAGGCTGTGGCAAGTTGCTTCCCGACCGGGAAGCGAAGTCCAATTTGTGCATCGTCGCTGCTGTAGACGATACGCCCGTCTGCGTCCCAGAGTTTGAAGCGAAGCACCTCGCGGTGTAACGGTCCTTTTACGAAAATCCGGTCGAGCACGGCATGCGTCTCGTTGTCCACTATTCCCCCGCCTGGCCAGTCATGCAGTTGCGCCGCGAAGATACTCTCCAGGTAAATCGCCGAGATTGCCGCAGCGCGGTCCACCTCGCTGTTTTCGATCTGTCGCCCCAGCCAGGTTCCGATGACTGCCATGCCGATCAAGAGGACCGCGATGATCGCCAGCATGAACTGGCGCGAAAAACTCAGGCGGCTGAAGGGTTTCTTTGTGGCTAACGACATCGGAAACCCTCTGTATGTAATCGAGAATGCTTGAATAAATCATTTTAACACGCGACGAACGTCATCGCGATTATCCCAATGGTCTGATAAAAATAAGACTTTAGTCTGACTCAATCAAGGCTGATAGTCCGTTGCGGGGCTGTCTAGTATTTCGGATACTTGTATCCTAAGGAATTGGAGTGGTGACTATAAAATAGCAACACCCACAAAGTAATACCAAACTATTTGTAGTGGCCGTACATATTGATTCTAACGATGGTGAACCGGTCTGAGTTGGAAATGGTTGTTTTATGAAAGGGCGGATAATGAATAAATTCACAAAGACGATACAACGTAGCGTCTTGCGCAAGGCGGCTCTTGTCTTTGGCCTGCTGGGAATAA
Source organism: Sulfuricella sp. T08 (assembly GCF_000971475.1). GTDB lineage: Bacteria > Pseudomonadota > Gammaproteobacteria > Burkholderiales > Sulfuricellaceae > Sulfuricella. The sequence continues at coordinate 3,155 of NZ_DF967538.1, forward strand.
CGGCGGCGCTATTCCCGGTGGATTCGCAGGCGCTCCCGCTTTTCGCGCGACAAACCGGGCAGAACTGCGTGGCTTGCCACGCCGGCGGACAATTTCCCGAACTGACGCCCTACGGTCGGTCGTTCAAGCTGACCGGCTACACCATCGGCGACCGCGTCTCAGTACCGTTGTCGGTAATGGGGCTCGCCACTTACACGAAGGTTCGTGACACTTCCAAAAGCGACAATCCGGCAGGGGATTTCTCTAAAAACGGGACTGCCCTTGCCTCGGGCGGGAGTCTCTTCCTCGGCGGCAAGATCACCGACAACATAGGCGCGTTCGTACAGTGGACCTACGACAACTTCGCCGTCCAGAATGCAGATGGCGGTTACTCAGGGCACTCCGGAACCGACAACGTTGACATCCGCTATGCCGATCGGTTCATCGATACGAACAGAGATCTGATCTTCGGCGTGAGTCTGAACAACAATCCGTCTATTTCCGATCCATGGAATACTGCCGCCGCCTGGATGCAATATGTTCCCGTGCCCAGCCCAACCAGCAGCCAGTTCATCGATGGGGCCGCCCCATACCCCGGCTTCGGTTCAGGCGGCAATCTCGCTGGCGTTAACCTGTATATGTATTTGAACAAGTTGGTCTATGCGGAACTAGGCACTTACCAGACGGCAAATGGGATTTTCTCACCCATGAGTGCGGGCTTGACCGATGCGAGCAGGACAAAACTAAAGGGCGTCAACAATCCCTATTGGCGACTGGCGCTAACACACGAATGGGGCCCACATAACATCATGGTCGGCACCTCCGGCATGATCGCACACCTCTACGACGACAACACAAATACATCGGATCCAAACAGCGTTTACCGTGTATTGAATACCGGACTCGATGCTCAATACCAGTATATCCTCGATCCTCATACGATCACGGCGCAGGTTGCCTATATGAGGCAGAGAACAAACTATTCGGCAAATACTGTTGCTGCCAATGTCGGAGCTGGGTCACCTTCTGGCTTTTTTGCCGCCGACGGAAGTACGCTCTTGGCAGATCCCAACGATTCCGACACGACCAACACGTTCCGGGGCAAATTAACTTATGTTTATCAGGCGAAATATGGCGGCAGTTTGGCCTACTTCAATCTAACCGGCACGACTAACACCGCGCTCCAGACCTCGGGTTACGACGCCACGTCGACGATTGTTGTCGACCCCGCTGTCTCTCGCGTGAACGCCAACCTCTCAGGCAACCCCGCCACTCGCGGCTTGACCTATGAAGCGTTTTGGATGCCCGTGCAATATGCTCGCGTCGGCGTGCAATACACCGCCTATAGCAAATTCAACGGAGCCACCGACAATTACGATGGTTTGGGCAGAAACGCGAGTGACAACAATTCGCTCTTTTTCTATGTGTGGGGTGCGTATTGAAATCCCTGCTGAAGTTATTACCCGAAATCGTTATGCCGCATACCCGACATGAACGTCGGAATCTTCGGAGATTCGAGATGAAAAAAATCATTTTAACATTGGCTGTCGGACTAGCCGCAGCCAGTTCTGGCTGCTCCAACCTCGAGCGCTCGCGTGATCTCGCCAACCCGAATGTTCCCCCGGCGGTGACCGCTGTCCAGGTTTGTTCGAACTGTCATGGTGTTGACGGCAATTCCGTGTCGCCGAATTTCCCTCGACTCGCCGGGCAACAGCCAGCCTACATCATCGAACAGATGCAGAACTTCAGAAGCCAGCACCGCTCCGACCCGGCCGGCTTTGAATATATGTGGGGCTTAAGCCACCATCTCACCGACGATCAAATCAAGGGACTCGCCGACTACTTCGCCAAGCAGGTTGCGCAGCCCAACGCTCCCGCCGACGTGCAGCAAATGGCTGCCGGCAAGGAGATATTCGAGAAAGGGTTGCCGGCCAAAGAGGCACCACCCTGCATGGCTTGCCATGGACCTAAAGGGGAAGGACTCGCGAGTTTCCCCCGATTGGCGAATCAGCACCGGGACTACCTGGTGAAGCAGCTGCAAGTTTTTCAGAGAACGGATGAAAGGCCGAATACGCCGATGACACAAATCGCGCACCTGCTTTCCCACGAGGAAATGGAGTCCGTGGCCAGCTATTTGCAGGCGTTTCCCAACGACAAATAACGGGATTCTGTCTTTACCGGCGGCTCGCCGGTAAAGACAGATGTCCTCAACGGAGGTTTTCATGAAAAGATATTTAACCGCTTTCGCAGTAATGACCGCTCTGGTCGCGCCAGCTCACGCTGCCGATAGCTACACCACCGACTCAGAGTTTACCGCCCCGGTTTTCGAAATCACTCATCTGGGTTTCACGACGCAACACGGCCGTTTTAACAAGACGAGCGGCAAAGTCATGATCGACTTCACGGCCAAGACGGGTAGCGTCGACTTTACGGTCTACACCGAGTCACTCGATATGGGCTGGGGGGCTTGGGCGAAACATTTAACCAGCGAGGGTTTGTTCAATGTGAAGAAATTTCCGACCATGACTTTCAAATCAGACAAACTGATTTTTGATGGCAACAAAGTTGTCGCGGCGGAAGGACAATTCACCATGATCGGCGTGACCAAACCCCTCAGGGTTACGGTGAACGGTTTCCAGTGTGGCAGCAACCCGGTGAGCAAGAAACCGATGTGTGCCGGAGATGTCACGGCGACCCTCAGGCGCTCTGATTTCGGGTTGACCAAATACATACCGGCGGTTAGCGACGAAGTAAAAATCAACGTCCCGGTCGAAGCCTACAAGAACTGAGCGCTTCAAGATTCATGGAGACTACCTTTATTTGAAACAGGCGCGTTGTCCGCGCCTGCTTCGCCCCTCGAAGATCCAGAGTGGAAATTCAAAAAATCAGGCCCTTTCACTAAATCAATGGGTGAACCCTACACCTGGGTCACGCTTTCAGTATGACCTATGACAAGAAAACAAAAAATCCGTCCGCAAAGTACACCAGCCCGACCAGGCCGGCTGCAATCCCGCCATACCAGACTACTTTCTTTTTCAACAGACCGGCAATTGATGAAAGCAATATGGCAATTTGCAGGTAGATGACTGCCACACCAAATGCCCTGGAATGTATTTGAGCTTCGTCTCGAATGCCTTCGAGTTGTTTCGCTTTTTCCTGAATTTCGGATTTCTCTATTTCGTATTTATCCGTCTTCTTTTTGTAATCGGCGATTTTTTCCCTATAAGCAGTTACCACGCTCTCAGGAGCGGAGGTCGGTAGCGCAAGCTGTTCTATGGCCAGCTTATCTGCTTGCATTTGATAGAGGTAAGATTTGATGCTCTTTGCTTGATAGTACGCCCACTGATCGGAGGCTTGTGATTGGCTCATCACAGAACGGGTAGAGAAACCGCCGCCTTTGAATGTGGAGAGCGTAGCGCAAACCGCAAATATCACAGTCGTCAGCGCCAAGTAGTTTAGCCACGCTTCTTTCTTTTCCTGTGCCATGGAATTTCCCTCGGATTCATATCTTGTTTATATTCGATCGACTCAAAATGGGGCGGCTCGACTGCAACCCCGGGTTCAATTTCCTGAGGGCTAATTCGCGAGCTTGGATTGTTATATCTAGCTCCAATCGTCCCCACCACCAACATCTATACTATCGGCAACGCTTGCGTTGTCGTCCCAAGAGGAGTTGTCGGCAATGCCAAAATCGGCACCACCCATGTTATTGGAAGACGAATCCCAATTATCCGCAACAGGCATGGGCGCATTATTCCCATTCCGATTCCCGTCCATGAAGTGATGGGCAAGCGCTTCGCCAGCGACCACGCCCGCACCGACGGCAACACCCGTTGCAAGGCCGGAGACAATGCTTGATCCAATTCCACCGCCTGTGGGTGCCATTGACGTGACGCCACCGGCTGCATTAGGCTGACCTGCATAGTGTTGCCCTGTTCCTCCGGTCGGTCCCATTTGATAGTTACCCACGGACTGCACTGCATTGCGGGACGTTATGGCTCGCATCACCATGGTGATCACCACTATAGAACCGATGCCCAGCAGTAGCATACCCCACGGGAATCCGCTGGCGGTTTCTGCATTAACGCGGGTCATCATCTGCGGTCTCTGATGAGAAACAGCAATTCTTGATTTTAGTTCTTGTACAGACTGTGGTTTGGCAAAAGAAAGCCCGGGATCGAGTCGTTCGGCGGTGTTAAGTTCCTCTTCAGCATTCCCTAATCGTCCTTGTTTTGCCAAAATTTCGGCTTCCACAAAATGTGCCTTGCCGCTATTGGGGTGATCCTTCAGGACCTTTTCCATCATCCCCTGAGCCTCGTTCAGCTTGCCCGCCTGAGTTGCCTGATAGACCTGATGGAGTGTTGGATCACCATCGGCAAAAGCGAGTCCATTCATTAAAAACATCGAGCCCAATAATAATCCATGTATTGTTTTGCTTAACATTTACTATCTCCTGATAAATCTAAAGTCTCATGTCTATATGAACATTTTGTGGAAGCGCTTTGTTTGCGCGCTTTCTGAGGTCACTAACCAAGGCAAAGCGCATCGAGTTCCCTGGCCCGGGACGCAACCGCTGTACTCGAGGGAATGGTGGACGGCGTTAATGACTCCATATAACAATTTTAAGCGGCTCAAAGCCAAATCCCCCGGCATGCCGGGGGATAGCTAAATTTGCGTCATAATGACGAAGAAACTCATGCGTTGATTAGCTGCGATGTTTATCGTGACGTAACTCGCGGCGGTCTTGATGGCGATCCATTTTGTCCGAATGCAACTCTTTACGATCTTTACGAAGATCTTTGCGATCGGCCTGAATGTCTTTATTATCTTTTCTTAATTCCGCCCGCTCTTTTTGGGCGTCAGCCTTATCGCCAGCTTTGAAATCCTGCTTTAGTTCCTGGCGGTCCGCATTACGAGTTTTCAGATCCTTCCGTAGATCGGCTTTATCCTTCACCAAATCACTCTTATCTTGGCGGATATCTCGGGTGTCTTTCTGAATGTCTGCACGGTCTTGCTTGATATCGTCTGCGTGAACGGGAACCATGAATGCAAAAGCAACTAATGCCGTCGCGGCGTAAAAGGACTTTTTCAGCATTTTGAATCTCCAGGTTTGGTTGAAATTTGTGGTTGTCACCAATTCTTATTGGCTAGGTCAATTAACGACCGATACAAATTTTGGTTAACGCGGAAAAGTGAAACAAAATGTAACAAGGACAGTTGGATTTCAGGTGGCATTGTTTAGTGGGAGCAGGTCACAGCCACCATGTGCAAACGCCAGCGGATGGGAGGTTGCAAGGAAAGCCAGCCGACGGGCGAAGCATTGGCCACCAAAACTTCCCGCAGCCCCTCTTCTGCCCCGAGCCCCAAGGCTTGAGCAGCTTGACGATCAGCTCGCAGTTCAAAAAACCAATGTATGGCCAGCCAGCACACGAGAAATCCAGCCGAGCCGAGCCAAGTCATCGCGTCCCAGGGCGTATCGGGAAACGCCACCGTCAACACCAGTACCGGCAATAGAGCAGCCAGGCGCTGGGCCAAGCGGCTATGCACCAAGGCACGCGCCAAGAGAAAGCGTAGCCCGTTTATCCCAAGTTGCTCCGCCAAGGCGGAAGAGATAAAAACCTGGCTTTGTCCAGGCAACAATCCGGCAGTGACGATGAACGGGGCTGAATATTCCGCCAGAATGACTGGTATCTCGGCCAGTTGGACATGCCCTTTGCTCTTGTGCAGCTCTGACAGAGCCCAGTCCACAGCTTGACGTAACGGCCCGACAACCACCTTCTTCACAACGAGTGCCCGGCAGATAGCTGGCCCGTACCAGAACCACGCCATCACCAGTGTCCCCTGATAAAGATTGTAAAGCAGCAAATAGGTCGCGTTCTTGTCCCAGGCCGCAGGCGCGAAAAGGCCCGGTCCATAAAAGGCCAGGGAACTGACCAGCAGGAATATCCAAGTGCGCCGAGGGGATGAAGGAATCATTGTTCTATTGTGCCACGAACTCTTCTGGGCATATTCAAGTCTCTCTATACACTGGGGACGATTCGTTTCTGATACCTTAGCGACCACCTATCCAGATGGCCGCTGGTTAGAGCAAGAATATATACTTCCGTCTGCTCGGCAATCTCCAAGGCATCATCGACCTCGATGCCAAGATACCGAACGGTGCTCTCCAGTTTGGTATGCCCGAGCAGCAGTTGAACAGCACGCAGGTTCTTGGTGCGTCGGTAAATCAATGTCGCTTTTGTTCTGCGCATGGTGTGAGTACCATACGCCGATGGGTCCAAGCCAATCGAGGTAACCCATTTGTTGACTAGTCTGGCATATTGCCGTGTGGTGATGTGTGGCGAGGCATGTACCCGGCTCGAAAAAAGATACTGATCCGGCTTAAGCTGGGCCTTGGCAATCCAGGAGGATAGTGAATCACGTGTTTGGTCCGTGATCTCGAATTGCACCGGTCGCTGAGTCTTGCGTTGCATGACAATTGCTCGTGGTGCGATTTGGTTGCCATGGGTGATATCCAGCACCCGAAGTGCAACCAGATCACATCCACGCAACTTGCTATCAAGGGCTAGGTTGAACAACGCTAACTCCCGTGTTTGCCGGGTTAATTGAAGGCGGATTCGGATAGCCCAGATCTCCTTTAATTTTAGCGGTGGTTTTTGGCCGGTGAGTTTGCCCTTGTCCCAGGGAATATGGGCATGTGTGGTGTTTGAATTAACGTCCATGATGAAGCTCCTTCAAGTTGGAAAGGAACTTCATTTACAGGGGTTGGGCAGTCGTTACACGGCGCCATTAGCCGATTTACCCTCTTTATTAAGGTCTGCTGAAGTGCCGTAAACGGACCGTGGTTTACGATTCGCTAATGACTTTTCCTGGCACATTCCCGCCTCTACGGCCACTCACAATCTGATACTAGCCGATCATTGGACCAAGCAATCAGCTGGTTGCGTATGCATCATTTCGAGTGGCGCTTTTCTAGCCGAATTGCATCTGAAACCATTTACTGAAGCTTGATGGCAGGAGGCTCTTTTTCGTGCTCGATAGTGACGAAATTCTGCTGTCGCGTCGATTCTGACAGTTTCTCTTTCTGATCGCTGCAAGTGCGTTCAAGCTCTTCGATACGCCGCTTCTGGCGACCCAGCTGCCACTGCAAACGAACTGTGGCTGGCGTCGTAACCAGGGCAACGATGATCGCTCCCAATGCGAGCGCCAGCAACAGAACCAATGCCAGGGAACTGTCGAAACGCCATAACAGGAAATTGACTGTCACCGGTACGTTGTTTTGCATGGCGAAGACGACGCCGGCTATGGCGACGAATATGGCAGCTATAATCTTTAGTTGCATGGCACCTCCTGATCTCAGACTTGATTGGCGCGTTCTTCCATGAGCGCTGTCTTTTCACTCTCGGGCCGCAAACGGGCCACCGCTACCAAGGCCGACGAGGCCAGCACCACCAGCATGACGGTTCCACCAAGGAAACTGGGCAACGGCAACACCTCCTTGGCATGCAGGGATAGTAGCACGGTGATCAGGCCGCGAGGAGCAATCCAGGTCAGGGAGCTGGCTAGAGAATGTCGGCTCACCCGCAGCATGCCGTAACGCCAACCGTAGACAACCAGCAGCACAAGCGCTGCCGCCAGCCAGGCACGAAGGGAAGCCAGGTCGGACAATTCGGTCCAATAACCCAGGAGGATAAAAAAGAACCCGCGTACCGCAAAAGTGAGTTCCTGTACCAGAACCTTGAACTCCTTGAGCGTGGCACCATAGGTATGGTCCATCCAGCTCTGCAGAGGGCGGAAGCGTGTAATCAGCGTAGGGTTGTTAAGCGCCAACCCGAAGAGCAGTACCAGAATGAGCGGAGATAAATGCTGCAAATTGCCTGCGGCATACAGACCGAAGAGACCCGCGAGCAGTGGAATAAATCGAATATGGCCATCGATACGCATCAGCAGGAGAGCCAGCGCAACTGCGCTGACCAATGCCAGCAGCAGGGACATCACGCCGCCTCCCACAAGCCCCAGCAGGATGCCGCCAGCCGAGCCATCGGAATTAATCAGGGCAAAGAACACCAGCACCCCCAGGATGTCCGATGCCGAACTTTCATACACAACGAACTCACGTCCGTGAACAGGAAGAAAATCACTGCTCGGTATAGCGATAGCGCTGCTGATAACGGCGAAGGGCACCGCGAGGATCAGAGCCTGTAATAGAGTCAGATGAAGTGTCATGACCGCGACAGACGCAAACACGGCAAGACAAAGAAAAAAACCCGCGCCTACCATTATGTGGGCGCCAGCAGCCGCCCTCAGGCGATCCCGACGCAACTCGATATCAAGAGCGCCTTCCAGAACGATCAGGACCAGGCCAATGGCACCAACGACAGGAACAATGATTCGAGTCCATCCAGCGCTAGACCGGTAGCCTTGAGCAGAGGCCTGCTAGCAAGCCCGGTAGCGATCATGACGATCACTGAAGGGACGCCAGATACCCGGCTAAACCGCTCAATAGCAAAAGCGATCAGCGACACGACCGAAGCGACCAGAATGGCGGAATAAATCATCGATCCCCTTATAGAGTTATTTTAGCGTGAGCCAGTCAGTATGAAGTTATGGAACAGGCCACAACTACCAAGCCAGACTTTCTGGTGGAGGAACAAACACACCGGCTGATGGTTTTCTCTTGCTACAACTCGACTGGCTCGACGATAGGCATCAACCGAGTGGTTTTTTCCATGACGATCATGCCCGCATGGGGCTCATCGATCCCGGTGGCGAAATACAGGAAACGAAAAATTTCATCTGCGCGATCAACTGGCACCAGTACCGTGAAGATTTCCCGCTCGATATAGAAAAGCTTCTTTTTCTGGACATTACCGACTCCGATCCCGCGCGCATGATGCACGAACGCGCAGTTGATGCCCATCTCCTTGTGCAGTTCCTCAAGCACGCGCTGCCCACGCCCGGCCGGGCAGAAACAGGTGATAGCCTTGTAAGGGGTTGCGCCCGGTTTCATGATTCTGAATCGGTGAACTTTTCGATGAGTTCGGCCGGGATGTGGGTGGCCATTTTTTCCAGCGGCGTAATGTAGGCCATCCCCATGCCGGGGGTGTCGAGCTTGGCAGTGGTGAAGATTCGCTCGAAGATGTGGTCGGCCTGGTCGGTGGAGGCAACGATGTAGATGACCTCCTTTTCCGCATTGACCGTCACGCCGAGAACGCCCATGTGGCGCTGGCGCACACCCATGCCGCGGGCATAAAACACCGTCGCGCCCTGCGCACCGGCTCTGCGGGCGGCACGCACCACTTCATCGGCCACGCCGCGCTGAACAATCGCCGTAATCAGCACGGCATCCGTCAATACTATAATTTCGTCGCTCATTCGATCACCACCCTGGCCCGCCGGTTCAGGGCGGTTCTCATGCGTATCCACAATCCTACCGCCAGCACGCTGACGATCGGGCCTATCGACGCCATCGCTAGGACACCAAATCCATCCTGCACTCCGACAGCTTTGCCCAGCCCCACACCCAGCGCGAGCACCAGGGGCACTGTCACTGGCCCGGTAGTGACACCCGCGCTATCCCAGGCAAGGTTGACGTGCTCCTCGCCGGAAAGAAGAGTCATAAACAGCGCGAGCACATAGCCGGGCAACAATAGCCAGGCAATCGGCAAATCGAAAATGATCTTGGCAACGCCGATCGCGGTACCGACACCTACCCCGAAGGCGACTGCCCTGATCAGGGTATTTTTGGTGAAAGCGCCATCGGTCAATTCCTGTACCTTCATGCCCATGGCGTTCAGGGCAGGCTCGGCCAGCGTTGCGCCAAAACCCATCAACAGGGCGAACAGCAAGGTCAGGGCTATGCCGACACCATGAGAATACAAAGGCGAACCCGGTACGGATTCAAAACGGGCGAATGAAGCCGGAAAGAGTTCACCGGCCTGTGCGCCGAGCGCGGTCAGGCCGTAATCCTGGCCGATGGAGAACAGGGCCATGCCGAGAATGGCCAGCGAAACGCCATACACGATAATGTTGAGGTTCTGCTGCTTTTCCTTCAGCAGGAAACGCTGCACCACCCACAGGAACAGTACCAGCGGCAGGATCGCGCGCAACGCCATGGAAATATGGGCAAACGGCGTCATGTGCTGTCCATGCTCGCTGGGTGCGTTTGTCATCAGGCCTTCGAGTGGGATGTTTGCCATCCACCCCCATTCCACAAACAGACCCAGCAGCATCACCGCCATCACCGGGAACAAGGAGGCCAATGTAACGATGCCAAAGCCCGAAAGCGGGTTGTCCTCCTGGCCGGTTGCCGCGGAAACACCGATACCGACTGCCAGAACCAGCGGAACCGTTACCGGCCCGGCGGTGATCGCACCGCAATCCCAAGCCAATCCGAGTATCGGGGCAAGCCTGGGATCGGATGCCAGGTATGCCGTCAGCATCAGGCACGGAGGCACTGTGATAAGCAGAATAGTTTTCAGGCGCCAGTTGAAATAGAAGCGCAGAATGCCGACCAGCACGGCGAGTCCGACCCCGACAGCTACGGCGAATACCAGCCAATGCACCCGGTCATGCAGAAGGCTATAAAGATGAGGTGCGGTTTCCGCGCTGGTCAGGCTGCCGGCCGCCTTGAGCGCCCCGATAGCCGGCTCGGCCAGCGTTACCGCGGCACCCAGCACAAAAGCCACCAGCATCACTGTCAGAAGGGAAGAGCGGCCCGGCATGGTATAGCCGATGTTCTCGCTGAACGGCATCAGGCCATGCTTCACCCCTTCCATAAACAGCATCAAACCAGTCATGATGGACAACAGGCCCATGGCCACTATCGCAGGCTGCTGAACCTGAACGTTCAGCACCGCCAGCAGGAACAGCACCATGAACACGGCCAGTGGCACTACCGCTTGAATCTGATCCAGAAAACGCAAACCGATATAAGGTGCGATCAGGCGATACATATCCACTGCACGCAGACGCAGGCGACGCCGCAACGGCGCATGTGCCGTCACCACATTGTAGCTGATGGCATGCTGCCGGTGCCGGACGGCGCCGAGATAGTCTCCGTAACGGATGCGGGTATTCATCGCTGGTTCGGGATTGAGACAGATGGTGAAAGTATCGCACACTCCGGCATGGCAACAAAGAATGCCTTTTGACGAAATCCGCCTGCCGGGGCTATGATCATTCCAGCCGCGAACTCTATGGCTTGCATCTGCGGTTTTAAAGTTAATAAGGATTCCGATATGGCCAGCGCACCGTCCAACTCCCTGATCCATGCGACCATGGACCACCTTCGCCGCTTCGCCCCATTCGACCGGATGGAGCACGATCATCTGGTGTGGCTGGCGCAGCGGCTTTCCCTGGGCTATTACGCCAAGGGCGAGGTGATCGCCTCGCCCGAGCAGGGGGTGGCGTCCCGCTTCCTGGTGATCAAGCAGGGCGTGGTTCAGGGCGAGCAGGATGTGGTCCGGGCCCAGGAAGATGCCGCCTGGCTGGAGCTGCACGAGGGCGAGTGCTTCCCCTTGGGCGCACTGCTGTCCAAACGCGGTGTCACCAGCACCTATCGCGCTAAGCAGGATGTGTTCTGCTACGAGCTCGCTGCGGCGGATTTCCATGAGCTGATCCATTTGTCGCCGCCCTTTCAGGATTTTTGTACACGTCGCATCGCTTCCCTGCTCGAGCAGTCGAAGCAGATCATCCAGGCGCAGTATGCGCATTCGAGTTCGGAGCAGCAGTCGCTGTCCAGCCCCCTGTCGGCGATCATTCGCCGGGATCCGGTGACGTGCGCACCTGAAACGCCGGTGAGGTTGGTGCTGGAAACGATGCATGCCCTGGGAATCGGTTCAATGGTCGCAGTCGATAACACGCAGAAACCGATCGGCATCTTCACCCTGCACGACGTACTCAACCGGGTCGCCCTGGCGCAACTCGACCTGGACCAGCCGATCTCTTCCGTGATGAGTAGCAGCCTCACCGCCCTGCCACCCCAGGCATTCGCCTACGAGGCGGCGCTGGAAATGGCTAAGCATGGTTTCCGCCATGTGCTGGTGACGCAGAATGGAAAGCTGGTCGGGGTGATTTCGGAGAAGGATTTGTTTACGCTGCAGCGGGTGGGCCTGCGCCAGATCAGCGCGGCCATCCGCGGGGCAAACGATATCACCGCATTGCAGCATGCCGCCGGCGACATCCGCCAGCTCGCCCACAACATGATGGCGCAAGGGGTGGCGGCGGAGCAACTGACCCAGTTCATCTCTACCTTGAACGATTTGTTGACAGTGCGAATTATCGAGATGGAGTGCTTGGCAGCGGGACTGTTAGACAGTGCGCTGTGCCATACGGGATTCTGCTGGATCGCGCTCGGTTCGGAGGGGCGATACGAGCAGACACTGAATACCGATCAGGATAACGGGATTATTTTCCAGGAGCCGGAAGGGACGACCGCCGAGCAGGTCCGCATTCAACTCCTGCCGATCGCCAGACGCATCAACGAGGCGCTTGATGCCTGCGGTTTCCCGCTATGCAAGGGCAACATCATGGCGAGCAACCCGCAGTGGTGCCTTTCCCTGGGTGAATGGAAGGACAGATTCGCAGGCTGGATACAGCGTGGCGATGCGCCAGTCCTGCTCAACGCGACGATTTTCTTTGATTTCAGACCACTGTTCGGCAAGCACGAACTGGCTGAGAAACTTCGTATCTGGCTGCATTCAACGATCAAGGAAAATCGGCTGTTTCTCAAGCACATGGCAGCCAACGCACTGGCCAATCAGCCCCCTCTCGGACTGGTGCGCGATTTTGTGGTGGGCGAGGAACATACCCTCGACCTCAAGCTCAAAGGCATCACCCCGTTCGTCGATGCGGCGCGGATATTCAGCCTGTATGCCGGAGCCGGAGAAACCAGCACTATTCGACGGCTACGCGCATCCGGCGCGCAATGGCATATCGACCCTGCCACGATGGAAGCCTGGATTGACGCCTTCCTGTTTATCCAGTTGCTGCGCCTGCGGACACAGCACGATCAGGACGAAAGAAACGTGCCGCTATCCAACAAGATCGACCCTGACAGCCTCAACGACCTCGACCGCCGCATCCTGAAAGAAGCTTTCCGCCAGGCACGCAAGCTGCAGGCAACACTTGAGAAATACTTCCAGTTTTAAGAGCTTTAAATCCCGCTGTGGTGCGGAAAATTCACCGTCACCAAGGTGCCCTTGCCATCCGTCCCCGCCCCGATGCTGATCCGCGCTTCGTGCAGATTGATCACTTCACGCACGATCGCCAGCCCCAGGCCGCTGCCAACCTGGCCGCTACCGAGGATGCGGTAGAAGCGCTCGAATACCTGCCCGCGATGTTCCTCGGAAATACCTGGTCCGTTGTCTTCGATCCGCAGCACAGCCCCGCCCTCTTCATAGCCGGCACGTAGCGTCACCGTGCCGCCGGGCGGGGTATAGCGGATGGCGTTGTCGAGCAGATTGCCGATCATTTCCTGCAAGCCGATGGCGTCCCCACGCACCGGTAACACCTGCCTTGAACCTTCGAAGCCCAGATCGATATTTTTCTTGAGCGCCTCCGGTACCCACAACATGGTGGTTTCCTTCGCCACCCGGTTCAGGTTCAACATCGCGAAAGAGCTGTAAGTATGACCACCCGGCTCGTTGCGCGCCAGTGACAGCAACTGGTTCACAAGGTGACTGCAACGTTCGGCACTGGCGAGAATCTGATGCAGCGCATGGCGTAACAGCGCGGGATCGGCCTCGCGTAATGCAAGTTCCGCCTGCGTTTTCAGCCCGGCAAAAGGGGTACGCAGCTGGTGTGCGGCATCGGCGATGAAGCGCTTCTGCGACTCCATGACGTGCTTCAATCGCTGCAGCAGATCGTTGACCGCCTCGATCAGCGGCTGCACTTCCACCGGCGCCTTTTTTTCATCCAGCAGGCTCAGGTCGTCACGCGAGCGCCGCGCCACTTCCTGGCGCAAGTGTTCCAGTGGCATGAGTCCACGCTTCAAAGCATACCACACCGCGCCACCCGCCATGATGATAAGCAGCAATTGGGGAATCACGATGTTGCCCAGAATACCCCGTGTCAATGCCTGACGCTTGCCGATGGTTTCAGCCATCTGCAACAGCGCATAACTGTTTGAATCCGCCGGATTGGTCTGGTAGCGCAAACTGACCATGCGAATTTTCTGCCCTTTGAATTCACCATCGCTGAACACTGGCTCATTCCTGTTGGCCTGGAACACGGGGCGATGAGGTAGCGCTGCATTGCCGGCGATAACGCGCCCCTCCCCCGTGGTGATGGCGTAAAACGTGCGGTCGCCGGATGCGGATGCTTGGTCAGGATACGTCTGCCCGCCCAGATTCATCTGCCCGGCCAAGGATAGTGCCCGCTCTTTCAAAGCAAGATCGTAAGGCTGATTGGCGTAATTCAGGGTCGCCATGTAACCCGCTGCCGTACTGAAAATCCACAATACGAACAGGGGGGTGAACAGCCAGTTCATCAGATGGTTGCGCAGCGAAAGGATGTCATTGTCCATAGGGCAGCTTTCAGTCATCAGTTGTCAGTTGTCAGTTTTAGATGCCAGCCGTTCACTGATAGCTGATAGCTGACAAACTATTAAATCTTATCCAGCAAATAACCCAGCCCGCGTATGGTGCGGATGGTAATGCCGGCCTCTTCGATTTTTTTACGCAGGCGGTGGACGTAAACCTCGATGGCATTGCTGCTGGCTTCCTCGTCGTGACTGTAAAGATGTTCCAGCAACAGTTCCTTGCTCGCCACCTTGCCCACCCGTGACAGCAGAATTTCCAGCACACCCAGTTCGCGCGGGGAAAGTTCGACAGGTTCGTCGTTGATCGCCACACGCCTCCCGACGCTGTCGAATGCGAGCGCCCCGTACACCATCATCGGACTGGCGCCGCACTGCCCGCGACGCAACAATGCGCGCACACGGGCTTCGAGCTCGGGCAGGTTGAATGGCTTGGTGAGGTAATCGTCAGCGCCCAAGTCCAGGCCCTTGACGCGGTCTTCCACCCCGTCGCGGGCGGTCAGGATGATCACCGGCACATGCTGGTTGTGCACGCGCAATTGCTTCAGCACGCTCAGGCCGTCGAGCTTGGGCAGCCCCAGATCAAGGATAACCAGGTCGTACAATTCACCCAGCAGCATCTGGACAGCCTCTTTGCCGTTGCCGGCGCAGTCCACCGCATAGCCGGACTGGCGCATGGAACGGCACAATCCGTCACGCAGAACTTCGTCATCTTCAGCAATCAGGATTCTCATATCACTTTTTATCCGGCTGTAAGTTCTGTGTAAGTATGCTGGTATACCATGAAATGATGGCCTGCATGGAGTGGGCTACAGGCACCTACGGATAATCAATTTTAATAGGAGGCGTTGAAATGTCAAAACCTAGTATGAATTGGGCCGCGATCGATGCGGACCCTCGGTTCCAGGCCTTGCATCGCAAGAAGACCACTTTTCTCTGGGGACTGATGTTTATCTCGACGGTGTATTACTTCCTGTTGCCGATCGGGGCAGCCTATTACCAGGATCTGTTCAAGATCAAGGTGTGGGGCGTAGTCAACGTCGGCATCCTGTTTGCGCTGTCGGAATTCATTGTAGCCTGGGCCATCGCCTTCATCTACTCGAAAAAGGCCAATGCCGAATTCGACGCCATGGCGCAGGAAATCATCAACGATGCGCACAAGATGGGAGCCTGAACATGACAAAAATATTTAACAAGCTCGCCTTATCCACCTCAGCGCTGCTCGCCAGCGGCTCCGCCCTGGCAGCTACCGGCGCAGTTGCCGACGAGTTCAAGTGGATGACCTTCGCGGTGTTCGGCGTCATCATCGCCATCACCATGGGCGTGACTTACTGGGCGGCAAAGCACACCCACACCACCTCCGAGTTCTATGCCGCCGGACGTTCGGTGAGCGGAATCCAGAACGGCTGGGCGATTGCCGGCGACTATCTGTCCGCCGCATCCTTCCTCGGTATCGCCGGCCTGATCTCACTCTATGGCTACGATGGCTTCATGTACTCGGTGGGCTGGCTGGTCGCTTACATCACCGTGCTGCTGGTGATCGCCGAACCCTGCCGCAACATCGGCAAGTACACTATGGGCGACATCCTGGCCTTCCGCAATGAGCCGAAGAAAGTCAAGACCGTGGCGGCGCTGTCCACCATCACCGTGTCCACCTTCTACCTGACCGCGCAAATGGTCGGTGGCGGCGTGCTGATCAAAACCCTGATCGGGATCGACTATGAAACCTCCATCGTCGGCGTTGGCATCCTGATGCTGGTCTATGTCGTGTTTGGCGGCATGAAAGCCACCACCTGGGTGCAAATCATCAAGGCCGGCCTGCTCGTGTGCGCCTCGCTTCTGCTGGTGTTCTTCGTGTGGATGCCCTACGGTTTCAGCCTGCCGGATTACCTGCAAGCGGTAGTCGGCGACACCAAGGTACAGGCGCAGGTCGCCAAGCTGCTGGGCGACAAGGCCACCACCATGACGGCGGCTGAACTCGGCCAGCGCTTCCTTGAACCCGGCCTGTTCCTGAAGAGCCCGATCGACCAGATCTCCCTGGGCATGGCACTGGTGCTCGGCACCGCCGGAATGCCGCACATCCTGATGCGTTTCTTCACCGTGCCGACGGCCAAGGCAGCACGACTGTCCGTAATCTGGGCAATGGGCATCATCGGCGGCTTCTACGTGCTGACCCTGTTCCTCGGCACCGGTGCCGCGATGCTGGTCGGCCCGGCCAAGATCGCCTCGATCGACCCCGGCGGCAACATGGCCGGCCCGCTCCTGGCGCAATACCTGGGTGGCGGCGCAGACTCCCTGCTCGGCAACTTCTTCCTCGCCTTCGTCGCGGCCGTAGCCTTTGCCACCATCGTTGCAGTGGTGGCCGGCCTGGTACTGGCAGCGGCTTCCGCCATGGCGCATGACATCTACGTCGGTGTCATCCGCGGCGACCATGCCACGCCACAGGAACAAGTGGTAGCGGCCCGCGTCGCCTCGGTGATCGTCGGCATCATGGCGATTACTGTCGGCATCATGGCCAAGGGTCAGAACGTGGCTCACTTGGTAGCACTGGCTTTCGCCGTGGCTGCCTCGAGCAACTTGCCGGCTGTGATGCTCACGCTGTACTGGAAGAAGTGCAACACCGGCGGCATCATCGCCGGTATGCTGATCGGTGCAATCACCGCCATCGCGCTGGTGATGATTTCCCCCAACATGACCTACCCGCAAGCCGTCATCAAGGCCGCGCACAAAGTCATTGATGGCGACCCTGCCTCTGAGGCCAAACCTGCGGTGGAAGCCAAGTCTGGCGAAGGCTTTAGCTGCGAGTTGTTCGCGACGTGCAAAAAGGCAGAACCTGCGAAAGCAGCCGAGGACGCCAAACCTGCCAAGCCCGGCACCAGGGAAAAACTGGTGACGCTCCAGGCCAAGCTGGATGCCGCGACGGACGAGGCCGACAAGAAGAAAGTCCAGGCCGACCTCGACAAGGTGAAGAAAGCCCACGACAAAGCCGAAGGCGACCTGAAGAAGTTCGATGGGCAGACCACCAGCATGGTGGGCCTGGAGAAGCCTTTCTTCCTGCTCAAAAACCCCGGTCTGATCTCTATCCCGCTCGGCTTCCTGGCCGTAATCATCGGTTCGCTGCTGTACCGCGACCAACGCGCCGAAGACATGTGGGACGAGCTCTATGTGCGCCAGAACACCGGTATCAACGCAGAGGCCGCCAGCGCACACTAAGCGCTACCCTGCTGTCCCTTACCAGCCCCGGCCTTGCGGCCGGGGCTTTTTATTGCGGTTTTTCTTTGCGAATTCAAACTGGCGGCGCTATGATCAACACCGGGTTTCAGCGCTCTCGTTACGATCATCATGCCTCTATCCAAAACACACCAGGAATACTGGAACAAGAATCTGCGCATGACAGCGGCCTTGCTGCTGATCTGGTTTCTGGCCACCTTCCCGGTCATCTGGTTTGTCCGCGACCTTAACACCCTTTCCTTCCTTGGCTTTCCGCTCGGCTTTTACATGGCGGCCCAGGGGTCGCTGATTATCTACGTAGTGGTGGTATGGTTCTATGCCCGCTATATGCACAAACTCGATAAAAAATATGGCGTCGCAGAAGAATAAACACAAAATATTTTTCCTGAGCCTGTCCCGCTATTACGGGTTTTATACCGGCGGCTTCATCGGTTTCGTCATCCTGTTGGCGATTGCCGAGCAGATGGGAATGCCCAACGCCTGGATCGGCTATATCTTCATGGCCGCCACTTTCGGGCTCTATGCCGGCATCGGCGTAATGAGCCGCACCGCCGACATCTCCGAATATTACGTTGCCGGGCGGCGCGTACCCGCCGTGTTCAACGGCATGGCCACCGGCGCCGACTGGCTGAGCGCCGCCTCCTTTATCGGCATGGCGGGCACCTTGTATCTGTCCGGTTACGACGGCCTGGCCTTCATCATGGGCTGGACCGGCGGATTCGTCCTGGTGGCGCTGTTCATTGCCCCCTATCTGCGCAAGTTCGGCCAGTTCACCATCCCCGACTTTCTCGGTGCCCGTTACGGTGGCAACGTGGTGCGCACCGTCGGTGTCTTTGCCGCCATCCTCGCCTCCTTCACCTACGTGGTCGCGCAAATTTACGGCGTCGGCCTGATCAGCAGCCGCTTTCTTGCCATCGACTTCACCACCGGCATTTTTGTCGGCATCGCCGGCATCCTGGTCTGCTCGATGCTGGGCGGCATGAAAGCGATTACCTGGACGCAAGTGGCACAGTACGTCATCCTGATCATCGCTTACCTGGTACCGGTAGTGATGCTGTCGCAACGCATTACCGACGTTCCCATACCCCAGCTGATGTCGGGCCAGGTGCTGCAAAAGGTCACCGAACGCGAAAAGGACATCTTCAACGACCCTCAGCAGCTGAAGGCGCGTGAGATGTTCAGGCACAAGGCTGACGAAACCGATGCCAGAATTAAAGGGCTGCCCGGCTCCCTGACCACCGAACGGCACAATGCAGAGCGCGGCCTGGCCCACATGAAAGCAGCGTCTGCACCTGACGCTAGCGCCATCCGGGATGCCGAACAGACTCTCCAGAATTTGCCCCGGAACGAGATTGAAGCCAGGGAAACCTGGGGACGAGAAACGGAAAAGCTGCGCGCCAGCGCCAAGGCGCCCCACCCCCATGCCGAGCCGTTCCCCGGCGAGAACGAAAAAGAGCGGGACACCGCCCGGCTCAACTTCATGGCTTTGGCCGCCTGCCTGATGATCGGTACCGCTGCGCTGCCGCATATCCTGATGCGCTATTACACCACGCCCAGCGTGAAGGAAGCGCGTCAGTCGGTGTTCTGGTCGCTGTTCTTCATTTTCCTGCTGTATTTCTCTGCGCCCGCGCTCGCGATCCTGGTCAAATTCGAAATCTACACCAAGCTGATCGGCAGCAGTATCGCCGACCTGCCTGCCTGGGTCGCGGCCTGGGGCAAAATCGGCCTGGTCAAGATCGACGACATCAACCAGGATGGCATCCTGCAGTTGGCCGAACTCACCCTCAACCCGGACGTAATCCTGCTCGCCACGCCCGAGATCGCGGGCCTGCCCTACGTCGTATCCGGCCTGGTGGCGGCGGGCGGTTTGGCGGCAGCGCTGTCGACCGCGGATGCGCTGTTGCTGACCATCGCCAACGCCTTGTCGCATGACGTCTACTACAAGATGATCGACCCCTATGCCTCGACCCCGCGGCGCATGATTATTTCCAAAATTCTGCTCTTGCTGGTGGCACTGATCGCCGCTTATTTCGCTTCCCTCAAACCCGACCACATCCTCTCCATGGTAGCCTGGGCCTTTTCGATTGCTGCCTCGGCCTTTTTCCCCGCGCTGGTGCTCGGAATTTTTTGGAAACGCGCCAACAAGTGGGGCGCGGTCGCGGGCATGGCGGTGGGGTTGGGCCTGTGTTTGTTCTATCTGGTCAGCGTCAAGTTTTACGGCATGGCACCCTGGTTCGGCATCAAGGATATCGCCGCCGGAGCCTTCGGCGTGCCCGCCGGCATGCTCACCCTGGTCGTGGTCAGCCTGCTGACACCGTCACCCGACACAGCGGCTCAGAATCTGGTGGAACATTGTCGCTACCCGCACCTGAAAGCCGATGCCGACGGCAGATCCGCCTGATTCATGGCAACTGCCGCCAATTCACTGATTTACGCCACTGTGGACCATTTGGGTCGCCACGCCCCGTTCGACCAAATGGAACGTGAGCATGTGTTGTGGATGGCACAGCGGCTGGAATTGGGTTACTACGCCAAGGACGGAGTCATACTCTCTCCCGAACAAGGGTCGAACATCAAGTTCTATGTCATCAAGCAAGGCGTGGTTCAGGGGGAGCAAGCCGTGGCGCGTGCACAGGAAGGTACCGCCTGGCTCGAACTGCATGAAGGCGAATGCTTTCCCCTTGGCGCCTTGCTATCGAAGCGCCCCGTCACCAGCACCTACCGTGCACGGGAAAACGTCTTCTGCTACGAACTCTCGGCAGAAAATTTTCTCCAGCTCACCCACCTGAGTATCGCCTTCCACGACTTCTGTACCCGCCGTATCGCCAATCTGCTGGAGCAATCAAAACACGTCATTCAGGCGCAATACTCCCACTTCAGTGCCGAACAGCAATCCATGTCCAGTCCTCTGTCCGCCATCATCCGCCGCGAGCCGGTGACCTGCTCTCCAGAAACACCGGTGCGAGAAGTACTGGAAACCATGCATGCTTTGGGCATCGGCGCTATGGTGGCGACAGATCCGGATAACAAGCCGGTCGGCATCTTTACCCTGCACGATGTTTTGAACCGTGTGGCACTGGCTCAACTCGATCTGAGCCTGTCCATTTCCTCGGTGATGAGTACCGATCCCAAGACGTTGCCGCCCCAGGCACACGCTTATGAAGCGGCACTGGAAATGGCGACTCACGGCTTTCGCCATATACTGGTGACAGAAAGCGAACGGCTGGTTGGGATTATTTCCGAGAAGGATCTGTTTTCGCTGCAGCGGGTGGGCTTGCGCCAGATCAGCTCAGCAATTCGTAATGCCGACACGCTCGAGGCGTTAACACGGTCTGCCCACGATATCCGTCAACTGGCCCACAACATGATGGCTCAGGGCGTGGCGGCAGAACAGATGACGCAGTTCATCTCCACCCTGAACGATCTGCTCACTGCCCGTATCATCGAGCTGGAGTGCATGGCGGCGGGCATCATGGAAAGTCCACTATACGCGGGCTTTTGCTGGATTGCGCTGGGATCGGAGGGGCGATACGAACAGACGCTCAACACCGACCAGGATAACGGGATCATCTTTCTGGTACCCGAGGAATCAAGCGCAGACCAGATGCGCCAGACTCTGCTCTCCATCGCACGCCACATCAACGAGGCGCTTGACGCCTGCGGCTTTCCATTATGCACGGGCAACATCATGGCATCCAACCCTGAGCTGTGCCTCTCCCTGGACGAGTGGAAAGAGAAATTTTCAAAATTGATCGACCACGGCGACCCACAAGCATTGCTCAACGCAACGATATTCTTTGATTTTCGACCCCTTTTCGGACAGTCCGAGCTGGCCGAAAAACTGCGCCTCTGGCTGGCCAAACAGGTCGAGAGCAACCCCCGCTTTCTCCACCAAATGGCGACAAATGCGCTGCGCAACCGGCCTCCACTAGGGCTGGTGAGGGATTTTTCAATGGGCGAGGATCATACTCTGGACCTCAAGCTGAATGGGATATCGCCGTTTGTGGATGCTGCCCGCATCTTCAGCCTGGCTACCGGCGGACTGCAAGCAGGCACCTTGCAACGCCTGCGCCAAGCCGCAGAGCCATTGCACGTACCCCCCAAGGAGGCAGAAGCCTGGGTGGAAGCCTTCCTTTTCATTCAGTTGTTGCGCTTGCGCCTGCATCACGAGCAGATTGAAGCCGCACAACCGCTGAGCAACCGGGTGGATCCCGATCATCTCAACAACCTCGACCGGCGCATCCTGAAAGAAGCGTTTCGCCAGGCGCGCAAGCTTCAAGCCCGGCTGGCGCTGAATTACAATCTATGAGATCTATGAGCTGGCTATCCCGTTTTTTTACCGCCCACCCCGAGCTCACGCCGGAACAGGCCCAGCGTCTGGCGGCCTGGCAGGCCCTGCCGGCAGCCGACTTGCGGCAGTCTTTTTCCTTAAGCCGCTATGTAGTGGTAGACGTAGAAACCAGCGGCCTGAATCTCGCCAAGGATCACCTGATCGCAATCGGTGCCGTAGCGGTACAAGGAGGGAAAATCAATCTCGCAGACAGTCTTGAAATCGTGTTGCAACAAAGACACGCCAGCAACAAAGACAACATCCTCATTCACGGCATAGGCGGCACGGCGCAGGAAGAAGGGGTGCAACCAGTGGAGGCGTTACTGTTGTTCCTGGAGTATCTGGGCAAGTCGCCGCTCATTGCCTTTCATGTCGAGTTCGACGAAACCATGGTCAGGCGTGCGCTGAAAAGTAAAATCGGGATGGACTTCAAACACCCCTGGGTAGATCTGGCCTATATCGCACCCGCCCTTTACCCGGATTTGGCACGCCAATTCCGCGCACTGGACGACTGGACAAATTACTTCGGCATTCGCAACTATGCCCGCCATAATGCCTTGGCAGACGCGCTATCCACCGCACAATTGTTTCTTGCCTTGAGCGAACGCATGGCGGAAAAGTCTATCGAGCGCTACAAAGAACTGCAAGAACTGGATAAAGCCCAGCGCTGGGTGGATCGAATCGGCTGATTCAAAACTCCCTTTCAGACTTGTCATAGTGAGCCGATTTATCCAGCATAAAACAGTCATTCAGGTGCCTGACTGGCACTTCTCAACCATGGCCAGTCTCCAGACTACCCTCCTTAGTTTCACGCCTAACCTTGCAGAGCAAGCAAGGAGATGCTGATTGTTCCCGAGCTTTGAGTCGTCGATAGAAATATACGGTTCTGTCGTGTTGCCGGCGCCGTCTTTGACGCCGACTTGGCGGGGCTTTTTGGCAGATCCAACCATCTTGGCCAATCATAGACAGAGTCTTCGCGCGGGCGCAATTGAGCTAAGATTTAATTCTGAGCTGCATCAGCCAATGAAGATCGCCAGAGGCGAACGGCTCCGGCAGCGTCAAAAGGATCTCCCATGAAGATTCATCAACTTTCCGCCGATGAAGCGATCGCGAGCCTGCGCAGCACGCCGCAGGGGTTGTTGTCAGTCGAGGCGACACGCCGGCTCCTCGAATTCGGGCCCAACCGCGTCCAGAAAGTTACCCGCGAGTCATTGATACTGCGCTTTCTCAAGCAATTTACCCAATTCTTCTCCCTGATCTTGTGGATTGCCGCCGGCCTGGCCTTTCTCGCCGAATGGAGCGCTCCCGTGCAGGGCATGGCAAAGGTGGGCTACGCCATCATCGCGGTGATCCTGGTTAGCGGCCTGTTCTCTTTCTGGCAGGAATACCGTGTCGAACAAACCCTGGTCGCATTGCGCAAGCTGCTGCCGCAGCAGGTCAAGGTGTCACGGGAAGACAAGGTGGACCAGATCGA
Source organism: Sulfuricella sp. T08 (assembly GCF_000971475.1). GTDB lineage: Bacteria > Pseudomonadota > Gammaproteobacteria > Burkholderiales > Sulfuricellaceae > Sulfuricella. Next base: position 26,708 of record NZ_DF967538.1, read on the forward strand.
CGTGGAGCAACTGGTGCCGGGAGATATCGTCCTCCTGGAACAAGGCGACTACATTCCAGCAGACTGCCGCCTGATTGAGGCTTTCGGCGTCAGGGTCAATAACGCGACGGTAACCGGGGAATCACTCCCCAAAGCGCGAGATATTTCACCCTCCGAAGAAAGTGAATTGATCCACGGCAAAAACATATTGCTTGCCGGCACCTCGATGGTATCCGGGCAGGCCAAGGCGGTTGTCTTCGCTACCGGTATGCATACTGAACTCGGCAAAATTGCCCGTCTCACCCAGGTGAGTGGGGAAACGATTTCTCCTTTGCAAAAGGAGGTCGCGCACCTCAGTCGGCTGATTGCAGCCCTGGCCGTCCTGATCGGGTTGGTATTCTTCGCGATCGGCTGGGCAATCAACGTGCCTTTCTGGCAAGACTTCATTTTTGCCATCGGCATCATTGTCGCCATGGTGCCGGAAGGGCTGCTCCCGACCTTGACCTTGGCACTCGTTCTCGCCACCCAGCGCATGGCAAAACGAAATGTCCTTATCCGTTACCTGCCTTCGGTCGAAACGCTGGGAGCCGTCACGGTAATTTGTACGGATAAGACCGGTACGCTGACCCAGAACCGGATGGCGGTAAAGCAGCTTTTCCTGGGAGGAACGTTCGTTTTGCCGGTTGCAGCCAAACAAGTGCGGCAGTTCGCGGATCACTATCTGCCTTTCTTCCTGGCGGCGCATCTATGCCACGATCTCAAGGAAGGCGAGCAGCGTGGCGAAAAAGTTCTTTTCGGGGATCCCATGGAGATCGCATTGGTCAAAATGGCGCAGCAAGTCCTGCCTACGCCCCCTACGTACCGGAGGCTGGACGAAATCCCTTTCGACGCTGACCGCATGAGACTCAGCACGGTGCATGAAATGCCGGATGGCCCTACGCTGTTCTGCAAAGGCGCGCCGGAAACCGTCTTGCTTCTGTGCAACCGCATCCTGGTGGAGGGGGAGATGCACCCGTTCACCCCAGAACTGCGCGAGAAGGCCCGCGAATCCCAGGATGCCATGGCCCGGCAAGGGTTGCGTGTCCTCGCCTTTGCGTACCGTCAAGTGGAACACCCAGGACAACATCAGCACCTGGAGGAGGAACTCGTTTTCACGGGACTTGCCGGCCTGGAAGACCCGCCGCGCCCGGAGGTGCCGGAGGCGATCCGCAAATGCCACGGGGCGGGCATCAGGGTGATCATGGTTACCGGCGATCACCCTCACACTGCCCGGGCGATCGCCCGGGAAATAGGACTCGTCCAGTCAGACGACCCGCTCGTGATCACTGGGGAACAACTACGCGGTTTCTCTGTTACGCAACTTCGGCTCGTCCTGGATACGCCAGAGCTTATCTTTGCCCGGGTCGGCGCGGACCAGAAAATGCGCATTGTGGACGCACTGAAACAAAAGCAGCATGTGGTGGCAGTGACGGGCGATGGTGTAAACGACGCTCCGGCCCTGAAAAGCGCGCACATTGGCATCGCCATGGGGATTACCGGCACCGACGTGGCTAAAGAAGCAGCCGACATGGTCTTGCTGGACGACAATTTCGCCAGCATCGTGAACGCCATCGAGGAAGGGCGTGCCGTCTTCGAAAATATCCGCAAGTTCCTCACCTATATCCTGGCGCACAATGTTCCGGAATTGATTCCATATCTCGGCTTTGCGCTGTTTAATATTCCGCTCCCATTGACACCCGTCCAGATTCTATCCATCGACATGGCAACCGATTCGCTCACCGCCCTCGGACTTGGTATCGAAAAGCCCGACCCGCAGGTCATGCAGCGACCTCCCCGCTCGCAGCGCGAGCGGCTGTTCGATTGGTCTCTGGCGCTGCGTGCCTACCTGTTCCTGGGCCTGATCGAAGCTGTCGCAAGCATGGCGGCTTTCTTTTTCGTCCTCAACGGAGGAGGCTGGAAATACGGCCATAATCTGGCAACCAACGATCCGCTTTACCTACAAGCCACCACCGCCTGCCTGAGCGCCATTGTTGTGATGCAAATCGTGAACGTATTCCTGTGTCGGAGTGACATCAGGTCTGTAGTTTCCACCGGCCTCTTCAGCAACCGGTTGATTGTTTGGGGCGTCATACTGGAGATTGCGCTGATTCTGCTCATCGACTATACCCCCTGGGGCAATGTCATCTTGGGAACGGCGCCGATTGTGGGGAAAGTTTGGCTTTTTGTTCTTCCTTTCGCAGTCGGCCTTCTGATCCTGGAAGAATTTCGGAAGTGGAGCGTCCGGGTGAGACTGTTCAATCGCGTTTGGGGTTCAATATGCAGTCTCATCAAGGTCAGCCTCGGCAGCCGGCCGTAGAATGCACTGTAGTGAAGTACCCCTGAACCTTGCCTCTTAGCTGCCGCTTATCCAGTAGCCCGCCTTCATCACCATTTCAAAGCACCACCTGAGTACCAACCTCGACTACCCGGTTGGGAGGGATTTTGAAAAAGCTGGCCGCACTACCTGCATTACGGAACATGGCAATAAACAACTTCTCGCGCCACATCGCCATTTCCGAGCCCAGCCGGGGAATCAGCGTTTCCCTGCCGAGGAAGTAAGAGGTGGTCATCATATCGAAAGACAGGCCATATCGCTCACAGAGTTCCAGGGCCTTGGGTATGTCGGGATCATCCTTGAAACCGTAGCGAACGATCACACGGTAGAAATTGTTCGGCAGTACCTGCACCTCGACCCAGTCAATCTCCGGGACATGGGGTACGTCTTCCACTAGCACGGTCACAATGGCGATACGCTCATGCAGCACCATATTGTGTTTCAGGTTGTGCAACAGTGCATGGGGCACGGCGTCGGGATTGCCCGACAGAAACACCGCCGTGCGCGGCACCCGCGTTAACGAGCCAGAATCCAACCCCCGGATAAACGGTTCAATAGCGATCGCTTCGCTCTCCATGCGGGTACGCAAGAGTTTACGTCCCTGTTTCCAGGTGCTCATCAGGGTGAACACGCCCAGGCCGAATACCAGTGGGAACCAGCCGCCATCCTCGATTTTGATGGCGTTGGCGGCGAAGAAGGCAAGATCGATCGCCAGAAAGAATGAGATCAGCAGCCCGCTCCGAATCCATCCCCACCCCCACAGATGGCGCACGACGATGAAAGCGAGGATAGAGGTGATGGTCATCGTGCCAGTCACGGCGATACCGTAAGCCGCCCCCAGATTGGTAGAGCTGCGGAACCCCAGAACCAGGGCAATCACCGCGAGCAGCAGCGCCCAGTTGATTCCAGGCAGATAGATTTGCCCGATCTCCCGCTCCGATGTTTGCTGCACCTCCATGCGCGGCGAATAACCCAATTGGATCGCCTGCCGGGTTATCGAAAATGCCCCGGAGATCACTGCCTGCGAGGCGATCACCGTGGCCGCCGTGGCCAGGGCAACCAAGGGATAGAGCGCCCAGTTCGGGGCCAGCAGGTAAAACGGGTTCTGGATCGCAGCCGAGTTATGCAGCAATAGCGCGCCCTGGCCGAAATAATTGAGCACCAGAGCGGGCAGAACGAGGCCGAACCAGGCGAGCTGAATGGGCTTGCGGCCGAAGTGTCCCATGTCGGCATAAAGCGCCTCGGCACCGGTCAGCGCCAGCACCACCCCGCCCAGCGCGAGAAATCCAAGCCAGGGGTTTGATGCGAGAAAAACAAAGCCATAGGCTGGGTTGAGCGACTTGACTACATTCGGCTCGGTCAGGATGTTGACGATCCCCAGCAGCGCCAGAGTTCCGAACCACAGGCACATGATCGGGCCGAACAGGGCGCCGATGCCCGCCGTGCCTTTGCGCTGGAAGGAGAACAGGGCGACCAGCACCCCAATGGTAACTGGGATCACGTAAGCCTTGAGCGCCGGAGTGGCCACCTCCAGTCCCTCGACGGCGGAGAGCACCGAAATGGCTGGGGTGATCACACCGTCCCCGTAAAACAGTGCTGCGCCGACGATGCCCGCCAGCATGATCGCCGCCCGCCCGCGTTGGCCCTCGGCCTTATGCAGGGCTAGGGCCATCAGCGCCATGATGCCGCCTTCGCCCCGGTTATCGGCGCGCATGATGAAGGCAACGTATTTGATTGACACTACGATCACCAGCGACCAGAAGATCAGGGACAGGATGCCGAGGACGTTATCCGGCGTAACTGGAACCGGATGCGCACCGGCGAATACTTCCTTGATGGCGTAGAGCGGGCTGGTGCCGATGTCGCCGTAAACGATTCCCAGCGCAGCCAAGGAAAGTGGGGCCAGGCGGTGGTCTTGGTGTGCCTCTTGTTGGGTCATAAATTCTCCTGATTCCGAATGGATTAAGACTTGAAACGGTAGCCCACGCCGGTCTCGGTCAGGAGGTACTTCGGCTGGGCGGGATCGGCTTCCAGTTTCTGGCGAAGATGGCCGACGTAGATCCGCAGATAATGGTTGCTCTCGACGAAAGACGGCCCCCAGACCTCGCGCAGCAGATGACGATGGGTCAGGACCTTGCCCGGATTGGCCATCAGGATGGCGAGCAGGCGGTATTCGATTTGCGTGAGGTGGACGGGCTCGCCGCTTCGTGTGACCACACGCTTGGAAAGGTCGGCCTGGACATCGCCAAAAGAGACTACGGGGCTGCTCTCGCTGCTTTTGCCTTGCCGCCGCAAGAGTGCGCGCACGCGAGCGAGCAACTCACCGACGCCGAAGGGTTTGGTCAGGTAATCATCTGCCCCGGCGTCCAGCGCGACGATCTTGTCGTTCTCGGTGGAGCGCGCCGACAGGATCAGGATCGGCACCGCGGACCAGCCGCGTAGGTCGCGGATGAATTCAACGCCATCCAGATCGGGCAGACCGAGATCGAGAACGATCAGGTCGGGCTTGCGGGTGCCGGCCTCGACCAGCCCCTGCTTGCCGCTTTCCGCCTCGAACACGCGGCAGCCTTCGGCCTCCAGCGCGGAACGGACGAAGCGGCGAATCTGCTTCTCGTCTTCGACGATGACGACGCTCGGAGAGATTTCGCTCATATTCAGCTCTCCTCTTCAACCGTGGGCGGCGTACCGCTCGGCAGGGTGAACGTCACGCAGGCGCCGCCTTCCGGCCTGTTCGCCGCATAAATCTTCCCGCCATGCGCGTCGACAATCGCCCGGCAGATCGCCAGCCCCAACCCGACGCCGGGGGTCGCTGATTCTGGAACCCCGCGCACGAACATCTCGAACAGCGCGTGTTGCTTGTCCGGAGGAAAACCAGGCCCCTGGTCGCAAATGGAGACTTCGACGTATCCCCCTTTCACGTTTCCCGCGATTTCGATCAAAGAGTCGGGCGGCGCGTATTTGGCCGCATTCTCCAGCAGGTTGCAGAACACCCGCTCAATCAATACCGCATCGAACTCAACTAGGGGCATGTCCTTGGGCAGAGCGACACGGATCTGATGGTTCGCCAAGCTGCGCCCCAGAATCTGAATACTTGCCCCAATCACTTCCTCGATCAATTGCCATTCCTTGCGCAGCGTGACGCGGCCGGCGTGGAGGCGGGCCATGTCCAAAAGATTTCCGACCAGGCTGGAGAGGCGCAGCGCCTGTTCGCGGAGGGCCTCCGCCGTCTCCATGGCCTCGGCGGAAAGCGGCGGCTTGGCCAGCGCCAGTGAATCGGCCAGCCCCACCAGAGCGGTGAGCGGCGTGCGCAGGTCGTGGGACAGGGCGGAGAGAATCGAGCTACGCAGCCGCTCGGAAACGATTTGCACTTGGGTGGATTGGGCAACCTCCACGTAATGCAGACGCTCTACGGCAATGGCAACTACCGACGATAGGGTCGCCAGCAGCGGTTTTTGCTCCCGCACTGCGTGAGGATTCTGGCTGTTGGGGGCGAAGACGATCACACCGCGTACCTTCATCGGCGCCTTGAGCGGAAAATAGCCCGCCCCGTAGCCATACCCCGACAGTGAGTAGTCCTCGACCGGCTCGCCTTGATCGAAGGCGATCAGCGCGAAGCGCTGCTCGATATGCAGCCGGCTATCCAGTTGGGCGATCGGTTTCAGGTTGTCTTGTTCATCGGGCAGTAGCAGGGCCGCATCGAGAGCGAACCCATCATGCAGGAAGCGGCGGACGATCTCGGACACCTGCCCGATGGTAAGCGCTCCGGCCAGATCCCGCGCCATTTCGTAAAGCGCCCGGGTTTGCTGCTCCTTGAGAGAGGCGCTGTCGGCCTGCCGGCGCAGGCCGGCAGCGAGCTGGCCGGTGATCAGGGCGACCGCGAGCATGACGGCAAATGTCACCAGGTATTGGACGTCATTTACCGTAAATGAAAGCCGCGGCGGCACAAAGAAGAAGTCGAATAGGGCGACACTGAGGAATGCCGCCAGTACCGCTGGCCCGCGACCGAAGCGCACCGCGACCAGCAGCACCGTCAGCAGGAACAGCATGACGATGTTAGTGAGGGCTAGATGCTCCCTGAGCGGCGTGGCGACAAGGGTCGTAATCACGCAGGCAATCAGTGTCCAGCCATATCCTTTTGGAGAGTCGGAACGGGGTGATGGCACAGGCGAATCGGCGTTCATTCTTGCATTCCCTGAAGAGGTTGCTTGATTAGCAGTCTAGTCGGGACTACGTAAAACTCACGGAAATTATGGTCATGTCGGCATAAAAAAACCGTAAAAACTGACATTATTGCGCTACGCTGAACAACCGCTGTGCTAGTGCCACTGAAAAAGGCATTTCACCACCAAGGCACTCGGACAATATTTTCACGGCAGGAAAGCCGCCATTGCACACCCTGCGCGGTTTAAGCTGCTAGGCGGGATACACTGCTGTCAGTTCCGTGCCCTTGATGCGGTCATAGTAGCGAGCACGGTATAGCAGACGTCGACAGCTCTCATCGTCGCTGAATGCGGCGCGGTCATGTAGCACGTTGTTGCAGATCAGGCCCATGCCCGGTTCCATGCGGCCACGGAAAATATAGGGCGAATCACTGTTCAATAACTGATCGAGAAAGGCGACGGCAGCTTCCACCAAGGGCGTCCTTTTCCAGCTGATGCTACGCGTTCTGGCGGTGTAGCGCATGTGCAGATCACCGCTTGCTGGGTGCAGGGAAAACACCGGGCCGGTTTGGTCCGGCCGTGCAATACCGTCATCATCCATGCGCGCGGGAATGGTCATGACATCCGGCTCCATCAGGGCGCGAATGTAGTCTGGATTGGCATCGCGCAGCAGAATGTAAGCAATTTCATGATCCATCAAACCATTGGATCCGCCGCTGGCCGCGCTGCACACGCAGTGCAGCTGCACCGCCCAGATCTTGCGCTCGGGCGGGTTGTAATAGCCGTCGGTGTGCCACTTGATCGGCCGGTCGGTATAAGGGATGTAATGCTGACGCTCACCACTGGCATGCACGGCGATCGAAGTGATGCCATCGTCATCGGCAAGCAGATTACGGTCGAGTCGCTCCAGGCCGAACTGCAGGCCCAGCTGGCGTGCAATTTCCTTATCGGCTTCCTGACCCACCTTGCTGACGTGTAGCGCCATGTTGGCCTTGCGGCACAGAGCCAGAAGGGCATCACGCTCGGACGGAGTCAGGTACCGCGGATCGTTGATCTGCACCACCAGATCAGCGAAGCTGGCTGGATAGTTTTCCAGCTTGCGGCTGCGCCAGTTCTGGTAATCGGCATCGTTGTCGAGTGCGAAGGGATTGAAGCGGGGATGACTCATGGAAAACCTCGAAATGGCGTGTATCCTGTCTGCCGGGGAGTATACCGGCCTTTGCCGGAGCGATAAAGAAGCGCCATGCGTGCGATTTAGGTTCAATTCGAATGCTGGCAACCAGTCTCCTGCGCACGCAGGCGGAAGTCGCGGATATTGCCCTGCCCGGCCATCCGGCCATGCGATTGATCGCGCCGCGCCTCATCATCGCCCCGCGCCTTCCCTTTCAGGCTTTATTCCTGCTGTTCTGGCTATGGCGGGCACTGGCGGTGTTTCTCAAGTGCTCTCTTTGCACCCTCTATGGGCTTGAATGCTGACGGTAGTCTGCACTTTCAAGGCGGCGCGTGCAGAAAGTGTTTGGCTTAAACTGCGGCTGCTTTGAGCCTGAAACCCTCAGTTGACCACTCGACTGAGGTTTCCAGATTGAATCACACAGCACCCTCGGCATGGGATATGTGGACACGGTTCCGGCCTTCATTTTTGGCGGCATAACACGCAGCGTCGGCCAGATTCAGCGTATCAGAAATCGAACGCCCGCTCCGGATGGGAACCAGCCCGATACTGACCCCCAGGGAAAAATGATGGGAACGCCAATGAAACACAAAATTTTCAATCGTCACGCGAATTTTTTCGGCAAAACTCGCGGCTTGGTCCAGGGTGCAATGTTCCATCAAGACGCCGAATTCATCACCACCCAGCCGGGCCAGCGTGTCACGCGAACGCATTTGTCCTTCCAGCAGCGTGGCAATCTGCCGCAATAATTCGTCTCCGGCAATATGGCCACAGGTGTCGTTGATGATCTTGAATTTGTCGAGATCGAGAAAACACAGCACATGCTGTTCTGGAGATGTGGCGGTGCCAGCCAGAACCCGCTGCAGCCGCTTCTCGAATTCACGCCGGTTGATCAGGTTGGTGAGCGCATCATGCGCTGCCTGGTGCGCCAGTTGTTCTTCCAGCTTGCGCTTTTCCGTGACATCCCGGCAGATAACCAGCAATCGCGGCTCTTGCACGCCCGGTTCCAGGCTGACGCGCTGATGGACCCAAAAAACCGAACCATCCTTCCTGATTTTCCGGTATTCGATACCATTGTCATCGGATGGGTTGTGGAAATGCTTTCCCACATACTCGAACACTGCGCGCTGATCTTCGGGGTGAATCACTATTGCCGCAGACTCGCCTATCAGTTCTTCGACTTCATAGCCGAGCATCCTGGCACCTGTGTGATTGATGGACAGGATCTCGCCCACTGCATTGATTGAAGTATAAATATCCGGGGCATTTTCGTACAAAGCCTGGTAACGTGCCTCGCTGGCTTTTAAAGCTTCTTCCGCCCGCACGGTATCCGTAATATTTCTGAAGATACCCCGCGTCGATATGGATACCCCTTCTTTGATGATCGATCCGCAATCACCGGCCAGATGAACAGTTTCACCCGACTTGTTCAGGAACTTGAATTCGATGCACGTCAATGCTTCACCATTGAGCAGGCGCTTGAAGCGGTCCCGGCAACAGAGCTGGCTATCCGGATGCAACACATCCAGAAGGTTCAGCGACTTCAACTCCTCTTCGGTATACCCCATGGCTGTTCGCCATGCGGGATTCGTGTAGATGAAGGAGCCATCTGGCGCAATGCACTGGATCAGATCGCTGGTGTGATCAAAAATATCCAGGTGGCGCTCCTCGCTTTCGACCAGTTTCTTCTCGACCTTGCACCGGGCCTTCTCTTGCTCTGCATGCTTCAGGAAGGCATCGATCAGGTCGGGAAGGCGTTCCAGGTATTGATCGTTGCACCGGATAAACTGATACACGCCAGCTTCCAGGCAACGAATTGCGATTTCTTCATCCCCCGTGCCCTTGATCACGACGATGGGAATTTCAATGCCCTTTTCGCGCAGCGTTGTTGCAAACTCAAGGGCGGAAAAGTCGGAAAGCTCGAGATCGCTGAAAGCCATGTGCCAATCCTGGCTTTCCAGCGCCTGGTGCAAGTCTTGTTGCTTATCGATACGATGGACGAAAATCTCGGCATCGTGCGGCTGCAGCGCTTGCTTGATGGCAGCGACCGTTTCAGCCGAGCTTGCCATCAGCAGATTAATCATCTTTGCAGACATTAAAGCCGTATCCTGAAAGAAGTTACATTAGGCCAGTTCACGGCCTTAGGCAAAATGAAGATCGCTTGCACCAGCACAATGGCGAACTTCAACGCGTACCGCCGACATCTTGAACCGACTGACCTCGCTTTGCAACTGTTGCACCAGGCGGTTCAAATGCTGAGCGGTATCCGCCGCCAGAGCTTCCCCTCAGGGCAGAAAAGCCGCCACTGCAGCCCATCCAGCAAGCCCGATCAGCAACACTGCCCACAGCACCCGCCGTGAAGAAATCGCCTCATCATTGTTTCCGTTCTTGTACCCATTGATCATGCTGCGCACCAGGTTCTCGCGATGAAGCAATCCGCTCACCACTACACCAGCCACGTGAAATCCGACCACGGCAAGCATGGTGCTGGCCAGGACATCATGGAATTTTTCCAGCCATTCGCCGCCAAGTTCATTATAGGCCAACCAGCCACTGCCTGCCGTGGCGAATCCGAGCAGGACCAGCAGATAGATTGCATAGCTGCCTGCCGGGTTGTGGCCGATCCAGTGGCTCTTCTCTCCACGCAACAACCCGGCGAGATAATCCAGCGCCTGCCGCGGCGAAAACAGAAACGAGCTGAAGCGTGCGTAACGTGTACCGGCGATTCCCCAGAATATCCGGAAAGCCAGCACGGCCACCATCACATACCCGGCAGCCACATGAACCAGCCGAAAAGTTTCACTCTCGCCGGTCAGCCACGCCACAGCGAAACTCGCCACCAGCAGCCAGTGACCGACGCGCGTCGGCAGATCCCAAACCAGTATCTTGTTCATGATGCCTTCTCCTTATTCCCAGCGCCGCCCATCAGGCATGCGGATGCTGTGCTCCGACCAGTCGCCGCGCTCGGCGGTCACATGGCAGGCAGTGCAGTTGGCGCGACTTTTAACCTTGGCATGCGTCCAGACTGAATTTGACACCTCGCGGTGCTCGCGCTGAAACCACGCCGTGTCGGTGATGCGCAGCGTGTTCGCGCTGTACCTCTGATCCCGCGCCGCATAGCGCTCAAGGAAGGCCAGTATTTCGACTCCTTCCTTCGCATCCAGTGTGGCGTTGGCGCCAAAGTGGCGATCCAGCTCCTTCATCATCTGCCGCCAGTTTGCCGCTGTCAGCAATTGGGGAGGATAGGCCATGTGACAGCTGCCGCACTCGGTCTGCCATTGTGGGTTGCCGGGTACGGTAAGCTTGTGGCCATCGGCAAGCGCCGAAGATGAAAGCGCAATTAGCAGGATGGCAATGAACGTTTTCATACCCGACCTCCCTTACTGACAAATTGAATAAAATCGGCTTTTTCCGCAGTGCTGCACTCGCGCCCGACCACCTCCTGGCAATTTCGCCTGAACCATTTTTCGACCTTGGCCGAACTGGTAAAGCGTTGCGGGTTTACGGCGGGAGAAAGCGGGGCGATGCGCTTGCTGGTCACCACATGCTTTCCTTCCGCCGCAGGCTGGTCGCTATGGCAGGTTGCGCAACTCGGCATGGTTTGCGACACGCCCCATTTGCGCGTAAAAAAACCCTGCCCGCGCTCCGCTGAAGGGGCGAAACCCGGCGTGGCGCGTGCAGCCTCTGCCGAGTAGCCGGCAATCAGGCTGGACGGGTTTTCCGCGTAGGCGCCGCCGGCGCCTACAATAAACAGAATGGCGACGCCTATTTTCTTTGCAGTCATAATACAATCTCCTTTATCCAACAAACATTTCCGATGTGCTTTTCCTGAGGCTCGGAACAGAGTGTGAACCATGAGTCTTAACCGATGCTTAATGGACTGAAAACAGCTGTAAAGGCACTGCGATGAGAGTCCTTCTGGTCGAGGATGACCTTCTGCTTGGCGACGGCATGCGGAAAAGCCTTGGCCACCTGGGCTTCACCGTCGACTGGCTGCGCGACGGCAAACAGGCGGAGCACGCCCTGGCCAGCGAGGCTTATGACGCAGTAGTGCTTGACCTCGGATTGCCGCAGCTCGACGGCCTTGCCGTGCTGCACTCGGCACGGGAAGCCGGATTGCGCACCCCGGTGCTGATCCTGACCGCGCGCGACACCAAGCCGGACAAGCTCAAGGGCTTCAGCCTGGGCGCCGACGATTACGTCATCAAACCGGTCGACATGGAAGAACTGGCCGCACGGCTGCACGCGCTGATTCGCCGTTCCGGCGGCCATGCCGCGCCGCGCCTGCGCATCGGCGCCATAGAGCTCGACCCGGCCGCGCGCCAGGCCTGGCGGGAAGGCGAGGCGGTTGAATTATCGGCAAAGGAATTCGCCATCCTCGAACAGCTGATGCAGAACGCCGGCCGCGTCCTGACCCGCGCGCAGCTTGAAGAAAGCCTGTACGGCTGGGGTGACAGCGTCGACAGCAACACCGTCGAAGTCTTCGTCCACCACCTGCGCAAGAAGCTCGGCGCCGGTTTCATCCGCACCCTGCGCGGCATCGGTTACAGCGTGGAGCGGCCATGAGCCTCCGCCAGCATTCCCTGCAAATCCGGCTGATCGGCCTGATGCTGGCCGCTGTGCTGATTTTCGGCTTGGCTGCGGGCATCCAGAGCTACCACAATGCCCTGCACGAAGCCGACGAAATCTTCGATGCCCAGCTCGCCCAACTTGGCCAGACCCTGCTAGCCGTCGCCATCCATGCCGACGACGACGAAACCGCAAGCAACGGACCGATCGCCCACAAATACCAACGCAGTTTGGCCTTCCAGGTTTGGAGCACAGAACATGACCAGCCTCGCCTGCTCCTGCATTCCGGCAAATCCACGTCGGTGCTGCCCGACCCGTTGCCGGAAGAGGGCTTTAGCCATGGCGAATTGCAGGGGGAACGCTGGCGCTACTACCGGCAGCGCGACCCCAGCCGCGAACTGGAAGTAATCGTCGGCCAAAGCGATCTGGCGCGCAACGATCTCGCCAGGGAAGTCGCCTGGCATAACCTGCAGCCCTTCCTGTTCGGCCTCCCGCTGCTGGCTATCGCGGCGCTGATCGCCATCCGCCTCGGCCTGCAGCCGCTGCGCAAGCTGGCCCACGAACTGCAACAGCGCTCGCCGGAACGGCTCGACCCGGTTCGCCTGGAAGACAGCCCGACCGAAATCGCGCCGGTAATCGAAGCGCTCGACCGCCTGTTCGCCCGTGTCGCCGCAACCCTGGAGAACGAGCGGCGTTTCACCAGCGATGCCTCGCACGAACTGCGCACCCCGCTTGCCGCGTTACGGGCGCAAGTACAGGCCGCCATGCTGACCGAGAATTCGGTGGAACGCCTGGAAAGCCTGCACAAGGCATTGCAGGGGACTGACCGGATGAGCCATCTGGTCGGGCAGTTGCTGACACTGGCCCGGCTTGATGAGCTTTCCGCCTCGACTCACCTCGAACCGGTAGACCTTGCCGCAGTGACCCGCGAATGCTGCGCCGAACTGGGGCCCGAGGCACTCGCCAGAAATATCGAGCTGGAATTGAATGGGGAAGACACCGCGCCCATTTCAGGTTCGCCTGACCTTCTGCGTGTGCTGGTGCGCAACCTGCTGGACAACGCCATCCGTTATACGCCCGTAGGGGGGCATATCATTGTGGCGATAAGAATCCTGAAAAATTCAGCGCAGCAACTTGAAGTCTGCGATAGCGGCCCAGGCGTGCCAGACGAGCAACTCGCCCAGCTGGGTCAACGCTTTAGCCGCTTCAACCCAACTCAGGCCGAGGGCGTCGGGCTGGGGTTATCCATCGCCCTGCGGATTGCGGAAATTCACCGGGCCCGTATTGCCTTTTCCCGTGGCACTGCGGCCGGCGGACTCAGGGTGAGCGCCGAATTCCCGCCCCTTTCCCATTAACCCTTTGCAACCTGGGCAGACAGGCGCGCGCCAATCTGTTCTTGACTAATGCCCGGTTTAACGCTTTAATAGCGCGCTTCGGTTTTAGCTGGTTTGATCTATCATTCCGACGTAAAATCAGTTCCCGCTTAAATAGCACGGCCCGGTAGCTCAGTCGGTAGAGCAGAGGATTGAAAATCCTTGTGTCGGTGGTTCGATTCCGCCCCGGGCCACCAGAATTTGTAGTGAATAAAAACCCCCTGGGGGTTTGCCCTTGGTCACCATGATGGGGGGGCTGCCTCATCGAACGGCCTCGCTCCTTGCCAAGCCTGCGGCGAAAAGGGCACAATTGAGCCATGCAGTTATTCACCCTCGGAATCAATCACCAAACCGCCCCCCTGGCAGTTCGCGAACAGGTCGCCTTCCATGCTGAAACCCTGGAACAGGCGCTGCACGACCTGGTCGGCCATCACCCGGTAAAAGAGGCAGCGATTCTTTCCACCTGCAACCGTACTGAAATCTACTGCAACACCGACAGCCCACAGCAAGCCATCGAATGGCTGGCGGATTACCACCACATCAAGCCGCAGGCGATCGCGCCACACCTCTACACTCTGCCGCAAAGCGAGGCGGTAAAACACGCTTTCCGTGTCGCCAGCGGGCTGGATTCGATGGTGCTGGGCGAGACCCAGATTCTCGGCCAGCTGAAGCAGGCGGTGAACACCGCCGAACGAGCCGGCACCCTGGGCACACTGCTGCACAAACTGTTCCAGCGTACCTTTTCGGTTGCCAAGGAAGTCCGCACCCAGACCGAGATCGGCGCCAACAGCGTTTCCATGGCCGCCGCCGCGGTACGGCTGGCGGAACGCATCTTCCCCTCAATCAGCGAGCAGCGCGTCCTGTTCATCGGCGCGGGCGAGATGATTGAGCTGTGCGCCAACCATTTCGCGGCGCAGCACCCCAAGCACATCACCGTTGCCAACCGCACCCTGGAGCGCGCCAGCGCGCTGGCCCTGCGACTGGGCGGCAGCGCCATTACCCTGAACGAACTGCCGGATCACCTCGCCACCCACGACATCATCGTCACCTCCACCGCCAGCCCCCTGCCGATTCTGGGCAAAGGCCTGGTCGAGCGCGTCATCAAGCAGCGCAAGCACCGGCCGATATTCATGGTGGACCTGGCGGTGCCGCGCGACATCGAGGCCGAGGTCGGCGAGCTGGACGACGTGTTCCTCTACACCGTGGACGACCTCGCCCAAGTGATCGAAGCCGGTCTCGGCAATCGTCAACTGGCCGCCGAGGAAGCCGAGGCGATCATCGAGGTTCAGGTGGAAGATTTCATGCACTGGATGGATACGCGCAGCGTCGTGCCCACCATCCGCGCCCTGCGCGACCACGCCGAACGGCAGCGCCGCCACGAGCTGGAACGCGCCCAGCGCCTGCTCGACAAGGGAGAAGACCCGCGCGAAGTGCTCGAACAGATGAGCCGTGCACTCGCCAACAAATTCCTGCACGACTCCAGCCACGCTCTCAACCATGCCAGCGGAGAAGACCGCGCCCAGCTCGAAGCGCTGCTGCGCCGTCTGTATCACATTCACCCCGAATAATCCCCACGAATAACCCAAAGACTTCCCCTTGAAACCATCCATCCAATCCAAGCTCGATCAGCTTGCAGAGCGCCTGGTTGAATTAACCCAGCGACTGAGCAGCAACGACGCCACGTCGGACCTGGATAACTATCGCCGCCTCACCCGCGAGCACGCTGAAATCACGCCGGTAGTCGAACTCTATCAGCGCTTCCAGCAAGCCGAACTGGATCTGAAAACCGCCCAGGAGATGCTTGCCGACCCGGAGATGAAGTCGTTTGCCGAAGACGAGGCCAATAGCGCCAGGGAGCAACTCGCGCAGATTGAAATCGACCTGCAAAAGCTCCTGCTGCCGAAGGACCCCAACGACGAACGCAATATTTTCCTGGAAATCCGCGCCGGCACCGGCGGCGACGAATCGGCCCTGTTCTCCGGCGATCTGTTCCGCATGTATGCGCGCTACGCCGAAAGGCAGCGCTGGAATGTGGAAATCCTGTCGGAAAGCCCAGGCGAGATGGGCGGCTACAAGGAGATCATCGCCAAGATTATTGGCCAGGGCGCCTATTCCAAACTCAAGTTCGAGTCCGGCGGCCACCGCGTGCAACGCGTACCCGCGACCGAAACCCAGGGGCGTATTCATACTTCAGCCTGCACCGTCGCCATCATGCCGGAAGCGGACGAACTGGCGGAAGTTAATCTCAACCCCGCCGACCTCAGGATCGACACCTACCGCGCATCGGGCGCGGGCGGCCAGCACATCAACAAGACCGATTCGGCGGTACGCATTACTCACCTGCCTACCGGCATTGTGGTGGAGTGCCAGGACGACCGCTCGCAGCACAAGAACAAGTCGCAGGCGATGTCGGTGCTGGCGGCGCGCATCATGGATATGCAGCTGCGCGAACGCCAGTCCAAGGAAGCCGCCACCCGCAAATCGCTGATCGGCAGCGGCGACCGCTCCGAACGCATCCGCACCTACAACTTCCCGCAGGGGCGCATCACCGATCACCGCATCAACCTTACCCTGTACAAGATCGATCAGATCATGGACGGCGACCTGGATGAACTGGTCGGTGCGCTGATGTCTGAACATCAGGCGGAGCTGCTGGCGTCCTTGGGCGGGGAAGAATAGCAACCCGCCAGCGCTATGCCCGCCACTCTGGACACCAATCTGCGGCAAGGCGCCGATGCGCTTGGTGCTGCGCTATATCTCGACCAGCGCGAGTCCCGGCTCGAAACGCAAATTCTGCTCTGCCATATACTCCAGCAACCCCGCTCCTGGCTGGTCGCTCATGACCGTGACCCCCTCACCCCGGAACAGACCGCGGCTTTCGCCGCCCTGCTGCATCGCCGCCTCGGCGGCGAGCCCATCGCTTACATACTCGGCGAACGTGAGTTCTACAGCCTTGATTTCAAGGTCACCCCGGCGGTGCTGATCCCGCGCCCGGAAACAGAGCTGCTGGTGGAGTTGGCACTGGAACGCCTGCCTGCCGACCACCCCTGCCGAGTGCTGGATCTGGGCACCGGCAGTGGCGCGGTGGCTGTAACGCTGGCACGACACCGCCCCCAGGCTGAAGTGGTTGCGGTGGATCAATCCGCCGCAGCGCTGGAAGTCGCGCGCGAAAATGCGCAACGACTGGGTGCCGGCAACCTGCGCCTGACCCAAAGCGACTGGTACAGCGCCCTGGATGAAGAGAAATTCGACTTGATCGTTTCCAACCCGCCTTACATCGCCGCCGCCGACCCTCACCTGACACAGGGCGATGTGCGCTTCGAACCCCCCGCCGCGCTGGCCTCAGGCGTGGATGGGTTGGATGACATCCGCACCATCATCCGGGGTGCCGTCGCCCACCTCAAGCCCGGCGGCTGGCTGCAGTTCGAACACGGCTACGACCAGGCGGCGGCGTGCCGCAAATTGCTGGTCCAGTCGGGCTTCGAGCGAGTTGACTCGGCCGCCGATCTGGCCGGCATCGAGCGCGTGAGTTATGGCCTATGGACGCCTTGATTTGTAACTTGCATTTTTAATACATCTTATTAAAATAGTCGGACATTAGCCTCCGATTAACTGTTTTATAAGGAACCCAAAAATGTCCCACAACTGCGCCAACATCATTTCCCCTGACATGCGCTACCCGTTCGACGCCCGCGGCGTTGCCAAGCGCTTCCGCCATGCCGCCATCTTCGGCGCGCTGGATTCGCTGCATCCGGGCGAGACCATGCGCTTCGTCAACGACCATGACCCGCTGCCGCTGCTCGCTCAATTGATGGAGCGCTACGGTGACGCCATCGAAATTGCGTACGTCGCCCGCGAACCCGGCCAGATCGTGATCGATTTCTCCCGTAAGTAGAGAGCCGGCATGCTGGTTACGCTGGCACTGACGGCGCTGGCAAGCTTTGCCGGCGCCGTCATCCTGGCCTGGTTCCAGCCCCTGCCTCCAGCCGCACACCTCCATCTCGCCCTGGCTGCGGGCGTCATGCCGCTGATCCTGGGTGCAATGAGCCATTTCGTGCCGGTACTGACGCGCAGCGGCGCGCCCGCCGCCGGCGTGCACACAATCCCCTTGCTGGCGCTGGCGGCAGGGGCGCTTGCCGTTTTCTCCTTTATCGCACCCAGTCAGGCTTATTACTTCGCCGCGCTGCTCGCGCTAGCCGCTGCTGCCGCGTTTGCCGGCTGGATCGCCAGTCGCGGCCGATCAGCCCTGGGCAAACCCCATCCCTGCCTGTACTGGTACCTCGCCGCTATCGCCTGCCTGATGCTGGCGCTGGCGGCGGTAGCCGCCATGGCAATCTGGCCGGAGCAGCGGCTGGCGCTGAAGCGGCTGCATCTTCATCTCAACACCCTGGGTTTCATTGGGCTGACCGCCATCGCCACCCTGCAGGTGCTGCTGCCCACGGCGGTCGGGCGACTGGATCCGCAAGCCGCAACCCGGTTGCGGCAGGATTTGAAATGGGCGCTGGGCGGCACCCTGCTGATCGCAGTCGGGACCGCCTGGTTCGCGCCGCTGGCATGGCTAGGCACGCTATTGTGGGTGCTGCCGGTATTGCGGATGGGGATGGCCTGGCTCACGCTGTATCGCGCTGAAATTCTGCATGCGCATGGCGCAGTGCCCTCGCTCGCCGCGGCCTTGACCGGATTTGCCGCCGCCCTGCTGTTTGGAATCCTGCACTCTGCCGGTGTACTCCTCCCCAGCGATAGCGCTCATGCCTTCATCCTCGCCTTCCTGTTCCCGCTGGTGACCGGCGCAGTCAGCCAGTTGCTGCCGGTATGGCTAAAACCCGGCCCGCAAACCGCCTGGCACAGCCAAATACGGCAACGACTGCAGTGGGGCGGCGGGATACGCGGCCTGATGTTTATTGGCGGCGGCCTGATTCTTGCCTGCGGCTGGCGCGCCGGGATGATACTGGCAGTGGCAGCGCTCGCACTGTTCCTGCTACAGCTGATCGGCGCGGCCAAAACCCTGCTTAGCCGGGGCGACTGATTGGAGCATTACACGCATTCATGATGAGGTAACCTTATCAACCAAGGCCAAATTTAGATCAATCCAGCAATGTCCAAGTTCAACTGCCGTGGGAGAAGATCTTCTGGCGCGTGTCGTCAGGCATAACGTAACTCAAGTACAACGCTTATTGCCAGAGGCAGAAACGCTCCGATGCACGTGGCGACCAATACGTCAGTCGGCCAGTGCACACCAAGTACCAGACGCGAAATGGCGACAAGAGATATCCATAAGATTGCTAGTGACAGCGCGAGGTTGCGCGACGCCGGCCTGATTCGACTCACGCAAAGAACGGCGGCTGTAGCGAACGCGGCGACGGCTAGGGTATGTCCGCTGGGAAAGCTGGAGCCCCAATACCAATCCGTGTCCCAGAGCGCTGGCCGAGCTCTGCCAACCACCATTTTTATAACGTAAATCGCTATCGTAGCGCTGATCACCGAAGCTGCAACAAGTAGCGCTTCGAAGCGATGCCTTGCCCACAAAAGTGCGATTGTCGTCACGACCGCGAGCGGAAACAGAACCCATGATGATCCAGTAAATGTGACCATTTCGAAGAATCTGGATAGTGTGCTCGGAACGTGATTATGGATGAAAAGCAAGATAATCTTGTCGATCGGACCTGATTCTCCACCGAGCACATCTTCGCTCACTTTAACTGCGAATGCCGCGAGGACTAGCACCAATATCGTGGTCAATCGGCGCTTCTCGAGCGGTTCGTACCATGAAGGTTGCTTGCGGCACACATAAGCACCCAGGACGAAATAAAGGCAGGCGACAATAAGAGCCAGCTTCGCGATGTCTTCGATCAGCTCGAAAATCATGGGCGCTCCGCTTGATATCTGCCAAATGAAGCAACGAGCAGGGGAACTGAAAGATCAAATCTCAGGGCAACTCGCGACTGATGGGAACTCATAAGCTTTTGTTCTTCCTGGTAGTCGGTGAAATGCCAAACAGTTATTAAACGGGACGCGAGTGAACTCGACTTGCAAGCTGTCTTCAAGGATTTCACCCGGAAATTCCACTGGATGAATTGTGGCCAATCCCATTTACTCTAATTTATTATGCCTCATATTCATTTGTCTTTAGACTTCGCCTTATGCATTTCCTATTTTTGGCGCCATCATTTTTGACTGTGTCTCATATTGAGGATCCAGGTTTTTATGTGGGGTGGGTTTTCCCTAACGAGCATTGCCAGCGCGATGCAACAAGCTCAAGTACTGATCGTAAAATTATGAACCTCCTTGGAATTACAGTTGGCCTTGCAATGTAAATTCAATTAATCCCATCAAGTTTCAATCGATGGATATCAACCGTCTGGCGACAATCTGCTTTATTTAAAAAGTGCTCTGTGCGCTAACGCACGGACTAGATCTGAAAATTGCAGGATCATCCGTAGCTCCACCTCAATAAATGAAAAGGCAGACCATGAAAACCAAACTAGTAACAGCATGTCTCGTCATCGGCACCTTGCTGGCCCCGATTGCGGCCTATTCCGCCGATTCTGACAAAGACCGTTCACACCCCATGACGTACGTCAAAGACTCGGTAATTACAGCCAAAATCAAGGCTAAGCTGGCCGCGGATCATCCGGGCAGCATGAAGCATATCCAGGTTGATACTGATAAAGATGGTGTTGT
Organism: Sulfuricella sp. T08; assembly: GCF_000971475.1. Classification (GTDB taxonomy): domain Bacteria; phylum Pseudomonadota; class Gammaproteobacteria; order Burkholderiales; family Sulfuricellaceae; genus Sulfuricella. Next base: position 47,015 of record NZ_DF967538.1, read on the forward strand.
GTGGTTGACTGGCACTGCCAATACGCAGGAAGAAATTAACCAGGCGATTGCAACAGCCCGCAACACCGAAGGTGTGAAATCGGTGTGGAGTGATCTCAAAATCAAGATGGACAAATAAGGTTCCGGATCGACGCTAATGCAGGGACCGCGGCGCGTGCTTCGCGCTACGAAAAAATGGCCAGAGGACGATGTGTGCCTCTGGCCTTTCATGTCTGCCGATTCCAAATGCAATACCCCGGTGCTAAGCGCTCACGTAGGCCTGGAGAGCCTCCCAGTGGATTATCTGGGTTCAACACTTATTCGTTTCTGCACTGGGCGCTGATTCGGTATCGATTGCGCTCAAGGGGTTTTCATATCCTGTCCACATAGTTGACTGGGGCGTGATCGGCTAATGGTTTCGGGGGGGTGAAAACTTGATTGAGGGAAAACTCATGCCTGGGGCCGATCAATAGTAACTCTGTCCCGACATGCCGGAATCCCAGCGATTCTGAAGGGACTGTCGTAACGACATCTTCATCATCAACAATCCGATAGATGGGAACGTTGCAGAGTGAAGCGATGAACGCCTGGTTGCCAACCCGTGGCGAGCCGAATGTGTAAACCGCGCTTGGCGCATGACGTGCTGCTGCCAGCGTGGCAAGAGCCGCACCCAGACTATGCCCTGTATAGAAAACCGGGCAATTATATTGGGCAAGTACTCCATCAATTTCGCTCCATACCGAATCGAGCGCTTCCGTAAATCCTGCGTGCGCATCTTTTTGGTTTTTAACCAACGACAATTTACCGATCTCAAGATCGGTGAGGTAGTCCTTGATGTTTTGTTCGGTGCCTCGAAATACCAGCACGCTGAATGGCGATGTGCGTCCAAACTCGACCAACATGGCTTGAGTACCTGTTTCCAGCGAAACAAAGAATCTTCGTTGCTTGAACCCGATATTCTCCAGAATGCTGGTTCGGGTTGGCTGTGGAGGCGGATTCTGTTGATTTGCGTTTAAAACTGACCCACTAACCATAGAGATTTGCATGGAATTTTGACCCACGTTTATACACTGACCTACTCGGGAACGAGTG
>NZ_DF967537.1 GCF_000971475.1 Sulfuricella sp. T08
CGTCACAGTTACACCGATGGCGATTCTCCGGTAGAGTTCGAAAAGAAGTATTTCAACCGGCTCGAAAGTGTCTAGTGGAGCGGGGCGATTCATTCCCACTCCATGCGCAGGCCAACATCTTTGTTCACGTTGTACTGCACGCCCAGACCGTAAGTAGAATCAAAGCCATCAGCACCATTGGTAGCACCTACGCCACTTCTGGTAGTGGCATCATTCACGCCCCAACGATGCATACCCAACTTCCCTAACAGGGAAAAGCTTTCATTGAAGTCGTAGTTGCCGACCAGATCAAAGAGGTACGCCGTGCTGGTCGCTTTGGAGGAGGCGGTAGCGCTACTTATGGTTTGATCACCCAGCTTTGCATAGCCAAGTTCCAGGCCCAGATATTTGTTAAACGGGATACCCAGATATATTTTCCAGGCGCTATCGGAGTTTTCTGTTGATGTAGCGCTAGTAATTCCACTGAGGGTGTTGCTGGAGTTGAAATTGTTGTTGCCGTTGCTGAACCGGGTATTGCCGACCGAAACACCAATCCAGTTGGGCACATCCTGGGCTACTGTGGTAGTGACTGCTCCGGCAGTCAGACTGGCAGCAAGCGCTGCTATGGCAAGGCCCTTGATCTTAACAACATCCTCCAAGTAGGTTAAATTTAAAGCAATTTTATTAATTATTTTGCCACGACAGATTTGCGGTGAAACCCGTGCGCAGAATGGGTAATGCTTTCGGAAAAAGCCTGCCTGTCAAGAAGAATCAATCCCAGTCCCAATCCTGGAATATTTATCCACCTATAACAACTTCCAGCGGCCCACCACTTCGTAGGACGACCCGCTCTCGCCCGGCACCGACCTGACAAGGACAAAATCCTCGGCGCGCCATTCGATTTCCCCGACCAGGAGCTGGCTTTTCCTGCAATCGGCCTTACGTAGCAGAGTGATGTGAGGCACAAAGGGCTTGGTGTCGAAGTGGAACCCCGCGCCAAGTAACTTTTCCCGCAACGCATCGACCAGCTGCATCAGTTCCACAGGCGTCTCACCGGGTGCAGCCCAGACTATCCGGTTGTGGGGCCACCAGCCGATGCGCGTAAAGCAGACACTGAACGCGGGAACCCTAATCTCCCCGGCCAGTTCGAGCAGATCGCCAATCCGCTCAGGCCCGACCTCGCCGAGAAACACCAAGGTAAGGTGGATCGTTTCCATACGGGTAAGCCGCCCGCCACAAATCCCGTGCAAACGCTGCCCCGCCATGACCAACTCGGCAGAGGCCGCCGCACTGGGCCAGAGGGCGAAAAACAGGCGCGCCGAAGCGGGAGCGGCCTGATTCTGTTTTATCTCCATGATTCAGCGCTGAGGTTCCTCAAAGGTGATCCAAGGGACTTTCCACCCCCTGCCGCCATGATTGAGAAAGTGGTTATAAATCATCGTCGTGCATACATCCGAATGGCCGAGCAACTCATGCACGGTGCGGATATCGTAGCTGATCTCCAACTACATCACCACAGAAAACAATATTATTAGGTATATTAAAAGATGCTAATATTATATTAAATAAAATGCATTTAAACTGCGTCTAGCTTTCACAGACCCAACCATGTGAAAATTGACCTCGGCAACAACGATTGGATAACAGACCCCACCCATGAGCCAAACCGTAAAATGCTTGGGCTCTGTAGCGTGCGAAGGCCTCTTTTAGTCCAAAAACCACACAATATATAATGGAGACACCATGTCGCCTAAAGTCAAATCCGTTCTTTATGTACGTCTACCCTGCTGGAAAATCTATCCTGGCGGCGTCATCTATGTCGCCGACTATGTTCACAAGCAACGCCCGGACATTCATCAGCATCTCCTAGATCTGGCGTTGGTTGAGCCATCCGACCGCAAGCGTATCTTAATGGAACATCTGCGCACGCTGCGTCCGGACGTGGTGGCTTTTTCATGGCGCAACATGCAGTCCTTCGGCCCCCACCCTGAAGACGATGCACTCGGCGTGGTGATGAACTTCGACCATTCCCCGAAGTTGTATCGAAGACTGAAAGCGGCCAAAGATTCGTTGACCATCATCTATGACTATGTGGCCAGCCGGCTGCGCAACTTCGGCTACATGAAGCTGGTCAAGCGGATGCTGCCTGACACGCGTGTTGTGGTAGGGGGGACGGCCGTGTCGATATTCGGCAAGTATGTCGCCGAGAAATGCCCGCCCGATACGGTGATCGTCATTGGTGAAGGCGAGGACACCATGCTGTCGATTGTCGATGGTTTCACCCAGCCGGTCGGCGAGTATTACTACAAGAACCGCTCCGGCCAGGTCGATCATCGCGTCCGCACAGAAACCTTCGATTTGCGCCAGCTTACGGCAGTCGATTTCACTTATGTCGAATCAATTTTTCCCGACTTCCACCGTTACATCGGCGATGACATCGGCGTGCATACCAAGCGGGGATGCCCTCTTCAATGTCATTTCTGCCTGTACAACAAAATCGAGGGCGCCATGCAACGCTACCGCGAGCCGGCCGAGATCGCCAATGAGGTGGAAGCACTGCAAAAGCGATACGGCGTCAAGCGAATCTGGTTCACCGATGCGCAGTTCTGTTCGACGAAAAGGAGCACCCAGCATGTCGAACATATTCTGGACGAATTGCTGGCAAGAAAAATCGATATCAACTGGTCGGGGTATCTGCGGCTGAACCATCTGACACCCGAAATCGCGCGGAAAATGCTGGCAACGGGAATGAGCAGCGTTGATCTATCTTTCGCCGGATCGCAGGAGATCATCGACAAGCTGACCCTGGGCTATTCGCTGGAGCAGCAGATGGATGCCTTCCGCATGTTCCAGGCGAACGGGCACACCGATCAAAAGATCAAACTTTACATGCCCTTGAACGCCCCCGGTGAAACAGTCCAAACCCTGCTGAAGACCGTCGAGAAGATCAAGGAACTGTATGAGATGTTCGGCCGTGACAACGTGCTGCCTTTCATTTTTTTCATCGGCGTTCAACCCGGTACACCGGTGGAACGTCTGCTGATCAGCGAGGGCTATCTCAAGCCGGGCTACAACCCGCTCACCTTCAATCCATTTCTCATCAAAAAGCTGCTATACAATCCGCAACCGCTCGGCCGCCTGATCGGTCGCGCCTACCTCGAAGCAATCGAAACATCCGATCCGAACAGCGAGTATATTGGCCGTGCCACGATGGATATCATCGAACGGGAGTTGTCCAAGCCGGAGGTGGTGGCAGCTTGCGGGGGTGATTCTTCACGCCATCCCACCGATGAGCTTGCTTCATGTTCATGCAAGGCATAAATATGCGCGCCTATCGCCTCTGAAAAAAACGCTGTGTTGCCTGTTGCGCTGGTGCCGATTTTTGTCAACAATGGTGCCATGCTCAACACGGTAACTTCCATGCTCGACCGACCCGTTTCAAATTTTGAACTTCCCTCGACCGGAGGCAAGCCATTCCGCTTATCCACGGCCAAAGGAAACCCCGTAGTACTGTACTTCTATCCCAAAGACTCCACTCCCGGCTGCACTACCGAAGCGCAACAGTTCCGCGATCTTTACCCGGAACTCCAAGCCCTCGGCTGCCAAATTTATGGCATCTCGCGCGACAGTCTGAAGTCCCACGAGAATTTCAAGTCGAAACAGAATCTGCCGTTCGAGTTGCTCAGCGACAAGGAAGAAACCGCCTGCAATCTGTTCGGCGTCATCAAAATGAAAAATATGTATGGTAAACAGGTCAGGGGCATCGAACGCAGCACCTTTGTCATCGATGGCGAAGGCGTGCTGCGGCGCGAGTGGCGCGGCGTAAAGGTCGCCGGCCATGCCCAGGAAGTGATTGATTTCATCGAGACGCTTAAATAAGGGGTTCCCAATGGCACGAAAGTCACACATCCATTCCAAGATATTTGTTCTCGATACCAACGTGCTGATGCACGATCCGTCTAGCCTGTTCCATTTCGAGGAACACGACATCTTCCTGCCGATGATCACCCTGGAAGAACTGGACAACAACAAGAAGGGCATGACCGAGGTTGCTCGCAATGCACGCCAGGCCAGCCGCTTCCTGGATGAAATCGTCACCGGCGCCCAGACCGCGATGGAGGATGGCTTCCCCCTCTCCATCAACGATCGCAATTGTAGCGGGCGCCTGTTTCTGCAAACCAAGCAGATGAACGGCGAGCTACCCGCTGGCATGCCGACCAGCAAAGCAGACAACCAGATCATCAGCGTGGTGATGCACCTGCAGCAGCAATATCCCAAACGCGAGGTTATCCTGGTGTCGAAGGACATCAACATGCGCATCAAAGCCCGCGCCTTGGGCTATGCCGCGGAGGATTACTTCAACGACAAGGTGCTGGAAGACACCGATCTGCTTTATACCGGGCTCAAGGCGCTACCGCAGGATTTCTGGGAACACCACGGCAAGGGCATGGAATCCTGGCAGGAAGCCGGCCATACCTTTTACCGCATCAAGGGGCCACTTTGTTCCAGCCTGATGATCAACGAATTTGTCTATTTTGAATACGACAACCCGTTCCACGCCATCGTCAGGGAATTAAACGGCAACACTGCCGTGCTGGAAACGGTCAAGGATTTTACTCATCTCAAACACAGCGTCTGGGGCATCACCGCGCGCAACCGCGAACAGAATTTCGCCCTTAACCTGCTGATGAACCCGGATGTGGATTTCATCACCCTGCTCGGCCAGGCTGGTACCGGCAAGACACTGCTCACCCTGGCCTCCGCCCTGACACAGACGCTGGACCATAAGCTTTACAGCGAAATCATCATGACCCGTGTCACCGTCCCGGTCGGGGAGGACATCGGTTTCCTGCCCGGCACCGAGGAAGAAAAAATGGCGCCGTGGATGGGCGCGCTGGAAGACAACCTGGACGTGCTCAACAAGACCGACGACAATGCCGGCGACTGGGGACGTGCCGCGACGCAGGACCTGATTCGCTCGCGGGTCAAAATCAAGTCGCTCAACTTCATGCGTGGCCGCACCTTCCTGAACAAATTCCTGATCATCGACGAGGCGCAGAACCTGACGCCCAAGCAGATGAAAACCCTGGTCACCCGCGCAGGGCCCGGCACCAAGGTGGTCTGTCTGGGCAATATCGCGCAGATCGACACACCCTACCTGACCGAGGGCAGTTCCGGGCTGACTTACGTAGTGGACCGCTTCAAGGGGTGGGAACACTCCGGCCACGTCACGCTGATGCGTGGTGAACGTTCAAGGCTGGCGGATTATGCAGCGGAGGTACTTTAACCACAATCCGGTCTTGAATGCTTGGGTCTGTTGGGTTACGCGATAAGGCCGCTAACCCAACCTACATTTTGTGCGATTCATAATACCGGGCAAACAAGGCTTCCAGTTCGTCGATCGCCTCGACGGCTGGCTTGCCGTGCATAACATGCTTCATCATGAAACTTGAAGCTTCGTGCAGCAGCTTGTCAGTATTCAGCATTGGATAGGTTTCCCGCAGACGCTTGATCGCCTTGACCACAGACTCTTCAGCAGGGCGGGGAATAGCCAGGGGTTCCTGGGGAACAGAAACATCGACAGCCGGATTACGGGCGGCAAGAAATTCGACGAAGGCAAACACGGTATCCTGCTGCTCTGCGGAAAGCGTCTCTAACAGGCGCAGCAGTTTCTTCTCTTCAGGTTTCATGGATAAAGTTATTTCAGTGCTGCGGTCGTGAAGTCCAGGAAAGACTGCAACAATTTGGAGCGGAATTTTTCCGTGGCATAAACCACCGACAGCGGCCGGATCAGGCGCGGTTCCAATGGCACTGCGACCAGATCGCCAAGTTTGACTTCCTTGAGGATGGTGACACGCGAAACAATCGCAATACCCAGCCCTGCCTCAACCGCCCCCTTGATCGCTTCCGGGCTACCCAGTTCCATCGCGATATTCAGGTCATCCGGCGAGATGCCGGCGCGCTTGAAATAATCGTCCACCACCTCGCGCGTGCCTGAACCGGCTTCGCGGCTGATGTAGGGCTGAACGGCAAGTTTCTCGGCCGATACCGAGGAAAGCTTGGACAGTTCGTGCTGAGCCGAGCAGATTAGCACCAGTTCATCTTCGCAGCAGACCTCCGATTTCAGGCTGGGATGATGGGAAGGCGCCTCGATTAGGCCGATATCGAGGGTATGGTCAGCGACCTTGGATTCGACTGTTTCCGAGTTTGCAACAGTGAGCCGTGCCTGGACTTGGGGGTAGCGCGCCTTGAAATCTCCCAGCATGCGCGGCAGCATGTATTCCGCGATGGTCGTGCTGGCACCGATCATCAGCGTGCCACCGACCTCCCCCGTCATTTCCGTCAAACGGGTTTCCATTTCCGCAGTCAGGCTCAGGATGCGCTCGGCGTATTCCATCGCCAGACGCCCTGCCGGCGTCAGAGTAATCTTGCTGTGACTGCGCTCGAACAAACGGGTATTGAAATGCTCTTCCAGCTGCTTGACTTGGAACGTGACTGCAGGCTGGGTCATGAACAATATCTCGGCCGCTTTGGTGAAACTCAATTGTTTAGCAACGGTGTAAAACACCTGAAGTCGTCGGTCTGCCATAGGTGCTCATAAAGGAATTTAATGGATGCATATTCAATCACAAATTGAGTAGCAAAGATAGGGCAAACCCTAACTTTGATTGGCCGCATGGCACCCCGCATGGTTTCATGGTATAAAGCGGAGGGCTTACTTTCTGTCCCTGAAAAACGAACGGAAACTCACCAAAAAAAGCAGATGAAGCGCGGCTTTTATACAATTCTGTCGGCACAGTTTTTTTCCGCATTGGCCGATAACGCTCTGCTGATCGTCGCCATCTTCGCCCTGCGCGACATGCATGCCCCGCAGGAATACGAACCCCTGCTCAAGCTGTTTTTCACCGTTTCCTACGTCTTGCTCGCCGCATTTGTCGGCGCTTTTGCCGACTCGATGCCCAAAGGCAGGGTGATGCTGATCAGCAACGGCGTCAAAATCATCGGCTGCCTGATGATGTTCTCCGGCGTGCACCCGCTGGCCGCCTACGCGGTCGTCGGCCTGGGCGCCGCCGCTTATTCCCCCGCCAAGTACGGCATCCTCACTGAACTGCTGCCGCATCGCCTGCTGGTGGTCGCCAACGGCTGGATCGAAGGGCTGACGGTGATGGCTATCATACTCGGCACCGTGGTAGGGGGTCTGCTGGTCAAAACAGACATCGCTCTAACCCTGTTGAACTTCGATTTCCCGATGATTGACACCGGCATCGACACGATCCCGGAAATGAGTATAGGCATCATCGGCAGCATTTACCTGATTGCCGCAGCTTTCAACCTGTACATCCCAGATACCGGAGTGGACCACCGGATCCTGAAAAAAAACCCGCTCTTTCTGTTACACGATTTCAACCACTGCCTGAAGTTGCTGTGGCGCGACAAGCTGGGCCAGGTGTCGCTTGGTGTCACCACCCTGTTCTGGGGCGCAGGCGCAACCCTGCAATTCATCGTCCTGAAGTGGGCAGAGGTGGCGCTGAATATGGACCTGTCCAAAGCCAGCATGCTACAGGGTGTGGTGGCAGTAGGTGTCGCAATTGGTGCGGTACTGGCAGCAAAAATGGTCACGATGCGCAAATCGGTGAAAGTCATTCCACTTGGCATCGCCATGGGACTGATCGTTCTCGGCATGAATTTCGTACACGACCTGTGGATTGCCGTGCCGCTCCTGGTTCTCATCGGTGCTCTGTCGGGCTTTTTTGTGGTGCCGATGAATGCACTATTGCAACATCGCGGCCACATCCTGATGGGCGCAGGCCATTCGATTGCGGTGCAGAATTTCAACGAAAATCTGTCGATCCTCGCCATGACCGGCCTCTATGCGTTGCTGATCCATTTGAATTTGTCAGTCTATGCAATCATCGCACTATTTGGACTATTCGTGAGCGGCATGATGTATTACCTGAAAAAGCGGCACGAGAACAATCAGCGCCAGTTTGATGATGTCGCGCTGCTCGACAACACCCGGAACTAAAGACCTGTTCTTTATAGCACGATGGGCTTGTCCGGCAGTTCGTTCTCATTGACCCCGCTCGCCGGATAATGACGAACCAGATGGCTGGCCACTGCACGAATCCCCTCCACCACGCCTTGCTCGAAAAGCCCCTGACGGAACGAATGCTCCATCTCCCGACAAATCGCTTCCCAGCCCGGCTGCCCCACATCGCGATGGATGCCTCTGTCGGCAACAATTTCCACGCGGTGGTCAGCAAGCAGAAGATAAATCAGCACGCCATTATTACGCTCGGTATCCCACACCCGTAGCTGCGAAAACACCTCGACGGCGCGCTCTCGGGCGCTGCGACCATAAAGAAGCGCCATTGGGTCGAGCGCCGCCTCGACGGCGAAGCGAATCTCCCCATAATGGGTCGTTTCGGATTCCCTGATCGCCGCTTCGATGGCTCGCATCGTGTCCGGAGGAAATGCCCGCTTCATCCGCCATGGGGGTGTCAACAAATGCCTGACTAGCCGTTTGATCTTCATTTTTTCACCAATTTCCCGATGCGCCGCCGCCACCAAAACCACCGCCGCCGCTAAAACCTCCACCGCCACCACCCGACCAGCCGCCACCGCCGCTGGACCAACCCCCGCCACCGTGACGACCGAGTAGTGTAAAGATGAAAACGAACAAACCGGCCACAAGCGCCATCATCAGCGAGGCGAACAATAGCCAGGCGATGACGACTGCGATCGAACCGGCAACAAGCCCACCGACAAACGGGCCGAGCAGGGCGCGCATTGCGCCCCCCACAACAACTGCAAGAACGAAACCGATGGCCAGCCAATCTCCCCCGCTTCCGTCTTGTGACCGAGAAGGTTTCTTCTCCGGCAAAGGCTCGCCTTCGATGACCTTGATGATGCGATCTACCCCGGCCTGGATGCCGCCAAAGTAGTCTTCCTGCTTGAAGTGGGGCGTGATGATTTCACTGACGATGCGCTTCGCCACCGCATCGGGAATCGCCCCCTCCAGACCGTACCCCACTTCGACGCGCAATTTTCGATCGTTCCTGGCGATCAGGAGCAGCACACCATCATCCACGCCCTTGCGCCCGAGCTTCCAGGCATCGGCCACGCGGATGGCGTATTGCTCGATGGTTTCAGGCTGGGTAGTGGGAACGATCAGAACGGCAATCTGGCTGCCTTTGCTATTTTCAAAGGCTTGCAGGGTTTGCTCCAGTGCTGCCTGCTGGCCGGGTTGAAGTGTTCCGGTCAGATCGGTGACACGCGCCTTGAGGGGCGGCACCGCCACCTCTGCCGCCGCCCATGGTGCGCAAAGCAGCCACAGGACGGCGAGCAGGCCGATCAGCCAGGTTTTACTTGACGGCCGGTGCAGCACCAAAATCCACCTTGGGTGCGGTGGAAATTTCTTTCTCATTTTCCACGCTGAAGTTGGGCTTGGTCTTGAAACCGAACATCATCGCTGTGAGATTGCTGGGGAAGGAGCGCACCGTCACGTTGTACTCCTGCACCGCCTTGATATAGCGGTTGCGTGCGACGGTGATGCGGTTTTCCGTGCCCTCGAGCTGAGCCTGCAAGTCGCGGAACACCCCATCGGCCTTGAGCTGCGGGTAGTTCTCCGACACCGCCAGCAGGCGGGATAAGGCGCTCGTCATCTGGGCCTGCACCTGCTGGAATTTGGCAAAAGCCTGCTCGTCGTTAATCAACTCGGGTGTCGCCTGAATCGAACCCACCCTGGCACGCGCCTCGGTCACCTGAGTCAGCACCTCTTTCTCGTGCGCGGCATAGCCCTTGACCACGTTCACCAGGTTGGGCACCAGATCCGCTCGGCGTTGGTACTGGTTGACCACCTCGGACCAGCTCGCCTTGATCTGCTCGTCAGTGGATTGCAGCGTGTTGTAGCCGCAACCGCTCAGGGACATGGACAGCAACAGCATCACGATTAACAGCCAGTTACGCATAACGATCTCCTGAGTGGACAACAATGCTTATTTATATAGTAGCTGATTCCTTGGAGCACAAGTCCTGCATGGTCTGTTTCGCCAGGCACAAATCTTCCCACGCCTTGGCCTTGTCTTGCAGTGTACGCAGCAAGTACGCGGGATGATAGGTCACGATCAACGGAATTCCCTGGTAGGCGTGCACCTTGCCGCGCAGGCTGGCGATTGTCGCCTCGCGCCCGAGCAGCGTTTCGGAGGCGACTTTCCCCAGTGTAATAATCAGCTTCGGCTGAATCAGTTCGATCTGGCGCCGCAGGTAGGGCAAGCATGCAGCAATCTCATCGGGTAGAGGATTACGGTTGTTGGGCGGGCGAGACTTCACCACGTTGGCGATATACACGTTATCGCCCCGCTTCAGTCCAATGCTTCTCAGCATGTTATCGAGCAGCTTGCCCGCCTGGCCGACGAAGGGTTCCCCCTGGGCATCCTCGTCCACGCCGGGCGCCTCGCCGATAAACAGCCAGTCGGCATTCTCGTCGCCGACGCCGAACACGCCCTGAGTGCGGCTCTTGTGGAGTTCACAGGCGGTGCAGCCTGCCACTGCGGCTTTAAGCTCGGCCCAATCCATGGCTCCTGCATCACCCAGGCCAGGCGCATCTGCCGGCACCCCGCGAGCACGCCACACCGGCCCCAATCCCATTTCCTGAAGATAGAGCTCGCGCCTGCTCGTCATAACGACAACTCCATCAGAACCGCATCCTCGCGCCCATCTTCAGCCGGATAGTATTTCTTGCGCACGGCGATTTCGGAGAAACCCGTGCTCAGATAAAGCCGACGCGCCGCAGTATTGGAAGGGCGCACCTCCAGCAACATGATTTCGGCATGATAATCGCGCGCCCGATTGATCAGTTGGTGAAGGAAGCGCCTCCCCAGCCCTCTGCCCTGCCAATCCGGTGCAATGCCCAGGTTGAGCAGATGCGCTTCGCCCACGGCCACCATCATCACGCTGTAGCCGATCACGAACCCGCTGAGTTCGTACACCCAGCAACTGTAGCCGGCATTGAGCGAATCGCGAAAGTTGCCATAGGTCCACGGGAAAGGATAAATCTCGTATTCGATAGCAACCACCGCCTCGAGATCTTCGTGGCACATTGGGCGGATAGAGACGATTTCCTGCAGTTGGGCGCTCATCGTTCGCTCGTCTTCAACGCGACTTTATTGCGAATATATAGTGGAGCAGCTTCAGCCGCATCCATGCCCAAGCCGCGTTTGAACTGCGCGGCACCCAGCACAGCGATCTGCGCCGCATGGGGCAAGACATCGGGCATCACCTCGACAAGCTGCCCGGCATAACGACTGCGCAATATCTCGCCATGAGCCGCAAAGCCATTCCCGCAACCGGTCCAGTGTTCGCCTGCGACGTCCGGCGTCTGCTGCGGTAAGCTCAATCCGGGCGCACTCAAGGTACGCCACTCGCCTTCTATTTTTTCGTACACACCATGGTAAACCTCACCCATGCGCGCATCCAGGCAGGCGATCACGCGGCTTGCGCCCGAAGCTTCGGCCAGCGCCAGCAGGGTACACACCCCCGCCACCGACAAATCCGCACCGAACGCCAAACCCTGCGCCACCCCACAACCGATGCGCAGACCTGTGAACGACCCTGGCCCCTCGCCAAAAGCGATACCATCCAGAGCCTTCAAATCCAGCCCCGCCTCAGTGAGCAATTCCTGCACCATCGGCAGCAGCAGCTCGGAGTGGCGTTGACCGGCCAATTCCTCGCGCACGAGCGTATCGCCGTCGAGCCACAAGGCGACGGAACACAGTTCGGTAGAAGTATCCAGAGAGAGGAGTTTCATGGGCACATTATATCCCAAGGCCGGGGCTGCAATCTTGCCCGCATTACACCAGTGGCCTCAAGATGGTAGGGTCTGTTCTAGAATATCGCGCTGCTCAGCAAGACCTGCGCCCGATGCACTGGCATCCGAATAGCTGCGATCCTGATGTGAAGAAACCCACTGCTTAGAAAGCCTTACGATCCTTGCGCTATAGTGGATAGCAGCTGTTCAAGTTGTTTAATTATCTCTCTGCTACAAAGAGGAAACCATGAGCAAAACGCAAACACACCAACACATCTGCACCGTATGCGGCAAAAGCTTTCCGGCAAAAGAGGCCATCTCCGGCGCAACCGTCCGTGATACGCTCTCAGAACTGATTTTACGCGATCATCCTGACTGGTCTCCTGATGCGTTTATTTGCCGGGCCGATCTATCGCGATACAACACGGACTACGTCGAATCGATCCTCGAATCGGAGCGAGGCGAACTGACCTCACTAGAGAAAGAAGTGGTCGATAGCCTGCGGCAGCACGAAATCCTTTCGACGAACGTGGATGCGGAGTCGGAAAAAACCTGGACATTCGGTGAGCGGCTTGCGGACAAGGTAGCGACGTTCGGTGGAAGCTGGACCTTCCTCATTTGCTTTGCTGCATTCCTGGCAGCTTGGGTAGTTATGAACTCCGCAGTTCTCTATTGGCATCCCATCGATCCGTACCCCTTCATTTTTCTCAACCTCATGCTTTCTTGCCTTGCCGCCATTCAGGCGCCAATTATCATGATGAGCCAGAACCGACAGGAAGCAAAAGACCGCCTCAGGTCTGAACACGACTATCAGGTAAACCTGAAGGCAGAACTGGAAATCCGCCACCTGAATGAAAAACTCGACCATCTGCTATCGCACCAGTGGGAGCGTCTGGTGCAGATTCAGCAAGTGCAGATTCAGATGCTCGCGCAACTGGAAAGGCGGTAGCGCCGTTATACTGATGCAAACTAACCACACATTTCCGTGAACGAACCACAAGTCAAGAATATAGCGCTGCTTAGCCAGATCCCGATGCTCCACTCTTCACGGTAATCAGCTCCTGTCACCGCTTTCCTGCCCTACAAATCCAGATACACCTCAAACTCGATCCGCTGCCATGGGTTGCGGCTTTTCTTCAGGCGGGTGATGCGCGCTTCCGCCTTCGAGCCGCGATCCATGAAACGCGCCAGCGCCTCGTTGTCGGCGCGTGGCACGTAGCCGAGCTTGTGGCCTTGCCACTCGACGCGCACGGCTTTGGTGTCGTGGGAATTGTCTGGTTCACGGACGAGTTGAAGGGTGTCGCCCACCTTCATTTCACTCCATAATTGCTTGCCTTCGTAGTAGCGGAAGCCGGCCAGGGGCGAATTTTGCAGCAGGATTTTGGCGTTTGTGGCGGGCTCGGCGGCACTTGCCGGTAGGGAGAAAGTAAGCGCAAGCAACAGCGCCGCGATCAAACGTAACTGCATGAATTTTACCCCTCTCCCCAACCCTCTCCCCGAAGGGGCGAGGGGGTTATACCGCTCGCTGTTCGAAAAATTTCTCCACATCCACCACTTCACGCGTCCGTTTCATCGGCGGCAGGCTCTGCCAGATGCGCTTGCCGTATTGCTTGGTCAGCAGGCGCGGGTCGCAGATCATCAGCACGCCGCGATCGGTTTCGTCGCGGATCAGGCGCCCTGCGCCCTGCTTGAGGGTGATGACGGCGTGGGGAAGCTGGTATTCCATGAAGGCATTGCGCCCTTCCTGGTTGATCTTCTCGATGCGCGCCGCCAGCACCGGATCGTCCGGCGGAGAAAACGGGAGTTTGTCGATGATCACCAGCGACAGGGCCGAGCCGCGCACGTCGACGCCTTCCCAGAAGCTCTGGCTGGCCACCAGCACAGCGTTGCCGAGGCGGCGAAAGCGCTCCAGCAGTTCGGTGCGGGTGCCCTCCCCTTGCAGCAGCAGGGGGAATTCCAGCCCTTCTTTATCGAAGGCCTCCTTCAGCAGTTCGTGCGCCTCGCGCATGGCGCGCAGGCTGGTGCAGAGCAGGAAAGCGCGGCCGCCGCTAGCGCGGATCACCGGCAGTGCTGCCGCCACTACCGCCTCGGTGTAGCCACGGCTGTTTGGCTCCGGCATGCCCTGGGGCGAGTAGAGCACCGCCTGGTTTTCGTAGTCGAACGGGCTGTCCCAGAAGGCTGTGGTGGCTTCGAGCAGACCCATCTGGCTTTGGTAGTGGCTGAAATCTTTTTTCACGGCGAGCGTGGCGGAGGTGAAAATCCAGGCGCGGGTATGATCGTCGATCTGCTTGCGAAAAATCTCGGCGATGGAAAGCGGCGTGGCGTTGAGCTGCATCGCGCGGTTGAACACTTCCACCCAGCGCACGCTGCCGTTGTTCTCCTCGTCCATCCAGCGCTTCAGTTGCGCCGCGAACTGGGTGCCTCGCTGCCAGCAGTTTTCCAGGCCGGGGCTGCGCGCGGCTTGGGATTCGAGCAGTTTGTTCAGTGCGTCAAGCATGGTCTTGACTTCGGTCAGGGCGTCCGCGAAGCCACGCATCCCCTGCGCACCGGTCAGCGGCAGGCGTACGCTATCCTGCGGGAACACCAGACGCAGGTCGCGTGCTGCCTTCTCCAGAGCCGCAGCGCCCTCGGGCAACTGGGCGAAATCCTTGGCCGAAACCATGCCTTCGGCGTGGGCGTCGTGAGCCAGTTCGAGTAGTTGCGAAGTACTCAGGTTCTCGCCGAAGAACAGACTGGCGGTTTCCGGCAGCTGGTGCGCCTCGTCGAAAATCACCGTGTTGCTGGCCGGCAGGAGTTCGGCCACTCCCTCGTCGCGCAGCATCACGTCGGCGAAGAACAGATGATGGTTAACCACCACCACGTCCGCACCTTGCGCGCGCTTGCGCGCCTCCATCACGAAACACTCCTTGTGCTGCGGGCAATCCTGTCCAAGGCAGTTTTCCCGCGTCGAGGTGACATAAGACCAGATGCCGGCATTCTCCGGCACCTCACTCAAAGCGCTCTTGTCGCCGCTATCGCTAGCCTTGGCGAACATCTCGATTTTCGCCAGGTAAACCGAATCGTCGCGGGTCATGAAGCGCCCTTCGTTCTTGGCGCGTTCGAGGTGGAAATGACAGACGTAATTGGCGCGGCCCTTGAGCATCGCTATCGTCACCGGCACCCTCAGCGCCTCGCGCATCGCCGGGATGTCACGAAAAAAAAGCTGATCCTGCAGGGTCTTGGTGCCGGTGGAAATGATCACCTTGCCGCCGGCGAGCAGTGCCGGAGCCAGATAGGCGTAGGTCTTGCCGGTACCGGTACCCGCTTCAGCCACCAGGATTTCGTGCTTTTCGATTGCCGCAGAAATGGTCCGCGCCATCTCAAGCTGCTGACTGCGAACGCGGTAATCCTTGAAGGAGCGCGCAAGAATGCCGCCTTCGGCGAAAATGGAATCAAGATCAAGCATGAAGAAGCAGGGTTTGCCAAACGTTGAGGTTAGGTTGAGAACACAATTGTACCAGCAACGCCAAAGCGGCATCCCGGTTCTCAACCGCCGCTGGGCTCAGCGGTTCGCCCAGGTTGAAACTTTCCCCACGCACCGACAGCAGGAATGAAGGAGGGGCAGGCCGTTGGTAAACCTGCTCGAACACATGCAGCACGGCTTGCGGCGACATTTCGTGAGTAGTGTATCGGGCATCCTGCGCCGACTGAAGAGGGTAAAACAGAAATGGGCGCGGACAAGACACGCTGCCGTCGATGAACAGGACGAGATCGCGCCCGTCCATATCCACCGAGTGCTCAACCTGGAGCTGAAAATCAGTGACCAGCTCGAATTCGGGCCACTCTGGATGCATCGCCCGGTTCTCGGCAAGCAGATCAAGCAACTGCGGCCCAAGGGCATCGTCGCCCCGGCTCGGATTGCCGTAAGCGAAGATGAGCAGCGGCGCCGTCAAGCGTCGCACCGGCCGTCTGAGTTCTTGTTCAAGCGGTCGATTACGTTGCCTCCCGCATCCACCAGTTCCACTTCCAGCGGCATTTTTCCCACGGCGTGGGTGGCGCAGGACAGGCACGGATCGAAGGCGCGGATCGCCACTTCGATGTGGTTGAGCAGGCCTTCGGTCAGTTGCTGGCCATCCAGGTACTGCAGGGCCACTTGCCGCACCGCTTCATTCATGGCGTGGTTGTTGTGGGTGGTGGAAACGATCAGGTTGGCGCGGACTATCAGTTCGTCTTCGTTGATGCGGTAGTGGTGGATCAGAGTACCGCGCGGCGCCTCGATCACGCCAACGCCCCGCAATGCCCGCTCGCCGCGGTTGACCAGGTCGCTGCCCAGTAAATCATTGTCGTGCAGCAGTTCCTGAATACCCTCGGCGCAGTGCAGCATCTCGATCATGCGCGCCCAGTGGTACGCCAGCGTGGCTTGGGTAGCGCTGCCGCCGCCAAATGCCTTGAAAACCTTCCTTTCGGTCTCGGCCAGAGGCGTCGGGATGAAGTCGCAATTATTGATCCGTGCAAGCGGACCGACCCGGTACCAGCCTTCTTCCCTGCCCCTCGAGCGGATGAACGGGAATTTCATGTAGGACCAGGATTTCACTTCCTCGTGGACATAATCCCAGTAATGACTGTAATCCAGATGGTCGAATATCGCCTGCCCATGCTCGTCCCTGGCCCTTAAACCGCCGTGGTAAAGATCCAGGGCGCCGTCGTCCCGAACCAGGCTCATGAAGCAGGATTTGAAGTAGCCGAATCCGTTATAGAAATCCGGCCGATCACAGTAGATCTTCTTGATCAGTTCCACCGCATCGCGGCTCCAGGCAATCATCTGGTCGATGTCCTTCAGCAGGGAGTCCCGCTCTTCCATCGACAGGTTTTTGTTCACGCCGCCGGGGATTGCCCCGGTGCCGTGAATCCGCTTGCCGGACGTGAGCCGGATCACTTCCTGCCCGTACTTGCGCAGGGCCACGCCCTGTCGGGCGACATCCGGATAGGCGGCAGCCACGCCGACAATATTGCGTTTGGCCACGTCGCTGTCGAAACCGAACAGCAGGTCGGGCGAAGCCAGATAATAAAAATGCAGCGCATGGGACTGGAGTACCTGGCCAAGGTGCATGAGACGGCGCAGCTTCTCGGCGCTAGGCGTCAACTGCGCACCAACGATCATGTCCATCGCCTTGGCAGCCCCCAGGTTATGGCTCACCGGGCAGATACCACACAAGCGCTGCACGATCACCGGCACTTCCCAGTAAGGCCGGCCCTGAATGAATTTCTCGAAGCCGCGGAATTCGACAATATGGAACCGCGCCTGGTGCACGCGATTGTCATCGTCGAGCAAGAGCGTGACCTTGCCGTGGCCTTCCACCCGGGAGACCGGCTCGATCACCACACGCTTGAGCCCTTCAGGATTTGCGGCGGTTTCAAGTTCAAAAGTCATGTAATCAAAACCTCATTAACCGCGAAGGACGCAAAGGTACGCGAAGGAAAGACAAAAAAAGGGTTTACCTTGCGATCCTTTGCGTCCTTTGTGGTAAAGAAATCAATCAAAATGCAGCATCTCATAATCCAGTTTCGGCTCCCTACCGCTCAACAAATCGGTCAGGAAATTCCAGATCGCGTCGCCTGACGGCGGGCAGCCAGGCAGGAAATAGTCCACCTTCACCACCTCGTAAATCGGGTGGACCTTGTCGAAAGGCAGAGGCAGTTCGGGATCGTTGGGTATCTGGCCGCACTCCAGCCCGCCCTCGTAGCAGTACACTTCCTGGAAGCAATCCCACAGGTCAATGTTGTTGCGCATCGCGGGAACACCGCCGTTGATGGCGCACGCGCCGATCGCCACCAGCACCTTGCAGTTCTTGCGGAACTCCTTGAGCACGTGGACGTTTTCAGCATTGCACACGCCCCCTTCTACAAGGCCGATGTCGCACGGTCCGCAGTGCTTGATATCGGTCAGCGGTGAGCGGTCGAATTCGACCAACTCGATCAGGCCGAACAGGCGCTCGTCGATGTCGAGAAACGACATGTGGCAGCCGAAGCAGCCAGCCAAGGAGCAGGTGGCGATGCGAGTCTTTTTTAAAGCGTCGCAAGCAGGCGACACCGCAGCCCCCTCGCCCGCTTGCGGGAGAGGGTTGGGGAGAGGGGAACGATCGCTGTTCTCACTCATCGCTGCCTCCAGTCTGCACTTCCTTGATGGTGATGTGGTCAAAAACACGCTGGCCAATCGGTACGGCGTAGCCATGGCGTTTGATCAGAATCGCCCCGGTCGGGCACACATGGGCAGCCTTGTCGGTGACGGCGAGATCGGTATCGCCCAGCAGGCCACTAGCCGAATTGACCACCAGAAGAGTTTTAATTCCGCGTCCGGAAAGACCAAACACATTCTTGCCGTCAACCTCGCGGCTGGCGCGCACACAGAGTTCGCAGTAAATGCAGCGGTTGCGGTCGAGCATCACGTCGGGATGGGAAGCGTCCGCCTCGCGCTGGGGATAGAAATGGTTGTAATGCGGACTCATCATGCCGAGATAGTAGGCTACGGCCTGGAGCTGGCAGTTGCCGGTTTTCTCGCAAGCCGGGCAGAGGTGGTTGCCCTCGACAAACAGCATTTGCGTCAGGGCAAGCCGGTCCGCATTGAGTTCCGCGATGTCGCTCAGCACTTGTTGTCCTTCCACCGCAGGCATGGTGCAGGATGCGACATTGCGCCCATTGACGTTGACGGTGCACAGTTTGCAGCTACCGTGGGGCTTGAATTCCGGGTTGTGACACAAGTGCGGGATATAGACCCCGGATACCAGCGCCGCGTCCATGATAGTCTGGCCTTCCTGGAACGGCACCGCTAGTCCGTCTATCGTAATCGTTTTGCTCATAGGTGCGCCCAATCGTCATCCCGCCCGGTGATCGTACGCGCCGTCGCCAGCGCCCCATCCAGGTCGAAGGCCGGTTTGAAGGCAAATGCCTTGAGTTTGCTCTCGACCATATCGGGAAATTTTTCCAGGATATCCAGCACCGGGTTGGCGGCGCTGCTGCCCAGCCCGCAATGGCTCATGGTCTTGAGAATATGGCCGAGACGCTTCAGTTCTTCCAGATCGGAAGCGGTGCCGTACCCGCTCGCGATCTTGCTCATGATCTTCTTCTGCAGTTCGGTGCCAACTCGGCACGGGGTGCAGAAGCCACAGCTCTCGTGGGCGAAAAAATCCGCAAAATTCTGCGCTGCCTGAAACAGGTCGCGCTTGCGCCGAAACACCATTAAAGCGCCCGCCGTAGGCAAATCTTCGAAGGCGATTTTGCGCTCGAACTCCTTCCACGAGATGGTGGTGCCGGAAGGGCCGCTTACCTGCACTGCGTAGGAACGCCCCTCTGCACCGCAATCGTCAAGAATCTGGCTCACCGTGACACCGAACGGGTATTCGTAGATACCTGGACGGGCAACATCGCCGGAAACGGAAATCAACTTGGTGCCGGTCGACTGCGCCGTACCTATTGCCGCGAACCAGGCACCGCCTTTTTCCGCGATTTTAGCAGCACAGGCGAAAGTTTCGACGTTGTCCACCACGGTCGGCCTCCCCTTGTAACCGTACGTCACCGGGAACGGCGGACGGTTGCGCGGGCGGCCGCGTTTGCCTTCGAGCGATTCGATCAGCGCCGACTCTTCGCCGCAAATGTAGGCGCCGGCACCCAGGTGGATTTCGATATCGAATGAAAAATCCGTCTGACCGAGGATATTCTCACCCAACAGCCCGGCCTCGCGGCGGCGTTTCAGCACTGCTTCCAGCTGCTGCAGCAGGTAACGATACTCGCCGCGCAGGTAGAGAAAGCCCTTGCTGGCCCCGACCACCCGCGCACCCACGGTCATGCCCTCGAACACCAGATCGGCGTAGCTGTTAAGCAGGACGCGGTCCTTGAAAGTACCCGGTTCACCTTCGTCGGCATTGCAGACGATGAAGCGCTCTGGGTGGCCGCCGACGTCGCAGATTATGCCGCCTTCTTCCTCGGCGATGGCGGCATGACAGAATGACCATTTCGAAGCGGTCTTGAAACCCGCGCCACCGCGGCCACGCAGGTTGGATTTATCCACCTCGGCCAGGGTTTCCTTTGCACCGCGCGCCAGCGTGGCGCGAATCGCCGCTCCCGGCTCGGACGGCTGCCCCAGCAGGACGTCGCCGCGGTGGATATTGTCCGCCACTTCGAACAGCATGGCCGGCCAATCCGCCACCGGCTTGCGCGAGCGGATCAGTTCCGCAATCAAATCCAGCCGGTTGTGATCCAGTTTGGTCAGTGGCCAGCCGTTGATCAGCGCTGCCGGTCCCTGGTCGCACATTCCCGTGCAGGAAGTACTGGCTATGCTGACAAGGCCATCCTCCGACACCTTGCCCGGCTCGACCCAGAGCTTGTTGCACAAATACTGCATAAGCTCGTCCTTGCCGAGCATCTGGTCAGTGATGTTGCCGGAGAAAAGAAGCCGGTATTCTCCGACCGGGTGAGTGGAAAGGAATGAATAGAAACCGACCACGCCTTCCACGTTGACCCGTGGCACGCCAAAATGCGCGGCGATGAGATCGATGGCCTTGGAGGGAATAAAATGGCAGACATCCTGAACTTCGAGCAAAACCTGCAGAAGACGAGATGCATCGCCCCCATGCCGTGCAAGAATCGGCGTCAAAATTCGGGAAATGTCAGAGAACTCGAACTGTTGCATGTGGACGATCCTCCTGCTTGTAACTCATCTCAAACTAATCGCGGCCGGAATGCCAGATCGAAAGTATCAGCCAGAGACTGTTGAAGAACGCCACCATGAAGCCGATCAGGCCGAACAACGGTAAGCCGAACAGGGTAGGCCCGCCTTGCACCGTCATCACGATCGAAGAGCCGATCACCAGCGAGGCAGTCAGGATGCCCAGGGTCAACCGGTTGACACTCGAATCCAGCTGGTGGGAAAAACGTTCCAGGCGCTTGAGATCAAGGTCGATCTTGAACTTTCCGCGCCGCGCTTCCTTGATCAGGTGAGCCACCTCACGCGGCAGTGTGGAGACGATGGAAAAAATGTCATGGAGGTTGCGCTTACCGCGTTTGAATAGTGCATCCGGCATGTAGCGCTCGGCGATCACCCGCCGCACGAATGGATCGAGGTGCGCCACCATATCGAAATCCGGGTCGAGCTGACGGCCCAGACCTTCCAGGGTAATCAGCGCCTTGAATAGCATGGCCAAGTCAGCGGGCATCACCAGAAAGTGGTCGCGCATGATCACGGTCAGGTCGCCCAGCAGCTTGCCGAGGCGCAGATCCTTGAGCGGCACGTTGGCATAATTGAAGACGAATTCGTTTACGTCCGCCGCCAGCTTCGACTCATCCACCGTCGCATCGCCGGTCCATTCCAATAATACGTCGAGCATCCCTTCATCATCCTTGCCCGCCAAGGCGGCGAGCAGGTCGACAATCTGGTTGCGGCGCCCATCCATCAACCGGCCCACCATGCCAAAATCGATCATGGCGATGCGGTTGCCAGGCAGGTAGAACACGTTGCCGGGATGCGGATCGGCATGATAAAAGCCATCGACCATGATCATCTTGAGCACCGCATCGGCCCCATGTGCAGCGAGCACTTTGCGGTTCAGCCCGGCAGCTTCGACCGCCGCCAGATTGTTGCCGGGGATGCCATCCACCCACTGCTGCACGTTCATGACTTCGCTGGTCCACTCCCAGTACACCCTGGGGATCACGACAGTATCGGAGCCGGCAAAATTCTCGGCGAATCGGTCGATGTTGCGCGCCTCGGCCACAAAATCGAGTTCACGCCGCAGAGAGCGAGCGAATTGCATGACGATCTGAATAGGCTGATAGCGACGCATTTCCGGCATCTCGAACTCGATCAGGCGTGCGAGGTGCATCAGGATACGCAGATCGGCCTCGATCTTGGTGCGAATGCCGGGACGGCGAATTTTCAGGATCACCGGAGTGCCATCCTGAAGCTTGGCATGGTGTACCTGGGCGATGGAGGCAGCAGCGACCGCCTCGGTCTGCAACTCCTGGAAAATTTCGTGAGGGGAGCAACCCAGGGCAGCTTCAAGCTGCGGCATCAGGCTTTCGAAAGGGACCGGAGGTACGCCGCTTTGAAGCTTTTCAAACTCGGCGATCCAGTTAGGCGGAAACACGTCCACCCGGGTCGCCATCACCTGCCCGAGCTTGACGAACGTCGGCCCCAGATCCTCAAGCGCACATCGCACCCTCACTGGCGTATCGAGGTGCATGGCATCACCCTGTTCCTTCCAGTGGAGGATGCGCCCCGCCCGTTCGAGCAGGGTGGCGATTCCCAGCTTGCGCACGAGATCCGCCATGCCATAGCGGATCAGGGTAGTGGTAATTTCATGCAGGCGCGGCAGGTCACGCACGACGTTGATGGTTTCCCAGATCATTGTCTGTTTTCTTATTATCCTAGAAAAAGCATTGAACCGCAGAGGACGCGGAGGAATTCAAAAGCACTTGTCCGCGGGTGATTTGGCGAGGGTACGCACCGTCAAGCGCACACCCAAACAGAGTTCCTGTGCAAGCCGATAAACTCTTGCCTTTCCTCTGTGTCATCCGTGTCCTCTGCGGTGAATTGCTGCTTTTATTTCTATTTGACCTTTTTCAGTTTTTCGGCCTTTTCGTGCAGCGCGTCCGCCATGCCGGCGAGAATGCCGCTTGCCAGCGACGCCAGGCGCGCACTCATCTCGCGTGCCGCGTCCTTGCCGGCAGCTTTGCCTTCATGCAGCGTTGCGGAAACCTTGTTGTTGAGGGTGCCTACCGTTTCGGCGACCTTGGCGCCGGTATCCGTACCGGCGCGCCGGGCATGACCAATCAAATCCTTCATTTCCTGCTTGATTTTGCCTGCAGCAGAATCGGCTACCAGGCTGACGGTGTCGAGAAATTCCTCCTCCAGTCGCTTAAGGTTGACCAGTGCCCAGTTCAGGTCGGTTTGGGAAAAATCCTTGGCCTGCGAAGTCAGTTGCTCCAGCGCCAGGCGCGTCGCCTCGGCCGCCTTGGTCAACGCCTCGTCCAACCCGGCCAGACCCTCCGAAAGCGCAGCTTTCACTTCGCCAGCATGCTTCGCCGCGCCCATACTGATACCCTCGCTCACTGCGGTAATCACCGGTTTGATCTCATCGTAGTCGAGCCTGCGTGTTCTCAGCGCCTGCAGCGTCAAATCACGAACCCTGGCGCGAACATCCACGCCAGCCTCAACCGACGAGCTTACTGCTTGTTTGATTTCTTCGGAGGAAAGCATATTCGGGCTGTTGTCACTCATGACGATCTCCTTCTCATTATTCGAATTGTCTTACTCTAAAATCTAGCAGAAATTGCTTTATAATGCGTGGTTTTCGTTGCCATTCCATGCTATCAGGCCAACCCCTTCCCGCTCCAGGATCGCGCAAGCGCTACGCTAGCCTTCAAGGTTCTAGCGATGCCCTTGCGCTGGCGCAACTGGCGATACAAAAACGGCCTCTGATCATCCTGACAGAAACGGCTGCGGATGCCCAGCGCCTGCACGATGAAATCCCTTATTTCGCGCCGGATCTTTCGGTTCACCTGCTGCCGGACTGGGAAACCCTGCCCTATGACCAGCTGTCCCCGCATCAGGACCTGATTTCGGAGCGTCTGGCCACACTCTACCAGATTTCGCAAAACGCCTGCGATGTCGCCATCATACCCGCCACCACTGCACTTTACCGCCTGCCACCGCGCGAATTTCTGGCGGCGCACACTTTTTTCCTGAAGCAGGGCACCCAGCTCGATCTGGATGCTCTGCGCGGCCAGTTGACCCTGGCTGGCTATACCCACGTCACCCAGGTAATAAGCCCCGGCGAATACAGCGTGCGCGGCGGCATCGTCGACCTGTTCCCGATGGGCAGTCCGCTACCCTACCGCATCGACCTGTTCGACAACGAGATCGAGAGCATACGTACCTTCGACGCGGACACTCAGCGCAGCATCTACCCGGTCAAGGATGTCCGCCTGCTGCCGGCGCGAGAGTTTCCACTGGACAAAATCGGCCAGGACACTTTCCGCCGCAACTTCCGCGAAAAATTCGAGGGCGACCCTTCCAAGAGCCGCCTCTACAAGGATGTCAGCCAAGGTTTGGCTCCACACGGCATCGAATATTATTTACCACTGTTTTTCGAGCGCACCGCCACGCTGTTCGATTACCTGCCGCAGGATGCCCTGATCTGCCAGTACCATGGGCTTGAAATAGCAGCACAGAATTTCTGGCGCGACACCCAGTCGCGCTATCAACTGCTGCGCGGCGACCGCGACCGGCCACTGTTGCCGCCGCAGGAGCTGTTCCTCACGGTGGAAGCTCTTTTCGCGGCGCTCAAGCCCTACCCTCGCATCGAGCTGGGTACTGAAGAAGTCACAACCAAACCCGTCAGCGAGCCGCTGCCCTCGGTTCAGGTGGACCGCCGCGCCGATAACCCGGTCAGCAAGCTGCAGCAGTTCGTTGCCGAGTTCGACGGCCGCATCCTGATCCTGGCAGAAAGCCTGGGGCGGCGCGAAACCATGTTGCAATACCTGATGGAGCATGGCCTCAAGCCGGTGCCCTGCGAAACCTATGCCGATTTCCTGGGAAGCCAGGAAAAGTTCATGCTCGGCACGGGTCCATTGAGCACCGGTTTTGTTCTTCCCGCCTCACCGACTCACCCCTCACTCGCTTTCATCACGGAAAGCGAGCTGTATGCCACCCAGGTGCGCCAGATCCGGCGCCGCGATGCAGCGCGCAAATCGACCGTGGAAAACATGCTGCGCGACCTGTCCGAGGTCAAGGTGGGCGATCCGGTGGTGCATGAACAACACGGCATCGGCCGCTACCTGGGGCTGGTCAGCCTGGATCTGGGCGAAGGCGAGACCGAGTTCCTGCTCCTCGAGTATGCCGCTGGCGACAAACTTTACGTGCCGGTTTCCCATCTCTACCTGATCGGCCGCTACAGCGGCGCATCGCCGGAATCCGCGCCGCTGCACAAACTAGGCAGCGGCCAGTGGGAAAAAGCCAAGAAGAAGGCGCTCAAGCAGGCACGCGATACTGCCGCCGAACTGCTCAATCTCTACGCCCAGCGCGCCGCACGACAGGGACATGTGTTCCAGATCAAGCCGCAGGATTACGAGGCGTTCTCCGCCAGTTTCGAGTTCGAGGAAACCCCGGACCAGGCCGCCGCGATCCTGGCCGTGATCGAGGACATGACCTCCGGCAAACCGATGGACCGGCTGGTCTGCGGCGACGTCGGCTTCGGCAAGACCGAGGTTGCCCTGCGCGCCGCCTTCGTTGCCGTGGCCGACGGCAAGCAGGTGGCTATCCTGGTGCCCACCACCCTGCTCGCCGAGCAGCACTTCCAGAACTTTTCCGACCGCTTCGCCGAGTGGCCGATCAAAATCGCCGAACTGTCGCGCTTCCGTTCCGCCAAAGAACAGACCGAAGCTCTCAAGGGCATGGCAGAAGGCAAGATCGACATCGTCATCGGCACCCACAAGCTGATCCAGAAAGACATCAAATTCAAAAACCTGGGCCTGGTGATCGTCGACGAGGAGCACCGCTTCGGCGTGCGCCAGAAGGAGCAACTCAAAGCCCTGCGCGCCGAGGTCGACGTGCTGACCCTGACCGCCACGCCCATCCCTCGCTCCCTGTCGATGTCGCTGGAAGGACTGCGCGATTTTTCCGTCATCGCCACCGCGCCGCAGCGGCGCCTGTCCATCAAGACCTTCGTCAGCCCCGACAGCGACGGCATCATCCGCGAGGCAGTGCTACGCGAACTCAAGCGCGGCGGGCAAATATATTTCCTCCACAACGAGGTCGAAACCATCCTCAACGTGCAGGAAAAACTCACCCAGCTCTTGCCCGAAGCGCGCATCGCAGTGGCTCACGGCCAACTGCGCGAGCGCGAGCTGGAACATGTGATGCGCGACTTCTACCAGCAGCGCTTCAACCTGCTGCTGTGCACCACTATCATCGAAACCGGCATCGACATTCCCACCGCAAACACCATCATCATCCACCGCGCCGACAAGTTTGGCCTCGCCCAGCTTCACCAGTTGCGCGGGCGCGTCGGGCGCTCCCACCATCAGGCCTACGCCTATCTGCTCACGCCTCCCGGCGAGGATGGCATCACGCCGCAGGCGAGAAAGCGCCTGGACGCGATCCAGTCTCTGGAAGACCTGGGCGCGGGCTTCTATCTTTCCATGCACGACCTGGAAATCCGCGGCGCGGGCGAAATTCTGGGCGAATCGCAGAGCGGGGATATGCAGGAGATCGGCTTCAACCTCTACGCCGACATGCTCAACAGGGCGGTAAAAGCGCTCAAGGCGGGCAAGGAACCGGACATTGCCGAGCCGCTCGGCATCACCACCGAAATCAACCTGCACAGCCCGGCATTGCTGCCCAACGACTATTGCGGCGACGTCAACGAGCGCCTGACCCTGTACAAGCGCCTGGCGAACTGCGCCACCCTCGATGAACTGGATCAGCTCCACGAGGAACTGATCGATCGCTTCGGTCTGTTGCCGTCGCAGGCCAGCGCCTTGCTCGACACCCACCGCCTGCGCATCCTCGCCAAACCGCTCGGCATTGCCAAGATCGATGCGAGCAGCAACGGCATCCTGCTGCAATTCATCCCCAATCCGCCGATCGACCCGGTTAAAATCATCCAGATGATCCAGACCAAGCCCGGCTGCAAACTGGCCGGACCGGACCGGCTTAAAGTCAGCCGCGAAATGCCGGAAGTGAAAAACAGGGTGGAAGAGGTTGTGCGGTTGCTGAAGGAGCTGGGGTAATCTGTAGAAATTCAGACTTGATCTTACCTGCTACGCAGGACCAAGTCTGAATCTGTAAGGTCTGCCTCGCGCCACAAGCGACCAGATGAACGCCTAAAATGACCGGCAGAAATATCGCGAACAGCGTTCATTCAGTGATGTGATTGGCGGGGATTTTCTACAGCGTCAACGTTTGAGTTGAGCCGCCGCTGATGAGCCTACGCCTTTGGCAGTGAAATATCTAACGGTGATAAGTTAAGTTTGGTTGTCACGTTTCTTCCAAAAGCTTTTGCATTTTGGACATTGAAAGCCAATATAAACTCCATCGCGCGCCGTGACTTGGCCTATGCCACCACACTTCAGACAAGTGCTATTGATTTCATTACCTTGAATATATTCACCATCCTTTTGGTTTATGGCTAGATATACAAATAATCCCGAAGAAACAACGGCGCAAGCTATGGTTAGAAGCCATCCACCACCAAACGCAAAGTATCCAACAATGAGTCCGATGAACCCACCAGCGATGATGGCATTAGGAACGCTCAAATATGATGAGTTTTTATAATATCTATAAGTTGGTGTTCCGTAATATGGTTTTTCGTATCTGGTATTGATGCGGGGACCCTTATCCGCAACTGGCTCACCATCTGAAATGAACATGATCGTGAGAGCACGTGGTCGACCATCATTTCCTTCGCTTAGCTCGAATGTGACCAAATCTCCTGGCATAGGGCGCCGACCACCTTGCACTTGGGTGATGTGGAAGAAGTAGTCCTTGTCTTCGGGCACGTGGATGAATCCATAGCTGTGCTCAGCCTTGAAGAACTTGATGTAGCCAGCTTGACGGCGTGCCATGGTTTTTGTGATGCCTAACGTTTGACATGAGCGGCGGTCAGCGGGCGCAGCCCGTTGAACAGAATCTTCCCCTGATTTAATTGACACCTGATTAAGCCAACTGATTTTCATACTTTGCTGGCGACACGTAATTTAATGATGAATGGATTCTACTGTGATTATAGAAAGGAATATAGCTCCTCAGGACTGAAAGCATTTGGCTGTCTTCGGTAAAAACACAGCCATGAATCACATCGGACTTCATGGAATGGAAGAAGGACTCCATGAATGCATTGTCAGTCACCTTGCCCGGGCGATTCATGCTCTGGGTAATCCGTAGTTGTGACAGCCGTTCACGGAAAGCATTAGCCGCATATTCAATGCCGCGATCTGTGTGGAAGATCAGTCCTGGTGGAGGGCGTCGCTTACCCACTGCGTGGTTGAGCGCACGCAATGTCAGCGCAACATTCTTCTGCTGGCCAAAGGCCCAGCCAATAACCCGCCGTGAGCACCGATCCATTACCACCGCCAGATAGCGGTAGATCGTCCCCACCTTGAGATAAGTGATATCGCCCACCCAGACCTGATTGAGCGCATCAGCCGGGTGCTCATGCTGTTGATTGGGCAGGCTGCCGAAGAATCGTTTGAGATTGGGAGAGGTGTATCGCAGTGTCGCCACTCGTGCCTTGATTCCGCAACGACGCATCAGCCTGGCCACGCGGTTCTTGCTCACCGCCACGCCTTGTTCCTGCAACTGGCGATACACCCTGGGGCTCCCATAAAGGCCACGGCTGGCCTGATGAACTTGCCTGATTTGCTGGGTTAAAGTTGCGTTCTCCCGTACCCGTGAGCTGGGACTACGGCTGAGCCAGGCATAGTAACCGGCACGGGTGACGCCATACACACGGCACATCAGCGCGATGGTGTTGTTTTCCCGGTTTGCTTCGATGAACTCGAAGATTTCCGTTTTTGATCGGAAGCAAACCGGATGGCTTTTTTTAGGAGTTCATGCTCCTGCTGCAACACTTTGTACTTCTTCTCCAGTTCACGCAGACGCTTGAGTTCGGCAGTAGTCTCGTCATCCAGCTTGATCCCTTTAGTCACAATCAATCCCTCCCTGGCTTGTTTACGCCAGCGTGACAGCATGAAGGGGTGGATGTCCAGCGCTCCGGCAACATCCTGAATCAGGACGTCGGGAAGCTCGCTTAAACGTACTGCGGTAGCCTTGAATTGCATGCTGTAGCGATGCACTTTTGGCGACTTTGATTTGCCCATGAAACACCTCCGTTTTGTTAGGTGGAGGTGTCAACTATTTTGGGGGAAGGTTAACATCCGCTCGATGGATTGGTTAGGCTTCCCTCGCACTCGGATGCACTTGCGCGTTCAAGATAGTTGCTAGTTCACCTATAGATAGGGATCGGAAACCAAGGCCCTTTCGAATCGGCTCGAACACTTCCAGCATCCGCCGATGCATTTCAATCGAGGGATGGTGGCAGTTGAAGCTGCGTCCCTTGAATTCCTCAAACCGTTCGAGTTCGTTGACCAAGAAAAGGGCTGTTCCCATGTACTCCCCCTCATTGTTTCCGTCAAATCCGTGAAACTTCGGGTCTTTGCCGAAGTGCGGCACATGAGTTGCAAGCTCTGCTTTCTGCGCCTCGTTCAGTTCGGCATAGGACCTTTCGATAAAGCTCCACATGTCAAGGATGTCCACGACCACCCTGACGACAGCGGGATCGTCGGCCTCTGAAAATGGTATGCCTGTGTACTTCCATCTGATGCCCCAAAGCTTGTCATTAAAAATAGCAGACCGGAGAAAGTCTGGGTCCATCTCGCCATCAATACCAAGCTTCTCGTACAACTCAGTCAACATCAGAACAATAATCTTCTCGCCATCGGACAGCTTCATTTCTTACCTCTCATAGATCTTTGGGTGTTTGTTCGCGCCGGTCGTCGGCATGTTGCTTCGCTATCGGCATGAAAGCTTGAATCTTGTAGTAAATGCTCTTGCCGTGCGCTTTCATGTCCTCTGGCGTGACAGCCTCCGCTAAAGCCTCTATGTCCGACCTGAGATCGTCGCAAAGCGAACGTGCCTCATTGCCAAAGATGTCGGTGAAGTTACTGCTCTGTTCAAGTAGTGATCGAGCGTACTCTTCAATCTCCCTGGCGATCTTTGCGCAGTTGACGCCTCGTAGGAGCTTAGCGTTAGATGAAGGCCCCACCTCGGATGCGACGGCAAGAATTCGCTTGGTGTCTGCGTAGACCTGCGACACCTCGAGCATCTTTCTGCGATGGACTATTTCATCTCGAAGCGATTCTGCCTTCGTCGCCGCTTGAGCGGACTTCCTTGCCTCATAGAGTGCCCAGACAGCGCCGGCTATAGAGGCTACGGAGCCAAGTATTGAGAGTGTGCTATCCATGTGGGCGCAAATGTGGGTTCTTGGGAAGCCAAACAGTTATTATACGGACACACAGGTCAGTTCTATTGTTAATAATTAAGACGTGCTGTTTTTTTGTAAGCTGTTGATTCATAGCAACTCGATAAATCCACCTGTCCGCATATGATGTAATAATACTGCACATCAATTGTGCTGGCGCATATGACAATTAATTTAAATGGTTTTGCCAAGCTGGATAGCCGTTATATGGCATTGAGCAGACCGTAACTAGGGAGGTGGCGACCGGCTAATTTGGGTCGGGAGCGCGACCGTTCGGGATGATTCCCGCACCTTATGGCCGGTGACGATTTCATACCAGCCGTTGGCGCCTCTGGATGCCACCGGCAGCAATGGCCGAGGAGAGGTCATACACATCGGATAATCTGAGCGACTGCTCATGGCACGGTCCCGCGCAAGGCAGGCACACGAGCTACCACATCAAGTCGTCCGGGATCTGGAAGGCGGCATACGGATCGTTCGCATCGATCTCGGTGCTGGCCTTGTTCACCCGAACGACGAGCGAGGCATCGCGCTCGGCGATCTTGTCGGCGATAACCCTGGGTACCAATTCGGTGGCGCCGCCCTGGCAGACGATCACCAGGCGACCGGCCGTTAAATGCGCCTGGACCGTGGCCGACACATACAGCCGTTCGATCTTATTGTCGCGGGTAAAATTGTAGGCAATATCGCCATTGCCCTTGCTCTGGCGATTCTCTTGCACCATCTGTGCAATTTGAGCCACGATCGCCTTTTGGGTGGCGGCCGCATCGCGCTGGGCATTGAGTTCGCGGGCCCGCTCGGCATTCTTGCGTTGCGTTTCGAGTGCAGCCAGGCGCACTTCATCGACACTCTGCGTACCGGTCCGGCGCTCGACCTTATTCTGCTTGCTCTTGTCATGATTGGCCTGTTTGACTTTGTTTTTGTCGACCAGGCCGGCTTTCAAAAACTGATCTTGGAAGGAAGCCATATGTGCTACTCCGTAGAGGGTCCGCTGGCCCAGGCAGCGGCGCCGGCCTGGTCAGTGAAAAGACGCTATCATAGCAAAAGTCGACTCCGCATACCCGCGATCAAAACCTTGCAGGCGCTCATGGCCAATATCCGGCAAGGCCCTGGGTGCAGACAACCCGAAAGTGGGCTAGGGGCACCTCCGGCATGTAGCGTTGATGAAAGCAACCGCTTCACTCCTCCAGGATATAAACCCCTCAGGATTTTGAACGAAAAAAATCCCGCCTCCTGCTGAGTGGACAGGCATTCCGCCTTGTTGCGGTGATTGGGTGAAACAGCGACATGGATGTCGGTATAATTCATGTATTCAGCGCAGTCCGTCTCGCTCAATTGTTCACTATGGAGTTTTCACCTTGTTTAAGTTCATCGGCGTCATTGCAGGTTTTCTCTTGTTCGGATTTTTCGGTTCGGTTCTTGGTTATATCGTCGGGGCTATTATTGATCGCGCGAGAGCCCTGGGCGCCGGCGGGATGAACCCCCTGACGAATGCACTTCGCCAAGCCGTATTCCTGGAAACAGTGTTCCTTTTGATGGGCAAACTGGCCAAGGCTGACGGGCAGATCTCACAAGTCGAGATCGACCATGTCGAGCAGTTCATACAGAAACTGGGCATGACAACAGATCACCGCACGCAGGCGATCACATGGTTCAACAAGGGGGCTGACCAGGCATTCGAAATTGAGCCGACGTGCAGGCGTTTCATGTCTATTTGCGGCCAGACCAGGGATCTGAAGCAAGTACTGCTAGTTTATCTCATCGTCATCGCACTGGCGGATGGGGATTTCCATCCGGCTGAAGAAGCTCTGCTCACTGCGACCGCAAGTCGCCTTGGCTACGACCAGGCCGCGTTCAAGCAGTTGATGGACATGGTGCTGAATCAATCCCGCTTCGGCAGTCATCAAATCAATCCAGCAGAAGCATTAGATGATGCCTATAAAGCGTTGGGGGTTACCAAAGACAGTACGGATCAGGAAATCAAGCGCGCCTATCGCAAGTTGATGAGTCAATACCACCCCGACAAATTGATGGGGCAGGGTGTGCCGGAAGATATGATCGCCGTTGCAACTGAGCAAGCAAAAGAGATTCAGCTTGCGTACGACTTGATCAAGAAGATCAGAAATATCTGACCTGCCGAATATCGAACCTATGGCACGCACAGCACTCATACAGCAGATTGCATCCAGGCATTCCCAACTTACAACCCAGGACTTAGTTAAAATAATTGGTGCATGCCCCGTTTATCAATCGATTTTTTTCGAAGATGAGGCCGGATGAGAAAAATTAATATAGGTATGGTCGCGAAAGCGGCCACATTATTGTTTGCGCTGACAACCTTCGGTTGTGCGACAAATGTGCGAGAGGTCGACACATCCGCCGCCCAAAGCCAGCCCCAGATGACCGGGCCATGTGTCAGCTGTGATTTGAGTGGTGCGGATTTGACGGAAGCAAAGCCGGAGGTTGAGCGCTTTTCCGATTGGCTTACCGGTTTTCGTGTCCGGTTGATCCATTCCGGCGCCAAGGCTGAGACGATCGCGTCCATGCTTGATGGTCTTAAGCCCGATGTGCGCATTATCGAACGTGACCAAAGTCAGCCGGAATTTGTCCGCCCGATCTGGTCCTATCTCGACATTGCCGCATCCGATTTGCGAATATCTAACGGGCAGAAGGCCTATGCAGCGCGTCGTAAAACCATAGACGCGATTGCTGAGCGCTATGGCGTACGCGCTGAAATTCTGCTCGCCGTCTGGGGTCTGGAAAGCTCCTACGGTGCGATCATCGGTAAAAATGATATCGTTCGATCCTTGGCAACTTTGGCTTGGGAAGGCCGCCGCCGAGATTGGGCGGAGCGCCAGCTAATCGCTGCCGCGCAAATGATCGACCGCGGCTTTGCCACACGCGATCAGCTGATCGGTTCCTGGGCCGGCGCAATGGGACAGACACAGTTTATTCCGACGACTTATCTGGAATGGTCCGCTGACTGGGATGGCGATGGTCGCCACAACATCTGGACTAATGAGTTTGATGCCCTGGCATCTGCTGCCAATTTGCTCGGGCAGGCAGGCTGGGAGGTCGGCGCTCCGGTGGTTCTGGAAGTGGTGATACCCGAAACATTTGAACTGGATCTGTGGGACCCCGAGCGCAGCCGTCCGGTCAGCGAATGGGTGAAGTGCGGGCTTCGCCTTGTTGGCAATGCGCCCTGGTCGGCCGATGATCTGATACGATCTGCAAAGCTGGAACTGCCTGCAGGTCGATCCGGGCCGGGGTTTTTGACTTTCCCGAACTTTCGGGTGATCAAGCGCTATAACAATTCCACCTCGTATGCGCTCGGTGTTGCGCTTCTCGCTGAGCGTATTGCCGGTGGCAAGGGCTTTGTCGGGCCTTGGCCGAAAGACAATGTGCCGTTGAGCCGCTCACAAACCCATGAATTGCAGGCTGCGCTTAATGCGCTTGGGCATAATTCAGGCCAGCCAGACGGCTTGGCCGGACCCAATACCCGCCGCGCCTTACGTGATTTCCAGCATGCCCATGATCTCGATGCCGATGGTTATGTCGGCTCATCGGCGTATGACGCAGTGATGGCGGCTGGCGCGCGTAAGTTATGAATGACCTCTTTGGCGCTACCTGATGGACCGCTGGAATGGAATCCGTCCATTGTAACCAGCAGATTCAAGCCCGGTTAATGCTGCAAGTTGCGTAACAGCGAAAACCTGACTCCTGTCATGCAGATCATTGCAGTCACACCTCATTCCACGATTGACCCTCGATAATTAATGGACTAGACTGTCCAGTCCATTAATTAAATATTAGAGAAACACCATGGGCCACCCTGCCGAATCCGCCATCACCGAGACCCGCAACCGCCTGATCCAGGCGGCCAGGGAAGCCTTCATGGAGGAAGGTTACCGAGCCAGCGTGGATAGCATCGCATCCCGTGCCGGCGTGGCCAAACAGACTCTCTACAACCATTTCCCCAGCAAGGACGAGTTGTTCAGCGAGTCAGCCGGCCAAGTTTCAGATGCCATTGTGGTTTCGCTGGATGGTCAGACCGACGACGTGCGTGCCACGCTCATCCGCTTTGGCACGACCTTCCGCCAGAAGGTACTCGGAGCCGAGGGGCTAGCCATGTTCCGCACCCTCATGGCCGAAGCGGTACGCTTCCCTACCCTGGCTCAGGCCTTCTTCGCCAAGGGACCGGAGCAGACCACCACCCGGCTGGCGAATTTCCTCGGCCGCGCCATGGCTGCCAGCCAGCTGCGCCAGGACGACCCACGCTTTGCCGCCGAAATGCTGATAGGCATGCTCAAGAACATTGAACATTTCCGCCACATCAGCGGCAATACCGAGTTGTCTGAACCCCACGAAAAAGCTCGAATCGAGAAGATTACCGACTGCTTCCTGCGCGCCTACGCCCCGAATCACTAACAAGGAACCGAACATGAACCGAATTTTCCCGTTGATGCTTCTGCTGACAGCCGCGCTTGCGGGTTGCGGTGGTGAGGGCGACAAAAAAACCGCTTCTGGCCCCGGTAGTCCGGCCATGCCGCCGCCGGAAGTCGATGTCGTCACCGTCACGCCGGGTTCGGCCACTCTCACCCAAGAATTGCCTGGCCGGTTGCAGGCATTTCGCACCGCGCAGGTGCGGGCGCAGGTGGACGGCATTCTGGAGAAGCGCCTGTTTGCCGAAGGCACCGATGTCAAGGAAGGAGCCGCCTTGTTTCGCATCGACCCACGCAACTACCTGGCGTCTTTCGATGCGGCCAAGGCGGATCTGGCCGTCGCCCGCCTGACGCTGGATCGCTACCGGCCCCTGCTCGAAATCAAGGCGGTGAGCCAACAGGAAGTCGATCTGGCCGAGGCCAAGGTAAAGCAGGCGGAAGTGGCTCTGACACGCGCTCGCATCGATCAGGAAAACACCACCGTGCCGGCACCCATTTCCGGCCGCATCGGTCGCGCACTGGTAACCGAGGGGGCGCTGGTGAGCAAGGGCACGGCGACGCATCTGGCCACCATCGAGCAGGTTGACCCCATCTATGCCAACTTTACCCAGCCCGGCGCCGATCTGCTGCGACTCCGGCAGGCCATGAAGGCGGGCAAACTCAAGGCGGCGGAACAAGCCACGGTGGAATTGATACTGGAAGACGGCAGTATCTATCCGCAACCGGGAAAGCTGCTGTTCTCGGACCTTGCCGTCGATCCGGCAACCGGCAGTGTTTCTCTGCGCGCCGTGTTTCCCAATACCGGACATGAATTGCTGCCCGGCGCCTTTGTACGCATCCGCTTCCCGGAAGCCCAGCTCAATCAGGCCATCCGGGTGCCCCAGCGCGCCGTGCAGCCGAGTCCCCAGGGACAGCTTGTCATGATCGTGGATCACGAAGGCAAGGCCGCGCCCAGGCCGGTGAAAACCGGCGGCATGAGCGGCGGCGATTTCATCATCGCCGAAGGCCTGAAAGGCGGCGAACAGGTGATCGTCAACGGCCTGCAAAAAGCGCGCCCCGGCACACCGGTAAAGCCCGTTCCGTGGAATCCGAACACCTCCCCTGCCGCGCAGCTGCCGGCGGGTGAAAAGAGATAGGGGTTCGCCATGTTCGCCAAATTCTTCATCGACCGTCCGGTCTTCGCCTGGGTGATCGCCCTGGTGATCATGCTCGCCGGAGGCCTCGCCATCAGGGGTCTGCCGCTGTCCCAGTATCCCGCGGTTGCCCCCCCTTCGATCGCCTTCAACATCATCTACCCGGGCGCATCGGCCAAGGTGGTCGAAGATACGGTCACGGCCCTGATCGAACAGGAAATGAACGGCATCGAACACCTGCTCTACATGGAGTCGGCTTCGGAACTGGGCACAGGCACGGTAACCCTGACCTTCGAGCCCGGCACCAACATCGACATCGCCTCGGTGGAAGCGCAAAACCGCTACAAGCGCATCGAAGCGCGCCTGCCCGATGACGTGCGTCGGGTGGGCGTGCCAGTGACCAAGCCATCGCGCAACTATGTGATGTTCGTCGCCCTGCATTCGCCGGACAACAGCCTGAAGGCCGTCGACCTCGGCAGTTTCGCCGCCGCCAGCGTGCTCGACCCGCTACGGCGCGTCAAGGGCGTGGGCGAAGCCCTTCTGTTCGGGACCGAGTATTCGATGCGCCTGTGGCTCCAGCCGGAAAAGCTCCATGCCTACAATCTATCGCCCGCCGACGTGACCCGTGCGGTGCGCGCCCAGAACGTGGAACTCGCCACCGGCGAGCTTGGACAGGCTCCTGCGGCAGCCGGCCAGCAACTGAACGCGGTAATCGTCACGCGTAGCAGGTTGTCGACGCCCGAGGAGTTCGGCAATATTCTCGTCCGTACCCAGCCGGACGGCTCAGCCGTGCGGGTTAAGGACGTTGCCCGGGTGGAACTGGGTTCGCAGGACTACAACATCTTCGCCCGCCTCAACGGACAGCCGGCCGCAGCCATCGCCATCCGTGTGGCGCCCAACGGCAACGCGCTGGATGTGGTCAAGGCGGTGCGCGCAAAAATGGCTGAGATGGCACCCTACTTTCCCAAGGGCGTGAGCTGGGACGTGCCCTACGACACCTCCCGCTTCGTCGACATTTCCATCAAGGAGGTGTTGCTGACCCTGGTACAGGCGGTGGTGCTGGTATTCCTGGTGATGTTTCTGTTCCTGGAGAATTTCCGCGCCACCCTGATTCCCACCATCGTCGTGCCGGTCGCCCTGACGGGCGCCTTGGCCGGACTGTATGTCTTCGGCTACTCGATCAACGTGCTTACCCTGTTCGCCATGGTGCTGGCCATCGGTATTGTGGTGGACGATGCCATCGTGGTGGTGGAGGCAGTGGAGCGCATCATGCGTTCGGAAGGGCTGGCGCCTCGGGAAGCGGCGCGTAAGGCGATGGACCAGATCTTCAATGCCATCGTCGGCATCACCCTGGTGTTGTCGGCGGTATTCGCGCCGATGATTTTTTTCGGCGGCTCGGTTGGCGTGATCTACCGCCAGTTTGCCGTCACCCTGATCCTCACCATGCTGTTCTCGGCCCTGATGGCGCTGACGCTGACGCCAGCCCTGTGCGCCACGCTGCTCAAGCACGAACCGGGCAAGGAATATCGGCCCAGCAAGGGCTTCTTCGGCTGGTTCAACCGCTTTTTCGACCGCACCACTCAGGGCTATCAATCCTGGGTCGCACGCGCGATCGGAAAAACCGGGCGCTACCTGGTGCTTTACGCCGCCATCATCGGCGCCACCGGCTGGCTGTTCATGCACCTGCCCGGCAGTTTCCTGCCCGACGAAGACCAGGGCTATTTCATCAACATGGTACAACTGCCACCGGGTGCCTCGCAGGAACGCACCATCGAGGTGCTCACCCAAGTCGAGCAGTATTACCTCAAGCAGCCGGAAGTGGCCAAAGTCATCGGTGTGGTCGGCTTCTCCTTCTTTGGTCGTGGCCAGAACGCAGCCCTCGCTTTCGTGCGGCTCAAGGACTGGGATGAGCGCAAGGGCCTGGAGCATTCCTCCACGGCGCTGGTGCAGCGCGCCAACATGGCGCTATTCCAGATCAAGCAGGCGATGATTTTTGCGGTTAACCCGCCACCCATTCCTGAACTCGCCTCCACCGGCGGCTTCGACTTTCGCCTGCAGGACCGCGCCGGTCTCGGCCGCGAAAAATTGCTGGAAGCGCGCAACATGGCGCTGGGGCTGGCCGGGCAGAATCATAACCTGGCCGGTGTGCGGCCGGAAGGTCAGGAGGCAGGACCGCAGCTGTTGCTAGACATCGACCGGCGCAAAGCTGAGACCCTCGGCGTTTCCATTGCCGACCTCAACGAAACTCTGCAATCCACCCTGGGGGTCGCCTACATCAACGACTTTGAGCGCCAAGGCCGGATATTGCGGGTGCAGATGCAAGCCGAGGCAGATTTGCGCACCACGCCGGAAATGCTCCTGCGTCTGTCGGTCAAGAACAAGGCGGGGGGAATGGTGCCGCTGGCCGAACTGGTCACGCCCCGCTGGATCGTCGGTTCACCCAAGCTGGATCGTTTCAACGGGCTGCCCGCCATGAAAATCGCCGGTAACCCGGCGCCCGGTCACAGCACCGGCGAGGCGATGCAGACCATGGAGGAACTGGCCAAAAATCTGCCTCCAGGATTCGGCTTCGAGTGGTCCGGCACCTCGTTCGAGGAGAAACTCTCCGGCAGCCAGGCACCCTTCCTGTTTGCACTGTCGCTGCTGGTGGTTTTCCTCGCGCTGGCCGCGCTGTATGAAAGCTGGTCGATTCCCTTTGCCGTGCTTCTGGTAGTACCACTGGGGATCTTCGGCGCAACCCTGGCGGTAACGTTGCGCGGCTTGCCCAACGACGTCTATTTCAAGGTGGGCCTAATCGCCATCATCGGACTATCCAGCAAGAACGCCATTCTGATCATCGAGTTCGCCCGTGACTTGCAGGAGAAAGGCATGGGGCTGGTCGAGGCCACTCTGGAGGCCTGCCGACTGCGTTTCAGGCCGATCCTGATGACCTCCTTCGCCTTCATTCTGGGCGTGCTGCCACTGGCGATTTCAACCGGGGCCGGGGCCAACAGTCGTCACGCCATCGGAACCGGCGTAATCGGCGGCATGCTCGCGGCCACCTTCCTGGCAATATTCCTGGTGCCGGTGTTTTTCGTCGTGGTGCGAAAGATCTTCCCCGGCCATGCCCGCCGACACGAGGAGAACGATCATGTATAAGTCACTCATCATCGCCCTGGGCACCGCTTTGGCAGGCTGTTCGCTGATGCCCGATTACCAGCGGCCCGAGCCGCCGGTTGCCGCACAATGGCCGCAAACTGCCCAGCCGGACGGCGTGCGCAAGGCAGCCGAAATCGACTGGCGCAGCTTCTTCCCCGACCAAAGGCTGCAAGCCCTGATCGCGGCTGCTCTCGAACACAACCGCGATATGCGCATCGCCGCCGCGCGCGTCGAAGAAGCCCGCGCCCTCCATGGCATCACTCGCGCCGACCGGTTGCCCGGCGTCGATGCCGCCGCCGGGGGGCAATCGGTGCGCACGCCGGGCGACCTCTCCTCCACCGGAAAAGCAAATACCACCCGTCGCTACGACATCGGGCTCTCCATGCTGTCTTTCGAGCTGGATTTCTGGGGCCGGGTAAAAAGTCTGGATGAAGCAGCACTGTCTAGCTTCCTTGCCACCGAGGAGGCCCAGCGCGCCCTGCGCCTGTCGCTCATTTCCGAGGTCGCCAACGCCTATTTCAGCCTGCTGGAGATGGACGAGCGCACACGGCTTGCACAAGAAACCGTGAAGAGCCGCGAGGAAACCCGCACTATGATCGGCCACCGGCGGGAAGTGGGGCTGGCTGGCGACCTCGACTACCTGCAGGCGGATGGCGCACTGGAGCTAGTGCGCGCGGAGCTCGCCAGCCTGCAACGCCAGCAGGCCGCCGCCGCGAATGCGCTGGTGCTGCTCGTCGGCCAGCAACCGTCCAGCCTGCCCGAGGGACGAACGCTACTGAATCAGGACATCGTTGCCGACCTAGCCGCGGACCTGCCTGCGGAAGTACTGCTCCAGCGCCCTGACGTGCTGGCTGCGGAAAAAAGACTGATTGCCGCCAATGCCAACATCGGTGCCGCACGCGCTGCTTTCCTGCCGCGCATTAGCCTGACCGCCGGCCTGGGGACGGCGAGCAGCGCGCTTTCAGGGCTATTCGGAGGCGGCAGCGAGAGCTGGAATTTCCAGCCGGCGTTGCGCCTGCCGCTGTTCGATGGCGGCCGCAGCGCCGCCGGGGTGGATCTCGCCGAGGCCCGCAAGGTCATCGCCGTGGCCGAGTACGAGAAGGCCATCCAGCAGGCTTTCCGCGAAGTCGCCGACCTCCTCTCAGCCCGTACCTATCTGGTTGAGCAACTGCGCGCGCAGCAGGCTGCAGAAAAGGCCCAGAACGAGCGCCTGCGCCTGGCGGAAGCCCGCTACAAGGCAGGTGTCACCAGCCACCTCGAAGTGCTGGATGCGCAGCGTGAATCCTTTTCCGCCCAGCAAGCCACGGTGCAAACCCGGCACGCATGGCTCACCGCTGCCGCCCAGCTTTACAAGGCTCTGGGCGGCGGTGGGCTGTGAAATGACTGGAGTGGGAGAGGAAAACGGTGAGCATGTTTGACATGACAGAAACGACGAAGCTGGCTGGCATGGCACTGGCGTTGCTGCTCGCCGGCTGCGCGGTCGGGCCCGACTATCGGAAGCCCGAAGCATCTGTCCCGGCGGCTTGGCACAGCGCCATGAAAGGCGGCTTGAAATCCGTCTCACCCGAAGCTGCGCAACTCGCCCAGTGGTGGAACGGTCTCGACGACCCGCAGCTGTCGCGGCTGATCGAGCAAGCGACGGCCAACAACCTGGACCTGAAACTGGCGCAGGCGCGACTACGCGAGGCGCGCGCCCGCCGCGGGGTATCCGCAGCCGACCGTTTTCCAACCTTGAATGCCGCTGCCGGCGCCAATCGCAGCCGTTCCAGCGAGGAAATGGGCTTCGGCGGCGGCAACGTCAACGAGACTTGGTCCGCGCAGTTCGATGCCAGCTGGGAGCTCGACGTCTTTGGCGGCAAGCGCCGCGCCTTGGAGGCGGCCACAGCTAACCTTGAGGCTTCCCAAGAAGACCTGCGCGATGTGCAGGTGAGCCTGCTGGCGGAAGTGGCACTGAATTATGTCGAGGTGCGCGCCTATCAGGCGCGGCTAGCCATTGCACTATCCAATCTCGCCAGCCAGAGGGAAACCTGGCAGATCGCCCGCTGGCGTTATGAGGCTGGTCTCACCACGCAACTGGACGAGGATCAGGCCCGGCTCAATCTGGAACAGACCCGCGCCCAGCTTCCCGTGTTGCAAACGGGACTGGAACAGTCCAAAAACCGGCTCGCCGTACTGCTGGGACGCAAGGCCGGCGAACTCGCGGAACTGGAGACAACGACGGCGATTCCGCAAACACCAACCGAAGTGGCCGTGGGCATCCCCGCCGACACCCTGCGCAACCGTCCGGATCTGCGCCGCGCCGAGCGCCAGTTGGCGGCAGCGACCGCACAGGTGGGCGCGGCGACCGCCGCCTTGTATCCCAATTTCTCGCTTTCCGGCACCCTCGGCCTGCAAGCGCTTTCCAGCACCAACCTGTTGCAGGCCAGCGCTCGCATGTTCTCCGTCGCAGCCAATGCCGGCTGGGTGCTGTTCGATGCCGGACGCATCCGGCAGAACATCGAAGTGCAGAACGCCTTACAGGAGCAGGCGTTGATTCGCTACGAGTCGGCCGTGCTCGGGGCATTGCGCGATGTGGAAAACGCGCTGGTCGCCTACGCCGAGGAGCTGAACCGACGCGCCGCACTGAAAGACGC
The DNA here is from genome assembly GCF_000971475.1 of Sulfuricella sp. T08. Classification (GTDB taxonomy): domain Bacteria; phylum Pseudomonadota; class Gammaproteobacteria; order Burkholderiales; family Sulfuricellaceae; genus Sulfuricella. The sequence goes on from NZ_DF967537.1 coordinate 41,149, forward strand.
CGTGCAATCGGCACAAAGTGCGGCGGGGCTTGCCGCCAGCCAGTATGCCGCCGGCCTGATTGACTTTCTGACGGTGCTGGATACCCAGCGCTCGCTCTTATCCCTGCAAGACCAGTTGAGCCTGAGCGAGGCCGCAGTCACCTCCAACCTGGCACGCCTTTTTAAAGCCTTGGGCGGCGGCTGGAGCATCGAATCCTCAGGAGAAAAATCATGAGCACCCCCGCCAACGATGTGGCCAAAACACTCGGCCTCGACCGACAGTCCAAAGTAACTTCGCGACTGAAACCCTACTTGGTCTGGGGTGGTATCGCCCTGGCCGTCGTGCTTTTGGCGTTGTTCTGGTTCGGCCGTCAATCCAGTGGCCTGGTACAGTACCAGACACAGGAAATCAAACGCGGCGGCCTCACCGTGATGGTTTCCGCCACCGGTACGCTCCAGCCCACCAACCAGGTGGACGTGGGTAGTGAAATTTCCGGCACCATCAAGACAGTAGAAGTCGATTACAACGACCAAGTCACTCGCGGCCAGGTGCTGGCGAAAATCGAGACCACCAAGCTGGAAGCGCAGGTGAAGCAAACAGCCGCATCAACAGAAGCCGCACGTGCCCGCGTGCTGCAAACCCAGGCGACCGTCAGCGAGGCGAAGGCCAAACTGGCGCGGCTGGTGCAGGTACAGGATGCCAGCGGCGGCAAAGTGCCGTCGAAAGCCGAGATGGATACGGCAAAGGCCAACCTCGACCGCGCCATCGCCGACGAGGCCAATGCCCGTGCCACCGTCGCCCAGGCGGAAGCCACCCTGGAAGCACAGCGCACTGATCTTGCCAAGGCCGTGATCCGCTCGCCGATCAAGGGCGTGGTATTGAAGCGCGCCGCCGAACCTGGCCAGACCGTCGCCGCCACGTTCCAGACCCCGGTGCTGTTCACCTTGGCCGAAGACCTGACGCAAATGGAACTGCACGTGGACGTGGATGAGGCCGATGTGGGCAAGGTGCGCGAAGCCCAGACGGCGACCTTCACCGTCGATGCCTATCCCGACCGCAGCTTTCCGGCGCGCATCACCCAGGTGCGATTCGGTTCCAAGACCGTGGCCGGTGTGGTCACTTATGAAACCGTGCTCAAGGTGAACAATACCGATCTGCTGCTGCGGCCGGGTATGACCGGCACCGCCAACATCACGGTGCAGCAGGCCAAGGACGTTCTACTTGTGGCCAACGCCGCACTGCGCTTCACACCGCCGCAAGCCGCACCCAAACCCAAGGGTGGGGGCGGTCTGGTTAGCAGCATGCTACCGCGCCCCCCCAGTTCAGCGCCCAAAGCAGCGGATAGCGCCGAGGACAAGCAGCCCCACGTGTGGGTGCTGCGCGATGGCAAGCCGGAAAAGGTGATGCTCAAGATCGGCATGACCGACGGCATCATGACCGAGGTTAAGGAAGGCAAGTTCGAACCAGGCATGGCGGTGGTGGTGGATGTGATTGAAGCGAATAAGTAACCATGGACACCACCAGCGTTCCCGTCATCGAACTGCGCCAGGTCACCAAGACCTTCGGCCGTGGCACGGCGGCGATGCAGGCGCTGCGCGGCGTCGACCTCGTCATTCAGTCCGGCGAGTTCGTCGCTGTGATGGGTCCCTCCGGCTCGGGTAAGAGCACCTGCATGAACATCCTCGGCTGCCTCGACACGCCTACTACCGGCAGCTATTTGTTCCAGGGTGTGACGGTGGGCAGCCTCAGCCGCGACCAGCGCGCAATATTGCGGCGTCATTACCTGGGCTTCATATTCCAGGGTTATAACCTGCTCAATCGCACCACGGCACTGGAAAACGTCGAACTGCCGCTTATCTATCGCGGTGACCCAGTCGAAGTGCGTCACCAGCGTGCCCAGGAGGCGCTGGCGGCGGTGGGCTTGAGTGGCTGGGAGCATCACACCCCGGGCGAACTGTCCGGCGGCCAGCAGCAGCGCGTAGCCATCGCCCGCGCCATCGTCACCCAACCTGCCGTACTGCTCGCCGACGAGCCGACGGGCAACCTGGATACCGCGCGCAGTCAGGAGATCATGGACATCCTCACCCGGCTCAACTTTGATCAGGGCATCACCATCGTCATGGTCACCCACGAGCCGGACATGGCGGCCTATGCCCGGCGCACCGTGCATTTCCGCGACGGCCTGGTCGTACCCGAGCACGAGATCCAACACGAAGGGGGTGCGTGATGCTCTGGAATGCTTTGTTACTAGCCATGCGCGAGATCCGGCGCAATGTGCTGCGTTCTTTCCTCACCATCCTCGGCATCGTCATAGGGGTGGCCGCGGTCATCATCATGGTAACCCTGGGCGGCGGTGCGACCGTGCAGGTGACCCAGCAGATCGCCAGCCTCGGCAGCAATCTGCTCATCATCAGCCCTGGCAAACGTATGGGCCCGGGGCAGACTGTGGGCGCTGCACCATTCAGCGTGGATGATACGGTTGCGCTGGCGCGCGACATTCCGCAACTGGTGGCTGTAGCGCCGACGACCTCGCGTTCCATGACGGTGGTATACGGCAACGCCAACTGGTCCACCCAGATCACCGGCAGCACCGACGACTACTTCAAGGCGCGCAACTGGGTGGCCAAGTCCGGTCGGCTGTTCACGGACAGCGAACAACGCGCGGGCGCGGCAGCGTGTGTGATCGGGCAGACCGTGCGGCAGAAGCTATTCGGTAACCAGGATCCGATCGGGGCGCGCATCCGCCTGCAGAAAATCGCCTGTGAAGTGATCGGCCTCCTGGAGTCCAAGGGCCAGTCCACCATGGGCACCGATCAGGACGACCTGGTCATCATCCCGCTGCGCGCCTTCCAGCGCCGCATCGCCGGCAACCAGGACGTCAACATCATCCAGGTATCGGTGCGCGATGGCGTGTCCACTACCCGTGTACAGCAGGATATCGAGCACCTGATGCGTGAACGGCGCCATCTGTCCGAGAACGAGGAGAACAACTTCAACGTCATGGACATGAAGGAAATCACCAAAATGCTCACCGCCACCACCCAGGTGCTCACCGCCCTGCTCGGTGCGGTGGCGGCGGTGAGCCTGCTGGTAGGCGGCATCGGCATCATGAACATCATGCTGGTGTCAGTCACCGAACGCACGCGCGAGATCGGCATCCGGCTCGCCATCGGCGCGCTGGAACGCGAAGTCCTGCTGCAATTTCTGGTTGAGGCGGCGGTGCTGTCGTCCTTCGGCGGACTGGTGGGCATCGTGCTGGCGCTAGCTGCCTCGGTGGGACTGGCCTCGGTGTTGAACGTGCCGTTCGTGTTCAATGCTGGCATCGTCGTCATTGCGTTTGTCTTCTCCGCGGCGGTGGGGCTGGTGTTTGGCTATTTCCCAGCTAAGAAGGCGGCGCAACTGGATCCGATCGAGGCACTACGACATGAATAGCATTACAAATACGGGCAATGACGAATATTTATACAGTTCTCTGGTCAAGTATATACCAGCGTTCTTTCTTGGCAGCATAGCCCCATAAAGTTGCATTACCGCGCTTTTTTATAGTTGACGACGTCAATGGCGGTTAAAATAGGCGGATTAAAAAACCAAGGAATTCTTCATGCACCTGATCCGCCCCTTTACAGGTCTCAGACCCGCCCCATCCCGCGCCACCGATGTCGCAGCCCCACCTTACGACGTACTTTCCACCGACGAGGCGCGGGTGCGTGCCGAAGGCCATCCGTGGAGCTTCCTGCACATTTCCAAGCCGGAAATCGATCTGCCGGCGGGCACCAATCCTTATGCACCCGAGGTCTACGCCAAGGCAGCAGAGAACCTGAAAAAAATGCTGGCTGAAGGCATACTGGCGCGCGACACTGCGCCCTGCTATTACGCCTACCGCCTGATCATGGGCGGCCACAGCCAGATCGGCCTGGTCGCAGCTGCTTCGGTAGCGGATTACGACACCAACCGCATCCGCAAGCACGAATTCACCCGGCCCGACAAGGAAGACGACCGAGTACGCCAGATCGACGCGCTGAATGCCCAGACCGGCCCGGTGCTGCTGGCCTACCCCAATGCGCCGGAAGTGGACGAGATCCTGGCGCTCGCCGCATCCGCCGCGCCGGATGCCGACGTGACTGCCGACGACGTTATCCGCCATACAATCTGGGTGATACGCGACAGCGCAACGCTGGCCAGACTTTCTGCCGCCTTCGACGCCATGCCTGCGATTTACATCGCCGACGGCCACCACCGCTCGGCTGCTGCCTCGCGCGTCTGCGCCGCCCGCAAGACCGCCAACCCGCAGCACAGCGGCGAGGAAAGCTACAACTATTTCCTGTCCGTGATCTTCCCCCATCACCAGATGAAAATCATGGACTACAACCGTGTCGTCATCGACCTGAATGGCCTGGACAAGGACGCATTTCTCAAGCGCATTAGCGAACAGTTCTCGGTGCAGGCGAGCGCCTCTCAGGTCAAGCCGGCGAAACCCAATGAGTTCGGTCTCTATCTGCCCGGCCAGTGGTACCGCCTGGAAATACGCACCGACTTGATTCCGCAAAGTGATCCAGTCGGCCGCCTCGATGTCAGCCTGCTGCAGAATCACCTTATCGCGCCGGTGCTCGGCATCAACGACCCGCGCCGCGACAAGCGCATCGACTTCGTCGGTGGCATCCGTGGCTTGGAGGAACTGGAAAAACGCGTCGACAGCGGAGAAATGGCCGCAGCCTTCGCCCTGTTCGCAACCCGCATGGAAGACCTGATGGCGGTCGCCGATGCGGGCGAGGTGATGCCGCCCAAATCCACCTGGTTCGAGCCCAAGCTGGCTGACGGACTGGTATCGCACGTACTGGATTGATGCCGGAGAAACGCCGCCTCGCCGAATTCGGCTTGGTGGCCTTGGACATGGATTCCACCCTGATCACGGTGGAGACTCTGGATGAAATCGCCGACCTCGCCGGCATCAGGGAACAGGTGGCACCGATCACGGCAGCCGCCATGCGAGGCGAGATCGACTTCAGCGAGAGCCTGACCCGTCGTGTTGCGCTGTTCAAGGGCCTGGATCAAAGCATATTGCAGCGCGTCTACGACGAGTGGGTGAGTCTCAGCCCCGGCGCGGAACAGTTGATCGCCGAGCTCAAGCGTCTGGGCATTAAAACCCTGCTCATTTCCGGTGGCTTCAATTTTTTTACAGAGCGACTGAAAATCCGGCTGGGACTCGATTACGCGGTATCAAACCAAGTTGAAATCAGGGATGGTAAGCTGACCGGAAGGATTTCGGGCAAGATTCTCGACGGCCAGGGCAAGGCTGAGTGCCTGGACAAAATTCGAATAAAGCTTGGATTAACGAAGGAACAGACTATCGCCATCGGCGATGGTGCCAACGACCTGAAAATGCTGGCTGCTGCTGGAATTGGCATCGCCTATTGCGCAAAACCCGTGGTCAAGTCACAGACTCATTACGCGCTGGAAAACCCTGGCCTGGATGGAGTACTTAAGCTGTTCTCCGCGTCGTAACAAAGACACCTACATATAACTGAACAGGGAGAGACCCTGAACTTTCGTGAAAGACTTCTGTGCCGCTTCCAGCATAGTCTGCTGGCGTGTCAGATCGGTAATCGCCTTGGCGTAATCCAGATCCTGCAAGCTTGAAATGGTCTGCTGGTACTGCAACTGCAAATCCTCGCCCGTGCTTTTAACCGAATCAACTTCCTTCATGCGCGCACCAACCGAGGCCCGCACTGTCAGGATATTTTGCAGCGACTGGTCAAAATTCTGTATGGCCGTATTGATGCCATTGTTGAGCTTGGCAGAGGCCCCTGCACTACCCTGAACAGGAGTTTCGAGCTGGGTAATCAAGTCACCGAGTGTCTTGAACATATCCACATTGGTACTGGGCTGCACAGCGAAGGCATCTCCCGACACCGGAGTTCCCTTGATGTTCATGCTCCAGCCGTTGTAGCTGATCGTCGAACCTGACGTATAGGGCACACCTACTAAAGCTATGGGAGGGGCGGATGACGGACTGGAAACGTCAAAAGTGGTAGGGCTGGTGAAAGTAATGGTAACAGGCTGACGCAGATTGGTATCTGCCAGGTTGGTCACCGTCGCCGGATCAATGATGCCTGTGCCGGTATTTACCGCTGCCGCTACGCTTGTGATCGTGCCATTCCCGTTCTTGATGCGCTGAAAAACATCCGCGCCGGAATCGCTCACCGCCATCTGCCGTGACGGGCTGATCTGGATCAGGCGCTGCCCCTGATCCCCCTGATAGGTCACATTGCCCAACGAGGTTTCCACAAACGGCTTGGTTATCCCTTTGTAGCCTGAGAACATATACTGGCCATTGCCATCTGTGCTGTTCGCCAACCCAAGCAGCTCCTGATAGCGACTACGCAGATCAGTCGCGATACTGGCACGGTCCTGGTCATTCAAGGACGCATTGGCCGCCTGGAGCGCGGAAGTCCGCACATCCTGGATCAGGTTGCCAACGCTGCTCAGCATGCTTTCTTCCAGGCCAAGGCTGCTGGTTGCCGATCCCGCATTGGTGTCGTACTGCTTGTTAAGCGATTGCGATTGTGAAAGATCAAGCACTCGTGCGGATGCCACCGGATCATCTGAAGGAGACAAAATCCGACGGCCGGAAGAAACCTGTTGCTGGGTCTTGATCAAATCGGAGGTCGACTGCTGAATGCCAGCGACACCCAGATCGTATATTGTATTAGTGCTGATGCGCATGATTCACCCCTTATTTACCCAGGCCGAGCAAAACATCAAACAAACTAGTGGAAATCTGCAGCATTTTTCCAGCGGCCTGATAAGCCTGCTGGTAACGCATCAGATTTGCCGCTTCCTCATCGAGATTGACACCGGACATGGCCTGCTGCGCCTGCTGAGTTTGCGACACCAAGTTTGTCTGTGCCTTGGCCGTCACCTCGACCTCACGAGTCTTGTTGCCCACGAAGCTGACTAGCTGGCTGTAAGCCCCCTGGTAAGTCGTTGTCCCACCGGCAAGGGTATTTTGAGTTTGCAAACCCGCCAACAGCAGGGAATTGCGGTTGTCGGACACACCACCGGCGTTGGTTCCGACAATGAACGTATCGCCCGTTGCCGGGGTGCCGTTCAGCTGCGTCGTCCAGCCATTATAGGTCAGCGTAGCGCCAGAAACGGGGTTGTACACGACACTGGCCGCAAGCACGGTAGAGGTTGTGTTGTCGGTCACGCTAAAGTGGGTCGCATCGATGAATGCGATCCTGACGTTATCTAGCAGATTGGCGTTGGGAGGGGGCGGCAAGTTTACGCTGCCGGCACTGATCGTGCCCGAACCAATATTACCCAGCGTAGCTGAGGTCATGATTGGAGCGGCTGCGGCAATTTTTGCCGTATCGCTTATCGCTACGCCAATATCCCTTGCTCCATTACGAGTGGGCTGCAACAGCCAGCTATCTCCTGCCGTCACGACCCCTGGCGCGACGATGGACAGACCATCTGCCGTCTGCGGCAGAGCAGCGCCGGAAAACAGCGAGGCATTGTCAGAAAGCCGGGTTAATGAATAACCCGCAGCACTGTAGCTGAGACGGTAGTCACTCGTCGTCACGCTGGCAACATTGCTCAGCGTCACGGTCGGATTGCCGGAAGCGGCATTGTTATTGGTGTTGGGAACCACCTTGGCATAGGGAACCGCATTCTGCCCTGACACACCCGTCGAACCTGTCACATTGAAAAAATATCCACCCGGCTGACCTTGCAGGTCCATGCCAAGTCGGTGCTGATCATTGAATGTCTGCGCAAGTCCGATTGCAGTTCGTCCCAATGCATTCTGGGCAGAATCCAGCGTCTCATCGCGAAACGCCAGCAGCCCCCCTAAAGTGCCGCCCGTCAGGCTTCCCTTGGGGAGCAGAATGGTGCTCCCACCATAACTCACTCCTACGTCCAACCTCTCCGGATCTTCCAGAGAAGGGGCTGCCCCCATGGTAAAAGACTGTGCGCCGAGAACCAGAGTCTGCCCATTCCCAATAAAGACATTCAAACTGCCGTCGTTCTGCTTGACCGTCGACACCTTGATAATCTTGTTAAGCTCCCCGATCAACTGGTCACGCTGATCCAGCAGATCATTAGCCGGTTGTTGGCTACCCGCCGCGCCCTGAGCAATCCCGATTTGCTGGTTGAGGTTGGCAATCTGCTGAGCATAGGAATTGACGACTCCAACGCTGCTCCTTACCTCGCTATTCACGCCATCGCGGATCTCCGTGAAGCGCTGGTTAATGGCCTGGAAACGAGCAACCATCGTCTGGGCACCACTTAGCATCGCCTGGCGTGACGGAATCGAGGCCGGGCTGGTCGCCACATCATGTACGCCATTGAAGAACTCCTGCAATGCCGGAGACACCCCGGCGCTGGGATCGGCAAGCATATTATCCAGCTGTTTGATCTGAGCGTAGTAGGATTCCAGCTGGCTGGACTGGGTTTGCGCCTGCATCAGCTGACCGTCCAGCATTTGGCTGTAAATGCGTTTTACTGTATCCACATGCACGCCCTGACCGAGGAAGCCGATGCCGGTATATTGTGGGATATTGGTGCTCTGGACGATCTCCTGGCGATGAAAGCCTGCGGTGTTTACGTTACTGATATTGTGTTCGGTCGTCAGCAAGCCTGCCTGGGCTGTCGACAATGCACTTACACCGATTGAAAAGGTACTCATCTGCCATCTCCTTTCCGCCCTGCCACCTCGAAAGCGGCTTTTCAGGTGGAACCAATTGTTTAATTATCGGCAAAAACCAGCAAAACTTGAGACTATCCAGCCAATGCCTGCCGCATGGTTTCGCTGTTTACCACGCGCGCAAGTTTGCTGGCATACATCGGGTCAGTCGCGTAACCCGCCTGCTGCATCACACGGGCAAAACCTGCCGCATCTATATCCTGCCCAAACGCTCCCTGATAGCGCGGATTGTTTCGTAACAGCGCCGCATAGTCGCGAAAGCTTTCCGCATAGGAGCCGTAGGCGCGAAACCCTTCACGCCTGGCCTGAGGCACGCCATTAACGTATTCGGTGGTAGCCGCAGCCACCACCTCTCCGCCCCATTTCGCGCCAGCCTTAATGCCAAACAGATTGAGACTGTCCTGTCCGTCCTGACCGCGAATTGCGCGCTTTCCCCAGCCACTCTCCAGTGCCGCCTGGCCGAGCAGGAAATGGGGTGGGATACCCAGTTCTTTGCCCGCTTCGACCGCATGCGGCCACAACTTGTCGACAAACTCCTTGGGGTTCTTGAAGGCGGGTGTAGCGCTCTCCACACGCTCAGTCCACTGCTGCAGCGGCTTGGGCGAATCAATTTGTTTGGATTTTTCCAGAACCATCGGGGGCTGCGCTATTTTTTCCTGAGCTGCTTTTTCCAGATTGGGGTTGGAAGCAACCAGTCCGGAACGGGCCAACTGTTTTACCAACATATCCGCCACGCCGAGGCCCTTGCCCGTGGACAGCTTCTGCGCCAGTTGCTGGTCGAACAGTTGGGTATAAAGGTTCCCCTGCTCGCTATCTAACATCCCATCCTTCGGGGTCGCTTCACGCATGCTCTTCAACATCATGTTCATGAAAATACCTTCGAACTGCTGGGCGACAGCCTTAAGTGCGGCATCGGGATCCTGTTTTACCTGCAAGCGAAGCTTGTCCACGCTTTGGACGTCAAGCGCGAACCGGGATGAAATGTCCTGCGTCCCTATCATTATTTTTCCTAAATGACTTCTAGTTCAGCGCGCAGTGCTCCCGCAGCCTTCATCGCCTGAAGAATCGCGAGCAGGTCCTGTGGTGTCGCGCCTACCGCGTTCAACGCCTTCACGACATCATTTAGCGAAGTACTGCGCGGCAGCATCACCAGCCCACCCTTTTCCGCTTTAATTTCGATCTGCGCCTGCTGGGTGACCACCGTTTCTCCCTTGGCTAAAGGAGCTGGCTGGCTAACCTGAGGTTCGCTGGAGATGGAAACGGTCAGATTACCATGTGCGACGGCGCAAGCCTCCACCATGACCGACTTGTTCATCACCACCGAACCGGTACGTGCGTTCATGATGACCTTGGCCAGGGATTCACCCGGAGTCACTGTCAGATTTTCCATGCGCGCCAGAAAAGAAACTCGCTGGTTGATGTCGCGCGGCGCCAATACCCTGATCACACGGCCGTTCTCTGCATTGGCAGAACCCTCCCCGAAGGAACGGTTAATCGAGGTCACGACCCGGCTGGCGGTGGTATAGTCGGAATCCTTCAACTCCAGCGTAATGTAGTCGCCCTGCCCCAGAGGCATGTCTACGGCCCGCTCCACTGTAGCGCCATCGGTGATGCGGCCAACACTCAACTGGTTCACCTGAGCGCTACTGCCACCGGATGAGGCGCCCACGCCGCCGACCAGCAAATTCCCTTGCGCCATGGCATAAACCTGGCTGTCCGCACCCTTCAACGGCGTCATCAGCAAAGTGCCGCCGCGCAGGCTCTTGGCATTACCGATGGAAGACACGGTGATATCCAGGGTCTGACCCGGCTTGGCGAAGGGAGGAAGCGAGGAGGTTACCGTCACCGCCGCCACATTTTTCAGTTGCAAGCTGGTTCCCGGAGGCAAGTTCACACCGAGTTGGCCCAGCATGCTGATGACGCTCTGCACTGTGAATGGCGTCTGGGTCGTCTGGTCGCCACTGCCATCCAGCCCCACCACCAAGCCGTAGCCTATCAGCTGGTTGTTACGCACGCCCTGGATCGATGCCAAATCCTTGATGCGCTCCGCCTGGGCAGGCAGCGCAATAAGCACTGTCGTCACAAGCACGATAATTTTTAAAGATAGTTTCATTTCGACTCCCGGCCATCAGCACAACAACCTGTTGCTCGCTGCACAATTAAACTTAACCACCAACAAGCATGAAGCGTGCCAATTCATAATAATCACCTTACATGATTACCCCCTCTCCTGCTTGCGGGAGAGGGTTGGGGAGAGGGATTGCCCCTTTTGAGAGTAGCCTGTATAGGGATTAAAGACGGGGCTTCATGGCGCAGAACAATCCCAGCCAAAACGAGAAGTTACAAATATGGAGCGGAAAAAAGCAGCGGCAAGAATTGCCGCTTGCGGCAAGATTATCTGGAGAACTCCATAGAAGCAGGATTATTCCTTAACTACGAAGCTCTCTCTCCTACAAGCAGGGGAGAGAGCAAATGTGAAAGACGCTTGTTTTGTTTTATCAGAAAGGCAGCACCGACAGGAAAAATTTGGTCATCCAGCCCATGACTTGGGCGGAATCCATCTCACCCCGACCCTTAAACTCGATCCGTGCGTCCGCTACCTGAGTCGAAGTAACCACATTCGCCGAGGAAATCGTGCTCGGATTCACCACGCCTGAGAACCGGACATATTCGGTTCCCTCATTAATCCCCATCTGCTTCTCGCCGCTAACCAGCAAATTACCATTCGGCAGTACGTCTATAACCGTCACAGTGAGCATTCCCAGCAAAGCATTCTTCTGGGATGAATCACCTTTACCCTCGAACTTCTGGGAGCCAGACGCCGTGACACTAGTATCAAAATTAGCCGCTCCACCCAAAATTCCAGCAACGCCCAGTTTCGATGGTGAGGGGGTATAGCCAAAAATTGTGGGGGTAGCCGCCGTTTCAGCGACGCTACTTGTTTTCCCTGCTGTAGAACTGACATTTTTGCTGGCGCTGGTTGATTCGACGATGTTAATGGTGAGCACATCCCCAACATTGCGGGCACGCCGGTCTTCGAACAAGGGCCTTGAGTAACTGGCTTGGTAGATCGCTCCGCCCGATGCAGCGCGTTCCGGCGCAGGCGCAGGTCTGACGCTCATCGGCTGGTGCACGTTGGTCGAGGGCACTGTGGAACAGCCCACCAAAGCTGTCAGGCTCAACATCAGCATCATGCCGAATTGAATTTTTAAGGCTTTCATGACCTCACCTCCCTCCCATCTTCATCACAACTGCGTCAGCTTCTGCAGCATCTGATCGGAAACAGTAACCGCCTTGGAATTTATTTCATAAGCGCGCTGCGCCTGAATCATGTTAACCATCTCCTCCACCACGTTGACGTTGGAAGTTTCCAGATAGTTCTGGTTGAGAAACCCCAAACCGTTGGTACCGGGCGTATTCGCTGACGGCGCGCCTGAAGCAGCCGTTTCCTGAAACAGATTCTCGCCGAGACTCTGCAAGCCGGCCGGATTGATGAAGCCCGCCAATTGCAGGGTACCAACCTGTGTCGGTGCGGGAGAGCCCGACTGCAACACGGTCACGGTGCCATCCTTGCCTATAGTCACACTGATTGCATTCGAGGGAATGGTAATCGCGGGTTGCAACGGATACCCGCTGGAGGTCACCATCTGCCCTTGGCTGTCGACCTGAAACGAACCATCACGGGTATAGGCGGTGGTTCCATCAGGCATCAGTATCTGGAGGAATCCTTTACCATTGATGGCCACGTCCAGACTGTTGCCGGTCTGTTGGAGGCTACCCTGGGTGTGTATCTTTTCCACAGCCACCGGGCGCACACCGGTACCCAACTGCAAACCGGTGGGCAGCTGCGTCTGCTGCGAAGACTGGGCTCCCGGCTGACGCAATGTCTGGTAAAGCAAATCCTCGAACACCGGTCGTGCCCGCTTGAAGCCATTGGTGCTGACGTTCGCCAAGTTGTTGGAGATCACGTCGATATTGGTTTGCTGGGCATCCAGGCCGGTTTTGGCAATCCACAGGGAGCGTATCATGGTTGTTTATCCTTATGCATTCAGATTCATAATTTGGTTGGCTTTTTGCGAGTTGCTCTCCGCGTTTTGCAGCAGCTTCACCTGCATGTCGTACTGACGTGCCAGGCTGATCATGCCGACCAGCGCATCGACCGCATTGACATTGCTGGTTTCGAGCGCCTTCTGGGCCAATACCACGTTGGCATCCGCCGGTGCTGGCATGCCGCTATTCAGGCGGAACAGGCCGTCGCCACTCTTGACCAGATCTGCCTCCGGAGGATTGACCAGCTTGACTCTGCCGACCGTCGCAACGGTATTGGGGGCTTGCCCCATCGGAATGATCGAGACAGTGCCATCCTTGGCAATCGTTACTTCCGCATCTGGCGGCACTGCCAGCGGGCCGCCGTCACCCATTACCGTCAGACCATTGCGGGTTTGCAGCAAGCCATTGGCGCCAACCAGCAAACTGCCGTTGCGGGTATAAGCCTCGCTGCCATCCGCTGACTGCACCGCAATCCAGCCCTTGCCCTGCACCGCAATGTCCAGGTCACGATCGGTGTTCTGGATCGTGCCCGTTGAAAAATCCGCCCCAATGGTCGAATCCACGACGAAGGTTCGCGTCTGCGCACCTTCGCCCAGCACCGGCAAGGCGCGGAATGAATTGGCTTCAGCCTTGTAGCCGGTGGTGGAGGCATTCGCCAGGTTGTGCGCCACCTGCGCCTGCTGGTGCATGGTGTGCTTGGCGCCATTCATCGCGATGTAGATCAGACGATCCATGTTTTTTTAGTCCTGGTTACGAGTCCTGAGTCCTGAGTCCTGAGTCCTGAGTCCTGAGTCCTGAGTCCTGAGTCCTGAGTCCTGAGTCCTGAGTCCTGAGTCCTGAGTCCTGAGTCCTGAATGATTTTACTCAGGACTTTTAACCCAGCACTAAGGACTGTTTTTATTACCTGAGATTAACCAGGGTCTGCATAATGGAATCCTGGGTTTTAATCGTCTGGGCGTTGGCCTGGTAAACCCGCTGAGCGGTGATCATGTTTACCAGTTCCGCCGTCAGGTCAACATTGGAGTCTTCCACTGCGGAAGACTGCAACACCCCCAGACTCCCCGACCCAGGCACGCCGGCCACGGGAACCGCGTTACCCGAAGAGGAGGTCTCACCCCACTGGTTGTTTCCCAGGGGTTGCAAGCCCTGTGGATTCTGGAAATTAGTTACAGTGACCTGCCCCAGAGTCTTCGTCTGTCCATTGGTATACCGGCCTTTGATAAAGCCATCCGGACTAATCGAGGTGCCGGTCAATTTGCCTGAAGAGTAGCCGTCTTGACTGAGCGCATTCACCCCGAAACTCGCACCATACTGGCTAGTGCCGGAAAAGCTGACCGGAAAGACAATATTCGCGCCAGACAGTGTAATAAAGTTAGCTGGCGAACCGGCCCCAGGCGCAGCCAGTACAGTCAGACTCCCCGCGCCCAATGAAGAAGATGTAAGCGTACCATTGGTGCCAAATGTCAGCGTAGTAATTGGTGTCGTCGGAGCCGGAACGCTAATGGTGTTCCCCTGAGGATTTGTAACGGTGCTATAAACGTCCCAAATATTTGTAGCTGATTTTTTGAAATACAGAGTTTGGCTATACGGATTACCTTGCGAGTCATAAATCGCCAACGAGGTGGACTGATTAAAAGTGGTGGGATCCTGATAGTTGAAGGCGGTTGCAATAATGGGATTGCGCGAATCCAGGTTTAGTTGAGCGAGCACACCTGGGGCGGTGGTAGCAGCTCCGGTCGCAAGAGGAGGCTGATCACCGGTGTTAAGCTGTATAGGCACCGGGGTGCTGGTGTCGAGAACACCTGTTGTGGCATTCAACGCAAAACCCGTGAGCTGGAGTCCGCGAGCGTCAACAATATAATTGTTCTTGTCCATTTGAAACTGGCCATTGCGGGTATAGCTGATTGCCCCGCCCTGGCTCATGCGGAAAAAACCCCGGCCATTAATGGCCACGTCCATGGGGTTGTTGCTGGCGGTGATGTTTCCCTGGGTAAACTGCTGCGTCACCGTCGACACCTGGGTGCCCAAGCCGATATTCGAGGAGCCCGCGCCCGACAAGGATGCCGCATAAACATCCGAGAATTCGGCACGAGATTGCTTATAGCCAACCGTGTTGGTATTGGCCACGTTATTGCCGATGACATCCAGGCTCTTGGAAGCCGCGTTCAGTCCACTTAATCCCTGTTGAAAGCTCATGATTTACTCCCGCCTAAAAAATCTGCTTAACTGTGGCAACATCCAGACTACCCAGCACATCGGTGTTGAGCATCACCCCTGAAGCACCCAGGGAAACACTGCCCACCCTGCCGAGGGCCAGGTTCACTGCATCCACCTTCTGACCGCCCTGAGACGCACTCACTTCAAAGGTATACGTCCCGTTGGCCGCATTGGCACCGCTATCCGTCATCCCGTCCCACTGGAACATCACATTCCCCGCTTGCTGCGCGCCCAAATCCACGCTGTGCAGCGTGTTGCCCGCCGCGCCCTTAATCGTGACCACGGCATGATCCACAGACTGCGCCAGATTGAAACCACCGGCAGCCGCGCCACCTTGCAACAGCAAGCTGGAACCGGGCGCCAGCACGCTACGTCCGATCATGCCAGCAGCCTGTAGTGACTGGCTAGCCGCAAAGGAACTCGACATTGCCTGCAACGACGTATTCAACTTCTCGATCCCGCTAACCGTGCTCAGTTGCGCCATTTGCGAGGTCACCTGGGCATTATCCAGAGGGTTAAGTGGATCCTGGTTTTTCATCTGGGTAACCAGCAGCTTGAGAAATCGATCTTCAGATTCCTGAGCAGCGCTTTTGGTTGTGGTCGTTGCACCACTGGTTCCGCTCGTTACCGCATCAACTGTGCTCATGGTTCTTTACTCCTTATTGACCCAAGGTCAGGGTTTTCATCAGCAGCGTCTTCGCTGTATTCATCATGTCCGCATTATTCTGGTAAGAGCGCGAGGCCGAGATCATGTTGACCATTTCCTCCACCACATTGACATTGGGCATGGTGACAAAACCCTGGGCGTCCGCCAGTGGATGTTTCGGGTCGTACATGCGCTTCATTGGCGATGGGTCCTCGATCACCCCCGCCACTTTCACGCCGGCACTTCCGGAGCCGCTTCCGCCAAGCGGCATCGCGCTAAACACGACCTGCTTTGCCCGATAGGGTTGGCCGGTCGAACTGGTTGCACTGTCCGCATTGGCGAGATTGCTCGCCACCGCATTGAGGCGCTGAGATTGCGCCGTCATGGCAGAACCCGCGATACTGAACACATTAGATAAGGACATTATTCACCTCGAACCGCAGACTATTTTTCTCTGAATTCATCACGCACCTGCAGATATTGCAGATTGCATTTTTCTGAACCCATCACGCAGATATTCCACTGCAAACTGGTAGTGGATGGCGTTATCGGCGAACTGGGCCCGCTCCACATCCATATCCACGGTATTCCCATCGATACTGGGTTGCACGGCGGCACGATAAAGCGCTTGTGCATTCAATGTCCCGACGGAAGCCTGCAAGTGCCGGGATGAGGTCGCGCTCAGGTCAAGGTTCCCCACCTGCACGCCTTGGGCGCGCTGCAATTCCTTGGAGAAATCGATGTCCCGTGCTTTGTAATTAGGAGTATCCGCATTGGCGATGTTGGATGCCAGCACTTGCTGCCGGTACGCACGCAGGTTCAGCGCATCCTCCATGAACTTGAAGCCATTGTTAATGCCGTTGATCACTTGCCATTCTCCGAATCGAATTCACTCAATCGGTTAAAAGCATAAAACGTGCCAACACTAGATGGTCAGGAACAAAGCCCTGGCAAAGTGGACCGGACAGATTTGAAATGAAAGCGGACGATTCGAAGGCGGCAAGAATTGCCGCCTTCGGCAAGATTGTCCGGCAAGGGGGAACTACTCGGCGGCAAACACCCGGTTACGGCCCGCTGCCTTTGCCTTGTAGAGCGCCTGATCGGCGCGTGAGATGATGGCATCAGCCGACTCATCCGGCTGGCGCAATGCAATGCCAGCACTGAAAGTGATCAATACCTTCTCGTTCTTGTGCAGAAAAAATTTCTTGGTCAACTCCCGCTGCAGCCGCATCATGGTCTTCGTCCCTTCCTCGACGCCAGTCTCCGGCAGAATGATGACGAACTCCTCACCGCCGAAACGCGCAATTACGTCCGTCGGCCGCAAGGTTTCCTTGACCACACGCACCAAATGAATCAGCGCATCGTCCCCAGCATCGTGGCCGTAGGTGTCGTTGAGACGCTTGAAATAATCGATATCGAACAGTGCCACGCAAAGCGGTGTATGGGTTCTTTCGGAACGTGCAAACTCGCGCTGGAAGGCATCTTCCATGCCGCGCCGGTTGAGTGTGCCAGTCAGAAAATCTTCTTGCACCAGACTGGTGGTTTTATCCAGTTCGGCCTCCAGCTCCTTGATCTTGTTCTCGGAAGCCTCCACCTGCTTGCGAGTTTCTTCCATCTCGTCGCGCGATCGCTGCATATCAACCTGCATCCCCTTGGTATCGCTCATCAAGTTCTCAAGGATCCGGTTCAACTGGTTGATATCATCTGTCTTGCTAATCTGCTCGGAATAACCCTCGATTCTTTTATTGTATTCAGACGTGCTGGAAGACATTTCACCCAACCGGCCAATAAATGACGTCACCATATGTTTTAGCGTCGTCTTTGCATCGTTCAGCCCCTGCTTAAGCGCTCCCTGCTTGTAGATCAACTCCTTGAAGCTACGCTCGACATCGTAAATGACGCGTGGATTCAGTGGTTGAGAAATAATCTCCTGCACCACGGCAATCTGGCCATGCAACCACTGATCATCCAGAGAAAGCTCGCTGATATTGTCCACCAGCAGCTTCAAAAGTTTCAACAGTCCATCCATGATTACCGCATCGGATTCACCGCGCAGCTCAAGCTTGACCCAGTACTGCTTGAGTGACTTGGACAGTTTTTCCAATGCATCAGGGCCTTCCGCAGCACGTACCATAACCGCCAATTTGTTAGCCTCACCAGCCAACTCGGGGAACTGCGTCAAATGTGGAACGATGCCAATTTCCAGAGTTTTGGCCAACATTTCCCGCAATAGTCTGAAATTATCCTTCGACAGCGCATCTGCGCTTACAGACAAGGCCTTCACCCCGACAACCGGAGTTGAAACTTGCACTTCCAGCACCGGAACACTCTCTTCAGAAACCGATGTACTCTCGTCCATTTGCACACCTGCCTGGCCAGCCGGATTTTTCGCCCAGGCATTTACCAACGCTTGCAGTTTTTTGTGCAGATTTCTGGAGTCCGAGGCGAAATTGATCAACACCCGCTCCACGCCTTCTTTCTTTCTGGCTATGGGAAGCCCACTTTGCTTGAGATCCCATTGCTTCAGCAACTCCCTGATCAGATTCGCCCAGGACGCCTCCTCGCCACCCGACTGACCGACCAAGGCGGACATCCCGGATTCAAATTCTTTCCAATCGCGCTCTCCAATAGCCTTGTCGATCAGCGCCAATGTCTTGCTCAATGCGGGATTTTTTTTGGCCAACCCTTGCAGTATTTTCTGTAGCGCCTGGTCCGCACCCTGATTCCCAACCCCGGAAGGCTTGCCGGAGGTTTCATCGTAAATTTTCTGGTAGTTTTCGGGCGTCGGCAAAAGGCGCCGAACGGAAAGAAGCTTCAGGGTTTCGCGTGCGATATCGGTAGGATTGGTAAATGTCGGCATGTGAGTAGGATTATTGAGGTCACTTGAAGGCTCCAACTCGATGGAAACCTGATCAATGGATCATAGCACTCGCCACATCACGCTTCAATCCATACCTTTTTTAGGTATGGCCGCGGCGCTTAACGCCCCGATAAAGCAGGCGTTAGCCTCCACTGAAACTTCGTTTTCGGGTTACAATTACTATAACCTGCAACCATTCCGTACCTCTGATGGTCAATTTCCCAGCTCGATCTTTTTTTGGCAACAAGCACATCTTGGTGGCGCTCTGCTGCCTGCTTTCCACCTTTTCGCCAGCCTGCGCCAGCGCCGGCTGGCAGGATATTGGAATGATCCGCAAGACTGTAGATCACTTCGTGCGACAGAATACCGCCGAACTGCCTGGAGAGGTAACATCGACTGTGGGTGCGATTGACCCACGCCTGCAACTGCCCTCATGCGATACACCGGAAGCTTTCCTACCCTCCGGCAGCCGATTGTGGGGAAACTCCACCGTAGGGGTGCGCTGCCAATCCGCCACCCCGTGGACCATTTATGTGCCGGTCAGCGTCAGGATCATGGCGCAGACCGCCGTTGCCACCCGCCCTTTAAGCGCCGGCCAGACTGTCAGCCCAGCCGATGTCGCGATGCAAAGCAATGATCTTTCGCAACTGCCACCTGGAGTCATCACGGATCCCGAACTTGCCATCGGTAAAACCGTCATTTATAGCGCCTCAACGGGTCAACCCTTCCGGCATGATATGTTGCGAGCCCCCAAAGTCATCCAGCAGGGGCAAACAGTGAAGCTGATGGCGAAAGGAAACGGGTTCCAGGTCACGTCTGAAGGCAAGGCGCTCGCGAATGCCACCCTGGGTCAAGTAGTATCGGTGCGCACCCAGTCCGGAGAAGTCATCAGCGGCATCGCCAAACAGAATGGCGTGGTGGAAGTGAATTTTTAGAAAAAATATTTAAGTCGAGACGCTATGACCGCTAAAAATCTGGATGGCAAGGCGCTGTCCGAGCAAATTCTTCAACAAGTCAGGCAAGGGGTGGAAGCACGCCTTGCCGCTGGCAAACGCGCGCCGGCACTGGCCGTAATCCTGGTTGGAGCAGAACCTGCCTCAGCGATCTACGTACGCAATAAGCGACGCTCGTGCGAAACTGCTAATGTGCGCTCAGTCTCCCACGACCTGCCCGCGACCACCACCCAGGAAACGTTGCTGGCGCTGATCGACCAGTTCAACGACGACCCCGGTATCGACGGCATTCTGGTTCAGCTGCCATTGCCGCAACATATCGACCCCGAAACCGTGATAGAACGCATCCATCCGGACAAGGACGTGGACGGCTTCCACCCCTACAACATCGGTCGCCTGGCGCTACGCATCCCGGTGCTGCGCCCATGCACACCGCATGGCGTTATGACTCTGCTCAAGACCACTGGGGAGAACCTTAAGGGAAAACATGCTGTGATCGTCGGCGCTTCCAACATCGTCGGACGGCCGATGGGACTGGAACTCCTGCTCGCCGGCTGCACTGTCACCACCACCCACCGCTTCACCCGTGACCTGCCCGCCTTCATTCGCCAGGCGGAAATTCTGGTGGTGGCAGTAGGAAAACCAAAATTTATTCAGGGTGAATGGATACGCGAAGGAGCTACGGTGATTGATGTCGGCATCAACCGCCTTCCGGACGGCAGCATCTGCGGCGATGTCGAATTCGAAGAGGCGCGCCAGCGCGCGGCCTGGATCACACCTGTACCTGGCGGAGTGGGTCCGATGACGGTCGCAACGCTGCTGGAAAACACGTTAGCGGCGGCCCAAAGGCACGCACCGTAACCTGCACTTAGCCTGCGGCGTGCCAGCGCCGTAACAAATCAAGATCGACACATTCCTGGCCAGTCGCTTCCCCTTTCATCATACGAAATGGCTGACCTGGCTCGCCCAGATCGCTCAACACCGCCACCACGCCAGAGAAATCGTGATCCAGCGTATAGTCGTTGATCGTTACAACGGTTTTCAAACCCGCACCTACACTTGCCCTTACGCCGTTCTCCGAGTCTTCCAGCGCCAGGCAATCTGCAGCGTCGAGCTTCATCTTGTCCAGCGCCCAGAAATAGATATCCGGCGCCGGTTTCTTCGCAGGAACGACATCACCTGCCGCAATCACCTCGAACCATTCAGCCGGATCGCCACCCAAGGTATTACCCAATAGGGCGGTCACATTCTCCGGGGTAGTGGTAGTCGCGATCGCCAGCCTGATACCAGCGCCCCTGGCCTCGTTAAGCAGCCGCTTGACCCCGCTACGCAGGGGTATCCCACCCCGACCCAGCAACTCGACGTAATGACCGGTTTTGGCCTTGTGCAGGGTCACCACCAAATCGTCAAAATCTTTGGGCTTGCTGTAATCCGGCCGGAAACGCTCCACATAAAACCGGATACGTTCCTTGCCACCAGTAACTTCCAGCAACTTGCCGTACAGCGGCACATCCCATTCCCAATCCAACCCAAACTCCCGGAAAGCCGCATTGAATGCCAACCGGTGACCATCACGCTCGGTGTCCGCGAGGGTGCCGTCCACATCAAAAATCAAAGCCTTTAACACGCCTGCTCCTTTTGCCCAAACTTGCGATAAGTCAGAATTTCTGTTATTAAAGCGGTTTCGCTAAAAACGGTAGAGCTTACATGTCCGCAGAATTACGCAAACAATTCACCCCCTACGTTCCAAAAAAGAATGAAGAATACATGAACACTCGACAGCTTGCGCATTTTCGCAAAATTCTCGAGGACTGGAAAGGCGAACTGAGCCAGGATATCGACCGTACCGTGCATACCATGCAGGACGAAGCGACGATCTTTGCCGACCCCAATGACCGCGCCAGCCAGGAATCCGACATGGCACTAGAACTCAGAAACCGCGACCGCGAACGCAAACTCATCAAGAAAATTAACGAAACCATCGGCAAAATCGAAGCCGAAGATTACGGATACTGCGAAAGCTGCGGCGTCGAAATCGGCCTGAAGCGCCTGGAAGCACGTCCCACCGCCACGCTGTGCATCGACTGCAAGACGCTCGACGAACTAAGAGAAAAGCAAGTTGCCAAATGAAAATTAGGCGACTTGCTTTCAGTGAAGACTAACCTTTGCCGAGGCCAAGGCTATGTCGGAACTAGATGCAGGTTGCCAAATATACCTTTCACGGCCTAACGTTCCTTATGCAAACTTCCGCTACACAGCCTGACCCTGCCCAGAACGAATTCCAGCGTCAAATGAGCGGGCTGTTGTACAGTTTGCTTAAATGGGCTCAATTGTCCGAATTCTGGACCAAAGTGGACAAGGATGCCGGCTGGTATCTCTATGCCGTTGGCGAGGCCGTGCCAATCGCCCCCGCTACGCCAGCACAGGTGGAAAAATTCATCGTTGAAATGGATGCACTACTTCGGCAAGACCACCGCGAAAGCTACTGCGGCATCGTCTACGCTGACTGTCTGGACAAACCCTCTTTCATCAAGATCTATGACCCCAATCATCTGGGTGTCTCCTGCGGCTCAAGTAAAAATGCAATCTTGCCTGGCTGGATCATGAGCTTGGCACCTCCCACCGAACTGCATCTGAAATACGCCCTGCCCGCCAACCGCCAGCGCTGGTGGCAAGGACTTTTTTCTCAGAAATAAATCGCCAACAAAAAAAGCCCCCTTGGCTTTCGCCAAGGGGGCTTTTTCATCCCAAAAACCCGAAGAGGGTTTAGGCTTCGCTACCTTCTGGTTTCCTCGCCACTGCTGGAGCTTCTATCAGAGCCTTCATGGAAAGGCGCAAACGGCCCTTCTCATCAGCCTCTAGCACCTTGACCTTGACGACTTGCCCCTCACTCAAATGATCGGAGACCGCATTCACCCGCTCGTGAGCGATTTGGGAAATATGCAGCAGACCATCCTTGCCCGGCAACACGCTGACAATCGCACCAAAATCCAGCATTTTAATTACTTTACCTTCATATGTCCGACCAACCTCAACTTCGGCGGTCAACTCTTCAATGCGCCTCTTGGCCAGATCGCCGGCTTCCGAGCTCAGGCAGGCAATATTCACCGTACCGTCCTCAGTAATGTCGATGGTAGTGCCTGTTTCCTCGGTCAGAGCACGGATCACCGCGCCGCCCTTGCCGATCACATCACGAATTTTTTCCGGGTTGATCTTGATGGTGATAATCCGGGGCGCATAGGCAGACATTTCTTGACGAGCATGCGGCACAGCTTCATGCATGATGCCGAGGATATGCATGCGGCCTTCACGCGCCTGACTGAGCGCGACCTGCATGATTTCCTTGGTGATCCCAAGAATCTTGATGTCCATTTGCAATGCAGTGATACCTCTATCCGTGCCTGCGACCTTGAAGTCCATGTCGCCGAGGTGATCCTCATCGCCCAGAATGTCCGTCAACACTGCAAAACGATTGCCATCCTTGATCAGGCCCATGGCAATACCTGCCACGTGCGCTTTCATCGGAGCACCCGCATCCATCAGCGCCAGACAGCCGCCGCAGACTGAAGCCATCGAACTGGAACCATTCGACTCGGTAATTTCCGAAACCACGCGCATGGTATAGCCGAATTCTTCCGCACTGGGCAAAGCCGCAACCAAAGCACGCTTCGCCAGACGTCCGTGACCAATTTCACGGCGTTTCGGGGTACCCACACGACCGCACTCACCCGTTGCGTAGGGAGGAAAGTTGTAATGCAGCAAGAAGCGATCCTTGTACTCGCCCTGCAATGCATCGATGGTCTGCTCGTCACGCCCGGTGCCCAGCGTGGCAATAACCAGCGCCTGGGTTTCGCCACGGGTGAACAGCACCGAGCCATGCACGCGCGGCAGAACGCCGGTGCGAATAGTAATAGGGCGAACGGTACGTGTATCGCGGCCGTCAATGCGGGGTTCACCCTCGAGAATCTGGCTACGCACGATCTTGGCTTCAAGATTCTCGAAAATACCCTTGATCTGGTTGACGCGGGCGGTATCCATATCTTCGGTAAGCAGCTCGCCCAGTACACGACTGCGAATAGCGTCGATTTTCTGGTAGCGGTCCTGCTTCTGGCGGACCTTGTAAGCTTCGTTCAACTCGGCCTGAGCCAATTGAGCGATCTTTTCGATCAGAGTCTGGTCCTGCTCTGGTGCCTTCCAATCCCATGGCGCAGCCGCCACTTCATCGGCAAGCTCGTTGATCAGGTTGATCACTGCCTGCATTTCATCATGGCCAAACACCACCGCACCCAGCATCACGTCTTCAGGCAGTTCCATGGCTTCGGATTCGACCATCAGGACAGCCGATTCGGTACCTGCAACGACCAGATCAAGCTGCGAAGCTTTCAGTTCTGTCGCCGTCGGGTTAAGCACGTATTCGCCATTGATATAAGCAACACGCGCAGCGCCAATTGGGCCATTAAAGGGGATGCCGGAAATCGCCAGAGCGGCGGAAGCGCCGATCAAGGCAGGAATGTCGGAATCGATTTCGCTCTCGGAAGACATGACGGTAGCAACGATTTGCACGTCATTGTAAAAACCCTCAGGGAAAAGCGGGCGCAACGGGCGATCGATCAAACGGGAAGTCAGGATTTCCTTTTCGGAGGGGCGACCTTCACGCTTGAAGAAACCGCCAGGTATCCGGCCAGCAGCGTAAGTCCGTTCCTGGTAATCGACCGTCAGCGGGAAAAAATCCTGCCCGGGTTTGACGCTTTTGGCGCCAACCACTGTAACCAGTACAACAGTATCATCCAGGCTAACCATAATGGCACCAGACGCCTGGCGGGCGATTTCTCCGGTTTCCAGCGTCAGTGTATGACGCCCGAACGCAATACTTTTCTTGATATGGCTCAAAACGTTATCCTCTACTTAATCGTAATCTTCTTTATCGAGTCGGCAGGACTGCAACGCAACCTACACAATCTCTGCTCTATCCATTGCCGAATCCATCCTTGCGGAATCCTCGTTCCCGATGGAGGACGCGAGAAAACAGAAATTACTTACGCAAGCCGAGGCGCTCAATCAAGGTACGATAGCGATCAACACTGCTGCCTCGCAGATAATCCAGCAGCTTGCGGCGTTTGCTGACCAGCTTCAGCAGACCACGGCGGGAATGATGATCCTTGGCATGGGTCTTGAAATGACCGGTAAGATCGTTGATGCGTGCAGTCATAAGGGCAACTTGCACTTCGGTCGAACCGGTGTCGCCCGTGGCTTTTTGATAATCCTGCACAATTTGTGCCTTTTGGGTGCTGTTCATTGACATAGTTTTCTCCACAAATAAAACGCGTTATTTTACCTTGTATTATGAGATATTCTCAAGTAATTCTCGCAGGTTAGCACCTGCGAAAAAATTCTGTTACACCGTACTCTCGACAATGAGCCTTTTGGGTGCAATCTTGCCGTCATCCGCGATCTCGCCAATACCGACAAGGCATTTGCCTTCATCGTACAAAACCACTACTCCATCATGCACCTGCTTCGGCATCCAGATCGCCTGCCCTTGCCGAAAATAATAGGCGCTTTCCCGATCCAGTGTTATTTTTGGCAGCCCATCCAGCAGGCAGTCCGGCGGCAAAAGCCGTGCGTCCCTGGCTTCCAGGTCCAACCCATCGAGTTGCTCCAGGGTCACCGTTTGGCCAATTTCAAAACTGCCAATGCGCGTGCGCCTTAATGCCTGCATAAAGGCGCCACACCCTAGTACACGGCCCAGATCTTCCGCCAACACCCGAATATAGGTACCCTTGCTGCACGCCACCGTAACGCTCAACTCGTCACCAGCAAAGCTATCCAGAGTTAAGCTGTAAATCGTCACCGGCCGCGCCGCCCGTTCTATCTCAATCCCGGCACGAGCATAAGTATAAAGCGCCTTACCCTGAAATTTGAGGGCAGAATGCATCGGTGGCACCTGGAGAATGGGGCCAATAAACTGTTGCAACGCCTGTTCCACTTGGCCAAGCGACAGATCCACGACCTTGCTGCTGGTCACTTCCCCCTCAGAGTCGCCCGTGGTGGTGGTTTTCCCCAGTTTGAAAACCGCCTGATAGGTTTTGCCGGCATCCAGCAGAAACTGTGAAAACTTGGTCGCCTCGCCAAAGCAGATCGGCAGCAAGCCTGTTGCTATCGGGTCCAGGTTGCCGGTGTGCCCGGCTTTGGCGGCTTGATACAGTCGTTTGGCCTGCTGCAGAGCGCCATTCGACGAAATTCCGTAAGGCTTATCCAGCAGCAGAACACCGCTGATAGGACGCTTGATCCGTTTAAACTGCAATGGGCTATTCTTCTCGTTGATGCGCTTTATCTGAGGAAACCGCCTCGTCGATCAGTTGGGACAGACGAACCCCATGCTCGACGGAAGTATCATAGATAAAATGCAGCTGGGGCATGATCCGCAGCTTCATGCGATGCGCCAACTGCGAACGCAGGAAGCCGGCAGCATGCTCGAGGCCAGCCTGTGCCTTGGGTACCTGCTCAGCCGCCTTCATCGTGGTGAAATACACCTTGGCATGAGCATAGTCCTGGGTCACCTCAACACCAGTCAAGGTCACCATGCCGACACGGGGATCCTTTATTTCCATCTGGATCAGATCCGCCAGTTCGCGCTGGATTTGCTCGGCAACCCGGCTGGTTCGCAGAAAAGCTTTACCCATGATGGAACTTCCAGGTTATCCGTTGCATAAATCGGTGCCTAAAGGCTACGTGCAACTTCAATCATCTCATAAGCCTCGAGGTGATCGCCGACATTAAGATCGTTAAAGCCCTTCAGCGACAATCCGCATTCAAAACCGGATTTCACTTCCTTCACATCGTCCTTGAAGCGTTTGAGGGAGTCCAACTCGCAGGTATGGATCACCACGTTATCACGCAACACTCGCACCATAGAACCACGTTTTATTGTGCCGTCGAGCACGTAGCAACCAGCAACCGTACCCACCTTTGAAATCTTGTACACTTCGCGCACTTCCACCAAGCCGAGTACACTTTCTTTGCGCTCTGGCGCCAGCATGCCTGACAGCGCAGCTTTGATCTCATCCACCGCATCGTAAATAATAGTGTAGTAGCGTACATCCACTCCGGCGGACTGGACCAGCTTGCGTGCAGTCGCATCAGCCCGCGAGTTAAAGCCGATTACCACGGCTTTCGAAGCCAGAGCCAGATTGATATCGGACTCGGTAATCGCGCCTACTCCGCTATGAATTATATTAACCTTAACTTCGTCGGTGGAAAGTTTCTGCAGTGCATGAGCCAGAGCTTCGTAGGAGCCTTGAACATCGGTCTTGATGATCAGCGGCAGAACTCTAACCTCGCCCTCACCCATCTGATCGAAGATGTTCTCAAGTTTCGCTGCATGCTGCTTAGCCAACTTTACGTCACGGAACTTGCCTTGGCGGAACAACGCGATCTCACGCGCCTTACGCTCGTCGTTCAGCACGATCACATCCTCGCCCGCCATCGGCACCTCTGACAAACCCTGGATTTCTACGGGAATGGAAGGCCCGGCCTCTTTCACCATGTCGCCGTTTTCATCCAGCATGGCCCGTACGCGACCGAAGGCCCCGCCAGCCAAAAGCATGTCGCCCTGCTTAAGCGTTCCAGTCTGCACAAGAATAGTCGCCACAGGGCCACGACCCTTGTCCAATCGCGCCTCAATCACCAAACCCTTGGCGGGAGCATTCTTTTGCGCTTTTAATTCTAGCACCTCAGCCTGCAACAACACGCCTTCAAGCAGTTCATCGATGCCCTCGCCGCTTTTGGCAGAAACCCCGACAAACATCGTATCTCCGCCCCAATCTTCAGGGACGACACCTTGCGCTACCAACTCCTGCTTAATGCGTTCCGGATTGGCTTCTGGCTTATCAATCTTGTTCATTGCCACGACGACAGGCACGCCTGCCGCTTTGGCATGATGAACCGCTTCAATCGTCTGCGGCATCACGCCGTCATCGGCAGCCACTACCAGAATGACCACGTCAGTGGCTTTAGCACCGCGCGCGCGCATCGCCGTAAAAGCCTCATGGCCCGGCGTATCGAGGAAGGTCACCATACCGCGTGGCGTTTCCACGTGATAGGCACCAATATGCTGGGTAATACCGCCAGCTTCGCCATGAGCAACGCGGGTACGGCGAATATAATCGAGCAAAGAGGTCTTACCATGGTCGACGTGACCCATTACCGTCACCACAGGTGCGCGCGGCTCCATGTGCACTTCATGCACATCCTCATCTGCCAGATAAGCTTCCGGGCTATCCAGGGCCGCCGGCTTGGCGACATGCCCCATTTCCTCGACCAGAATCATCGCGGTTTCCTGATCCAGCATCTGGTTTATCGTCGCCATGGTGCCCATCTTCATCATTACTTTGATGACTGCAGCTGCCTTTACCGCCATTTTTTGCGCAAGCTGCCCGACCGTGATGGTTTCAGGGATCATCACCTCGTAAATAATGGGTTCAGTCGGCATGGCAAAACCATGTGGCCCTTGGTCTTCCGTCTTGTGATGTGCCCCCCTGTCCTTACGGTTGCGCCACCCGGTTCCGGCCCCCATATCACCACGCACTTTGATACCGCGCTTTTTGCCCGCAGAATCAGCCCAGGTAGTTTCCTTTTTCTTTGCTGCCTTTTTCTCGACTTTTTCACCCGGCTTTACGACAGGCTTATGTAAAGTGCCTTCCGAAAGAGAGGGCTCTGGCACCTTGGCAGGAGCTTGAGTTACAGCAGCCGCAGATTCTGCAGCTGCTGCAGCTTGCGCCACTATTTCGGCTTGTCGGCGCAGACCTTTTTCCTGCTTTTCACGAATATCGGCGCTTTGACGTGCGAAAAGCGCTGATTGCTTGCGTGCTTCTTCTTCGCGTTTGGCGATCTCTGCGTCGTGCAATTGCGGCTTAGCTTTTTTCTTAACTGAAGCGGCTGCGACTGGCACTTCAACCGGAGCAGCCTCAACTGGCACTTCAACCGGAGCGGCTTCGACTGATACTTCAACCGGAGCAGCTTCAACTGATACTTCAACCGGAGCAGCTTCAACTGATACTTCAACCGGAGCAGCTTCAACTGGCGCTTCCATCAGAGCGGCTTCACCCAAGGTCGCTTCGACCGGAGCGGCTTCGGCAATTTCTCGTTTAACAAAAACCCGCTTCTTGCGCACCTCCACCTGGATAGTACGCGCTTTGCCAGTACTGTCCGACTTCTTGATTTCAGTCGTTTCCTTGCGGGTCAGAGTGATTTTATTCTTCAGTTCTTTTGCGCCATGTGCACGACGCAAATAATCAAGCAATTGAGTCTTGTCTTGCTCAGTCAGTAAATCCTCAGACGCCGCTTTATTCACGCCCGCGGCCCGCAACTGTTCCAGCAACAGCGTTGCGGGCAAGCCCAGCTCGCCGGCAAATTGAGCCACGTTCATTTGTCCCATTTAGGTCTCCAGTACATTCTGCTCGCTATCGTCATGCAAACCACGGAGCGCGTGCCGTCATAATCAATTCCTTGGCGCGTTCACTATCCATCCCGGTCATTTCAACCAGATCGTCAACCGCCAAATCAGCCAGATCATCCATCGTCACCACGCCCTTGGATGCCAAGGCACGTGCTGTCTCATCATCCATTCCCTCCATCGCCAGCAATTCAGCTGAGGGAGCCTCCATTTTTTCCTCGCTGGCAATCGCTTCCGTCAGCAACGCATTGCGTGCGCGACTGCGGAGTTCATTGACCGTATCCTCATCAAAAGATTCAATTTCCAACATCTCTGAAAGAGGGACATAGGCCACTTCTTCAAGCGTGCCGAATCCCTCCTGCACCAAAATCCCTGCCACTTCTTCGTCAACGTCAAGCTTTAGCATAAACTGAGAAATAATCGCCGAGCTCTCTTCCTGGTTCTTTTGATCCGCCTCTTCCTCGGTCATGATGTTCAAGGTCCAGCCTGTCAGCTCACTAGCCAGGCGCACATTCTGCCCGAGGCGACCAATGGCCTGCGCCAGTTGCTCCTCCTCTACCACCACGTCCATGCTATGCTTTTCTTCGTCCACCACGATACTGCTGATTTCTGCAGGTGCCAAAGCATTGATCACAAACTGAGCGGGTTCGGGCGACCACAATATGATGTCCACCCGTTCCCCAGCAAGTTCAGAGGTCACTGCCTGTACGCGTGAACCACGCATGCCAACGCAAGTTCCAATTGGGTCAATGCGCTGATCGTTTGATTTAACAGCAATCTTTGCGCGCACACCTGGGTCTCTCGCAGCCGATTTTATTTCAAGCAACCCATCCTCAATTTCAGGAACTTCCAGATCAAACAGCTTGACCAGAAACTCGGGCGCAATGCGGGACAAAATCAATTGTGGGCCGCGGCCTGCCCGGTCAACTCGGGACAAATATGCCCGCACACGGTCGCCAATCCGAAGATTTTCCTTGGGAATCATTTGGTCACGTGGCAGTAAAGCCTCGATCCGCCCCGATTCGATAATGGCGTTCCCCCGCTCCATCCGCTTAATGGTTCCGGTAACAAGAAACTCCTTGCGTTCCAGAAAGTCGTTCAGTATCTGTTCACGCTCAGCTTCACGAATTTTCTGCAAGATCACCTGCTTGGCGGCCTGCGCACCGATACGACCAAACTCGACTGGCTCAAGTGGTTCCTCAATATAGTCATCCAGTTCAAATTCAGGGTTGCGTTCTTTCGCTTCAGTAAGACCGACCTGACGCTCAGGAAACTCAACGGCATCATCGGGAACTATATGCCAGAGACGAACAGAGGAATACTCACCGGTCTCGCGATCAAGGTCGACGCGTACTTCAACATCCTCATGAAAACGCTTTTTTGTCGCGGAGGCCAACGCCAATTCCAGCGCAGAAAAAATCACATCCTTAGAGACGTTCTTCTCCCGCGACATCACATCCACGACCAGCAAAATCTCACGACTCATACTACCTCCGGCTATATATTCGGTATCAAACGTGCCTTGTCTATATTGGCAATATTCAGCGTCAACAGCGCACCATCAACTTCAAGTTGCAGTACACCATCCTTAACACCACGCAAAACACCTGCATAATTCTTCCTGCCAGCAAGCGCAATCCGCAATTTAATCTGCGCACGCTCACCGTTAAAACGAATAAAATCCGCTTCCTTCTTCAAAACCCTGTCAAGGCCTGGAGATGACACCTCCAACCGGTCATAATCGCAGTCCATCTCGACCGCCAACAATCGCGATAGATGGTTGCTCACAAACGCGCAATCATCGACACTAATTCCTGCCGGCTTATCGATAAACAAACGAAGGGACTTACCCCGCTGCGACACCTCGAGGTCTACGAACTCATACCCAAGACCGGTTACCGTGGATTCTAGCAAACCGTATAAATCCATATCTCCGCCACAAATAAAAAATGGGCTGACAGCCCATATACGATCCGCGCATTATAGCAAATATTCAGTATGAATGAAACATCAACTGGCATACGGTTTATTAAGTTGGCACTTAGAATTATGTTTACAACCCACCTGATTTTTTCTACGCTATAAAAAACGAAACCCCCTGCAGCATTCGCTGAGGGGGTCTGTCTTGTTGGGAGCCTGGCGGTGACCTACTTTCACATGGGTAATCCACACTA
>NZ_DF967536.1 GCF_000971475.1 Sulfuricella sp. T08
CCCCTCACCCCTCACCCCTCACCCCTCACCCCTCACCCCTCACCCCTCACCCAATCCGTGGCGTGTTAAAATTCCATCCATGCATTCCCTTCCCTATTGGCGCCTGTCCGGCTTCTATTTCTTCTATTTCGCGTTTGTCGGCGCGATGGCTCCATTCTGGGGGCTGTATCTCCAATCGCTGGCATTTAACGCGTTCCAGATTGGCGTGCTGATGTCGCTGCTGCAGGTCATGCGGATGTTCGCGCCGAACATCTGGGGCTGGGTGGCCGACCGGGCCGGCAAGCGCGTCGCCATCGTCCAGATTGCGGTCGGCTTGAGCCTGCTCAGCTTTATTCCGGTGTTCTTCAGTTCCAGCTTCGCCTGGCTGTTCGTGGCGATGTCGCTGATGAGCTTTTTCTGGAGCGCGTCCCTGCCGCTGGTGGAGGCGACCACGCTCAGCCATCTCGGCGAGAAGACGGCAAAATACGGGCGCATTCGTTTGTGGGGCTCGGTCGGCTTCATCGCTGCGGTGATCGGGCTGGGTTATCTGTTCGATTACGTGGCGATCCGCTGGTTGTTGTGGGCGGTGCTGGGTATCTTGGCCACGTTGCTGCTGTTCTCACGTTACATTCCGGAGGCGGTGGTGGTGCCGCATCACACCGACCATCTGCCGATCTGGCACATTATCCGTCGCCCTGAAGTGCTGGCATTTATCGGCGCAGGCTTTTTGATGGCGGCGGCGCACGGCGCTTATTACACCTTTTATTCGATTTACCTGGTCGATCACGGTTACGCCAAGAGCAGCGTGGGGTTGCTGTGGTCGCTGGGAGTGGTGTGCGAGATCGGCGTGTTCCTGTGGATGCCGCGCCTGCTCAAGCGCGTGACGTTACGCCAGGTGTTGCTGGCGAGTCTCGCTCTTGCCGTGCTGCGTTTTCTGATGATCGGCTGGGGGGTGGGCTGGATTGCCGTGATAGTCGTTGCCCAGTTGCTCCACGCGGCTACTTTCGGCGCCTACCATTCTGCGGCGGTGGAGATGGTGCACCGTTTTTTCAAAGGCCGGCATCAGGCTCAGGGACAGGCACTCTACAACAGCGTGTCGTTCGGGGCGGGAGGGACGCTGGGCGGGCTATATAGCGGCCTGACTTGGGAGACGATGGGGCCGAATGTGACGTTTACGATTGCTGCCGCTTTTGCTTTGGCGGCGTTTGGGTTGGTGGCGTGGAAGTTGAGGTTGTAGCTTGTAAAGGAATCGTGGCGCGCCCCGTTTTCCTTGTGCAATTATCCGATTTACCAAGAAATATGCCATAATTTCTGTTTTTCGCCGTCATTAGTCAGTCATGAGCGCACAAACCCTTTACGATAAATTATGGCAGTCCCATGTAGTGCACACCGAGTCGGATGGCACTACGCTGCTTTATATCGACCGCCACTTGCTGCATGAAGTGACCAGCCCGCAGGCCTTCGAGGGGCTGCGTCTGGCTGGGCGCAAGCCGTGGCGCTTGAGCGCCAATCTCGCGGTGGCCGACCACAACGTGCCGACTACCGGCCGTGCCCAGGGCATCGCCGACCCGATTTCGCGCCTGCAGGTGGAAACCCTGGACGACAACTGCGCCAGTTTCGGGATTACCGAATTCAAGATGGGCGATGTGCGTCAGGGCATCGTTCACGTCATCGGCCCGGAACAGGGAGCGACCCTGCCGGGGATGACGGTGGTGTGCGGCGATTCTCATACCAGTACGCATGGCGCATTCGGTGCGCTGGCCCATGGCATTGGCACCAGCGAGGTCGAGCACGTACTCGCTACCCAATGTTTGCTGCAGAAGAAATCCAAAACCATGCTGGTCAGGGTGGAAGGCGCACTCGGCATGGGAGTGACAGCCAAGGACGTGGCATTGGCGATCATCGGCAGGATCGGAACGGCAGGCGGTACCGGTTACGCCATCGAGTTCGGTGGCAGCGCAATCCGCGCACTGAGCATGGAGGGGCGCATGACCCTGTGCAATATGGCGATCGAAGCCGGTGCACGTGCGGGTATGGTGGCGGTGGACGACACGACTATCGATTATGTGAAAGGCCGTCCCTATGCGCCCAAGGGCGATCTGTGGGACCAGGCCGTGACTGACTGGCACACGCTGGTGAGCGATGCGGATGCGCAATTCGACAGCGTAGTTGATCTGGATGCTGCCGCAATCAAACCGCAAGTGACCTGGGGTACTTCGCCGGAAATGGTGGTATCCATCGAAGACAAGGTGCCGGATCCCGCGCTGGAGTCTGATACGGTCAAGCGTGGCGGCATCGAGCGTGCGCTGGCCTATATGGGCTTGCAGGCCAATACGCCGATGACCGAGATTAAGATTGACAAGGTGTTTATCGGGTCGTGCACCAATTCGCGCATCGAGGATTTGCGTGCCGCAGCAGCGGTAGCAAAGGGTAAAAAAGTGGCTGCCAATGTGAAATTGGCGATGGTGGTGCCGGGCTCCGGGCTGGTGAAGCTGCAGGCCGAACAAGAAGGGCTGGATAAAATATTTGTCGAGGCAGGGTTCGAGTGGCGCGATCCCGGCTGCTCGATGTGCCTGGCGATGAACGCCGACAGGCTGGAACCGGGCGAGCGTTGCGCTTCGACCAGCAACCGCAATTTCGAAGGACGGCAGGGCCCGGGCGGCAGGACGCACCTGGTCAGCCCGGTGATGGCTGCTGCCGCCGCGATTGCCGGACACTTTGTCGATGTCCGCCAGTTGCAAGGAAGTTGAGCTTGAAGCGACCCGGCCCGCCCGGGGTGAATATTATTAGGAGAGAAGAAATGATGAAGAAGGCTGCTGCGATTGTTACGTTGATGTTCGGCATGCTGGCATTGACAGGATGCAACACCGTGGAGGGTTTTGGTAAAGATCTTTCCAAAGTTGGCGGGAAAATCGAGAAGAAAGCGGAAGAGAAGAAAGGCAACTGATGGATAAATTCACCCGGATCGATGGCCTCGTGGCGCCGCTGGATCGCGCCAACGTCGACACCGACGCCATCATCCCGAAACAGTTTTTGAAGTCCATCAAGCGCAGCGGTTTCGGTCCGAACCTGTTCGACGAGTGGCGCTATCTCGACCACGGCGAACCGGGACAGGATTGCAGCAACCGTCCGCTCAACCCGGATTTCGTGCTCAATCAGCCGCGCTATCAGGGTGCACAAATTCTGCTGGCACGCGAGAACTTCGGTTGCGGCTCAAGCCGCGAGCACGCGCCATGGGCTCTGCTGGACTATGGTTTCCTCGCGGTTATCGCGCCCAGTTTCGCTGATATTTTCTTCAACAACTGCTTCAAGAACGGCATCCTGCCGATTGTGATGAATGCCGACGAGGTCGATCGCCTGTTCAAGGAAACGGTGGCGACCGAGGGCTACCGCCTGACGGTGGATCTGGAGAAGCAGTTGGTGACCACACCGGGCGGGCACGGCATCAAATTCGAGGTGGATGCTTTCCGCAAGTACTGCCTGCTCAACGGCCTGGATGATATCGGCCTGACCTTGCAGAACGCGGACAAGATCAAGGCATATGAGGAACGGTGCAAAATCGAAGCGCCATGGTTATTTGTTTGACTAGGAAAGAATAATGAAAATTGCAGTCTTGCCGGGTGACGGCATTGGTCCGGAAATCGTCGCGCAGGCGGTCAAGGTGCTGAAGGCGCTGTCCAGCGATGGCGTGAAAATCGAAATGGAAGAAGCGCCGATCGGCGGGGCGGGCTATGACGCGGCGGGAGATCCGCTGCCTGCGGCCACCCTCAAGCTGGCGCAGGATGCCGATGCCGTGTTGCTGGGTGCTGTCGGCGGCTGGAACTACGATACCCTGCCTCGGCCGATGCGCCCGGAGCAGGGCTTGCTGCGCATCCGCAAGGAACTCAACCTGTTTGCCAATCTGCGCCCGGCATTGCTTTACCCTGAACTAGCCGATGCTTCCAGCCTCAAGCCTGAAGTGGTTGCTGGCCTCGACATCATGATCGTGCGTGAGCTTACCGGCGATATTTACTTCGGCCAGCCGCGCGGCATCCATATCAATGCCAACGGCGAGCGCGAGGGCTTCAATACGATGCGCTATTCTGAGTCAGAAATCCGCCGCATCGGGCACGTCGCTTTCGGTATTGCCAGCAAGCGCAACCGCAAGGTCTGCTCGGTGGACAAGGCCAACGTGCTGGAAACCACCGAACTGTGGCGTCAGATCATGATCGAAGTGGCAAAGGACTACCCGGATGTCGAGCTTTCCCATATGTATGTGGATAACGCGGCAATGCAGCTGGTGCGTGCGCCCAAGCAGTTCGACGTGATTGTCACCGGCAACATTTTCGGCGACATCCTGTCCGATGAGGCATCGATGCTGACCGGCTCGATCGGCATGCTGCCTTCGGCTTCCCTGGACAGCAACAACAAGGGGATGTACGAGCCCAGCCACGGTTCCGCGCCGGACATCGCCGGGCAGAACATCGCCAATCCGCTCGCGACCATACTGTCAGCGGCGATGATGATGCGCTATACCTTCAACCGCGAGGAAGTCACGCAACGCATCGAAGGCGCGGTGAAGAAGGTGCTGGCTAACGGTTTGCGTACCTCAGACATCTGGACCGAAGGGTCGTGCAAGGTGTCTTGCAGCGAGATGGGCGACGCCGTAGTGGCGGCGCTGTAAAGAATTTGATTATTCAAGATTGAGGAAAGAAAAATGATGCGAGTGGGTTTGGTTGGCTGGCGCGGCATGGTGGGTTCGGTGCTGATGCAGCGGATGCGCGAAGAAAAGGATTTCGATCATTTCGAGCCGGTGTTCTTCACCACCTCCAACCCGGGTGGCAAGAGTCCGGACATCGGCAAGGATGTCCCGCCGCTGAAGGATGCCAGGAATATCGCCGAACTCAAGGCGATGGATGCCATCATCTCCTGCCAGGGCGGCGACTATACCAAGGAAGTATATGGCGACCTGCGCGCCGCCGGCTGGAATGGCTACTGGATCGACGCCGCTTCGACTCTGCGCATGAAGGACGACGCCATCATCATCCTCGACCCGGTCAACAAGAACGTGATCAAGGACGGTCTGGCCAAGGGGGTGAAGACTTACGTTGGCGGTAACTGCACGGTTTCTCTGATGCTGATGGCGATCGGTGGCCTGTTCGACCAGGGCCTGATCGAGTGGATCAGTCCGATGACCTACCAGGCGGCCTCCGGCGCCGGCGCGCGCAACATGCGCGAGCTGATTCAGCAGATGGGCGCGATCGATAGCGAAGTGAAAGCGCTGGTGAACGATCCGGCTTCGGCGATACTGGAGATCGACCGGAAAGTGGCGGAGTTCATCCGCTCCGACCGCTATCCCGTGGACGCCTGGCCAGTGCCGCTGGCCGGTTCGCTGATTCCGTGGATCGACGTGGCGCTCGAGTCCGGTCAGAGCAAGGAAGAATGGAAGGCGCAGGTGGAGTGCAACAAGATCCTCGGTCGTTCCGACAAGCAGATCCCGATCGACGGGCTGTGCGTACGCATCGGCGCGATGCGCTGCCACAGTCAGGCGTTGACCATCAAGATGACCAAGGACGTGCCGCTGGACGAGATCCACGCCATCATCGGAGCGCACAACGACTGGGTGAAAGTGGTGCCGAACGACCGCGAGATCACCATGAAGGAGCTCACCCCGGCCGCCGTCACCGGTACGCTGACTGTGCCGGTCGGGCGCATGCGCAAGCTCAATATGGGGCCGCAGTACCTGTCCGCATTCACCGTCGGCGACCAGTTGCTGTGGGGCGCAGCCGAGCCGCTGCGCCGCATGTTGCACATTTTGATTGAAGGCTGAATTAGTGTAGCGAAGCCCCACCCGGTACGAACACAATCCGTACCGGGTGGGGCTTCGCTTTTTCCTGTCTATTCCGAGGCGGAAAGATTGCAAACTTGTAATTAATCTACCCACTTACAACCCAATGTAACATGCATGATTAGCTTGCATCCCTAACTCCATGATGTTAATTTAGTTAACCTAGCCAAAAAATCTATTGAGGGTGGCATGGATCTAAAATTTAAGAAAACAGCTTGGTTGACTGCCGGAGTGATGCTGATGGCATCTCTCCCCGCCTTTGCGGCTGGACTAGGCAAGTTGACGGTGACGTCGAACCTGGGTCAACCGTTCAGGGGGGAAATTGACCTGCTTGCGGTGGACAAGAAAGACCTCGGCTCAATCCACGCCCGTTTTGCCTCCTACGAGGCTTTTAAGGAAGCGAATATAGAGCGAGCCCCCGTGCTTTCTGCCATGCGCTTCAGTGTGGAACAGAAAAAGAACGGCGATCCCTATCTCAAGATTACCTCCTCAAAGCCTATAGACGAACCCTTCCTGGATATGCTGATCGAGCTCGATTGGCCCGCCGGTCGCCTGGTACGTGAATACACCATTCTGCTTGACCCTCCCGGTTATGGCGCTCAGCAGGCAGAAACTGCGTCGGTGGCCGTTCCGGTGGTCAAGCCTGCAGCAACTGCGCCCACACAGGCAGCGGCAGTTTCGGCTCAACCAGCTGATGCGCAGGCTGGCGCTGTAAAGCCGGAAATCAGGGCGAGTATTCCCTTGGACAAGAAGCAGCTGGCAAAAGCGGAAGTTGCCGGAGAGGGCAAGCCTGCCCAGGAAGCCTATGGCCCGGTCAGGAAGGGCGAAAATCTGTCTCGTATCGCTTCTGCCCTGAAACCGGAGGGTGTCAGCCTGGAGCAGATGCTGGTCGCACTTTTCCAGTCCAACAAGCAGGCATTTGCCGGCAACAACATGAACCGGTTGAAGGCAGGCCAAATTCTGCGCGTGCCCGAGGCTGGCCAAGTCGAAGAGCTGAAGGCGAATGAGGCCGCCAAACAGGTGAAAGCTCATTCCGCTGACTGGCATGCCTACCGTCAGAAGCTGGCGGCGGCCGTAGCCGAGGCTAAACCGGCGCAGGAAGACGCGGCCAGGCAGGCAGTGAGCGGTAAGATCACCACCGCAGTGGAAGACAAGGCCACTGCAGCGAAAGAATCCGCCACAGATGTTCTCAAACTGTCCAAGAGTGAGGGCTTGGGAGGCGCAAAGCCGGCCGCAGCAGCAGTTGGCGGCGGCAAGGATATGCAGGCGATGAAGGGGCAGATCCAGGCCATGCAGGAAGAAGCCACGGCCAAGGAAAAGGCGATCAAGGAGGCCAACCAGCGCATCTCCACCCTGGAAAAGAACATTCAGGAAATGCAGAAGTTGCTGGAGCTGAAAAATCAGAACCTGGCGGATCTGCAGAAACAAGCTGTCGCAACCAAGACGGCGCCTGCGGCATTGCCTGCCCCCGCACCCGTTGTGCCAGTGACGGCCAAGCCTGAAGAAAAGCCTGCCGCTCCCGCTGCAGAGCAGAAAGTAGCCGCAGTGGTCGCAGAAAAAGCACCCGTGGCTGAAGAAAAACCAGCAGTCAAACCGAAAAAACCCAAACCGGTGCTCGTTGAGCAGAAGCAGCCGGAAGCATCCTTCCTTGATAAAGTGATGGAAAATCCGCTTTATCTGGGTGGTGGCGCAGCGGCAATCTTGTTGCTAGGCCTGCTGGGTGTGAAAGCGGTTGTGGCTAGGCGCAGGAAAAGCGTGTCCAGTTTCGAAGACAGCATAATGACCCATGGTGATCTCAAGGCCAACACGGTCCTGGGCGGTACCAGCGGCGGCAAGGTAGACACCAGTGACACCTCGTTTTTGACCGATTTCAGTCAAGCAGGACTGGGGTCGATTGATACCAACGAAGTTGATCCCATCGCCGAGGCTGAGGTCTACATGGCCTACGGTCGCGATGCACAGGCGGAAGAGATCCTCAAGGAAGCACTGATCAAGGATCCCAATCGTCACGAGATTCGCCTCAAGCTTCTGGAAATCTATGCCGGGCGCAAAAATCTGAATGCCTTCGAAGCCGTGGCAGGGGAAATGTATGCCGCGCTTGGCGGTCAGGCCAGCCCAATTTGGGACAAGGCGGCCGAAATGGGGCGTGCGCTGGATCCGAAGAACCCGCTCTATGGCGAGCAACCGAAAGCAGCAGCTGCGATGGAGCCTGCCGCACTTGGTGATGAGATATTTGAAAAGACCATGATTGTGGCCGGTGGCACTGCGGGTCTGGTCGCGGCAGCAGAGCATGGCGTCACCCTTGATCTGGGTGGCCCGGAGATTGCTGAGGAGACTGTTGGGACCGACCTGGATTTTAATCTCGATATCGCAGCGCCTGCAGCCGAAGCCATTCCTGATGTACTGCTGCCGGAACTCCCTGAGGAGAGCCTGCCCGTTGAGGAAACTGCTGCCGATCTAGGGTTCGACCTCGATCTGGGTGCGCTGACTGGAACGAGTGCTCAAGATGAGCAATCTGAGGCCGCACCGGTTGTTGAGACAGAAGAGCCGGTTGCCGACATGGGACTGGATTTCAATCTGGATATGGGTGTTCCAACGATTGCTGAAGTTTCACCAGAACCGGCTGCGGCAACCATGGAGCCGGATGAGAACGTGATGGAGTTCGATCTTGGCGCGCCGACTCAGGCGGCACCTGCCTCACCTGCCGAGGAATTGATCAGCGCCGAGGGCTGGAAAGACGAAGTAATGGGGCTCGATATCGGCGGATTGACCACCGCCCCCGGCGCTGAGGATGAGATGGCGGAAGTCGGGGACAAACTGGATATGCCCGATTTCTCCGTTGACCAGGAAGCCGCATCTGCGAGTGAAGAGATGGAGTCCATCGAGCTTGCCGCGCTTCCCGTTGAAGAGTCTCCGCTGGATTTTGATTTCAATCTGGATCAGGAAGAACCCCCTGCGCCCTCCGAACCAAAAGGAGTGGCTGCTCCGGATCTTGACCTTTCCGGTATCAGCCTGGATATGAGCGAGCCTGGTTCGGAAAAAGTGGCGCCTATCGATTCTCCGGATGATTTCGGCAGTCAGGAAGTTTCGACCAAGCTGGATCTGGCGAGAGCCTACGTCGACATGGGCGATGTGGAAGGCGCGCGGGATATTCTGCAGGAAGTGCTGAAAGAAGGTGTGGCCGAGCAACAGGTAGATGCACGGAAGCTGCTCGCTGAACTGGGGTGATGTGTCCGTAGAAAAATCGCCGCAGGCAAGTGGTGAGTTCCTGCATCCGGCCAGCCTGATCCTGATCTGGCTGGCCTTTGCTTTTTGCGTTCCCTGGCTGCGCCCAGCCGAATTGTCAGCGATCGTACTCTTGTTTTCCTTGCCGCTGTTGCTGCGGCACTCTGCCCAGTACCTCAAATTGTTGCGTCGCAGCCGTTGGCTGTTGATTTCCATGATTCTGGTGTATGCCTTCGTTACCCCCGGCGTGGCGGCGGTTGCTGTCCTGGGTGCTTACAGTCCCAGCCAGGAAGGCTTGCTGTCGGGCGGTCTCCAGGCGCTGCACCTGCTCGCTTTGCTGGCCACGTTGGCACTATTGCTGGCGACGACTTCACGCGACCGGATATTGGCGGGCCTGTATTTTCTGCTGCGGCCTTTCGTTTTGATAGGGGTGGATATCGACCGCGTTGCCTCGCGCATCTGGCTAACCCTGCATTATGCGGAAAAGGCTGAGCGGGGCGGGTCGCGCCGCTCCGGCGAATGGCGCGAACGAATGCATGCGGCACTGCGTGGCTCAGGTCATGAAATGGTGAGCATCAAACTGGAAATCGGGCGTTTATCCCGGTCGGATTACGCGGCATTATTCTGCTCTGTCCTGGTGCTCGGGCTGCTACTGGCGCGGGGCATGTCATGAGAATCGCGCTTGGCGTGGAATATGACGGCAGTCGATTCTGTGGCTGGCAAAGTCAGCTTTCCGGCTGTGGCGTGCAGGATATACTGGAGCGAGCTATCTCCAGCATCGCCGGTGAACCCCTCCGGGTGGTGACGGCGGGGCGCACCGACACGGGCGTGCATGCGCTGCATCAGGTCGTCCATTTTGATACTGACGTGGCAAGGCCGGACAGTGCCTGGGTGCGCGGGGTCAATGCCCTGCTGCCTGGCAGTGTCGGCGTACTGTGGGCGCAGCCGGTGAGCGATGAGTTCCATTCCCGTTTCAGCGCGGTATCCAGAAGTTACCGTTATTTGCTGCTCAACCACCCGGTGCGTCCCGCTCTGCTGTCCGGCAAGGTGGGCTGGTTTCACCAGTTGCTGGACGTGGAGGCGATGCGGCAGGGGGCGCAATTGCTATTGGGCGAGCATGATTTCTCCGCTTTCCGCGCCGCCGAGTGCCAAGCCAAGTCGCCGATCAAACATCTGCAGAAAATTGAGATAGCAACAAGTGGCGAGTATGTTCTGTTCGACTTCACTG
Organism: Sulfuricella sp. T08; assembly: GCF_000971475.1. Lineage (GTDB taxonomy): Bacteria > Pseudomonadota > Gammaproteobacteria > Burkholderiales > Sulfuricellaceae > Sulfuricella. The sequence goes on from NZ_DF967536.1 coordinate 10,260, forward strand.
CCAATGCTTTTCTTCACCACATGGTACGCAATCTGGTCGGCAGTCTGGTCTATGTAGGCAAGGGCAAGCACCCACCAGCCTGGATGCTGGAGCTATTGGAAAATCGGAACCGTATCCATTCCGCGCCCACCTTCGCGCCGGATGGTTTGTACCTGGCTGGCATCGGATACGATCAGAAATGGGCTATTCCCCATCTTTCGAGAATGCCGAATTTTGCGTTTGGCTGAGCTGCAAATCGAAACAAGCGCCCTTCACGTTTGCCCCTTCTCCCTTTGGGAGAAGGTTGGGATGAGGGAAACGCTGTCAGTTAATGTAAAATTGTTTCCAATTTATTAGGTTGAAGCCAAAGCATGACCCGAATCAAGATATGCGGCATTACCCGGAGAGAGGATGCGCTGGCCTGCGCCCATGCCGGCGCTGATGCCATCGGGCTGGTGTTCTATCCGCCCAGCCCACGCCACGTGGAAGCGGCGCAGGCGGCGATGATTGCCCGTGCCCTGCCACCTTTCATCACCACCGTCGGCCTGTTCGTCAACCCAACTGCAAAGCAGGTGGAAGCAGTGCTTAACGAGGTGCATCTCGATGTGCTGCAATTCCACGGTGACGAGCCGCCGGAATTCTGCGCCCGCTTCGGTGTTCCTTATCTGAAGGCAATTCGCGTCAAAGCGGGGGTGGATTTGGTACAATGCGCAATTCGTTACCAGGAAGCCCAAGGTCTGCTGCTGGATGCGTATGTCGAAGGCACGCCGGGCGGAACCGGACAGTCCTTTGACTGGGAACTGATACCGGCCGGATTGCCGTTGCCGGTGATTTTGTCCGGGGGATTGGAGCCTGCCAACGTAGCGGATGCGATTCGTCGTGTGAAGCCATGGGCGGTAGATGTGTCGAGCGGAGTAGAGGCGTCAAAAGGAATCAAGGATGTGGCGAAGATCGCCGCGTTCATCAAAGGAGTACGCAGTGCAGATGTATGATTTGCCGGATCAGACCGGCCATTTCGGGCCTTACGGCGGAATTTTCATGGCGGAAACGCTGATGACGGCTGTCGAGGAGTTGCGCCAGCAATATCTGCGTTATCGCGACGATCCGGAATTCAAGGCTGAATTTGCCTACGAACTCAAGCATTATGTCGGCCGTCCCAGCTCGATTTATCATGCCAGGAATTGGACGGAACATCTCGGTGGTGCGCAAATCTACCTCAAGCGCGAGGATCTCAACCACACCGGCGCGCACAAGATCAACAACGCTATCGGCCAGGCTCTGCTTGCCCGCCGCATGGGCAAGAAGCGCGTTATCGCGGAGACCGGCGCCGGCATGCACGGCGTCGCGACCGCCACCGTGGCGGCGCGTTACGGTCTGGAATGCGTGGTCTACATGGGCAGCGAGGACATCAAGCGCCAAGCGCCCAATGTCTACCGCATGAAGTTGCTGGGCGCTACCGTGGTGCCGGTCGAATCCGGCTCGAAAACCCTCAAGGATGCTTGTAACGAGGCGATCCGCGACTGGGTTACCAACGTTGAAAGTACCTTTTACGTGTTCGGCACCGCTGCCGGCCCTCACCCCTATCCCATGATGGTGCGTGATTTCCAGTCGGTCATCGGTGAGGAAGCCAAAAAACAGATGCCGGAAATGACCGGGCGCCAGCCGGATGCGGTGATTGCCTGCGTCGGAGGCGGTTCGAACGCCATCGGTCTGTTCTACCCCTACATCACCGACGACAGCGTTAAGCTGATCGGCGTGGAAGCGGCCGGTCTCGGCCTCGAAACCGGCAAGCATGCGGCGCCATTGAATGCCGGTAGGCCCGGTGTGCTGCACGGCAACCGTGTCTATTTGATGCAGGATGCCAACGGCCAGATCATCGAAACCCATTCCATCTCCGCCGGCCTGGATTATCCGGGCGTCGGCCCCGAGCATTGCTGGCTCAAGGACAGTGGCCGCGCCGAATACGTCGCGGTGACCGATGCCGAGGCGCTGCAGGCCTTCCACGACCTGTGCCGCTTCGAGGGCATCATCCCGGCGCTGGAATCGAGCCATGCGCTGGCCTACGCCGCCAAGCTCGCCCCTACCCTGCCGCGCGACAAGATTCTGCTGGTCAACCTGTCCGGCCGCGGCGACAAGGACATGAACACGGTGGCGGAGTTGTCGGGAATCAAGTTCTAGGAACAGCTTATGTCACGCATTGCAGCCACATTTAGTACGTTAAAATCTCAGGGTAAAAAAGCCCTGATCCCCTTCATTACCGCCGGTGATCCCGGACCGGACAAGACTGTGCCGCTGATGCACCGGTTGGTGGAGGCGGGGGCGAATATCATCGAACTGGGCGTGCCGTTTTCCGATCCGATGGCAGATGGCCCGACCATCCAGCGTGCGTCCGAGCGGGCGCTCAAGCATGGCGTCAGCCTGCGCGATGTACTCGGCATGGTGGTCGAGTTTCGCAAGAAGGATACGCTGACGCCCGTGGTGCTCATGGGGTATGCCAATCCGATCGAGGCGATGGGCTATGAGCCGTTCGCAACAGCTGCGGCAGCGGCCGGAGTGGACGGCGTCCTGACGGTGGACTATCCTCCAGAAGAGAGTGCTGCCTTCGTCGAACACCTTGGTCGCCATGGCATCGATCCCATCTTCCTGCTCTCGCCTACCACGCCGGAAGCGCGCATGGTGCAGGTTGGCAAACTGGCGCGTGGCTTCATCTACTACGTTTCTCTCAAGGGGGTGACGGGCGCGGCTACTCTCGACACCGCCGAAGTGGCGAGGAAAATCCCGCAGATCCGGGCGGCCGCCAGCCTGCCTGTGGGTATCGGCTTCGGCATTCGGGATGGTCAGGCTGCAAGAACCATGTCGCAAATGGCCGATGCTGTGGTGATTGGCAGCCGCATTGTGGAAGAAATAGAGAATTCGACGGCTGAATCGTTGCTGGATAATGTTTACAACCTGGTGAAGGGCTTCCGGGATGCCATGGATGGCAAATGATACAGTCATCAGCAGACGGTTTTTCAGTGTTCAGTGAGAGCGCGGTTTTGCCGCTTGTTCATAAACTGACGACCGAAGACTGATCTCTGATTTACTACCGAAGGAAAGAAAATGAGCTGGTTCCAGAAACTGCTACCTCCGAAAATCAAGCGCAAGTCAGAGGGCACCAAGAAAAGCATGCCCGAAGGCTTGTGGAGCAAATGCCCTTCCTGCGAGGCCGTGCTGTATCGCGCCGACCTCGAAAAAAATATGGAGGTGTGTCCCAAGTGCAGCTATCACAACCGCCTGTCGGCACGAACCCGGCTCGATTTGCTGCTCGATCCGGAAGGCCGTTTCGAAATCGGCGCGGAACTGCAACCGGTGGATTTTCTCAAATTCAAGGACAGCAAGCGTTACACCGACCGTCTGACTGAAGCGCAGCGCGACACCAGCGAAACCGATGCGCTGGTGGTGATGCAGGGCAGCATCAAGACCCTGCCACTGGTGGTGGCTGCGTTTGAATTCAAGTTCATGGGCGGCTCGATGGGCTCGGTGGTGGGCGAACGATTCGTGCGCGGCGTTCAGGTCTGCGTCGAGCAGAATCTGCCGTTCGTATGTTTTTCCGCCAGCGGCGGTGCGCGCATGCAGGAAGGACTGACCTCGTTGATGCAGATGGCCAAGACCAGCGCTGCGCTGACCCAACTCTCCAAAGCCAAACTACCGTTCATCTCGGTCTTGACCGATCCGACCATGGGCGGTGTTTCCGCCAGCTTTGCCATGCTCGGCGACACCATCATTGCGGAACCCAATGCGCTGATCGGTTTCGCCGGCCCGCGCGTGATCGAGCAGACGGTGCGCGAAACCTTGCCGGAAGGCTTCCAGCGTTCAGAATTTCTGCTTGAACATGGCGCTATCGACATGATCGTGGATCGGCGCGAACTGCGCGACCGGTTGGCCAATCTGATCACCATGATGATGCGCTTGCCGCCTGCGACGGCTTGAGCCCTGAGTTGCGAGTGCTGAGCCCTGAGTGGAAAGACCCTGTTCAAGCTGTTCTTCCATGAACTCAGCACTCAGCACTCAGCACTCAGCACTAAACAGCCTGACCGAGTGGTTGGGCTATTTAGAACAGCTGCATCCCAAAACCATAGACCTCAGCCTCGATAGGGTGGCCGAGGTAAAGCAGCGGCTCAACCTGAGTCCCTCATTCCCCATCATCACTGTCGCCGGCACCAACGGCAAGGGTTCGACCTGCGCCATGCTGGAAGCGGTCTTGCTGGCCGCAGGCTACCGTGTCGGCCTGTACACTTCGCCGCACCTGCTGCGCTATAACGAGCGGGTGCGGATTAATGGCGAAGAAGTGAGTGATGCAGACTTGTGCGAAGCATTTGCCGCCGTCGAACAGGCGCGCGGAAAGGTATCGCTAACCTATTTCGAGTTCGGCACCCTGGCCGCGGTATGGCTGTTTGTCCGTGCCGGACTGGATGTGGCAGTTCTCGAGGTAGGTCTGGGAGGCCGACTGGACGCAGTTAATGCTTTCGACACTGACTGCGCGGTCCTGACCACCGTGGACTTTGACCATATGGATTATCTCGGCGACAGTCGCTTGGCGATCGGTCATGAAAAGGCCGGAATTTTCCGCGCAGGCAAGCCGGCTGTTTGTGGCGAGTTTGACGTGCCTTACAGTGTATTGGCCCATGCCGAGAAAATCGGTGCGAAACTGCGCCGGATCGGTCCCGATTTCGGGTATGACGACCTGGAGCCGAACCAGTGGCGTTTTACCAGCAGGGACGGGCTGCGCCTGTCTCTGCCTTATCCCGCCTTGCGTGGCACCTATCAACTGGGTAATGCCTCGACATGCCTGGCCGCGCTGGAACAGCTCAGGGCGAGGCTGCCGGTAGCCCACGACGATATTCGCTGTGGCTTGCTGGAGGCGGTAGTGCCTGGCCGTTTTCAGGTGCTGCCAGGACGGCCGCAGCGGATTTTTGATGTGGCTCACAATCCCCATGCGGCGAAGGTTCTGGCCGAAAACCTTCGTGCCATGCCGCCGACGGGGAAGACCTTCGCTGTTTTTGCCATGTTGCACGATAAGGATATCGCCGGAGTCGTGCGGGCGATGAAGGAACAAGTGGACCTGTGGCTGGTCGCCGGGATCGGCCAGCCGCGCGGTGCGAGCGCTGAGGAGCTGCTGCGGGTCATGGAACAGGAGGGTTTGGCGCAACGTGCCGAGGCGTTTACGTCAGTGGCGGAAGCTTATCGCCATGCCTGTGCCAAGGCGGCCGAAGATGATAAAATTCTGGTCTTTGGTTCTTTTTACACCGTCGCGGAAGCGATGACATTAACTGCGGCTGGGGGATGACGGGTTTATGGCAAATCAGCATGCAATGAGCGACGAGGAAGTCCAGCTCAGGCGGCGGGCAAGACGGCGCCTGATCGGGGCAGTCACCCTGGTTGCAGTGATGGTGATCGCCCTGCCCATGGTGCTGGACGGCGAGTCCAGGCAGTCAGGCCAGGATATCGCCATCAACATTCCAGCACCGGGTTCGAGCGGAGACTTCGCTCCCCGGACCGCCCCCGCGCAACCGAAGTCAGCCCCTTCTGCTCCGCATCCACAGGCCGAGAAGGCCATGCAGGCGCAGGTCTTAGCCGAAACGCAAATCTCGCAGGTTGCGCCCCCTGTCCCGCCCGTCAAGGTCGCAGAACCCGCCAAAGCGCCTGCGGCAGCAGCTTCCGCCGAACTGGCACCGGCAGTCAAGGAGCCCGCTTCCCAGCCGAAACACAAGGACGAGAAATCCGCTGCGGTTACCCCCAAGCAGGAAAGTGTGCCATACGTGATTCAACTGGGCGCGTTCGCCAATCCGGCCAATGCCAAAGAGCGCCAGTCCAGGCTGACGGCTCTGAAGGTCAAGTTTTATACGGAAACAGTGAGAACGCCGAGCGGCGACAAAGTGCGCGTGCGCGCCGGCCCTTATGCCACCCGCCAGGAAGCAGACCGGGTGCAGGCGAAACTCAAGGCGGCGGGTATACCAGATGGCGTGGTTGCTGAAAAAAAGTGATGGGTTAAGGGTGATGGGAAAAGTCAAAAGCGGCGCGGTATGGGTTTTGCCCATTACCCATCCCCGAACGATAAGATGATGGTTTTTGATTACGCGGTGCTGGCCGTTGTCGGTATCTCCATCCTCCTCGGCTTGTTGCGTGGGCTGGTGCGCGAAGCGCTTAATCTGCTGGCGTGGGTGGCGGCATTCTGGGTAGCCAATGCCTATACGGTGGAAATCGCACCCTTGCTGCCGGAGGCAATCCCGACCGAGTCGGTGCGCTTTGTCGCCGCTTTTGTTCTGCTATTTCTCGGCGCGCTGTTGCTGATGAGCCTGGTGACGATTGCTTTAGCGGAGTTGGTGAAAACCCTGAAGCTGGGTGCATACGACAAAGGTCTGGGCGCGCTGTTCGGTGTGTTGCGGGGGGGGCTGATCGTCCTTACGCTGGTGCTGCTGGCGGGGATGACCAGCCTGCCACACCAGGGATTCTGGCGCAATGCGATGTTCAGTGCGCCGTTGGAGGCGTTCGCGGCGGATGTGAAGCCGTGGCTGCCTGAAGGCTTGTCTAAACGTATCAGTTACGAATGATCCTGGGATAATCGAACCATGTGCGGAATTTTAGGAATAGTGGCGAAAAGCCCGGTCAACCAGTTGCTCTATGACGGCCTGCAAGTCCTGCAGCACCGCGGGCAGGACGCGGCGGGGATAGTCACTGGCGAGGGGAATACTTTCCATATGCACAAGGCCAACGGCCTGGTGCGCGACGTGTTCCGCACCCGCGACATGCGCAATCTGCTCGGTAACATGGGGATCGCCCATGTACGCTACCCTACGGCAGGGAGCGCTTCTTCCTCCGCCGAGGCGCAGCCGTTCTACGTCAATTCACCGTTCGGCATCGTCCTCGGCCACAACGGCAATCTCACCAACACCGAGCAGCTGAAGGAAGACCTGTTCCACCAGGATTTGCGTCACGTCAACACCAGTTCCGATTCCGAGGTTCTGCTCAACGTCCTGGCGCACGAGTTGCAGGAAAATGTTTCCAATCACCAGCTCGATCCCGCCGCCATCTTTGCCGCAGTGGCGGGTGTGCATCGTCGTTGCCGTGGTGCTTATGCGGTGGTGGCAATGATTGCCGGTTATGGTCTGATCGCTTTCCGCGACCCCTACGGCATCCGCCCGTTGGTGATCGGCTATTGTGATACCGAACTGGGGCGTGAGTATCTGGTTGCATCGGAATCCGTTGCGCTCGATGTTCTGGGCTTCAAGCTGCTGCGTGATGTAGCGCCGGGCGAGGCAATCCTGGTCGATGTGGAGGGCAACTTCCACAGTATGCAGTGTGCTGCCAAGGCTTCTCTCAATCCGTGTATTTTCGAATATGTTTACCTGGCGCGGCCGGATTCGGTGATTGACGGCGTATCGGTGTACGAAGCCCGGCTGCGCATGGGCGAGAGCCTGGCCGAGAAAATCCGTACCGACTTCGGCCACCTGAAAATCGACGTGGTGATTCCGATCCCCGACACCAGCCGCCCCAGCGCACTGCAGCTGGCAAACGCGCTGGGAGTGCCCTACCGTGAGGGCTTTATCAAGAACCGCTACATCGGCCGCACCTTCATCATGCCGGGCCAGGCGATGCGCAAGAAGTCGGTGCGCCAGAAGCTCAACGCCATCGGCGTCGAGTTCCAGGGCAAGAACGTGCTGCTGGTCGACGATTCCATCGTGCGCGGCACGACCAGCCAGCAAATCGTGCAGATGGCGCGGGAGGCCGGCGCCACCCGGGTATTCTTCGCCTCGGCCGCGCCGCCGGTGCGTTACCCCAACGTCTACGGTATTGACATGCCGACGCTGCAGGAACTGCTCGCCACCGGCCGTAACGATGAACAGATTGCCCGCGAGATCGGCGCCGATGCGCTGATCTACCAGAATCTCGATGCGCTGGAGCACGCCGTGCGGATGATCAACCCGGCAATCACCTGTTTCGATACCTCGTGCTTCGACGGCCGCTATATCACCGGCGATATCACCCCGGAGTATCTGGCCAAGATCGAGCATGCACGCAACACCCCGCGTCCGTCGAGCGACTCTTCATCGAGCAAGCAGCTGGATCTGAACCTGGCGAGGGAAGAATGAACGAACACGACGATTACGAGCTGGAAACCCTGGCGATCCGCGCCGGCATCGAGCGCAGCCAGTTCAACGAGCATTCCGAGGCGCTCTACCTGACTTCCAGCTTCATCTTCGGTAGCGCCGCAGATGCCGCAGCGACCTTCTCAGGACAGAAGCCGGGCAATATTTACGGCCGCTTCACCAATCCTACTGTTACCGCCTTCCAGCAGCGCCTGGCGGTGCTGGAAGGGGCGGAAAGCTGCGTCGCCACCTCGTCCGGCATGTCCGCCATCCTCGCCACCGTGATGGGCCTGCTCTCCGCCGGCGACCACATCGTCTCCTCGCAGAGCCTGTTCGGTTCCACCGTGCAGTTGTTCGGCAACATCATGAAACGTTTCGGCGTCGAAACCACCTTCGTTTCCCAGACCGATGTCGCTGCCTGGCGTGCGGCGCTCAAACCCAACACCAAGCTGTTGTTTGCCGAGACGCCATCGAACCCGCTGACCGAGATCTGCGACATCGCCGCCCTGGCCAAGGTCGCCCATGATGCCGGTGCGCTGCTGGCGGTAGACAACTGCTTCTGCACCCCGATCCTGCAACGCCCGCTCGACCTCGGCGCGGATATCGTCATCCACTCCGCCACCAAATATCTCGACGGACAGGGCAGGGTGCTGGGTGGTGCCGTGCTCGGCAGCAAAGAGGTGATAGACCCGGTTTATGTCTTCTTGCGCACCGCCGGCCCTACCATGAGCGCTTTCAACGCCTGGATTTTCCTGAAGGGCATGGAAACCCTCAAGCTGCGCATGGAAGCGCATTCGCGCAGCGCTCTTGAGCTCGCGCTGTGGCTGGAACAGCAGCCGCAGGTGGAGCGGGTTTATTACCCCGGCCTGCCCTCACACCCGCAGTACACGCTGGCCAAGCATCAGCAAAAAACGGGCGGCGGTATTGTCGCCTTCGACGTCAAGGGCGGCAAGGATGCCGCCTGGCGCGTGGTGGACTCGACCCAGATGATTTCGATCACCGCCAACCTGGGCGACACCAAAACCACCATCACCCATCCCGCCACCACTACCCATGGCCGCATCACTCCCGAGCAGCGGGCAGCAGCGGGGATAGGGGATGGTTTGTTGCGGGTTGCGGTTGGGTTGGAGGCAATTGGGGATATTCAGGGGGATTTGGCGCGGGGGCTGAAACCCTGAAATGGCTTGCATTTTATATCGAAAAGAGTATAAATCAAGTTGAAGCCAATTTACTGGCTGGGCGATAGCAGAAAAGCGGTATGCGATTTTTCTGACGATGCGAGAAGGGATGCGGGATTCCAGTTGGACCGCGTGCAACGCGGGAAAGAACCGCACGATTGGAAACCGATGAGCGCCATCGGATCGGGCGTCAGGGAAATTCGCATCCATGAGGAGAACGAATATCGCGTGCTCTATATCGCCAAATTTGCAGAAGCCGTCTATGTGCTACACGCTTTCACCAAGAAAACCCAACAGACTCGCAAAGAAGATTTGGAATTGGCGGCACAGCGTTATCGCCAGTTGGCAAACCAAAGAGACGTAAAATGAGCGGGGTGCAACAAATGAGCAAAGAGAATTTGATCATCGAGCAAGGCAGCGGCAACGTGTTTGCCGACCTGGGTTTCCCGCCCGAAGAAGCGCAAAACCTGATCCTGCGGGCTGAGTTGATAAACCAGATTGAAGATTACGTGGTCAGCAGCGGCATGACGCAGCAGCAGTCGGCGAAGAAACTGGGAGTAACCCAGCCGCGACTGAATCTATTGCTGAAAGGTAAAATCAATGAATTTTCCATCGATGCGCTGGTGAACATGGCCGCCAAGGCAGGAATGCAGGTTGAAATGAAGGTGAAGCGGGCCGCCTAGGCAAATTACACAGGGGGGAGGAGTTTGCCGCTTTGAGGCCGCATTTTGCGACCTCAAACGAGAAGCCAGCCGGGCGCGGGGGCTGAAGGCTTAGTTGTTGCGCTTCGCGCGGGTGATTGATTGCCGGGGGCAGCCCGGCGGGCTGGTTGCTTTCTTTTAACGGCTAAAGAAAGTAACCAAAGAAAGCCGCCCCTATCCACCCCCTTCGCTACGCTTCGGGTTCCCTGCGTTGCTTGCCAAGCCGGGCTGCTGCGGAACTCGCGCTTTGCGCTCAGACAGTCCTCGCAGAAATCCCCCCGACTTGTCTGCGCTACTCGGCGGTGGCCCAAGGGGACCAAACATCAAAACCGAACCACCACGCCCAGCCCTCCCCAGCGGGGAGGGCACCCAAAACATGGGCTTCGCCCACAAAACCCAAATCCCCTTCTGCACCGCTTCGGTTTGACGGCCAAATTGGGATGAAGGCGAGCACTGTTCGAGCTCCGCAGCAGCTTGCGTTTTGTGCAAGCTGTCAGGGCGAGTTGCGCAGCCGCCCAATTTGACCGTCAAATCGAAGGTAGCCCGCAGGGCCGGCGTGGCAGGGTGCCCTTTTGTTTGGTTACTTGTATTTTGGGCAATGCAAAATAAAGTAACCTGCTGCCGGGCTGCCCCCGGCATCTAAACATCTGCGCGAAGCGCACCTTTGCTGTACCACTTTTCCCCGGATTCCGCTTCACTCCATCCAGGCTACTCTCTCATTCTCATTCGGATGGCACTTGCCAAAATGACAAATAAATCGTTTAATCCAATCTGGATATGCCTGTTAGGTATGGATACTGTAGTGCTTTAAACGAATTCCCCGCGCACCTGATCGAACAAGCGCGGCGAAGTAGACAAGATGGCAGCATCAGTCATTTTTAGGACGTTCACTTAACGTTGGGTGTCTGCCCACTCAATTCACCAAACCCTAGGAGAGGCTGCTTTATGCCAAAGCAAATTGAAGCTCACAATTGGTCTACCACCTTTCGAGAGCTATTGAGCAACGAATCTCGAACCTTGGATATCCAGCAATACGACTTTTGCCTAAACGAGTGGAAGGATGCTCATGACAAAAAAATGATCACCAACTACTTGCTCACGATTCTGTTGTTTTGTGCCGGGCTATGGGCTGTCTGGGAAAGCGCGTTCTTTATGGCCGTGCTGCTAAGGAAGCCCTGAACAAGTTCCTGAACCTGTAAAATAGCGGACATCATCAATCGACTGAAATTGCCCATGAAACAACTCAGTTTTGCAGC
>NZ_DF967535.1 GCF_000971475.1 Sulfuricella sp. T08
GAATTCTTCCGGGTAACGTTTGCTGCTCATAACACCTCCTTGTTGCCTCAAGTTTAAGGCTTAAAGGTGTCTAGCTGGAACGGGGCGATTCAAAAGCAGACGGAACTTCATCGGCTCATCAGCCGTTATCTTGGCAAAGCCGAGATTGCTCATTTTCTTGATGATCGCATTCAACTCCTTCTGGTCGCTTACCGAAACCTGAGCCATGTAGCCCTTGTAGCGGTCGTTGGTCAGATGAGGAAGCGCATCCGCGCCATATTCGTTGCCAAACAAAGACTCAATGACGTTGTTTCCGTTGTCCGCCAGCCAATCAACAAGCACATAGATGAACAGTGCCAGCTTTTCTGTGCCGTCGCTCAACCCACGTTTTGAACCGTGAAAATAAAAGAATCCGCGCGAATCGCTTACCAACTCAAAACCCAGCGCACTAAAGACTGCCTGATATTCAGAAATGGATTTGTTGAGCAGCTGCCACACTTCGCCGTCTTCGATGGTGATATGCCTCCCTAGAGATAACGACTGAAAGGCCATGTCGAGTTTTTCAGGCAGGTGCATTTAGACCTCGATTCTCAATGGGAAATAGTGATAAGTGGCCGCGCCAACGGCATGGCTGGTCATCGCGCTATCGAACGAATACTGAATGTCATTTTGCAGAATCTCTTGGTACGCAGCCAAGACGGAGTGCTCTGTCTTGGCTGGGAAGGTGTCAAATAGCCAACGAAGCGTGTCCTTGATAGGTTTGGATTCATTCACTCTATCCAGCAGGTCAAATGGGTCTATGTAGCGATTTGCTGACGCGCCGGATACAGATGTTGTGATGAGAGGCTCCGGTGTGGATTGGACGCACTCCGACACACTGGACAGATAGTTTTCCATCGTACCAGATGAAAACAAACTCTCAGGCTTCCACTTAGAAATCGGCACCTGCTCTTGCAACAGCTTTGCCAATGGGCCACAGCCATCTCTCGAAAATGCGTCCAGCTGCTTGCTCACAGCACGCGCAAGGTGTGCATCACGGCGCAGTTGGTTATACAGGGGAAGCACTTCTTTGAACGCGGCCGAGAAGCGAGAGAGCGTCTCTCTTTCAAGTCGAATCACGGTTGCCCTTAATCTGGCCAGCATTTCTGGCGCTTGCGGGTCATTTGTGAAGTCAGCCAAACCGTTTTTTATCACCAACAAAAGCTCATTCAGACGTTTATCCATCTCCCCGCCCGGATCGACAATCGAGCGCAATGGTTCTATATGATGCTCGTACATATCGCTGATGAATGCGTAACGCTCATGGACAGAGCGTTTATCAGTGCGCGCCTTGATCTTCATTACCTCATGGATGACAGCAGCGTGGCGGCTTTCACTGACATGGCGAACTTCGTCCAAACGGTCTTTGACCTCTCTGCACCGTGCGAGAACCACATCAGATGATTTACCCTCAATTGCTTTATGCAGCTCTCCAGTTTGGTAAGAAATATCCTCCAGAATGGAAACCAGAATACCTGGAGAAGAAAGACGCTGTCGGCTAGACAGGTGACGGAAAAAATCACCAAAAGCATGAACCATTTCCCATTCTGAATCAGATTCAGCCGATCTTTCCAATATCCCGCATTCCTCTAGTAGCGCGAGAACCACCAACGGGGGACGATCTTCTTTCGGCAGATACTTGTCCAGCAAGTCACGCATTTCGTGGACTGACACCAACGATTGCCTATCAGCCATGCGTTCCAAGATCGGCCAGAATGAAGACGCAACGGATAGTGATTTGGCTGGATTCATTGTGCTAATGGGGCGAAAGCCCGTTTACTCATGGAATAATTCTGGAAGCATAACGCGTTACTGGCTCGCTGCGTGAGCTTGATGAAGGAATTTTCTACAAAAACCGTTTGAAAATCAGATAACAGAGGGGCGCTACCCTTTAACCGGCCTGACCCGGCTTGCAGCCAGCTTGGCACTTTCTCGCGCCTGATCGGTATTGGTACCGTTTGCCAGTGCAACGCCCATGCGTCGGCGTGCGAAAGATTCGGGTTTCCGAAATGTTGCGGCGAATGATTTGCGTAAATAATTACAGTCAGGCGGCCAGCCTTTGGATGCTATCCAGTTGACTTGCAATAATCCCCTGCGCCTCCCGCAGGTCATACTCGTCCTGCAATCCCATCCAGAACTGGACGGAAGTGCCCAGCGCCTTTGCCAGCCTAAGGGCGGTATCGGCCGTGATGGCGCGCTTCCCCAGGACAATCTCATTGATGCGGCGGGGCGACACGCCAATTGCGCGTGCAAGCCCATTCTGGCTGATATTCATTGGCCTCAGGAATTCTTCAAGCAAAATTTCGCCAGGATGAACATTCTTCAGCTTTTCCATATTCTCACCTCTGTTTAACCATGCTATTCAGTGATAGTCAACAATCTCGACCCTTGATGGACCGTGTCCTGTCCAGATGAAGCAGATTCTCCATTGATCGTTGATTCTGATGCTGTGCTGTCCCTTGCGTTCACTCTTGAGGGGTTCCAGCCGGTTAGCCGGGGGTATGCGCAAGTCATCAAGCATTTGTGCCTTGTCGAGCATGAATAGTTTGCGCAGTGAAACCTGCTGTATCTCACGCGGCAGACGGCGTGATACTTCGCCTCGCCATATTTTTTCGGTCTCACCGCAGAGGAAATCAACAATCATACTTAAATATAATGCGGCGCGTTATATAACGTCAAGCGTTATTGTATATATGTAGGAGGCCAAGGTTTATTTCCTGCAAGCCCACGTTGGCCGGGGTGAACCCGCGAACCCCAGCCTACGCCAATCACCCCACCCATTTCCTGGCATTGCGGAACATCCGCAGCCACGGCCCGTCCTCCTTCCATTCGGAAGGATGCCAGGAATGCTGCACGCTGCGAAACACCCGCTCGGGGTGCGGCATCATGATGGTGAAACGTCCGTCCGGCGTGGTCAGGCCGGTGATGCCCAGAGGTGAACTATTCGGATTGGCCGGATAACTGACGGTCGGCTGGCCGCGATTATCGACGTAACGCAACGCCACCTGGGCCGCATTCATCTGCTGTTCGCTGCCGAATTCTGCATATCCCTCTCCGTGCGCTACCACGATCGGCATGCGGCTGCCGGCCATGCCGTCGAGGAACAAGGACGGGCTTGGGGTCACTTCCACCATGACGAAACGCGCCTCGAACTGCTCCGACTTGTTGCGCACGAAATGCGGCCAGTTTTCCGCGCCGGGAATGATGGCGTGAAGATTGCTCATCATCTGGCAGCCGTTGCATACACCTAGGGCGAAGGTGTCGCCGCGCTGGAAGAACGCCTCGAACTCATCTCTGGCACGGGCATTGAACAGGATCGACTTGGCCCAACCCTCCCCGGCTCCCAGCACGTCACCGAAGGAAAAACCGCCGCAGGCGGCAAGGCCATGAAAATCCTTCAGTGCAACCCGGCTTTCGATGACGTCGCTCATGTGCACGTCCACCGCCTCAAAGCCGGCACGTTCGAAGGCAGCGGCCATTTCCACCTGGCCGTTGACGCCCTGCTCGCGCAGGATCGCCATGCGCGGACGGCTGCCTTTGGTAATGAACGGCGCAGCGACGTTGTCATCGAGATCGAAGCTCAAGGCCGCGTGCAAACCGGGATTACCGGCATCCAGAATGCTTTCATATTCCTGCTGTGCGCACTCCGGGTTATCGCGTAAGGCCTGCATCCGGCTGGTGGTTTCCGACCAGGCGCGCTGCAGTTCGATGCGCGATGTGCCCAGGATTTCCTTGTTGTTGCGCTGGATGACCAAGCGGTCATCCCGATTCAGCGTGCCGATGACGTGCAACTCGCCGCGCAGGCCGGTGGCGAAGAACGCTTCCATTACTGCCGAGGTATCGCTGCGCTTCACCTGCAGCACCGCGCCGAGCTCCTCGCTGAACAGTACACCGAAGATACGGTCGGTATAGCCGCCAGGCGGCACCACCGGTTCTTTTCCGCTCAGCTCGGCATCGTTGCGGATGCGTTCGAGGCACAACTCGTCAACGTCTATCGTCACGCCGCAATGCCCGACGAACATCATCTCGCACAGGGTGGCAAACAGTCCGCCATCGGAACGGTCATGATAGGCAAGGATGCGCCCATCCGCATTGAGACGCTGCACCGTATCGAAAAACCCCTTGAGTTGCGCTGCACTCACCACGTCGGGCGCCTCGTTGCCGGTTTGCTTGTAAACCTGCGCCAGAGCTGAGCCACCCAGCCGGTTTTTGCCCTGGCCGAGATCGATCAGGATGAGATCGGTGTCACCGGCATCGGTGCGCACACACGGGGTCAGAGTCTGGCGCGCATCAGCGCAGGGTGCGAAGGCGGAAATGATCAGCGACAACGGCGCGGTGACTTCCTTCCTTAGACCGCCCTCCTCCCACACCGTCTTCATCGACATCGAATCCTTGCCAACCGGGATGCTAATTCCCAATTCCGGGCACAGATCCATGCCGACCGCGCGCACCGTGTCATAAAGCGCGGCGTCCTCGCCGGGGTGACCGGCCGGCGCCATCCAGTTGGCGGACAGTTTGATGTCGCCGATTTCGGCGATGCGCGCAGCGGCGATATTAGTGATTGCCTCGCCGATTGCCATACGGCCTGAAGCGGCCGGATCGATCAGCGCGAGCGGTGTGCGCTCTCCCAAGGCGAATGCCTCGCCACGGTATTCGTCGAATCCTGCCAGAGTCACTGCCACATCTGCCACCGGGATTTGCCACGGACCGACGAACTGGTCGCGGGCGGTCATCCCGCCGACGGTGCGGTCGCCGATGGCGATCAGGAAGGTCTTGTCCGCCACCGCCGGCAGGCGCAGCACGCGTAGCGCCGCCTCGCCGAGGTCGATCCCGTTGGTCTCGAAAGCCGGCAATTCCCGTGTCAGGTGCGCCACGTTGCGCGTCATCTTCGGCGGCTTGCCGAGCAGCACCGACAGTTCCATATCGATCGGCTTGTTGTTGAAATAGCTGTCTTCGAGTATCAGTCGCTGTTCAACCGTTGCCTCGCCAACCACGGCGTAGAGGCAGCGCTCGCGTTGGCAAATCGCCTCGAACTGCGGGAAATCCTCCGGCTTGACGGCGAGCACGTAGCGCTCCTGTGCCTCATTACTCCAGATCTGCATCGGCGACATGCCCGGCTCTTCGTTGCGGATGGCGCGCAGCTTGAAGACTCCGCCGCGTCTGGAATCGTTGACCAGCTCCGGCAGGGCGTTGGATAGTCCGCCAGCACCAATATCGTGAATCGAGATGATGGGATTCTGATCGCCCAATTGCCAACAGCGGTCAATCACCTCCTGGGCGCGACGCTGCATTTCCGGGTTGCCGCGCTGCACCGAGTCGAAGTCGAGGTTTTCGGCATTCGCGCCAGTATCCATGCTCGATGCCGCACCGCCACCGAGGCCGATCAGCATGGCCGGGCCGCCAAGCTGGATGATCAACGCACCCGGCGTGATCTGGTGTTTCTCGGCATGCCGTGCAGAAATATTGCCGACGCCGCCAGCGAGCATAATCGGCTTGTGGTAGCCGCGCATTTCCCCGGCCACCTGTTGTTCATAAGTACGGAAATAGCCGGCCAGGTTGGGACGGCCAAATTCGTTGTTGAAGGCTGCGCCGCCGATCGGACCTTCGAGCATGATCTGGAGCGCCGAGGCGATGCGGCCGGGTTTGCCATAATCGCATTCCCAAGGCTGCTTGAACCCCGGAATGTTCAGGTTGGACACCGAAAAGCCGGAGAGTCCCGCCTTCGGCCTGGAGCCGCGACCGGTTGCGCCTTCGTCGCGGATTTCACCGCCCGAGCCAGTAGCCGCGCCAGGAAACGGCGAGATTGCGGTGGGGTGGTTGTGGGTCTCCACCTTCATCAAAATCTGCGCGTCGTCCTCGACGTAGCCGTATTTTGCACCCGCGCCCGGATAGAAGCGCTTGACCTTGAATCCCTCGATGATCGAAGAGTTGTCGGAATAAGCCACCACCGTGCCGCGCGGACTTTTTTCGTGGGTATTGCGGATCATGCCGAAGAGGGATTTGTCCTGCTTTTCGCCGTCGATCACCCAGTCCGCGTTGAAAATCTTGTGGCGGCAATGCTCGGAGTTGGCCTGAGCGAACATCATCAGCTCGACGTCGGTCGGGTTGCGGCCGATGCGGGCAAAGTTCTCCACCAGGTATTCGATCTCATCCGGCGACAACGCCAGCCCCATCGAGCGGTTGGCCTGATCCAGCGCGTCCTTGCCCTGCTCCAGTATGTCCACGGTACTGAATGGCGCCGGATCGAAGTGGCGGAACAGCTTTTCAGCATCGTCGAAATCGGCCAGCACCACTTCCGTCATGCGGTCGTGTATCAGTGGCTGCAGCACTTGCATTTCCTGCTGCGTCAGAGATGCTCCGTCGGCTTTCTGTGCGTAGAACGCCACACCCCGCTCAAGGCGTTCGACTGCCTCCAGCGCGCAATGACTGGCGATGTCGGTGGCCTTCGACGACCACGGCGAAATCGTGCCCAGTCGCGGCACCACCAGGAACAGTTCGCCCTGCGGTTCTTCCACCAGGGATGCGGGACCATAGGTGAGGATCTTCTCCAGCACCGACAATTCCTGCGCTTCCAGCGCGCGGCGGGTGGCGGCGAAATGCCAGTATTCGGCGTGGACATGCGAGATGGCAGGCGCTGCTTGGCGCAGACCCTGCATCAGTTTTTCGAGACGGAAAGAGGAAAGTGCGTTGCCGCCGCGCAGTTTGAGCATGACTACCCTGAGTGACTAAGATCAAAGGGTAAATCATACCCGAAAACAGCCTTCTAAGGATTATCCGCGTGCCAATACAATGCAGTTGCGACCGGCATGCTTGGCCTCATACAGCGCCTTGTCAGCGGAATCACCCAAATTGATCGCATCCCCGAAATGAACAACCTCGGCAATGCCGCAGCTGAATGTAGCGGGAAACTCTTTCCCATCTGCCAGATGTTTCAGGCGGGAAAAGGCATCCCGTAGCTCGTCCATCACCTTTATTGCCGCAGGACCATCCGTTTCGCTCATGATTACCGCGAATTCCTCGCCTCCATAGCGGCCAACCACGTCGGTCTCGCGCAGGCGTTGTTTCAACAAACGTGACAGACTCTTGATCACGCGATCCCCGGCGGGGTGGCCATAAGAATCGTTCACTTGCTTGAAATGGTCAATATCGATCATGGCGTAGGTTAGCGGCATCTTCTGCCTTTTTGCACGCGCCACCTCCCGCTCCATCTGATCCTTGATGGCAGTATGGTTGAGTAGTCCAGTCAGGCTGTCGCGGACCATGAAAGAATGCAACAGACGGGAACGCTGGATGCGGCTCGTTACGGATGAAACCAGATGCTCCGGTTTGATCGGCTTGGTAAGGAAATCATCACCACCCAGGCTCATTGCGGACAACTGCTTATCCAGGTCTTTTTCAGCAGACAAATAGACAATGGGAATACTGACGAATGAATCCAATTGCCGAATTACGCTTGCTATCTCCAACCCGCTGCATTCCGGCATATAAATATCCATCAGGATCAGGTCAGGAGAAAACTCCCGCAATGGCCCCAGCACCTCCATAGGGTTGTTCACCACCTTGACATCCATGCCAGCCTGCTCCAGCACGGCAGAATGGTAGTTAGCCAGCGAAGTCGAATCATCAACGATCAATACGCGAAAAGGCTCTGGCGGAACAGCGGAGGTCAATTCATCGAGCTTGTCGACCAGATCACCGATGCTGACCGGCTTGGAGAAATAAGCCAGTCCCCCGGTGCGCACCGCCTCAAGACGGGCCGTCACATCATCCAGAGCGGAGATGAACATGACGGGAACCGGCTCATCCCGCCCCTGCTGGATTTCTCTCATGGCGTTAACCCCGCCCAGGGGATCCTCCGGGAAGGAGATATCCATCAGAACAAGCACGTTCCTGGTGACTTTCATTGCCTGCAAAAATTCATCCAATCGCTTGAATACCCGCACCTCATAGCCGAAGTAACCCAATTGCAGCGCAATCTCTTTTGCCTGGTCAGGCTCATCCTCGACCAGATAAACAAGCTTCTCGTTAGCGGGTCCGACAGCCGCTGACGAGGTTGCCATTAAATCAGGCGAGGCATAAGCTGAAGAGTCGGAACTTGAAGCGGCCTGCTTCAACGCCACAATTTGCTGATGGATTTCAGTGAAGTTCTCAGCATTCGAAGGCGATTTCTGGTTTACGATATTTTTAAGATACTCCTCCAGAACACGTGCAACCTGACTGAGCTCAACAAAACCGAACGTTGCACCTGAGCCGGTCAGGCTATGTACCATGAGGTGAAGCGCATGCAAGGTTTCCTCATCCAGCCGGGACTGATAGCCTGAGCAGGCTTCCTCAATCTGGCGGATCTTCTCCGGCAATTGCGCCGCATAGGCTACACGCAGCACCCGCATCTTTTCCTGCAACTCCGCAGCGCGATTAGCCATGGCAGCTCGCCCAGATCTCTTCCACCCTGCCGGCCAAAGTCATCGGATCGAACGGCTTGGGAATCACGTCCACCGCTCCAAGTTCCTTGTAATACGCCACCTCGCTCGGCTGCACCTTGGCGGTCATGAAAACGACCGGTGTCGATGCAGTTTGTGGCAAGCCACGCAGCAGCTTGAGCGTCGTCGGGCCATCCATCCCCGGCATCATCACGTCAAGCAGGATAAATTGCGGCTGGAACTCGGGTGCGCGTGCTATCGCCTCATTGCCCGAACTGCATACCTCCACGGTAAAACCGCCCAGTGTTTCCAGGGCAAGTCTCGCCACCATCTGGATATCTGGTTCGTCTTCCACATACAGTATTCGAGTTAATTTATCCGCCATGAACTGCCTTTCCTTTGACGCATTCCAAAACCTTGTCCAGAACGCGAGCTGCGTTGAATGGCTTGACCACAAAACCTGCCGCGCCCTTCTTGATTGCTTCGGTAACCTTGTCCATGGTCGCCTCCGCACTGACCATGATAATTTTTATTTCCGGTTGCGCCTGCCGGATCGCCTCCAGCACCTGCAAGCCATCCATTTTTGGCATCTGGATATCAAGCAGAACCAATTTAGGCTTAAGCCTGGCGCACTGCGCAAGCGCATCCTCACCGTTGGATGCCTCGCCCACCACATGATATTCCTCACTGCGCAAAATAGCCTTCAACATCTCCCGCATAAGACTGTCGTCATCCACCACCAACACCGAATAGTTACGGGGAGACACCATCCTACGTCACTCCAATCAGTTGTTTGATCGTTGCCAGCAACATCTCGTTGCTGGTGCGCGCTTTTACCAGAGCATTGTCCACTTCCTTCTCGCCTTCCAATCCCATTTCACTGGCCGAGAACACCATCACCGGGATCGGTGGCGAAGCGCCGTTCAACAAGGGTAGCAGGTCCTTGCCTGAGCCATCTGGCAAGCCGAGGTCAAGGATCACCAGGTCATAACGGCACCGGCCAAGCAGTTGCCTCGCCTCGGCCAAGGTGGAGGCATGATCCAGGTGAGCCACCTCACCCACGATACTTTGTACCACCCGAAAAATATCCGGGTCATCCTCGACTTGCAGCACTCGGGGCTGACTGTCGGTCAGTTGCCCCATCACCTGTTTCAACGCCAGTACCAGCTGATCCTGATTAATCGGCTTGCTGATCCAGTCAATCACACTGATGGCTTCGCCGTCCAATTCCTGACGGCCCTCGACTGCCTTGGCCGAAACCACCACGATCGGCAAAGCTGCGGCCTCCTTTGACTCACGAAGCTCGCGAATCAGCGAGATCCCATCCTGATCCGGCAGGGCCAGGTCAAGCGTCATCGCGACGTACTTACCCTGTGCCAACATTTGCTTTGCTTGCCCTGCATCATAGGCAATATCGGCTGCCAACCCGTTCTGCTCCAGCATCAGCCGAAGCAATGCAGCAATGTCGCGATCATCCTCGCAAATCAGCACCCGCTTTTCCTTCCCGCTCAAGCCGGGTGCGAAAACGGCAGTCTCTTGCCAAACCGGAAATTCAACATAGAAATTGGTCAGCACATCCGGTGCTGAATCGAAGCCTATGCTGCCACCCATCCGCTCGACGATCGCCTTCGTAATGGAAAGCCCAAGTCCTGTCCCCCCCTTCTTGCGAGTGTCAGACGAATCCGCCTGGGCAAATTTCTGGAAAATCCGGTCACGGAACTGCTCCGGGATACCACTACCATGATCCTTCACCGCCACACGAATACGGTTGCCCGTATGAGTAACCTCAACCATCACCTTGTCTCCCGCAGGAGAAAATTTGGCGGCATTGGATAGCAGGTTGGCCAGGACTTGCATCAAGCGGTTAGCATCCGCGTTCAACATGATGCCCGGCAGATCACTTTCAAGTTCGTAGCTCACCTCAAACTGTTCACCGTAGGCCCGGTTTGATTCCAGCGCCTGACGCAAAAGAGGCATCAACTCCACCGGCTTGAGTTGAAACTCGATCTTGCCCGATTCAATTTTTTCCATATCGAGGATGTCGTTGACCAGCAGGATCAGTCGCTCGCTGTTCTTGTGCGCGATGTCCACCAACGCCTTGAGCTGAGGAGCCAGTTCTCCCGCCACACCACCGGCAATCAGCCCAAGAGAGCCGCGAATCGAAGTCAGGGGTGTGCGCAACTCATGGCTAACGGTAGAAATGAATTCATTTTTCATACTTTCGATCTTCTTGCGCTCGGTAATGTCGCGGAAAGACACCACCGCCCCGACAATTTTATCCTCCTCGAGGATGGGTGAACTGACATACTCCACCGGGAAACTGCTGCCATCCTTGCGCCAGAAAACCTCATCCGACACGTGAAAGGTCTTGCCGTAGCGAAACGAGCCGTAAATATTACATTCATTCGACGGATAAGGCGTTCCATCGCTATGGGTATGGTGAGTCAGTGGATGCTGCGCCCGGCCGAGGAGCTCCTCTAGCGGGAACCCAAGCATGCGCAAGCCAGCCGGATTGATAAACGTGGTTCTTCCCTCCATATCCACGCCATAAATACCCTCATCGACCGTATTCAGAATCAATTCGTTACGACGACTGACAGCCGCAAGTTCTTCCTCGATACGCATACGCTCGGTGATGTCCTCCTTGATGCCGACGAAATTGGTGATCCGGCCAAGGCGGTCTCGAATCGAGGAAATATAGACAAATTCCCAGAACAGTTCGCCATTTTTTCTGCGGTTATGCAGCTTGCCACGCCATTCCTCGCCGGCAAGAAGGGTTTGCCACATCGTGCGATAAACTTCGTCAGGGGTCAGCCCGGATTTCAGAATACGCGGATTCTGGCCAATCGCCTCGTCAGCGGAATAGCCGGTCACCTCGGCAAATTTGGCATTAACGTATTCGATATCCCCTCTGTCGTCGGTGATCACCACCGACACCGGGCTCTGCTCGACCGCGCGGGACAGTTTCCGCAACGTCTTCTCATTGTTCTTGCGTTCGGTGACATCCTGCACCGTGCCTATCATGCGCACCGGCTTGCCGGATTCGTCGAAAATCACCTCGCCCTGCTCATGCACCACCCGTTCCGTGCCATCGGGCAGAATGATGCGGTGATCGATGCTGTAAGGGGTTTGGTCTCTCTGCGCATCATTCACCGCCTGCTGAACCGGTCCGCGGTCTTCGGGATGCACGAACTGCATGAACGCGTCGTAGGTTGCGTCGAACTGCTGCGGCTGCAGACCGAAAATCCGGTAGATCTCATCCGACCAGCGCAGCGCATTGGTTTCGATATTCCAGTCCCAGTTACCCAGATGGGCGATCTGCTGCGCCCGCGCCAGGCTATCGCTGCTTTCCCGCAGCGCCTGTTCGGCCTTTCTTTGCTCGGTAATATCCCGGGCAATACCGAGAAAGCCGGTGATCATGCCCTGCTCGTCGCGCAGAGCCGTCACCGTCAAAAGCACCGGAATACGACTGCCGTCCTTGCGGATATAACTCCACTCGTGAGTATCCACCTGCCCGCGGCGCGCCAGAGCCACAAACACTTCAAAGCCGGGCTCGACCGCCACTCCCACCACAGTCATTTCCTGAGCACGGGTCAGCACTTCCACGGGATCGTGGAGCAGCGCTGGCGTGGCTTTACCAACCAGCTCTACGGCGCGATAGCCGAGCATTTTCTCTGCGGCCCGGTTGAAGGTCAGAATGATGCCATCGGGATCGGTGGCAATAATGGAATGATCAGCGCCATCCAGAATCGCCTGGTTCAGCCGACTGGCGCGCGACAGGGCATCTTCCGCCAGCTTGCGACGGCTTATATCGCGCACGATGCCGGTAAAAATGCGGCGCTCGTTCAGCCAGGTTTCGGTCACCGCCAGATCCATCGGAAATGTCGAACCATCCTTGTACCGTCCTACCACCTCGCGACCGATACCGATAATCTTCTTCTCGCCCGTGCCGATAAAATTACTGAGGTAACCGTCATGCTGGCTGTGGTAGGGTTCCGGCATCAGCATCTTGACGTTTTCGCCAATCACTTCTTCCGGCGTGTAACCGAAAATCTGCTCAGCTGCCCGGTTGAACGATTCAATGATTCCCTGTTCGCTGATGGTGATGATGCCGTCGAGCACGTTGTCGAGCACAATGCGGCTGCGCGACTCGCTTTCGTGCAGTTCTTGCACCATTTCCTCGGCAAGCGCTGTGGCACGGCGATTCGAGTTACCCAGTACCGACACGATCCAGAACAGCAGGAAAGAAACCATGCCACCGCCGATCAGCACGATCCAGGGCAGCGTCGCTTCCTGACCGGCCAAGTTTTCTCCCTTTTGGGTCAACGTAATGCGCCACTGGCGGCCGCCGACCTTGATCAGGCTCTGCCGCTTCGGCAGGTCACCAGGCCCAAGCCCATTCTGATGGTTTTTTTGTTGCAAGCGGCTGTCGAACAACGCTTCCCCGGCGGAGCCTGGAGCCGACTGTGCATCCTCGATCACCACCTCCATCCGGTTGAGAAAACGCTCGCCGATAGACTTGTTCACCAGGTCGCCCACGCGCAGACCGAAATAAGCCAGGCCCAGGAAAGCCGCGCGCCTTTGCTCGACGGTCTGGATCGGCATACCGGTCCGGTATAAGGGGGCAAAAAACAGAAATGCCTTCTGGCTGCCCTTTTCCTGAACCAGGGTAATGCCGTCGGTTGCCGCCAGTTCTCCGGTATCCCGCGCTCTTTCTGCGCCTTCCCGCCTGACCGGCTCGCTACCGACATCCAGCCCAAAGGCCTTTTCATTGCCTGCCATCGGCTCCAGATAGGTAATCACGAAATATTCCGCACGCTCCCCCTCTGGCTTTATGGCGAAATAGGGATAGCCGACGGGATCGAGGCGCTTGTCCAGCCTTACCTGCTGTTCGAAGGCAGCCTTGTCAGCCGCAGGGACTGCCTGGATGTAGCCAGCCACTGTAATGCCGGGATAACGATCAAGAAAACCGTTATAAAATACGACGCGGCGAAATTCCGCACGCGACAGATGCTGATCCAAAACAAACACTGACTGCAACCCTGTCAGCACCTCGGAAAAGGACTGAATGCGGCGCTTCAGCGCATCCTCGGCCTGAATCGCCTGAAAATCAAAATCTTTTTGGTAATCCTCCACGACAATACGGGAGGTATAACGCCACATCAGCACACTCAGCATCAGCCCGCATGCCAGTATGCCTAAGGCCAGGATATTGAATTTGCTGCCATGCCGCACAAGATTCATGTCTAACCTTTTTTTATTCGATTGTGGTTCAAGCCCACATGAAGAGCATGCCGACCATAATCGTTTAGCATGATCGGGGAAAAGTATAAATCATCTGCCTTCACTATTGCATAGAGATTCCAGTTGATAGTAAAGAGGCTTTATTCCATCATTAGGCAAATAATTTGTCATGTCAGGATATGCGCATGCCCGCACCCATTTATTTTTCCCACGAAATACGCCAACTGGAAGAAAAAGCCCGTACCGCCGGCGTCACCGACCTGATGGAACGGGCCGGACTGGCTGCGGCAAAACTGACGCGCGAACTGCTGGCCGGCAAGACCTCGGTACTGGTGATCGCCGGGCCGGGTAATAACGGCGGCGACGCTCTGGTGGCAGCACGCCACCTCAAAGCCTGGTGGTTCAAGGTCAACGTCGTGTTTGCCGGAGAAGCCGCCAAGCTGCCGGCCGATGCCGCCAATGCCATGCAAGCCTGGCAGGAGGCTGGCGGCGAACTGCTCGACGCCATTCCAGCCGAAGGTAAATGGGATATGGTGATCGACGGCCTGTTCGGCATCGGCCTGGCACGCGAATTGAGCGGACGCTATCTGGAACTGGTGCGGGAAATCAACCGCATGAATCTGCCGGTGCTGGCGCTGGATGTGCCCAGCGGGCTTGACGCCGACGCCGGCCAGACCTTCCGCGCCGCTGTCCACGCCAGCCACACCCTTTCCTTCATCGCGCTGAAACCGGGGCTGCTGACCGCCTATGGCCCGGATTATTGCGGCCAGATTCATGTCGATACGCTGGGGCTGGATGCTCCCGCCCTGCTCAAGCCCAACGGCTGGTTGCTGGAGAAAAACGAAGTGGCTGCTGCGCTCAAACCGCGCCCTCGCAACAGCCACAAGGGCATGCTCGGCAGCGTCGGCATCCTCGGCGGCGCATCATCGATGTGCGGTGCGACGCTGCTGGCCGGACGCGCTGCACTCAAGCTGGGTGCTGGTCGGGTCTATGCCGCACTGCTGGCGGATGCTGCCCCGGCCGTGGACATGGGTCAGCCCGAGCTGATGCTGTGCGCGCCGGAAAAACTCTTCCAGCTCGATCACCTGAACTGTCTCACAGTCGGGCCCGGCCTGGGGCAATCCCCGCAAGCGATTCAATTGCTCAGGCAGGCACTGGAAACCGAACTGCCGCTGGTGCTGGATGCCGATGCGCTTAATCTGCTTGCTATCCATGATGACCTGCAGGAACTGACGAAAAGTCGCAAGGGCAGCACTATCCTTACCCCCCATTCGGCCGAGGCAGCGCGTCTGCTGTCCAGCACCACCCACGACATCCAGCAGGAACGAGTCCATTCAGCGACGCTGATCGCCCAGCGTCTTAACAGTCTGGTGGTACTGAAAGGCGCCGGCAGTATCTGCGCGACGCCCAAAGGGGAATGGTTCGTCAACCCCACCGGCAACCCTGGCATGAGCAGTGCCGGCATGGGCGACGTGCTGTCAGGCATGATCGCTGCTCTGGTCGCCCAGCGGCTGACACCGCAGTCAGCCCTGCTGCTGGCCGTTTACCTGCATGGTGCGGCAGCCGACGATTTGGTGGATCAG
This sequence comes from Sulfuricella sp. T08, assembly GCF_000971475.1. GTDB lineage: Bacteria > Pseudomonadota > Gammaproteobacteria > Burkholderiales > Sulfuricellaceae > Sulfuricella. Next base: position 15,266 of record NZ_DF967535.1, read on the forward strand.
GGCATCGGCCCAATCGGGCTGACCGCGACGGAAGTCGCCGAGGCGGCCAGGATACTGCTTAACCGGTGGATTTATCCTAAGAAATAATCAGCTTCAACCCGATCAGGATGGTGACGATCTCGAAGGCGCGCTTGATCCAGCGGTTGCCCTTTTTGATCGCGTAGTGGCTGCCGACATAGCCGCCGATCAGCGAACCCGCCAGCAGCGCCGGCATCCAACCCCAGGCGATAGTGCCGATCAGTCCCAGAACAACCGCCCCTGTACCGTTCCACACCAGCCCGCACAGTACCAGGGTATAGGCCACGGCGCGTTTGTAGTCGAGACCGAAGTGGTGGATCAGCCACATGGTGAGGAACAGCCCGGTACCGGAAGTGATCGAGCCGTTGAGGAAGCCAACCACGAACAGGCCGACCATGCCAGTAGCGAGGGCTCGTCCCTCGCGATTTCTGGGAGCGTGCTCCATGCCCAGTTTCGGCTTGAAGAAGGAATATAGCCCCAGCCCCAATGTCAGAAATCCCAAGGCAAGCTGTGCGTAATGCGCCGGAATCTTGAGGATGGTGCTCGCCCCCAGCACCACGCCCGGCAGCCCTGCCCCCAGGATGATCAGGGAGAAGCGCCGCTCCAGATGGCTTTCGCGCCAGTGGCGCAGGGTCGCGCCGAGCCCCAATGCCACGCTCGCCACCTTGTGGGTAGCCAGCGCCACGCCGAATGGCAGGCCGAGGAAAATCAGCATGGGGAACTGGATCAGCCCCGCCCCACCGCCGGAAAGGGCGGAAAACCAGTTGGCGAGGAAGGAGGCGAGGAAAAGGACGAGATGGTCGGTTAGGACCATCTATTCGGTTATGCCGTATTCTGCCGGTATCGCGACGTAGAACAGCCTTAAGCCCTCGGTTTTGAGTAGCGCCAGCAGCCGTTCGGCCTGCTCCGTGCTGACCAGGAACTCGATCTCGACCGGCAGGTCGCCCGCCAGCTCGAAAAACGCCTCCTCGTGCAACCGGCCATGACGCCCGAAGCCGGCGACGGCGCGCAGCGCGGTGCCGCCCCCGATGCCCATGCCCTTCGCCTGCTCCAGCAGCCACTCGTAGAGCAGTTCATTGCCGTGACGCTGCACTTCACTGACAAAAAATTTCAGGCAAACTCCTTGCATCGCTCTACCCTTTCAAAAGTTTGACAGTCCAGATGCCGAGCACGGTCATCATCAACGAACCGACGAGATGCGCCATGATGATCGCCGCGCCCCAGGCATACTGGGCGCGCAGCAGCAAGGTGACGGTTTCGGCCGAAAAGGTGGAGAAGGTCGTGAGCCCGCCGAGAAAGCCGGTGGCGATCAACAGCCGTGCTTCCGGCGGCAGGCCGGGATGATCGGCGAACATCGCCATCGCCAGCCCCATCAGGTAGCCGCCCACCAGATTCGCCGCCAGCGTGCCCAGCGGCAGCGTCGGGAACACCGGGTTCCACAGGAGGCCGAACCACCAGCGCAGCCAGGCTCCCACCACCGCGCCCGCACCGACGGCGAGCAAGCCGTAGAAACTCATAGTACGTCTTTCACGATTGCTTTCATCGCAGCATCATAAGCCAAGCCGCCAGTCCGAGCAAAGTGACGAGCAGCACCGGCAGCGTCAACGCCACCCCAACGCGGCAATACTGGCCCCAGCCTATTCGGATGCCGCGCGCTTCCAGCACGTGCAGCCACAGCAGTGTGGCGAGGCTGCCCAGCGGCGTCATCTTCGGCCCCAGGTTGCAGCCGATCACGTTGGCGTAGATCATCGCCTCACGCGTCAGCGCGGAAAGATGGGCGTCGTGGATAGCCAAGCTGGCCACCATCACCGTCGGCAGGTTGTTCATCACAGCCGACAGAAAGGCGAACAGGAATCCCGCACCCAGAGTGGCCGGCCAGAATCCCCGACCGTCCAGCCATTCCAGAACCACTCCCAGTTCGGCGGTGAACCCCTGGTTGCGCAAGCCGAACACCACCAGGTACATGCCCAGCGAAAACAGCACGATTTGCCAGGGCGCCTCGCGCAACAGAGTCATCACCGGAATGACCGCCTGCGGTTGCTGGCGGATGAAGTGCTCGCGCAGCGCCGCCAGCACCAGCAACAGCGCCGCGGCTCCAGCTATGGCCGAGACAGGCAGGCCGAGCGGACGGGCAGCAAAGTAGCCCGCCATCAGCAACGCCAGCACCAGCCAACCGGCCTTGAACACGAAGGGATCGCGGATGGCCGAGGCCGGGTCCGGCAAAGCCGAGACCTCGAAGCGCGGCGACAGATCCTTGCGGAAGAACAGCCACAGCACGGCCAGCGAAGCCAGAACCGCCAGCACGTTCACCGGCGCCATCACCGCCGCGTAATCGGCGAAGGAAATGCCAAAATAGTTGGCAACGATGATGTTGGTGAGGTTGGAAATCATCAGCGGCAGGCTCGCCGCATCCGCCATGAAACCGGCCGCGAAAACGAAAGCGAGCGCGGCGGCGGGCCGGAAGCGCAGCGCGTGCAACATCTCCAGCACCAGCGGGGTGAGTATCAGCACCGCGCCATCGTTGGCGAAAATCGCCGCCACCACCGCCGTCAACAGCACGATCAGCAAAAACAGCCAATGACCGTAACCCCTGCCCCAACGCGCCACATGCAGCGCCGCCCACTCGAAAAATCCGGCGGCATCGAGGACGAGGGAAATGACGATCAGGGCGATGAAGGTAAAGGTGGCATCCCACACGATGCCCCACACTACCGGCACGTCGGCGAGCGTAATCACGCCGGCTGCCAGCGCAACCACCGCTCCAAGCAGGGCGCCCCAGCCGATGCCGAGTCCTCTCGGTTGCCAGATCACCAAGGCCAGGGTGGCGGCAAAAATCAGGATAGCGGTCAGCATTTAAAGTCTCGAGCGTAAAATGGGCGAATTTTACCATCCGCGTCATCGCGATTCATGCTGCCGTCTTGCACACCTCCATAAATGCCAGCAGCAGGTTTCTTTCCCTCACGAAAATCCACGCAGTCCGCCAGCGTAAAAACTGGTACCCAATATCAGGTCGGGCGAACTCGGGGCTCCTCAAAGGAGCACTTGTCGCCATTACACCTTCAGCCATTTTCTCAATTTTTCTTTCGCATATTGCGAGGCGGCGTCACCCCAGAGCATGAAGGGATTTTCTCTTTTTTCCTTGAGCAGACGTATCTCATTTTCAATATCGGTCTGGCCGAGCCTTTCGGCAAACAGCCGCGTAGCATACTCATACAGTTCCATGTCCAAGGTGTTGAATTTTTCGATCAGCCGGATTGTGCGAACGGGAATTTCTTTAATGCTCGACCTCTGCTGCGCCACGTTCTTCGGCAGGTAGGACTTTATTGGCCAGTCGAACATTTTGCTCATTAGCCCATAAGTTTCGTCAAAGCGCTCCGTGATTCCCACCAGGGCAAAGTTTTGCTGAACATTATGCCTGGCCCATTCCAGCATCTCCGCTGAACATTCTCCAAATCTGACCGAATCCGGCGACCCAGACAGCCTTCTGGTCTGGCCATTGTCCATTTCGTTGAGATTGCATTGCGCAACCCAGTCATCCAAGCTCGATCGCATGGCAAGTTCCTGAAGCGGATCGTTGGCGGTACGCCTGACGTAGTGGTAATGCGATATCACCCGCTCCACGGGGTTGCGCATCAGTGTAACGTATCTGGAGTTTGGTGGCAGCAACTCATGAATACGGTAATCCATGTGGCCATAGATTACCCTCAACATGTCTTTGCGAGACTGAGAGAGATGCTTGTATTTCTCAATGGATTCCATCGCCGGGTTAATCTTGTGCAACTCGGAATGCTTGTAAATATCCCTGATCATGGAATATAGCGTCATTCCACCCGTTTTTGGAATGTGTATGAACACAACAGGATCGGCTGATTTCGAGCTTCCTGATGTTCCTGGCAAGGAATTATTTGCTGCTGGAAGCATTGTTTCCCGGCCAGGAAAAAGGTCCACATAAAATGCGGCCTGGCTGTTGCCGGCAGTTTTGTTCATCATGATTATCTCGTGTTTTGAATTTGCGTTGAATCGGCGGTTGCCCGCAGTTATTTCAGGTCAGAGATCACCGGCAACTCCTGGTGATAGCCGACCATCATCATGTCAAGAACTACCGGTGCGCCCGATATAGCCCTGTTAGCGCCCTCGCCCCATCCCTCCACCGCCTTCCATGCCACCCCGTCCCTGTCCGCCTCCCTGACCTTTCTTTTGTTCACGCATTTGATTGCGAGTTTCATCCTTTTCTGCCGAGCTCATGTTCACTGATCGTTTCTGCATTTCGGCGCGAAAAGCATTACGGTCCCCATCATTCATTTCGCTGGGTTTCAGTTGCGTCAATTCCGTCGTGCCCAGCCCCGAAAAATCCTGCGCCGCAATTGCGCTCAGGCTGATCAGACCAAAAGCCACCGCAGCGGCCTGCATAAATCTTTTTCTGTACATATCAAGCACTCCTGTTAAAGGTGAGATAAACAACTCCTGTCGAGCAAGCTCGTTACCATTACATCGGCATTTCCTGGTCGAAGTGCCCGTTGAATACTTTCTTCTGCTCCGGCGTCAAAATGCCATTCAACTGATTCATGGCGGCCGCCACGGTTTCCATGCCGGCCACGCGCTGCTTCATGAACTGGATACGCTCGCCGATACGGTCTGGTGCAGATTGAACCGGTTGCACTCTGGACACAGGCTGCATCCGCTCCTGCATCGCAGAGATCATTTCTGTTTTCTGCTGCTTAATGGTCTTGGCGAATGCCGACCATGCCTCCTCTTGATCGGAACCAATGTTCAGATCCTTTTTCATCGTGGCCAGATGGCTGTCTATCTGAGCAGGATTTATCATTTTATTACCGGCCATAGCACATCCTCCACCCGGCCCCATGCCCAAGCCGGTTGCATAGGAGGTAGCCATCATGCCAATGCCGAGGGCAGTAGCGGTGGCAGCAATTAAGGTCAGGGCGATTTTCTGCGCGCGTTTCATGATCGAGTCCCCATGTAAAATGAATAGTGCTTTTCAGCTAAGCGTATTTAACCGCAGTGGTGTAAATGGGGTATGTCAAAATCGCCATTTTTTGTAACTAATTGTGACAAGGTGCCAGGGCGTTTCCTGTACCAGAAGATTCGAGTCTGTTTGGCTCGTGATGTGTTGTTATGAATTCCATTGCATGATGCAGTCTCTAGCGAGGCCCGGAGGCCGCCCCAAAAAACTCTCGCATCAGAAAATCTTCCAGTCCCGCGTTATCTTCGACACGTGCAGACATGATGACAACGCGATTCAGGCGTTGCGAATCCCAATTAAAATCACCTTTGTAATATTTACGAATCAGTTCAATCATTCTGCGCACGATTGCGCGCTCTATATCACCATTTGGATCTGCTTCGACTTCGATCAATTCGCGCCGGGAATTGCTAAAGTCTTTAGTCCAGCCACGAAACGAAAATTTACCCGTCCGAATGCCCACACTGATAATTTGAAACACCCCATTCGTGCCTTGTGGCTGGAGATTGCGCATGACATTGGCCATCCTGATCTCGTCGGCCGAGGGCACATGCTCATTCGCTTTTGCTGCTGCATATTCACGTTCGGCAGACGTCTCGGCTGCACGGCGACGCTCTCTGGCCGCATTAATGTAGGCCGTCAAGTCTGCCGGTGGCGCTAAATTTGGTGCGGGCGCCGGATCTGACTGGGTCTCAGACCTGGCTGCTGCAGTTTCAGTACGCGGTGACACGTCAGAACGAGGTTTTATCTTGGGCTTGCTGGCATGCTTGGGCAGAGGTTTGGACTGAACTTGAGGACTTTTACTTGGCACCACTTCAGGCAATTCTACAAAGCTGGCTTCTATGGGTGCAGACGCTCCCTTTTCTACATTGGGAGAACTCAGGAAATCGCCAAATTTCCAGATGATCGCCAGCCAGAGGATGATCGCCAGTGGCGCCGGCCACCAGAGCCTGATCTCCCTTGATCGGGAATCGGACACTCTTACACTCACGACCTTGCCACAATTGCCGCATATGGCCTGCCGAATCTCTCGTGGCCGGTACTCTGGCACGCTTACGACATCACTCATGTTTTACCGCAATCAAAAAATGCCGGACGCCGGCGACCCGTGCCTGCAACATCGCCTGCACCACGAGACCCTGTGGCGTTATGTTATCCGCCGATACGACGACGCTTTGTTGCGAATTGTTCAGCAACGGCTCTAGCGTAGCGGCCAGGGTTTGCAAGGTCACCGGAGTCCGGTTGACAAAGATTTTGCTATCGCCTGTCAGCGTCATAGTGACGGGTTTATCGGCGTTGAGCTTTTCGGCTTTCCCCTGTGGCAGATTCACTTGCAGCGAATCGAGGTTCTGCATAGCCAATGAAGACAGCATGAATGTCGCCAGCAGGAAGAACATCACGTCTATCATCGGGATGATTTCGATGCGGCCCTTGCGATACGTCCTGGGTTTACGCAGCTTCATGGGCATCACCCTGTTGGTCAAGTCGGATGTGATCAATCAGGCGTGTGCCAAGGCGTTCCATTTCATCCATCGTTTGCGATTGCACACGAGAGAAGTAATTGAATCCGAACAAGGCAATCAGCGCGATCAACAAGCCGATTGCCGTTGCAATCAGCGCCTGTGCCACGCCTCCCGTCACCCCGGTTGGATTAACTATGCCACTGCCGCCGATGATCTTGAAGGCATCCATCATTCCGCCTATGGTTCCCATCAGCCCGAGCAAGGGTGCCGCAGTGACGATGGTCTCCAACACCCACAACCTGCGTGCAAGGGATGTTTCGATCAACTGGGCTTCATCCGCCGCACGGGATTCAGTCCACCATGCGGGACGGCTACGATTGGCGATCACCACCTCGAAAAACCGCCTGAAGTAATGACGTTCATTCAAGCCGTAAAGCTTTTTTTCCAGATCTTCCCAGGCGAAGCCATAAGTCTCGGCGAGGTTGAGTAATTCAAGTGGAAGACGTGCATAACGCCAATAGATAAATGCCTTCTCAAGCATAATGGCCAAGGCGATGATCGCCAGCAACGACAACGGCAGAATGATCATCCCGCCAAGTTTTATTGCGATCCAGGTTTCATGTAGGTCTTGCATTATTATCTCCGCATTGGGGGGCTATTCCCCTTGACTTAGTTCAGGCTTGTTTTGCACCGGTTGCACGCACGCTGCCAATGCCGTGGAGAAAAAGTGGAAACACCAGTTTCCCTTCGGCAATCAGTGATTTTCGTGCTTCTATAATGGAAACCCGCATCACCAGGCCCTGAATGATGCCGGTAAACATGACGGCGGCACCGTGCTCGTCCAAGTCCGGGCGAACCAGGTTCTGCGCCTTGGCCTGAGCAAGGAGACCGACCACTTTGGCCTCGTAATCCGCCAGGATGCTGCGAATCAGTTCCTTGATCTTGGGATTTTTTTTCAGCAGTTGATCGGTAAATACCAGCTTCGGGATCGCAGGCACCTTGTCGACGAAGCCTAGGTGAGCGAAAAATATCTTTTCCAGGGAATCGAGCGGGTCGCTGCCCTGATCTGCCGCCATATCTACCACGCTCATCAGCCGCCCACGCACCCAGTGAATAACTGCCAGCCAGATCATGTCCTTGCTGGGGAAATGGCGGAAAATCGCACCTTGTGAGATGCCTACGGCATTTGCCATATCCTGTGTCGTCACGCCGTCAACCCCCTGTTCGCCGGCAAGTTCCACGGCAGCTCTGATAATTTCCTCCTGCCGCTCTTCAGCCGATAACCGTTGCCTGTGTTCGCTCATCTCTTGCTTTCCTTGGTCAGTGTTTCATGTAATTTCAATGTTCAGGCACGGATGCCATGAAGGTATTGCTGCCATACTTTACGCCCCTCGTGCAGCAATGTTTCAGTCGCACCCCAGGTAATTGACCGCATCGCCAGTCCCTGTATCAGATAAACGAACAATTTTGCCGCAACCGCAGGATCAAAATCGGGCCTGACTATCGCATCCTTTCGTGCCAGATGAAGCAACAGCGCCAGGTTGGCTTCGTAATCTTCCAGCAGTTTACCGATACGGTGGCGCAGCTCCGTACCGCCTTCTGGCATCGCAAGCGCTTCCAGAAGCAACGTTGGAAGTGTAGAGTGTGAAACAAGAAAAGCGACATGAACATGAAAAATGTCTTCCAGCACCTCCAGCACCGGTTTGTTGCGCAGTGCTGCATATTCGATCTACACCATCAAATTATGCGTAGCCCACTGGAAAATGCCGGCCGAAAGCATTCCGCAGTTCGGGAATACCCGCCTCACCTCATCCTCGCTGATCCCGCTGTGGAGGGCAAGTGTCTCCGCGCCGAGATGGTTGAGACGTTTTCCGTTTGCCAGTTCAATGGCGGCAATAATGATTCTTTCCTTGTTTTCGGACTCTCCCATGGTTGCGTGCCTCTCTTCGTGGTAGCGTTGCGCTGCATGTCATGTAGCAGCATTTGATAATCGGTCAAATCATCGATCAATTTGGAGCCCTGCGTGTGTAACTGATCCACGGATTCGGCGGGGCCATTGATCGTGACGAATATCACTTCGACCAGATAGAAATCAAACCCGGTTTCCGCTTTGTCGGTTTTGTGCAAATGGCGGAAACTTGCGACCGTGATTTCGACCATTCATATCTGCTTCTTTTGTTTGTTTAAACTGCGAATGAGCGCGGGCCAAGATGCGCAATGCGTTTTTAGAACTCAATGCTCAGCGCGACAGAGCCATAAGCCTGGTTTGTCCCCTGCTCCTCGAATTCCCGTGAACGGTAAACACGCATCACGGCCAGCTTGACGCCGTTACCATCCACCAGGCCATGAGCGCTGACCCCGATAGCAGCCTGGGCAACCCATGGTCGGCGAGTAACACTGTGGCTTGATCGAAAGAGGTTGCCGTCGAGTGAAAAATCATGCGCGACGAGTTTTGTTTCCATCGTTCCAAAAAGGTGAACACCGGGTCGCAGCCTGGCGACCGACAATGGGCCACCGCCTGAGCCGCTGTGGATGGAGGCGGATGGCGGACGATTTTCTGCGCCGGGTCTGATCGGATAGGTCCCGAAGTCGTTCGGTAAATTCCAACCGATACGCCCTTCGATCCCCAGGGTAGCGGAGGTTTCGATGTTGCCTAGCCGCAGCCCCAGTGAGCGTATCGAATCGGCAGAGAAACCCGGCGTGATCGGACCCGCTCCGCGATAATCCTTGAACTTGCGGTCCATGGCCAATTGCAGCGCAGGCTCATTCTTCAACTGATGTTGCCAACCAAGAAATCTATTGGCACCGATCGCATCGTGAACCCAATTTTGTGACTGTTCCGCGAGAGACAACGGGCCGATGACGCCCAATGTGATCTCGCGTGTATCGAGTATTTCCGAGTTGCTTTGTGGTTCATGTTTCCGACGGTTCCACGACATGCCCACGTACAGCAAGCCCGCATAAGGCCGATCGTCCGGGATCAGATCGGTCCTGGCTGGATCTTTCGGTGTGAACATGGATTGACCAAACTTCACCACCACGTTTTGCGTATGTGCGGAGTTTTCCTCATCGTACCAAAAACCAGGGTTCAGAAACTTGATGAGTTCCGCATGCAGTCGCACCGGTGTGGGCAGGCACTCGGTTCGAAGCTTGCCGGCGATGTCGTGCGAAACAGCGGTGAATGCCACGCCGTTCGTGTAGTTTTGGTCAGTACCGGTAAAAAGGTCATTCTCCAGTCTTGCGGTCCCCCCGCGGAATCTGACAATTTCATCTGCCTTGCAATCCTTGATGCTCGAGGTATTTTCATTGGCGGCTTGTGCACTGGTCGGCACGATGTGTAATAACAGCAAGAGTAGCCACGCAGCTTTCCCCTGCCCATGCCTTGTCGTCAGACGCAGCGTCAGGGGAGGAAACTTGATCCACTGTGGGAATGTAGCAAACACGCCTTTCCCGGATACAGCTTCCGTCATTTCAACTGAAAACCCGCAATACACTGAATTTATAGAAGTGCCCATAATTTTAGTGGGGAGCTACTTCGGCCTCCGCAGGTTCAACCTCAGGACCGCCCAACCGAACCAAGCCATCGCCGCCACCATAGAAATGCCGCCGACTAGTACCAGTGCCGGTGGCAGGCCGAATACCACCTCGGAAAGGATTCCAAGCGGCATCAACATGCCTGTCAGGGAAAGCCATGATATCCATTTTGTGGAGATGGCTCCGATGGGAAGCCTCAGCAACAGATAACCCACGACGATGTTGATGAAGGCGAAAAGGTTACCGTGCACATGCGCCAGGCGCGATTCGAAATGCTTACCCACAGCGTAATCAGCGATCCATGCTTCCTTTCCAGGTGCGAAATCACGCAGATAGATCAGCACGAACCCATAAGCCATGAAACCGGCCAGGAACAGAAAACCTGCCGCGATATTCTTTTTTCCTTCCATAACGTACTCCTTTATTCGGTCAAAAAATCATGCCATGCAGTTCACAAGATGACTGCTATCCAGGCGCGAGCATTGCGGCGCTTTTATCTGCGCAGCACCCCCCGGCCAGCCACCGCCGCGATCGTCACCCACACCAGCGTTCGCAGGCTCATGGCGATCACCGTGCGCAACTCGTAGGCGCCGCCGAAAACCACGTGTAAGCCGAAAGCCGCGAACGTGAGTGCTGTCGCCGTGGCGATGGCGATGGCGAGCCACATTGCCCAGCGCTGCTGTAGCCACAGACCGGTACCGGCAATGATATAGGCGAAGCCTGCCAGAAAATTAAACCAGAGCACGAATGGCACGTAGTTGCCGGCCGCAATGCGTGCAGCTTCGTCGCCGAACAAAATCGTGCCGCCTTCCTTGATGGTCAGCAGACCGAACCCGATTGCAACCAGGGAAATCGCCCAGACACGGATGCCGCGCTGTTGTTTGGGTGTAGCCATGATGAACTTTCCTTTTCTATTGGTGTTTTGACGAAAAAATCCTCTTAGCCTGATGTCATTTCGACAGAGAGACTACCCCTGCCCGGTATAAAGCAAAAACCTCGACTGCCTCACGCAACAGTCGCTCTCGCTGGCGCAAATCGGCATTCATTCTGAGTGCCAGGCTCTGGATAATACCGACGAAGAAACTCGCCGCAGTGTGCGGTTCAATATCGGCCCTGATGAGTCCCTGGTGCTTTGCCTGATCAATTATTCGGCAAAGGCGTAATTCGTAATTGTTAATTACCACCTGAATACGCCGACGAATACGGCCATCGCCGCCATGCGATAACCACCCTAGAAGGCGCTTGGGAATGTCGGGATGCCGTGCGATGAACGAAATCTGAAAATAGAAGGCGCGCTCCAGTTCATGGAGCGGATTTTGATCTTGCCTCGCTGTGCGCTTCAAGAGACGCAGCAAGCTCCCCCGCGCTCGTGAAATGAAGCGGTCCTGAGCACCATGGCTTTCCAGGTTTGACTCAAGCAGCGCTGTCTCTGTCGCATCGACGAGGTTTTCCCGATCGGCAAACAAATAATGGCGCGTAGTTTTTAGCCATTGTTCCAAATACGCCTGCTCAAACATATCCGTATTACCTGTATTCATGATCTACCTCCTGTTCCGTTAGGGCTGTAGGGTGCGATAACAGAGGAACCGCAAAGAACTGGATCACTGTACGGCGTCTTTCTTGCCGTAGAAATGCTCCACGAAAGGCTTGCGGAATTCGCTGTGGCAGTTGTAGCAACTGGTCTGGAGTTTCTGGAAGGCGAGAATGACGCCTTGGCCATCCTTGGCCTTGGCGGCCTTGCCTACCGCCTGCGCCTGCTCGTGAGTTTCGCCGTCATAGGTCTTGAACTTGCCCATGTTGGTGCCCATGAAACCCATAATGCGCATTTTTTCCGACATCGGCGGCTGGGGATGATCGGCGATCAGGGGTGCGGTTTTTTCCACCAGTTCCCAGTCTCCGCGGGAAATTCCGTCGGTGATGACCTGCATGTTCTTGCCAAGGTCTTTCATGACATTCTGCAGGGCGAGCGGCTCAGCCGCTTGCACTCCAGGTGCGGCGAATAGCAAGGATGAAGAAGCAAGGAAATTAAGGATAAGGTTATGGGTGTTTTTCATGTCAGGTCATCCTTTTCTGGAAACGAAGTGAACTAATAATCAACAGCGTGGTGCCCAGCACCGCCAAGGCGGCGAACTGGGGCCACAAGATTTCCCAGCCGCTACCATTGAGAAAGATGTCCCGGATAATGACCAGGAAATAGCGCAGCGGGTTGAGATAGGTGAGCCACTGCGCCGGTTCCGGCATGTTCGAAATCGGGAACATGAAGCCGGACAGCAGCACCGCGGGGAGATAAAAGAAAAACGACGACATCAGCGCCTGCTGCTGGGTCTGGGAAATAGTGGAAATGAACAGCCCGATGCCGATGGTTGACATCAGATACAGCCCGGCGCCGAACAGCAGCAGCCCCAGGCTGCCCTGGATCGGCACGTTGAACCAGTTGATCCCGATAAAAGTGACCACCAGCACGTCGATGAAGCTGATCAGCACGAAGGGCAGGGTCTTGCCGAGGATCAGTTCGAACGGCTGGATCGGCGTCACCATCAGCTGCTCCATGGTGCCGATCTCACGCTCGCGCACGATCGCCATGGCGGTAAGCAGCAGGGAGATCAGCAGCACCACCACGGCGATCACGCCGGGGACGTTGTAATAGCGACTCTTCAGGTCAGGGTTGAACCACGCGCGCGAGCGCAGCTCGATGGGATTGGTCTGCGGCGGCTGAGCCAGCTGGGCCAGTTCTATCGGGGCGGATCGTGCCCGGGAGAATTCCTGGGTGATGCGCTGGGCGTAGTCCATCGCCACCGTGCCGGTGTTCGAATCGGTACCGTCAACGATCGTCTGGATCGCTGCCTGCCTGCCCGAGCGCAGATCGTCGGCGAAGCCGCGGTTGATCTGGATGCCCACGATCGCCTTGCCGCGGTCGAGCAGTTCGCCCAGCCGTTCGGGCCGGTCGGTATTGTCCACCACGGTAAAATAGCCAGAAGCCGTGAAGCGCTCGATCAGCGCGCGGCTCTGTGGGCTCTTGTCGAGGTCGCACACCGCGGTCTTGATGTGGTCAACGTCGGTGGTCACGGCATAGCCGAACATGATCAGCTGGACCACCGGCATCACAAAGATCAGCGCCTTCATACGCGGATCGCGCAGCACCTGGATAAACTCCTTCACCAGCATGCGATAGATTCTTTCCCACATAACGCCTCCGTCAGGCCAGTTTTTTGCGGAACTTGCCGAGGGCGACGGCGAACACCACCCCCGCGAACAGTCCGAGGAAAATCAGGTCGCCCGCCACGAAAGAAGGAGGGCTGGCCTTGAGAAAAATGTTCTTCAGCACCTCGACGAAATAGCGCGCTTGCACCACATGGGTGACCACCTGCAAAAAGCGCGGCATGTTGTCGATGGAGTAAAGAAAACCGGAGAGCAAAAAGGCGGGCAGGAAGGTCACCACCATCGCCAGCTGGCTTGCTACCAGCTGCGATTTGGCGATGGTGGAAACCATGATGCCGAGACTCAGGCCGCCCACCAGGAACATCGCGGTGACGCCGAGCAGGAAGAGGAAGCTGCCGCGCAGCGGCACATCGAACACCCATACCCCCATCGCCACCGAGAACAGCACGTCGAGCACGCCGATCACGAAATAGGGCGCCATTTTGCCGAGGAATAGTTCGATCGGCTGCACCGGCGTAGCGATCAACTGTTCCATGGTGCCGCTCTCCCACTCGCGCGAGACGGTGAGCGAGGTGAGCAGCGCGGTGATCACCGTCATGATCACAGCGATCAGGCCGGGGATGATGAACCAGCGGCTTTTCAGCTCGGAGTTGTACCAGACGCGCAGGCGGTTATCCACGGCGAGCTCGATCTTGCTGCCCAGGTGCGTCGTGCTGTAGCGGTTGGTGATGGCCTCGGCGTAGCCCATGGCAATGGTTGCTGTATTGGCGTCAGAGCCATCGGCGAGCAGTTGCACCTGCGTCGTTCGTCCCTGCTCCAGATCGCGCGCGAAATGCGGCGGGATCACCAGCGCCAGGTGTGCCTTTCCCTGGTCTAGCAGCGCGCGCGCGCCGTCGTAGTTTTCTACCGCCGACACCACGCTGAAGTAGCTGGAGGCCGGGAAACCTTCCAGGTAATTGCGGCTGGCGGCGCTCTTGTCTTGATCGTATACGACGAGGTTGAGCGTCTTGATGTCCATGGTGATGGCATAGCCGAACAGGATCAGCAGGATCAGCGGCATCAGGAACGCCATCGCCAGGGAACGCGGATCGCGGATGATGTGGATGAACTCCTTTTTCACCAGCGCCCACAGGCGTATCCACGAAAAGTTAGGCTGCTTCATGCTTTTTCTCCCTGCGTGCGCTGCCGGTCGTCGAGCTCGATCAGGGAAACGAACACGTCCTCCATCGAGGGGGTAACCTGCTTGATGGACTGCACGGCGAAGCCTTGCTGCACCAGGAAGTCGTTCAGCGCTACGCTTGCCGTGGCCGCATCGCTGACCACTGAGTGCAGGGCGTCACCGAACAGGGCGACTTCCTGTGTCAGTTTCGAGGCTTCCAGCCGTTCCAGCGCATCGAATGGACGTTCGACGTGAATTTCAAGAATGTCCTCGGGTATGAGGGTCTTGAGTTCGGCAGGTTTGCCTTTGGCGATCATCTTGCCGTGGTAAATCAGCGCCAGCTCGTCGCAGTATTCAGCCTCCTCCATGTAGTGGGTTGTGACGAAAACGGTGGTACCGCCGTGCGACATCTGTGCAATCAGATCCCAGAACTGGCGTCGCGAGAGTGGGTCCACGCCCGAGGTCGGCTCGTCGAGAAACAGGAGCTGCGGTTCGTGCAGCACCGCGCAGCCCAGGGCCAGGCGCTGTTTCCAGCCGCCGGCCAGCGAGCCGGTCAGGTTGCTTCGCTTGTCGGTCAGTCCCGCCATCTCCAGCACCCAGTCCTTGCGCGCCTTGCGTTTGGCCCTGGGCACATTGTAGATGCCGGTGTAGAAGTCGATGTTCTCTTCCACGCTGAGGTCGTCGTAGAGGGAGAATTTCTGCGACATGTAACCGATGTGGCGCTTGATGGTTTCGGACTCGGTCATAACATCGAAGCCCGCCACCCGGCCCTCGCCGGAACTGGGCAAAAGCAGGCCGCACAGCATGCGGATGGTGGTGGATTTACCCGCGCCGTTGGGGCCGAGAAAGCCGAACACCTGACCCTTTTCCACAGTGAGCGAGATACGGTCGACGGCGACAAAATCGCCGAACACCCGGGTCAGGTCGCGCACTTCTACGGCGGAGTCCACGCTCATGCCATCGTCTCCTCTTTGTTTCGCGTAAGCTGATAAATGAATACGTCCTCCAGCGACGGGGTGATGGTGTTTTCGCCCAATATTGAGATGTTGGCCTCGCTCAACACGGTGCGGGCCTGCTCCGCCTCCCCCTCGTCTGCGGCGTAGAGGTGCAGCTTGCCGCCGAACAGACTCACGCGATTGGAACCCAGCCGGGTGGTGAGAGCCTCCCGTGCGACGCGTGGTTGCGCGGTTTCCAGTTCCAGCAGCAGGCCGGGAATACCTTCCTTGAGTTTCTGCGGCGTGTCGCACTGGATCAGGCGACCCCGGTGCATCAGGCCGACACGGGTGCAGCGCTCCGCTTCGTCGAGGTAGGCGGTGGAGACGAAGATCGTCACCCCCTCCTTGAGCATGGCGTAGAGAATGCGCCAGAAATCACGCCGCGACACCGGATCGACACCGTTGGTGGGCTCGTCGAGAAACAGGATTTCCGGCTTGTGGATCAGGGCGCAGGCCAGGCCGAGTTTCTGTTTCATGCCTCCCGAGAGGTCACGCGCCAGGCGCTTACTGAACGGGGTGAGGTTGGAGAAGCCGAGCAAACGCTCTTCCTGCGGCTCGCGCTCGCGCCTCGGTACTTCGTACAGGTCGGCATAGAAACGCAAGTTTTCCTCCACCGTGAGGTCGCCGTACAGGCCGAAGCGTTGCGACATGTAGCTGATGCGGGACTTGATCTGTTCTTCGCCGCCCTTAATCGGATAACCGGCCACTGTGGCCGTGCCTTCGCTGGCGGCAAGGATGCCGGTCAGGAGGCGCATGGTGGTGGTCTTGCCGGCGCCATCCGGCCCCACCAGACCAAAGATCTCGCCGCGCCGCACTTCGAGGTCGAGTCCTCGAACCGCCCACATTTCGCCGAAAGCGCGGCCCAGGCCGCTTACCTGAATGGCAATGTCATTCATGACATTTCTCTGTGTGCCGCAAACAGGGTGTCACGGACAGGGTTGCTGGCAATCGCGGCGACGACCTCGGGGTCGAAAAGACTGCCTGCAGCCTGGGCAATTTCGTTCAACGCCCGGTCCGCGCTGACGCCACTGCGGTAGCTGCGGTTGCTGCTCATGGCATCGAAAGCATCGGCCACCGCGATAATGCGCGCAGCGAGAGGGATGTCCGACCCGCTCAGTCCGTCCGGATAACCGCTGCCGTCGAAATGTTCGTGGTGATGGCGCACGGCGTGAACATGGTGGCTGAGCAGCGGGATCGATTGAACGATCTCGGCGCCCATGACAGGGTGTTTCTGGATGACACTGAATTCTTCAGGAGTCAGTTTGCCAGGCTTGGTGAGTATGGCGTCGGGGATGCCGATCTTGCCAATATCGTGAAGCGAAGCGGCTTCTCCGATGGAGTGGGATTCCTCCTGCGGCAGACCGAGGGCGATTGCGATCTGGCGTGCGTAAAACGCCACCCGCCGCCCATGTCCGCCGGTATAGGTGTCTTTCAAGCCCAAGGCATTGTCGTAGGCGAGCAGCACCGACTCGTGATTTTCCTGTTTCTCGTGCATTAATTTGCACACCAGGCGCCGGTTGGCGCGCAACAGCATTGCCCACAATGCCGTACTCAGCACCAGGTAGACCACTCCCCTGGCAAGAAGGGGAGCAATACCAAAGCGATCCGCCATATGGAAGTAAAAGACTACCGCCTCCTCGACCACGACGACTACCAGGCTGAACAGTCCATAAAAAATAAGGACATTCCGGTCGCGCCGTTCCAGCTTCCGGGCGGTCAGTTGTTCATCTTCGGTCAAGGTAAACGCCGGAATCATTTGGTGGATCCGCCTTGGGCAGTGATATATACATCAGCCGGCATACCGGGTTTGAGCGTACCGTCAAGATTATCCAGTGTCACGTTCACCGCAAAAACCAGCTTCACCCGTTCTTCCTGAGTCTGCACGTTCTTGGGTGTGAACTCCGCCTGAGACGAAACATAGCTCACGCGCCCATCAAAGTCCCGGTTGGGAAAGGTGTCGACCTTGACTTTGGCTGCGGCGCCCAGGCGCACCTTGCCGATCTGGGTTTCCGGGATGTAGACCCGTACCCAAGGCCTGGAAATATCGGTGACCGTCACCACTGGGCGCCCGGCACCCAGGGTTTCTCCCACTTCGGCATGCTTGCGGGTGACCACGCCTTCCACCGGGCTGGTTACCTGCAAATCCTCCAAGGCAACATGGGCGGCGGCGACTGCGGCCTGCGCTTCCTCGAATTGCGCGCGCGCGGCGTTGATGGTCTCGGGACGGTAACCGCTTTGCAGCAACTTGAGCCGTTCCTGAGTGGCGCTTAACTGCTGGGCGGCCACGTCGGCGACGGTGCGGTCCTTGTCGCGCCGCTGCTGGCTGGTGGCGCCGCCATGGAAGAGCGCCTCGGAACGCCGGGCTTCTTCTTGCAGATTGCTCAGATTGGCGCGTGCCTGTTCGGCCTGGGCACGCGCTTCGGCGATTTCCTGCGGGCGGTAGCCCTGTTCCAGGTCTTTCAGGCGCGCCTGGGCGACCTGCTGCGCGGCTTCCGCCTGGTGCAACCGGGCTACAGTCTCGCGCTCGTCGAGCGCGGCCAGCAATTCGCCCGGCTTGACGTGGCTGCCTTCATCTACCGGCCGCTTGATCAGAATGCCCGGCACACGGAACGAGGCGGCTATTTCAGTCGCATCCACCGTGCCCGAGGCGAATACCGAGCCTTCGTCCGGCCGCGCAGCCCAGGGCGCGAATTTCCACAGCACGGCGGCGCCGATACCTGCGGCGAGGATGCCGATAATTACGATCTTTTTGTTCATAGCTTTGCTCCTTGCTGGATAGAGTGTCCCGGAAGATCCGTTGCGGCGAGCCTTTGACGGGGTGAAATGCCGACATTCGCATTCTGTTCGGTCGGCTCGCCGCCACAGGTCATTCCGCAGCGATGCCATGAGAGGTATTGCGCGAAAGTGAATGGGTCAATGCCGGATAAGGAATGTTCCGCACCGGATTTTTTGCTCGCGGCTGAGGGCCTGAAACTGTCTGGAACGAGTTCGCCGATTACGCGCAGCAGCCGTGCCTGACTCACGGCAATATCGTACCCCGCCTGGAGGCGGCTCGCGGTAGCTGACCAGAGAGCGGATTCGGCGCCGAGCAGGTCAGTGATAGTATTCTCGCCGCTGTGGTAGCGCAGGGTTTCGATGCGTAGCGCTTCACTGGCCTCTTTTTCTCCCTGAGTGGCCGCTTCCAGCCTGGCGCGTGATTCGGACAGGGCTCCGAAAGCCTGTTCCACATCGCTGGCGAGGCGGTTGCGAGCGTCTTCTTGTAGCAAGGCGTTTTGCCTCTGTTCGAGACTTGCCTGCTCCACCCGGTGCTTGCGAATATCACCGTCAAATATTGGCAGGGTCAGTTGCACGCCCATCTGCCAATCGTCATAACCCTTCCAGTCGCCGCCGGAGGTCTCTTGCACCTTGGTCACCAGATTTATTTGCGGCAACCGGTCGCCGCGGGCGATGACGGTTTTCTGCTGTGCAGCCTTGCCTATGGCATCGAGCCTGAGAATATCCGGGCGCTGCTGCAAGGCGCGACGCATCGCTTCTTCAGCAGAAACCGGCAGAACCGGAGCAGTTTCGCCCAACTCCGACAGAATCGGCACAGGTCCACCCTCACCCAGCAAAGAAGCCAGAAGCGACAGCGCATCTTTCTCGCTCTGCGTAACGGACACTTTGTCGTAACGCGCCTGGGAAAGCTGGGTCTGGAGCCGAATTAATTCCAGCCGGGCGGCGCGCCCCTGCTGGATGCGCAATCCGATATCCTTTTCCTCCTGCTGCAGCGCCTTGACGCGAGTATCCAGCACTTTTCCGAGCTGGCGGAAATGCAACGCCTTGGTGTAGGTAGCAGCGACATTGAACAGCAGGTCTTGCCAGCCGGCGCGCAACGCCTGGACGGATGCCTCCTGATTATGCTTGGCCAGCGCCTCACCGGCCACCAACTTGCCACCGCTATAAACTGGCAGATTAAGTGCTAAGCCAATATTGGCAATATTCCTGTCCATCGGGGGGAATACGCCCGTTTCGCGTATGGGCGTAACGAAGGTCGGGTATGCATAGCTGGTGTAAGCAGCGTTCAAGTCGACTTTGGGGAAATGTTGGCCGTGGGCAATGTCCTGCTCCAGTATTTGCCTGCTGACTTCGACCTGCTGGCTTTTGATTGCCGGGTTGGATTGTGCGGCCCGTTCCATCGCCTCCCACAGGGGCAACGAATCCGCTGAAAATGCCACTTTCCCGAAGGAAAGAATGAAAGCGAACAGCGACAACCGTGACAAGGGTTTCATAATCAAATCCATCCTGAATTTATTTATTTCCTGATTTAAGTAAGTAATCAGTTACTACTTTATATATCGAATAAGCCTTTGTCAAGAATTGATTAATGATTATTTAATTACTACAACATACTGTTTTTTAATGTGTGTATATATAATTAAATACATACGCAATAAACAAGTAATCGAATGCTTATTAAGAATTTTTATGTTTTTTGAAAGCACATCATCTTAGCCAGTAGTTCATGGCCATCTTGGCTAGAATGGAGCTTGAAGTCCGACACGGTGACCCAGGCGCTTATCGATTTATTTCATTTCGACAGCGAGCCAATTTCTGCCTGATATAGAACAGAAACCTCGATGGACACACTAAGTAACGAAATCACTAGCAGTAAACTTCTTGCCGTATAAATGCGCCACGAACAATTTGAGAAATTCATTGTGGCAATTGAAGCAGAAGGCCTTCTTCTGGTAGTGGATCCCGCCATTATGAGCATTGAAATTCCTCATGCAGGCATCCATGAAGCCCATGATGTGCATTTTTGGACATTGGTGGCCAGGCAGGACAAAACAAAAAGGCTGAGGACAAGGTTGCGAGTGTTTTTCATGTCAGGGCAACCTTTTGCAAACAGTTTTTCCTGGTTCATCCAGCCTATGGGGCGCAAAACTTGCGCCCCATAGGCTCAGGCCGCTGTTGAAATGGTGCGGCCACTGGTTTGCTCGTCTTGACCGAATGCGCCGTAAGATGCCGCCAGCTCCATTATTCGAGCCATTACCCTGGCATCGTCACTCTGTGCTTCACTTGAGGACGAGGTGGTTCCGTTTGATAATTGGTAAGCCATCGCTTCCTGCGCACTGATTTTTCCATCCTGATTAGTGTCCGCCGCGTCGAAATTCTGGGCCAGGGTGTTCAGCGCCTGTGATGCGCTGCCAGTGGCACTGCCTGCCATGCTACCAATGTCGCTCTTCGACATGCCGCCCATACCGCCCTTGCCGCTCATCCGCATGCTTTGGAATTGGCTGTCGAGCTGGTCGGCAAGTTTTGTGACACTATCGGACATCTCCTGCTTGGTCACCTTGCCGTCACTATTGCCGTCCAGTGCCTTGAAGACATCGTCCACGCTGGGTGTCTTGCTAGAAGATTTATTCGATAAGACCTGATCAAAAGCGCTTTGAAGATCGCTTTTCTCGATATACCCCTGACCTTTGGTATCCAGTTTCGAAAATAACTTGTCAGCCATTTTTGACGGATCAGGACGTTGCATTCCATTCATTCCGCCCATCATCGCTGAAGAACCCCCTCCGGCACCACCGATTGCGCTACTCATAACAACACCCCCTATATAAAATGAACTATTTGATTTGCAGCGAAGCATATTTAACCGCCATGGTGTAACCGGCATATGTCAGAGCGGGTCTTTTTTGTAACTTATTGTGACAAGGAACCGGGCCGTTACACTGCTTTACAATTTTCTTGCATGAAAATCAGGTAAACAGGGTATAAAAACATCATGACGATACCAGAACACATTCTTATCGTGGACGACGATGCCGAGATCCGCAGCCTGCTGGGCGATTACCTGCGGAAAAACGGCTATCGAACCACTTCCGTGGCGGAAGGCAAGGGCATGTTGGCGGCGCTGGAGAGCGGACGGGTAGATTTGATCGTGCTCGATCTGATGCTACCAGGAGACGATGGCCTGGTGCTGTGCCGCAATCTGCGCGCGCGCTCCGACATCCCGGTGATCATGCTCACCGCCCGTGGCGAGGACATGGACCGCATCCTCGGCCTGGAAATGGGTGCCGACGATTACCTGCCCAAGCCATTCAATCCGCGCGAACTGCTGGCGCGCATCAAGAGCATCCTGCGCCGGGCCAAGGCTTTGCCGGAAAATCTGCGCACCGACGACGCGCATCACCTCCGCTTTGCCGGATGGCAGCTGGACATGATCTCGCGCCAACTGGTCTCGCCGGAAGGGGTGGTAGTTCCACTGAGCGGTTCTGAATACCGCCTGCTCCGGATATTTCTCAATCACCCCAACCGGGTTCTCAGCCGGGATCAACTCATGGATCTGATGCGGGGGCGGGAAACGGATCCTTTTGAAAGAAGCATTGATGTTCAGGTGAGCCGACTCCGTCACCGCTTGGCGGACGATGCCAAGGAACCCACCATCATCAAGACGGTGCGGGGTGAAGGCTACGTCCTGGCCGCGCAGGTGGAAGCGGGAAGATAATGATGCGACTCTTGCCACAATCCCTATTCAGCCGAATGGTTCTGATCCTGCTCGGCGGTCTGATTCTGGTGCAATCAATTAGCGTCGTCTTCCATTTGCGCGAACGCGACCGTTTGCTGTTTCGCTCAAACAGCATGGAATCGGCGCAACGGATCGCCGATACCCTCCGTCTGCTAAATTCTCTCCCCCCCGCCGATCGGCATAAATTCGTGGCGGCCCTCAATTCCCCAACCCTGCGGATTTCCCTCGTCACACCCCCCTCAAGCCAACCCCGTCAGAGTCCGGACGGCGCAAACCAGGCGGCCAGTTTCGGTATGATGTTGCGCGACCTGCTTGGGGAAAATCCGCCTATCGCAGTCACTGTTTCCGAAATGGAATGGCCCGCAAGGCAACACGAGGTCAATGCACCCTATCGCGCCGAGAGTATCCACCCACGGCAAAAAACCGCCTTCACAGTGGAAACGCACTTGCAGGATGGGACAACGGTGTCACTCGATGCACTCCCAACCGGCCAGGCATTTCCCCTGCCTCCCCGCCTGCTGCTCAATCTGCTGATCCTGCTTGCCGCAGTGATTGTTCTTTCACTGCTCGCAGTGCGACTTGCCACGCGCCCCCTTAACACCCTCGCCAGCGCCGCAGAAAAACTGGGCAACGACATCAACAGCCCGCCCCTGTTGGAAACAGGCCCGACCGAAGTGCGTCGCGCGGCACATGCCTTCAACACCATGCAATCACGCCTGGCCAGCTATATTCAGGAACGCACGCGGATTCTCGCGGCCATGTCGCACGACCTGAAAACCCCCATCACCCGGTTGCGGCTCCGGGCCGAACTGCTGGAGGATGACGAACTCAGGGTGAAGTTTGCAAAAGATCTGGAAGAAATGGAGTCCATGGTTGCCGCCACCCTGGATTTCATGCGCGGGGTAGACAACCCGGAGCCGCTACAACCGATGGACATCATGGCCTTGCTGGAAAGTCTCCAGGCAGATGCGGCGGAAATTGGCCACGAAGTCAGGTTGCAGGGTATCGCTGCACAGCCTTATCCGTGCAAACCGACAGCCCTGAAGCGGTGCCTGAGCAATTTGATCGACAATGCCATCAAATACGGAAAAAGTGCCACCGTCATCGTGAACGACGACGACAAACAACTACAAATCCACATCCTGGATCACGGTCAGGGCATTCCAGAGGCTGAACTAGAACGGGTATTCGAACCTTTTTATCGCCTGGAAAATTCACGCAGCCGCGATACCGGCGGCACCGGCCTGGGCTTGGGCATTGCACGCAACATCGCACAGATGCACGGCGGCGAACTGGTATTGAAAAACAAGGCCGGCGGCGGCCTCGAAGTCATCCTCACCCTGCCCAAACCCATTACCAGCGGCAGCATGGCGACGAAAACTGGAGCAGCGTCTAACATTCAGGCAAAGAAACCGAGGATGTAATATCCCGCCAGAAGTATCAGCAGCAAGCCCAGCAGCAGCTTGAGCGTTTTTTGCGGAACACGTTTCTGGCAGCGTGCACCGAAGTACATCCCGGCGAAACCACCCAGGCCGAACAGCAGGCCCAGCGCCCAATCCGGCTGAGTCGCCATCCCCGCCGGCGCGGGAAGCAGGCTATACAACGCCACCCCGGCTACCGAGGTGAACAGCGTACCGGCAATCGCCGCCCCGGCGATGGCATGTACCGGCAGACCGAACAAGGCCACGCAGAACGGCGCAATGATGGCGCCGCCGCCGATGCCATAAGTGCCGCCAATCACGCCGACGACCAGCGCCAGCAGGAACATGGCCGGCACGCTGAATGAGAAGACCTGCTCGCCGAAAGAAAAACTTGCCTTGGCCAGCGAGAATTCGAGCATGCGGATCGCCGTCACAGGCTGGGGGCTGGTCACTTCTGTCCGGGGTTTTCGCTGTCGGGGCAGGAACTCCGCCAGCACCCGATAACCGATATACAGCAGCACCAATCCGGCAAACAACTTGAAATCGCGCGGATCGGGCAGATACATGATCCGCAGATAATAGCCGATGACGATGCCCGGCGAGGTGCCGGCCACGATCACCCATACCAGCGGCCACACCATGCGGCCTTCGCGCAGGTAGCGGTAAACGCCGCCGGGAGTGGCGACCAGGTTATAGACCAGATTGGTGGCGCTGACCGAGGGCGCGGTGTAGTTGAGAATACTCATCTGGAACGGCAGCAGCAGAAACGCTCCGGAGATGCCTACCATGGAAGTGAAAAAGGAAATGATGAACGCCACCAGCGGCGGCAGCCACAGCCAGGTTTCGACGCCGGAAACAGGAAAAGTCGCCATGAACGAATTCATCTCGTAGGCCCGGATTGAATCGGCACCCAGAACTTCAGCAAAAGCGCCGCCAGGATGGCGCAACCGGCGGAAAAAGCGAAGGCCGTTTCCGGGCTGAAGGTCTGCCACAGCCAGCCGAACATCAGGGAGGCGGGAAGCAGCATCACCCCGGCGGTGAGATTGAACCAGCCGTAGGCGGTTCCGAGCAGTTCCTTGGGTGCGAGATCGGCGACCAGCGCCTTTTCCGCACCCTCGGTGGCGGCCATGAACAGTCCGTAGAAGGCGAACAACGGCCACAGCAGCCACAGATTTTGTCCGTTCAGGCCGAGAAGCAGGTAGAACACGCCATACACCGCCCAGCCGCCGACGATCAACCTGGTTCTGCCGAGGCGGTCCGACAGCGCCGACAGCGGGGTGGAAAACAGCATCGCCATGCCCGACGCCAGTGCCCACAACAGCGGCACCTGGGATTCTGCCAACCCCATTTCCCTGGCACGTAACAACAGGAACATGTTGGACGAATTGCCCAGGGTGAACAACGCCAGTACCACCAGGTAACGCTTGTAAACCGGCGGAAAGCCTTGCAGCGTCCAGCTGAAAGCCGGCTTGTGTAGTGGCATCTCGCGGTGCGGCTCACGGATGCACAGCGCCAGACCGACCGTCATCACCCCCGGCACCAGGGTCCACAACAATATGTCGCGGATCGGCATGCCGCGATAGAGCAGCCAGGCGGCGAGCAACGGCCCGACCACCGCGCCGGCATTATCCAGGGCACGGTGAAAACCGAAAGCCAGGCCGCGCTGCTCGGGCGCCACGCTCAACGCCAGCATGGCGTCGCGCGGCGAGGAACGCAGCCCTTTGCCCACTCGATCGGCAAAGCGCAGCGCCAGCACCATCGGCCAGGAGCCGGCCAGGGCGAGAATCGGCCTGCCCAGCGCGGCCAAACTATAGCCGCCCACCACCCAATATTTGGTGGAACGCATTTTGTCCGCCAGCACGCCGGCAAACAGCTTGAGCAGGCTGCCCGTCGCCTCGGCGATACCCTCGATGATGCCCAGCGCCTTGGGCCCCGCCATCAGCACCGAGGCAAGATACAGGGGCACAAGCGGGTAGACCAGTTCGCTGGCCGAATCGTTGAAGAAACTCACCAACCCCAGCAACCACACGGTGGAAGGTAAAGCGAATAAAGCCTTCAGCATCTCAGCGCACCACCATCACGTTGCAAGGGAGTCCCATTTTTAGCCTTGGCGTACTCGATCATCATAATATTCACTGGGAGTCAGTATGGGAATGCCCCGATAGGGGTTCAATGTGAGCAGGTCATCGTCGCTGGACACCAACACATCAGCCGAACAATACAATACCAGTCTTGTTGTGGGTGGCGGAGAGTTTCCATGATTATTCCAGCGCCCGCCCCTCCCCTGCCTCCTCGAAAGTTCTCCCGTCGCGGATGTTGTAGATGCGCTTGAACGTGGGGATGATTTTCTCGTCATGGGTGACGACGATGATGGCGGTCTGGTACTGGCTGGCCATCTGGTTGAGGATGCGCATCACGGCCAGCGCCCGCTCGCTATCCAGAGGCGCGGTGGGTTCGTCGGCCAGGATCACCGGCGGCCGGTTGGCCAGCGCACGGGCAATGGACACGCGCTGCTGCTCGCCGCCGGAAAGTTCAGAGGTTTCTGCCTTCGCCCGGTGTGCCACGTCGAGCGCCTGGAGCAGCTCCAGCGCCCGAGCGCGGGCTTCTCCGTTGGGCCGTCCCGCCAGCATGGGCAACAGCGCCACGTTGTCGGTCACGTCGAGAAAGGGGATCAGATAAGGGGCCTGGAAGATGAAGCCGATGCGATCCCGGCGCAGCACGCGCAGGTCGGAAATCTTCCAGCCATTGTCGTAAATTACCTCGCCGCCCAGGGTCATGCGGCCGCGCGTCGGTTCGATCACCGCCCCCAGGCATTTGAGCAGAGTGGTCTTGCCGGAGCCGCTGGGGCCGATGAGGCCGACCACCTCGCCAGGGGCGACGCTCATGTTCACTTCCTTGAGCGCATCGACAGCAGTGTCTCCCTCGCCGTAACGCTTGCTCAAGCCTTCGATGTGGATGCCGATGCCTTTTTCCATCTCAGCCTCCAATCGCCGTGGCCGGATCGATCTTGAGCGCCGCGCGTATGGCCAGGGTGCTGGCGAGGGTGCAGACCACCATCACGATGACGAAGCCGCGCACCGCATCACCCGGTTCGAGCAACACATATCTCGGGAAGGCCGGCCCCCAGATGGTGGCGGCTATCTTGCCCACGGCGAAACCAATCAGACCCAAGCCCAGCGCCTGTTGCAGGATCATGCTGGCGATGGTGCGGTTGTGGGTGCCGATCAGCTTCAGCACGGCGATCTCCCTGATTTTGCCCAGGGTCATGGTGTAGATGATGAAAGCCACGATGGCGGCGCTGACGATGGTCAGAATCACCAGAAACATGCCGATCTGCTTGGCCGAGGTGGCAATCAGCTTGGCGACCAGAATCTCCTCCATCTGCTCGCGGTCGAAGACCTGTAAATGCTTCCAGCGGAGAATGTCCCGCGCCACCATCTCGGCAGAGCGGCCCTCGGCCACCCGCACCAGCACCGCGTTGACGTTGTGGTTGCTGGTCTGCGAGGCGTTGATCGCGTCCAGCAGGCCCGGCACGCCGGGACGGTTGAGGGTGGGGTTGGCGGCAGTGCGGGAGCGCTCGTTGACGATGGCGTCATTGTCCTTGAGGAATTGCGCTTCCTGGGCGTCCTTGAGCGGAATGAACACCATCGGGTCGCCACCGGAGGACACCATGCGCCGGGTGAGGCCGACTACGCTGTAATCGTGGCGGCGGATGCTGATACGGTCGCCCAGGGCGAAGCCGGTTTTGACATCGGCTATCGCCTCGTAATGGCTGCGGGTAACGCGCCGACCCGCCACCAGGTGGCTCGGCTCGCCCGGTTGTCCTGGCTCGAAGCCCACCACCATGGTGCGCACGTCGATGCTGCCTTTGCGCACCTGCATGGTGAGATAGGTAACATTGGCGGCCTGCGCCACGCCAGGCATGCCGAGAATGCCGCGATACACATCGTCGTGGATGCTGGACGATTCGGCATAGGGGCCCAACGTGTCCTTTTGCACCACCCACAGATCGGCGCCGCTGTTGTTGAGCAGCACCTTGGCATCGTCCACCATGCCGCGATAGACGCCTGCCATGGTGAACGTAACGCCGATCAGCAACCCGAGCCCCAGTCCGGTGAGAACAAACTTGCTCCAGGAATGCAGGATGTCACGACCGGCCAGGCTGATCATTTCCCTTTACCGCCCAATGAAGCAACCACCTTGATGCGGCTGTCATCCTTTAGATCGCTCTCGCTGTAGACAATCACCTCGTCACCGGCTTTCACCCCTTCGACAATCTGCACCTTGCCATCAAGACCCTCCGCCCCGGTTTTCACCGGCACGAAGCGCAGATGTCCGTCCGCACGCAGCCACACGCCGGCTTTGGCGCCGCGATACCGCAGTGCGGCATTCGGGACCAGCAGCGTATCGCGAATCGCAGGCGGATGCAGCGTCACCTCGGCCATTTCGCCGGTGGTCACCCCTTGCGGCAAACTATCGAAAGCCACCTGGGCAAGTCGCTCTTCGGTCACGCTGTCGCTCACCGGTTCGATACGGACGACCTTGCCTGCAAATAGTTTCCGGGCTTTGGATCGGAGCGTGATTTCGGCAGGCAATCCCACCTGCAATCCTGCGGATCGGCCCTGGTCCAGCCGCGTTTTGACCCACAGGCTGGCAGGATCTACCAGTTTGAGCACGGCCTGTCCGGCCACGACGGTGGAGCCAGGCTCAGCATCGCGCGAAGTCACCACACCGTCGGCGGGCGCTTCCAGGCGTATGTTCATCCGTTGCTGTTTCACCCCCTCGCGGTCGGAATCCAGACGGCCCACGTCTTGCCGGGCACTCGCCAAGGCGGACTCGGCGGCAGCAAACTGGGCATCCGCCGACTGCTGTTGCTGCAACTTGCCATCCACCACGCTCTGACTGACAAACCCCTTGTGGCCCAAATCAACGTAGCGTCTGGCCTCGCTGGCGGCCAATGCCTGGCGGCTCTTCGCATCGTTCACCTGGGCTTGTGCCGTCGTCACGGCGCTCCCGGCGCGGGCCGTTGCAGCGGCCGCGGAAGTCACCCGCGCGTCGAGGTCAACCGGGTCCATTTCCGCCAGCAATTGGCCCGCTTTCACTCTGTCTCCTACATCCACCAGCACGCTTCTCACCCGTCCGGCGGCAGTCGGCCCGATGAGGTAAGCGCGCCGTGCCTCGACCGTGCCGATGCCGAACAGGGCGGGTGCCACTTCTCCTTTGGCAACCTGGGTCACAGTCACCTTGATCGGCGCGAGCGGGCCGCTCGTAGTGGCCACCCAGCCCAAGGTGAACAACAGCGCAATGCCAAAAACGGCAAACCAGACCTGCCGTGGCAGGGTTATAGGCATTTTCATCGTTTTTCCCTAATAGCTTTATCTTAAAATCGGCCTTTCCACCGCAGAGGAAGGGAAGCACCAGCAAGCCACATTCACTGCCCCTCAATCTCCAGGTAGACGCGGCTGGCATTGCCGCCCTTGAGCAGATCGAAGTTGATCAGGTGACTGAAGGCGCTCTGATCCAAACTGTCGATGGCGTCTTGTAAAGCGATCCCTTTATCCACCGCCTGCTGCATATGCAAGATCAGCAGGCGCAGGTAATCCCCGGTCTCCCGACGCGCCCTGGCAAGGTCACATACCTGTCCGTGGCCGGGAATGATCGTCTTCGACTTGAGTTTCTCCATCATCTCGAAAGAGGCCAGCCAGCCGGTTGCACTACTGAAAGGCAATACCCCGAGCAGACGGTCCACATAAATCATGTCGCCGGCAAACAGCACGTTCTGCTTCGGCAGCCACACCACGCTGTCTCCCGGTGTATGGCCGCCGTGGAAATACAGCAGCTGGATTTTCTGCCCGCCCAAACGCAGTGTTTCGGACTGGTCGAAGAAGCGGTCGGGGTAGACAGGCCGCGTCCCCACCACTTTCTTGTCCAAGGTCTGGCGCAGACCGTCCAGCTGCATCTCGCCACGCGTCTGCATGTCGGCCAAGGCGGGCCGGGCGGCAACAATCTCGGCGCCGATGGATTTGAAATAGCCGTTACCCAGCCAACGGTGATCCTGGTCGCCGGTGTTGACCACGATTTTCACCGGCTGTCTGGTCACCGTCTTGATAGCACGGTGGATTTCCTTCGCTACTTTCCAGGTCGGGCCACTGTCGATCACCACCACGCCCTCACCGGTGACGATAAAGCCGGTGTTGGCATTCATACCCTCGTTATCAGCGGTGCGCATCCCCGTATCGCCGATGAAGGCATACACATCGGGGGCCACCCTGACCGGCGTGAGGGTGAGTGCAAAAGCATTGCCCATCGCCAGGCAGGAGAGGAACAGAACGATACTGGTCAGGCGGATCATCCTGTTTATTGAACGCGGTAAGTCGAGTGGCAGGCCACGCACTGCTGCGTCACCTTCGAAAGGCTATCCAGGGCGCGAGGGAGATCGCCTTCCTGCGCGGCCATGGCAAAACGGCTCGCGGCATGATGCATTTCCGAGCCGATAGCCTGCATCCCCTTGGGCATGTACGGCGCCATGTGCGAGGCGTTGTGCGCGACCATCGAAGTCATTCCAAGCCGGTGTTCGGCGATGTCCGCCGCCTTGTCCAGCTCAGAATTGGCCAGCAGCGCCAGAATTTCGTTCAGCGCCGCCAAATGATCGCGCATGTTGGAAAACTGATGCTGTCTCATCATCTCTGGAAAATTGACCTTCTCGCGGGTATCGTCCGCCGCTCCTGCGGAAGGCAGGATGGCAGCCGTCAACGCCAGCACGCATACGATTTGAAACGGATTTTTCATTTTCTTGCTTGCTCGGCGCATTAATCGGAAGCTCATGTTAAATCAGTCTTCCGCATGTCATATATGATTTCAGTCATATGAGGCAAATCGGGATAGGACTTTCAAGCATTTCCAAACAGTTTCTTAAAGACGCTTTCGCGATGGTCAGAACTTGCCCGATTTCATCGGCCGCCAGCCGGGGTGATCGAAATAGCGGTCGTAGTTTTCAAGGGCATGCATCACTTTCGAGGCGCCACCACGTCGATCCAGTTCCTTGTTTTTCCCCTCCATAGCCTCCGCGCCTGCGATGATTTCCGCCAGCACGAGATGGAACATGGCATCGGCTCCCTTGTCCAGCTTGCAGTTCTGCACCATGAAGGCGATCTGTTCATTCACCCGTTTGGCCCGGATTTCGAACTGGGAGGGATCGGCCTTGCCGGCATAAATGGCCGGAATCGGCTCTTCCATCGCATCACGGATGCGGCCCATACCCTGGCGCAGACTGGCATCGGTCGGCCATTTCCTGCCCTGATTAAGCGAAAGGGCCGACGGCGCACCGGACGATGCGCCGTGCTCATGGTCGTGGTCAAGCGCCGCCGCCCGGCCCGCCAGGATCAAACTCAGTACGATGCCGGTTGTTGCCACTAGGCGAGTTGCCTTGATAAAAAACGAATGCATAAATTCTCTCCTGATTACTTCAGATAATTGTCAATGGATGTTCCCTCTGGCCTTGCTCTCCCCTCCAACTGAAATCAGCGCTGCCTTTCAGACACCCAGACATAGAACATCGGCAGGTAGAACAGGGAGAGCACCGTTCCCAGCAGCAGTCCGCCAATCGCAGCATCGGCCAGCGGGGAAAGGCGCTCCAACCCAACCGCGCGCTGCATGGCGATGGGAATCATGCCGGCGATTGTACCGAAGGCAGTCATCAGGATCGGGCGGTAGCGCAGCCGGATCGATTCCATCGCCGCCTCGAACGCGCTGCTGCCTTCGCGGCGACGCTCCTGGATGAAATCTACCATCAGGATGGAGTTTTTAATAATGATGGAAAACAGCAGGACGATGCCAAGAATGGCGGGCAAGGCCAGCGCCTTGTTGAAGGCCAGCAACCCCCATACCGCTCCGATGGCGGAAAGCGGCAGGATAATGATCGACAGCAGCGCCAGGGCTACGCTGCCGTAGGCCGGGGCAAGTACGCCGAACAGCAGCAGCACTCCCATCCCCAAACCCGTCAACATGCGCTTGCTGGAATCTGCTGCTGCTGCATTATCGCCCTTGTCACTCGCTTCCACGCCCGGCGGCAGCACCTTTTGAGTTGCCGCCAGCGAGTTCTCGCTGAGTATGCTGATCGGCGCGGTATTGCGATAGCCCAGCACGTCCAGACTGTAGCGGTTGCCGTTAGTGGTGAGCAGGGAAAGTCCTGGCTGGTTAACGATGTAACTGATTTCGCCCAAACTCACCATGCTGCCGTCCGGCAAAGGAATGGGCAGCAAGCTCAGGGTGGCCGGGTTCGATCGGTAGGGTTCGCTAAAATAGCTGCGAACAGGGATTGCGCTTACCGTGGGCAGTTTACTCATGCTGGCCACGGCCGCGCCCTTCAGGGGCAGCTGGGCGAGCACAACGTCGGGGGTCAGGCCGAGTGTGCGCAGCTTGTCCTCGTTCAGCACCAGACTGGCTTCCGTGGTGTTGGCGTCCCAGCTCACGGAAACCGACGACAATCCGGGAACAGTTTGCAGCGCCGCTTTGACGCGTTCGGCCGCAGCCGGCAACAGCCTCCAATCTTCAGCGGTGAGGCGGATGTCGACCGGCGCCTTGATGGTGGAAAGAGCGGTCGCTCCGGAATCATAGGCATCGGCGATAGTCACCCCCGGCAGGGCCGCAAGCTGGCGGCGCAAATCCGCCTCAATCTGCCAGCTGCTTTCCGCGCGCTCTAGGCGGTTGACATAGGTTATGGCGAGAGTCGCCTCCGCCGGCAGTTGGCCGGAACCGAGGGAAATCACCCCCGCTTCGGAACCGAAGGTGGTGCTCACCCGCTTCACACGTTTGTCCTGCATCAGGCGTGTTTCAAACTCCTTGAGCCGGCTTTCCGCCACACCCACAGGCTCGTTGGCGCCGAATTTCGCATGTACCCGTACGATGCCGGTATCCATCGGCGGCAACGCGTCCTTGCCAATCAGGGGAATGATGGTCTTGAAGCTGAACACCAGCAGCATGAAGGCGGGAATCACCAGGATCAGGCGGCGGAAGAAGCCGCCGTTGAAGGCAAAGCGCAGCGCGCCGGCATAGAGCCCCGCTCCCGGCGCTACGGTGCGCTGGTAAAACCGTTCCATGAAGAGTTCGAGGCGGTTCTTGGGCGGCAGGCCGTTGCGGTACCAGAAGGCGGAAAGACGCGGGATGAAGGTCACCGCCACGAAGTAGGAGGTGAACACTGCGATCACCACCGCCAGGATCAGGTGCTTGAATAT
Organism: Sulfuricella sp. T08; assembly: GCF_000971475.1. Classification (GTDB taxonomy): domain Bacteria; phylum Pseudomonadota; class Gammaproteobacteria; order Burkholderiales; family Sulfuricellaceae; genus Sulfuricella. The sequence goes on from NZ_DF967535.1 coordinate 47,740, forward strand.
CTGCTGGGAAAAGTCGCCGACGAACATCAGCGGCGCGATCACCACCGCCGTCGCCAGGGTGCCGACGAATACCGGGAACAGCACCTCCTCGGTACCCCTGCGGATTGCGGTATTCACATCCTCGTGCAGTTCGCCCAGATGGCGCTCGATGTTCTCCAGCACCACCACGGCGTCGTCCACCAGCATCCCCAGCGCCAGGATGATGCCGGTCATCACCAGGATATTCATTTCCTTGCCAAGTAGCCACAAGATCGCCACGGTGGAGAGAAATACCAGCGGAATGGAGATCAGCGCGGTCGCCACGGCGCGCCAGTTGCCGAGGAAGAACAGGATCACGATGCTGGTGAAAATAATCGCGTCGCGCAACGCTTCCGTCATATTACTGTTGGAGGTCTGGATCAGCTCGCCCTGCGTGTCGGCTACGGAAAATTCAATATTGGGGTAGCGCGCCTTGAGTCGGGGAAGCTGCCCCTCGATATCGTCGATCGCCGCCTGTACCGCACCGCCCGGTGCGCGCATCACCGCCACGGCAATGGCCTGCTTGCCGTTGCCGTGGTAGGCGGAATAACGCTCGGCATGGCCGAGGCTAAGCTCAGCCACATCGCTCAGCGTCAGGCCATGGATCAGCGGCAGCAGGCGCAACGCCTCAACATTGGCGCGTTCGCCATAGATCGTAAGGGTCAGGCTGCTGTCCTCGCCCTGGGCGGTGCCCACCGGCCAGTCGCGATTGAGCTTGTTGATCAGGTCCTGCAATTGCGCCTGGGAAATGCGGTAGCGGGCAAGTTTGAGGGGATCGAACTCGACCCGCACTGCCGGCTCGTAGCCGCCGAACACTTCCACGTTGGCAATCGCCGGTTGTGTGACGAGAGCGGTACGAATGTCGTTTTCCGCCAGCAGGCGCACCTGGGCAAGCGTCAGTCCGGTACCCGTCTTGGGTGACAGCGCCAGCACCATTACCGGCGAGGTGAAGCCGCCCACCGCGTAAACACTTGAAGGCGGCACCTCTGGCGGCAGCTTGCCACGCACCCTGGATAGTGCGTTATTCACGTCCAGCAGCGCAGCATCCATCCCCTTTTCGTAATTGAACTCGGCGCGCACGATCGAGACTTCGTTCTTGTTGGTGCTTTGCACCTCGCGGACGTGGGAGAGCGCATACAGCTCCTGCTCGATCGGACGCGACAGTTTCTGCGTCACGGTCAGCGCGGAAGCGCCGGGGAGTTGGGTAATCACCGTGACCTGCGGCCGCTCCACGTCGGGATACATGTTGCGCGGCATGTTCATGTAGCCGACCACCCCCAGCAGCGAGGTGATCGCCAGTATCATCTTCAGCAGCAGCGGACGATTATGAAAGAATTTGAACAGCATATTTTACTTCCCGTCCTGGACGCGGAAAGACACCCCGGCAGCCAGCCGGGTCAGGATATCGGAGCTGGCACAGGCCACGCGCTGGCCAGCAAGCCGGTTGTCCAGCGTGGCGGCGCCCTCCTCCCCCGCTGCCGCCAACACAATGCGCAGCGGCTCCAGCTTCTTGTCGTCCGGCAGCCGCAGCACGGTGGCGAACTTCCCGTCGTCATTAAACAGGCAGGCGCGGGGCAGAAGCAGAGCCTGGCTGGATTCGAACACCACCGTGCGAACTTCGATGCGCGCGCCGGGAATGAAGGATCCATCCTGGGTGCGCGCCTCATAGCGGCGCAAGCCTTGCGGACTGGCTTCGGGCCACGGGCGCAGCGGCAAGGTCTGGCCGCCGACGCGTAGCGCCGTCGGCTGCACGCTTTCCGGCACGCTGACCAGCAAACGGTTGCCGGAACGGGTATCGACGATCTTCAGCAAGGGTTTGCCAGGCGTGGCCAAGTCGCCCGGCTGCACCAGGCGCTGGCTGACCACACCGTCGAAGGGCGCCGTTACCGTGGCATTGCGCAGGTTTTCCCTTGCAACCGCATGGCGGGCTCGCGCAGCAGCAAAGGCGGCATCGGCCGACTGGAGCTGCTCCTGGGAGACCCCCTGGATCGGGTACAGGGCTTGAGCACGACGCAGGCGTTCCTGCTCGGCCTTGAGGTTGCTTTCGGCAGCAGCCAGATCGGCATCGAGCGAGCTGCCCTGCGCTTGTCCCAGGCTTGGCGGACTCATGTCGAGCCGCGCCAGCAGGTCGCCGCGCTTGAAGCTGTCACCCTCGAATAGCGGCAAGGCAGTTACGTAGGCGGTCAGCCGGCTCGCCACCATGCTGTCGCGCACCGCCTGAACATCGGCGGTGGTACGCAGGGTCAGCGCCACCGGCCCGGTTTGCAGGGTTAGTGTCGTCACCACCACCGGCAACGTCTGCGGGGTTGTTTCCTGGGTGAGCTGGTGACGCTTCTTCATGATCAGCGCAACTCCGGCACCAATCACGACAACAAGGATCAGCACTACGACGGCTTTATTTTTCATTTTGCATCCATTCGGGCAATATAATTTTCAGTCGGCAATCCGGTCAGCACCTGTGCCGCAGACCAGGTAGCTGCGGCGCGTGCCTTGGCTTGCTCCAGGCGAAAGCGGGCGTCGAGCAGGTCCCGTTCATGACGGAACAGGTTTTCCAGGGTCTGGCTGCCGAGGCGTTGCATTTCCCCCTGTACTGCGGCCACCTGCTCGCGGTAGGCGACTTCCTTTTCCATCGCCAGGGCATCCGCGGCAGCCGAATCGTAAGCGGCGCGCAGGTTCGCCAACTGGCGTGCGCTGTCGCGCGCGGCAGACTCGCTCTGCTCGGCGGCAGCTCGAGCATTAAGCCGCTGCGCATCCGCCTGCCGGTATTGGGACATGCCCAGCGGCAGGCTCACCACGCCGCCCAGCGCCCAAGTGTCGCGATGGTCACCGCCGCCGATATTGCGAAAGTAATTGGCGTCCAGGCTCAACGAGGGTAGCAGCGCCTGGCGACTTTCATCGGCCTGGGCACGCGCCGCTTCGCGGCGGGCCTGCGCAATCCGGGCCGGAAGAGTGCTATCAGAGGTGACATCTTCCCAGGCAGGAACATGGATACCGGCACGAGTCGGCAGGAATTTTTCGCGGCTGCCGGCTTCTTCGAGATCGGCCTGCGCCTGGATCAGCGCACCGTTGAGCACGGCCTCGTCGGCAATCAGCCGCGCCAGTTCGCTCTCGGCATAGCGGGCATCGACTCCCGCCGCCTTGCCCAGCTCCACTTCCTTCTTGATGCGACTATGCGTGGCCTCGATTCGCTGGCGGTAAATGGCAAGTGCCTCGCGCTGTTTGAGCAGTGCCTGCAGGGTGAGATAGGCGCTGGCGGTCTGGTGCAGCTTGAGCAGGGTTTGCTGGCGCGCCAGCAGTTCGGCCGCATCCAGGTCATACTGCGCTCGTTCCCGGTTTGCGGCGATCACGCCGAACAGGTCCACTGGCAGGCTGTAGGCCAGCCCAGCCTGGCTGATCCGGTCGGAGATGAGGGGAGCGCCGGGCGTACCCGGGGTATAAACCCCCACCACACGCTGGCCTTCATAATTGTGCCACCCGGCCGACAGCGCTGCACTACCGAAATACCTACCGGTCGCAGCATCCTTCAGTGCCCGCGCCGCCTCGACCTGGCTGGCTGCCGCGCGCGCCTGGGGGTGCTGCAGGGCAACCTGCAGCAAATCTCCCAACTCGCCCGCCTGTGCCATTGAGACCAGCATCAGGACAACCAGAGCGGCTGGTGCTAGATTGTGCTTTATCCGGATTATCATGCCTTCCTCATTATTTTAGACTTGTTCCTCATTATTCCGTGACCGGATTCCATCCAGGTAAATCGGGAAAACTTTCTTTGCCGCTTCAGGCAAGGCACGTTGGCTGCCAAATAAATTCCATTGCAACACCAAGCCCTGGATCATGCCGATAAACAAGGTGGCCGCACTACTTTCATCGAGATCGGGGCGAGCAAAACCGGTCGCCTTGGCTTGGGTTAGGATGGCTGCAATTTTGCCCTCGTAACCGGTGATGACTTCCTGGATCAGCTGTTTCAAACGTGTATCCCGGCGCAGCAGCTGATCCGAAAACACGATGCGCGGAAAGCCCGGATGCCTGGAAATAAAGGACAAATGCGCAAAAAATATATTTTCCAGCGCCTCCAGCGGATTCTCGCTTCGTGCAGCGGCAGTTTCCACCACGCTCAGCAAACCAATGCGTATCCAGCGAATCGCCGCCAGCCATATCTCATCCTTGGTCGGAAAATGGCGAAAAATAGCTCCTTGGGTCAAGCCCATCGCGTTCGCCATGTCTTGTGTGGTCACGGCATCCACCCCGCTCTTAGCCGCGAGCTCGATCGCTACCTGAACAATCTCTTCCTGACGTTCCTCCGCGCCCTTACGGCGCTTGCGGGGTATGTCAGCATTGTCTGTCGGGGTATTCTTTGGCATCTTCCACACATTAAGATAGTAATCAGTCACTATCCTATCTAGAGGAAAACATCATGTCAATCCATGACGCAGCAAATTTTAAAACGAATGGCAATTGACCTTTCCACATCATCAAAGTAGAATGCGGCCTCTTCGGGGTGTAGCGTAGCCTGGTAGCGCGCCTGGTTTGGGACCAGGATGTCGGGAGTTCGAATCTCTCCACCCCGACCAGGATTTGTCCGACAATCTGCCCGTAGCTCAACCGGATAGAGCACCAGCCTTCTAAGCTGGGGGTTACAGGTTCGATTCCTGTCGGGCAGGCCAGTTTGGTCTGTTTCATCAGTGGTGGCTGTAGCTCAGTTGGTAGAGTCCCGGATTGTGATTCCGGTTGTCGTGGGTTCGAGCCCCATCAGCCACCCCAAATATTCAAAGGCTTGCAGCGATGCAGGCCTTTTTCACGTCTAGAATTCTGTGAAATGTAACCAGTATGTAACCGCATTTGCTCAATGGCACAGCGTTTTGATTGGTTATCACTGGACGGTTCACTTTCTGGCAGGATCGAACGCCACAATCTGCCCCATCCCATTGTCGGTCATTCTTACACTTCCACATCCTGAATTAGGACATAACTCTCCAAGTTATTGTATCTAACGCATTGATTTTTCTTGGTACACATGTTGCTTAAGTATTCAGTTAGTCTGGAATGTGCGAAGACTCGGTGTTTCTGCACGCTTGGGTCCGTTGCAAAACTTCACGGTGACGCTATCCGATTGGCGCGTCCCGCTCCGCGGCAGCCGAGTGCACCCATTTTCGTAACAAATATGCGACAGCAATTTTTACCCTGCTAGTATTTAAGAGAGAATATTTTCGACAATAATTTGGCGGATGGTATCGAATAAAGGGCCATCAACGCGTTAGAGAGAGATGCTGGGCATGGATGTTCTATTGGTTGAACCCGAACCAGCAATGAGCGCGTTGCTGCAATCCGTGCTTGAAAGCCGTGGCCATACAGTCACAGCGGTCGCTGATGGCGAAAGTGGCTGGGAAATCTATCAGTGTCGCCACTTTTCCATGGTGATCCTGGAATGGCTATTGCCGGAAATGAACGGACTGGAAGTATGCCGTAAGATTCGGAGTAGCCCGAAAGGAGCAGACAGGCAGATTTTGGTGATCACCTTGCGCACGAACCCCGGTGACCTCAAACAAATACTGGCTGCCGGCGCCGATGATTACCTCGCTAAGCCTGTCGAGAGACCACTCCTGAACATACGGCTTGAGATTGCCGAACAACGTGTTAGCAACCTGATACATCAACGGAAAGCCGAGGAAGGTCGTGCCCAGGTCCAGGCCATGCTCAAATTGGTGCTGGACACAATTCCCTCACGCGTATTCTGGAAAAACAAGGAGAGCCGCTACCTCGGCTGCAACCGTCTCTTTGCACTGGATGCGGGCTTGAAAAACCCTGGCCAGATCGTTGGCAAGACTGATCGTGACTTGTGCTGGTCCGAGCAGGCCCAGCTATACATTTCAGATGATCGCGCAGTAATGCAGTCCATGCAGGCCAATGTAAATTACAAAATACAGAAGACCACCCTGGATGGTGCATCAATGTACCTGGAAGCCAGCAAGATCCCCCTGAAGGACAGGGAAGGCAATCTGGTAGGTGTGCTGGGCACCTACCAGGACATTACCGAGCGCAAGCGTGCGGAGACCGAACTGTTTGAGGCGCAAAGCAAACTTGTCGCCATGTTCGATGCTCTTCCAGACATGCTGTTTGAACTTGATCTGGACGGGCGCTACTTCGACTACCATTTTTCACGTCCTGAATTATTGGTCGCACCTCCAGAAGTATTGATCGGCAAGACCGTGTACGACATCTTTCCCCCCGAGGCAGTGGATGTGGTCATGTCGGCACTGCGCGAAGCCAATGAAAAAGGACGTTCCCGTGGTGGACAGATAGAGCTGAATGTTCCGCTTGGCAAAATGTTGTTCGAGCTCTCCATTGCCCGCAAGCCTGTCGCAGCGGGGTTGGCGCCTCGTTTTGTCGTTCTGTTGCGCGACATCACCGAGCGCAAGCTGGCCGGCGAAGCAATTCGCAATGGCGAGCTCTTCATGCATGCCATCCTGGATTCCGTGTCGAATCAGATCGCCGTGCTTGACAAGAACGGGGGGATCTTGGCCGTAAACGAATCCTGGCGGCGCTTCGCAGTGGAGAACAGCACCGTGCCCGGCCAAGCCGCGGCTCGCACCGGAGTGGGAGAGAGCTACCTGGCGATCTGTCAAGCCAGCACCGGCTATTCCTCCGATGGAGCCATGGATGCCCGGGACGGCATTCTGGCGGTACTTGAGGGCCGCCAGTCCACCTTCAGCATGGAGTATCCCTGCCACTCTCCGGACCAGAAGCGCTGGTTCATCATGACCGTCACACCCCTTGGACCTGAGGCCCAGGGGGTGGTCATCTCCCATACCAACATCACCGAGCGCAAGCAGGCCGAGGCGGAAGTCAGCGCCCTCAACCTCAGCCTGGAAGTGCAGGTACGAGAGCGCACCAAGGAGCTGCTTGCCAAGGAAGAGCAACTGCGTGAAACCCTGGCGCTGAACGATAACATCCTGATGAAGTCCACCGTAGGGATTGCGGCCTATCGGCAGGACGGCCAGTGCGTAATGGCCAACCCGGCGTTTGCCTCAATAACCGGCGGCACTCAGGAACAGTTGCTGAAACAGAACTTTCGCCAACTCAGCTCATGGCAGGCTTCGGGAATGCTGGAGGCGGCGGAGCATGTGCTGGCCACCGGCGCTAGGGTGGAGCACAAGGTTCGATACCTTACCAACCCTGGCCGCGACGTTTGGGCGCGAGATCAGTTATCCAGCTTTACCAGCCGAGGCGAGCCGCATCTGCTGCTCATGCTTGAGGACATCACCGAGAAGAAGGCTGCCGAGGAGGAATTACGCCTCGCCGCCAGCGTGTATCAAAACTCGTCTGAAGGCATCCTGGTCACCGATGCGGCAGGCATCATTCTGTCAGTCAATCCTGCCTTCACCGAAATCTCCGGATACGCGGCAGACGAGGCGCTGGGGCAGAAAACCAGCCTGCTGAGATCCGACCGCCATGGACCTGAATTTTACCGCTCTATGTGGGAAGCCCTGACCAAAGAAGGTTGTTGGCGGGGAGAGGTCTGGAACCGGAGGAAGGACGGGGAGGCCTACCTGGAGTGGCTCTCCATAAACCGCATCGAAGCCAGTGCCGGAGCCCCCATCCGTTACGTCGCCGTTTTCCACGATATCACCGAACTTCGGCGCAAGGACGAGGATATCCGGCACCAGGCGTTCCACGATGCCCTCACCGGCCTGCCCAACCGCGCCCTGATGAAGGATCGCCTTCTGCACGCCATCGAACGGGCGAAGCGCGAGGGTGGTCGGCTTGCGGTGATTTTCATCGACCTCGACCGCTTCAAGGCCATCAACGACGGGCTGGGCCACGACGTCGGGGATCTTCTGCTGCAAGAGGTGGCTCGCCGTATCAAGAGCCGGATGCGCACCGTGGACACTGTGGCTCGGCTGGGGGGGGACGAGTTCGTGGTTCTCATGGAGGATCTGAGGGATGCCGGAGATTGCGCCAGCCTGGCGCAGGAACTGATCGCCGAGATCGCACGCCCCATGGAACTGAGCGGGCATACTGTAGAGATCAGCGCCTCCATGGGAATGGCCTTTTACCCCGAGGACGGGGCGAATCCCCTGGAACTGATGAAGTGCGCCGACTTGGCCATGTACTCTGCCAAGTCGGCCGGACGCAACACCTATCGCTTCTTCCAGCAGGACATGCAGGACCGGATCAGCCAGCGATTGAACCTGGAGATGGAACTGCGCCTCGCCTTAGCCCAGCGTGAACTGGAACTGCACTACCAGCCCAAGGTCGACCTGGCTACGGGCAGGATTCACGGTGTCGAGGCTCTTTTGCGTTGGCGCCACCCGCTGCGCGGGCTGCTTCTACCAGCCGACTTCATCCCCCTGGCGGAGGAGTGCGGTCTAATCTTAGGGCTCGGGGACTGGGTGCTCGACGAGGTCTGCCACCAGTCGGCCGTCTGGCAGGCAGCCGGCCACACTTTCAAGATTGCCTTTAATATTTCGCCGCACCAGCTGGAAATGGGAGACCTGGTAACGCGCATCTCCGAACTGACCGCCCTCCACGGGATTGCCCCGTCGGACCTGGAAATCGAGCTTACTGAGAGCGCGGTGATGGCGTATTCAATACACGCCGCCAGCGTGCTCTCTCGCCTGCGCGGGATCGGTGTCACGGTAGCGGTGAGCGATTTCTGCGCGGGTTACTCCAGCCTGTCCTACCTGCGGAAGCTGCCCATTGATATCCTGAAGATCAACCATTCGTTTGTTACGGATGCAGACAGCAACGTGGAGGACGCCCAGATTGTGAAGACCATTCTTGCCCTGGGGCGGATGTTCAAATTGACGATGGAAGCTGAGGGTATTGAAACCAGCCACCAGGCGGAATTGCTGCAATCGTTCGGCTGCGGCATAGCCCAAGGCTACTTCTTCTCACGCCCCCTGCCAGCGCGCGAATTCGAGGGTTGGTTGGACAAGATAATTGACTCACCAGCGCACGAATTCGAGGGTTGGCTGGACAAGATAATTGACTCAAGCGACCGCAAGCCCAGTCTCGAATAGCCCCTCGATATCGTTGAATATCCAGGCTGCGTCTTGTGATTCCGGTTGTCGTGGGTTCGAGCCCCATCAGCCAGCCCATAAACAAAATAAAAAAACTGCCACCCCAGGCGGTTTTTTTCATTGTCGAGCGTTCATCAGCGCCTTCCCTGCCCGGTTTGATTCTTGCAACAACCAAAATACGGTAAACTGCAAAAAAACCTAGCGGATGATCCTATTCGCATAAACCATAGAGGCAAAAAATGGCAAGCAGCGCAAGCGATCTGGTCAAGGACATTGGTGGCCTTGTCACGCTCCCGGATGTTTATTTGCGCATCAACCAACTGGTTGAAGATCCAAACAGCACCACAGAGGATATCGCCAAGGTTATCAGCCGAGACCCTTCCTTTACTGTGCGCCTGCTGCGCGTAGCCAATAGCGCACTATATGGGCGCTCTTCCACCGTCGACACTGTCTCCAGGGCAGTAACCCTGATAGGCACTTTGCAGATACGCAGTCTGGCTTTGTCCATGTCCGTGGCGAACAGTTTCGCTGGCCTGCCCAACGAACTGGTGTCGATGGAAAACTTCTGGCGGCACAGCCTGCTTTGCGCCTTGGCCACGCGTCACCTGGCGAAAGAAGCTCGTCGTTGCGACCCGGAAGCCCTCTTCACCGCCGGACTGCTGCATGATATCGGCGAACTGGTCATTTTCAATCGCATGCCTGAACAGGCCAGGGAAGCACTGCTTATCGTGCTGGACAGCCAGGATGAGGTGCCCATCCACAAAGCAGAACACCAGGTAATAGGCTTCGCTCACAGCGAAGTGGGAGGCGAACTGGCGCGGGCATGGAAGCTCCCACCCCTGCTGGAAGATTGCATCGCCCACCACCATGATATTGAGAATGCCAAACAATTCCCCAGAGAGACTGCACTGGTGCACATTGCCAACATCGTTGCGCTGATGGCGGAACTGGACACGTTCGATCCTGAAGATGTACCGCCGATCGATCCGCGCGCCTGGGAAGTCACCGGCCTCACCGAGGAATCGGTGGTACCGGCAGTACGCCTGGCTCAGGAAGAAATTTTAGAGGCTGAGAAACTGTTTCTAGACAAACGGTAGCCGCCCACCCTATCAGGCACACATTTATGGCACTCACATCCAGCCCAAAACCACCACCGCCTCCACCGACACTGCCCGGCTTTGAGCATGTTCGACGCTCATGGAACGAAACCTACCAGTCCTACGCGGCCCGCATTCTGCCGGGTGAATACTATGTCACCCGGCACGACGAAGGTGTTTATACCACTCTCGGCTCGTGCATTTCCGCCTGCATCCGCGACAAAGTTCTTGGCATCGGCGGCATGAATCACTTCATGCTCCCAGCCACTGAGGCATCCGAAGCCGATGCCTGGAAAGCCTCCAGTCAGAGTTCAGCCACACGCTATGGCAACTACGCCATGGAACATCTGATCAACGAAATCATGCGCAATGGAGGTAAACGTGAAAATCTTGAGGTTAAGGTCTTCGGGGGCGGCCGCATCCTGCAAAACATGACCGATGTCGGTCGGCGCAACATCGAATTTATCCGCGACTACCTCAAAACAGAAGGTCTGCTGGTGGCATCGGAAGACGTGGGCGAAATCTTCCCCCGCATGGTGGTTTATTTTCCGACCACTGGCCGGGTGCGGGTCAAGAGACTGCGTTCCTTGCATAACAACACAATCGCCTCACAAGAAATCAGCTACATCGATACGCTCAAAGCAAAACCAGTCACGGGAGAAGTCGAATTGTTCTGAGTTATTGCTGTTGATGCAGCATCGAAAACCGACTGGCTGCCAGGGTAGGTTCTGAGAAACTTCGTTCAGAATAGCTCAATCAGGGGGCGAGGTTTGGCTATACCATATCCTTGCATATAGTCAACGCCAAGTTCACCCAGAATTTTCACGATTGCCTGGTTTTCGACGAATTCTGCAATTGTTTTTCTACCCATGACATGCCCGATATGGTTGATCGATTCAACCATTGCGTGATTGACTGGATCGGAGGCAATATCCTTGACAAACACCCCGTCAATTTTCAGGAAATCCACCGGAAGGTTCTTGAGATAGGCATAAGAGGATAATCCACTTCCAAAGTCATCGAGGGCGAAACTGCAACCATGGCTTTTTAGCCGCTCAATGAAATATTGAGCCTTGGCGAGATTGCCAATGGCTTCTGTCTCAGTGATCTCGAAACAGATTTTTTCCGCTGGAATCGAGAACTCCCGCAACTGATTTTCAATGTGAGTCAGACAGCCCTCGTCACCCAGGGAGCGTCCGGAGAGATTTACCGACCCGAACTCCAATGCTTTCAAGTGGGCAGGATGATCCGCCAACCAGCGAAAGTAGGTGCTGATCACCCAGTGATCAATAGTGGCGATCAAATTGTAGCGCTCCGCTGCAGGCAGAAAACTCCCCGGAGGAATCAGATTGCCCGACTCATCCAGCATGCGGATGAGAATCTCGTAGTGGCTACTCAGGTCTGCCGGGGCGTCGTGGCGGACGATCGGCTGGCAATAAAGCACCATGCGCTGGTCTTCCAGCGCCTTGGTGATGCGTGGAGTCCATTGCATTTCTCCATGCCGCGCGTGTAGCGCCTGATCTTCTTCATCGTGAACATAGATGTTGTTGCGCCCCACCTCTTTCGCCATGTGGCAGGCAGCATCGACATGGCTCAGGATGGACATCACGGATTCACTTTTGCGATCAATCCCGATCAATCCTATGCTGATGCCGATGCGGAAGGTGCTGCCACCCCAAACAAAGCGGAAATGCTGGGTCATCTCCTGAATCTTGCCGGCAACATTCAGTGCTTGCTCGACAGAACAGTTTTCCAGCAGGAGTCCAAATTCGTCGCCCCCTACCCGTGCCAGGGCATCTCCCTGGCGCAACAATCCTAACAACTGAACGGTATACAATTTTAGCAACTCATCACCAGCAACATGGCCGCAGGTGTCGTTAATCACCTTGAACTGGTCGACATCCATATGAAGCAGGCTATGTTCCTTGCCGCTGACCTGGACATCACGAATTGCCTGCTTCACCTGGTATTCAAATTCGCGGCGGTTGAAGAGCCCGGTTAAAGCATCATGCGTAGTCTGAAAGGAAAGTTGCTTGGCAAGTTCGCGTGCCTGACTGACATCGCGGAAGACAAGTACAACGCCGGATGCTTGCCCACCATGACCTCGAATAGGCGCGGCAGTAGGTTCGATGTAAATTTCACGTCCGTCACGCCCTACCAGAATAAGGGAGCGAAATGAAGGAGAAAGCCGCCCCTCACTCAAACAGTGTGCAACCAGGTCCATTGACGGTTGGCGGCTATCTTCGAAGAACAGAGTTCCCAGTTCCGCAAGTTGTTTTAATCTCGCTTCGTCCAACTGAGTGGCAAAAAGCTGTTCAGCGACCGGGTTGAGATATTCGATACGTCCCTGGGTATCCGTGGTGATAACTGCATCACCAATGGACGAAAGCGTAACCTGAACTTTTTCCTTTTCGCTGAAAAGTGCCTGATTGGCATTTTCCAGTTGCACGATCAAATTATTATTATCGATGGCAGTGGCGATCTGACTGGCGAGCAAAGTAAGTAAATCGAGATCACGCTGGTCGAAGTCGCCCCCACCGATCTTGTTGATGCCGGCAATGCCACCAAGGAAATGATTTTGGCCGACCAAGGGAACGAGGATGACGCTGCCAACCTCTTTTTCCCACTTGTTACGCTCTTCCGCACTGAGTTCCTTGAGCACACCACGCCACCAAGGGCGCTGATGCTTCCACACCCATCCGCAGATGCCCATGTTCAGATCCAGGCTCTCCCCGACGATCTCTTCAGCATGGAGACCATAGCCGGCGCGGTAAGTGTAAGTAGAGCAGTTTTCGTCCAGGACGGGGATAAGAACCGTTTCAGCCTTGATCAAACCTTGAGCAAAGACGGCCACCATTCGAAAAATGGTCTCGAGATCTAGTCGTTCGCGGACTGCAGCGACCACTTCCTTGAATAGCGCGATCTGCTGATCGCGGTCATAAAGCTCATCTCGAAGTTTGATAACCAGTTGATCTAAAGAGATTTCTAATCTATTATTCATTTGGCATTCATCAGATCTCGACGTTTTTTCGTTATTTGAAGTCTCTCACGGATGAGAGCGTCTTGGTGTCTTAATCAAATTAAGACACAGTCTAATCATTAGCGCAATAGCTTGCGCCCTGCCTTTGGGTGTTCCGGCGCATGACAGGCACGGCGGAAAACCTGTAGATTTTTCTGGGCGTGGCCCAGCACGCTGCCATGGGGGTAGCTGCCCGCCTCGTTCGCCATGCCGGCGGGGATTCCCGTCAGCAGTTCAATCCCCTCGTTCGCATGCTCTGCGGTATAAATATGGAAAAGCCCCTTGGCAACAGCCTCCACGACCTTGCTCTCCAGCATCAGGTGGCGCCGATTACGATGGGGAATCAGCACCCCCTGGCTACCGTCCAGCCCAGCTGTTTCGCAAATGCGGAAATAACCCTCGATTTTTTCATTGATTCCGCCCACCGGTAGCACTTCACCGTACTGGTTAACCGCGCCGGTAACGGCGATGCCCTGCCTGAGCGGCAGGCCGGACAAAGATGAGAGCAAGGCATAAAGCTCTGCGCAGGAAGCAGAATCTCCTTCTACGCCATGGTATTCCTGCTCGAAGACGATGGAGGCATTGAGGGAAATTGGAGCGATATGCGCGAATAGTGCAGCCAGATAGTTTTGCAGAATGAAAACACCCTTGTCGTGAATCGGACCGGACAATTCAACCTCACGCTCGATATTCAGCAGACCGTCATCACCAGCGAAGGTGCGCGAGGTAATTCGTATCGGGAAACCAAAACGGTAATCGCCCAGATCGACCTGCGTCAGGCCATTAATCTGACCCACTCTCTCGCCATGCAGGTCAATCAGCAGATCTCCCTCGGCGATGGATTCGCGCAGACGCTGGTCTGGATAGTCGTGCCGCCAGGTGCGTGCCTGTAGTGCTGCCTCGACGTCCTCAGCCTCGACCAATCCATTCTTGCGGGTACAGCAGTTAGCGGCACTTTCCATCACCAGCGCCTCGGTTCGGGCGAAGATCGCACTTTGTCGCGCCTGATCGTCCACATCACGGTGACCATCTTCCAGCAAGCGCGCCACCGCTGAGGAAGAAAAATGGGGTAACCCAAGCTGACGGCAGGCGTGGGCGACAAAAATCGACGAGGCTCGCCGGGTTTCAACGCTGGATGAAAAGCTTTCTGCAAAATCCACCTTCACCCGGAAGTGGCGTGCGAATTCCGGGTCTTCCTCCTGCAAGTCGTAATACTGTTCGCGCGAACCGATCAGCACGATCTTGACCTCGACATCAACGGCTTCCGGCTCGAGCGACACCGCTGCAATCGGGGAAAACGAAGTTCCCGGCTCTTCGATCTGCAGCCTGCCGCTGCGCAGAAAGCGTCGCAGCTTTTCCCACACCAGAGCGTCAACCAGCAAATCACGCAGGTGCAGCATGAGGAATCCGCCATGCGCCTTGAGTAGGCTTCCGGCACGGATGCGAGAAAAATCTGTCACCAGCACGTCGTTTTCAGACTGGTACTCAATGCTGCCAAACAGCATGCGGAACAGCGGATTATCCTCGACAATCACCGGCGCGCCCGAGAGTCCGCCATTGTCCACTACCAGGTTGACCCGGTAACGGGACAGCGCACTTTCCAGGCTCTCCTGCCGGCTTTCCTCATCGTCATCGGCAGCCTGGAACAGCGCCAGGTTGTCGAGCACGTCATGGGCCATATCGTCCAGCCAGGTATTCAGCTTGGCGGCATCCTTGATCTGCTTCTTCAGGCCGGCGCGGATTTCCTGAAGGCCATGATCCAGCAGCGGTTTCACCACTTGGCGACGCAGCGCCGCCAGCGCTTCGTTCATCACCCGCTCCAGCGGCCGGGTTTTCTCGAAATAAAGGGTGATCTCGACACGCAGTTCCTGCTCGGCCTGCTCTACCGCAGCCCGGCGCTCCTTCGGCAGGGAAAGCACCTCATCCTCGGCCAGCGGCTGTCCCGCCTCGCCCAGCAGAGTAAACACCATCCGCCCGGCCTCGCGGTGGATGCTGAAATTGCGCGCTTCCGCAAAGGCGGAGAGTTCAGCATAAGCCTTGGCTTCATCATCCTTGTAGGCTTTTTCGATGTGCGCGCATTCGGTCTTGAAATCCTGTCCCGCCAACTGCTGCGGGATTTCCGTCACCAGGGATTTCGCCATCTTCAGCAGGAGCTGGCGCAGCTGGCGCCCCTGCCCCGCTGGCAGGCGTAGCGCCAGAGGTCTTTCCGGGGTATCGAAGTTGTGCAGGTAGCACAGATCCGGCGGCACCAAGCGCTCGACTGCGATCGCCTGCATCGCCTGCGTTAGCAGGGAAGTGCGGCCACTACCGACCTCGCCCAGCACGAACAGATTGTAATCTGGCTGATCCATTCCCAAGCCGAAGCGGGCGGCCGTTTCGGCTCGCTCCTGGCCGATCCAGGGCAAGGGCAGGTTGAGTAGTTCGGACGTATCTGAAAACCCCAGCGATTCGGGGGCGATGGTCAGGCGAAGATCAGCGGGTGTCAGATTTGAAATGGGCATTTGTTAACCACAGAGACATTTAGAGACACAGAGGATTCTTGTATCCTAACCTGAATTGCGCGCAAAGCCGCTATCATCAGGAATCTCCCCCTGGTTTTCTCCGTGTCTCTGTGCCTCTGTGGTGAAATATCTTGTTATTTGTTTCCACTCAGCGCACAGCTGTTGGTTTCGGCCAACTGCAGCGGCAGATCACCGCTCCTCCCGCCGATACTGCCGACGGCATGCACCGCTGCAACGTAATGCTTATCCTCATGCAATCTGTCCCAACTTTCCGGGTGCGTCCGGCCGTGCATGCGAATCAGGCGCGCCATGCCCAGTGCCGGCATTTCCCATTTCAGACCAGCCAGCAGTTCGTCGGCGCTTTCCGGCTTGTTACACACCAGCACCATATCGCAACCCGCCTGCAGCGATGCCTCGGCGCGTTGCACCACACCGCCTGCTGTGCTGGCGCCTTCCATGGAAAGATCGTCGCTGAAAATCACGCCGTCAAAGCCGAGTTCCTTGCGCAGGATATCCTTCAGCCAGATGCTGGAGAATCCTGCCGGCAGCTTGTCCACCTTCGGGTAGATCACATGTGCCGGCATCATCCCGGCAAGGCCAAAACCGATCATCTGCCTGAAGGGGATCAGGTCATCCATCTCAATGTCGGCATAGTCGCGCTCGTCCACCGGGATTTCCAGATGCGAGTCGGCGCGCACGAAACCATGACCGGGAAAATGCTTGCCCACCGCGGCCATGCCGCCCTGTTTCAGGCCCAGCGTCAGGCTGTGCGCAAGAACTGCAATGGCCTGCGGGTCACGGTGGAAGGCGCGATCTCCGATCACCCCGCTTTGCCCGAAATCGATGTCCAGCACCGGGGTGAAGCTAAAATCCACGCCGCTGGCTCGCAGCTCGGCCGCCAGCACCCAACCGGTCTGGTGCGCCAGTGTCTTGGCGCGGTTCGGATGTTCGTCCCAGATATGTCCCAGCTCGCGCATCGGCGGCAGGCGGGTGAAACCATCACGGAATCGCTGCACCCGACCGCCTTCATGATCCACGGCAATCAACAGATGAGGGTTGCGCAAAGCGTGAATTTCAGCGGTCAGCCTGGCTAGCTGCACCTGCGAGGAATAATTCCTGCTGAACAGGATCACACCGCCGACCAGAGGGTGTTTCAGTCTTTTCCTGTCCTCGTCAGTCAATTCGGTGCCGAGAACATCGAGCATTACCGGGCCAAGAGTCATTTTTGATTTTCTCTAGATTATTTTTCCAGGACGGAAAACGCCACCACCATCTCCGCCTCGTCACTGATCGACAGGTGATGGCCGCGAATATGCCATTGCGCCAGAACTTGCGCCAGCTCGGGTTCCAGCCCAAAACCCGGTCGGCCGAGCGCATCGTGCGTCACGTTGATGTTGTGCCAGGTTGCCGGATGGCGCATCCCCGTGCCAAGCGCCTTGACGAAGGCTTCCTTGGCTGCAAAGCGTTTGGCGAGAAAGCGGGCGCGATGAACGCTGTTCGCAAAATCGTCCCATTCCCCGTTCGCCAGAATACGCCTGGCAAACCGGTCGCCGAAACGGTTCAGCGCTTCCTCGATACGCCCTACCGCAATAATGTCGGTGCCGATGCCGTAAATCATCTGGCGACTGCCACCATCAGCGCTTTCATTTCCGCCACCGCCTGTTCCCAACCCACGAACAAGGCCTGCGCAACGATGGCATGACCGATATTGAGCTCGTAAACACCGGGGATGGCGGCGATTTTCTGCACATTGTGGTAGTGCAAGCCGTGGCCCGCATTCATCCGCAGGCCGAGCTTCATGCCGTATTCAACCGCGTTGCGGATGCGTGCAAGTTCTACCTCCTGCGCCACCTCAGTTTCGGCATCGGCAAAGTGGCCGGTATGAATTTCCACCACTGGCGCACCCACTTCCCTGGCCGCATCGAGCTGCGCCTTTTCCGGCGCAATGAACAGCGAAACGCGAATACCGGCATCGCCCATTGCAGCACAGGCCTGTTTGATACGCTCGAAATGGGCAACCACGTCGAGCCCGCCTTCGGTGGTCCGTTCCTCGCGCTTCTCCGGTACCAGACAGACATCCTGCGGTTTCAAACGCAGCGCAATCCCCACCATCTCGTCCGTCACCGCCATTTCCAGATTCATCCGGGTCTGCAAGGCCGCACGCAGAATTTCCACGTCCTCGTCCTGGATGTGGCGGCGGTCTTCGCGCAAGTGCAGGGTGATCGAATCCGCGCCAGCTGATTCCGCCATCAACGCCGCCTGGATCGGGCTGGGATAGCGGGTTCCGCGCGCCTGCCGAAGCGTGGCTACATGGTCGATGTTGACCCCCAAATGAATCATAGTTCCTGTAAGTCCTTTAATATCTGGCGGGTATGCAAGGTATCCTCGCCGAGATAATGATTGATCAGCGCCCGCATCAACGCCTTGCTTTGCTGCAGGGTGACCGGATCGCCGTAATCGTCGGCGGCCATGTCCAGCAGCGTCTTCCCCCGCAATTCTACACCGTTTTGGCCGTTTTTTTGCCGCACCGGGCCGCGCTCGAAAACGTAGCGGTAAGGCACATCCACCTCGATCGCCGCCCCGGAATCAGCATCATGGTCGAGCGTCAGGGCGTAACCCAATTCCTTCAGCAGATTCATTTCGAAGCGCCGCAGAACGGCGGCATAATCCGTGCGCCGCGCGAGTTCCTGCAAGGTATCCTGGTAATAAATGAACAGCTGCTCGTGCGGGTCGTCGCGGTGCAGCAGCTTGAGCAGCAGCTCATTCAGGTAAAAACCACAGATCAGCGCCGTGCCCTGCAACAACGGCTGTCCACCCTGCCATTCGGCACTGTGCAGTGTGCGTAGCTCGGCCTTGCCGAACCAACTCAATGAAAGCGGCTGGAAAGAAAGCAACAGTCCGCGCACGGCTGATTTCGGTCGCCGCGCGCCGCGCGCCATCAGCGGCAGACGACCGAAATCACGGCTGAACACCTCGACGATCAGGCTGGTTTCGCGATAGGGATAGGTATGCAGGACATACGCGGGTTGATCTCCCTGCCTGGCATTATGTTCTCGTGCCATACCCTCGAATAATAGCTAGCAAATCAATACGGTTATTGTTTAACACCGTTAATTATACGGGTTAGGATGCAGGGCTATCCATTATTTTCGGCTTCCAGTCCACGCTTTCCGGATAATCCGGGCGCTTTTAACAACTGCGACAAGCACATTCGACCTGCCATGAGATTCAGCTTAAAATCCTGTTTAATTGAATTTCATCTAACCTGAAGATTTGAAGGAGATTCGAAAATATGGAAAGAAGAGACAACATGCCCATTTGGGTTTTCTTTGGGCTCTCCAGCATCAACAGCCGGAAAGGCGCTCTGATCCTGTTCTGGAGTTGTTTCGCGTTCGGGATTGCCTGCATTCCCTTTTCCCCTGCTCTGCCGTGGTTGCCTACAACCGGGCCGGGCTGTTTTGCTTGCGGGATCGCCCCCATCCCCGCTTCCTATCACCTGGATGACTGGAGTTGGGCCGGACTGACTTTTATAGTGGCCTTGTGGTATTGGCTGTGCATCCGGTGGATCGACAAAAATTCGACATGGGAACCCCGGCCTCAATAAATCTCACAGGGATACCTTGGCTCACACCTCGAAGCAAGCTCTGCTATCGAAGGACATTCCTCCCATCCCGGTCGCTAAACCACAGATACCCCGCAAGGAAATATTGCCACACGGAAAATAGTTATCTAGTCTCCGGGAGGTGGTAAAATCTCTTATGTGGGCTAATCATACAGCGGCATCATGCGCTTAAAAGCCAGTTATAACCATTGACGTTAGTCCGAGGGTAGCAATGAAATGTGTGGATGATTTCCGCCTGCAATTCGGCAAGCAGGAACTGGTGCCGATCATTATTGGCGGGATGGGTGTGGATATCTCGACGGCCGAGCTCGCGCTCGAAGCGGCGCGTTTGGGCGGCATCGGCCACATTTCCGACGCCATGCTGCCGACCGTGTCCGACCGTCGCTACGAAACGCACTTCATCAAAGAAAAACTCAAGCAGTACAAATACAACATCGACAATTCCGACAAGTCGTTGGTGAAATTCGACCTCGGCCATATTGCCGAGGCCACCCGCCTGCACGTGAGCAAGACCATGGAAGCCAAGCGCGGCGAAGGCATGATCTTCATCAACTGCATGGAAAAACTCACCATGAACGCGCCGCGCGAAACGCTGCGCGTGCGCCTGCGCACAGCCCTTGATGCAGGAATTGACGGCATTACGCTGAGCGCCGGCCTCCACCTCGGTTCATTCGCGCTGATGGAAGATCACCCCCGCTTTCGTGATGCCAGGCTGGGCATCATTGTCTCCTCGCTTCGGGCACTACAGCTCTTCCTGCGCAAAACCGCCAAACTCAATCGGTTGCCGGATTTCATCGTGGTCGAAGGGCCTCTGGCCGGCGGACATCTCGGCTTCGACATGGATTGGGCGAAATACGATCTGCACACGATCATGGCTGAAATTTATCAGTATTTGCAGTCGGAGAAATTAAATATTCCACTGATTGCGGCCGGCGGAATTTTCACCGGCAGCGATGCCGTGTCCTTCCTCGAAAACGGCGCAGCGGCGGTGCAAGTGGCAACACGCTTTACCGCGGTGCACGAGTGCGGTCTGCCGGAGAAGGTGATTCAGGAGTACATCAAGGCCACGGAGGACGACATCGAGGTCAACACCGTTTCACCGACGGGCTATCCGATGCGTATGCTCAAAAACAGCCCGGCAATCGGCTCAGGCATCCGTCCTGGCTGCGAGTCTTACGGCTACCTGCTCGATGGCTCCGGGCATTGCGCCTACATCGAAGCCTATAACCGTGAAGTAGCAGCTCACCCGAAGGCAAAGAAAATCTCGGTGAAGGAAAAGACCTGCCTTTGTACCCACATGCGCAACTTCAATTGCTGGACCTGCGGCCATTACACCTATCGGCTCAAGGACACCACACGACGCCTGCCGGACGGCAGTTACCAGATCCTCAGCGCGGAGCACGTGTTCCGCGACTATCAGTTCAGCGTCGACCAGAAGATCGCATTGCCGGATTAAAAAACCATGAAAAGAACAGACCTGGAAAAGAACATCGGCTTGAAAATAAAGGGCAAAATCAACCAACCCGGCACTGCCGGACGCATCGGCCAAGAGGCTGTCATTGCCGTAGACCGGCGCGAACAACGCAAACTCGATCAGGCACTCGGTCTGGTGCCGTTTGCAGTCAAACTGAACGGTGATCTGGTGAAGCAGATCCAGTCGCTGGCGCAAGAACGTCAGACAGGACTAAACGAAATGGTAGCGGAATTACTGCAAAAAGGCTTGAACAGCCAAGCAAAAATAGTCAGTCCAACACGTTCATTATAAAGACATAAGGGGCCAAGTCCTGCATTATGAAAATGCAAGACTTGGCCCCTACCACTTTTAATCAGCGATGGCGTCCGCCGGAACGATGCAGCGGGGGCGTCCTTGGCGTAGCCACATTGCCATTTGCCTCTCTGGCCGGCACTGCCCCCCGGCTCTGTGAAGGTACCCTGGGCGCGGAACGGCCTCTCGGCTGACCACGACCACCCGGTGTTGACCCGCGTCCATTCTGGATCGGCTCAGGCTTGGCATTCCGGTCTGGCTCGAAACCCGGCACCACTTCCTCGGGCAATTCCCTCTTCAGCAGTCTTTCGATATCCGCCAGCAGCTTGTATTCATCGACGCACACCAGAGACACAGCTTCACCAGACGCGCCAGCGCGGCCGGTACGGCCGATGCGGTGAACATAATCTTCCGGCACGTTGGGCAACTCGAAGTTGACCACATGCGGCAAGTCAACGACGTCAATACCGCGGGCGGCAATATCTGTAGCCACCAGCACTCTCAGGCTACCGTCCTTGAACTCGCTCAATGCGCGAGTCCGCGCCGACTGGCTCTTGTTGCCGTGGATCGCCAGCGCCGGGATGCCGCCCTTGACCAGATGTTCTGCCAGCTGGTTGGCGCCGTGCTTGGTGCGGGTAAACACCAGCACCTGCGACCAGTCGTGCTGCTTTATCAGGTGGGAAAGCAAGGCGCGTTTCTTGTCGCGGTCCACCGGGTAAACCTTGTGCGACACATTGTCGGCAGTGGCGTTGCGGCGCGCCACCTCGATCATCGCGGGCTTGTTCAGCAAGCCGTCGGCCAGCGCCTTTATCTCGTCGGAGAAGGTGGCTGAAAACAGCAGGTTCTGCCGATGCTTCGGCAATAGCGCGAGGATTTTCTTGATGTCGCGGATAAAACCCATGTCCAGCATGCGGTCGGCTTCGTCCAGCACCAGAATTTCGACGTGCGACAGGTCGACGGTTTTCTGCTGCACGTGATCCAGCAAACGCCCCGGCGTGGCAACCAGGATATCCACGCGACTCCTGAGTTTCGTGATTTGCGGATTGATGTTGACCCCGCCGATCATGGTCATGGAATTCAGTTTCAGATGCTTGCCATAATCCCGCACGCTCTCCTCCACCTGTGCCGCGAGTTCGCGGGTAGGAATGAGGATCAGCGCCCGAATCGGTGCCCGACCGCTGGATGGGCCTTTGACACTGGCATCAGAAAGACGGTGCAGGATAGGCAGAACGAAGCCGGCGGTCTTGCCGGTGCCGGTCTGTGCGCCGGCAAGCAGGTCGCCGCCCGACATCACGGCGGGAATCGCCTGCATCTGGATAGGTGTGGGAACAGTGTAGCCGCATTCAGTGACGGCACGAACAATTTCATCGGACAGACCGAGGGAAGCAAAGGACATGGTAACTCCAGGAATAACATCGGCCTGTCGCCGTTTATCGGCGCCAGTCTTAGACAGATGAGGGGGTTTTATAAGCCCGAATGGGCAGCGGCGCGATGACTGGATTGCGTACGCCGCAGGCGCGCATTATAGCAGAGTGAAGGCTTTTTCACCGTTTAGCTATGAGGACAGGAGAGAGGTTATTCGTAACCCAGGCTTTTCACCGCCCGTTCATCGTCAGCCCAACCACTTTTCACCTTGACCCAGACTTCGAGGTAAACCTTGAGACCGAACAGCTCTTCCATGTCCTTGCGGGCCTGTGTTCCGATTTCCTTGAGTTTTTCGCCTTTCTTTCCGATCAGGATCGGCTTCTGGCTATCCCTGTCGACGATGATGGCAGCGTAAACGCGGCGTAGCTCGCCTTCGGTTTCGAACTTCTCGATCTCGACGCTGATGGAATAGGGAATTTCGTCGCCCAGAAGGCGGAAAACTTTTTCGCGCACGATTTCGGCGGCGAGAAAACGCTCGCTGCGGTCGGTAATTTCGTCCTCGCCATATATCGGCTCGCCTTCCTGCAAATGACGGCGGATCTCCTGCACCAGTTCAGGCAACTGCGCGTCGCGCTTGGCGCTGACAGGAATGATCGCCGCAAAGGGGAACGAGGCTGACACTTTCTCGATAAACGGCAGCAGCGTTGACTTGTCACTCACCTTGTCGGTCTTGTTGATCACCAGCACCACGGGTTGATTGCGCGGCAACAGGGCCAGCACCTTTTCGTCGCGGGCATCGAAGCGCATCGCTTCGATTACGAACAGCGCCACATCCACATCCGACAGTGATTGCGTCACGGTACGGTTCATCACACGATTCAGCACATTCTGGTGCTGCATCTGGAAGCCTGGCGTATCCACGAAAACATACTGAGCATCGGCATCGGTACGTATGCCGACAATTCGGTGCCGGGTGGTCTGCGCCTTGCGAGAAGTGATGCTGATTTTCTGCCCGATCAAGTGATTAAGCAGCGTAGACTTGCCCACATTCGGACGGCCGACGATGGCGATGTAACCGGTGCGAAATTCCATGTTAATGTCTTCTCAAGATTCGTGAGGGATGAGGTGTTAGAGGTGAGGCGAAAAAGTGGGGTCGGCACAGACTTTGACCTTCCACCTCACCCCTCACCATTCAGTATTTGCATCACGCTGCCAGCGGCCTGTTGCTCTGCGCTACGGCGGCTTACCCCTCCGCCGCAGGCGCGCACGTCCAAGTCGGGAATGGCGCACTCGACTTCGAAGTGCTGTTCGTGGGCTTCGCCGCTGATCGACAGCACAGTGTAATTGGGCAAAGGCAGTTTGCGGCCCTGCAAATATTCCTGCAGCAGGGTTTTCGGATCCTTGCCCAGAGTCTTCGGGTCGAGCCCCTTCATCAGCGGCTCGAAAAGCCTTGCAATCATTTGTTCCGCGCTGGCAAAACCGCCATCGAGGTAGACCGCGCCGATAATCGCTTCCAACGTGTCCGCGAGGATAGAGGGGCGGCGAAAACCACCGCTTTTCAGCTCTCCTTCCCCCAGTTTCAGGTAATCACCCAAATTCAGGGAGGAGGCAATTTCAGAGAGCGTCAGCTCCTTGACCAGATGGGCGCGCATCCGGCTCAAATCGCCTTCCTGCACGCGAGTATGGAGATGATATAGATGCGTGGCGATAGCGCAACTCAGCACGCTGTCACCGAGAAATTCCAGCCGCTCGTTGTGCGGCATACCGTAACTGCGGTGGGTCAGTGCCCTGCGTAACAGCGCCGGGTCCTTGAACTCATAGCCAATCCGCCGAACCAGCGCTTCAGTGCCCATGCAGGTGAGTTACTCGCCCTGCGCGGAGGATGAGGCTGCGAAGTCCATACAGGCGCTGATATTGGCCACAACCGGCACCTTGATGGAATATTCCACAGCAATGACTGACGTATTCCCTTCTCGGCTAACAGTCAGGTCTTCCGGTTTGACGCTTTTCACGTCACTGACATCAGCGCGTTTGAAGAAAGAGGCCTGAAGTTCCTTAGGCGACATGGATTTGAGATCTCCGCTGGAGGCCATGCTACCAAATATCCTTTTGACCGACATGAATTCCAGATAGGCTGGCACCAGCTTTGCTGCAAGGATTAACGCCGACCCCACCAGAGCAGCAATAAACAGCATACCCACCACCGTAGCGCCCTGTTGTTTCCTCATGACCACCCCCTCCTTAATCAATTGATTTCCCGATGCGCTTGAGATCATCGAAATTCCACCAGATCATGAAAGCCTTGCCAACTATGTTGCGATCCGGCACGAAGCCCCAGTAGCGGCTGTCATTACTATCGTCACGGTTGTCGCCCATCATGAAATAGTAGCCTTGCGGCACCGTACAGGTGAAGCCCTCATCATTGTAAGCGCAATTTTCGCGGTTGGAAAACTGCCGCACGTCGCCCAGACGCAGCACTGGCGCCTCAGGCTGAACCAGCGTCTGGTGGTTGTGCCCCCCCAGCTGTTCGCCGTAAAGGTTGGCGTTCACGAAATTCAGGCCGCTTTTGACGTAGCTGTAGCTGCCCAGACTTTCAATTTTCAGGAGCTTGCCGTTGATGGAGAGTTGCTTGTTGCGATAGTTGATTTTATCCCCCGGTACGCCGACCACACGCTTGATGTAATCCAGCGAGGGATCTTCCGGGTAGCGGAAAACCATCACGTCACCGTTCTTCGGCTGGCTGATCTCGAGGATCTTCTGGTTAGCCACTGGCAAACGGATGCCATAAGTGTATTTGTTCACCAGGATGAAATCACCCACAAGCAGCGTCGGCATCATCGAACCGGAAGGGATCTTGAACGGCTCGACCAGAAAAGAGCGCAGCAGGAAAACTACCAGGATGACCGGGAAGAAACTTTTGGAGTATTCGACCAGCATCGGCTCCTTGGCACCTGCCACGCGGCGCGGCTTAAGAGCGTAAATCTCGAACAGCCAGATAACCCCGGTAACAACCAGCGCAATCAACATGATTAACGGAAAATTCATTCGATACCCTTTTTGGTGATGGGTAATGAGTTGCGGGTGATGCCAATGCCATCTCCCATACTCATTACCATTGACTCATCACTATTTATTGTCCACCTGCAAAATTGCCAGGAAGGCTTCCTGCGGAATTTCCACATTGCCGACCTGTTTCATGCGCTTCTTGCCTGCCTTCTGCTTTTCCAGCAGCTTGCGCTTGCGGCTGATGTCGCCACCATAGCACTTGGCCAGCACGTTCTTGCGTAGTGCCTTGACGTTTTCACGTGCGATGATTTGGGCACCGATGGCCGCCTGGATCGCCACGTCGAACATCTGACGCGGAATCAGTTCGCGCATCTTGGCCGCCACTTCGCGGCCACGATACTGACTATTAGCTCGATGAACGATCACCGACAGGGCATCTACCTTTTCGCCATTGATCAGAATGTCCACTTTTACCAGATCGGAGGTACGGAATTCCAGGAATTCGTAATCCATTGAGGCATAACCGCGCGATACCGATTTCAGCTTGTCGAAGAAATCCATCACCACTTCATTCATCGGCATCTCGTAGGTCAGCATCACCTGC
Organism: Sulfuricella sp. T08; assembly: GCF_000971475.1. GTDB lineage: Bacteria > Pseudomonadota > Gammaproteobacteria > Burkholderiales > Sulfuricellaceae > Sulfuricella. The sequence goes on from NZ_DF967535.1 coordinate 73,751, forward strand.
CGCCCCAAATACTGAATATTCTTCTGCACGCCACGCTTCTGGTTACACAGCGTCATCACTGCGCCCACATATTCCTGAGGCGCAAGGACAGTGGTGGTGATAATTGGCTCGCGGATTTCCTCGATCTTGGACAACTCAGGCAATTTGGCGGGGTTTTCGATTTCCAGCACTTCGCCGCCGCGCATCACTACCTCGTACACCACCGTTGGCGCGGTAGTGATGAGGTCCATATCGTACTCGCGTTCCAACCGCTCCTGCACGATCTCCATGTGCAGCAGTCCGAGGAATCCGCAGCGAAATCCGAAGCCCAGCGCTTGGGAAACTTCCGGCTCATAGTGTAGCGAGGCATCGTTGAGTTTGAGTTTTTCCAGCGCATCACGCAGGGCTTCGTATTCATGCGACTCCACCGGATACAGGCCGGCGAACACCTGCGGCTGAATTTCCTTGAAGCCCGGCAGCGCCTCGCTGGCACGCCTTCCGGCCAAGGTCACGGTATCGCCCACCTTGGCTGCCTTGAGTTCCTTGATGCCGGCAATAACAAAGCCCACCTCACCCGCCGCGAGTTGCGGCCGAGGCTGAGATTTTGGCGTAAAGACACCGACCTGTTCGCACAAGTGTTCAGTGCCACTAGCCATCAGCAGGATTTTATCCTTGGGTTTCAGCACGCCGTCCACCACACGTACCAACATCACCACGCCGACATAATTATCGAACCACGAGTCGATGATCAGGGCCTTCAAGGGGCCATCCGGGTTGCCCTTTGGTGCCGGAATACGGGCGATTACCGCTTCCAGCACGTCCTGCACACCCAGACCCGTCTTGGCCGAGCAGAGAACCGCGTGGCTGGCATCAATACCGATTATGTCCTCAATTTCCTTCATCACCCGCTCTGGCTCGGCGCTGGGCAGATCGATCTTGTTGAGCACCGATACGACCTCTACCCCTTGCTCGATGGCGGTATAGCAGTTCGCCACACTCTGCGCCTCCACGCCCTGCGAAGCGTCCACCACCAGCAGCGCCCCTTCACAAGCAGAGAGCGAGCGGCTGACTTCATAGGAGAAATCAACGTGGCCGGGAGTATCGATCAGGTTAAGCTGGTAAACCTGCCCATCGAGGGCCTTGTACGTCAGCGCGGCAGTCTGTGCCTTGATGGTGATACCGCGCTCGCGCTCGATATCCATCGAGTCCAGCACTTGCGCCTCCATCTCTCGATCGGAAAGGCCGCCGCAGAAATGGATGATACGGTCGGCCAGGGTGGATTTGCCGTGGTCGATATGAGCGATAATGGAAAAATTGCGGATGTTCTTCATTTGGGTCAGTAAAAAAGGGCACTTTGCGGTGCCCTTTCTTTTTTGGGAAAGACGGATTTTACCGGATTTTACCGAAATAAGCAGCAAGTGCGACCGGATCGAGATGGTAATGACAGATTTCCTCGCCGTTTCCGGCCAACACAGGCACTAAATGGCCGTATTGCCGTTCCAGGGTTTCGTCTTCGTCCACATCGACAACTACCAGCGCAAATCGGTATTCCGGCTGAAAAGCCTCAAGCTCCGCGATCATGTCATGGCACAGGTGGCAGTCTTCGCGCCCGTAAACCGTCAATACGATTCCACCTGTCATCGCATCTTGAAGGGAATGAACAGTGCGCGCTCTCCGCGCCGCACCAGCAGCGCAATATTCTGTCCTGCCTTGTAACCAGCAAGAATCTGATTAAACTGCTCGACGCTTTTCACGTCACTATTGTTGACAGCCGTAATCACGTCACCGCGTCGGACTCCAGCTCGCGCAGCCGATCCTTGAACTTCAACCACCACCACGCCGTGCGGAATCTGCAACTCTTTCTTCTGCGCCTCGGAAAGGTCATTCAAACCCAGACCCAGCCTGCCAGCAGCGCTTTCCATCTTGCCAGGACGCTGCGCCACTTTCTCGGTCGGCGCTTCTCCCACGGTCAGGGCCAAATTCCTGACCGAACCTTTGCGCCATACCTGGACCTCCACCTGTTTTCCAGGCTTGGTCGCACCGACCAGGAGAGGCAGTTCGCTGGCGTTGCCCACCGGCTTGCCGTCGAATTTCAGTACCACATCGCTTGGTGCCAACCCCCCCTTATCCGCCGGGCCACCCGTCTCCACGCCCGCGATCAGGGCCCCTTCCGATTTCTTCAACCCGAACGACTCGGCCAATTCTCTGGTGACTTCCTGAATCATCACCCCGAGCCAGCCGCGGCTGATCTTGCCATGAATACGCAACTGGTCGGCAACGTCCATCGCCACGTCGATCGGAATTGCAAAGGCGACTCCCATATAGCCGCCGGTGCGGCTGTATATCTGGGAGTTGATGCCGACCACCTCACCCCTGAGGTTGAACAGCGGCCCACCCGAATTACCCGGATTGATCGCTGCATCGGTCTGGATGAAGGGCACGTAGTTTTCCTGCGGCAACGAGCGCCCCTTGGCACTGACAATTCCCGCCGTAACGCTGTTCTCAAAGCCGAAAGGCGAACCGATCGCCGCCACCCACTCGCCCACCTTGAGTTGGGAGGGGTTCCCGATCACCACCTTGGGAAGCCCGGCAGCATTGATCTTAATCAGCGCCACGTCGGTGCGGCGATCCGCGCCGATCACCTTGGCCTTGAATTCGCGCTTGTCGGTCAGGCGAACGGTGACCTCGTCGGCCCCATCCACGACATGCGCGTTAGTGAGAATATAGCCGTCAGCACTGACGATGAAACCCGAGCCCTGGGACTTCGACTCGAACTCGCGCGGAATTTCGCCATGAGGCGGATGGAAACGACGAAAGAAATCGAAGAAAGGGTCACCCTCGGGAAGATTGGGGATTTGAGGAAGCATTTCTTCATGGTTGACGGTCTGGGTGATGCTTACATTCACCACCGCCGGCCCCTGCTTTTCAACCAGCTCGGTGAAATCCGGCAGATCCTTGGCATAGGAAAACACGGAAAAAGAAATCAGGAAAAAAGCCCACAACAACTTCTTCATTTTCTAGCCACCTCAACAAAGTTAATTATTGAAAAAAACTCACTTCTTCAAGCCACTCTCAAAATTCACCACACTTACTGGCATATCGACCATCCGACTCAGGATAACCGGCTGGAATTGTCTGGCCAACCCCATCTTCGACGAAAACAACTTCAATCCGAGAAAACCCGCCGCCAGTCCGATGCAGGCGCCTGCTACAGAATACCCATCCTTAACATCCGCGGTAACAGCCAGCACACTCCCCGCCACCGCACCGACAAACAATAACAGCAGGGGAAACAGGTAAAGCAGCAGCGTCCCCTTGAACAGTGCCGACTCATTCAAGCCGACCACAACCCGATCACCGACCTTTGCGCCGACTTCGTTGCTGGCACGATAAAGTGGCGTCCTCTTACCAAAAAAATTCGCCAGTACCGAAGTTCCGCAGCTACTTTCGCTGCAACTGCTGCAGTTCGACTTCCGCTCCGCCTGAACGTAGGCAACGGCATGTTCAATTTTGACGACTACCGCTTCGGTTTCTATCATGGCTAACACCTAATTTTTGCTGACGGAATTCGCGATCTGCATCACGGTAACAGAGGGAACTTCGCCTAACACGGTGATCTGATGGTCAGCTACAGTACGCGTGTAAACATGGACAGCTCCTTGGCGAACCACGCTTTGCATGGGCTTTGCCATGGCCGCGACAGACTCGATGAAAACAGACACTGTCGCCAGACCATCAGAAAACACCAGATGCTTCACTGGCAAGTCTTTCCCCGGTATCATGCGCCTCGTCACCGTCACTTGGGCAAAACCAGGTGGAAGCTGCTTCACCACCCAGTTCAAATCGCTTTGCTGCAGTTCCGTCGCGATTACCGGTTCACTCAGCACCTTTTTGCCGGCAATTCTCGGCTTGATGGATTCCTTGTCTATCCGCCCACCGATTTCCACTTGGGTGAACGCGAATAGGCCGATCACCTCGTTCCTTTCGTTGAACATGCTGGCTTTCAGCAGCAAGCCCGTGGCTTGGTCAATCCAGAGCTTGTGCGGGTAACGGTATTGATCCCTGGGTTCGAGAACAATCACCTTGCAAGCATGGCCGGCTGTGCGATCGGATTCGGCAAATCGAGCACGATAATTGTCGGCAATACCTCCAAGCTGCCTGGGCAGCAACGCAGGAAAAGATTTTTCGATCTTCTTTTTCTCCACCAGGACGGAATCACTGTTGTCCGGTTTGAAGCACAGCACCTCTTCATTATTGCGGATCACTTCACGGGAAGAACCATCCAGCGCCTCGAGCTTTTCATGCTCGCCGCCTTCATCCTTGATATGGGTGATTTTGCTGGTTTCAATATGGTCGCCATACTGATAGATGTAAGTACCGGTGTAATTGAGCTGGTGTGCCGCAACGGTGGCTTTGTTCAGCCAGTTCAGCGCATCCGTCTGCTGCACCACATCCGCCGCCTGCGATACACCATGCAATCCCACCAGCGCGGCTACAGCGAGGAGTACTGCTCTCATCGGCCCCCATCCTGCGGTTTTTCGAGAGAAGCACGCTGATAGTTCCGGGTCAGCTGGTCGGCATGTGAGTATTCCTGATGTGCCGCCAGGTAACCATTGACGTTTATCTCGGACGAGCCGCTATTCGCCGTGCTCGCCTCTGCAATAACGTTACTGGCTGCCGCACCCGGGCCACTCTCATGATTGAATTGCAGCGCCACCCACGCCACCAGGGAAACCGCTGCGACCGAAGCCGCGGCAGACAGTGCAATCACGGGGCGCCGGTGCGAAAGGAATCTCCGGGGCGCCAGAACCGTCGGCTCTTTTGCCAACTGACCGGCGATTCGAGCGTTGAAATCGGGTGAAAGCGGGGAAGTTTGTCTCAAGGTATCGCCGATCAGGTGATACATATTCCACTTCTGCTGCAATTCCGGTTGTTCTCGGCCGGAAATCAAAATTTCATTCGCCTCTTCATGATCCAGTTCACCATCTGTCAGCGCAGATATTCGACTCTCCATCATGTTTACCACCTCGTATCTCTATCAGTTCCCAGCAAAGGTCTTAACTTCTCGGCGATTGATTCGCGAGCACGAAAAATCCTCGACCGCACCGTACCAATCGGGCAATTCATCATGTTCGCAATTTCCTCATAACTCAGACCCTCGATTTCACGCAGTGTGATCGCGGTTTTAAGTTCCTCGGGCAGGCTATCCATTGCCTTGTTCACGGTTTCGGCAACCTGCTTGCTCATCAGTTCATTTTCAGGCGTATTGATATTGCGAAGCTGATCGGCATCTTCAAAACCTTCGGCCTCCTCGCTGTCGAACTCCGTTGTCGTCGGCGGCCGCCTGCCTTCAGACACCAGATAATTCTTGGCGGCATTGATTCCGATCCGATACAGCCAGGTATAAAAAGCGCTTTCACCCCGAAACGAAGGCAGTGCGCGGTAAGCCTTGATGAACGCTTCCTGAACCACGTCCTCTACTTCGGTAGGGTTACGGATAAAGCGTGACAGCAAACGCCCCAGCTTGCGCTGGTACTTCGCGACAAGCAGCTCAAAAGCATGCTTGTCACCGTGCTGTGCTCGCTCGACCAGCTGCTGGTCAATCTCACGATCACCCATTTGGGCCGTCCCTGAAATTCAGCGCCATTATACTTGTCCCCATTGCTGGCAGGGCCTTCCCATGCCATCCAATGATTTCAGTATAGCGCCCTCATCCACTTCAGGGAACGCAACCTATTCCTAAAGACACCCCTGCCTCAGAATAGTTCACATCCCTGAATGGTTATTAACAGGCCAGTTTCGCAAAAAACACCTCCCTGCCCTGCACCCACGTTGCGTGCTATCATTTCCAACGCATATCTATAAAAACATAGGGACAATGTACATGTCGCATTTCGACGTGATCATCATCGGCAGCGGGCTGGCCGGCATGACGCTGGCGCTGAATCTCGCCGAAAGCCAGCAAGTGGCGATCGTCACCAAGCGTGGATTGCTGGATGGCGCCAGCAACTGGGCGCAGGGCGGCATCGCCGCCGTGCTGGCGGACGATGACTCGATCAAGGCGCACATCAGCGACACCCTGATAGCCGGCGCAGGGCTATGCGACGAACAAGCCACCCGCTTCGTGGTGGAAAACAGCCGGGCCGCGATCGAATGGCTGATCGAGCAGGGCGTGCCCTTTACCCGGGATGCGGACAACAGCACCGGCTACCACCTGACCCGGGAAGGTGGTCACAGCCACCGCCGTATCATCCATGCAGCTGATGCAACTGGCCATGCGATACAGGTCACCCTTGCGGAAAAAGTCAAAAACCACGCCAACATCACCCTGCTGGAAAACCACATCGCCATCGACCTTATTACCGGCGGCAAGCTCGGGCTAGAGGATAATGCCTGTCACGGCGTGTATGTTCTCGACAAGAACAGCGCCAAAGTCAGAACCTTTGCCGCCCGACATATCGTGCTGGCCAGCGGGGGTGCCGGCAAGGTCTATCTTTACACCACCAATCCCGACGTGGCCACTGGTGACGGCGTCGCGATGGGCTGGCGCGCCGGATGCAGGGTGTCAAACATGGAATTTGTCCAGTTCCATCCCACCTGTTTGTATCATCCCCACGCCAAATCATTCCTGATCACCGAAGCGGTGCGTGGCGAAGGTGGCATCCTGGTATTGCGCGACGGCACCCGCTTCATGCCGGAGTACGACCCTCGCGCCGAACTGGCGCCACGCGACGTAGTGGCACGCGCGATTGATTTCGAAATGAAAAAACGCGGTCTGGACTGCGTTTATCTCGACATTTCTCACAAGCCGGCCGCTTTCCTCAGGGAGCATTTCCCCAATATTTACGAACGCTGCCTGGAACTGGGTATCGACATCACGCGCCAGCCCATTCCCGTGGTACCGGCGGCACACTACAGCTGCGGCGGCATCGTCACCGACTGCTCGGCACGCACCGACATTCCCAACCTGTATGCCATCGGCGAGGTCGCCTGCACCGGGCTGCACGGCGCCAACCGGCTGGCCAGCAACTCGCTGCTGGAGTGCATGGTATACGCCCAGGCCGCCGCGAAGGATATCCTCAAGCAGCCGCAAACACCGCTCGTCGCTCTGCCGGAATGGGATGAAAGCCGCGTCACCGACGCCGACGAGGAAATCGTCATTTCCCACAACTGGGACGAACTGCGCCGCTTCATGTGGGATTACGTCGGCATCGTGCGCACCAACAAACGCCTGGAACGGGCGCAGCACCGCATCCGCCTGCTCACCGAGGAAATCAACGAGTATTACCAGAACTTCCGCGTCAGCAATGACCTGATCGAGCTGCGTAACCTGGTGCTCACCGCCGACCTGATCGTGCAATGCGCCATGCTGCGCCACGAAAGCCGCGGCCTGCATTACAGCCGGGATTATCCGGAGCAGCTGGCCGAAGCAAAAAACACGGTACTGGTGCCGGGCGGCAAATAGCGATTAATCTACCTTCTTGCAGCGCCATTTCAGCCACACCCTCAGTCGCCTGAAATCTTCCGCATGGATTGCATCCGGAAGAATCACCAGATGTTTCACCAGGCGGCCGCTCTCCGGTTTCAAATTCAGCACGGTCAAATAAGGGGCAACGAAGCTGCTGCCGAGCAAGTCGGCTTCGTGCCATGCCCCGGCGCGGGTCTGGAATTCGCAGCTGCAATCGGTATCGAGCCGCAAAGCAACCAGCGAATTCTGCAGAGTACGGAAACTATCGCGCCGCAGCGTATGCCAGGCGCTGCCGAGAAACACCGGCATCAGCAAGACGACGATCCACTGTGGCAGTGGCGCCAGCCAAAACATGGCTGCGGAAAAACCATGCATACCCACGAGTAAACCCGCCAACCGCCGGGACGGCCCAACTGTGATCGTCAGTGTCTCCACCCGCAACCCTTGTAAAAATGCCCGAATGGCCTTATTTTAACCAACATCACTTTCAAACTCCGTCAAAAATATGAATCCCACCTGGAAAGACCATCTTGTTAAAGCGGGCGCCACCATGGCAGACGATCATGCCATTCATTTCGGCGATCTGAAAAAAGAATTGCTGGCCGCTCAGTCCGGCACCGTTCTCACCGACCTCTCCCATCGTGGCGTGATCGGTATCGATGGCGAGGACAGCCAGACTTTTCTGCAGGGCCAGACCACCAACGATGTCAGGATGACCTCCGACCGCGCGCAATACAACAGTCTGTGCACGCCGAAAGGCCGGATGCTGGCGAGCTTCCTGGTATGGCGGGACGCTGGCGGTTATTTTCTGCAACTGCCCGCCACTCTGCAAGCTGGCATCCAGAAGCGACTGACGATGTATGTGCTGCGCGCCAAGGTCAAGGTACGCGATGCCGGCGAAGAATCGGTTCGTCTCGGTGTGGCCGGCACGGGTGCCGAAGCATTATTGCAGGCCACCATCGGCGCATTGCCGCCAGATGTGCTGGGCGTTGCTCGCCACGACAGTGGAACGATCATCCGGCTCGGCGCAACGCGCTTCGAAATCGTGGTAACCCTGGAGCATGGGCCTGCCCTGTGGGAGGAATTGAGCGGCCAGGCCACCCCGGTCGGCAGCGTCAGCTGGGAATGGCTGGAAATCCACGCCGGCATCCCGGTCATCCTGCCCCAGACCCAGGAACAGTTCACACCACAAATGGCGAATTTCGAGGCCATCGGCGGCGTCAGCTTCAACAAGGGATGCTACACCGGCCAGGAGATCGTGGCGCGTACGCAATATCTCGGCAAGGTCAAACGCCGTTTGTATCTCGCACATGTTGACTCGGACAGCGCGCCCCAGCCGGGAGATGAAGTATTCGGCGCAGAGTCGACGACGGGCATGGTGGTGAACGCCCAGCCCGCTCCCGATGGCGGCTACGACCTGCTGGCGGTGATCCCTACCAGCAGTATTGAAGCCGGCACGGTGCACTTTAAAACCCCGGAGGGCCCGACCCTGCATTTCCTGCCCCTGCCTTACCCGGTCTAGAGCAGACACACCCGGAGGTCACAAATGAAAATTTCCTTCCTCGGCGCCGCCCAGCAGGTCACCGGCTCCTGCTACCTGATCGAAACCGGGGAGGTCAAATTCCTGGTGGATTGCGGCATGTTCCAGGGCGGCCACGAGGCCGACAAGCTGAATGCGCAACCCTTCAGGTTCAATCCCCGGGATATCGCCTTTGTCCTGCTGACCCACGCCCATATCGACCACAGCGGTTTGCTACCCAAGCTGGTCGCGGCGGGTTTTGACGGACAGATTTACACCACGACCGCCACCGCCGACCTGCTTGGAGTGATGCTGCCGGATTCCGCCCACATTCAGGAAATCGAAGCCAGCAGGGAAAACCTCCGGCGGGAGGAAAAACCAAGGAAAAAACGCAAGTTCAGTACGGAAGCCACCCCGCTGTACACCATGGCCGAAGCTGAAATCTGCCTGGGCAGACTGGCGCCGGTTTCCTACGATACGCAGATCTCCCCGCACCCATCCGTACACTGCTGTTTCAGGGATGCGGGCCATATTCTGGGATCAGCCATAATCGAAGTCTGGGTCAAAGGTGGAGGCAAGCAGACCAAGCTGGTTTTCTCGGGAGACCTCGGGCAGCCCGGCCAGCCTATCCTGCGCGACCCCACCATCATCGAAGAAGCCGATATCCTGTTCGTCGAATCCACCTACGGCGACCGTCTGCACAAAGACCTGCCAGCGACCACCGAAGAATTCGTGCATGCCATCAATGACACGCTGTACCGGAAAAAAGGCAATGTCATCATTCCCGCCTTCGCCGTGGGCCGCACGCAGGAAATCCTCTACTTTCTTCAGGAACTCACTCGCCAGGGTCGATTCAAGAATCTGAACGTCTATGTGGATTCGCCGATGGCGACCAAAGCCACGGACATCACCATGCGGCACATGGAAATGTTCGACGAGGAAGCGAGGAAACTCTCCGCCTGGCAGGCAAATAACACCGTTCCGCTAAAGCTCACTTTTACCGGCAGTGCGGAAGAATCCATCGCGCTGAACAGCATCCATTCCGGTGCGATCATTATTTCCGCAAGCGGCATGTGCGATGCCGGGCGCATCAAGTTTCACCTGATCAATAATCTGGGAAAAAGACAGAACACGATCCTGATTACCGGTTTCCAGGCCCAGGGCACGTTAGGAAGACGACTGGTAGATGGTGCAAAAACGACTCGGATTTACGGCAAGGACATTCTCGTACACGCGGAAATTTACACTATCGGCGGGTTCTCGGCCCATGCCGACCAGGCCGCCCTGCTGCACTGGCTCAAACAGTTCAAGCGGCCGCCAAGCCAAACCTTCGTGGTTCACGGCGAACTGCACGCCGCCCAGGCGTTAGCCGGCTACATCAAGAAAATGGACTGGGAAGTCACCATACCCGGCTTGGGGGACTCAGCCATCTTCGTAAAGGTGGCCGAGGAAAAGCCATAACCCTTTACTCAGCCGGAGGCGGATTGGCGCTGCCCTCACCCGGAGACTGCTCCGGGTTTTCCTGGGGCTGGGTTTTATTCAGTTTCTGCTGTGTTTTTTCTTCTTTTTTTCTTTTCTTTTCCAGCTCTTTCTGACGCTTTTCATATTGAAAATTAGGTTTTGCCAAGTTATATCACCCTTTAAGTTGGTATTCGTGATTAAGAAAGGAAATAAAGCCAGCCTGGAAGCCAAGCTCATTATGTACCTATCGAAGATGAGTTAGTTTAACAGAAACAACAACACAACTGCGCCCTATCATTCAGAGCCGGCCCGGAGCATTGCATAACCCGGGAAGCTCATGAAAGGGTAAAATAGCATTTTATCCGCTCGACCGCCCATGCCCTCCCCCTCAGCCCAGCAAATCCTCCACGACGTTTTCGGCTACAGCGCTTTCCGCGACGAGCAGCAGGCCATCGTCGAACACGTCACGTCGGGTGGCGATGCGTTGGTGCTGATGCCGACCGGCGGCGGAAAATCCCTGTGCTACCAACTCCCCGCGCTGTTGCGGCACGGCGTCGGCATCGTGGTGTCGCCGCTGATCGCGCTGATGCAGGACCAGGTGGACGCCCTCAAGCAACTCGGCGTCAAGGCCGCCTTCCTCAACTCCAGCCTGACCGCCGAAGCCGCCCGAGACGTGTTTGGCCGCCTGATGCGCGGCGACCTGGATATCCTCTATGTAGCTCCGGAGCGCCTGCTGATGGCGAATTTCCTGAGCGCGCTGGAGCAAGTTCAGGCCGGTCCGGGATTGGCGCTTTTCGCCATCGACGAGGCGCACTGCGTGTCGCAGTGGGGCCACGACTTCCGCCCCGAATACCGGGAATTGACGGTACTCCACGAGCGTTTCCCAGCGGTGCCGCGCATCGCGCTCACCGCCACGGCGGACGCCCCGACCCGGCGCGAAATCGTCGAGCGTCTGGCGCTGGAACAGGCCCACCAGTTCGTCTCCAGCTTCGACCGCCCGAACATCCGTTACCGGGTGACGCTGAAGGCCAACGCGAGGAACCAGTTGCAAACATTTCTGGAAGCCGAACACACCAACGATGCCGGCATTGTCTACTGCCTGTCGCGCAAAAAAGTCGATGAGACCGCCGCCTGGCTCAAGGACAAAGGCTGGGATGCCCTGCCCTACCACGCCGGTCTCGACGCCGCCACGCGCAACGCCAACCAGCGCCGTTTCCTGCGCGAGGAAGGCGTGATCATGGTCGCCACCGTCGCTTTCGGCATGGGCATCGACAAGCCCAACGTGCGCTTCGTCGCTCATCTCGACCTGCCCAAGAGCATGGAAGGCTACTATCAGGAAACTGGTCGCGCCGGTCGCGACGGCCTGCCTGCGGATGCCTGGATGACCTACGGCCTGGGTGACGTGGTCTCGATGCGCCAGATGCTCAGTTCCGGCGAAGCCCCCGCCGAGCGCAAGCGGGTCGAACTGCAGAAGCTCGATGCCCTGCTCGGCTTCTGCGAGGCCACCGCCTGCCGCCACCAGACCATCCTGCGCTACTTCGGCGAGGAGCACCCCGGCGACTGCGGTCAGTGCGACAACTGCCTCGAACCCGTCGACACCTGGGACGCCACCCAGCCCGCGCAGATGGCGCTATCCTGCGTCTACCGCACCGGCCAGCGCTTCGGCGTCGGCCACCTGATCGATGTGCTGCTGGGCAAGACCACGCCCCAGGTCGAGAAATTCCGCCACCACCAGCTCACTACCTTCGGCATCGGCCAGGCGCTTGCCCAAGCCCAGTGGAGCAGCGTCTACCGCCAGCTCGTCGCCGCCGGACTGCTCAACGTGGACATCGAAGCCTACGGCGGCCTGCGCCTGACCGAGGAATCCCGCCCGGTGTTGCGCGGCGAGCAGGAAGTCTGGCTGCGACGCGATGCCGAACCGGCCAAAAAGAGCCGAACCAGCAAGGCCGAGCGCGGCGCCCGTGCCCGCGAAGCCTTCGCCGGCGCCAACGAAGACCCGCTGTGGCTCGCCCTCAAAGCCAAGCGCACCGAACTCGCCCGCGAACAAGGCGTGCCGCCCTATGTCATCTTCCACGACAGCACACTGCTGGAAATCCTCAACCGCCGTCCCGGCAGCCTGAGAGAAATGGGCGAAATCACCGGCGTGGGCCAGGCCAAGCTGGCGAAATACGGCGACGAGTTTTTACAGGTACTGGAGCATGAGGCAAACGGGGCCTTCCCTACATGAATACACGCTACATTACGCTAGCTGCAGCCCTGATTTTTTCCAGCCTCGGACCAATCGCCCAGGCTGAAACTCTCACGGGATGGGTTACTCAAATTACGGATGGCGACACAATTACCGTTCAGGATTACTCAAACCAGCAACACAAGGTTTGGTTAATTGGCATTGACGCGCCAGAAAAGTATCAAGCGTTCGGGAATCTCTCACATCAAAAACTGGGGGCTTTGCTAAACGGTCGTGACGTGGCTGTCGAATGGAATAAACGGGATCGCTATGGGCGCATTATCGGCAAGGTCATGGCCGCCCCGTTTGATTCGCCCTGCCGTAACCAGCGTGACTGCCCCAAGACACTTGATGCCGGCCTGGAGCAAATCAAGACCGGACAGGCCTGGTGGTACAGGGGCCATGCAAAGGAGCAAACCCCAGAGGATCAATCAAAGTACGAGCGGGCAGAATTTGAAGCGAAGATTCACCGCAATGGGTTGTGGGCTGATAGCAATCCGGTGCCGCCGTGGGAGCTCCTGCGGAAATAAGCGCTATTTCTCAGACAATGGGTAAGTTGCCCATTATCAACCCACCGTCATAACGCCCCCGCCTTTTGCAGCATGTCGTCCAGCCCTTCCGGAGAGAAGCCAACCATTTTCTGTTTACCCACCAGGATGACAGGAACACCCTTGGCGCCCAGTTCCCTCATCTTGGAGCGGGCATAGTCGGACTGGTCGATATCCCATTCCTCGAAAGATATCTTGCGGCTCTTCATGTAGGCTTTGGCCTGCTGGCAGACGCCGCACCATTGCGCGGACAGAATGGTGACTTTCCCGACCGATCCGTTGTACGAGGAAACCGAGGGGACGCCGGAATAGGTCTGAATGTTCAACTTCTCGGTTTTGGCCGTAGCGGACTGGGGAGCCCTGTCGGCATACGACACCTTGCCGTCGGCACCGACGATTTTATAGATTTCAGCCTGCACTTGCTGTGTGGCGAAAGCGAAGAACAACAGAAAGAAAATGGACCACTTGTTCATGTGCCACTCCAGCCAGATGGGGAAGATCACGCACCCTCGATCAGGCGCGCAGTTCGCGAACACCCACAATTGACAATACGGGACAGCGCCCGCTATAGTCCTCTTATGGTAACAAATTTCCTCATCCGTTCCGAATCGACCTCCACCATGCGACTACCGCTATGGGCGCTATCCCATTGCCGCAGTAATTCGCTCCCGTTTTAATATCATCGAGCAACTGCGGGTCAGACCGCGATTGCTTTTTCCTGCCGAAGACCCGCACCACATATATCCAAAGGGTCTTCATGAAAAACGCATCACCGGCTAGTGCCATCCAGCGGGACGTCCTTTTCGGCGTTACCTTCGCGGTTCTCGCCGCAGTCGGCTTTTCGGCCAAGGCCATCCTGGTCAAGCTGGCTTATTTCGACGCCGTGGATGCGGTGACGCTGCTGGCTCTGCGCATGGCATTTTCCGTCCCGTTTTTCCTGGTGGTTGCGCTATGGGCCAGAAAGACTCACGCCGAATCGCTCGACAAACAGGACTGGATGGCCGTTCTGGGGCTGGGTCTGATCGGATATTACCTGTCCAGTTTCCTGGATTTTCTCGGGCTGCAAACCATTTCCGCCGGACTGGAACGGCTGATTCTGTTCCTCTACCCCACCATGACGGTGATCCTGTCAGCGCTGGTCTACCGGCGCGCCATCAGCAGAAAAGTGGTGGCGGCGATGATCTTGAGCTATGCGGGAATTTTTCTGGTTTTCCTCCACGACGTGGGGATGAACCGGGGCGGCATCGTGCTGGGCGCCTCACTGGTGTTCGCCAGCACCTTGTCCTATTCGATCTATCTGGTGGGTGCCGGCCATGCCATCGCCCGCATCGGCGCAGCCAGGTTCACCGCCTATGCCATGATAGTCGCCAGTGCTGCCAGCCTGCTTCAGTTCGGCGTGACCCACCCGTTGGCAGCACTCGACCTGCCGCTGCGGGTCTACGAGTTGGCCATCGCTATGGCGATTTTTTCCACGGTGCTGCCGGTGTTTCTGCTTTCCGCCGGAATCCGCCGCATCGGCTCGGGCAATGCCTCGCTGATCGGCTCCATCGGGCCGGTGGCCACGATCTACCTGGCCCATGTTTTCCTGAATGAGGGGGTATCCCTGCAGCAGCTTGCCGGTTCGCTGCTGGTGCTGACCGGCGTAATCACCGTCAGCCTCAACAGCAAAAGCGGGGGAAAATAGCGTTTAAGCTGAGTTACTCAGGTACTGTCCATTCCAGACGGACTTTGCCGGTTTTTTCCGCGCCCAGCGCGGCCAGCAATTCGGGCAGCAGCCGTAGGTTGGGGTGACGAAGGAACCCCAACACTTCTCTCCTCATTCTCCCCACCCCGCCATTTCCGCCTCGGCATAATTCGCACCCCAATCCGACGGGAGAATCCCATCCCGCACATACCGATGTATCGACGACTGCGGCCAATCGATAGGTGATTTCACGTAGCCGTGTTTGACCGGGTTGTAATGGATGTAATCGATATGCCGGGCGTAATCGGCTTCGTCGCGGATTTGGTGTTCCCAATATCGCCGCTGCCAGATGCCCCGTTCGCCCTTGGCGATTCGGCTCGAACCGATGCGCTCGTTCTTGGGCAGGCCGCGAGAAAACCCTGCTTTGATCAATGTCCATCGGGTGGGGTAATCCGCATCGCCGGGCGGCAATGTCCAGAGGGCATGGAGGTGGTCGGGCAGAACCACGATGGCGTCGATATGGAATGGATGCCGTTCACGGACATGCCGCAGGTTTTCGCGCAGCTTGTCGATATGGTCGGTAAGCAGGGTTTTCGATCTATCGGCCAGGTTGGCGGTAAAGAAGAACGTCCCGCCTGGCGTAAATGCGCGTGTGTAGCGGCTCATGGTTCTGTTTGTTGCTTTGGGAGTGTTGGGGTTCGCAGGCTCACCCCAACCTACGGATGCTGGTGGATTGGATCATTCCGGCACCGTCCATTCCAGACGGATTTTTCCGCTCTTTTCCGCCCCCAGCGCAGCCAGCAATTCCGGCAGCACTTCGCCTAGCTGCGTATCAAGCTTCCATGGCGGGTTGATGATCGTCATGCCACTGCCGTTGAGCTGAAAGTTGTTGAGCGGGGCGAGGTGGATTTCCGTGGTGAGTATCGGCTTGATCCCGCTGGCAACCAGTTGGCGGTGAAAATGGCGCACCGGCTCCGGGCTTTTGATCGGGTACCAGATGGCATAGGTGCCGGTGGGGAAACGTTTGTAAGCCTCTTTCAGGGCGGTCAACTGGCGGCGGAACTCGTCTGGTTCTTCGTACGGCGGATCGAGCAGCACCAGTGCGCGCCTGCTTTCCGGCGGCAGCTGCGACTTCAGCGCCAGCGCGGCGTCGAGCGCCTGGATACGCACCTGGCGGTCATCGCGGAACAAACGCTCCAGCGCACTCAGCGCATCCGGGTGGATCTCGCTCAGCAGCAGCTTGTCCTGCGGCCGTAGCAGCGCACGCGCCAATCGCGGCGAGCCGGGATAGCTGGTCAGCCGGCCCTCGGCATCCGGCAAACCCAGGCGGCGCACCAGGTTGAGAAAATCGGCAAGCGCCGGCGAAGGATGGGCAAATTCCAGCACCCGCAAAATACCCGCTTCCGCCTCGCCCGTCTTGGCGGCCAGATCGCCGCGCAGGCTGTAGGAGCCATCGCCGGCATGTGCGTCAAGCACGGTAAAACCCTTTTCCTTGTGCTTGAAATGTTCGATCAGCAGCATCAGGATGAGGTGTTTGAATACGTCGCAAAAATTGCCGGCATGGTAGCCGTGGCGGTAATTCATCAGAGGTAGTCCCGGTCATGGAAGGCGCGATCAAGGCCGCAGGGGAATTATAAGCCTAAGCCGGGCGAGCCGGAACCAAACAGTATGGGTAGGATGGGTGGAACGTAGCAGATCAGAACAAGCGTCCTTCGCCATTGCCCCCTCTCCCGCTTGCGGGAGAGGGTTGGGGAGAGGGCAACCCATCATTCATCACCGCAAAACGATGGGTATCGGCGCAAAGCGCCTCCACCCATCCTACGCCTTATGCGATCTAAAAACGGCCATTGATTTCCTTGCTCCCAAAACCATCCGCCTTGAGTTAAGCTATGGTTTTTTACCAGCACCTAATCCAAGACCATGGCCCAATACGTAATGTCCATGCTCCGCGTGAGCAAGATCGTTCCTCCCAAGCGTCAAATCATCAAGGATATCTCGCTGAGTTTCTTCCCCGGCGCCAAGATCGGCCTGCTCGGCCTGAACGGCTCGGGCAAGTCCACCGTACTGCGCATCATGGCGGGCATGGACAAGGAATACGACGGCGAGGTGCAGCACCTGCCCAACATCTCCATCGGCTACCTGCCGCAGGAGCCGCAGCTCGACCCGACCAAGACCGTGCGCGAAGAAGTCGAATCGGCCCTGGGCGAAGTGATGCAGGCCCAGCAAAAGCTGGAGGAAGTTTACGCCGCCTATGCCGAGCCGGATGCCGACTTCGACAAGTTGGCCGAGGAACAGGGGCGGCTGGAAGCCATCATCGCCACCTCCGGTTCCGATTCCGAACATCAGCTGGAAGTGGCCGCCGACGCGCTGCGCCTGCCGCCGTGGGACGCCAAAATTGAGCTCCTTTCCGGCGGCGAAAAGCGCCGCGTAGCGCTGTGCAAGCTGCTGCTGGAAAAGCCCGACATGCTGCTGCTGGACGAACCCACCAACCACCTCGACGCCGAATCGGTGGACTGGCTTGAGCAGTTCCTGGTGCGCTTCCCCGGCACCGTGGTGGCCGTCACCCATGACCGCTATTTCCTCGACAACGCCGCCGAATGGATACTGGAACTCGACCGCGGCCACGGCATTCCGTGGAAGGGCAACTATTCGAGTTGGCTGGATCAGAAAAGCGCACGTCTGGAGACCGAGAACAAGCAGATCGACGCACACACGAAAGCGATGAAGCAGGAACTGGAATGGGTGCGGCAAAATCCCAAGGGACGCCAGGCTAAATCCAAGGCGCGTATCGCACGCTTCGAAGAGCTCAATTCGCAGGAACACCAGAAGCGCAACGAAACGCAGGAAATCTTCATCCCGGTCGGCGAACGCCTCGGCAACGAAGTCATCGAATTCGACGGCGTCAGCAAAGCCTTCGGCGACCGCCTGCTGATCGACAACCTCAGCTTCAAGGTGCCGCCCGGTGCCATCGTCGGCATCATCGGCCCGAACGGCGCAGGCAAATCCACGCTGTTCAAGCTGATCACCGGCAAGGAACAGCCGGATAGCGGCACCGTGAAGATCGGCACCACCGTCAAGATCGCGCACGTCGACCAGGCGCGCGACTCCCTGCAAAACGACAAGACCGTGTTCGACGCGATCTCCGGTGGCAACGACATCCTCACCGTGGGCAAATACGAAACCCCGGCGCGCGCCTACATCGGCCGCTTCAACTTCAAGGGTTCAGACCAGGGCAAAATGGTCGGCCAGCTTTCCGGCGGCGAACGCGGCCGCCTGCACCTGGCGCAAACACTCATCTCCGGCGGCAACGTGCTGCTGCTCGACGAACCCTCCAACGACCTCGACGTAGAAACCCTGCGCGCACTGGAAGACGCCCTGCTTGAGTTTGCCGGCTGCGTGCTGGTCATCTCCCACGACCGCTGGTTCCTCGACCGCATCGCCACCCACATCCTCGCCTGCGAAGGAGATTCCAAGTGGACGTTCTTCGACGGTAACTATCAGGAATACGAAGCGGACAAGAAGAAGCGTTTGGGTGAAGAAGGCGCGAAGCCTAAACGGATTCGGTATAAGCCGATTACCCGTTAATGCATTGGCTCCCCTCGCCCGCCTGCGGGAGAGGGGCTGGGGGAGAGGGTATACAACCTATTGGCTAACTTAGCCAACAAAGTGTAAAATTACAACATTACACAAACTTCTTTCAGGAGTTAATCATGCAATGCAACATGCTCGAAGCCAAAAGCCAACTCTCCAAACTCGTACAAGCCGCGCTGGAGGGCGAAGATGTGATCATCGCCAACAAAGGCGTGCCTGTCGTCAGGCTGGTCAAGATCGGCGCACAAAAATTCGCACGCAAGCCGGGCGCATGGGCCGCATTACCTAAAGCTGATGCCGATTGGGATTCAGCCAAAACCAACGCAACCATCGCCGATGACCTCACAGGCGGCGATCTACCTTGAAGCGATACCTGCTCGACACTCACCTGATCTATTGGTGGATGACCGCAGATGCACGTCTGGGCAAAACCACACAACGCATCATCGAAAAATCCGAGATCGTCATCAGTACCGCCAGCTTGTGGGAAATGGTGCTGAAAAACGCAAAAGGTAAATTACCTTTGCCGCAAGGCTCCCTGTCCGAGCAACTTGAAGCACAAGGCTTCGCCCTGCTACCTATTCTGCCCCGCCACATCGAGGCTGCACGTAGTCTGACCTGCATACACGCCGATCCGTTTGACAGGCTGATCATCGCGCAGGCAAATGACGAAAGACTAACGCTGTTGACTCGCGATGCGGCGATCCTGGAACTTGGGTTGGATGGGGTGGTGAAGGGATGATGGAAATACTTTGGGCATGCAACGAATCTAGGCTCTGAGCTTGTTTTTCTTGTGCAGTATTTCATTTTCCGCTTGAGGTGATATGCCGATCCCAAAGTATGACGATTTATTCAATCCGCTTCTTCAAGCTATGCATAGCCTTGGTGGCTCTGCTTCAATTTCAGAACAAGAAGATAAAGTTGCTGTAATCCTTAAGCTCACGGATGCCGAAATATCTGAAATCCACAAAGGTAACCGAACAAAATTAAGCTACCGTTTGGCGTGGGCTCGAAATTATCTCAAAAGATATGGGGTGATAGACAACTCAACAAGAGGTGTATGGGCACTAACCACTGACGGTCAAAAAATTCAGAAGCTAGACAAGGCTGTCGTAAAGAAAGCAGTTCAGGCTCTTGATCGAGAGATCACAGTCGATATTGTTGAAGACCAAACCACTGGCTTAATATCCGAATTAACAGATATTGGATGTAAAGATAAGCTTCTTGATGTTCTCAAATCTATGGCTCCGGACGCATTCGAACGTCTGTGTCAAAGGCTATTGCGTGAATCTGGCTTTATTCAAGTTGAAGTCACTGGAAAAACCAGTGACGGCGGGATTAACGGCAAAGGAGTGGTTCGCATTGGCGGGCTGTTGTCATTTCACGTAATTTTCCAATGTAAGAGATACCAAGGTAGCGTTTTCTCGCCATTGGTACGAGACTTCCGAGGTGCGATGGTTGGTCGCGCTGACAAAGGTTTATTGATTACGACAGGTACATTCACAAAAGATGCACGTCAAGAAGCTCAACGCGATGGAGCGCCTCCTATTGATTTAATCGATGGCGAGGCTCTCGTTGAAAAGCTGAAAGAACTTAAGATTGGCGTTCTTGTGAAGCAAAAGGTGGTTGAAGAAGTTATTGTTGATGAAAGCTATTTCGGGGGCGTTTAAGGGAGCCAGGCTCTAAATAGAAGCAGGACACCACCATGGAAATGAAAAAGATCAGCTCCGGCAAGCTACGCGCCATCGGCTACGATGCCCACGCCCGGCTGTTGCAGGTCCAGCTCGACGACGGCAGCATGCTGCAATACAGTGGCGTTGGCGAGGAAGCCTGGCGCCGCCTCAGCAGTTCGGGGTCGGCCTGGAGCTACTATCGCGACAACATCGATGAAGAGTTCACCGCGAAGCGCGTTTCCGCCGACGCCATTGCTTCTATTCCGGGCGGCAAAAATCCGCTCGACGATTTATTCGGCAAACCCTGAATGAAAACAACTCAGAGTGCGCTGATTCACTCTCTTTGTTCATGTAATGGGACTATGGATTTTTCAATAGATGTTCGGGAAACTAACGGCCTGCGCACGCTGCATTTTGATAAGCGGTGGATGCAAGGCGCGATGCGGATCAGGCGGCCTTGGGATTTGGAGCTGGAATACACGCAGGTGATGATGGCGTGTTTGCTGATGCGCGATGAAAGCCGCTTTCCGCGCAACATCCTGTTGATCGGCCTCGGCGCTGCCTCGCTGACTAAATTCCTTTACCGCAACTGCCCGTTGGCTCATCTGACGGTGGTGGAAATCGATGCGCGTTTGGTGGATGTGGCTAGCGAGCATTTCGGGCTGCCGGATGATCCGGCGCGATTGAACATGGTGATAGGCGACGGTGTCGATTACATGATGACCAACGACCAGGCATTCGATCTGATCCTGGTTGATGGTTTTAATGAGCACGCTCACCCCGGCGATCTCAATACGCTGCCTTTTTATCAGGCATGCCGCTCACGGTTAAGCGAACAAGGCTTGCTGGTGGTCAATCTGATCGGTTTGTGTCACGGGATAAAAGGCGGTTTCGCGGATATCGAATCTGCTTTTGAAGACCGTGCCCTGATGTTCCCCAAGTGCAAAAGCGGAAACACGATTGCTTTCGCGTCAACAGCAGGCGTCGTCAACATTTCGCTGGATGAGCTGAAGAAAAGGTCGTTAGCGTTTGAGCAACGAACAGGTCTTGCGCTTTTGCCCACTTTAAGCAAATTAGAATTAATGGGGCCAAGCCCAAAATAGCCCCAGGATGCCACCATGGAAATGCAGAATATCAACGCCGGCAAGCCATGACGTCTTATTCCACCCACAACCCTACCCATTCCATCACTCCCCATGCATAAAAAAACCTGGTTAAGCTGGAGCAGCGGCAAGGACAGCGCCTGGGCGCTGCATGTGTTGCGCCAGTCCGATGAATACGAGGTGACCGGGCTGTTCACCACCATCAACACGGCATTCGAGCGCGTGGCCATGCATGCGGTGCGCGTCGAGCTGCTGCGCCAGCAGGCGCAGGCGGTGGGCTTGCCCTTGCACCTGATTGAAATTCCCTACCCCTGTTCCAATGAACAATACGCTGCGGCGATGACGGCGTTTGTGGGGCGCGCGCAAGATGACGGCGTGCAGTGCATGGCTTTCGGCGATCTGTATTTGCAGGATGTGCGCCGCTACCGCGAGGAGCGCATGCTAGGCACCGGCATCGAGCTGGTGTTTCCTTTGTGGGGAAAACCGACGCGTCCACTGCTGCAAGAGATGCTGGACAGCGGTTTGCGCGCCTGCCTCACCTGTGTCGATCCGCGCGTGTTGCCGGCCGAGTTTGCCGGGCGCGAGCTGACGGCGGAATTGCTGGCGCGCATGCCAGACAGCATCGACCCGTGCGGCGAAAATGGCGAGTTCCACACCTTCGTGTTCGATGGCCCGATGTTCGCCCAGCCGCTCGATATCGAGATGGGCGAAGTGGTGACGCGCGATGGCTTTGTGTTTGCCGATTGCTGGTTGCGGGCGTCTCAAACATGGGTTGCGGTTGACTAGGGTACGAAGCTGACAGGGTCAGCTTCGCATTTGTTTTTATCAACCTATAATGCATCAAGGCAAACCGTGGCCTGATAGCTAGCCTGCGTGTGTTGTTTGGACTTTAGTCCACTACAATCACGACGTACCCCTTGCGGATATACTTAGCTGTCGATTCTTGACAGCTAAGACGAATGGCTAGTGGTTCTATCCGCCCGGTTTGCTCTTTCACTCTTAGGGAAGGGGGCAAGAATATGGACCCGATTGAGCAATTCAAATCAATGCAACGTGAAACCTGGACCCTGGGGAATTTTGGCGACATGGCTGTGTTCACCACGCCCGTGGCCGGCCATCTGGTTCGCTATGCCGGGGTAACGAGCGGCCAGACGGTGCTGGATGTGGGAACGGGAACAGGCGTGGTTGCGATCACAGCACGCATAAAAGGCGCCAAGGTGACGGGGCTGGACCTGACCCCTGCGCTGCTCGCACAGGCGAAGGAAAGCGCCACGATTGCCGGTCATGACGATATTGCCTGGCATGAAGGAGATGCCGAGGCGCTGCCATTTCCGGATGCCTCTTTTGATGTCGTGTTAAGCCAGTTCGGGCATATGTTCGCACCACGGCACGATGTCGCGGTAAGCGAGATGCTGCGCGTGTTGAAACCCGGTGGCATGATTGCCTTCGCCACCTGGCCCGGTGAGCAGTTGATCGGCCGCATGTTCAGCTTGAATGCAAAGTATGTCCCACCGCCTCCAGGCATTGTTTCGCCGGTGCAATGGGGTGATGTCGCTATCGTGCGGCAACGGATGGGGGAGAGCGTGAAACGCATGCGCGCCGAACGGGGCATCATGGGCATCCCGGCGCTCAGCCCACGACATTTGCGCCTGTTCCTGGAAGCCAAGACGGGCCCTTTCATCCGCACCGCACAGGCATTGCAGAACGACCCCGCAAGCCTTGAAGCGTGGCGAAACGAAATGGAGGAACTGATGCACGAATATCTGCACGACAATGTCGTCCGCCACGAATACCTGCTGATACGAGCGATCAAGGTCTGACAGCACTCTCTGGCAAGCTTGCTCATCATCACACTTCCCCGCAAGGGCGTTTATTTTGACTCACTCTTTATGACCATGGCCAACGCTTTTAATAACCTGCAACCTGGCTCCGTCTGGGCGCATTTCGCCACCCTCTGCGCCATCCCGCGTTCCTCACTGCACGAGGCAGAGCTACGCGACCACCTGATCGCCTGGGCGGAAAAAACGGGTATTTCGACTCAGGTTGATGCGATCGGCAATTTGATACTGCGCAAACCTGCCAGCTCCGGCTGCGAGACGATGCCCGGCGTGATCCTGCAAGGCCATCTCGACATGGTGTGCCAGGCCAACGCCGGCACGCTGCATAACTTCGAACGCGACCCTATCCAGACAGTGGTGCGCGACGGCTGGGTGGTAGCGGAGAACACTACGCTGGGGGCGGACAACGGCATCGGTGTGGCGCTGGCGCTGGCCGCACTGGAAGAGCCGGGCCTGATCCATCCGGCGCTGGAGGTGCTGCTCACCGTCAACGAGGAAAGCGGCATGGACGGCGCGCGCGGGCTGACCTCCGGCACCTTGCACGGCAAGACGCTGATCAACCTCGACACCGAGGAGTGGGGGCACTTCTATCTGGGCTGCGCGGGCGGCGTGGATGTAGAGGTGCGCCACGATTGCGAGCAGGAAGACCTGCCGCCGGGCTACGCGCTGCTGCAACTGGAAGTATCCGGGCTGCGCGGCGGCCACTCCGGCATCGACATCCATCTCGGGCGCGGCAATGCGATCAAGCTGCTGGCGGAGGCGCTGCATGAGCTGGTCGAACTCTTCGATTTGCGCCTGATCGGCATGCAGGGCGGCACGGCGCGCAACGCCATTCCACGCGAGGCATTTGCTGTGTTTGCGCTGCCTGCTGCCGATGCGGCGCAACTGGAAGCTTGGGTGCAACAGAAAAATGCGGCATGGCGAAAACACTTCGCGGAGGTGGATGTGAAAGTGTCGCTGGCAATTCGGCAGGAATTGCTTGATCCGGCTGCGAATAACCCCCTCTCCCTAGCCCTCTCCCCGGAGGGGCGAGGGAACATAGTTGCCAAAGCTGAGTGCGACCGGCTGCTCGATTTACTCAATACCGCCACCAACGGCGTTGCGCGCACCAGCGACGAATTCCCCGGAGTGACCGACACCTCCAGCAATCTTGGCGTGGTGGCTCTTGAACAGGGCGTATTCCGCGCCACCTTCAAGGTGCGCTCGCTGCACGATGCACGGGCGGATGCGCTGGCCGAAGAGGTGGTTGCGCATGCCGCTTCATCTGGATTGCGCGCCTGGAAAGACGGTGCCTATCCGGGCTGGACGCCTAACCCATCATCACCCCTGCTCGATTTGTGCCAGCAGGTATACACCGAGCAATTCGGCCAGCCCGCATCCTTGCAGGTGATTCACGCCGGACTGGAATGCGGCCTGCTCGCCGCCAGCCATCCGCATCTGGATATGATATCCTTCGGGCCGGATATCCGCGGCGCCCATGCACCGGGCGAAAGCGTCGAGATCGAATCAGTTGGGCGCTGCTGGCAGCTGCTCAAAGCGGTGTTGCAGGCGCTAGCCGAGTCACGCTGTTAGCGGAACAGGCGTTTTAACCTAGAATCAGCAAATTGCCACAAAGGCACAGAAAAATAACTTCGGAATCTTTGCATGTCGAACTTGAAGCAGCGCGGTAATGACTATGCTGCGATCCACTATCTGTCCGCGTGTTCGCAGGTGATTGCATGAATCTGGACCCCCGCACCCTGCTGTTTTCGCTGATCCTGACCTATGCCCTGACGGTGCTGAGCCTGTTAGTCGCTGCCTTAGGGGGGAGCGGCGGCAGAAAACGTGACGGCATGGGCAAATGGGCGGCGGCTATGTTCCTGGAAACCCTGACCTGGACGCTGATCGCGGCACGCGGCGGTATTCCGGATGTTTTCTCGATTATTGTCGCAAACGGATTAAAAGCCACTTCGCATGCCTTGATACTGGCTGCCATTTATGAATTTCAGCAGCGCCGGGCGCCACATTGGCAATATTATTTAGCGCCAATCGCGCTGTCGCTGGTGATGGCAGCCATTCTGGTGGATGACATAGGTGGCAGATTCATCTGGGGCGGCCTCATCTTCGGCTTCCAGATGGTGCTGATTGGTCACGCCCTGCTATCCGATCAGAAAACCCGCGCCGGTCGGGCATGGCGACTGCTGTTCGGAGGAGTCGCCATGATCGTGCTGGTGCTGGGACTGCGCGCCGCCGTCGCCCTGTCCGGCCACAGTGAATTCGCCCAACCCCAGAATTCCTCGACACTCCATCCGGTTCAGATCATTTCCTTTATCGCCATCATGGCGACAGCGCTGCTCGGTTCGATCGGTTTCGTGCTGATGATCAAGGAACGCACGGATCGGGAAATCATGCACATGGCGATGACCGACAGCCTCACCCAGGTTCCCAACCGGCGCGCCCTGATGGCATACGCCGAGCATGCCATGGCCCGGCGCAACGGTTCGCCCCTGGCGCTACTGATGATCGACGTGGACCATTTCAAACTCATCAACGATACCCACGGACACCTTATCGGAGACGAGGTGTTGCGCAAAGTCGCGACCCGGCTAGCGAGACGCTTGCGTGGGCATGACCTTCTGGGACGTTACGGCGGCGAAGAATTCTGCGTGATCTCCCCGGATACCGACACCAAGGGCGCGCTGACTCTGGCCGAATCCTTGCGGGAAACCATTGCGTCCACACCGTTTGCCACCGAAAACGGGGGGCTCTCCATAACGATCAGCATCGGCATCTCGCACTGCCCATCCAACGTCATACGCGAACTCATTGAAGTTCTGGCTGAATCCGATTCCGCGCTCTATACCGCGAAGCAAACCGGTCGTAACAAGGTGGTAGGCTTCGGTGTTGAGACTGCCTGAATACTTGCAAGTGCCCCCTGTCATTTCCCTTCAGGGCAATCCGCGATACATTTTATTTCCGGGATACGCTTGCCCCCACAGGCAAGAAAGCAGGTGTCGTAGATGGGCTGACAGCCGCATTCAACCTCGCACTTTTCCTTCCTGAGCCGGCCGAACTCCTCGTCGCGGCTGGGTTTTTTTGGCGCAGCCGGCGGAAAATAGTATGGTTCAGGCCAGGGGGGGTAAAAACCGCGGCCGTACCAGAAGGAATCATGCCAGCTCATAGACAAGTACAACTGATATCGCTCCAGTTCCCAGCGGTAGCGCTCCAGTTCGGCCGCATAGCGCTTGAGGGACTCGCTGTAACGCCCTTCCACCAACGGCTCTATGCCTTTCAGGCAAGTCTGGTAATCCGCGGTGCAACGCTGCTGGCACACCTCCATTTTCTGCCCGCATTTTTCCAGGCAAGCCTGTCCTGTACTATCGGCAGGCGGTTCATAGCGGTAAACGGATTGGTAACGCGGGCTCGGATTGGCGCAACCGGCCAGGACGACGGTCACAACTCCAATAATCAAGGCGCGCAGAGCGGGGAGCATGTATCTCCTTCATAATGCCGAATCAAGCGGCATTACTGTCTATCATAACAACTTGCAGACAGGAATCAGGAATTTCTAAACCGACCATGGATTCCTGCCTTCCGGTTACATCAAGACTGCTATAATTCCCGACTTGTGCCATCCATGATATTCAAAAGGAAAAGTGATATGAAGCGTTTCGCCCTTCTACTGTGTTTCCTGAGCCTGGCGCTCTCCGCCCGCGCTGCCGACTCCTCGACTGATGCTGGGCTACAGGAGGTTCAGGCTTTGGGTAGCATCAACGGCCAGGCGCTTGCCTGCGGCTACGCAGAAACCGCCTCCCGCATCAAGACCGTGATAATTCAGCATGCACCCAAGTCGCGACGCTACGGGGCGGCCTTCGAGGAAGCCACCAACATGGCCTTCCTTGACCAGACCAAAAAGGAGCAGGCCACCTGCCCTGATGGCCCCACTCTCAGCGGACAAGCCGATGAAGCAACCCAGCGCTTGCAGGCTGCCGTACCAGTCCCTGTGGTGAAGTAATCCCCATGAAACGATTGTATCTTGCCATTCTAGCCACAGCCCTGCTGTGCGCGGCTCCTGCCCAGGCAGAGACGCCTTCGCCCGTTGCGGATGATCAGCCGGAAATCGGGATCGTTTCCCGTTATCTGCTGATGGATACCAAGGGACGCGCAATTTCTGATCAGGATTTTCGCGGCAGCTTTCAGCTCATCACCTTTGGTTACACCTTCTGCCCGGATATCTGCCCGACCACACTGGCGGAAGTATCGCTGATCATGGAAAAACTTGGCAACCGGGCCGAGCAGCTGCAACCCCTGTTCGTGACTGTGGATCCGGAACGGGATACGCCCGAAGTGCTGCGTCGCTATACCGCGTATTTCCACCCGCGCATCATCGGCCTCACCGGCTCGCCGGAACTGGTGCGACGCGTAGCCGACCACTTCAAGGTGAGATATGAAAAACACTGGGAACCGGGCGCGGAAAAAGACCAGTATTCAGTGGACCACTCGGCAGGCATGTACCTGCTGGGGCCGGATGGAAGCTTCCTCGGCAAGTTCGCCTATGCCACCCCGCCTCAGGAAGTGGCCGACCGAATTCTGAAACTGATGGAAGACGTCAATTTGCCGTTACCGGCGAAACGTCCATCCACCAAACAATCTCATTAACTTCACGGGTTATTGCACTCTTGGCAAGCGACTTACCCATTTGGGCAGTGGTAAAAAACGGACAGTTTGTTTAAACTATTGCCTGCCCTTCATTCAAATTATTCAAGACGATGATTCTCTCTTACGACGTAGAAGAAGCCGATTTTGACGAGCTGGTAGTTACCCGCTCGCACGAAGTACCGGTGTTGCTGGATATCGGTGCCGAATGGTGCAGCCCGTGTCGTGTGCTGGGGCCGATGCTGGAAAGGCTGGTCAAGGAATACGACGGCAAATTTGTGCTGGCAAAAGTCGATGCCGACGAAAACATGCGTATCGCCGGCCGGCATCAGGCGAGAGGATTTCCTACCGTCATCGCCTACAGCCGCGGGCAGGAAATCGACCGTTTTCACAGCTCACAGACCGAAGGCTTTCTGCGCCGCTTTCTCGACAGCTTTATCGAGCGCCATACCGCCGAAAACGACGTAACCGAGCCCGCGCTTCAGCCCGGCTGAGGGCGGCTAGAGGCACCCACCACAACTGCCACACCGCCAGTCATGGGGGTTGGCCGCCTGATAGAACCAGCGCATGTGCTCTTCATCGACAGGGATGTCGTGCTCGGAAAAAAGATCGGCCAGCCAACCGGCGTGCGCAAGAATCCAGTCGTCCTCCACCATCCCTTCTGCAAAATCCTCGTCGTCGGGGTAGATGTAGCTGAATATGCCGAAGGTGCCCATGTCTTTCTCGCGCCGTTCGGCATCCAGGGTCAGAAGCCGCCCAAGGTAGTGGATTTCCCACTGGCCAAGACAAAGGTTGTTTCCTTTACTCGTCCAGCAGGCAGTAAACGGGTTCGACATGTAGGCAGGATTTACAACGTGGCTCGAATGGCGAACATTATACCGTCACGAAGCCGAATTACAGACCCACGACGGCAATCCTCACCCCAAGACATTCGACGACCTGACCGGCGCGTATTTTCGCCGTTTTGCGGCTCTCGGGCTGACCATCCACAGTCACCCGTCCTTCAGCGACCAGGGTTTTCCCACGCCCGCCGCTTTCTGCCACGCCGGCAAGTTTGAGCAGGTTGCAGAGTTCAATGTATTCGCCTTTAAGCGGGATTTCAACGGATTGCATAGAGATTTCCAAAAAATTGATACGCCACGGTACGACGCCGCAATTTCAGTGTCAACCATGCATTGTCCAGACAAGAGACATGACTTCGCGGACGCAACCAAATCGGTTATTCTTCGCTACCCTGATATGGCACCCACGACAACTGAAAAGTAAAACTATGGCCATTAAATCCACCATCTTCAAAGCCGAGCTGCAAATCGCCGACATGGATCGCAACTACTACCATGACCATGCGCTCACTATCGCCCAGCATCCATCGGAAACTGACGAACGCATGATGGTGCGAGTACTGGCCTTTGCGCTGCACGCCGATGAGGCATTGTCGTACGGCAAGGGACTGAGCACCGATGACGAACCCGATCTGTGGCAAAAGGACTTGACCGGCACCATTCAACTCTGGATAGACGTGGGCTTGCCAGATGAAAAACTCATACGCAAAGCCTGCGGCCGCGCCAGGCAGGTTGTCGTCTATACCTATGGCGGCCGTGGCGCCGATATATGGTGGAATCAGAACAGTAGCAAACTCGCAAGGCTCCACAACCTGACCGTAATCAACCTGCCCGAGACCACCAGCCAGGCCCTGGCCACGCTGGTACAACGCACCATGCAGCTGCAATGTACGATTCAGGACAGAGAGATTTGGATCGCTGACAATAACGTCAGAATTCAGGTCGAACTGGCGGTGCTGAAAACACCGTCGGAGTCATTTCGCTGAAGAGGCGCGAGTGCAGACATCGCAAACAGAATTGGGTGGTGCCCGGAGCCGGAATCGAACCGGCACGCCGCGTTAGCAGCGAGGGATTTTAAGTCCCTTGTGTCTACCTATTTCACCATCCGGGCATTGATTTATTTATGACGTTTATGAAAAACGTCATTGCAAATAGAAGCGCGTAATTTTACCACAGCCACGCACATGCTCATCGTTTTAAACAAACCGGCATGCCATCCCAACTTTTGGGTATTATCTTGCTTTGGCTAACAAGCAAAGGTTCCTAAAAATGAAATTGCCGAAAAATTCATTGAGACCGGTTTTGATCTGCCTGTGCGCTTTGCTGTTGAATGCCTGTTCCACGGGACAGATCGTGGCGCGCTCCTCGCTGTCGATCATGGACAGCGGTGTGGCCGCAATGAACCGGGAGCCCGACCTGGAATTGGCCAAGGCCGCGATTCCGGCCAATCTCAAGCTGGTGGAAAGCCTGACTCGTGAAATACCCACCAACCGTGAACTGAGAATCCATGCGGCGCAAGGTTTTTACGGCTATACATTCGGCTTTGTCGAGGACGAGAATCCTGCACGCGCTTCAGCGCTTTACCGCAGAGGGCTGGAGCATGCCCTGGCAGCACTGGAGACGGCCGGACTGGGAGATCCCATGACCATGCAGCGGGATATTCTGAATCAAAAGCTGGCTGCTCTTGAACGCGATGCGGTGCCTGACCTGTTCTGGGCAGCATCCAACTGGGCCAAGTGGATAGACATGAACCGTACCGACCCGGCGCGCATTGCCGACATGGGGAAGGTGGAGGCACTCATGCAGCGGGTGCTGGAACTGGATGAAACCTTCTATTTCGGCGGCCCACACATTTTCTTCGGGGTCTGGTATGGCAGCCGTCCACCGATGCTGGGAGGCAATTTCGCGCTTTCGGAGATGCATTTCGGCAAAGCGCGAAATATCACGCAAGGCAAATTGCTCATTGCTGACGTGCTGTACGCACAATATCTCGCAGTGCAACAAGGTAACCGCAAGGCATTCCACGACAAGCTCACCGCGGCAGTCAACACGCCACCGGATAGTTATCCCGAGATGGCGCTTGCCAACGCAATCGCTCAACACAAGGCAAAAATACTACTAAAAAATGAGGAGGAATTATTTTGATGATAAGAAAATGGGCGTTTTTCCTGATGCTTCTGTGTGCCTTTACTGCACGGGCGGATGAACCTTATGTACTGAAATTTGCCACCCTCGCGCCAGCTGGCTCGACCTGGATGAATGTGATTGCCGAGTGGGCCGGCAAGGTGGAAAAAGAAAGCCGGGGACGCCTCAAGTTCAAGTTTTACCCCGGTGGAGTTTCGGGTGATGAGCCCGACATGCTGCGAAAAATTCGCTTTGGTCAAATTCACGGCGCTGCCATGACAGGGCATGGCATCGGCTCCGTTTATTCTCCGGCACGCGTGTTGGAAATTCCTTTCCTGTTCCGCAACTACGAAGAAGTCGATTATGTGCGCGCACAGATGATGCCTGAAATCCGCGCCGGTTTTCGCAAGAATGATTATGAATTGCTGGGGTGGATGGAAGTCGGCTTTGTCCGGTTCTTTTCACGTACTCCGATACACTCCATGGACGACCTGAAAAAACACCGCATCTGGCAGTGGCAGGGAGACCCGCTTAGCGCCGCGTTTTTTACTGCCAGCAATATCGCCCCTGTTCCATTACCGATTACCGAAGTGTTTACCAGTCTGTCCACCGGGCTGATCGATACGGTTATTGCGCCTCCTCTCGGCGCCATCGCACTGCAATGGTTCACCAAAACACCCTACATGACTGAAGTTCCCATGGCAGACGGCATAGGCGGCCTGGTTGTATCCAGCAAGTTTTTCAATCACCTGCCCAAGGATCTGCAGGAATTGCTGCTGCGTACCGGCAACGAAGCCAGCGAAAAACTGCTGATTGAAACGCGAAAGGACAACGAAAAAAGCCTGGGAGTTCTGAAACAGAATGGCATCACTTTCACACTGGAATGGAAAGATATCAAGGAAGCCGACGTGATCAGCATCCGCGACCGCGCAGCTGCCGACTTGGCCAAGAGCGGCTACATCCCGGCAGAGGTGTATGACCGCGCGCGCAAGGCACTCGGCGAATACCGCGAGAAGAAGGCCAAGCAGCGATGAGCAACCACGCCCGCAAATACTCCTTGCCGTCGAAAATCGAGCAAACGCTGACTCGCGCAGAAACGCTGTTTGCCAGCGCCTGCCTGGTAGCCATGCTGGTTCTGTCACTGATCGAGATCGGCGCGCGCAATTTTTTTCATAGCGGCATCCCCGGCGCATCAACGCTGATTCAATATCTCGTATTGTGGGTCAGCTTCCTCGGCGCAGTGGTCGCGGTACGCGAGCGCCATATCAAGATCGACATTGCCACACACCTTATTAGCGAAGCTTGGCGCAACCGGCTGGAACGGCCCATCTTCATTTTTTGCACACTGGTTTGCGGCACGCTGTTCTGGCATGCGGTGCGTTTCTGGCACGACGAATGGCTAAACGTATCCAGCGATGAGAAATGGATTGCTGCCATGGCAATTATTTTCCCTGTCAGCTTCTTCCTGCTGTCGCTGCATTTCGCCTTGCGCGTAGTCATCGGCCCACGCTCTTCAAGGCGCGTAAAATGACTGCAACTATCGTTATTCTGTTGCTGATCTTCGCCGCACTCGGTGTGCCGCTGTTTGTCATCATTGGTGCTGGCAGTCTGGTTGCAGTATGGTCGGCAGACCTCGACCCGGCCGTGCTGATGGTTGAAATGCTACGGCTGGCCTCCTCGCCCAACCTGATGGCCATCCCCCTCTTCACCCTGGCGGGCGTAGTACTATCTAAAGGAGGCGCACCGGAACGGCTGGTAAAACTGTTCAACGCCGCCTTCGGCTGGATGCCGGGCGGCTTGGCGGTGGTCGCACTAACTACTTGCGCCTTCTTCACGGCGCTTTCCGGTGCGTCCGGCGTCACCATCCTGGCTTTGGGCGGTCTGCTTTATCCCATGCTGCTGAGCGAAGGGTACTCCAAGCGTTTCTCGCTCGGGCTGCTTACCAGCTCCGGCTCGCTGGGGCTGCTGTTCCCACCTAGCCTGGTGGTACTGCTTTACGGCATGGTTGCAGGCGTCAACATCGAGCAGATGTTCAAGGCTGGCATTATTCCCGGCCTCATCCTCCTGGTAATGCTATCGATCTACAGCATCTATAACGGGAA
Source organism: Sulfuricella sp. T08 (assembly GCF_000971475.1). Taxonomy (GTDB): domain Bacteria; phylum Pseudomonadota; class Gammaproteobacteria; order Burkholderiales; family Sulfuricellaceae; genus Sulfuricella. The sequence continues at coordinate 106,545 of NZ_DF967535.1, forward strand.
CGTGGGCAAGGTAAGAAAGGAGCCCTTCTCGCCCAAGGCGCTGCGACGCGCCATCCGCCTTGGCATTTGGGATTTGCTGCTGCCTGTGGGCATCATTGCAGGTCTGTTGGGCGGTTTTGTGACAGTAACCGAGGCCGCGACTTGCACTGCCGCTTACGCGCTTTTTCTCGAAGGCGTTATTCACCGCGACCTGACCCCGGTTACCCAGATGCCAGGCTTCCCAGTTGCAGGAAACCTTCTGCTAGGCGTTCTCAGGGAAACCTGCATATTGAGCGGGAGCCTGCTGATTATCCTGAGTGTCGCAATGGGGCTGACCAATTCCATGATCGACGCGCAGATACCGATGAAAGTCATGTCGCTGCTGGAAGACAATGTCACCAGCCAGTTCCAGTTCCTGCTGCTGCTGAATGTCTTCCTGCTCGCTGTCGGCTGCGTGATGGACATCTTTTCCGCCACCATCGTGATCGTACCGTTGATTCTGCCCATCGCGCTACGCTTCGGAGTGGATCCAGTCCACCTCGGCATCATATTCCTGGCGAATCTGGAAATCGGTTATCTCACGCCGCCGGTGGGCATCAACCTGTTCCTGGCCAGCCAGAGATTCAAGGAACCGATGCTGAGCCTGTTCCGTGCTTCATTTCCGTTTCTGTTGATCATGCTGGTCTGGCTGGCGATCATTACGTACATTCCAGCGCTATCGCTTTACTGGAAGTGATCAGATGGAATTAATTCCTTTCCTTTTAACTGAGCTCACCCTCTTCAATCATTGGAAAAGTTTTCAATTTTTAGTATTGGAGGATAAACTTTAAGCATGCCAAAAGTGCTGGAAAAACATGGATTCCGTTTTTTCTTCTTTAGTGGAGAAGGACAAGAACCTCCACATATTCACGTGGAGCATGGCGACAAGGTTGCAAAATATTGGTTACAGCCAGTTGAGTTAGCCAGTTCAGAAGGTTTTCGTGCACATGAACTGTCGAAGCTTAGAATGCTGGTTATTGAACACCGCAATTTGTTTTTGGAGAAATGGCATGAGCACTTTGGCCGTTAAGATTGATTCCCACGCAGTCGATGTCCAGGTAGACAGCAATGCACTGCATTTCGTACTTGCCGATGGCAGGGAAGTTTCAGCACCGCTTGAGTGGTTTCCCAGGCTACGAGATGCCACCGATGAACAACGAAAAAAATGGCGTTTTATCGGGAAAGGAATTGGAGTTCATTGGCCGGACATAGATGAAGATATCGCGGTTAGTACGCTGATGCGCAATCAATGAAGGAAATGCTTCTGTTCCACGTATCGCTGCCGTTCCCGCACTCTAGCTGTACTGGGAGTGATCGCCCCCCCACCCCTCTCCCACAAGCGGGCGAGGGGTATGACGGCAATTAAGCTCTCCCATACACATCGTCAAAACGCACGATATCGTCCTCACCGAGATATTCGCCACTCTGCACCTCAATCATGACCAGATCCGTCCGTCCGGGGTTTTCCAGACGGTGCCGGTGCCCTGCGGGAATGTAAGTGGATTCGTTGGTCCGGATCAGCATGTTTTTGTCATCATTCACGATGCTGGCTGTGCCGCTAACCACTATCCAGTGCTCACTCCGGTGGTAATGCATTTGCAATGAAAGTGAAGCGCCCGGCTTGACCATGATGCGCTTGATCTTGAAATTACTGCCCTCTTCCAGCACCGTGTAGGTTCCCCAGGGGCGTACCACTGTACGATGCAACTTGTGACTGTCGTGATTCATCAGCTTGAGTTGCTGAACCACTTTTTTTACATCCTGGGCGCGTCCCCGGTCGGCCACCAGCAGTGCATCCGGGGTGTCGACAATCAGCAGGTTGTCCAGACCGATAGCCGCCACCATGCGGCCATCGCTCTGGATGTAGGAATTTCCCACATCGACCAGTACCGCCTCGCCGATGACGCGGTTGCCCGCCTCATCAGGAACGGTGAGGTCGCTGATGGCGTTCCACGAACCAATATCGCTCCAGCCAAAATTACCAGGAACCACCGCAACCACTTCAGACTTTTCCATTACCGCGTAATCAATGGAATTTTCCGGAATGGCTGCGAAAGTATCCGAGTCGATTTCCATCATCGGTGTACTGCCCTGCGTTTTGCTGCGCGTTGCCTCCCAGCAAGCCAGTGCATGCTCGTAGATGGAAGGGGCATGAAGCTTGAACTGCTCCAGCATAGCTCCTGCCTGGAAGCAGAACATGCCGGAATTCCACAGGTAACGGCCTGAATCGACGTACTCCACAGCGGTCTCGTAGGAGGGCTTTTCGACAAAACGCTTGACGGTCTGGCCATCTGCCTCGATGTAGCCAAATCCGGTTTCCGGCGCGTTGGGAACAATGCCGAAAGTCACCAGCTTGCCTTGTTCCGCAAGGTCACAGGCCTGCTTCACGGCAACGGCAAACGCACCCTGATTGTCGATAAGATGATCAGCGGGAAGCACCAGCATGATTGCATCATCACCAGAATCAGCGGCAACTTTCAAAGCGCCAAGCGCAATCGCCGCTGCCGTATTTCGCCCGAAAGGCTCCAGCAGGAAGGTATCCGCCACGCCAGGAAAGGTTTTCTTGGCAAGCTGATACTCATCCCTGCTTTTGAAATAATGCTCGCGATTCGTGATGGTCAGCACCTCGCGAACGCCTTCAAGCGCAGAGGCACGCACAAAGGTCTTCTGCAGCAAGCTTTGCCCGTCAGGCAGCTTCATGAAAGGCTTGGGGTGCGACTCACGGGAGATCGGCCACAAACGGGCACCGACACCACCGGAAAGAATGATGGGTATGAGCATATTGAGTTTGGTTGCGAATTTCGGATACCAGCAGTAGCCTATTAAACTGGCAACTGGAGGTTGAAATGTATCGGATACCAAGACAAAGCTACACC
>NZ_DF967534.1 GCF_000971475.1 Sulfuricella sp. T08
TGTTAATTTGCGCCGAATATTGACCCGGGATTTGCACTGAAAATTGACCCACCCGATAAGCCACAGTATGGCTCAAGTTACAGATGGATTTCTAGTCTTCACCTCCTTCTCTTTGCTGGTCTTGGTTGAACTGTTTTTGAAACGATAACTCTCGTTGCCGGTTTCGACGATATGGCAGTGATGGGTTAGTCGGTCTAGTAGCGCAGTCGTCATCTTGGGGTCGCCAAAAATACTGGCCCATTCTGAGAAACTCAGATTGGTCGTGATGATCAGACTGGTCTTCTCATAGAGCTTGCTCATCAGATGAAACAATAAGGCCCCGCCGTTCTGACTAAACGGCAGATAGCCAAGTTCATCGAGGATCACCAGGTCGGCATGTACCAGACGGTGAGCAATCTGCCCTTGCTTGCCGGCCAATTTCTCCTGCTCCAGAGCGTTGACCAGATCCACCGTCGAGAAGAATCGGACACGCTGGTGGGCATGCATGATTGCCTGCACACTGATTGCCGTGGCCAGATGAGTCTTTCCGGTGCCTGGGCCACCGATCAGCACCACGTTGTGTGCTGATGCCATGAATTCCCCACGATGCAGATGACGCACCAAGGCTTCATTGACGACGCTTTGCGAGAAATCAAAGCCAGAGAGATCTCGGTAAGCGGGGAAACGAGCAATCTTCATCTGGTAATTCACGGATCGGACTTCACGCTCGGCCAGCTCTGCCTTGAGCAGGCTATCGAGAATCGATTGCGCATTCAGGTACGCGGGCGAACTTTGGGCAGCCAGTTCCTCAACGGCTTGTGCCATCCCGAAGAGCTTAAGCGCTTTGAGCGTCATTACCATGGCATCAGGCTGCATCTTGCACCTCCCGCAGGTCGTCGTAACGTGTCACGTTGGCCATGGGTTCTATCTTCAACGACAGTGCCTGCGGCGCAACAATCGGTGCCGGCGGGGGCAATTCCACCAAGCGACCCAGCAGATTCAACACGTGCTGCTTGGAGGGCACGCCGGAATCTAAAGCTATCTCAACGGCAGTCAGGACAGCCTGCTCATCGTGGTGCAGAACGAGCGCGAGGATCTCGACCATTTCCCGATCACCCCCCGGTCGCTTCAGTAGTTGCGCCTGGAGGCGCTTGAATCCGTCTGGGAATTCGGCAAAGGGGGCGCCGTTCCTTAACGCACCTGGCTTTCGTTGCAGGACAGAGAGGTAGTGCCGCCAATCGTAGATGGTGTGGCTGAAATCGTGCCGTCGGTCGATGATGCGAACGTGTTCGGCAATCACGTTGCCTTCTGCGGCCACAACAAGATGATCGGCATAGACACGCAGGCTGACCGGACGATTGGCGAAAGAGGCCGGGACGCTATAGCGGTTGCGCTCGTAGTTGATCAGGCAGGTCGGTGAGACGCGCTTAGTGTGTTCGACAAAACCATCGAAAGAGGCAGGAATCGCCATGAGTTGAGGCAGCTCCTCGGCCCATGCCTCAGCGATGGTACCCGGCAATTCAGGGTGATTAAGCTCACCCCAGAGCGCCATGCAACGCTGCTCCAGCCATACATTGAGTGCGGCCAGATTCTCGAAGGCCGGTGCGCCATGCCAGATACGGTGCCGGGAATCCTGAACATTCTTCTCGATTTGGCCTTTCTCCCAACCAGAAGCAGGATTGCAGAACTCGGCTTCGAACAGGTAGTGGCTGACCATGGCCTGGAAACGTGCATTGATGTCACGGGCTTTACCTTTCCTGATCCTATCCACGGCTGTCTTCATATTGTCGTAGATGCCTCGCCGGGGAATACCACCTATCACTCGAAAGGCATGGTTATGGGCATCGAACAGCATTTCGTGGGTTTGCAATGGATAGGCCCGCAGGAAGAAAGCCCGGCTGTAGGAGAGTTTGAGCTGGGCGACCTGAAGCTTGGTCTTGACGCCGGCAATGACGGCCCAGTCTTCGCTCCAGTCGAACTGGAAGGCTTCGCCCGGGGAAAAGGTCAGCGGAATGAATGTGCCTCGCCCGGAAGTCCTTGCTGCTTCTTGCTGCGCTTGCCTCCAGTCCCTGGCAAAGGCGGCCACTCGGTCATAGGAGCCTTCGTAGCCCAGCGAGACAAGATCTGCATAAATCTGCCGGAGATTCCGGCGCTGCTTGCGATTCTTGCTGGCTTCCGTCTTCAGCCATGAGGCCAGCTTCGGCGCAAACGTGTCGAGCTTGCTCGGACTATGTCGCTCAGGGTATTTCGGTTCCACGATCCCCGTGCTCAGATACTTCCGGATCGTGTTGCGGGACAACCCCGTTCGCCTGGCTATTTCACGTATGGCCATGCCATCCCGCAGGTACCAGCGCCTGATTACACTTAATAACGCCACGTTAATCACTCCTGATCCTCCCACTCGTTCCCGAGTAGGTCAGTGTATAAACGTGGGTCAAAATTCCATGCAAATCTCTATGGTTAGTGGGTCAGTTTTAAACGCAAATCAACA
>NZ_DF967533.1 GCF_000971475.1 Sulfuricella sp. T08
CACTCGTTCCCGAGTAGGTCAGTGTATAAACGTGGGTCAAAATTCCATGCAAATCTCTATGGTTAGTGGGTCAGTTTTAAACGCAAATCAACAAGCTATCCCAACGAACCGGAACCAACCCAAAACCTTTTTTTGATAAAACAAAGCCGCAGGCCAGGCTGCTTTGCCTGGCTTACCTAATGAGCTAGGTGTAGATACCGAGGGGTGGGAAACATTTCTATCGGTTTTTACTTGTCTATAGTTTTTTACTATCGCCGCTTATGGCAAGGGTTCTAGTTTCATTACTCATCAGAAAATTCATCCAGGCTTGGCCTTCGTCTCTCAGACACCACAAACGCCAGCAATATGGCAACCGCAAATTCGTACCGTGTCCAGAAATCAAGCATCTCATCTTGATTATGGCTCTGCAAATCCTCTGTGAGCCGCTCTTCAACATCAATTTCAAAAAGTGCTAGCAAGCGGTTCAGCCCACCCATCACCAACTGGACATCCGACAACCGTTTTTCCTGCCCGTCCAACCAAAGATCTTTAACCGCGCCCATGCTTTTACTCCTCTAACATGAGCGCGCATCCTAGTACTTTTTCAGGCGCTTTTCCAGCAGACTTCTAGAACCGTTTTTATTAGTATCCAGGTTGAAATCCAATTCCGGATATTTAGATGCTGGCAGCGTCATTTCCATGCTACATTGGATCGGTTTGGCACTGTGGCAACACCGACTGCTACGTGCCAAGAACAGACTCCCAGAGAGATGGAGCGACCGACCGAAATGTATTGAAAGCTGCCCTACAGGGGAGGGCGTTATATGTTTTTGCCGTTACTCGGCGATTTTAAAGCGATTCCTGCCTGACTGCTTGGCCTCGTAGAGCGCCTTATCGGCACGGAGGAGAAGGGAATGGCCATTTTCATCCGGTTTTAGCTGCGCAAGGCCGCCGCTAAAAGTGGCCTCAATTCTTTTACCCTCATAAATCATGGGGGATTTCTGGATGACTTGTCTCAGGCGGTCTATTACGAAATTAGCGCCACGGATGTCGGAGTCCGGCAGGACAATGAGGAATTCCTCGCCACCGTAACGCACCAGGACATCGGCCTCGCGCATTACCGATTTGATTACGGTACTGAGGTGGACGAGCATTGCATCCCCGGCATCATGGCCATGCTTGTCATTGATGCGTTTGAAATGATCGATATCGAGCATCGCCATGCTTAGAGAAGTTTTGTTTCGCTTGGCACGGGCAATTTCCCGCGTAAGTGCCATGTCCATACCGCGCCGGTTTTGTGCGCCGGTCAGTGTGTCTTCCTGCAACCACTGACGCGTTTCCTTCATCTCCTCCTGGATGTGCTCCATGGTGAGGCGGGAGGCGATGATGTCTTCATGCGTATCTTCGACGCAGCTGTTGAGGGCGCCGGTTGCGGTAATGATCGAATTGAGCAACTGCTGGATGCGAGCCTTTTCTTCGGTAGCACAGAGATCCTCAAGCGATTGCTTGATTTCCCGGTTGCCGGTTTGGAGGTCAGACGCCAGACTGCCGGTTTTCTCTGACATGTGGACTAACATTTCCCGAATCATTTCCAGCAAGCCGGTGCAGCGCTCATTACTGACCTTCTCCTGTGGGGGCTGAGTGCCGGAAATTTCGTAGTAAGCCTTGGCGTAATTTTCCGGCGTGGGCGGCAGCGCTTCTTCTGTTAGTTTATGCAACGCTGCCCGCGCAATATCCGCAGGAGATTGGGGAACGCTACCAAGTTTGGAGGATAAGAGTGACATACTGGTAAGCATATTACTACGAGCAGTGAAAGTGGTCGAGCCAGGAATCAGCCGTAACCATCATGGTTGAGATGAACGGAGGTTAAGGAGGTTATAGTTGGGCGGGATTCCGGGCGGGGATTTGGTATTGATTGCTCCACGGATTGTCAGTGGCAGCCAGAGGTGGTTGAAGACAGGCATCCACACGTTTTTTCATTTCAATTCCAGGTTTAAAAAAAAAAACGGACTTGGCTGGAACCATGATCCTCTCACCCGTTTTAGGGTTTCTACCCATTCTTGGATTCTTGTGGTTGAGTGAAAATGAACCAAACCCCCTGATTTCCACCCGGCCACCGTTAGCCATAGCATTCTTGATGGCATCCAGGATAAGTGTCACGGAGACTTCTGCATCTTCGGATGTGAGATTTCGGAATTGGTTAGCGAGGTTGGTGATTAGTTGTGAGCGGTTCATTTTTAATTATTGTGGCCTAACAATTGTCATTCAAATACCTAGTGTGTGTTTTTCTGAAAGTGCGCTTGTAGTTCCAGTGCCAAATCAGGCTACCGCGAGTAACCACACGTAGCAAAACAGTCGTTGCGCCACGGGCAGTCTGGCTGATCGCACTCGCTGTTGAGAGCCGTAGCGAAGCAGTCAGCGTGGCCCTCCGACTGCTGGATTTTTCGGATCAGCTCTGTTTTAGATAAGCCGGTGATTTTTATGCGATGCTTATGCGCGATATCGCGTATTTCTTCTGGCGGCTTCATGAAATCACCATCAATAGTAAAGCCTAGAAAATGTTATGCTGAATTTAATCAGGTTGTATGGTCAGCCAATTCTCGCACCCCGGATCGGTTGCCCGCTTTTTCGATACCAGCGGGTTGCTTGGACTGACTTCGTCTAAAGATATTTTACATTCCCCAAGAAAATGTTGCCAACTCTTCGTGTAACCTTTTTGGATGACTCGATCCCCACCCCAATGAAGGCAGGTGTGGCAAAAAACCGACGTCAGCGACGTGAAGACAAATTGAGTGGAGTGCCCCATGATTCCTCCCGGCATTATTGGATCGTGTTAAAAGCCCCCTGACTCTTAATAACCCACTACGGGGAAACTCTGGAGGAGAGACCGGCCGGTTGTTTTGATTTGAGCCAGGGGGAATCTTCGACCACAGCTTCATTATGCAGATCACACGGAAAAACAATATCGGGGAAACTACTATTTATTTGTTGGTGGCAACCCTAGCTTGCTTTTTTAAGCATGTACAAAATTAGGGTTGATTCACGAAGCATCAGGTTCCCTGAACAAATAGGAAGTCTGCTTACGCTGCATTGGATACGGTGGCGCACCATGTGGTGACAGGCCGCACAGGGTCGAGAGTACTCAGTCATCTTTCTCCAGACCAGCCCTTGGCTTGGATTCCAGGCGCAATGGGTGCTCTGTGCCAAACCAACTGAAACGGCAGCCAAAAACTGCGCCGCTACGATGATATGAATTATCATTAGAAATGAAGGTGTCTACTAGAACTAGGGTAATCCAGAGAGACTTGAATATGCCCAGAAGAGTTCGTGGCACAATAGAACAATGATTCCTTCTTCCCCTCGGCTTACTTGGATATTCTTGCTGGTCAGTTCCCTGGCTTTTTATGGGCCGGGCCTTTTGGCGCCTGCGGCCTGGGACAAGAACGCGACCTATTTGCTGATTTACAATCTATACCAAGGTGTATTGGTGGTGGCGTGGTTCTGGTTCGGGCCAGCTATCTGCCGGGCACTTGTTGTGGAGAAGGTCGTTGCCGGGCCTTTACGCCAAGCGGTGGACCATACCCTGGCAGGGCTACATAAGAGCAAAGGGCAGATCCAACTGACCGAGATACCCGTCATTCTGGCGAAATATTCAGCCCCGTTCATCGTCACTGCCGGGTTGTTACCAGGGCAAAGCCAGGTGTTTATCTCCTCCGCCTTGGCGGAACAACTTGGGGTAAACGGGCTTCGCTTTCTCTTGGCGCGTGCCTTAGTGCATGGCAACTTGTCCCAGCGTCTGGCCTCTCTATTGCCGGTACTGGTTTTGACGGTGATGTTTCCAGATACGCCCTGGGACGCGATGACTTGGCTCGGCTCGGCTGGATTTCTCGTGTGCTGGCTGGCGATTCATTGGTTCTTCGAACTGTGCGCTGATCGTCAAGCGGCTCTAGCCTTGGGGCTTGGGGCAGAAGAGGGGCTGCGGGAAGTTTTGGTGGCCAATGCTTCGCCCGTCGGCTGGCTTTCCGTACAGCCACCCATCCGCTGGCGTTTGCACATGGTGGCGGGTGGATAAACCTGCCATTGGGCCATCGCTCTGGAACGTTAAACGGGGTGCGTTCGCTGGCTCTGCATTGAAATAGGGCGAAGGTGCATCGGGCAGTCAACACAAAGATCACTGTCATCTATTTTGTCAGATAAGCATTGCCCAATCATATTTGCATACTCACTACCCAATTCTTTTCTAAACCTTTCTGAGTGGTTAAATAAGTACACCGTGATTTGGGATTGAAGGCATTGGACGGACTTTGCAGCATTGGCACGAGAATACCTATCCCAGATAAACTCATCTGGTAATGTTGAACCAGTCATCCTCATTTCATCTGTGTAGCCTAATGCCCTATAAAATTCGTCAAAATCACTGATTTGGTGGAACACAACGCCATCTGCAACAATGCACCCAAAGTCCTTTTGCGACGGACTTGAAAGGTTGTATGAAAAGCGCGGTATTTGTTTTGGGCTATTCATAATTTAACTACGCTAGTAATTATGGATACTAATCTACGCCTATTCTGATTTTCTCAAATAGGGAATTCCCCTATATTGGTAGTAAGAAGTGGTCCCGGGAATTCAGGTAGCCGGATAAATGGCAGCCTTGCCAGATTAGGTAATAACCACTTCACCTCACCGGCTTAAGCATCTTCTTGTGCGCAGTAGATCGTCGGCAGTCCCCATCCCTGCCTGTATAATACGATCACTTCAATGTCCTAGCCAAACCGAGCCACATGCCAAAACGCCCAGGGTGGGTGACACTGCAAACGCGCGTCCCCCTCTCCGTCCACCAGCAACTTGCCGTGCGTGCGGAAGAAGCAGAAAGATCCGTCAGCGCCGAGGTCAAGCTGATGCTCCGTGGCGATCCGCCGGCAGAGCTGACCTTCGAGACGCCACGATCTGCAAGGGATCCGGAGTGGCTGAGGGTAAACGTTGAATTACTCCCGGAACAGGCCGAAGCTATCCGAGTTGCAGCTAAAAAGTCTGGGGTCAGCGTGGCATCTTGGATTTATGCAGTGATCCGAGGGAAGCTTCAAGCCTAACCGGTCGTCTGCCGGCCTAGGGTGCATCGTCGGCGCTCCGCCCTACCCTACCCCCTACATCCCCACACAAAACCCTCTCGCCGGCACCCCTGACGCCTACACCAACGCCCCAGGTCATAGGCACCACGATCCTACTCACCCAGACACCTTTGCTTGCCCATCGCAACAGCCAACCTAATCGTCTGATCCTACCCTTCAGCAGCCACCAATTCCGGTCTTTGAACACAACAATCCTAACCATCTGATAACAAAGCAATAGAAGAAAGGCCACCTCACTGCGAGGTGGCCTTTTTCATTTTTCTGTGTTGGTTTTTACAGAAAGAGCCAAATAGCTAAGAAACGGTTGCTATACCGTACTCACTATAAATAAATGTAGCGAACCAACCAACTCGAAAAAGGGTATACAGATGAAAAACGAATGCTCGATGGATGCTGACAAATACTTTATCAAGGCCAACAAACCCATAGAAAAATCACAGCCTCACTATTATGATTTTAGAGATCCTAATGGCCAGACTTTCTACATCTCAGAAGAATGGGTTAAAGATGAACCGGGCGGCCAGCCCTACATAATCCCTGTGAACCTACGCGATATTACCAAGCACTTGATACAGATGCGTGATGAGGTACGTTTATGGACTCCTGAGTGGGTACGCGGCGAGCCCAGCATAGGAGTCGTAAAGGCCATTCTCCTGCTAGATGGTGGCCTCACCGCTGCCGGAAAATTTGGCACTGATGATTGCTGGTGTGAGCAGGCTACAGGGTATCCCATTGAACCCCACGAAACCATCTATGCTTGGTCCCCTATCACCAGCCTGTCTAAACTAGCTTTTTTACCTGCGGGACTGCACTTCGAAGCTTTGACCAATCAATTCTATTGAGAAGACCATGCCCATAAAAACTAATGAAAGATTTCCAAATGGCGACTATCACTACCCGCATGCCTTACGTTAAATGCCTACCGATCTACAGGGACGGCCGCCAGAAAGCATCTGCCGCTATCGATAGCTACTTGCTCGGACTGGTGGATGCAAAAATAGGTGTGGCAGCCCGGATCTCTCTCGTGAAAACAGCGGCTAAAGACTACTGTCAAGCCGATATTGACGCTGGCATTACGATGACCCGGCATGTTATCCGGGCCCTGATCAAAAGCCTGATATAAGAAAATCGGACGCCATAAACAAGAGGGGGCCTGTCCAACGACAAAGCCCCGCCTCTTTTAATAACGATTTTAAAAGATCTTTAAAACCTGACCTTCCAGTCGAACCCATTTTAAACGTGCCGCAACAAGCACCCAACCCCTAAACACCACGTTCAGTTATTGTGCGGTTATTAAGTCATTTCGAGTCTTTTTGTGTCCTCTGCCGTCTCTATGAACTCAGTGTTTACGGCCTTGATAGGCGCCATGCAGGTATTTCGCACGGGACTCAAAAGCCAGCGCTAGAAAAAGCGTGCCGGTTTTGCCTTTGAGGTTCTGGGTAGCCTTGACCCTACCTGGCCAGCACCAGCGGCCAACCCCCATATTTTAGGACAAGTTCTGCCCGAAATTGCATAGACTTTCCGATCATTTCGCTGCCACCTTCCCGCGCCTCCGATTCCGGCCTGCAATTCGCCGGCGCTCTGCATCAACTGCCAATGCCTTGATGTCATCCACGGTAGGTATAGGCGGCGGAGTCAGTACGACATTGAGATAGCAAACTTTGTCGAGTTCGCGCTTCAAGGTCTTAACCCCCGCAATCGAGCCATAACTACCGCCGACACCTGGAGTTTTATGACCGGTGATCGCATCATGGATTTCGGTTAAAAGGGGAACATTCCGCGCAGCGGTTTTAAAAGTGTGGCGAAAACTGTGAATGTCTTGCATGAAGCCATTTTCGCCAATCCGCTTTTTGACATGGGGAATGAACCAATCAGCCAACCCATCCGAACGGACTAAGCCTGGAAACAGGTGTTCAGCGCCTGACGCCCTGACTGCCGCCACGTACTCTGGAAAACCAAGGCGCATAAGTTCAGCGTGCAGGGGGGTCATCCGCTCGCAGGTATCCTTTTTAAGCTTGCGCAGCTTGTTGTCCCTGAAGTGCAGGAAAAAGATTCCCTCAACCTCTCCGACTTCCTCTATCAGGAGGCCAGCAAGCTCTTCCCGTCGTGCGCCGGTGAACAGGGCCAGCAAGGGTATCCAGAGGGCGGCATGCTTGCCGGCCGACGCAGGGATATCGTTGAGTGTGGGAGGGTCGCGGAAGATTTCCCGCAATACGTCCACGGTAAATTCTTTCCGACTGCTCTTCGCCGTTTTTGCGCCCGCAACAGATACGCCATCGAATGGATCACGACGGTCACCCATTTTCTCGTTGCGCAGTCCATACAGATAGAGGGTATGAGCCGCGTTTAGCCGCGTCAAAGCGGTTTTTGCTTGAACCTTCTTCACCAGCAGGTCACGCCATGCGACTGCCTGCGTGCGCGTGAGGACTGAGGGAAGGCATTCAGCGAATGAGCCCAAATCGCGAATTGCCCTACCGTACAGCGCTACGGTACTGGCAGACAAATCCTTGTGGTGATCCAGGTAGTATTCCAGCAGCTCATCCCAAGTGCATGATGAGGTGTCGCTGCCACCCATTACAGACTTGGGCGCAGGAGGAGTCGGGATGGATTTGCCTTCTGCACGCTTGCTCAGGCTTTCGGCCACTTGGCGAAAGGCGGCCACGAATGGAATATAACGGGCATCTACTGGGCCGGCGGGGAGTTTGCCAGTCGCTTGCAGCATGAAAGCGGGAATGAGGGCTCGTAATTGGAGCAGTAGCTCTGCGTCACCCTTTACGCCTGGAGGGGGCAGTTCATCAGCGAGTCTGGCTTCCCGGTCTGGAGCGCGCTCTGCTTCTTTGCCAGATAAAACAGCCTCAAGTGCCGCCTTGTACACCGATTCGTCCGCAGCCAGCAGGGATGACTGCATGGTATCCGTAGCGAGTTGGATGTCCTCAGAGGTGATGGGCTGGCCTGAGGCCTTTTGGGTGCGGTTCAGATGCTCCAAGGCATCATCAACCTCAACAGCGTAACGACGACCGAGGCGTTCCGCCTCGCGTCGGTTACCTGTCCCAAGCGAAAAACGCAGATAGCCGTTCCTTCCGACTAACTGAGTTCCGGAGGCCAGTTGAATAAACTGCCCTGCCAAGTGTTTGAGATTCCGGGAAAACCAGAATATCTGTCCGCGTGGTATCACGTACATAATCTTTGAGTCCTTAGCTACGTTTTTAGCTACAGTATTAGCCACAACGATTAGCTACAACTCATTGATTTAATAAATACTCTCAAACAATACAGGCAGTTGAGTAAACTTGGCGGAGAGAGAGGGATTCGAACCCTCGGTAAGGCTATAAACCCTACGCTCCCTTAGCAGGGGAGTACCTTCGACCACTCGGCCATCTCTCCGAAGTGCGCAAGGATACCGACTTAGACCCAAAAGGTCAAACCGCTAGCAGCCTGTCGGGCAGGCTGCTAGACCCCCTGTTCCAGGCCGAACGCCTTGTGCAACACGCGAACAGCCAATTCCATGTACTTCTCGTCGATCACCACCGAAATCTTGATTTCGGAGGTGGAAATCATCTGGATGTTAATCCCTTCTTCAGCCAGAGTCCTGAACATGTTGCTGGCGATCCCGGCATGAGATCGCATGCCGACGCCAATCACGGAGACCTTGGCGATGCGGTCGTCGCCGGAAATCTCGCGAGCGCCAATGTGGGATTGCACGCCTTTCAGCACTTCCAGCGCTTTTTTGTATTCGTTACGGTGGACGGTAAAGGTGAAATCGGTGGAGCCGTCCGCGCCGACGTTCTGGATGATCATGTCTACGTCGATATTGGCCTCGCCCACCGGGCCGAGGATCTGGTAGGCGATGCCAGGGCGGTCCGGCACGCCAAGTACGGTGATTTTTGCTTCATCGCGGTTGAACGCGATACCCGAAATAATCGCTTGTTCCATGTTATCTTCTTCCTCAAAGGTGATCAGGGTACCCTCGCCTTCTTCATCGAAGCTCGAGAGAACGCGCAACTTGACCTTATACTTGCCGGCAAATTCCACCGAGCGGATTTGCAGCACTTTGGAGCCGAGGCTCGCCATCTCCAGCATTTCCTCAAAGGTGATGGTCTTGAGCCGACGTGCTTCCGGAACGAGGCGCGGGTCAGTCGTGTAGACGCCATCCACATCAGTGTAGATCTGACATTCGTCGGCCTTCAGCGCCGCGGCCAGCGCCACACCGGTGGTATCCGAACCGCCGCGACCGAGGGTGGTGATGTTGCCTTTTTCGTCCACCCCCTGGAAACCCGCCACCACGACCACATAGCCAGCGTCCAGGTCGGCGCGCATGTTGTGTTCTTCAATGTCGAGTATGCGCGCCTTGGAGTGCGCGCTGTCGGTGATGATCTTGACTTGGGAGCCGGTATAGCTCCGCGCCTTCAGCCCCAGTTCCATCAGTGCCATGGAAAGCAGCGCAATCGTCACCTGCTCGCCGGTGGAAAGCAACACATCCATTTCACGCAAATCGGGGTTGGGTTGAACTTCCTTGGCCAAAGCAATCAGGCGGTTAGTCTCTCCGCTCATGGCGGAAAGAACGACTACGACCTGATGGCCGAGCATCTTGAATTTAGCTACGCGCTGGGCAACGTTCTTGATTCGCTCGGGGTTGCCGACCGACGTGCCGCCATATTTCTGAACAATCAGTGCCATTGCACATCCCGCAAAAAATTGATGATTTTAATTGAATTACGGAAAGATGACGAGCACATGACGAATTCCCGCCAAATAAATTGATAAATATCAGGGTCGCCACCTCTAAGGGAACTCCCCATGAAACCCATTGTCATTTTAATGTGTATTATTAAAACAGTCGTGATAATATTACATCCTGAACTAGTAGTTTCCCCTATCTAACGATAGGGGTTTTATTTAGTCCCTTTATTAATAACTTACACTAACGCCATGAAAATATTTGAAAATATCTTAAACCCGAGAGAAATCCGGCGGAAGCTTGGTCTGAACCAGCAGGAGTTCTGGACCCAAATCGGTGTAACCCAAAGTGGCGGCTCCCGCTATGAAAGCGGTCGCAACATGCCGAAACCGGTAAGAGAGCTGCTGCGCCTCGTCCATGTGGAGCAGCTGGACTTGACCAAGGTCAAAAAAGAAGACTTCGAAATCATCAACTTCATGAAGGAAGAGCATTCAGATTTGTATAAAAGTCTGAAAAAAGCGGCTCGTGCCAAGAAAAAAGAAGCTTGACCCGGATAGAGCCTAGCAACTCAGCTTTACCGCAACACCCTGCTCCTCGATCTCAGCCGCGAAATTCAACATCCACTCTTGCGGCAATGCCGACAAGCGCGCCGCTTCGGGTTGCATCGAAGGGCGCGCGAGGCCGTATAACAATACGCCCCGAAACGGCACTTCTTCAGCCTGCAGACGACCGATAAAACTCAAATAAGCCTGCCGCTCCACATCTGCGGGAGGCTGGCCGTCAAACTCAAAAACACAGGTTTGCAGCCAGGTCGGGCATAACAGCGCAGCCGTCCGCAAGTTGTCATGCATTTTTTCTGCCGTCTGGCGAGTATTGTTAATCCTGCTCATCCCATTCGCCGTGGCGCTGTCCAGCTTGAACCACACCTCTCCGCCAAGACCGGCCATTTTTCGCAGACCTTTCTGGACCTTGGCGCGCTGAATCAGGCTGCCGTTGGTGATCAACACCAGCTTGATCTTACCGATCAGGTCGAATTCAGCCATGATCTCACCAATCAAATCGACAACCTGGACGAACTCCTTAGCACTGGTCGGTTCGCCATTGCCGGACAGGGCAATATCGTTAAGCCGCCGCGCCTCGGCCGGCACCCGTCGTTGCATGAAATCGCCCTGGATCAACTCCCGCAAAAAACCGCGCAACTCCCCTGCCAGCTTTTCCAGGTCTACCTCAGGGGCGCCACCGCGCTTGAGGTCGGGCACCTGACAATAAATGCAGCGCCAGTTACAGGCATTGTTGGTGTTCAGGTTGATCCCCACTGAAACGCCACTGGCTCGGCGCGAGATCACCGGATAGACATAGGTCATCCCTGCGCTGTCGCGGTCATGGTCGTAAATGTTCAGCACTTGGGACATAACGCCGATTTTAAGGCTTCGCCATCCCAGGCGCCAACAAATTCAGTGCAATGATATAATCCACCGGGAATCGACCACCACCCTTGGCCCTCAAATATGCTGATCACGCGCAGACTCGAATTCGACGCCGGCCACCGCATCCCGCACCATAAAAGCCAGTGCCGCCATATGCACGGCCATCGTTACGCCATCGAGATCACCCTGTCCGGCAGCATCATCAACACGCCCGGCTCGTCGGAAGAAGGCATGGTCATGGACTTTTCCGACATCAAGGCCATCGCCCAGAAGCATGTGGTGGAACCGTGGGACCACGCTTTTCTGGTGTATGTCGGCGACACCGTCGTTGCCGATTTCCTGCGCACCATCGAAGGGCACAAGACCGTTGTGCTCGACTGCGTGCCCACTGCGGAAAATCTTGCCGCCAAAGCGTTCCAGATTCTGGAACTGGCCTACCGCGACACCTACGGCAACAATCTGCGCCTCGAACGGGTGCGGATTTACGAAACCCCCAACAACTGGGCCGACGCAACAAGAGGTGGGATTTAGCACGTGAGCCGAGCCAGGGCTCCTGCTGATTTCGGCAACTCTCCCGGCTCCAAGGAAGAATGAAATATTTGAACTGGATTCCAGTGCTTATCTTCGGCTTGCTAACGCACGTGGCGGCAGCAGACGAGGTCCATGTCGCAGTAGCCTCCAATTTCGCCGCACCGATGGAAAAGATAGCAGCAGAATTTGCCCGGGATACCGGCAACATGGCGCTGGTTTCCTCCGGAGGAACGGGCAAACTCTATGCGCAAATCAAGAACGGTGCGCCCTTCGAAATATTCCTGTCCGCTGACGAAGCAACCCCGGCAAAGCTCGAAAAGGAAGGGCTGAGCGTAGCCGGCTCCCGCTTTACCTACGCCATCGGAAAGCTGGTGTTGTGGAGCCCGAAGCCGGGCTATGTCGGTCCCCAAGGCGAAGTGCTGAAGAAAGGCGACTTCCGCCACTTGGCCATCGCCAATCCCAAACTGGCACCCTATGGCCGCGCGGCGCAGGAGGTTTTGGAAAAACAGGGCGTGTGGCAACCGCTGCAGTCCCGACTGGTTTTCGGCGAAAACATTGCCCAGACCCACCAGTTCGTCTCCAGTGGCAACGCTGAACTCGGTTTTGTGGCGCTTTCCCAGATTAGGCAGGACAGCGCAGAACACCAGGGCTCGTTCTGGCTTGTACCTCAAACCCTGCATGCACCGATCCGCCAGGATGCGATCCTGCTTGCCAGAGGCAAGGGCAAGACCGCAGCAGAGCAATTGCTCAAATACCTGAAATCGGACAAGGCCACCACGATCATCAAGCGTTACGGCTATGGCCTGCCTGAATGAGGAGTCTGACTTGAACGCCTTCGATTTCGCCCCGGTCTGGCTGACCCTGCGTCTGGCGACAACCACCACTCTGTTTTTGCTCCTCATCGGCACGCCGCTCGCCTGGTGGCTGGCACGTACCTCGTCCTGGCTAAAAATACCCGTAGGAGCCCTTGTCGCCATGCCCCTGGTACTGCCACCAACGGTGCTGGGCTTCTATCTGCTGATGACCCTGGGACCTCAAGGCCCGATGGGGCAGTTGACTCAGACGCTCGGCCTGGGCACCCTGCCCTTCACTTTCGCCGGGCTGGTGGTAGGCTCGGTGTTGTATTCCCTGCCCTTCGTGGTGCAGCCCATCCAAAATGCCTTCGAAGCGCTGGGCACCCGCCCCCTGGAAGTCGCATCCACTTTGCGCGCCGGCCCTTGGGACCGATTTTTCAGCGTAGCCGTCCCTCTTGCCAGACCCGGCTTCCTCACTGCCACCATATTGGGATTCGCCCACACCGTGGGTGAGTTCGGGGTTGTACTGATGATAGGCGGCAACATTCCCGGAGCCACCCGAGTGCTTTCCGTGGCCATCTACGACCATGTCGAGGCAATGGAATATGCGCAGGCCCACTGGCTCGCCGGCGGCATGCTGCTGTTTTCTTTCCTGGTACTGCTGGCGCTGTATGGTTTCGGCCAGCGCACGCAGAGAGTTGGGCCATGAGTAACCTGTCTGCCCGGCTCGGACTGGCCCTCGGTAATTTCCGGCTGGACGCCTCGTTCGATGTACCCGGACGAGGAGTAACCGCCCTGTTCGGCAACTCGGGATCGGGCAAAACCACGGTGCTACGCTGCCTCGCCGGCCTGGAACGAGCGCCAGATGGCTGCCTCACAGTGAACGGCGAGCTCTGGCAGGATGAAAACAACGGTTTCTTCCTGCCTACCCACCGCCGCCCTCTGGGGTACGTGTTTCAGGAAGCCAGCCTGTTTCCCCACCTGAACGTGCGCCACAATCTTGAATATGGCTGGAAACGCATTCCGGCGGCGGAACGACGGGTGAGTTTCGAGCTGGCTGTCGAGTTGGTCGGCATCGGGCAACTTCTCAACCACAGCCCTGCGCATTTATCCGGCGGAGAACGGCAACGCGTGGCGATCGCTCGTGCGCTGCTGTCCAGCCCGCGCCTGCCCCTGATGGATGAACCCGTTGGCAGCACTGGACCTGGCCAGCAAGAAGGACATCCTTCCCTACCTGGAGCGCCTCCACGACGAACTATCGATCCCGGTCATCTATGTCAGCCACTCTCCGGATGAAGTAGCGCGGCTGGCCGACCACATGGTGCTGATGGACAGAGGTAAAACAGTGGCAAATGGGCCACTTCATGCAATGCTGGCGCGCCTGGATCTCCCACTGGCCCACGGCGACGAAGCGGGCGTGGTGGTGGATACCGTGATCGGGGCGCATGACGACGCGTTTCACCTCACCCGACTGGATTACAGCGGCGGCAGCATCAACGTCGCCCGGCAAACCCAAGCACCGGGGCACCCCATGCGCCTGCGCATCCATGCCCGCGATGTAAGCCTCGCGCTTGGGCGTCACGACGATTCCAGCATCCTCAACATCCTGCTGGCCCAAGTAGTGGAAATTGCCGACGAAAATCCCTCTCAGGTCATGGTTCGACTCGATACGGGAGGCGTCCCGCTGCTGGCGCGGATCACCCGCAAATCCTGCACCCTTCTAAAACTTCAGCCGGGAACAACCGTTTTCGCCCAGGTAAAAAGCGTTGCCCTGCTTGGATGAAGGCGTTGCGATAGGCGACTGCCACTCGTAGCGAGTACTACCCGATACACTTCAAGCTTTCCCTCTGATCAACATCAGCCATCCGGAAAGATTAATTTCCCTTCGCGACCCGGAGCGGACGGATGAGGCTTTCGGAATACAGAAGTTCAAGGTTGAGCTAACCGACGCGCGAGGCTTATGCGCGCATCCGTGTTGAACGCGGAGTTGGACGACGGATCACTCGATCAGTGAAATGCCTCGCCTCGTCCACTCATTTTTTCCAAGCGCCTTCTGTCGCCTATATTGGCAACTGCTGGGAAACTACTAAACATGGTAAGCGCTGACCGTGTCCCGGATGGATAGTGCCATATCATTCACCTGTTTTGCGACGGCGGCGGCACTGCTGGCACTCGAACTGTTCTCTTCGGTCATCTGGGCAATACGCTCAACTTGCTGCGCAATATGATCGCTCGCCTGCCCTTGTTCCAATACGGCGTCAGATATTTCCGACACCATGACCACGACATCCTGAGTTCCCGAGCGGATCTGTTCTATGGCCGCCCCTGCGCTCTTTGCCCCTTCGATTCCCTCTTCCACCAGGGCGACCATTGAGTTCATGCTGTCATGGGCATTGGTTGCGCTTGCCTGCACGCCACTGAGTAAATCGGAAATTGCCTGGGTTGAATTGGTCGTCTTTTCCGCAAGTTTTCTGACCTCGTCGGCCACCACGGCAAAGCCGCGGCCTTGTTCGCCGGCTCTCGCCGCCTCGATGGCGGCATTGAGGGCCAGCAAATTCGTTTGATCTGCCACTTCCTTGATGACCGTCACCACCGTGAAAATGCTTTCACTCTGCCTCTTGAGTTCGCTGATTTTTTCTGCGGCGAGCTTGGCCGAGCCGGCGATGTCATTGATCTTGGCAACTGACGAAACGATGACCTTGCTGCCGCTATCGGCCAAGTCGCCCGCTTTACTAGCAAGGGCTCTGGTGTCCTTCGCACGCTCGGCAATATGATTGATACTCACCGTCAATTGCTCGATGCTTGCCGCCATCGATGAAGCCGCCTCGCTCTGCACATTGGAGCCATAGGCAATCTGATCGGCTGCGGTGGTCATCTCCCCGGCGGATCGGCTAGCATGATCCACATCCGCCTTGATCTGTCTGAAGTTGGCGTGAAGGCGTTCCAGGAGCGCGTTGTACGCTTTTGAAGCCGCACCGATTTCGTCCGTGGAACTGGCGTCTATCCGCTTGGTGAAATCAAGGGCAATACTCACTTCCAGCATCGAGTTCTTCATGGCCTGGAAAGGTTTGACGATGGAGCGGCCTACCAGGTAGCCCGACACACCGACGGAAAGAATCATCACCAGCGCAACCACCCCCACCATGGTCAAGGTGAACTTGTAGGCCTTTTCCCCGTCCGCCGCGAGTTCGTCAGCATGTTTGGCATTGAATGTCGAGAGTTTATCCATGACGTCGGTGGCGCCGGAGCGCGTCTTGGTCGCCTCTTTGGCAAAGAGATCTATCGCCGCTTGTTTTTCTCCTTTCGCCGAGAGTTCCATCACCCGTTTAGCCATATCAAAATAGGCATCTAGGGCAGGGTGCAGCTGCGCCAGGTAGCCACGGTCGACATCGGAACTGATCAGGTTTTTCTCATACTCGGCAACGTTCTTCATGACGATGTCGCGGGTAGCCAAGATGCGCTTTTCGACTTCCTGAGTCTTCTCTGCGGGCGTGACAAGATGACGATATACGAGGGCGTGCATCAGGGTGAATTGGAACTGTGTGTTGGAGACATTTTTCATGCTCGGCACGGAATAATTATTGACTTCCTGGAGGTAGCCGTTGAGTTTATTTATGCCATAGACGGATAGCGCGCCGAAAGCAAACAACGCGAGCATCGGCAGCAGAACCAATAAAGCAATTTTTCTGAGAATAGACATGACGTGGGCACTCCTGACGTGCGACGAATATTGAATAAATCCTTTAGTATAACTTAATAGCTAACCTTTAAAGATCATGTTGTACCGACCAGATAATAATGGAGATGCCGAGATGAGCAGGTAAACACAGCTGTGTTCTTAACATGAAAACATTTCACGCTGCATATTTCTGCTATTAAGCATCGCCTTCATCAACAACCGCAACAGGAACAGCCCCTGATCCATCAGGATACGCGATCCATGGATATCAAAGGGTATTTGGGGAGTAGAGGAAGCAGCTATTCATTTCGAGCGATTGGGATAATACCTGTCAGTCCAACAACAGTGATGCGCCAGATTCTAACTCCCAGTTGGGTTGCGCGATTACATATGATGAAGGTCCGCTTTCGGGAATGGCTTGGAGGACCGCTTATGGCACTTTTGAGACTGTTACCTACCACCCAGCTCGGAACTCCTTCGCCATAAATCCCTTTCACCCAATTCCAGAGCCGGTTCCACTTTTTCCTGGTGTGCTCAAAAAAGCAAAAACAGTAGGTAGCATATCAATGAGGCAACCGCCTAAAGCACTGTCAAACCGAAACCACCGAGAAGCTCCGTTGCCTGAGAGCTCGAGATAATTGCACCACGTAACGCCCCTGCGTCACTAAAGTTTAGACTGCCGAGATCACATCCACGCAGATCAGCATTGAGAAACGAAGCTGTCCGTAGCGATGCCTCTCGCAAGCTGCACTCCGTTAACACGGCATCGCGGAAATCGGCGCCACCAAGGTCGGCGTCGGTGAAATCAAGCCCTATAAGTTCACTCTTACGGAATGACACGCCCCGAAGTATTGCGCTGACGAGCAGGCAGCGCTCGAAATGGATGCCAAGCAGACGAGCATCGCTGAAGTTTGCGCCCGTTAGCTTGCAGTCTTCGAAGCATGCAGACGAAAGCCTTGCACCGCGCCAATCAGTGTTTGCGAAATTGCACCGCAAGAAGCTTGCATCGCCGCAATCAGTCGCATGCAGGCTTGCTCCGACCCCTCTACACGCAATCCAGGTGCTGTCGCAAATGCTAGCTCCGCGCAGGTTAGCCCCAGCGATCTCGCAATTGGAGAACCCGATGGCCGACAAATCCAATCGGGACAAATCAGCATTGGAAAAATCGCATTCAGTGAATGTTCGTCGTCCGTCGCGAACCGCCGACTCGAGTGCGTCACGGTCGAAAATCTGCATTACGAAACCACCCCTAGACACCTGTTCATGATTTCGGGATTACCCACCCTTGCGCAGCTTGGCCATTGCCGCTGCCATCGCGCCTCCAACTTGAGGCGCCGGCTCGCGTTTGGCCTGTGGCTTGCGTGAATGTTCGTTGCGCACTGCCGACGCAGCAGGTGCAGTATCGTCGCTGAGGCGCATGGTGAGCGCGATGCGGCGACGGACCAGGTCAATTTCCAGTACCTTGACCCGCACCACGTCGCCTGCCTTGACGATACTGTGGGGGTCTTTGACGAATTTTTGCGCCAGCGCCGAAATGTGTACCAGACCATCCTGATGTACGCCGATATCGACAAAAGCGCCGAAGTTGGCGACGTTGGTCACCACGCCTTCGAGAATCATGCCGGGCTGCAAATCCTTGACCTCTTCCACCCCTTCCTGGAAAGTCGCCGTCCTGAATTCCGGGCGCGGGTCGCGACCGGGTTTTTCCAGTTCGGAGAGGATGTCCTTCACCGTCGGCAGACCGAATTTCTCGTCGGTGAATTCGGTCGGGGCGAGGCGACGCAGGGTGTTGCTGTCGCCGATCAACCCCTTGATGCCTACCTTGAGGCGAGCGACGATGCATTCCACCAGCGGATAGGCCTCCGGGTGAACGGCGGAGGCGTCGAGCGGGTTGTCGCCGTTCATGATGCGCAGGAAACCGGCGGCCTGCTCGAAGGTCTTGTCGCCGAGGCGCGGGACTTTTTTCAGTGCCGAGCGATTGGGAAAGGCGCCGTTCTGGTCGCGGTAGCTCACGATATTGCCGGCGAGCGTGGCATTCAGCCCGGAGATGCGCGCCAGCAGCGGCGCGGAGGCGGTATTCACGTCCACCCCGACCTTGTTGACGCAGTCCTCCACTACTGCATCCAGGCCGCGTGCCAGCTCGTATTGGTTGACGTCGTGCTGGTACTGGCCGACGCCGATGGCTTTGGGGTCGATTTTCACCAGTTCGGCGAGTGGATCTTGCAGGCGGCGAGCGATGGACACCGCGCCGCGTATGGTCACGTCAACGTCGGGGAACTCGCGCGCCGCCAGTTCCGAGGCGGAATACACCGAGGCGCCGGCTTCCGACACTACCAGCTTTTGCAGTTTCAGTTCGGGGTAACGCTTGATCACTTCGCTCGCCAGCTTGTCGGTTTCGCGCGAGGCGGTGCCGTTGCCGATGCTGATCAGCTCGGCGCGGTGCTTGGTGGCCAGCGCAGCAATCACCGCAACGGACTTGTCCCACTCACGTTTGGGCTCGTGCGGATAGATGGTGGCGAAATCGACCAGCTTGCCGGTGGTGTCCACCACCGCCACTTTCACCCCGCTGCGCAGCCCCGGATCGAGGCCGATGGTGGTGCGCGGCCCGGCTGGCGCGGCGAGCAGCAGGTCGTGGAGATTGCGCGCGAACACATGGATCGCTTCGGCCTCGGCGGCTTCGCGCAAACGGTTGGTCAATTCCAGGTCGAGGTGCAGGAAAATCTTCACCCGCCACGCCCAGCGCACGGCTTCGCTCAGCCACTTGTCGGCGGGGCGCCCCCGGTCGGCAATGTTGAAGCGTCGGGCAATCATCTGTTCGCAGCGGTTGGGCGGCGCGGCGCGTCCCTGCGCCTGCTCGTCTTCTTCCAGTACCAGTGCCAGTTGCAGGAAACCTTCGTTGCGCCCGCGCAGCTGCGCGAGCGCACGGTGCGAGGGTATGGCTTTCAGCGGTTCGCGGGATTCGAAATAGTCGCGGAATTTTGCGCCTTCTGTCTCCTTGCCTGCCACCAGGGTGGATTTGAGCACGCCGTTATCCCATAGGTATTCGCGCAATTTGCCGAGTAATTCGGCATCCTCGGAAAATTTCTCCATCAGGATATAGCGCGCTCCTTCCAGCGCGGCTTTGACGTCGGCCACACCTTTGTCGGCATCGACGTAAGCCAGCGCAACCTCTTCCGGCACCTGCATGGGGTCCGCCAGCAACGCCTCAGCCAGCGGTTCCAGGCCGGCCTCGCGGGCGATCATTGCCTTGGTGCGGCGTTTGGGTTTGTAGGGTAGATAGAGGTCTTCCAGGCGTACCTTGCTGTCGGCGTCGAGCAATTCCTTTTCCAGCTCCGGGCTGAGCTTGCCTTGCTCGGCGACACTTTTGAGGATGGCGCTGCGCCTTTCCTCCAGCTCGCGTAGGTAGCGCAGACGCTCTTCCAGATTGCGCATCTGGGTATCGTCGAGGCTACCAGTCGCCTCCTTGCGGTAGCGAGAAATGAAGGGAACCGTAGCCCCCCCGTCGAGCAGATCGACGGCAGCCTGGACTTGATTGGGATGAACGGAAAGTTCCTGGGCGATGCGTTGGGTGATGCTGGTAATCATGATGTTCCGGCTGTTGCGAAGAAAGGCGCTATTCTGAACTTCTTTTCAGGGTTCTGTCGCATTGGCTGAGCCACGCTGAAATCACGGTTGCGCCTGACTGACTGCCTTCAGCAGTTGGGACAGATCAGCTGAGGTTTGCGCTGCCGCTTGCGGCTCCCCTGTTTTCCCCTGGGTCCAGTCCACCGCCTCTCCCGCACCCCATGACACCAGGGAGGCGAATACAAACACCAGTATCCCGCGTGTCATGCCATTGGGGATTTCATGCTCATCCAGATAACGACGGATAGCCCAGGCAGCGATGAAGAACACGATGGTCGAGATAATCAGGTTCCACATGGAGGGCAACGTAAACATTATTGGGATTTCTCTTGGACTTGCTTGGTAACGAAAGGCGATATAGCAGCCCGTATTTACACGGGCCTGAGGACTTTTCTTGACGGCGTTGGATATTAACTTGGCGGAAGGTGTGAGATTCGAACTCACGGATCCTTTCAGATCGGCAGTTTTCAAGACTGCTGCCTTAAACCACTCGGCCAACCTTCCAATGGCCGTCATGATACCGTTTGCCACCAATATTGACCAGTGCTTGAAACTTTTACCCGAATTGCGTAGTCTTACTCATGTCTTTTTTTGTAACGAGGAGTTAACTGAATGCAACCTGAACTGCGAGTGACGTCACAAACAACCGAACTGGCCCTCTCGGCCAACAAGGTATTGCGCAACACCTACATGCTGCTCGGTTTGAGCATGGTTCCGACGGTGATCGGCGCGGTGATCGGCATTAACCTGAACTTCTCGTTCATGGCGCAAAGCCCGTTTATGGGCTTCATCCTCATGATGGCGGTGATGTTCGGCCTGTTCTGGGGAATCAGCAAAAACCGCGACAACGGCCTCGGGGTCGCGCTCCTGCTTGGACTCACCTTCTTCATGGGCCTGATGCTCGGACCGATCCTGCAAGTTGCTCTGCATCTGAGAAACGGCGCTCAGCTGGTCGGCATAGCGGCAGGCGGAACCGGCGTGATCTTCTTCTCCCTGGCGACCCTTGCCACGGTGACCAAGAAAGATTTCAGCTTCATGGGCAAGTTCCTGTTCATCGGGCTGATCCTGCTGATCGTCGCCTCGCTGGCCAACATGTTCTTCCAGATTCCGGTGATGCAGCTGACCATCTCCGCGATCGCCGTACTGATTTTCTCCGGCTTCATCCTGTTTGATGTGAGCCGTGTCGTCACCGGTGGGGAAACCAACTACATCATGGCGACCCTGGCGATTTACCTGGATATCTACAACCTGTTCGTCAACCTGTTGCAGTTGTTGATGGCACTGTCAGGCGAACGCGACTAAGCGTTACACAGCATCATGAGAGGGCGGCCGATTGGCCGCCCTTTTTTATTTCTCGAACAGGGCGATGGATTCGACGTGCGCCGTATGCGGGAACATGTTGACCACACCGGCGGCTTTCAGCGCATAGCCCTTATCGTGCACCAGCACTCCGGCATCGCGCGCCAGCGTGGACGGGCTGCACGACACGTAGACGATCCGATTCGGTCCGTCTTCCGTCAGTGACTTGATCACTTCAGCCGCGCCGTCGCGCGGCGGATCGATCAGCATCTTGTCGAAATGCCCCAATCTTTTCAGGCCGGTGGCATCCGTCTCAAACAGATTCGCCTCGACAAACCGTGCCCGCGCCGATAGCCTGTTGACCTCCGCATTAGCCTGCGCTCGCTGCACCAGGGCGGCGCTGCCTTCGACCCCCACCACGTCGGCGCCGCGCCGGGCGATCGGCAGGCTGAAATTGCCCAGCCCGCAGAACAGGTCGGCGATGCGCTCGCCCGGCTTCGGGTCGAGCAAGTTGATTGCGCGCCGCACCAGCACGCGGTTGATATCCGGGTTGACCTGGGTAAATTCAGTGGGCCGGAACGGCATCACGATGCCGAAATCCGGCAAGGTGTAGTTGAGCTCCGGCGCATCCAAAGGATAAAACGGGTGCACCGTTTCGGGACCCTTGGTCTGCAGGAAGAACTGGACCCGGTGCCGATCCGCGAATGCCCGCAGCAGTGCTTCATCCTGCTCATTCAACGGGTCCATGATGCGCAACACCAGCACGTCGACATCCTGACCCAGCGCCACTTCCACCTGAGGCAAACGCTCGCGGATGGAAAGCTGCTCGACCAATGCGCGCAGCGGCATGAGCAGGGCGGAAATGCGTGGAGGCAGCACTTCGCAGGTCTCCATGTCGGCGATAAAGCTGCTGCGTTTTTCATGGAAGCCGACCAGAACGCGCTCTTTCTTGCGCACATATTTAACCGACACCCTCGCCCGGTGGCGATAACCCCAAGGCGGACCATAGATGGCGGGCAGCATTTCCTCCGCCCGTACCTTGCCGATATGCCACAGGTTGTCTTCCAGGACGCGCTGCTTGGCCGCGACCTGCGCCCCGGCCTCCATGTGCTGCATGCTGCAGCCGCCGCACAGGCCGAAATTCGGGCAGCGCGGCGTGACGCGCATGAAGCTGGGCTTGAGGATTTTCGTTGCCGTGGCCTGCTCGTAACTGGGCTTCTTCTTGAAAGTGGAATACTCCACCGTTTCGCCGGGTAAGGCGCCTTCGATGAAGATGGTTTTGCCGTCGACATGGGCGACACCGCGCCCTTCGTGGTCGAGAGATTCAATGATGGTCTTGGGATTCAATTTGAAAAACCTGTAAATATAGGGTGCAGCACCGGTGCAAAAGATGCGTGAGACGCACCTTACTCCAGCTGCGGTTCAAAAGATTTTATTAGTCATTTCCACAGAGCCAGGAACTCCTGCCAGTGCGGCGCATCGGACTTGCTCAAGGTGGTGCGCACCAGATCGCACTCGGACTGATACGCCTCGCGCGTCAATGCACCGCGCATCAGCTGAAAACGCAGGTAAACCAGGTAAGTATTGGCGACGTCGGTTTCGCAATAATTGCGGATACCGTCGATCTCGCCGTTCTGAAACGCATCCCAGACTTTCGAGCCATCCATGCCGAGCTTGCCGGGCAGGCCGACCAGTTGCGCGATCTGGTCCAGCGGCGCATTGGCGCGCGGCTGGTAGAGTGCGAGCAGGTCCATCAGGTCGAGATGGCGGCTATGGTAACGGCTGATGTAGTTGTTCCACTTGAATTCGCGGTCATCCTCGCCCATGTCCCAGTAGCGCGGCGCCTGGATGCCGTGGATCATGGCCCGATAGTGCAGCACCGGCAGGTCGAAGCCGCCGCCGTTCCACGACACGATCTGTGGCGTGTATTTCTCGATGCCTTCGAAGAAGCGGCGGATCAGCTCTGCCTCGTCGTCCTCGGGGTTGCCCAGCGACCAGATGCGGAAGCTGTCGCGCTCGCGCAGGGCACAGGAGATCGCCACCACACGCTGCACGTGCAGTTGCAGGAAGTCGCTGCCGGTTACCTGGCGGCGTTGGTGAAAGGCCATCTCCGCCACCTGGGCCGAGTCGATTTCATCCCCGAGCCCGTTGAGTTTGCGCAGCCCCTCGATGTCAGGGACTGTTTCAATATCGAATACCAGAACGGGGGTCACTATTTTCGTACCCATGCCCCGGCGTGATTCTGATGCCACCATCCCGACGCGGCCTTCTGCACCCAGCGCTGGGCGAAGGTGGTGCGTATCTCCTCCTCCCATTCCGGATGGCCGTTGGCGCGTGCAATCTCGCGATACAGGGCCTGGCGATCCTGGTTCTCTGCCGCAACCAGGCCGTTCACCGCCTGCCGTTGCGCCAGCGGCACCAAGGCAGCATCGCGCATCGCAATCAGGCCGTCGTGAGTCAGGCCGACCGCGCCGCTGGCATAGTGGCCGGCAAGCTGGTCATGACGCTGCTGCATGGTCATTTTCAGGCTGCCGATGGCAGGCGTGTTGATTTCAAGGTCGGCTGCGGCAAATACCAGAAAAGGCATCCACAGCAGAGCAACAAGCATCCACAAACGAAGAATCTGGCTGTACATTGTGACCTCCTATTTCTGTTCGTCCGGTTTGGCCGGTGCCGGTGCTTCGCCCTGTTTCTTCAGCTGCCACACCTCATCAATGATCTTGTCGGCAGCCTTTTCTGCTGCCGCTGCGGGAAAATAGATGTTGATGGTGACGCACGCCGAAACCGTCGCAGCCAGCAACACGGCCATAGCCATGGGTAATGTTCTCATTAAATCTCCTTTGCTTCTTTACTGGATAACCGGCTTCACATTCTTCTGGGTGACCCGCTTCAGCCGCTCCAGCAACTCGTCCCAACTCACCTCGCGATTGTAACCGATTACGCTGATCGCCGGTATGCCGCCGCCCTTCACGATAACGTAGCCATGCGGCGCCGGCTCGACACCGTCCATCATGCACACCCCATTGCGCAGCACGCAGGAAAGGCCGATCCGGTCATAACCGAACTGCTCGAAGAAGCTCAGAAAGCTGCGCTGTATCGCGGCGGCCGCCCCGGCGCCACCCAGAGACGAAATGCTCTGCACTGCCTTCTGGCTGATCTTCTTCGGATAGTTTCCGGGGCTGCTTGCCACTTTGGCATCGAACTTCACCGGACGCCAGTTCGACAGCTCCAGCCCAGCCACCGCAACGTCGATGCGCCCCTGCATGTTGCCGAAGGAAAAGGCACTTGTCAGCAGATCGAGATCAAGGTTACGCATGTCGAGAGTAGCCGACAGGCGTGGAACGCGACCGAAAGGTTCTAACAGCGAGAGATCTTTGACCACGACAGTACCGTCGAACACCTTGAACAACAAGGCGCCATCCACCTTGAGATTGCCGCCGGCATAGCTGACGGCGGGGATGATGCCGGACAGCGTGCCATGCATGAGCGGCAGTTTCGATGCCTCGCTGAAACGCTCCATCGAAACAGGCGCGAGGCCCCCGCTGAAGCGCCACTGCCAGGCGCCATCGATACGGCTGGCAGTGAAGCCATCGACATTGATCCTGCCATCAAGCAGCGGAATGGAAAAGTCGGGTGTGATGATCTGCCATCCTCTCGTCGTCAGCGGCACCCTTGTTTCGCCCAGAGCCAGGCGCAAAACCTCACCGCTCCGGAAACCAAGCTCCGCCTGACGCTCTTCCTTGTTCGACCACGGAATATGGGCGCTCATGCCATGCAGCGCGAAGCGCTGGTCCTCGTCGACGAATTCGGCAGCGCGCAGGTTCAGGTCGAAGTCGGTGGTCACGCCGTCGCGGTAGAGCCACGCCAGATCGGCGGCGCCCTTGGCCTGCAGCTTGGCGAAGGCGGTTTTTTCCAGAAAAGGTTTGAGCAGCACCTTATACAGCCCGGCCACGTCGATGCCCGCCGCCTTAAGATCGAAATCCGTCAGGCCCCGGCCCGCTGTGCCCCATGCACCTGAAAGCTGAGCCTCTCCCACTCCCGCCAACCGCAGGTTGCCCTGGCTGACGCGCAACGTGTCCGCTTCCAGGCTGCCCTGCCCGGCAAAACGATGGCCACCATCGGCAAAATAAAGCGGCTGCCAGAAGGCCTCGCCGGACTTCCAGTCCACCTCGCCCCGCCATAGCCAGCTGTCTTTCCGGCGCGACGCATCGCATCGCACCCCGCCACCAATTTTCTCGCCGGCATGCAGTCCGCTGGCATCGGCAAAAGCAATATCCTTGAACACCGCATCGGCAATGACGCTTCCCAACCCAGTACGGCTGCCGTCCAGGCTGATGCTGCCACTCCACGTTCCCGCAGTGGGTCGAATACCACCCTGCGGCAGAAATCCGGCCAGCCGCATGACCTGCCCGTTGCGGGCCTCTATCCGGACTTTCCAGCCGGGCTTGCCCCATTGCGAGCCAAGCTGCCAAGTCTCACCATGAGGAAAATCCAGAGTCAGCCCCAGCGTTTTTGACTGCTGCTGATAAACGAAGCGTATCGGCAACTTTTCACCCAGATCCAGTTCGCCCTGGTCGCAGCGGATCACGCCATTATTCCATTGTGTCTTTACGCAGGTCAGGCGCACCTTGCGCCATGTCCGATCACGCAGGGAAAGCTCCCCGATGCGCGCCTCGAAACGGGAAAAATCCGGGCCGTCCAGCGTGGCGCTAATCGCCTTGGCGTGAAAAGCGGGTGAAGAGATGTCGTCGACGCTCAGCGTGATTTGCCCGGCCTGGACAACGGGAGAAAGCAACGCGAACAGAATCAGGGCTCGGACAGGCAGAGCCCACGGCCAGGAAGACTTCATTCCGTAGATTCAGGCCGGGAAAACGCCGGTGGAGAGGTAGCGGTCACCCCGGTCACACACAATGGACACGATGACTGCGTTTTCGGTTTCCGCCGACACTCTGAGCGCAGCCGCCAATGCGCCGCCGGACGAGATGCCGGCGAAAATACCTTCCTCCGCCGCCAGCTGGCGCGTGATTTCCTCGGCCTCCTGCTGGCCGACTTCGATCAGCCGGTCCACTCGCTTGAAATCGCAGATTTTCGGCAGATAGGCCAGAGGCCACTTGCGAATGCCGGGAATCTGCGAGCCTTCGGACGGCTGAACGCCGATGATCTGGATGTCCGGATTCTGTTCCTTGAGGTAGCGCGAGCAGCCCATGATGGTGCCGGTGGTGCCCATGCTGCTGACGAAATGGGTGATTTTTCCCTGAGTGTCGCGCCAGATTTCCGGGCCGGTGCCCTCGTAATGGGCTTGCGGGTTGTCCGGGTTGGAAAACTGATCGAGGATGATCCCCCGACCCTCGTCGCGCAAACGGTTGGCCGCGTCGATCGCGGCTTCCATGCTGCCTTCCTTCGGCGTCAGCACGATTTCCGCGCCGAAGGCGCGCATCACTTGACGCCGCTCCATGCTCATATGCTCCGGCATCACCAGTACCATTTTGTACCCGCGCATCGCCGCCGCCATCGCCAGGGCGATGCCTGTATTACCGCTGGTCGCCTCGATCAGGGTGTCGCCCGGCTTGATCTCGCCGCGCGCCTCTGCCTGCTGAATCATGAAAAGCGCCGGCCGGTCCTTGACCGAACCGGCCGGGTTGTTGCCTTCCAGTTTGACCAGCAGGGTGTTGCCGGTATTGCCTGGTAATCGTTTCAGCTTCACCAGTGGCGTATTGCCAACGAATTCCTCGATGCTTTTAAACATTCTTGCCTGTTCCTTGTGTGCTTTGTGGAGCAACCCCATATAGCTGGTCGCATTCGCTGATTACACCCGCCATGGTCACGCAATTCCCGCCGTTTTTCTTGGAATACCCAACCGCCCGCCCAGCCCTGGCATACAACTCTTGGCGGCTTTCCCCCGGTAACAGCATGGCTACACCAAAGCTGGCGGTCAGAGGGCGTGTCATGGGCAGGATAAACTGCCCTTCCAGCTCCATTCTCAGCCGTTCAGCCACAATCAGCGCGCCCATTTCGTTGGTTTCCGGCAGCAGCATGGCAAACTCCAATCCGCCGTAGCGTGCTGCCAAGTCGGTGGTGCGCACCGAGTGAGTGATAACCGTCGCTACATGGTGCAGCAGTTCATCCCCCACTTCACGGCCGTAGTTTTCATTGACCCCGCCGAAGTCATCCATCTCCATCAATATCAGTCCCAGCGGGCGGCGATACCGTTCCCATCGGCCGATTTCTTCGGCGATACGGTCATCCAGGCTTCTGCGGTTAGCCAAACCGGTCAGGGTGTCCTGGCGCTTGAGCGTTTCGACCTCCTCCAGTGCTTTTTGCAGCGCCTGATTGCGTCGCGCTAGAGTGCGTTCCGTATCCTCCAGTTCCCTGCCCAGCCGATCGATCACGCCATTGAGCTGGGGGAAAGCCGAAATGCCCACCTCGGCGGCGAGCAGCCATCCTGATCCGGTACGGTAGATGCTGCCGGACAGAGCACCCCAGCCATCCGACAAACCCGCAAGGACGATAGGTCCGCTGTATGCCTTGCCGTCCAGCCTGACTTCTGCCCGGCTGAGCTCTGCCCTATCCGGCTTGGCCAGGCGCACGCCGGCTCCCTCCGTCTTCGCTTCCGCTGCTACGGAAAGAAAACCCTGATTGAACTCGACAACCCCGCCTTCCTCATCCAGCACTGCTATGGCTATGGCATGAAGGCCCATCGCCCAGGACGGAATCAGCATTTCTCCTGCATCAGACAAACGCAGCTCACTTTCTATTTAATACCAATTTGTTCAATTTAAAGCATTTGCCCGAAACACTCAAACATACCCCGCAAATAACAACAGCCCCGCAAGCGGGGCTGTTTTAGTAATGCTTCGGTAGCAATTACTTCTTGTCAGCAGCTTTCTTGATGTCATCTTTCTTGGCAGCCTTGTTGTCCGCCTTGGCTGGCACCGCTTCCTTCCTGGCTTCCGGTTTGGCCTTTCTTTCAGCCTTGGAGGGTGTAGCACCACCGTTCACCGTCAGGTCGGCGCGCAGACTGTCCACCGTCTTTTTGCCAAAACCTGGCACCTTTTCCAGATCATCCACCGACTTGAACGGGCCATTCTTGACGCGATAGTCCATGATCGCTTTGGCTTTCACCGGACCGACGCCCTTCAGAGTATCGAGTTCAGATTCGCTGGCGGTATTCAGATTGACCGGACCGGCAAAAGCAGCAGTAACAAATGCTAAACAGGCGATCAGGATAAGAAACAGTTTTTTCATGAAAATCCCCTTGGGTTGATTAACAAAACAGACTTGCAACCCTCTTAACGCCGTAGCGCTACGCGCGTTGACGCAGATGACCCACATAGCGCTCCACACCCTGCTCCACGGTCAGGAATGGCTCATTATAGCCTGACGTGCGCAGCGCGGAAATGTCCGCCTGGGTGAAGCTCTGGTACTTGCCCTTGAGCGCCTCGGGAAAGGTGACGTATTCGACCAACCCCTGCGCCTGCATCTCCTTCAGGCCAAGCGGCGCTTCGCCCTTGGCCTTGCGGCATGAATTCACGGCCGCAACTGCCACGTCGTTGAAAGTTTGGCTGCTGCCGGTGCCGAGGTTGAAGATGCCGGATTGCTCGGGGTGATCGAGGAACCACATGTTGACCTTGACCACATCCTCCACCGACACGAAATCTCGCCGCTGCTCGCCGTTGGCATAGCCATCGCAGCCTTCAAACAGCTTGACCTTGCCTTCGGCCTGGTACTGGTTGAAGAAATGGAAGGCGACCGAGGCCATGCGCCCCTTGTGCTGCTCACGCGGTCCATACACGTTGAAATAGCGAAATCCGACGATCTGCGAGGTTTTGTGCTGCCACATGCGGCGCACGTACTGGTCGAGAAGGAACTTGGAATAGCCGTAGACGTTGAGCGGTCCCTCGTGCTCGCGCGACTCGCTGAACACCGTGCCGCCGCCGTAAACGCTGGCCGAGGAAGCGTACAGCAATGGCACATCCTCGTTCTGGCAATAATCCAGCAGCGACACGGTATAGCGGTAGTTATTCTCCATCATGTAGCGGCCGTCGGTCTCCATGGTATCGGAGCAGGCACCCTCGTGAAATACAGCGGCAACCTCGCCCTCGAATGCACCATCGAGGAACAGATCGAGGAAATCCTCCTTGTCCAGA
The DNA here is from genome assembly GCF_000971475.1 of Sulfuricella sp. T08. Classification (GTDB taxonomy): domain Bacteria; phylum Pseudomonadota; class Gammaproteobacteria; order Burkholderiales; family Sulfuricellaceae; genus Sulfuricella. The sequence goes on from NZ_DF967533.1 coordinate 29,288, forward strand.
TAATCGGCGATCTCGCAATCCACCAGATTCTTGAATTTGTCAGCCTTTTTCATATTGTCCACCGCGATGATGTCGGTGATGCCGCGGTCGTTCAGACCCTTGACGAGGTTGGCGCCGATGAAGCCGGCCGCGCCGGTAACGATGTAGTACATGGCTTATCCTTTATTTATTCAATTCTGCAATCAGTTCTTCACGGCTCACCACCGCGGTGCCGAGCTTGCCGACCACGATGCCGGCAGCAAGATTGGCGACGCGCACCGCCTCCGGCAGGCTGGCGCCGCCCGCCATCATCACGCCCAAGGTGGCGATCACGGTGTCGCCTGCGCCGCTGACGTCGTAAACCTCTCGTGCCAGGGCATGTTCATGTACCGTGCCTGCTTCGCGGTAGAGCGTCATTCCTTCTTCGCTACGAGTCACCAGCAGCGCCTGCAAATCGAGCTCTTGACGCAGTTGCTGTGCTTTCTTCGCCAGTTCTTCCTCGTTTTTCCAGCTCCCCGCCACTTCGCGGAATTCACCCCGATTAGGCGTCAACAAGGTGGCTCCCTGGTAGCGCGCGTAATCATCGCCCTTGGGGTCGACCAGCACCGGTTTACCTGCCAGGTTGGCCAGCGCTATCATTTGCTTGATATGAGTCAACCCACCCTTGCCGTAATCCGACAGGATCACCACATCGGCGTCGGCCAGCATTTTCTCGAAATCCGCCAGCTTGCTGAGCAGCACCTCGTGACTTGGCTGAGTCTCGAAATCGATACGCAGCAGCTGCTGCTGCCGCCCGATCACGCGCAGCTTGATGGTGGTATCCAGACCCGCGTCGCGGTGCAGCACCACGTTGACGTTCTCGTTATGCAGCAGACGGGCCAGGCTATCACCCGCCTCGTCCTTGCCCGCCACCGACAGCAGGGAAACCCTGGCACCCAGCGCCGTGGCATTGCGAGCCACGTTGGCGGCGCCACCCGGCCGCTCCTCGGTGCGACTTACGTGCACCACCGGCACCGGCGCCTCGGGCGAGATACGGCTCACCTCGCCAAACCAGTAACGGTCGAGCATGATGTCACCCACGACCAGGACGCGGGCATTTTCGAAGTTAGGTAATTTCATAGATTAGCAATGAGTCATGGGCAATGGGTGATGGACTGAGGTTTTCATCACCCATCCCTCCTCACCCATTACGTTATTTACAACCGCCCGATGCCGAAATACTCGACCCCATGGGCACGCACATCCTTCGGATCGTACAAATTGCGGCCGTCGAAGATCACCGGGTTCTTGAGCTTGGCTTTGAGCGCGGCGAAATCCGGCGCGCGGAACACTTGCCACTCGGTGACGATGGCCAGTGCATCCGCCCCCTCCAGGGCCGCCATCTGTGTATCCACCAGTTTCAGGCGAGGATCGTTGCCAAAAATTCGCGTGGCCTCATGCATCGCCACCGGATCGTAGGCTGTCACGGTAGCGCCACGCTCCCACAACCCCTTGATCAGCACACGGCTGGGGGCGTCACGCATATCATCGGTGTTGGGCTTGAATGCAAGGCCCCAGAGAGCAATATTCTTGCCGCTGAGGTCGTCCCCGAATCTGGCGGTGATCTTGTCGAGCAGCACTTCCTTCTGGCGCTCGTTAGCCACTTCCACGGCATTCAGGATACGCAGCTCGCTGCCGTATTCCTTGGCGGTACGCTGCATGGCCTGCACGTCCTTGGGGAAACAGGAACCGCCATAGCCACAGCCGGCATAGAGAAAATGGTAGCCGATGCGCGGATCGGAGCCGATGCCGTGGCGCACGTTCTCGATGTCGGCGCCCATTTTCTCGGCCAGCAACGCCAGCTCGTTCATGAACGAGATGCGGGTGGCGAGCATGGCGTTGGCGGCATACTTGGTGAGTTCGGCGGACTTGATGTCCATCACGATCAGGCGGTCGTGGTTGCGGTTGAAGGGTGCATACAGCGAGCGCATCAGTTCCACGGCACGGGCATCCTCGGCACCGAGGACGATGCGGTCGGGACGCATGAAGTCATCCACTGCCGCACCTTCCTTGAGGAATTCCGGGTTGGATGCGATGCTGAATTCGAGCTGGGTACCGCGCTTGCTCAACTCTTCCTGAACTGCGACACGGACTTTGTCGGCAGTTCCCACCGGCACCGTGGACTTGTCCACGATCACTTTGTATTCCTGCATGTTCTGGCCGATGGCACGAGCCGCGGCAACCACGTACTGCAGGTCGGCGGAGCCGTCCTCGTCCGGCGGCGTGCCTACGGCGATAAACTGGATAGTGCCGTGCCTTGCACTCTCGGCCATGTCAGTGGTGAAGCGCAGACGGCCTGCGGCCACGTTGCGCTTCACCATGTCTTCCAGACCCGGCTCATAAATCGGGATCCCGCCCTGCTTGAGGATATTGATCTTGTTCACGTCCACGTCCAGGCACAATACATCGTTGCCCACTTCCGCCAGGCAGGTGCCTGTCACCAGGCCGACATAGCCGGTGCCGATCACGCTAACTTTCATTGTTTTTCTCCACTAGTAAGGTCAAGATTGATTTGCTGTAGAACCTGCAGGGGATCGGCCGCCTTGGTAATGGGCCGGCCGATCACCAGATAATCCGAGCCAAGGAGGATTGCCTCCAGCGGCGTAACGATCCGCACCTGGTCGTCCTGCGAGGAGTTCGCCGGACGAATTCCGGGCGTCACCAGGCAAAAATCTGCCCCCAGTTCTTGCCGCAGCGGCTGTGCCTCCTGCGCGGAACACACCACCCCATCCAGACCGCTGGCCTGCGCCAGCTTCGCCAACCGCAGCACGGTATCTCGCGGTTCGCCGGGTATGCCCAGTTCATTCAAATCCGCCTGGCCCATGCTGGTCAGCACGGTCACCGCAATCAACTTGGGCCGTGAGGCCACGTCTTCCAGGGCTACACGCGCAGCTTCCATCATGCGTCGCCCGCCCAGCGCATGGACATTGACCATCCACACGCCAAGCTGGGCCGCTGCCTTGCAGGCGCTTGCCACGGTATTGGGGATATCATGGAATTTCAAATCGAGGAAAACCTCGAATCCACGCTGGATGAGCGTCTCTACCAGCACCGGGCCGCAGGCGGTGAACATTTCCTTGCCGACCTTGAGCCGGCACAGTTTGGGATCGAGCCTGTCCACCAGCGCCAGTGCGTCCTTCTGCACAGAGAAATCGAGAGCGACGATGATTTTGGGATTGTTCATGATTACATTAAGTCCTGCATACTGGCCTTAACCAGCACTTCGGTTTCCTCGCTACGACGCGGAGGATAGGTTTCCCACTTACCGCAGGCAGGGCAATGCCAGAAATACTGGCGCGCTCTGAAACCGCAGTTCTCGCAGCGATACAACGCCAGTCCGGCGGAATGCTGATGAATTAAATTATGCACCAGCTGCAAATCCTGCCTGCGCTCGGCAGGGGCTTCCATCAGTTGCGCCTCCAGCAGCCGGTCGAGGCCGCGCATGCTGGGATTACGTCGCAACTCGTCGCGCGCCAATTGGTAGGCGACCTGCGGCCCCTCGGTTTCCAGTACTGCCTGGAAGATCACGTTCAGCATATCCAGCGAGCCGTAGCGAGCAAGGTAGCCGCGCAGCAGATCCATGCCTTCGGCAAACCGGTCAAGCGTACGATGGCTCGCCAGAAGGCGCTCTGCCACCAGAGCGAGGTGTGCCGGATTTTGCGTTTCGACTCGCTTCCAGCATTGGATCGCAGCCTCGTGCCGCCCTTCGGCGATTTCAATGTCGCCATGCAGAATGTTGGCGCGCACGCTGTCGCGATTCACCCGCAGCGCTTCATCCAGATGCTCGCGTGCCGCGGCATGGTCGGAATGGGCAATCTCGCTGGCCGCCAGTTCACAGTAAAAATGTGCGATCTCGATCTGGTAGGAGCGGCTGGAAATCTCGCCCAGCCTGCGCGCCGCCTCGACTGCCTTGAGCCAGTCTTTTTCCAGCACATAGATTTCCAGCAGGTATTTCAGCGCCCCACTAGAGTAGCGAGTTTGCTGCAACTCGCTGAAGACCTGCTCGGCACGATCCAGCAAGCCCGCTTTCAGGTAATCCTGACCCAGTTCGTTCATCGCGGTCAGTTTCTTTTCCTCTTCCAGGTCGTTGCGCTCCAGCAGGCTCTGGTGCATGCGAATGGCGCGCTCCACCTCGCCGCGCCGGCGGAACAGGCTGCCGAGTGCAAATTGCAACTCGACTGTTTCGTTATCGGCCTTGGCGATTTCGATGAAAGCCTCGATCGCCTTGTCGGTCTGCTCGTTGAGAAGGAAGTTCAGCCCCTGAAAATAGGAAGCGGGCAGCCTGCGTGATTCCGACAGGACATGCTTGATATCGATCCGCGCCGCCATCCAGCCCAGGCTAAAAAACAACGGGAAAGTCAGGAGCCACCAGTATTCGAATTCCATCTTTATTTGTTATGAGTAATGGGTAGGAGGAATAAGATGAGTATCACTCATTCCTCATCACTCTTGTCCGCCTGCGCCCTGGCCCGCATTTCCCGCTTCAGGAAAAAAATCTCGCGTCGCTGCCTGAAGATGAAACCCAGGCTGGCCGCCACACCGATCGCAACACCGGCGATGAGAAACACCAGCAGCACCAGAACCAGCGGCGCCTGCCACTGGTACCCCAAATAATAATTGACCACGACGGTGTCGCTGTTCTTCACTGCAAAGCCCAAGGCCAGCAGGAACAGAACGAAACCAAACAACCAGGACAAGTAGCGCATTATTTCTCAATCATTAAAACAATAAAAAGGCGGCATGATCTTTCGATTATGCCGCCTTGCCTTACGGTTAGTCAGTAACCCAACTTGCCCGCTTTAACTGGCATCAACCCGCTCGCGCAATTCCTTGCCGGCTTTGAAGTGTGGCACGTACTTTTCAGGCACGCTCACCTTGCCGCCGGTTTTGGGATTGCGACCAACTCTGGGTGGCCGGTAATTCAGGCTAAAACTGCCGAATCCCCGGATCTCGATCCGCTCGCCCTGGGACAAGCTATCGCCCATTGCGTCGAGGATCGTCTTCACCGCCAGCTCAGCGTCCTTTGTTACCAGTTGCGAGTAACGCATTGCCAGCTTCGAAATAAGCTCCGATTTTGTCATAAGCTTGACCTTCCGAGGTTTGATTGTTATTGGCCAGTTTGCTTAGTATCCATCTTGGCCTTCAACAACGCCCCAAGGTTGGTGGTGCCAGCAGCACCGGTATCGCTAGCCGACATCTTCTGCATCACATCAGCCTCGTCCGCCATATCCTTGGCCTTGATGGACAGGTTGATATTGCGGTTCTTGCGATCGATATTAATGATCTTGGCTTCGACTTCGTCGCCTTCCTTCAGGTGAGTACGAATGTCTTCGACACGGTCGCGAGACACTTCGGAAGCACGCAGGTAGCCTTCCACTTCGCCGTCGAGCGTGATGACTGCACCCTTGGCATCTGCCGACTTGACGATACCCTTGACGATGCTGTTTTTGTCGTTCATGGCAACGTAGTTGGTGAACGGATCGCCTTCCATCTGCTTGATACCCAGGGAGATGCGCTCGCGCTCGGCGTCAATCGCCAGTACCATGGCTTCGACTTCATCGCCCTTCTTGTAGTTGCGCACGGCTTCTTCGCCCGGCATGTTCCAGGACAGGTCGGACAAGTGCACCAAGCCATCGATGCCGCCAGGCAGGCCGATGAACACACCGAAGTCGGTGATGGACTTGATCTGGCCAGAGACTTTGTCACCCTTCTTGTGGGTAACGGCAAAATCATCCCAAGGGTTGGATTTGCACTGTTTCATGCCTAGGGAGATGCGGCGGCGCTCTTCGTCGATTTCCAGGATCATGACTTCGACTTCGTCGCCCAACTGCACCACCTTACCCGGATGCACGTTCTTGTTGGTCCAGTCCATTTCGGAGACGTGCACCAGACCTTCGATGCCCTGCTCGATCTCGACGAATGCACCGTAGTCGGTCAGGTTGGTGACCTTGCCGAACATGCGGGTGCCCTGCGGGTAGCGGCGGGACAGATTGACCCAAGGATCGTCACCCAGCTGCTTGACGCCCAGGGAAACACGGTTCTTCTCCTGGTCAAACTTGAGCACCACGGCTTCAACTTCATCACCCACAGCCAGCACTTCGGAAGGATGCTTGACGCGGCGCCAGGCCAGGTCGGTGATGTGCAGCAAACCGTCAACACCACCCAGATCCACGAACGCGCCGTAGTCGGTGATGTTCTTGACGATACCCTTGACGACCATACCTTCTTTCAGGTTGCCCAGCAGTGCCTGACGCTCTGCGCCCAGGCTCTGCTCCAGCACTGCCTTGCGCGAAACCACAACGTTGTTACGCTTGCGGTCCAGCTTGATAACCTTGAATTCCATTTCCTTGTTTTCGTAGGGGGTAGTGTCCTTGACCGGACGAATATCCACCAACGAACCCGGCAGGAAGGCACGAATACCATTGACCATCACGGTCAGTCCGCCCTTGACCTTGCCATTGACCATACCGCTAACCAGCGTACCCTCTTCCATGGCGGCTTCCAGATCCAGCCAGGCGGCGACGCGCTTGGCTTTCTCGCGCGACAGCTTGGTCGAACCGTAGCCATCCTCCAGCATTTCGATCGCAACCTTGACGAAATCGCCCGGCTTCACTTCGATTTCACCCTTGTCGTTCTTGAATTCGTTGGCGTCAATGACGCTTTCGGATTTCAGGCCGGCATTAACCACCACGCTGTCGTTATCGACACGCACGACCTCGGCGGTGATCACCTCGCCGGCGCGCATTTCCTGGTGGGACAAACTCTCTTCGAACAGAGAGGCGAAACTTTCAGTGGATGGTGAAACAGAAGGGGAAGCAGTAGTCATTGTTTAAAAAACCTGAAAAAGCCCGTCAATCAACGGGGTTAGTTATCACCCGCCAGAAGTTTCTAACAGCCTGAAAAGGGAAACATGCCGCGGCAGCGAAAGAAATGTTTCAACCGACAAAACTGTTGGAGCTTGAGGCGCCTATTCGGACACGAACCTGCTTGAACCTGGTCAGCACCTCGTCCACCGCTTCGACAATGGTCATGGAACTAGTATCCAGCAGGCTGGCATCCGCACATTTTTGCAATGGGGCCACACTCCGCGCGCTGTCGCGCTCATCGCGTTGCCTGATGTCATGCAAAATCTGTCTAATATTAGCATGCATTCCTTTTTCCTTCAACTGTTTATACCGGCGATCAGCCCGCACCTCAGCGCTAGCGGTCAGAAATATTTTGAGCATCGCCCCAGGGAACACCACCGACCCCATGTCGCGGCCGTCCGCAACCAGCCCCGGAGACTTGTGGAAGGCACGCTGCAGATCCAGCAGTGCCGCACGCACCCGGGGATAAGTAGCGATACGCGAAGCCCCGTTGCCGCACTCTTCGGTACGAATCGCATCTCCCACCTGCGCGCCATCCAGCCACACCTCATTGCCCTCGAAACGGATGACCAGCCCTTCCGCCAAGCGCACCAAACCCTCCTCCTCGTCGAACGACACGCCGTGCCGACCTGCCGCCAAGGCCAGCAACCGGTACAAGGCGCCGCTGTCGAGATAGTGAAAGTTCAGCGCCTGGGCGACGAGTTGTGCCACCGTGCCTTTGCCGGACGCGGAGGGGCCATCGATGGCGATGACCGGGATTTCAGGTGAGGGGTGAGGAGTGAGCGATGCGGGGCTGGTCATCATCATTTTTCTTCAGGTCGTTTTCGCAATTGAGCTCAGGCGTTCGAAATAATCCGGGAAAGTCTTGGCAACGCACTTGGGGTCGTTGATCCTGACCGGCACGCCGCCTAACGCCACCAGAGAAAAGCACATCGCCATGCGGTGATCGTCGTAGGTGTCGATGCTGGCGTGAGAGGTGAGGCGTGAAGCGTCAGGTGGGGTAACACGGATGTAGTCCGGCCCTTCCTCCACGGTTGCGCCGACCTTGCGTAGCTCGGTCGCCATGGCGGCGATGCGGTCGGTTTCCTTGACCCGCCAGCTGGCGATGTTGCGCAGGGTGGTCGTACCGTCGGCGAACAGGGCGGCCATCGCCAAGGTCATTGCGGCATCCGGGATATGGTTGCAGTCGAGATCGAGAGCCTTGAGTTTCCCGCTCGTGGGGGCGTGCGCCTCGATCCAGTTGTCGCCCATAGAAACTTCGGCGCCCATCTGCGCCAGCGCCTCGGCGAAGCGCACGTCGCCCTGGATGCTGGACTTGCCCACGCCTTCGACCCGCACCGGTCCACCGCCAATCGCACCAGCAGCCAGGAAATAGGAGGCAGAAGAAGCATCTCCCTCGACGTGGATCACGCCAGGGCTGAGGTACGTCTGACCGGCATGGATGGTGAACGCCTGCCAGCCCTGGCGCTCAACCTCGACACCGAAGCGGCGCATCAAATTCAGCGTAATCTCGATATACGGCTTGGAGATCAGTTCGCCGATCACCTCGATGGTCACCTCCTGCCGCGCCAGCGGAGCGGCCATCAGCAGTGCCGTGAGGAACTGGCTGGACACGTTGCCGCGCACCTGGACCCGGCCTGACGCCTGGATCGCTGCCGGCTTGACAGCAAGCGGCGGATAGCCATCGTTGCCAAGGTAGACGATATCCGCACCGAGCTGGCGCAACGCATCGACCAGGTCGCCGATCGGCCGCTCGTGCATCCGCGGCACCCCACTCAATCGGTATTCGCCGTGAGACAGCGCCAGAGCGGCAGTAAGCGGACGAAAGGCAGTGCCGGCATTACCCAGAAACAAATCGGCCAACTTCACCGGAAACTCGCCGCCCACGCCCTCCACCCGGTAATCCCGGCTGCCGTCGTGCTGCACCCAGTTGACGCCCAGTTGCTTGAGTGCAGCCAACATATGCTGGGTGTCGTCGGAGGCGAGCAGGGCCTTGACCTCAGTGACGCCCTCGGCCAGAGCCGCCAGCAGCAGGGTGCGATTGGAAATGCTTTTCGACCCGGGCAACAGTATGGTGCCGCTGACACGGGGAATGGGAGAAAGATCGATATATTCCATTTTAGAGTCCTAACCACAGAGGCACAGAAGCACAAAGGCAGAGTTTTTCATTCAATTTTCTCCATGTCTCTGTGGTTCAGGGTTTTTATTGTTTTGCTATCCACTTGTTGCGTACCGTACTGGCATGGCTGAAAACCTGCTCCAAACCCGCCCCATCACCCTGCTCCAGCATGGCATGCAGACGGTCAAGCTGCGCCTGGTAAACCTCGAGCTCCTTGAGCAACGCAGCACGATTGGCCAGGCAGATGTCGCGCCACATTTCCGGCGAACTGCCGGCGATCCGGGTGAAATCGCGAAAACCACCGGCGGCATAGCTGAACAGCTCCTCGCTGTTGGTGCGCGAAGCGATGTCCTCGACCAAAGCAAACGCCAGCAGGTGCGGCAAATGGGAAACCGCGGCGAAGACCTTGTCATGGGCCTGCGGTGTCATTTCCCTGACCGTCGCCCCGCAGGCCTCCCATAGGGCACGCACCGTGCGCACTGCCGAAGGGTTGATCTCGGACATGGGCGTAATCACCACGTTGCGGCCCCGGTACAGCCCGGCACTGGCGGCAGCCGCTCCGCTCTTTTCGGCACCGGCGATCGGGTGGGCTGGCACGAAGCGCGCAAGGTGACCCTGCAGATGCTGCTGCGCCAGCGCCACCACATCGCATTTGGTACTGCCGGCATCGGTGACGACGGTCTGCGCCGACAGATGCGGAGATATCAATGCCATCACCGCCGCCATCTGCCCGACCGGGACGGCCAGCATCACCAGATCTGCATCTTGCACCGCGCTGGCAGCGTCAACCGCAGCCCGGTCGATCACCCCAAGACGCAGTGCCTCCGCCAGATTTCCCGCAGTACGTCCGACGCCGACGATTTCCTTCACCGCTCCAGACTCGCGCAAGGCCAGTGCGAAGGATCCGCCGATCAGTCCGACGCCAAAAATGACGAGTTTATTAAGCTGGAAACCCATGTCAAACGCCTGGCCAAAAATAGGCGCCTCTAGGCGACTTGGATAAACGCGGACTGGCGCGTTGATGGGTTAATCGGCGTTCATCGGCGTTCATCGGCGGTAGTCTAAATCGTCCGTCCGATCGCCCCGGCAATCGCGCTCAGACTGACCATCAAGTCTTTCAGCTCCTGCGGGGTAAGCGCCTGATCCGCATCGCACCAGGCTTCGCAGGGATTGGGGTGCATTTCCACCAACAGGCCGTCGGCACCGGCGGCAATGGCCGCACGGGAGAGCGCCGGTACCATCCACGCCTTGCCGCCCGCGTGGGATGGATCGACGATCACCGGCAGGTGGGTTTCCTTTTTCAGCACCGGAATGGCAGTCACGTCCAGCACGTTGCGATAGTAGGTTTCATAGGTGCGGATGCCGCGCTCGCAGAAGATGATGTTGTGGTTGCCGCCCGCGGCAATATATTCCGCCGCCATCAGCCATTCGGAGATGGTCGCCGACATGCCGCGCTTGAGGATCACCGGCGTATTGACCTTGCCGACTTCCTTGAGCAACTCGAAATTCTGCATGCTGCGCGTGCCAATCTGGATCACTTCGACGCCGTACTCGAGGAAGGTATCGAGCTGGCGTGCATCCATCAACTCGGTAACGATAGGCAGGTTGTATTTTTCAGCTGCCGTGCGGAACATCGCCAGGCCTTCCACGCCATGCCCCTGAAAGGCATAGGGGCTGGTACGCGGCTTGAAAGCACCGCCGCGCATCAAGCGGCACCCTGCGGCATGCACTTCCTTCGCCGCTGCAGCCATCTGCTCCGGCGTTTCCACTGAACACGGACCGGCGATAATCTGTATCTGATTTCCACCCAGCGGGATGCCCTTGATGTCGATCACGCTGTCCTGTTTGTGCCATTCCCGCCCAACGATTTTGTAGGGCTTGACGATATGCATGGCCTGCTCAACGCCCGGCAGGGCTTCGAAATACTCCTGCTCCAGTTTGCGCTCGTCGCCGATGGCGCCGATCACAGTACGCTCGGTGCCTCGCGAAATATTGGCGTCCAGACCAGCTTCCTTGATTTTATTGACGACGCCGTCGATCTGTTGCTCGGTTGCGCCACTGTTCATTACGATAATCATTTTTCCATCTCCTTAAGTGCCCGTTCCAGGGCCTGCAAAAATACCTTGTTTTCCCCTTCCAGCCCGACGCTGACGCGCAGGTGTTCAGGCAATCCATAATTGGCGACCGGTCTCACAATCACGCCCTGCTTCAGCAAACTGAGATTGATAGCAGCGGCATTGCCCACTCGCACTGCGACAAAGTTGCCATAGGACGGAATGTAAGCCAGCCCCAAGCGCTTGAAGCCATCCGTCAGCTGCACCATGCCGGCACGGTTAATTGCCAGACATTCGTCAAGAAAGGCGTCGTCCTGCATCGCCATCACCGCCGCCGCCTGAGCCAGGCTGTTGACGTTGAACGGTTGCCGCACCCGGTTCAGCATATCCGCAACTGGTTTACCTGCCAGCGCATAGCCCACGCGCAAGCCGGCCAGACCGTAAGCCTTGGAGAAAGTGCGGGTGACGATCAGATTCGGAAAGCGTTTCAGCCAGCCGACACTGTCGCTTTTCATCGCATCGGGCAGATATTCGGTGTAAGCCTCATCCAGCACCACCAGGACATTCTCCGGCACGCGCTCGATCAATCCAAGCAGTTGCGCGGGGTCCAGCAGCGTACCCGTAGGATTGTTGGGATTGGCGATAAACAGAACGTGGGTATCGCGCTCGATGGCCGCTAGCAGCGCCTCGGGGTCGTGGCCGAAATCCTTCGCCGGCGCCTCGATACCGCGTGCGCCGACCGCCTGGGTCGCCAGTGGATAAACGGCGAAAGCATGCTGACTGTACACTGCTGAGGACTGGGGCGTCAGAAAGGCCCGTGCCACCAGCTCCAGTACGTCGTTGGAGCCGTTGCCCAGAACGATCTGCTCAAGTCCGACACCATGCCGTTCAGCCAGTGCGGATTTCAGCGTAAAGCCGTTGCCATCCGGATAGCGCGCGAGCTCCATGATCACATTTTCGATCGCCGCCAGCACGCGCGGACTGGCGCCGAGCGGGTTCTCATTGGAAGCCAGCTTGACGATGTCGCTTTCTGGCAGACCCATTTCCCGGGCCACTTCGGCAATCGGTTTGCCCGGCTGGTACGGCGCAATGGCGCGGATGTAACCTGGTGCTAGTTCACTCAAATCCATCTCAAAGTTCAGTCGTTTGATTTTTAATATGTTTAGTTTAAAGTACCGCCACGGGATAGGAGCCGAGGATTTTCAGGAAGGCCGCCTTGTCGGCGAGCTCAGCCAATGCTTGAGCAACCTTCTCATCCAGGCGATGCCCTTCCACATCCACGAAAAATACATACTCCCAAAGCCCCGAGTGGGAAGGACGGGATTCCAGCTTGGTCATGCTCACTTCGTGCCGGGCGAGCGGCGTCAACAGCTCGTACACTGCACCCGGACGGTTCCTGGAGGACATCGCCAGCGAAGTTTTATCCCGACCGGAGGGCGCGGCATCATGCTGGCCGATCACCAGAAAGCGGGTAGTATTGTCAGGCTTGTCCTCGATATTTTCCGCCAGCTTTTCCAGACCGTAATGCTCCGCTGCAGCCTCGCCCGCAATCGCTACCGCAGCACCATCCTCAGCAGCCAAACGCGCCGCCTCTGCATTGCTCACCACCGCCACGCGCTCCACGCCCGAAAGATTCTGGTTAAGCCACTCGTGGCACTGAGCGAGGGACTGCGCATGCGAATAGACTTTCTCTGCCTTGCCCGTTGCCCCCACCTTGCGCAGCAAAAACTGGTGCACCCGCAGATCGACCTCGCCACACACCTGAAGGGGCGTCTGCAACAGCAGATCCAGGGTAGTTCCGACCGCGCCGCCAGTGGAGTTTTCCACCGGCACCACGCCGTAATCCGCCAGCCCCGCTTCCACCTCGCGGAACACCTCGTCGATCGAGGCGCAGGGTCGAGTCAGTGCGGCATGGCCGAAATGCTTGATGGCCGCTGCCTGTGTGAAAGTGCCTTGCGGCCCGAGGAATGACACCGAGAGAGGCTGCTCCAGCGCCAGACAGGCCGACATGATCTCGCGGAACAGGCGCGCTACGGTCTCGTCTGAAAGGGGGCCGGAATTGCCTTCCTTGATCCGGCGCAGCACCTGCGCTTCGCGCTCGGGGCGATAAACAGTGCCATCTTTCAGGACGCCAATCGCTTTGGCATGCTCTGCGCGCTGATTCACAAGCTTCAGCATCTCGCTATCGATTGCGTCAATGCTGGCGCGGTGTTGTGAAAGTTCCTTATCCATGTTTCTGCTCAAACTCGCGCATGAAATCCACCAGGGCTTGCACCCCTTCCAGTGGCATGGGATTGTAGATCGAGGCGCGCATCCCGCCCAGCAGGCGGTGGCCCTTCAGCTGCGCCAGACCGCGCGCCTTGGACTGCTTGAGAAACTCCTCGTCCAGCGCCGCATCCTTGAGGGTGAAAGGCACGTTCATGCGCGAGCGACTGCCTTTTGCCACCGGGCAATGGTAGAAACCGCTGCTGTCCAGGTAACCGTAAAGCAGCGCGGCCTTGGCATTGTTGCGTTTGTCCAATTCTGCCAGCCCGCCGAGGCGCTTCAGCCACTTGAACACCAGGCCAGCGATATAGAACGAATAGGTAGGCGGGGTGTTGTACATCGAATTGTGGTCGGCATGGACCTTGTAATCGAACATCGTCGGCGTGCCGGGCAGCGTCTGGCCAATCAGGTCTTCGCGCACGATCACGATACACAAGCCGGCCGGACCGATGTTCTTCTGCGCGCCGGCATAAATCAGGCCGAAGCGGGAAACATCCAGCGGGCTGGACAGGATGTTGGAGGACATGTCCGCCACCAGCGGCACGCCGCCGGTTTCCGGTATCCAGTGGAACTCCACGCCGCCGATGGTCTCGTTCGGGGTGTAATGAACATAGGCGGCATCCTGGCTCAGGCGCCATTTATCCTGGGTGGGGGCATAGCTGAATTTGGCGTCTTCCGAGCTGGCGGCGACGTTCACCGTGCAGTACCGCTCCGCTTCCTCGATCGCCTTGCCCGACCATACGCCGGTATTGACGATGTCCACGGTTTTTTTGCCGCGCAGTAAATTCATCGGCACCATGGCGAACTGGCTGGAAGCCCCGCCCTGCAGGAACAGCACCTTGTAGTTGGCGGGAATACCCATCAACTCGCGCAGATCGGCCTCGGCCTGGGCGGCAATGCCCATGAATTCCTTGCCGCGATGGCTCATCTCCATCACCGACATGCCGCAACCCTGCCAGTTAAGCATCTCGTCGCGCGCCTGCTCCAGGACTTCCTCCGGCAATGCGGCGGGACCGGCACCAAAGTTATAAATCCGTTCCATACACTCAAATCCTTGTCTCACCGCAGAGGACGCGGAGGATGACGAGGTTAGATTTTAAATTCTTCCTCTGCGTCCTCCGCGTCTCCGCGGTTATATTTCTGCGTCTGTACCTTCCGAGTCCGCTTCCACCACCCGCTCCAGCCCGATCAGCTTCTCGCCCTTGTCGAGGTTGATCAGGGTCACGCCCTGAGTGGCACGACCCATCTCGCGGATTTCACTGACTCGGGTACGGATCAGCACGCCACCGGTGGTGATCAGCATGATCTCATCTTCAGCATTCACCAGCGTCGCCGCCACCACCTTGCCGTTACGCTCGGAGGTCTGGATCGCGATCATGCCCTGGGTACCGCGGCCATGGCGGGTGTATTCCGCGATCGAGGTGCGTTTGCCGTAGCCGTTTTCGGTAGCGGTGAGCACCGACTGGGTCTCGTTCTCCGCCACCAGCAGGGAAATCACCTTCTGTCCCTTGCCTAGTCGCACACCCATCACGCCACGCGAAACGCGACCCGTGGCACGCACGGCGGCCTCGTCGAAACGCACTGCCTTGCCGCCATCGGTAAACAGCATCACGTCATGCTGGCCATCGGTGATGTCCACACCGATCAAATAGTCGTTCTCGTCCAGATTAATGGCAATAATGCCCCGCTTCATCGGCCGGGAGAAGTCTGACAGAGGCGTCTTCTTGACGATACCGCTGGCGGTCGCCATGAAAATAAAATGGCCGTCGTCGAATTCCTTGACCGGCAGGATGGCGTTGATCTTTTCGCCTTCATCCAGTTGCAGCATGTTAACGAACGGCTTGCCGCGCGATCCCCGACTGCCCTGCGGCACTTCGTAGACCTTGATCCAGTAGACCTGGCCACGGTTGGAGAAGCACAAAATGTAGTCGTGGGTGTTGGCGATAAACAGCTTCTCGATGAAATCCTCTTCCTTCATCGCCGTCGCCTGCTTGCCGCGCCCGCCGCGCTTCTGGGCGCTATAGTCCTCGAGCGGCTGAGATTTGATGTAGCCGCTGTGCGACAAAGTCACCACCATGTCCTGTGGCGTGATCAGGTCTTCCATGCTCAAATCCTGAGCGTGAACGATGATCTCGCTGCGGCGCTTGTCGCCGAACTGCGCCTTGATCGCGGTGAGTTCCAGGACAATGATTTCGGTGATGCGTTGGGGCTTGGCGAGGATGTCGAGCAGATCGGCGATCTTTTCCATCACCTCCCTGTACTCGGACACGATCTTGTCCTGCTCCAGGCCGGTCAAGCGCTGCAGGCGCAGCTCCAGGATCGCCTGCGCCTGGGCGTCGGAAAGACGGTAGCCCTTTTCAGAAAAACCGAATTCGGGCGCCAGGCCTTCAGGGCGCGAGGCATCGGCGGCGGACCGCGCCAGCATTTCTTCCACCAGCGGCGAGCGCCAGACCTGCCCCATCAGCCCCTGCTTGGCGGCTGACGGTGTGGCCGCCGCCTTGATCAGGGCGATCACGTCGTCCACATTGGACAAGGCCACCGCCAGTCCTTCCAGAATATGGCCACGTTCGCGCGCCTTCCTGAGCTCGAACACGGTGCGCCGCGTCACTACCTCGCGCCGATGGCGCAGGAAAGCATCGAGCATCTGCTTCAGATTGAGCAGGCGCGGCTGACCATCCAGAATCGCCACCATGTTCATGCCGAAGGTGTCCTGCATCTGGGTCTGCTTGTACAGGTTGTTCAGGACCACTTCCGGTACTTCGCCACGCTTCAGCTCAAGCACCATGCGCATACCGGACTTGTCCGACTCGTCGCGCAGGTCGGAAACCCCCTCGAGCTTTTTCTCGCGCACCAGCTCGCCGATCTTGATCAGCAGGTTGGCCTTGTTCACCTGGTAGGGCAGCTCGTCGACGATAATCGCCTGCCTGCCACCGACCTTGTCGATATCCTCGAAATGGGTGCGGGCGCGCATGATCACCCGGCCGCGACCGGTACGGTAGCCCTCCTTGACGCCGATGGTGCCGTAAATGATGCCCGCCGTCGGGAAATCAGGCGCCGGCACGATCTCGATCAGCTCCTCGATATCGGTCTCTGGCTTTTCCAGCAACAACAAGCAGGCATCCACGATCTCGTTCAGGTTGTGCGGCGGGATGTTGGTCGCCATGCCCACCGCGATGCCCGAGCTGCCGTTGATCAGCAGGTTGGGGATCTTCGACGGCAGCACCAGCGGCTCGTGCTCGGAACCATCGTAGTTCGGGCCGAAATCCACCGTTTCCTTGTCCAGGTCAGCGAGCAATTCGTGAGCGATCCGCGCCATGCGGATCTCGGTGTAACGCATCGCGGCAGCATTATCGCCATCGACCGAGCCGAAGTTACCTTGGCCGTCCACCAGTGGGTAGCGCAGGCTGAAATCCTGGGCCATGCGCACGATGGTGTCGTACACTGCGGTGTCGCCATGGGGGTGATATTTACCGATCACGTCGCCGACGATACGCGCCGACTTCTTGTAAGCCTTGTTCCAGTCGTTGGACAGCTCGTGCATGGCGAACAGTGCACGCCGGTGCACCGGCTTGAGGCCGTCGCGCACATCGGGCAGCGCCCGTCCCACGATCACGCTCATGGCGTAGTCGAGGTAGGAACGGCGCATTTCTTCTTCGAGGCTGACCGGGAGGGTTTCTCTGGCGAATTGTTCCATGGATGCTCAGTTTCTTTAAAACTTACTTGTTGATATACGAAAACAAAATGTTAGCGATTTTAGCATACCGGCGCATCTCAGGCCAATCTGAAGGGCCACCGTTGTTTTGGCAGTTTCCATATCTATGGTGTATGATAAGATCATCATTATGGTTAGATATCTGATCCCGATAATAAAGCAAGCCCAAACAACAATAGTGCTAAATTTTTTAATGGAGAACTAAATAATGAAAATCTCGCTGGTAAAACAACTTGTTTTAGGCCTCACGCTTGCAACTGGCATTTCTGCCGTCAGCGCCGCTTTCGCGCACGACGTACCTAACGCCGGCTACCTGAACGACACCCGCGGCAACGTGGTCAAGAACAACTACAACCAGTGCTGGCGTACCGGCTACTGGACCCCGGCCATGGCGACTGCCGAATGCGATCCTGATTTGGTGGCGAAGGCAGAGCCGAAGAAAGAGGCGCCGAAAGCCGTAGTACCCGCACCCGTTGCAGGCCCTGAAGCCCCTGCTGTAAAGGCGTCATTCAAGGCTGAAACCCTGTTTGATTTCGACAAGGCTGTGGTCCGTGCAGAAGGCAAGAAGGAACTGGATGACAAAGTGGTCGCCAGCATGAAGGCCCACCCCGAAGTGGAACTGCTGCTGGTAACTGGCCATGCCGACCGCATCGGCACCGACAAGTACAACCAGAAGCTTTCCGAGCGCCGCGCTGCCGCCGTCAAGACCTACCTGGCTGACCAGGGCATTGCTGCCGACCGCATCAAGGCTGTAGGCAAGGGTGAATCCGAGCCTAACCCCGATGCTGACACTGTCAACAAGTGCAAAGGTAAGAAAAAGACCAAGAAGCTGATCGAGTGCCTGCAACCCGATCGCCGTGTTACCGTCGAGCCTGAAATCCAGGTCCCGACCAAGAAGTAAGCTTCCCAGGTTAGAAAAAAGCCCCGCCTAGTGCGGGGCTTTTTTTTATGCTAGATTCTGCCGATGCAACCCATGCCTGATAACACCGTAGACACCCTGATCGATGCGCGCTGGATCATCCCCGTCGAACCCGCCCGGCAAACCCTGTCCCGGCACTCCATCGCCATTGCCGACGGCGTGATCCGCGACATCCTGCCCACCGAGGAGGCGCATGTAAAATACAGCGCCAGACAGCATTTCCGGCTTGACGATCATGTCCTGATCCCGGGCCTGATCAACCTCCACACCCACGCCGCCATGTCGCTGCTGCGCGGCTTGGCGGATGATCTGCCTCTGATGGACTGGCTCAACAATCATATCTGGCCTGCCGAGGCGAAATTCGTGTCACCGGAATTCGTACGCGACGGCACCCTCCTTGCCTGCGCGGAGATGCTCCGGGGCGGCATCACCTGCTTCAACGACATGTATTTCTTCCCCGAAGCGGCAGCGCAAACGGTGCTCAGCACCGGAATGCGCGCTGCCATCGGCATAATCGTGGTCGACTTCCCCACCGCCTACGCCGCCGATGCCGACGATTACTTGAGCAAGGGGCTGGCGGTGCGCGACGAATTTCACGGCGAGCCACTGCTGACCTTTACGCTCGCTCCCCATGCGCCTTATACGGTGAGCGACAAGACCTTCGCCAAAGTATTGACCTACGCCGAGCAGCTCGACCTGCCGATCCACATTCACCTGCATGAAACCCACGACGAGATCGAGGCCAGCCTCAAGCAATACCAGATGAGGCCGATCGAGCGGCTGCACCGCCTCGGCCTGCTCGGTCCCAACCTGATCGCAGTACATGCGGTGCAGCTCAACACCGACGAAATTCGCCTGCTCGCCGAACACGGCTGCCATGTGGCCCACTGCCCGAGTTCCAACCTGAAACTCGCCAGCGGGATCAGCCCGGTAGTGGAAAAACTCGAACAAGAGATCAACGTCGGTCTGGGCACCGACGGCGCAGCGAGCAACAACCGCCTCGACATGTTCGCTGAAATGCGCCTCGCCGCCCTGCTCGCCAAGGGCCAGAGCGGCCATGCCGCCGCGCTGCCCGCCCATCAGGCACTGGCCATGGCCACCATCAATGCCGCCAAAGCGCTGGGCATCGACCACCTGACCGGCTCGCTCGCCATCGGCAAGGCGGCGGACATCACCGCGGTGGACTTGTCCGCCCCGGAAACCCAGCCATGCTATGATGTTACCTCGCATCTGGTGTATACCGCCGGACGGGAAAACGTCAGCCACGTATGGGTGAACGGCAAGCTGGTGCTGGACGAACGGCACCTCACCACCATCGACATCCATGAACTCAATGCCAGAACCAGCTTCTGGCACGAAAAAATCAGCAACCAAAAAAGTTTCAGCGAAGGGCAACCTTGAGGTTAGTCGGAACTCAAACTTTTTTTTGTGGGGGTTAACCTTACGAGTTAACCGGAGCCAAAAATGAACGAACCAAACTTGAACGTCGATGCACAGGAACTGGACAAATTCGCCCAGCTCGCCCATCGCTGGTGGGACCCCAACAGCGAATTCAAACCCCTGCACGACATCAATCCGCTGCGCCTCGACTACGTCGACCAGACAGCCGGGCTGACCGGCAAGAAGGTACTCGACGTCGGCTGCGGTGGCGGCATCCTGTCCGAAAGCATGGCAACGCGCGGCGCCCAGGTTACCGGCATCGACCTTGGCGAAAAAGCACTCAAGGTCGCCAAGCTGCACCTGCTGGAAAGCGGCCAGAAAGTCGACTACCGCTTGATCGCGGTGGAAGAACTGGCCAAGGAGCAGCCGCACCAATATGACATCGTCACTTGCATGGAAATGCTCGAACATGTACCCGATCCGGCCAGCGTGGTGCGAGCCTGCGCCGAACTGGTCAAACCCGGCGGCCATGTATTCTTTTCCACCCTCAACCGCAACCCTAAATCCTATCTTTTCGCAGTAATCGGCGCCGAATATGTGCTCAACCTGCTGCCCAGAGGCACCCATGAATATGCCAAGTTCATCAAACCTTCCGAACTGGGCGGCTACTGTCGCGCCGTCGGCCTTGGCGTCGCCGGCATTACCGGCATGAGCTACAGCCCCTTCTCCAAAACCTACACCCTCGGCGCCGACACCAGCATCAACTACCTGATCCATTGCCGGCAGGAATAATGAAGGCGGTACTGTTCGACCTTGACGGCACGCTGGCCGATACTGCGCCCGACCTCGGCCATGCCCTCAACCTGCAGCGCGAACGGCACGGACTGCCGCCATTGCCGCAGGAAACCATCCGTCCTTACGCCTCGCACGGCACCGTCGGCCTGTTCGATATCGGCTTCGGCCTGACGCCACAAGACGAGCGCTTCGCGCCCATGCGCGAGGAATACCTGGCGCTCTACACAGCCAACCTGTGCCTGCATACCACCCTCTTCCCCGGCATGGCCGAACTTCTGGACCAACTCGAAGGCAAAGGCATCGCCTGGGGCGTGGTCACCAACAAACCGGCACGCTTCACCAATCCGCTGCTGGAATTGCTGGGACTGTCCAAACGCGCTGCCAGCGTCATCAGCGGCGACACCTGCTCCCATCCCAAGCCCCACCCCGAACCGCTCCTGGCCGCTGCCCGCGAGATCGGCATCGCACCGCAAGGCTGCCTCTACGTCGGCGACGCCGAACGCGACATGGAAGCCGCCCTTGCCGCCGGAATGACCGCCCTCATCGCCAACTACGGCTACCTCAGCACCGCAGACCGCCCCGAAACCTGGGGAGCCCACGGCCGCATCGACACCCCCCAAGACATCCTCGCCTTCCTTGCCTAATTTCTGAATTGTCTATAATGAGTTAGGCATCGTGATGCATCGCCTCAAATGCCACATACTCAAGGAGTAACCTCATGTCTAGGCTCATTGTTTGTGTAGGGGGTTCTGTACTTCACGCGATCCTTGCATCTGTTTTGTTTTCACTTCCCTTGGCTGCTCAAGCTGGTGGCTTGGTTCTAAACGACCTTAAGGCACAGAACGGGGTTCAGCTATCTGCGGACGAGCTAAAGCAGCTTATGCCGAATGCCAAAGTCGTCAGTTATCACAAGGAAGGGAGCACCCGCCGTTGGACGAACGAACCCGATGGTAAATTCGTGGCTTCAAGCGACAACCGTCGTGATATCAGCAAGCTAATGAGGTCAGCAACCGGTCAAGGCACATGGCATGTTGGCGACAATGGAACTTATTGCGTTACGCTTGATTGGCGTGAACGATCTGAAAATTGGTGCCGGTACATATTCAAAGTTGGTGAGAAATATTACGGCGTTAAGACTGTCAACGATGGAGCTACAATAGCGCATGAGTTTGAGTTTTCAAAATGACCCCCTAACATTTGTGAAGCTCTCGCCTATCACATAGGCAATAGAATCAAAGGGACCAAGGTTGAATTAACCGGCCTATTTTTACAACCAACCCGGGCTGGCGCGATACAGCCGCGCTAGCTGGTTAATTCAGACGTCCAGCATAGATCTCGTCAAGCGACATGCTGGCCGACGCCGTCGCAAGCATCACTTCTCCAATTTACGTAATTAACTGATACCGGAGGGATTGCGCATGATCACTTTCACTGTCAACGGCAAACCACGCAGCGTCGATGCTGCGCCCGACACGCCCCTGCTCTGGGTGCTGCGCGATAATCTGGGTCTGACCGGCACCAAATATGGCTGTGGCGTGGCCCTGTGCGGCTCCTGCACCGTGCATCTTAACGGGGCACCGGTGCGCGCCTGCATGACGCCGATTTCCGCTGCCGCCGGGCAGAAGATCACCACCATCGAAGGCGCCCGGAGCAAGGCCGTGAAAGCCCTGCAGGATGCCTGGGTTAGCTTGGACGTGCCGCAATGCGGCTACTGCCAGTCGGGGCAGATCATGTCGGCAGCGGCGCTGCTCGCGCGCAACCCCCATCCGACCGATGCCGACATCGACGCGGCGCTGGACGGCAACCTGTGCCGCTGCGCCACCTATCAGCGCATACGTGCGGCGGTGCATCAAGCTGCCAGAACGATGAGGGGGTGAACCATGGAAAAGATAATCGACCCAAGCCGACGTGAGTTCCTGAAAACCGGCGCCACCCTGGGCGCCGGCCTCACCATCGCGTTCTACCTGCCTGTCGGCGCCGCCAGGATGATGGCGGGCCAAGACGCGGGCAAACCCTTTGTGCCCAATGCTTTTATCCGGATCGCGCCCGACGACACCGTGACGGTCATCGTCAAACATCTGGAGATGGGACAAGGAGTCAACACCGGCCTGCCGACCCTGGTTGCCGAGGAACTGGATGTACCCTGGGAAAAGATCCTGGTCGAATCGGCACCGGCCGACGCCAAGCTATATAACAACCTGCTCTGGGGACCGATGCAAGGAACCGGCGGCAGCACCGCCATGGCCAATTCATTCGATCAGCTGCGCCGGGCGGGTGCCACTGCGCGCGCCATGCTGATCGCGGCAGCGGCGGACAACTGGAAAGTGGACGCCAGTACCCTCTCCACCCAGAACGGCATGGTGCTGCACCGTGCCAGCGGCCGCAAGGCGAGCTACGGCAAGCTGGCGGACAAGGCGGCGACAATGCCCCAGCCAGCCGAAGTACAACTCAAGTCAGCCAAGGATTTCAAGTACATCGGCAAGCAGTTCAAGCGCACCGACTCGAAAGCAAAATCCGACGGCAGCGCCCAGTTCGCATCCGACCTGCGCCTGCCCGGCCAGCTCACCGCCTTGCTCGCCCGCCCGCCGCTATTCGGCGCCAAGGTCAAACGCATCCAGGCTGACAAGGCTAAAGCGGTGCCCGGCGTACGCGCCGTGGTCGAAGTGCCGCGCGGCGTTGCGGTAATCGCGACAGACTTCTGGAGCGCGAAAAAGGGGCGAGATGCGCTGCAGGTGGAATGGGACGAATCGGGCGCTGAACGGGTCAGCTCCGCCGCACAGCGCGAACATTACCTGGGATTGCTGAAGCAGCCCGGCATGGTAGCCCGCAACGAAGGAGATGCTGCGAAAGCCCTGGTCCCGGCCACGAAAAATCTGGAAGCCACGTTCGAGTTCCCCTATCTCGCCCACACGCCGATGGAGCCGCTCAACTGCATCGTGCAGCTGAAAGACGGCGGCTGCGAAATCTGGGCCGGCTCCCAGTCGCAGACCGGCGACCAGGCCACCGCCGCGAAAATTCTGGGGCTCCAGCCGGAACAGGTACAAATTCATACCATGCTGGCCGGCGGCAGCTTCGGCCGGCGCGCCAACCCTACCTCCGACTATATCGCGGAAGCGGTCTCGGTGGCCAAGGCCGCCAGCCATCTCAACGCGCCGATCCACCTCATGTGGACGCGCGAGGACGACCTCCACGGCGGCTATTACCGGCCCATGTTCGTCCATGCCGTCAGCGGCGGACTGGATGCGCAAGGCAATCCGGTAGCCTGGAGCCAGCGACTGGTCGGCCAGTCGATTGCTGCCGGCACGGCGTTCGAAGGCGGAATGGTCAAGGACGGCATCGACATGATTTCGGTCGAGGGCGCATCCAACCTCGCCTACAAAATCCCCAATCTGCATGTCGAGCTGCATTCGCCCAAACTGGGCGTGCCGGTGCTGTGGTGGCGCAGCGTCGGCCATACCCATACCGCCTTCTCGACCGAGGTTTTCATCGACGAACTGGCGGTGGCCGCAGGCAAGGACCCCTACGAATTCCGCCGCGCCCTGCTGGACCACCAACCCCGCCACAAGGGCGTGCTCGAACTGGCCGCCGCCAAGGCAGGCTGGGGCAAGCCGCTGGCGCCAAAAAGCGGCGTCCGGCGCGGGCGCGGCATCGCGGTGCATGAATCGTTCCGGTCTTTCGTCGCCGAGGTGGCGGAGGTGAGCGTCAAGCCGGACGGCTCATTCACCGTCGACCGGGTGGTGTGCGCCGTAGACTGTGGCATCGCGGTGAATCCGGACCAGATCGGGGCGCAGATGGAAGGCGGCATCGGATTTGCCCTGTCGGCGGCCCTGCACAGCGCCATCACCTTCAAGGATGGGCGCGTCGAACAATCCAACTTCAATGATTATCCACTGCTGCGCATCAGCGAAATGCCCAAGGTCGAAGTCCACATCGTACCATCCGAGGCGGCACCCACCGGCGTCGGCGAGCCGGGCGTGCCGCCGCTTGCCCCGGCAGTCGCCAACGCGCTATTCGCCGCAACCGGCAAGCGCCTGCGCAAACTGCCCTTCGAAACCGCCGAACTGCGGAGCGTATGATGGACAGCGCGGATCTGGAAGTCCTGCAGAAATGCCTTCAATGGCAAAATGAAAGCCATCGCGTCACCCTCGCCACCGTAGTCAAAACCTGGGGCTCTTCACCGCGGCCGGTCGGCTCCCTGCTTGCGCTGCGAGACGACGGTCTGCTCGCCGGATCGGTTTCCGGCGGCTGCATCGAGGCCGATCTGATCGAACGGGTGCACGCCGCGCCGCCCTCCCGCCCGGAAATGCTCACCTATGGCGGCACGGCCGAGGAGTGTCACCGCTTTCGCCTGCCCTGCGGCGGCACGCTGCAACTGGTGCTGGAACCGGCGCCCAACGCACTCGTGCTGCAAGCCATCCTGGACGCCCTCATCCAGCGCCGGCTGATCGGCCGCCGTCTCGATCTAGCCATCGGCCGCACCACGCTTTACACGCCACACATCGATGAAACCACGCAGTTCGACGGGCAGACGCTAACCGCCGTGCATGGGCCGCGCTGGCGGCTGCTCCTGATCGGCGCTAACCAGATTTCCCGCTTCCTGGCGCAGATGGCACTAGCCCTGGATTACCAGGTGCTGGTGTGCGACCCGCGCGAGGAATACAGCGCGGCCTGGGAAGTCGCGGGCGCCGAACTCGTGCCAGGGATGCCGGACGATGCCGCAATCGCCTTCACTCCCGATGTTCGCAGCGCGGTGATTGCCCTGACCCACGACCCCAAACTCGACGACATGGCCCTGCTGGAAGCGCTCAAGTCGCTGGCATTCTACGTCGGCGCCGTCGGCTCGAATGCCAACAACCTGAAGCGGCGCGAGCGCCTGCGCCTGTTTGATCTTTCCGAAACCGAAATCGGCCGCCTGCACGGGCCGGTCGGCCTTCCTATCGGCAGCCGCACGCCGCCGGAAATCGCCGTGTCCATCCTGGCGGAATTGACCGCGGTGCGCCACGGCATCGAATTGGGCGTTATGCCTGCCGCGGCGAGCATGCCGCTGGCACGCGAACCACTGGCGGCCGTCTCATGATCACCGGCATCCTACTGGCTGCGGGGGCTGGAACGCGCTTCGGCGGAGACAAACTGCTGGCACCGCTGCGAGACGGCACCCCGATGGGAATAAAGGCGGCGCGCAATCTGCTAAGCGCTGTTGACCATGGCATTGCGGTAGTGCGGCCGTCTGACCGGCCGCTTGCCCGTCTGCTGGAAAAGGAAGGTTTTCAGGTGGCGTACTGCCCCAATGCGGACGCTGGCATGGGGATCAGCCTCGCTTTCGGTGTCACCGCCGCGCAGGACGCGGACGGCTGGCTGATCGCCCTGGCCGACATGCCGTTCATCCAGCCTGAAACCATCCGCGGCATAGCCGGCCTGATCAGGGCCGGCGCGCCGATCGCCGCACCGCGCCACCAAGACAGCCGCGGCCACCCAGTCGGCTTCGCGCGCGAGTTTTTCCACGACCTGGCCCAACTCAGCGGCGACCACGGCGCACATCCCTTGCTCGCCGTCCATGCTGCACGCATAGAAGCGTTCGATTGCGCAGACCCTGGCATTTTCACCGACATCGACACCCGATCCGATCATGCCATGGCGTATCATGTATAATTAAAACACTATCGGCTTGGCACAGGAACTTTTTCTCCAGTGCCCAGTCTATGGTTAGCATGGGGGCGACCCGGTTTCGACGTGGGTTGCAAAGCAGTGTAGGGCATACCGAGGCTCAGTTACCTCGTAAATCCATCTGAAAAAAACTAGTCGCAAACGACGAAAACTACGCTCTAGCCGCTTAATTGCCGGTTAGACTCTGCACCGGTTGGTCTCTGGGCCGGCTTCGATCCGCAAGGTGAAAAGAGCAGAGTCATTCACAGAGACTCGTGTCGGTCCGGGTTGCTTGAACCGATACTAAACTTAAGGCAACTAGCGTGAATTCAGCCTGTTCGGTTGGCGTAATTCGGGCGAAATCAAATAATCGGACTAAGTATGTAGAACTGCCTGTAGAGGGCTTGCGGACGGGGGTTCGATTCCCCCCGCCTCCACCAAACAAACGAAAACGGCACCCTTGTGGTGCCGTTTTCGTTTGTTGGAGGCGAGGGGATGAGAACCCCCACTGGTTCGACTAGGCGAGCACTGCTCGCCTGGACGCAGGAGCGAAGCGACTGCGGTTCCGAAGCGTAGCGCAGGGATGATTGGATCGCCCTAAGGCGAGACAGACACATCCCCCCCACCTCGCAGCCGATAGGCTGCACAAGACAATGTATATTTAGTTGAAAACCAGCGAGCACTGCTCGCGCAGGACGCCATGCTCAGCATGGCGGGCCCGAAGGGCCGAGGCTTTCGCGGATGCAACGCGAAAGGCGAGCAATCCCCCCGCCACCACCAGAAACAAGAAAACCCGTTGAGAAATCAACCGGTTTCTCTTTTCTACCTGTCGAACTGGTTTGGTGTCCCAAACCAGATCCCAAACCAGATCCCAAACATGAACTGAACATCCATTGCTTCTGAAGAGATCGACCGGCTGATTCGGGTCGCAAGCCATCTTGGGCCAAAAACAGTCCCGCACGCAGATCGCGAAGGGCAGATATGCGCATCACACCCAGGAAACTTTGTAACTATACTAAAACAGTAATTTTATTACCTGCGTAGACGGGATAAACGGCGGTGTGGCCCAGGGACAAAACAAATCGCTGACGACGGAGGAAAGGGAAATTATGACTCGCCTTATGCGCAAATCTTTGCTGTGGCTGGCCTGCTCGATGCTAGTGCTGGTTGTCTCCGGCTGCACCGAGGAAAAGGCGCTGGCGCTTCAGTCGGCTGCCGTGCAATACCGCGATCAGGCGGTCCGGGCCTTGGCCCTGACTGCTAGCGGCATCCGCGCAGCCACGGCGATGCCCGCCGGCACCGCCGACGAGCTGGCCGTCAAGCTGAAGGCAATGAACAGGCCGATGGATGTGGATACCCTCGAATTCCTGCTCACCGGCGACGCCGAGCTGGCGCGTGCGGCCGGGGAGGCGACTCGACCGCTGGATGAGTTGCGGGACCGAGTGGTCGCCTTTTCGGCCATCTTCGACAACCTGCCCCGGGGGAGCTACCTGGCGAGGGAGGAAGTCAGGCGCGTCATCCCCGTCGCCTTTCGGATGAACCAGTCGCTGCTGAACGTGGCGCAGCAGATCGAGACGGGCACCATCCGTATCACCGACAACGCCCGCCGGATCGAAATCATCGAGGACAGCAACGCGGCCATCGCCATGCCGGTCGGCGCGCAGCGGGATCTGGCGCTGCAGCGCGCCGCCAGGTCGGTGATGGATCTTTCCGCCCGCGAGCGCCAGATGCGGATGGACGCCAGTGTGAACCTCCTGCAGGCCGCCGAGATCGGCAACACGCTCATCGGTCTGGCCAGGAACTACGACCAGGTCGAGCTGCGGGATGTGCTCAACGCCTTGAATGACGCGCTAACTCTGACTGGGAGGATCAGCCCCGAGTCGAAGTCGATCAAGCAGGCCCTGACACGGCTGCATGGCGCGACCAAGGCATGGGAGGAAGATACGGTACTGAAGCCGCTGCTCAGCCAGCAAATCACGCGGAATGAATGATTAGAGGGACACCATGGACAACGATGCCGAAATGCTCAAGCAGATGGGCAACCAGATCACGAATTTGCAGGTGAAGTACCGCGGGCTGCCTCTCGACGAACAGATGTCGGTGCACCCGGCCTTGGTGCAGCTTTTGGAAGAATATGGGCGCTACCAGGCCAAGCTGCTGATGATAGGCATCATCACCAAAGAGGAGGACCTCAAGGAGATCCGGGAGATCAAGAAGTCGGTAGACGACGCAGCGGACAAGATGGACCTGCTCGCGGCGATCGGCAAGCTTATCAGTTTCATCGTGGTCCGGGTGTGAGCAGGGCCGCCGGGAGGAGAGAGACATGCGGAATGCGAAAGAGTCCATAACGCCCGAAGTCGTGATCAGAATGCTCGCCTACGGCACCTTGGCGGGCATAGCGGTCATAGTGATCTACTCGGCCCAAGCGCTCTACGTACAACCGGCGGCAAAGGCGCCGCCGCCGGCCAGTACGGCCCAGACAATGCCCGCGGCTGCCACGACGGCGCCGGCCGCGAGCCCCGCTGCCCCACCGGGCCAGCCAGCAGCCCCGTCAGACAAGCCCTTGCAGGCAGGAAAGGCCGCCCCGGCCGGGGCTGCAACGCCGGAGGCGGCACGGCCTGAGGACACCAAGACGATTAAGGACGCACCCAAGCCGGAGTCCGCACCTGCAGGCAAGGCGGCCCAGAAGCCTGCCCCCGAACCCGAGGCAGCAGTCCGGCCGGCCCCCATGGCTAAGGCCATGGCAGTATTGGGCACAGGTCTTCTCCTCGCTGGGTCAGCCCTTCTCGGAGGTGCGTTCCTCGGCTTTCTGTTTGGCATCCCGCGTTCACTCCAGCAGCAAAGCGTGCCGGAATCAGCATCTTCCCAGAGCGCCTCCGCTACCACGCAAGGCTTATCCGGCCGTGCAACCTACGGTGCCAACACCAGTCTCGAGCAGATCTCGGACTGGCTGACAAAGATTCTCGTCGGAGTTGGGCTAACCCAACTAACGTCGCTCCCTTCCGCGCTGACGCAATTCGCCGACTTTGCAAACCCCGGCCTCGGCGGGTTTGAGACCAGCGGCGTGTTCGCAGTCGCGCTCCTGGTCTACTTCCTGATCTGTGGGTTTCTCATGAGCTATCTCTGGACACGCCTTCGCCTTGGCAAGGCTTTCAGCGAGGCGGACACACTCGCAGTGATCCGTAGCGAGATTGCCATAGTGTCAGAGTCGCAAAAGAAGGCACAGGAACAACTGACCATCGACTACGAGGCACTCAGACTGACAGAAAAGCAGCTTGAATCTGGGGATGTATCGCAAGAGGAGCTTGATAGAGCGTTACGCGGGACGAGCGACCTCTATCGGACGAATATCTACCAACAGGCAGGCAACGTACGACGCAACAATTGGCGCGACCCGAAGAAGAAGGCGAAAATGGAGCGCACCATCCCGATCTTTCGCGCGCTCATCGCTACCGACGAGAAAAAGGAAAAAGAGCGCTTCCACCAGAACTATGCCCAACTTGGCTATGCCCTTGCAGAGGCATCAACGCCGGATTACAAAAACGCATTAGGGGCGCTAAACAAAGCGATCGAATTGCGCGGTCCAGCGGAAACTCAGGGCTATCTAATGTACGAGTTCGTTCGTGCCAAGTGTCTGGCCGACCCAGACCACCCTGATCCCAATACCAAAGAGCAGGTGCTCAAGGATCTCCGAGTCGCCCTGCAATGGCCTGAGCTGACCAGCGCCATCGGGCAGGATGAACGTTTATCCGCCTGGCTGAAGGCGAACCATGTTTCCATGAAATCGCTGCTCCAACATACCTCGTAACCTCGTTTGGTGCGATGCATGGCAAGAACCTCTTGCAGCACCTCTCCATTCGGCGGTCTAACTGACGTAAAGTCTTTGCTCAACGCTTAGCGCAGAGCTGTTTTGACCGGCTTGCCCTCGCCAAAGGAAAACCAACCCGAGACGGCATTCTTCACTTTGAGCAGGTGGCCGGCGACGCCGGTGCCAGTCGCGGCAACCCACTGGAACGCCGGCGGCTGCCAGGTCTGCTGGCCCGGCGGCGGGCGCTCCACCAGCGCGCGCTTGTAGGCAGTGACGAGATCGGCATAGGTCTCCGGCGGGAAGCGCGACAGGTCCACGAACAGCATGGGCGAGCCGCTCTGCACCAGCTGCATGGGCTGCATGGTGGTGAGCAGGAACGGTCCAGGCGAGTCCTGGATCACGCCGAGAATCTCGCTACTGCGCACGGCGCCGCTGCCGGCAGTGGAAAGAGTAGCCAGCGCCAGACTGGATGCGTAATTGTCGAGCGCGGGGAATTTGTCGCCGCCTTCATCCAGGGCCGCCAAGCCTTCGTCCCATTCGGTCTTGCCGGGAATGCAAAACAGGTTGAGTTTGGCGTGCGGAATATTCGGGGAGACCTCGGTGCGGTGTGGCGTCGAGCCGATGACGGCATCGAGCAGTGCCGCGTAGCTGCGTTGTACCTGCGGAGCCAGCTTGCTCCCGAGACGCCGCCCGAACAGCACATAGGTGTAGGCGCCGTAGCCTTTGGCTTCATGCGCGGACGCGGTGAAAAACTCCCAGGCGTGAGCCTCGACCTGCCACCTCGGCGACATCATGGAGGCGGTAGGCTCAGGCCGCGGAGCCGGCTCCGCCGCCATCGTTTTAACTTCCTCGCCCCGCCGCGGCTGACCGTATGCCGCGAGATAAGCGGCATCGGCGGCCCGTTTCGCCTGTTCATAAGCCTCTGCCGCGCGCTGGTAATCGCTGAAAGCCGCCACGCGCACTTTCTCGGCAAGCGCCTCACCTGCGGCTGCGCTTGCCACGGCTGCATCCAGCGTTCGCGGGTCGGCCTCCGCCACTTCGGCGTATTCGTCGATGCGGCGCCCGATATACACGGTGGCATCAATGCTGGCCATAGCGCTACGCAGCCGTGCCGCCGCCTCGTCACGCGCCGCCAGGCGCAACTTGGCGGCCGCGGCAAGCTCTTCATCCAATTGCATGCGGCAGGCACTGCCGCGCTGGCAGCGCTTGAGACTGGCGAGGCTCACCGCGGCCGCGTAGCTATGCGCATCGGCCTCGATGACCGCGTTCAGCGCGGCTTCGTAATAACCCTGCAGCGCGGCGGCGTGGGCCGGCTCCTGCTCCTGCGCGAGCTTCATCTCCCCCGAGAGGTCGCGCACCAGTTTCAGGCGCCCGGTCAGCGCACCTGCTTCGTCACGCAGTTGCACGGCGCGTTCAGCCACTTGGGCGGAATCGCTCATCACTTCGCGGGACAGGGTATTCGGTCTGGCTTTGTTTATCGCATCGACAAGCTCGCCGCCTTTCGCAGCAAACGCATCGGCGGTCGCGCGCGCCTGGGGCAGGC
Source organism: Sulfuricella sp. T08 (assembly GCF_000971475.1). Classification (GTDB taxonomy): domain Bacteria; phylum Pseudomonadota; class Gammaproteobacteria; order Burkholderiales; family Sulfuricellaceae; genus Sulfuricella. The sequence continues at coordinate 60,410 of NZ_DF967533.1, forward strand.
CGGCGCTGAGCTGCGCGCTATGGTAGCCGACACTGGAAAGCGCGGAGCGCAGAGAATCGCTCGCCCACACCGCCGCTTCGCGCGCCGCCTGGGCCTGTTGCAGCGCCTGCACCTTGCGTGCTGCCGCGGCATCTGCTGCCTGCGCACGTGGCCCTCGCTGCGTACCGCGCGCCTCGGCAAACGCGGCGGCGGCCTGCAGCGCCTTTTCCGCCGCCTGCGTGTAGTCTGCGACAGCCGCCACTGCGGCGCGCTTGGCTTGCTCCGCCTGCAGCGCCGCCTTCGACACCCGCGAAAAAGCCTCACTGCGCGCCTGCGCCGCGTCCTGCAACGCCTTGAGCTTATCTCTGTGGCGCGCTGCGGCAGCGCGCGCATCCCGGGCGTGGTTCTGCACTTGCCACGCGGCAGCGCGCAACGCGGCCTGCTCTTCCTCGCGCTTGAGCGCCCGCTCGTACAAGGCCGTTTCGGCAAGGGTGGATCCGCTCTCTACCCGTTTCTCCTCGGCTTGGGCCGCGTTCGCGGCGAGCGCAAACCAAACCAGCATTCCGCTGATGATGCCAGCCAGCACGCCACTGCAGTGCGTCCGCTTCATGCCTTGTCCTTCCCAGCAAAACGGGTCCACAGCCAGTCCACCACCCACGCCACGATGACGCCGATCAGACCCGCCAGCAGATAGGTATCGTCGGTAACCGGCGTATTCGGAAGCGCTCGCTCGTAGACGAGAACCACGGCCAGCCCCACGATGATGGCGAGGATGGCGATGCGCGTTGCGTGTCCCAACATGTCATGTCCTCCGCGTTAGCGCTTCCATACGGCTGGCCACGTCCTCGATCTTGACGTCGCCATCGAGGGAAATGGTGTCACCCAGCCACAGGCTCGCCGCCTTGAAGCCGGAATTCCTGAGAAAATCCACCCATGGAGAAAAAGACTTCGAAGTGTCGCTCCAGCCGTGGACAATTAGCACATCTCGATTTGACATCGCATCAACCCTGTTCAACGCTAATTTTCTTGATCCGTGTTACCACTCCGTCGGCATACCCAAAGAATAGCGCGCCATAATTGCTTTATAGACCAATTTTCATGTTACGTAGGGTTCAACCTGGCAATTACATAACTATTTCTACAGGAATTATTATGTGCTATTATTTCTGTAGAAAGGAAGTTTTCATGTCAAAAGCCGCTCAACAACCCACCCCGAAGCCAGAAACCGCAACCGTTCTGAGCAAGGCTGTTGCTCGTGCCGCCGAGCGGCTGGATATCTCACGATCCCTGCTGGCCAAGGTGCTGGGAGTAAGCCCGGCAACGATTACCCGGTTGTACGGAGGCGAATACCAGCTTGACCAGAATCGCAAGGAGTGGGAATTTGCGCTGCTATTCGTTCGCGCCTTCCGCTCGCTCGATTCCATCGTGGGTGACGAAACCACCGCGCGCCAGTGGCTCAATAGCGAAAACCGGGGCCTGAACGGCCGTCCGATCGAGCTCATCCGCAACACAGAAGGACTGGTACGTGTCGTTCAATATCTGGACGCCTCTCGCGGTCTCGTCTGAGGCGCACGACTGGCGCGGGTCGGTTTGGCGCATAGTGGAAGCGCAGCACATCGCTTCCACCATGAAGATCGTCGACAGCCAGGCCGAGCAGGATCTGCTCGAAACGCTGCTGGAAGGCAGCAAGCCAGCCCAACCGGCCACCGCCGAGGCGCTCGATTACCTTCTGGCCACACCGTTCCGCTATGGTCCGTTGCGCGGCGGCTCTCGTTTCCGTTCGCTCATCGATCCCGGCGTATTCTACGGCGCGGAGTCGGTACGCACCGCCAGTGCCGAACTGGGCTACTGGCGCTGGAAATTCCTGAAAGATGCAGTCGACCTGGAAAAACTCGAACCCGTCGCGCACACCGCTTTTCGTGCCGATGTCAGCACGCTAGCCGTCGATCTTCGGCAACCACCCTTCAGCGCGGATGCCGCAGCCTGGACGCACCCGACCGACTATAGCGCCACCCAGGCCTTTGCCCGCGTGGCACGCGAGGCCAACCTCGGTGGCATTGTCTATCAATCCGTCCGCGACCCGCATCCCGCATGGTGCATGGCGCTGCTGACGCCGCAAGCTTTCGCAAAGCCCAAGCCGCACCCGACGATGCAAACCTGGTGGCTCGCCGTGCATCAGGACCAAGTCATCTGGCGCCGGGAGAACAAGTCCATGACGTTTTCAGCCGCCCCCTGGGAGTAGCAGAGAATCGAACCCTGGTTCGCAGAAAAAATGCGAGACAATAAAATTAATCCTCAAAATTTGCACTTCTTAAAATCTGTGCTAATTTTTAATTGTGAAGCGCCGATTTGAATTTAAAGAAGCAAACAGATTGCAGGGCGCTCAATAAATACTGCTAAAGCGGAGAAAATACAGAAACCCGTTCCGGCGAGAAAAAGCTGAAACGGGTTTCTGCTTTTGGGCCTTCCTGCCCGGCCCGGTCACGGCCGTGAACCGGGGTCGCCGCCCCCTTTAAGAAACATATCGAAGCTGACTCCTTTAGTTGATGGAGCATGACAGAGATACAACTTTTGGGTGATATTGGCGTATTCTGTTGCCCCAATAACCTCAACACTGACCAACCGCATGGCCCATCATTTGTGCCGTGATTCAGATGGAACTCGCTGGTCTGAAATGGTCAGTGCCAAAGTAAGCCGAGCCGGTACAATTTGAGTGATAAATATGACCACGCTAACCCAACTCCATGCCGATATTGATGTGCGCGTACTAACTATCCGGGAGGGTCATTCCGACTGGCTGTGCGGAAAGGGCTGCGACAGTTGTTGTCGGCAGCTCGCCGACGTACCTCAACTGACGGTAGCAGAATGGGACTTGCTGCGTGAGGGCTTGGCAACCCTACCACCGGAACGTATCCAGGAAATCCGCATAAACATAGCCGCCTTGTCCGGCCAGCGGTCGCGCCCCATCATCTGCCCACTGCTGGATCTTTATACCGGCTCCTGCCCTGTCTATGCCCAGCGTCCGGTGGCATGCCGCACCTACGGCTTCTACGTGCAGCGCGACCTGGGGCTTTATTGCCACGACATCGAATCCCTCGTAGCCGAAGGCGCCTTGGCCGACGTGGTTTGGGGCAATCACGATGCCATTGATCATCGGCTCGCCGGCCTTGGCGAAATTCGCGCGTTGACCGGCTGGATCGAGCGTTGGGATAGTGGAAAATAAGTAGCGGGAAATCGTCTTTCGCAGATGCGACGCGAAAGACGAGCACCCCCCCATTTAAAGCAGCCGCCTAGAGACTACTCAACCCGCCAAATTTTTTTCGCAAAATTTGCACTTCTTAAAATTTGTGCTAATTTTTAATTGTGCAGCGCCGATTTGAATTAAAGAAGCAAACAGCTTGCGGGGCGCTTAATAAATACTGCTAAAGCGGAATAAACACAGGAACCCGTTCCGGCGAGAAAAAGCTGAAACGGGTTTCTGCTTTTGGGCCTTCCGTCCCGCCCGGTCACGATCGTGAATAAGGGGGGCACCACTCCATCTGCATGTAAATCCCGCCATCTTGCACCAGCCTGAATCCCAGCCGTTTATACAAACGCATAGCCGGGTTGAGTTGTTCAACGTGGATTGAAACGCATTTGTCTGTGGAGGCCGCCTCATCCAGTAACTTCTGTAATAAAGCACTGCCAATACCTTGCCCGCGAAACTCGGGCAACAGGGTGATATCTATGATGTGGATTTCGTGTTGATGTCGATCAGTGTAGAGACGCCCAATTGCTTCATTGTTCAGCTCAAGAATCTCAAAATGGGCATGGGGAAATTGTGAAGAGTAATATTGGTGCTGGGCATTAAATTGCATTGTCAGGAATGCCTGCTTCTGCGTGTCATCCAAGTTAAGCAAGTCCATTTCGGCGGCACGCGTGCTGCCATAGACGTGGTACAGGAACGCACGGTCTTCAGGTTGAATTGGGCGCAACTGAACGGCTTGCGCCAAAGAGCCTGTCACTGGCATCAAAAACAAAACGGTAGAAAAATCCCGCGCTGCCCCATTCCATTGATATGCCAGTATCAGGACCGAGGGGGAAAAATACCCTGCAATGCAATTACGAAGTTAAGCACTTCGTAAGGCTGCATGTTGTTATGGGGTTGGCCGCCACCGACCACTTCCCCCATGGGCACCATGTTATTCGCTGCTCCATAGGTGTTAGCGGTCCCGGCTGCCAGGCTGTTGGCCCCGGACGGGGTACCGGTCGTGGCACTTCCGCTTGCTGGTCTGAGTTCATGGTTATGCTGGGGCATTGTGGCTTGGGACAAGGTTTCGTTTTTAGTTCCCCCGGTTTCGCCAAGTTGCCTGGGAGTCAGGCCTGGCCCCTGGCTTGGGTGCATGGCGGCGCGCCCCTGAAGGTTGGGCAGTCCGAAAGTAGAGCGTCCATCTCCTCCATAAGTTGTTCCCAGGAGGGAAAATAGCGCGGTATTTTGTGCGATCGGGAGCAATTGCCCGTTGCACAACGCCCACCCTCTTGGCTCGAAATTAAAGCCCACAATTCGAATCTCTCCGACAAACGGGTCCATGGATGTTTCTCCTTAGTTCTGGGACGGAAAAATCCCGAACAGGCTGATAATAAAATTAACGCACTGATAAGGCATCAAGTTGTTGTGGGCCTGACTGCCACCGGCATTCACACTTGCTTCTGGGGCCATGGCGATATTGCCAGCGCCTGCCCCGTACATTGTCGTCGCACCGGTGTTGGCCACGGCAGCGCCGGTTGGGTCGCCCAACGTCGCAGCATTCCCTGAGGCTAGCCGATGAGTATGGGTCGGCAACTGGGCGGTGGTGAGGGTGACCGCCTCCGATCCTCCCTTCTCGCCTATTGTGCGCGGCGATAACGCAGGGCCCTGGCCTTGATGGATCGGGATGCGGCCGCGCAGGTCGGGCAGGGCGAAGGTGCTTTGGCCGTCTCCGCCGTAGGTAGTGCCAATCAAGGTAAACAAGGTTTCGTTCCCTGAGATGGGCAGCAGTTGACCGTCGCAGAATGCCCAGCCATTGGGTGCAAAATTTCCCCCAAACATTCGAATTTCACCGACAAAGGGTTGTGACATGAGAGACCTCTACTTTTTTCTGGATACGATCAATTGCGGCTAGGGAATATGCCCTGAAGCGCGATCACAAAATTGAGTGCGAGATACGGCTGCATATTGTCATGCGATTGACCTCCTCCGGCGGAACCTTGCCCGGCCAGTTGCACCGGGTTTGCGACAGGTACGTACACATTGCTCCCGCGCCGGGGTTTTGCAGCCAGAACGCTGTTGGCCGGATTGTTTCCGGTTGCCTGGGCAACCGAACCTTGCGAGTGGCTGTGCGCAGGTATCTCGGCAGGGGAAAGGAGATGCGTTTCTTCGCCCCCTGTTTGTCCTTGAGAGAAAGTCGAGCCGTTATGCAGGGGAGTGCGCCCCCGCAAATCCGGCAAGGCAAAGTTATTTATGCCATTTCCCCCATAAAAGGTGCCCAGCAATGCAAACAACGCCTGGTTCGTGCTGATTGACAGCAACTGTCCGTTGCACATGGCCCAGCCCCTTGGCGCAAAATTGAAGCTGGTAACCCTGATTTCCCCCAGAAATGGTTCTGCCATAGCGGCCTCCAAAAATATCTAAGCTGTTGATCCGCCTTCAGGCGAGCAGGTTGAATGTGGCATGGTAGTGCAGCCCTGTGTCATTCTTTTGGCCGCGTTCGAGGTAAACCTGAAACCAGCCGTCGCGGGAGTGTTTGACATGGTATAAGCCCGGCGGCAACGGCGCCCCCTGGTCAGCGCGGAATACAGTGGTAAATTGATCCAACCCATTGGATTGCGGGCCGTCTGCCACTGCCACCAGTTCCATTCGGACACCTTGCCAACCGTTGTCATCCAGATGAAATTGGGTATTCAAAGCCTGCTGGAACCATTGCTTCGTATACTTTGCAGCACCCGATTGCTGGATGGCTGCCGCCATCACGTTGGGTGCAGTGAAGCCGAGAGCGACACAAGCTGCCGCTCCGGTTGATAGGAATTGACGTCGATCCATGAGGTGACCCTCCGAACAGAATATGTATGAAAGCGCTTAGCGGCCGCCGTACCCAAAGAGCTTGCCCCGGCGCAAGGCCAATGTTGCCAGGCCGAGCCCGAATAAAAGCAGCGTGCCTGGTTCCGGTACAGTTTGTTGCGAGGTCTGGAAGTTGAGGGCGATTTGACCATGGTCACGGATCGAGGATCCCAGGATGCCCAGGTTGCCAAGGTTGTTCAGAGTGAGCGAGCTGGCAGTGAAAACGACATCTGCATTGGTCAGGCCGGTTGCACCGGTCAAAACCAGGTTGATCCCGTTCAGGATGTCTGGCGCGAAGCTGAAGCCGGTGAATTCAATGCGCGCCCCCGGGAACAGATCAAAACCCGCATTTGAATAACCGCCTCCCATAGGGGTGCCGCCACCGCTGAGTTGAATAACGATACTGCTTCCATTGATGTCAATGAAGTCGGCAGAGAACAATATTGCATCGATGACGAGGTTTTTTGTATTGTCGCTGCCTGGTATCTCAACACCTGCTCCGACGGTGACTGTATCGCTACTTGAGAATGGCGTGTTGTCCAGGTAGGTAGCGGTAACCGATTGACCGATCAGGGTGGCGTGGCTTAATTGTGGCAGAGCGAAAAACAGGGCAATAAAACCTAGAAGAACAGCCTGTTTTCGCAGGGATTGTGCGGAGAAAAATTTATACATGCCTGTTGCTCCTAATGTTTTACTGTCGGTCTCGTTATTATTTCGCTGCCGAACCGAACTTCTGAATCATGAACATAACATTAATGTTTCTTGCATAAGCAATGTTAATGCCACTTTTTTTTGTTGTTTATAAACAGGTTGTTGTGCCTATTTCTCTTGGAAAAGCCGGGGTGGGTGTAAAAATTCCCGACGAAATGTTGCGTGTTTTTCGTTCTGGAATACCATGCAAGCAAGTTTTTGATATGCAGCATCAATAACGACGCGGCAATCGGACGTGTAAAAATAACCGACACCGTTCATGATTATGGCAGGGTGTTGAATGTCTCAAGTTGGCATAACGTATTGAAACACTATGTTTTTATGGTTCAGAAAAATTTACAGCGTCTTTTGGATCATGCGTCGATCGCGGACATGGGGAACTATGCATTTCACTATTGTTCAGGCAGGCACCACGATCAAGCCCTCCGTAGCGTCGCCGTAGGTCTTGTAGCTACCAGCAAGAAGGGAATGGGCTGCAATGGCGCATAGCGCGGCATCGACGGTGTCGATGTTGGTCAGCGGTGCCGTGTCGATCCCCGTCTTGCGCAGCAGTTCGCGCCGCACGGCACTCTTTCGTTTTGCGGAAACAACCCTCCCGGCCAGCGCGCAAGCCACTGCCTGGGGGAAGGTCTCGAAACACACCGGGCCCGATGTTGCGTTGCCCCCGTCAAATAGTGGGTAATGCGCCTCGAGAAGGCGGAACAGCTCGGCGCCATTGATCATCCAGCGGTAGAAATCCCGGCTTTCCGCCGCTGCGCGGCCGGGTGTGGCAAAGGAGTGTATGCCCTCGGCAGCCAGCGCGCGTTCGGCGGGCCTCGCCCGGCCAGTCAGGCTCCAACGGCAAGGCGCATCAACGCCGACGGCCCGCGCTTCGATTTGCTGACACCACTCAGCCATCGACGCCGCATCAGGGGTAGCGAACTTCTCCCAGTAGCGACCCGCATTGAGCGCCACCGCATGAAACCCCTTCTTCGGCCCCCCGACATCGATACCGATGACTATGCTGCTCTCGTCGAACAAAGGCCAACTCCTTCAGTCGATAAACAGTTGAGGAATAGCTTCGACAAAGCTGTGTTCCTCCTCATCCCGATCAATAGGGAGTGCACCACAAAGCCTCATCGATAATCTTATGGTCAATTTTTCCACTTAAGGCAAATGAATAATCACAACATGTGACCCATAGTCCGTAGACCTATAAGTCACACCAAAGCATGATTAGTCCACAAAATCACATGGGCTAGCATATGGCGAATCAATTACTGATTGGCTTTGGACTTCATTTAAAAAAATTACGTTTGGAAAGAGGTCTGAGCCAAGAGCGATTAGGAATGATTGCTGAACTGGATCGCACCTACATCAGCGGTATAGAGCGCGGCGTCCGTAATGTAAGCCTCACCAACATCTTCCGCATTGCTCAAGCGTTAAATGTACCTGCTGCCGAACTATTCCATTCGGACGCTGAATAATTATGTCGCATCGCGCCTATTATTCAGCAGAAGTCGTGCACTTTCTCATAGAGCCTGTTGATTCGATCATTGGTAAAATCACACAAAATCATCCGCAGAGTTTGGAACATTTGCAAACTGGTGCATGGGCACGACAAATTGAAATTTTACAGGATGCTATACAGCCGTTGAGAGAAGGTCATATCCTTTTCGAAGTGCAGATTCCCCGAATGGGGAAGCGTGCAGATGCCGTCTTAATCTACAAAAATTTAATCTTTGTCATTGAATTCAAGGTGGGGGCCAATCGATATCTACCGCAAGATATTCGACAGGCTCATGGCTACGCTATTGATTTACACCATTTTCACGAAGGTAGTCACGACAAAACGATCATCCCTATTTTAGTTGCCACAGAAGCTAAGAAAACGGAATTAAAAGCGCCAGTCGAAGTGGATCATGTCTATGAACCCATCACGACCAACAAGAACGATTTGTATGCGGCGCTTGAATATTGCGTACGGCACATTCAATCGCGTCAGCCTATCCAGTACGAAGAATGGTTGCATTCTGCGTATAAGCCAACGCCTACCATCATTGAAGCAGCCCAAGCCCTATATTCAAATCATGGCGTGGATGACATTACTCACAATAATGCCGGCAATCAAAACTTACATATCACTTCAAAAACCATTCAAGACATCGTTCACGCTGCCCGTATAAATAAACGCAAGACTATCTGCTTTGTTACTGGCGTACCCGGTGCTGGAAAAACTTTGGTTGGGCTAAATATAGCCACCTCAAATACAAATATATCTGATGACGAACACGCAGTTTTTCTTTCGGGGAATGGCCCTTTAGTTGACGTATTACGTGAAGCCCTTGCAAGAGACCGGGTCAAACACAATGCAGGCACAACGAAAGCAAAAGCTTTGAGAGACGTTGTACCAATGATCCAAAATATTCATCACTTTAGGGATGAATCGCTAAAGAACTTAGATAAAGCGCCTAATGAGAGAGTAGTAATTTTTGACGAAGCGCAACGAGCATGGGATTTGCCGAATACGTCGAAATTTATGATGCAAAAGAGAGGGCAAAAAAGTTTCAATCAGTCAGAACCAGACTTCCTAATCAGCGTGATGGATAGGCATGAAGACTGGTGCGTTATCGTAGCCCTGATTGGCGGCGGGCAAGAAATTAACACGGGCGAAGCAGGACTACAGGGTTGGATTGACGCTTTATCCGCTAAATTTTCAGATTGGGATGTGCATTACTCAGACAAACTATCCCAGATCGAATATGCGGGCAGTGATGTCCATTTCTCTGATGTTAAGCATGCCTATATGCAGCCGAGTTTGCACTTGGCCACCTCTATGCGGTCTTTTCGTGCCGAGAAGTTGTCGCATATGATTCACCATCTGATCCACAATCAAGCAAAAGCTGCCGCTGAATACTACCGACAATTCAAGCATAAATTTCCCATCAAAATTACCCGAGATCTCAATCAAGCGAAGGCTTGGATAAAAGCGCAAGCCCGCGCCAATGAAACCAAAGGGCTGATTGCATCGTCTGGCGCGATGAGACTCAAACCTGAAGGCGTTTTTGTTAAGAATAAGTTGTCGGCGGCAGATTGGTTCTTGAATGATCAAGACGATGTCCGCTCCTGCCATTTCTTAGAAGACGTTGCCACTGAGTTTGATATTCAGGGCTTGGAGTTAGATTGGTGCTTAGTGGGATGGGATGCGGATTATCGCTATCGGGATGGACAATTTGAACACTGGAAATTTACCGGTACAAGTTGGAAACAACGCCATCAAGAAGAGCAAAAGCGCTACCTAGAAAATGCCTATCGAGTTTTATTAACGCGTGCACGCCAAGGAGTGGTGATATTTTTGCCACATGGCAAAGATGAAGACGCGACACGACAGTCAGCATTTTTTGATGACACCTTCGCCTATTTGGTGAGTTGTGGCATCGAAGGCTTAAATAGTTGAATAAATCCTAATAGTAGCAAGGAAAAGACCACGGTTTCTTAACGCACAGCTAATATGGAGTAAGCCTCATGGCCAAAAAAAGAAAACAAAGCCCGTTCGAAGACTTGATCGACATTACCGCCTTGTTCCCATGGTGGGTAGGCGTACTCTTGGCGATCATTATATATTTCGTCCTCCACCACTTTGCAACCGCAGTAGTAGCGCCGCCTGTGTCGCCAGGTCAAATGGGCTCTATGGTCGCAAACCAACTCGGCAAGACTCTTGCCCTATTTGGGCAATACCTGATCCCTCTAGCTTTCTTGATTGGTGCCGGTGTTTCCGCCTATGGGCGGCATAAACGGGCCGCGTTATTCGAAGACGTACAAGAAGGCTCATCCCCTTCTGTACTAAATGGCATGACTTGGCAGGAATTTGAGATGCTGGTGGGCGAGGCATTTCGACGTGGGGGGTACACGGTTACCGAAACTGGCGGTGGCGGCACCGATGGTGGCGTTGATCTTGTTCTGAAAAAAGATGGCGAGAAATTTCTGGTCCAATGCAAGCAGTGGAAAGCCTTCAAAGTTGGTGTTACAACAATTCGTGAATTATATGGCGTAATGGCCGCCGGGGGCGCTACTGGCGGGTTCGTGGTGACGTCTGGCGTTTTTACGCAGGAAGCAAAATCCTTTGCGGAAGGAAGAAACATTGACCTAATCGATGGCGCTGAATTGACGACCATTATCCAGAAAGTACAACAACCCCAAGCCACTGCCGCCATTGCACAGCCCGCGCATCCAAGCTCCCTGACGGCAACTGCCGACCCAAGCTGCCCGAAGTGTGGCAGCTCCATGGTAAAGCGGACTGCCAAGCAAGGCTCCAATACTGGCAAGGCATTCTGGGGCTGTACCACCTTTCCGCAATGCCGCGGGACAGTTCAGATTAACTAAAGAACCATTTCGTTGCCCCTATGAAAAAATCATTCGAAGCCACTTCCCTTTAGCTAGCGATAGCTCGCGCAGGATGTATAGCCTCCCCTTCCCCGTTTCATTCCTATAATGAATTTAGCTCTGCGCTCGGAGGGATGGGCCATGTTCCGGAAAGACCTGATCGAGCTCCTGTTTCATCACCCCATGGGGCTCTACGATATCGACTAGCCTTTGGGCATCGACCCCAAGGATGTGGAGGACGATATTCGCCATCTCGCCCGCACCCTGAAACGCTCCTCCGAATACCGGCTGGTGGTGCACCCGGCGACTTGTCATAAATGCGGCTTTGTTTTTTCTGCCGAGCACCTGCACAAGCCCGGCAAGTGCCCCCACTGCCGGGAAACGTGGATTATCGCGTAATAGGGGACGTAGCCCGATTAATCGAGGACTTTCCATAATCCTCATTCCTACGATGGCGCAGCAACCTCAAGGGAAAACCGTCATCACCTGGATCTTGGAATTCAGGCAAGATTTCAACTTGGTTACCGTTTTTAAACATTTAGAATCCCTTCGGTTTCTGACAGGTTTCGATTGTATTTTTTGCCCCAATCACTAAATTTGATAAGGGACACGAACACCGGGTTCGTCCTTCGAAAAATCCTTCGTGTTCCGCGTGACCAGTATTCTTTTGTGCACCAGAGCAGTTGCCCACACGATGGCATCAGGTAATTTGATTTTGTGTTTCTTGCGGAGTGCTACGGCCAAATGACTGACCTGCTCATCTATAGGCAAATTGACGAAGGCACCCAAAAAATTCTGGATGATTGCCTCGGTCTCTGGCGTTGCTCCCACCATGATTTCCATCCAGGTTATCAGGCTGATGGCTTTGTCGGTGTACCTGTCCAGTTCAATTTTTGCCTGTTCGATCCCATTGAGGTAGTCGACCAATATATTGGTATCAAATAGCGCGCTTACCATTCGGAGCGTGCCTGCTCTTGATAGGTTAAACCATCTACCTTGCGACCCTTCCAAAGACCGAACGCCTCAGCGACACCCGGCTTTTTCTTTTCCAGGTAATCAGAAATTGCCCGACGGACGACTTCAGCACGAGAGACCTTCTCGGCTTCGCATATAGCCGTCAAATCTTTGATCTGCCTGTCTGGGATATCGACCAATGTTCGCATATCATTTTCCTTGTTGATGATGTTATCTACATCATATATCACTATATGCAATAAATCTACTCAGGCGATTTTTAACTGGAAAGTGCAATACAAATTAGTTTCTGAGTCTGCAGACAGCCAAATGGGTCAGCTTCAGATCGATTTTCTTTGCCGGTTCCATTTCGTTGTCTCCTTTGAAAAAACCATTCGAAGATGGCCCCTTTGTTCGGCGAACGTCTATATTTTGATATCAAAACGGCGCGCGGAGGCATCGATGACACAACATGGAAACGAGACATCCACGGAAAACAACATCTGGTTGCGCGGTGGTTTCATGATCCTGCTTGGCATACTCTACAGCTTGGCTGGGACGGTGTTGTTGGTGGTGGCGGTGCTACAGTTCATCTTTGTTTTGCTTGGCAGCGCGCCCAACACCAGGCTGCTCACCTTTGGTCGCAGCTTGGGAAGCTACGTTCAACAGATTGTTAACTTTCAATCCTTCAATACCGAGGAAAAGCCTTTTCCTTTCAACGATTGGCCGTCGTAACGTCGACCTGTATTACCACCGAATTCACTACTTCCCTCTCCCTAACCCTCTCCCGCAGGCGGGCGAGGGGACTTATATGCATGGGGAAGGAACTATTTTATTAACCATAGGTGGCGTACCACGATTATCTTTCACGACAATGCATAAATCTTGATAATTCCCTTAATGGGTATTATCATTCCCTATATGGGAACGACAAAAGCCAGTCTATCAGACGCCTTATTTACAAAAACACAGCAGCGCGTAGTCGGGCTGCTGTTCGGCAATCCGGACAGAAGTTACTACGCGAATGAAATCGTCCGCTTCGCAGGCGCTGGTACGGGTGCGGTTCAACGGGAACTGGAAAAGCTGACAGCAGCCGGGCTGCTTTCGGTAACGAAGATCGGCAACCAGAAGCACTACCAGGCTGATCGTCAATCGCCGATTTTCGAGGAGCTGCGCGGCATTGTCTTGAAAACTTTCGGCGTGGCAGATGTGCTGCGTGAGGCATTGGCCCCATTGCAAAACAGCATCCGCGCTGCTTTCATTTATGGATCGGTCGCCAAGGGCAGCGATACTGCACGTAGCGATATTGACGTGATGGTGATTGGTGAAAATTTGTCCTATGCCGATGTGTTTTCTTGCTTGGCTCAAACGGAAAGCCGAATCGGCCGTGCCATTAACCCGACTGTTTATAGTCCGGATGAATTCAAACGCAAACTTTTGGATGGCAGTGATTTTCTGTTACGGACACTGGAACAGCCGAAGATATATTTAATTGGAGCGGATGATGACCTCCCAAAACCTGGCGAACCTGGCAAAGACCGGCCAGCTTAAAGCGGAAGCACCAAGTCGGAAGGAATTCGAAGGCTTGGTACGTTCCGCCCGCGCTCGGCTGAAAGATGCGCATATAAAAACGCTATCTATCGAGAGCCGCTTCGATCTGGGCTACAACGCTTCCCATGCACTGGCACTGGCGGCCTTGCGCTGGCATGGCTACCGCTCGGAGAACCGTTACATTGTTTTTCAATGTCTGCAACATACGCTGGATTTTGCCCTGAGCATTGGCGGATATTGGCGCTGTGCCATGAGCGCCGCAACCTTGCGGAATACGAAGGACATCTGGAAATCGATGAACAACTGGTAAAGGATCTCGTTCAAGTGGCGGACTTGTTGCTGGAAAAAGTTTTTGCCTTGGTACCCCTGCCTTAGTGAAGCCGCCCCCTTTGGTTCATCACCAATCAAAAGGGGGCGGCTTCGGATTATTTTTCTTGAACAGATTCATTTCGTTGGCCATTTGGAAAAAATTTCGAAGCCGCCCCCTTTAGTTGCAACCCCCAACCACTGCCTCAGGCAGATTTTTCTTCCGCTCTTTTTCGCTCCAGAGATGCCCGAACCAGATTGATGTGCTCGCGCAGGGTATATCGGAGATGAGCATATGCAACGGGAATCGGGCGATTGTTGGCACGGTCTTCCATGCTTTCAATTTGCGCCAGAAAATTTGCGTAACGGGCGGGTTCATACTGGCTTTTAATCTCGTTTTCCAGCGCCGAGAGTTCTCCATACCACCGATAAATCCGTGAAGTAATGCGCCATCGATACAGGGCGGGAATGGCTCGCAGAATGGGGATGAGCACCAGTAACGGCAGGGCCATGACCAAGATGCGGTCTACCAGCACAGCTGCCCAGAATGGCAGGTAGCGCTGAAGGAAAGGCGGGCCGGATTTATAGTAACGTTCGGCGTCCTTGCTGATTTCAAACGTCACATCCTTAAATGCAGGAAACTCCTTTGCCTGCTGGAACATCCCTGCCTCGCCATGCACCTGGGACGTGGCTTGAGCCAAAAGGCTAACCAAAGCGGGATGGATATCGTTCCGCGCGACCAGATTGGCGGTAGCTGCGATCAGCGTTACATCCTGTTCGGGTATATCCCGCACCAGATCCACTGCGCCGCGCGGCAAGGTGACTTGCGAAAGAAAAGGGAAGCGTTTTACGTAAGCGCCGGCTTGTGCGAAGTGCATGAGGCGGACGCCGTCCATACTCAGCAGTTTGTGTACCACTGCCGAATCGGCTCCAGCAATAATAAAAGCGGCGTCCACCGTGCCTTGCCGGATGGCTTCTGCGACGGCATCCCCGGCAAGAGGGGCAAGGCTTTCGCCTTCTTTGTTCATGTCATTGGCGGCCAATATTTGCAATGCGAGTTTGCGCGTGCCGCTGCCTTCTGCGCCCCCCGCGAGTTTTTTACCCCGGAGTTGGGCTACCCGATCGAGAGGGGCTTTGCTCCTGTAGAACACCCACAAGGGCTCGTAGTACATGCTGCCCAGTGACATCAGATCTTTGCCGTCTTCAGCCGTGGCGGTTCCGCCCTGAATGAAACCAATGGTAATGTGGCTGCTGCTGTCTTTCAGGCGCTGCAGGTTTTCCAGCGCACCGGATGAAGTTCGCAGTTCCAGCGTTATGCCGTGACGGGCCAGAATTTCTTTATATTGTTTGGCATAGGCATGATACGCGCCACTCTCCGACCCGGTGGTCATGTAGAGCAGTTTGGGGGGCGCCGGTTGCACGAACATGGACGCAATCCAGAACAAGGCGATAATCAGCGCAAGGGCGGGCAAAGCAACGACGAGCATTTCCCTGAGCGATTTATTGCTAAATGGATTTTTCATACAGATTCCGTGATGAGCTGCCTGACTCAGGTGCTAAGGTATTCATAACTCCTGAGTTTTAAAAGTATTGCACTGTTTGGGATCCCCGCTTTCAATACCACGTTTAAACCATCGCACACGTTGTTCAGAAGTGCCGTGGGTAAACGTTTCAGGCACTGCGTAACCTCTGGCCTGTTTCTGCAATCTGTCATCACCGATGGCGGTGGCCGCAGTCAAGGCCTGTTCGATTTCCCCCGGTTCAATAATGTGTCTCATGGTGTTGGCACGGTTGCCCCATATCCCTGCATAACAATCGGCTTGCAGTTCGAGACGAACGGACAGCGAATTTGCTTTGGCCTTGCTGCCCGCTCGTTGCTGGGCAGCATGAACCTTATCCGAAGTGCCGAGTAATTTTTGCACATGGTGGCCCACCTCATGTGCGATCACGTAGGCTTCTGCAAATTCGCCCGGCGCATGAAAGCGTTCTTTCAGGTCGCGGTAGAAGGCGAGATCAATATAAACTTTCTGATCAAGCGAGCAATAAAACGGCCCCATGGCGGTGGCGCCGGTGCCGCATGCGGTCGGGGTTGAACCTGTAAACAGGACGAGTTTCGGAACTTTATATTCTTTGCCCGCTTCAGAAAAAACGCCTGTCCAGGTATCTTCGGTATCTGCCAGCACTTTTGAAACAAACGTCGCCATTTCATCGTTGGCTGGCGGTTTATGGGACTGCACCGACCGGGGTGAAGGCTGAGTACCATTTGAAAGCAGGCCAAGTACAGCAGATGGGTCTATCCCAAAGAAATAGCTGGCAACCAGTGCCAGCACGACGCCACCTATGCCCAACCTTCCTGAGCTGAAGCCGCCGCCGTCTGAGCCGCGCCGATCTTCTACATTGTCACTTAATCGTTCATCATCCAGACGCATAATTATCCTCGTAAAGAAATGATCGTGGTTACTGGTGCGGCTGACCGGCAGCCTTCAGCAGACTCGACAAATCATCTGGGGTTAGTGCCGCCGGTTGCGGCCCCTCTATTTTTCCCTGGGTCCAGTCCACCACCGCACTTGCACCCCATGCCACCAGGTAGGCGAGTACAACACCATTATGCCGCGAGTCATGCCCTTGGGGATGCCATGTTCATCGAAAACCCCATGAAACAAGGTCGCCCCCTTTGGTTCATGGGGTTTTCCAGGGATAGCGGCCCAGCATTCCGCTGCCTTGTTCCATGGTGGTCTTCTGTAGCAGCAGAACATTGAACAGAAGATGATGAACTGATGTGCCGACTTTTTCCCAGCCGGTAGTCAAGAAACCCACGTTGCCATATTGGCCGGGGATGTTTTCCGGTGGGTCTGCGCGTGTTCGGTCATCCTGCAGGTAGAGGTGGACTTCGACCGGCAGGGGTTTTTCCATTTCAAGCTGCACCAGAAGCAGCCCGTAGGCATTTTCAACGGCAAAACGCTGGCCGGCCACTTTGTTGAACCGTTCTTTTTCCGGGGTCATGTGGCCGTCGACGGCAAGCCCCTTGGGTGTGTCACCGCCATGAATGCGTAACCCGGGCAAGGCGGGATCGTCATTCCAGTCTATGCTGGTAAAGGTCTTTATGTCGGAAAAGAACCAACCCAAGGGGAAGGGAAAGTCGATGGTGGTGTCCATCTGAAAACCATTGGCGTAAGCCACGTAATCGACTGTCACTGAAGGGCTCTGCAAATAGCCGATGACGCGCACTGAATTGACTGTTCGTCGAATGATGCGTACATGGCCCTCTTTGACAGCGACGATGCGCGACACATAATCGTCCTGGGTACGGGTGAAGCCGATGTTGCCGAAGAGTTTTCCATGGTGGCGGATCTTCATGGTGTCGAGCAGGTTCGGGCTCCATTTACTTGCTTCGCCGGTATGCCATTGCAGGCTGCTGACCATGAAAGGGTGATCGCTTGAAAAGCCGATCCGGTAGGCATTGGTTTCAATGACATCACGGAGGGGATCGTAAGCTACATAGTACTTGCTTGGTGGGGTCGGCAGGTTTTGTGCGCTATTTGTTACCAGCAGATAGACCCACTTCTGCGCCCCGCTTTTCGGGTCAACCAGGGCAATTTCAACGGCGGGTTGCTGTGCGTATTGTTCAGGTATGAGTGTGATGCGCTCCCCCGCGTCGGCGGTCATGAATACACACTCGTCGGCAGCCCCGAGCATTGAGGTGTTAACGGTAACATTCCTGGCTAGTTCATAGCTGCCGTTGGCATCTTTTCGGTCGATCTGAAAGGGTATTGCTTCCAGCGCATTGCCATGCCGGGCTATCGCACGTATTTTTGCAGCGGGTACGCCCAGCAATGTTTTGACTTCGGCTCCGCGAACGATGACGGGATAGTACGGAGATGACAGCGAGACTTTGACGGTCATTTTCGGGATCGCAACGGTCTCGGCAGCGCGAGCCGGGGAGGCGCAGAGGGCTATTGCCAGCAAGACAATATTTGCACACCGGGGGAACGCATGAGGTGATGTTTTCATTTTTTCCTGGATTTTTACGCGCCGAATCGGATCAAACATAAAGTAGTTAGTCTGCGAAAGCAAAGGAATCAGCGGACCCCTTCAGTTTAATTCGTTTGTTCTAACGGTCCAGGTAGTCATTCAGGGTGATCTCTGGCGCCACTTTTGGGTGTGAATGGGTATGCTATTGCTTACCAGTAAAAAAGAAGCCGCCATCCGGCGGCTTCACTTCAACACGATTTATTGCGACTCTGGCCCTGAAGGTGGTTACTTTTTCTCGCTGGGCTGACTTTCAAGCGCCGCACCGGGAACGGTGAATCGACGATCTCCTGCCGGGCTCGCGTAGCGCGCGGAAAGTTTCCATGCATCACCCGACTTGCCCCAGACATCCACGATAAAAACATCGTGTCGCGCCCCCCGCTTCCACAAGTAGCTGACAACAGCGGCAGATCCATAGTCATGCACCGCCATTTGTTCAATCGGCGCTGCCGCTTGTCCGTGCGAGCGCCGCAACCACTCGGCGCGCGGCGTCGGAGTGCCCGGCATGGCGCCGCTACGCAGTTCGAAGTCATCAGCCAGCATTTTGTCGATTGCGGTTGTATCCCCCTTTTGCAGCGCTGCCATCAACTCGCTTTCCAGCGTGCTGAAGAGCTGCACCAGCCGCGTGACTGTTGGAATCCGCTGCTGCTGATCTCCGGCCGCCTGGGCCGGCGCCGACAGGCTGGCTATCAGTGTAAGCAGCGGAAGCAGGCGTGTTTTCATATCGCCCCTGGAAAGCCCATTGCTCAAGGATAAGACAAGGTGCAAGAACCGCCGTTGGCATTCACCCAGTTCTGCTGTATCAGGTAATCCATGCCGCCGAGTTTCATGTTGGCCTGTGCGCCATTGGGGGTGGTATAGGTGGCGCCGAACTTCCATGAACATTTATCGGCGTTTTCCATCCCCTGGCTATCGTACCAGGCGTTAAGATTAGGGTCTGTCACTGCTTCTGCCAATTCATGGGCAATAACGCTGGCCATGCCACCAGCGCCGGCATTCCCGCTTGGGCTGGTTGTCTGGGCAGAGCAGGCGCTGGGGCAGCGGTCCGGGTTGCCGACAAAGGAATATTTGATATTCGCTCCGGCGATGCTGCCATAGGTATGCCAACCGCAGTACTGGGTGCAAAAGCCGGAGGTCTCATTCACGTCAGCAGAAGTCAGCACGAAATAGACGGCATTCGTATCGCGAGGCAGCGCGCCCGAGCTGATTTGATTGGCAACGATGGTTTTTACGCTGGCATCAGTTAATGCCGCGCCTTGGGAATAGTTGTCCGTTGCAGCACCCATGAACTGGACAGCATTGGTCACATAACGCTTTTGGCCGTCGTAGTAGGTCGTGTTGATGCCGTAATAAGGCGAGCCACCAATCGAAGAGGCCAGGTTATTGAGGATGGAAGGGGCTGTATTCCCGCTCCAGTTTCCGTACCAGATATAGTAAACATTCGTGGTGCCAAGAATCAGCGGGCCATTGTGATAATTGATGCCATTTGTGTACTTGGTGGTTCTGCTCGGGCCCGCCTTACCATTTACCGGGCGTTGCCCCCATCCCTTCCCGCTGGGCATCAACTCAGTCGCATCGATGGGAGGCATTGATTCAACCGTCATGCCGCTTTCATCACGCGCCGCATCTGAAGGGCGATGGCCCCACCCCTTTCCGCTGGGCACCGGATCAGTCACATCGACGCGAGGCGTTGGCTCAACCGCCTTGCCCTTTCCATCGTGCACCACACCGGCCTGGGATGTTGCAACGAACATCACATTGATCACACATAGCAACAGCACAAGCTTGGTCTTGAAATACATAGTTGTTCCCCCCGTTTTTCTCTGATTGGCAGACTCAAGATTTTTTATAACTTCTAACTTGTAGCGCACCGCATTTGTCTGTCTTCTGCGATGAATGGCTCTGACTGATTTTTCTATCTAGATTAAATTTTAAGAGAAATCCCTGAAAATAATAAGCAATAATCATGCTTGTTGTGGGTTTTTACCATAAAACCTGTCACCAGCTTGGCTTTCATGGGTGCGCAGAAAAAGACTCGGGAGATTGAAGGCCAGGAAAATGTAAAGTTTTCCGTCTTGCTTGTTCGGGTGAGCCGGTTGCCATGGACGCCCCTGCACTCATGCCTCTACTCTCCAAGCCTGCATTTTCAGGCCATTCCGGAGCATCTGGCGGCACAATATGCTCTGCACCCAGTCAGAAAAATGGGGAATAAAGCGCTAATTTCAGGAACAATTGCCTGTAAAGATTGCCGACAAATATCAATGTTTTTCATAATCAGAAGCTTGAATGCCTAAAATTGGCATGGTGATGGCGCTACGATGGCCGCACCCTGATACACGAGAGTAGACTTGGCACGCCCGGCATCTGGCCGCTGATCCAGATGCCGGGCGTAACCGGCTCCAATAGCTCAGACTAGAAATTGATGCGCAATTCCCCGAACATCGCGTGAGCCCGATAACCCTCCCGTATTTCCCCCTGATATCGGAGTGAGGCCGTCATCCCATGCTGGTCGACGTAACTGAGCCCTGCTCCGAAGGTGGCACCGTTGCGTTTGACGTTCTTCCCTTGTAAGGCGAAGGAGGTACCTGGCGCCCCTGCATAGGCGGCAGTGATCACCCGGTTGTCGATGTCGAAATCGTGAGTCCAGGCAGCGTTCAACTCGGTGACGAGGTCTCCGTTGTGCCATTTCACGCTATGCAAAGCGCGCAAGCCCAACTCTGCACTCAGGCTATTCGTGCTTTTCGACCCCACCAGCATATCCACCCCTCCCGCCCCGGTTTCGCGGAAATTTTCTTCGTCGATCCGGGCATAGTTCAAGGTGGCGTACGGGCCTTGGCTCCATTCGCCCGATTGGGACATGAAGCCGCCTGACAAGGATGTCGCCAGGACATTGCCACCGTGATTGCTGACGGCTAGACGGTCGATACCTCCCACAACCACCCTGCGCTGCTGGTCGTAGTGGTTGCGGCCATAGGACAGAATTCCCTGCGCATAGGTGCCGTCCTTATTCCAGCTGCCATACAGCGACAGGTAACGCCCGTTGATGTCGCCATTTCCTCGTGCCGCGTCGAAATCAATATCCGTCAGGCTGTAACCCAGGGCGGCGCCGACCACCCAGTTGTCCCCAAATTCACGGTCATAGCCCAGGGTGATGCCAGCCGTCCGGTAGTCGAAACCGGTATAGCCATCAGCATCGCCCCCCTGATCCCCATTTTTGCCGAAGGCTTGGAGCCAGAGACCATGCTTGCCTGACAGCGTCTTCTCCCCGTCGAACAGGCTGGCAAGCGATTGGCTGTCTCCTCCATAAGCCAAGTGAACCGGCGCGAAACTGGATGCCCTGCTGCCGGATATCTGGTTACTCGCGCGCAACGCGCCGAGCCGGGTGAACAACTGTGCTGTCTGGGCTGCCGTAGCGACGGATGCGGCTCGGGTAAGGCCATCGAAGGATTCGGGACTGAGACTGGTGAATGCGGCGGCAAGGTCGGAGTGGGTGGCCAAGGACTGGATTTCAGCCAGCACGTCGGCAAGATCTCCGGTGGCACTGGAAGCAATCTTGTCCAGATGCAGCGCCACGGTTTTGCCTACAGGATGCATGGCGACCGAACCGAAACCGGCCACGAGAGTCTTCAACTGTACGGTGTCGGGCTGGTAGGCCAGGCTATAGTTGAGCAGTACCGAACGAGGCAATGTTTCGGTAGTGAACACGCCGCTGACGCCTTCGGCAGCTGTGAGGATACCGATCCCATAGGTGCCGGGTAGGAGCAGCCCGCGCCTGAAGATGCTGACCTCGGCCTCGCCAGAAAGTGTGGCCATGTTGGAGAAGGCGACATGGTCTGCGGCGAGGCTGCGGGTATCGACATCGACCCTGTATTTGCCCGAAGCGATTTGTTCCAGGCCGCCGATCACATTCGTGTTCTGCAGCGCACCGGCGCCGCCAGGCGAGAGGATGCCCGCATTGCTGAGCAGTTTGCCGTTACCCAGCACGACAGTCTCACCGCTGTTGAACTGGCCACCGGGCCGGTTGTTAAAGGCATTGCTGCCACCCCCCAGATCCACGTTGCCCGTGACGATGCCATAATTGTTCACCGTCTCGCTGCCGACCCCACCCACGATGGCCGTCTTGCTCAACGCCATAATCGTGCCGTTGTTGGTCAGGACATTAGCCGCCCCGTCGATGAAACGCACCCCGGCTCCCGAGGCGGAACCGCCGCGTACCCTGCCTCCGGCAACATCGATGCGGATGTTGTCTGCGCCATCGATGCCGATGCTTTGCGCGAGAATCCCGTCAGCATCGGCGCCGCCCACGATAATATTGCCATTAAGTTTGACCGTGACCTTACCACCGACGCCCAAATAGCTGACCCCGCCGGCGTCATCCAGTTTCTTGCCGCCGGCGCTTTGCGCAAACAGGCCGTGGGACGCATAGCCGTAAGTGATAATATCACCGGTGTGAGTGACATCGACCGTGCCGCCCGAACCATGGCCGCCGACGCTGCCGGCTAGACCGATGAGCGGCATGATCAGATCGGGCAAGGTGCTCAGGCTGCTGGCCATCCCGCCACCGCCACCCACGCTCTGCGCCAATATGCCGTAAGCGTCGGCGCCACGCGTGACGATGCCACCGGCGCTGGTCACGAACACTGCCCCGCCATTGCCCGCGCCGCCACCGCTTTGGCCAAAATCGAGCCCCAGGCCGATGTTCAGGGATTTCGACAGCGCCCGATCGACATTGCCTGCAATACCGCCACCACCTCCTACACTTTGCGCGAAGATGCCATGAGCCGCATCGCCATAAGTGTTGATCAGGGCATTGCTGTTGACACGTACTTCGCCACCGTTGCCAGCTGCACCGCCGGCACCGCCGATGGCAATCTTTCCGAATGCGCCCCCTACCGCCCTGCCCCCGGCATCTTCACCGCTGGCGAAGCTCTGGGCCTCGCCGCCTCCGCCACCGACGCTTTGCGCCAGGATGGCCGTGGCCCCGTAGCCATAGGTTGTGATGTTGCCGGCGTTGTCGACCTTTACGGAGTTACCGTGACCCTGGCTGCCGGCACTGCCCCCCACGGCGACAGAGAGATTGCGCAACTGCCCCTTGAGGAACTTCGTAATCACGTTACCTCCTCCTCCCGGGTCTTCCAGGAGCGTCGCCAGAAGCAGGTAATCATCGGCGGCCGTTCCGGTACCGAGAATGCCATCCCCACCGCTTCCACCGCCGCCGCCGATACTCTGGGCGTAAATACCGCGTGACAGAGCCCCCATGGTAACGATATTGCCATCGTTGATTGCATGAACTATGCCACCATCGTTGCCGTTGCCGCCATCGCCGCCGACGACGATCTGGGTTTTGACATTGGTGCCGGCGGTCTGGTCTTTCTCCAGCTTCGCGCTTCCGGCCTTGAACAGATAGTTGATGGCACGAGCGGAGCCCCCGCTCCCGCCGCCGCCGCCGATGCTTTGCGCCCGGATGCCGTCGGATATGTCACCGTAGGTCAGTATCGCGCCATGGTTGTCCACATCGACCTTGCCTCCCAAGTTCCCGCTTCCGCCATGGCCGCCAACCGAGAGGTTACCGTTGAAGCTGCGACCCTCATTGGCGGCGCCCAGGCCGACCGTCGCGGTGAAGCTGCCCCCCCCGGCACCTCCGCTGCCCCCCACGCTCTGGGCAAAGATGGCATGGGAGTCGTTTTCCCGCGTGGTAACCTTGCTTTCATTGGTTATGCTGACCACACCACCGATGTTGCCCGTGCCGCCGGAACCGCCGACGGCGATCGCGCTGTTCACATTCCAGGTGTCTTTCGCGCCACCGAAACCGGCACCCACCGAGACGCTGGTTCCACCCGTGCCACCGCCGCCACCGATACTCTGGGCGAAGATGCCGTAAGCATTGTAGGTCGCGTAACGCTCGATCAGGAGTGCCTCGGGTTGGTCAGGAAGTTCGGGAGGCAGCGGCGGTTCCGGCAATGGCGGAAGGTCCGACGCATTCAGTGCCAGCAGACCCGGCGTACCCATCGACAGCATGGTTACCTTGCTCGGAGGAACCAATCCAGTCTCGATCACGCCGGTATTCATCACGGTCACATTCTGGCCCTTGCCACCGGCGCCGCCAAAACCGCCCACTGAAACGGCCAGATCCTTGGCCTGAGCGCCAGCAAAGGAACCGGCAAAGGAGAAACCACCGTTGCCGCCGCCACCACCCAGGCTCTGGGCGACGATGCCGCTGGCGCTTGCGCCCTGGGCGTGGATAGCATTACTGTTGGACACATTCACGTTCCCGGCATCACCGCCGGCGCCGCCGAAACCGCCCACGCTGACGGACAGATCCTTGGTATTGGTGCCCTTGGCCAGCACGCCGGTGGCGCTGAAGCCGCCATTGCCACCGCCGCCACCGACGCTCTGGGCGACGATACCGTGCGCTTTCGCTCCGGTAGTGGTGATTTCACCGGCGTTGTCGACGGTCACCAGGCTGCTCTTGCCAGCGGCACCGCCAAAGCCCCCCACGGAGACGGCCAGGTTCGCGGCACCGTCATGTTTCCCGAGCGCGACGGCCAGACTGCCGCCGCCATCGCCTCCGCCCCCGCCGAGGCTTTGCGCGAACAGGCCATAGGCGGCTGTACCATCCGTGAACAGGGCGGCATCGTTTTCAAGATTGACGCTTCCCGCATCGCCCGCGGTGCCGCCGAAGCCGCCGACCGAGATCCCGACATTGGGCTTGCTGCCCGCACTGGCGCTGAGAGAGCCGCTGAACCCACCAGAACCACCTCCGCCCCCGATGCTCTGGGCCACGAGCGCGTGGGCGTCACCTGAGGTCGTGCTCACGCCGCCGTGGTTGACCAGATCCACGTGCCCACCATTGCCCCCCGTGCCGCCAAAGCCACCGACACTGGCATTCACGGTGAAACCCTCCGTCGTCACCCCACCGGAGAAACTGAAGCCGCCGGCTCCGCCGCCACCGCCCACGCTCTGGGCGATGACGCCAAAGGACCGCATGCCATAGGTGGTGACAGACTCGTCGTTGTGCACGCTGACCGAGCCAGCAGCGCCTCCATCACCCCCACCGCCACCGAGGCTCAAGCTGACGGAACCGGACTTCGCGCCGCTGCCGACGATGCTGAAGCCACCGGTGCCACCGCCGCCTCCCACACTCTGGGCGAACAGGCCGGCAGCCCCTGCGCCGTAGGTGTAGATCTTGCCGCTATTGGTGGCCGTCACCGCCTTGCCGTCACCCCCGCCACCAGCGAAGCCGCCGATACCCAAGCTGCCGGCACCGGTTCCAGCTCCACTGCCGGTGATACTGAAGCCGCCGTTGCCACCGCCGCCACCCACGCTCTGGGCGAGCAGGCCATAGGCATACTGGCCTTGGGTGACGATGCGCCCGGCATTGTCCACGGTGACGATATCCGCGTTGCCGCCACCCGCACCAAATCCGCCCAGGTTCAAGGTGCCCGCCCCGGTGCCCGCGCCGCTGCCGGCCAGACTGAAGCCGCCGTTCCCGCCGCCACCGCCTACACTCTGGGCGAACAGACCGACGGCACGGTCACCCTCGGTGTCGATCGCCCCGTCGTTGGTCACGTCAACACTCTTGCCATCACCGCCACCGGCCCCAAATCCGCCAATGCCCAAGCTGCCGGCCCCAGTGCCGGCGCCGCTGCCGGTGATGCTGAAGCCGCCGCTGCCACCGCCGCCGCCAACGCTCTGGGCCACCATGCCGTAGGCGTCTTCGCCGCGGGTGTGGAGGTTGCCGTAGTTATTCACCGTGACGATGGCAGCCTTCCCGCCGCCGTTGCCGGCACCACCCACACTGATGGTGGCCGCACCCGTGCCCGCGCCGGCGCCGGTGATGACGAAGCCGCCGCTACCGCCGCCACCCCCCACGCTCTGGGCGAACAGACCCACGGCGCGATTTCCCCAAGTATCAATTGCGCCATGGTTAATTACGTCCACATTTTCACTGTCGCCGGCATGACCGCCGGCGCCACCGACGCCGATGGCGGCGGCCCCCGTGCCGGCGCCAGCCGCAGCAATGCTGAATCCGCCGTTGCCGCCGCCGCCTCCCACGCTCTGGGCAAGCAGCCCGTGGGCATCGTCCCCTTTGGTGTCGATTCCGCCCTGGTTTTCGACATACACGGTTGCCGCCTTGCCACCGCTGCCGCCGACCCCACCGACGCCGAGCGTGAAAGCGCCAAGGCCAGCCCCTGAACCGGCGATACTGAATCCGCCGCTGCCGCCGCCGCCACCCACGCTCTGCGCCTGCAGCCCGATGGAGCGGTTGCCGCTAATCAGCTTACCAGTCAGATCGACGACGCCAGTCTCTATAGTTCCAAAATTGCGCACATCCACCGCCTTGCCATCCCCACCGCTCCCGCCCTTGCCACCGAAGTTGAAGGTAATGGCCACCCCATCGCTGGCCGCGCCGGATATGGCAAACCCACCCGTGCCGCCACCGCCGCCAATGCTCTCGGCGAAGACTCCATCGGCATCGTTGCCCTTGGTCACGATATGGCTGTGGCTGACCACGTTGACCAACCCGGAATCACCTCCGCCGCCAGCGGCGCCACCAACGCCAATGGAGAGAGAACCACCGACCCCGGCCGAAGCCGAGACGGCAAATCCGCCGTCACCCCCGCCACCCCCGATGCTTTGCGCGAAGATGCCATAGGAACGATCGCCGGACGTCAGAATTTGGCCAGAAAGGCTGTCGACGCTCACATTGTCACCCTTGCCACCCGCTGCCCCGCTGCCGCCAATCGCCAGACTGACGAAGGCACCCACCGCGACACTGTTCCCACCCTTGCCGCCCCCGCCGCCCACGCTCTGGGCAAAGACGGCGCTGGCATCAGCCGCGGCAGTCTGAAGCTTCGTGCCGCTGTTGTTCACCACGACCTGACCCGCGTTGCCGCCGCCACCGCCCGTGCCGCCGATAGAGAACCAGCCCGTGCTTGAGCCACCGCTGCCACCCCCGCCACCGATGCTCTGCGCGAAGATGGCGTTGGCACCGATGCTTGCCGTATCGATCACGCCGCTGTTGGTAACGGTCACGTTCCCGCCGTCGCTGGTGCCGCTGCCACCTCCGCCCACGGCGACCAACCCCGCTGAATTGCCGCCATCGCCGCCGCCCCCGCCGACGCTTTGCGCGTAGATACCGCGGGCACTTTCGCCGTAAGTCTGGATCAGGCCGGCGTTGTCGACCTCGACTGTGCCGCCGAAACCGCCGGCCGCACCGCTGCCGCCTACGCCCACGATGCCGGCTCCCCCGCCGCCGGCCCCGCCGCCGCCGCCGACGCTCTGCGCGTACACGGCGTGGGCACCTGTGCCGTGGGTGATGACCTCGCCGCCGCTTAGGTTGGCGACTGAGACCGTGCCGCCGCTGCCGGCGCTGCTGCCATTGCCGCCGCGTGAATAGAAGATGCTGCCGCCACTGCCACCGCTGCCGCCGAATCCGCCCACACTCTGGGCGAAAAGGCCGTAGGCATCGCTGCCCCAGGTCGTGATCGCACCTCCGCTGATCAGCGTGACGGGGCCACCGTCGGTGGCCTGGCCACCCGGAGCCGGAGCGCCCGCCAGCCAGCCACCGCTGCCACCGGTGCCGGCGTTGCCGCCCATGCTCTTCGCCCAGATGCCGTGTGCATTGTTACCCCGGGTCGTGATATCCCAGTTGCCATCGACGTACACAGTGCCACCTTTGCCGCCAAAACCGCCAGCTCCACCACCAGTCACGTCGGCGCCATCGCCACCGTTGCCGCCGTTGCCTCCTTCACTCAACGCGAGAATCCCGCTGGTGTAATGGCCATAGGTATTGATGACGGCGTTGCCGAATACTTCCACTAGGCCGCCGTCACCGCCGGTGCCGCCGCGCCGGCCATAGTAATAAGTGCCACCGTTGCCGCCGCGCCCGCCGTTACCGCCCGAACTTATGGCGAAAACACCGATGCTGGCCTTATTCATCTGTTCAATCTGCTTGTAGTACTGATCAAGCGGATCAAACGGGTTGAACGGAATGAGCGGATTTATCGAAATGAAATTCGGTAGAAATTCGGTGGTGATGTTCCCGTCGACATGAACGGTCACGTGACCGCCCGAGTTGCCATCGCCACCTTGGGTGGGTTTTTTGGAACCAAAGGACCAGAAACCGCCACCATTCTTCCCGTTAGCGCCCACTCTGCCCTGGCTCTCCGCAAATACGCCATGGGAAGACGCGCCCGTGGTGGTGATCGTTCCCGCACGGTGATAAACCTCAACACTGTTGCCGGAGCCACCAGCCCCCTTGGCCTCGTCGACCAGCCCCGCCACGTAGCTATTGAGATCGGGCAATGCCTTGCCATCTGTCTGCGGCTTTGCGCTATCTCCGAAATCCTCGAAAAAGGCCGACTTCACGACTGCCAGGCCGCTATCTGTCCTGGTCACCTGGGCGATCAACTCGCCTTGCACGCCGCTGCGTTTCAGGACGTTATTCCGATATCCGTCCAGGACATAGTTCACGGAGACGATGCGCGATCCGCCGACGGCCAGATCGTTAAAGCCCGTGCCCGGGTCGAAGCTGACGGTGCCATCCTGGCTGATCGTGAAGCTCCCGGCTTCGCCGGCATAACCGTCGAAGATCTTCAATCCATCCGCCCCTTCATGAACCACCGCTATCCGCGCGCTCACCGAAGTATTCAGGCCCCCTTCAGTGCCATCCGGTTTTTTCACCGAGGTCACCTTGAAACTGATGCCGGCATCGGAGAAGCTTTCCAGCGCGGTGATGACCGAGCCTGGGTAGCCAGTGGTATTGCTTTTAGCATAAATGCCATGAGCGTTCGTACCACCGGTAGTGATGTCGCTATAGCTATCGACTCGCACGACACCACCGGAAACCCCGGGATTGCCGGGGATGGGAATGTTCAGCAACGGGTCGTTCTGAGGGCTGGGCGGCGATCCCTGGCTCGACACGGCAATGCCCGGGGCCTGCTGCGTTTCAATGCTGACATTGACCTGACTGCTACCGCTGTTGATGATGAGATCCGAACCGCCATCGCTGTTCAGGCGTATCCCTGATGTTCCCGACAAAGGATGAATCGGACCCGACAGGTTGTAGACATTCAGAGTACTCGGCGGCGCGGTGATGTTTATTCCCGCCGATTGATTGCCCTGGCAATCGCCACCGGGACAAGCATCTGGCCCGGAAATCGCCACTTGGGGGAGTGCTGCAAGAAGGAATAGGAGTTTTGTGATCAGATACCGCTGATCTGGTGTGAGAGTAAACATGGCGACGCCTTCCAGTTTAAAATTTCGGCGATTCCAAAACTTTAAATACTCTTGTCACCGCAATATTTGGATGCCGTTATCTTTTTATAGCCCACCAATCATTAAATACAACGCTAATCCACATTGACACCGTAGATAGACCAACTGCTTAGTGGTAAAAGAGGAAAACAATCTGAAGATCAATCACCAAAATCAGAACCATCACACAGAGCTTCATCTCGCTTTATTCAGTGTTTGGCACGCCGAATCCGGTTGGTGCGGTAGCCCACCGTGATCACCTCGTTTTGCAAGTCAAGCACGGCGTACATATCCGCCCAGCGGTCGATCTGCTTTGGCGGCAGCGATTTGGACAGTGCGGCCTTCCCCACGCTGCTGAAATACACCACCCGACTGCCGTGAGGCGCATGCTCGATCCGGCCATAGGCGAACAGCGTTTCCAGGGCCTGGGGCGGGATGCCACGGCGCTTCATGCTCATTCTGGCGTGGCTGCTGACGATGCCTAGTTTCATTTTTTTCTCCTTGCTCAATGCTACGGTGTCAAAACAGGCTTGCGGTGTAAGCCTTTTCGGATAGCCCGGCTTTGAGGGTTTTGCGCATCCGGCTGATCTGCTTGTCCATCTGGCGCAGCGTAGCCGGGCGCACGGTGGTTTTTCCTTCCGCTGCCGCACGGTTGCAGATCCGGCGTATCGCCATCATCAGTTTCAGTCCGTTATGGTTTTCCATTTCCATGCCCTTTCAAGTCAAGTTGTGCAGTTTTTCAGATAGGTGCTCTCGTTCTTTCATGCATTGTGAGGTATAGTGTGGCTCACAGAATGAGCCACTAGAAATTCATTTCAGGAAATTTCATGGACCGCACGGAACGCTTCTATCGCATCGACCAGCTGCTGAATGAACGCAGGATTGTTCCCATTGAGGTTTTTCTTGGCGAACTGGAAATTTCACGCGCCACGTTCAAGCGCGATATCGAATACCTGCGGGACAGGCTGAATGCGCCCATCGTCTGGGACCGGGAAGCCGGGGGATACCGCTTCGACAAGCCGATGGCCGGGAATAAGTACGAGCTGCCCGGCCTGTGGTTCAATGCTTCGGAAATTCATGCGCTGCTGACCATGCAGCACCTGCTGCAGAACTTGGGGCCGGGACTGCTTTCTCCCCATGTTGACCCGCTGCTCACCCGCTTGAAACTGCTGCTGGAGTCGGCCGATATCCCGATGGATTCGGTCGAAAAGCGCATCCGCATCCTGCGCGTCAACGCCCGCTCCTACGAACCCGAACATTTCTCCCCGATCGCGACTGCCGTCCTCCAGCGCAAGAAGCTGGAGATCAGCTACTACACCCGCAGCCGGGACGAAACACAGGATCGGCTGCTGTCGCCCCAACGTCTGACGCATTACCGGGACAACTGGTATCTGGATGCCTGGTGCCACCTGCGCAACGGCATCCGCAGCTTTTCGCTTGACGCCATCCGCAAGGTGCGGCTGATCAACGAGCAGGCGCTGGATGTCAGCGAACAGGAGCTCGATGAGATATTAGGCACTGGCTATGGGATTTTCTCCGGCAAGGAGGTGAAGTGGGCGGAACTGCGTTTCACGCCGCAACGTGCGCGCTGGGTGAGCCGAGAAGCCTGGCACCCGGAGCAGAAATCGCACTTCGACGATCAGGGCCGCTATTGTTTAAGCGTGCCATACAGCGACGACCGAGAACTGGTGATGGATATCCTGAAATTCGGCCCGGAGGTGGAAGTGCTGGGGCCTGATACGCTACGCCGCAGGATCATCGATCTGGTCAACCAGACAGCCGGTATTTACGGCGGCACAGGCTCAAGCCGTGCTAGGATAGAGCATCAATAAACGACAGGAAATGCCACCATGAAAAAACTGACCGTCCGCATCCATGCAGAGCTGGAAATTCCGGACGACTGGGAGGTTGTCGAACACAAGTCGGGCATACAGGCGCTGAAAATCGGCGATCGGTTCATCGATTTCGACATCGTGCCGCTGGCAACCGAGGAAAATGACATGGATGCGACCTGGACCGACGAGGACGAGGAATTGACCAACGATATCCTCATGACCGTGACCGGGCTGGATACCACGCTGGAAACCGGCTGATCAGCCGGCAGGGCTGGCCGGCCGAAGCTTAGAGACGCCTAAAGATGCTTCAAGCCTTCCCAATCGGTTAAGACCGACTCATCCTGAGTTTCCGTAACAACCTGGGTGTGACTTTTGCCCATTAATGCCTCCCATTCTTCCAAAGAACCTTCAGCCACTTCTGGCTGCCGTTTCTCGGTGGAAAGGCGACGCTCCTTCCAGCCAGGAGGTGGGCCTGATTCTTTGTTTCGCCGGCTTTTAGCACGCCGGTCTTCCCCATTTCCTGGCTTGGTGTTTTTATTGCTCATCACATATCCATGTATCCACTAAAGGCATTCACTATTTATTACGAAGCCCGCCAATTGTCAAATACGCCCTACCAGGTCAGCCCTTGATTGATACATCAGGAAAGCCGCTTTTGAAGCTGCGGAAGCCAAGGCATCGCGGACCCTGACTATGCTACAGCAGCCATGCGCCGCGCGAGCTCGGAGTCACGGCTTTTAATGAAATTCATGAGTTTCTGCGGGTAGTCGGCAGCTACCGCATTCCTGACTGAAGGGCGCATCGCCAGGGCTTGCCGCCATGCGCGCACCTTGGGCGTGTTGGCAAATACACCAAAGTCGGCAATACCGTCATACACGTCGAAATAGCGGAAGATCGGGCCAAAAGCCGCATCGACCAGCGAGAAGTTCTTGCCGGCGAAATAAGGCCCTTCCTGCAAAACATTTTCAATCATTTCGAACCGGGATTGCAGCTCCTTGCGCTTTTCCTCGAAGACTTCCGCGTCTTTTGTGGTATTGAACTCCCAGATCGTGCCCAGGAGCACCGAGCCGAACTCGATCCATGCACGGTGCTGCGCGCGCTTCAGCGGATCTTCAGGATGCAGGCGCGGAGCAATCGTTTCGTCCAGGTATTCGCAGATGACGGCGGATTCGAAAATGACCTCGTCGTCGACCTGAAGCAGCGGCACCTTGCCGAGCGGAGAAATTTTGCCAAACCAGTCCGGCTTGTTGTTGAAGTCGATATTGGTGCGCTCATACGGGGCGTTCTTTTCGATTAGCGCGATGGCTGCACGTTGTGCATACGGGCAAATTTCATGGCTTACCAGATGTAATTTCGGCATGACCTTAATCTCCTGTCAGGGTTGGCGGCAACTCGCCTAAACAAAAGCACGGTTGCTCAGTAATATTAAAATATTCATGTCAGGCGGATTGCTCAGGGGTCGCCTTCTCGGTCGCACCATCCCCTTCAAGATCTTGAACGCCGGGCACCCGGAAGATGCCCTGCAGCTTCAGCAGTTCATCGCGGTGCAGGCGAGCGAGCTTCTCCACTGTTTTTTCACCCTTAGGGGTGAGATGCACTTCCACCTCGCGCCGGTCCACCTTGCCTTGCTCACGGTATACCAAGTCCAGTTTCTCGCAGCGCGACACCAGGGAAACAACACCGTGATGATGTGACTGCAGCCGTTCGGCCAGTTCTCCGATGGTCGCCCATTCCCGGCCCTGATAGCCTTTGATGTGGAGTAGCAGGAGGTATTGAAGATGGGTAATGCCATCGCCGTGTGTCACCTCCTCGCTGAAGCGCAGGAAACGGCGCAGCTGGTACCTGAAATGGGAGAGGGTTTCAAATTCTCTCTTGCTGAGAACGTCTTTAGCCATAAGGTAATACTACCCGTTTTATTAACACCCACAAAATAGCATGTTGTGATAATATCAAACTGTGATATATAATTCCTCTGGGCATTTGATTCCTTTTTTTCATAGAGGTGAATGATGGATGCATTTGTACAATTACCGGCCATCGATGACGAGGGTTATTTGATTGACCCGCAGGACTGGAGCGAGGAACTGGCGGAAGAATTTGCCCGCCAGGAAAACATCCAGTTGACGGAAGACCACTGGGACGTGATCCGCTTTATGCGCGGGTTTTACGAGGAGCGCCAGATCGCGCCCGACGCCCGCTATGTGATCAAGCATCTGGCGGAGCGGTTGGGAACGGCGTCGCGCAACAAACTGTTCGAGATGTTTCCCTACGGTTATGTGAAGCAGGCATGCAAGATCGCTGGCATGAAGCGGCCGCGGGGCTGGAGTACGGGCTGATTGGCTGGTTGGTTCCGTCGGGTTGCGGCTACAGGCATTTTGTTCCAGACGGTTGTTCCGGCCGGTCGATTCTGGCGTCAATCGCGACGCGCAAGCACCCGAAGGCGTCCTGATCGGTTGCAATGAGATTGCCTAGGCCGACGCTCTTACTCAGATTGGTTCGATCCATCGAACCAAACGGGTTCAGCTTCGATTTGTTATCAGTTCTCTCTCCATCTCCATCCCTCCCTCAAAACCAAAAATCCATTTGTGTTCCGCTTCGTCCTGATATCACTATCCCGGCCAGAAGGCTCAAGGTATGATTCCGTCTGAAATTATTGCCATTCAACAGGATATGCATGGAGACCGTAGCGGTCATCGACTTTGAAACAACGGGGCTATCGCCTGCCATGGGAGACCGGGCGACCGAGGTCGCGGTGGTTATCGTGGATGACGGCAAGATCGTCGATCGCTACCAAAGCCTGATGAATACAGGTGCGCGCATTCCTGCGTTCATCGAAGCGCTGACCGGGATATCCAACGCCATGATCCGCAAGGCACCGCCGGCAACTGAGGTGATGGGTGCGCTGGCGGAGTTTGTCGGCGACGTGCCCCTGGTGGCGCACAATGCTTCGTTCGACAGCCGGTTTCTGGATGCCGAGTGGTTGAGGATCAACCAGCGGCGGCGACAGGAGTTTGCCTGTTCGATGTTGCTGGCTCGCCGGATTTATCCGGCTGCGCCTGATCACAAGCTGGGAACGCTGGTCAGGCATCTGGGGTTACCCTCGGCGGCCCGCCATCACCGTGCCCTGGCTGACGCGGAAATGACCGCCCATCTGTGGGTAAAAATGGTGTCGGATATCCAGCAGCAATACAGCCTGAGCGCCGTTCCGCACGAATTTTTGCGTGCGCTGCAGAAGGCGCCGAAGGCGCAGATGAATAGCTGCGTTGAGCGCGCCAAATGCAGGCTCGGCCTGTAATCAGCTATCAGGTTTGACCAAGGGCCATCACCCCTTCTTCCCTTCCAGCTTCGCTTTCAGGTCGGCAAATGGATTATGGGTTGCCACGGACGCCTGATCTCCGGAGTTTCTCCCCCTGACTGCCTCATCCATAACGCGGGAATGCTCGTTGTCGTGGCAATACAGGCAGAGCAATTCCCAGTTGCTGCCATCCAGCGGATTGTTGTCGTGATTGTGGTCTTTGTGGTGCACCGTCAATTCTTTCAGGCGCACCCCGGCAAATTCTCGACCACACCGCCCGCAAATCCATGGAAATAATTTGAGTGCCCGCTCGCGATAAGTAGCCTCACGCTCGCTGCTGTGCCGGCGGGCTTCGGCGATAACGCGGTCGAGCCGCGCGTGATCCGGAATAGTATGTTTGGTCATGGCTGTTGGCTGGCTGAATTGTTGGCTGAAACTATATCAGCAATATCAGTTGCCCTTCAATCGGGTCAGGTCGTCCACGATCTCCCCGGAATGGCGGGAAGTGTCGACCTTGAGGTAGCTCCTGGCGACCCTGCCCTGCGTATCGATCAAGAAAGTGTAGCGCCTGGCAAACTTGATCAGGCCAAGATTCCACAGAGCGCCGTAACTGTTGGCGACTCTGCCGTCCTTGTCGGCAAGCAGCGGAAACGGCAAATGGTATTTCCTGGCGAATTCAGCGTGCGAGGCGCTGTCGTCAACACTCACGCCGATGACCTGCGCCCCGAGTGCGGTGAGCTTGTGAAGATCGTCACGAAACTCGCAAGCTTCTTGCGTGCACCCCGGCGTATCGTCCTTGGGATAAAAATAGAGCACCAGCCAGCGCCCCTTGTAATCGTCCAGCGTATGCACCTTGCCGTTCTGGTCGGGAAGGCTGAACAAGGGGGCAGGCTGTCCAACCTGAGGCAGTTCGCCCGCGTAAGCAAAGCGCATCCACAACACGACAACTGCAAGCAATGCCAGTGAAACAGCAAGTATTTTCACAGAAATTCTCCATAACCAGGCTCAATTACTTAAGATTGTAGATCAGTACGCGTAAGGTGGAGCACCCCATTGCGCAAGCCGCAGAGATCAGGAACTCGCGCCCCCAAGGCCAGACCGCCTGGCACCTGTGTACATCCGCTCAAACTCCCTGATGAA
Organism: Sulfuricella sp. T08; assembly: GCF_000971475.1. Classification (GTDB taxonomy): domain Bacteria; phylum Pseudomonadota; class Gammaproteobacteria; order Burkholderiales; family Sulfuricellaceae; genus Sulfuricella. Next base: position 95,907 of record NZ_DF967533.1, read on the forward strand.
TTCCTGCTTGGCCACATCCGGCGGCATGGGCAATATCGCCTCCTCCATTGGCTCCACCCCGATCAGATTAGCCCATTCTTCAACGGAATACGGCATCAGGTCGCGTTTTTCCGTGGCCAGCGCGATCAGGTCGGCTTTCTTGACGACGGGATTGTGGTTCAGGTCGACCCCGAAGCGCTCGCCGATGATGCGGCTGACGTTATCCTCGATTTCCGAAAAGGCGGGCAACAGCACCTTGAGCGGCTTCACCATGTCCCCGAGGTAGGCCTCGGCGGAGTCATGGAGCAAGGCGGCGAAGCGCAGCTTTTCCGGCACCAGCGAGGCGACGATCAGGCTGTGCTGGGCGACCGAATAGAAGGCTTTGGTCTGGCCGTTGAAACGGCACTGGTAGGCGAGGCCGTGCGCGATGTCTTCGATATCCACATCGTCGATGCGCGGCTCCAGCGGATAGAACCGGTTGCCCAGGTAGGTCGAGACGTAAAGTTTGCTCATTGATAATCCAGGTGGTGGCTATTCGATTTAATTTAAAGTATGCCACTCTTCAGGCTCACCACGTGAGCCACAAGGGGGCTGATCGATGGATAGCCAGAAAAGGCCAGGTTGGATTAATCTATATATAGTAAATAACAGAGTGCGCGGTACGGCATGGCTGCAACTGCAATCCAGATACGATGAGCACCCACATTAAAAAAATCCCGGCAGCAACCCCATGGGCGCCGCTGCAGCACCGAGTGTACCGGATGCTGTGGATAGCCTCGGTTTTCTCCAACACTGGTTCGTGGATGCACGAAGTCGGTGCCGGCTGGCTGATGACATCGCTCGCACCCACTCCCCTGATGGTGGCACTGGTTCAGGCAGCCACGGCAGCGCCGGTATTCCTGCTGGCGCTGCCCGCAGGTGCGCTTGCAGATATCGTCGACCGGCGGCGCTACCTGATCGCAACACAGGTCTGGATGATGATCGTTGCGGCAATTCTGGGTGCACTGACCTTGGCCGGATTGACGACTGCACCCCTGCTGCTGGTTTTTACTTTCGCGCTTGGAATAGGCTCCGCAATGATGATGCCGGCATGGGGTGCGATCACGCCGGAACTGGTTCCGCGTGCCGAACTCCACGCCGCTATCAGCCTCAACACCATCGGCATGAACCTGTCCCGATCCGTCGGCCCGGCGCTGGCCGGGTTGATCGTTGCCGTAGCCGGGTCTGGATTCGTCTTTATCCTGAATGCGATTTCATTCCTCGCCACCATAGCCGCACTGAAAAGCTGGCAGCGCCCGACCAGGGAAAGCGAATTACCCGCAGAACGACTCATCGGCGCGATCCGCGCCGGATTGCGCTATGCGCGACATTCCCCGGAATTGCAGGCGGTGCTCGCTCGGGGTATTGCCTTTTTTGTGTTCGCCAGCGCTTCCTGGGCGTTATTGCCCCTGATCGTTCGACAGGAGTTGAACAGCGGCCCCGGTACTTACGGGCTGTTCCTGGCTTGCGTGGGCGTAGGCGCCATCGGCGGCGGGTTGCTGCTGCCGCATCTTCATGGACGTGCATCACGGGACAGGATCGTGGCAGGCGCCACCGTGCTTTATACGGTTGCCATGCTGGCCCTTGCCCACAGTGGAAACGTGGTTGCAGCCGGGGCTGCCATGCTGATTACGGGCGTATCCTGGATCAGTATCGTTTCGTCGCTGATGACGGCAACCCAGACCGCCCTGCCGGGGTGGGTGCGGGCGCGCGGACTGGCTTTCTTCTGGGTCGTATTCACGGGAGGCATGGCGGTGGGTAGCGCACTCTGGGGGCAGGTTGCCTCGTGGATCGGCATTCCAGAAACTCTGACGGTGGCAGCCATCGGAGCGCTGGCCGGGATCGGCGCAACGTGGCGATACCGAATCGGCCTGCACGATGTCGCTGACCTTACGCCGTCGATGCACTGGGCTACGCCGATGATGGCCGATGACCTGGAACTGGATCGCGGGCCGGTGATGGTGACGGTGGAATACCAGATCGATCCGGCAAGAACGCATGAGTTCACGCCTGTCATGCAGCAAATGCGCAGGATCCGGCGACGCGACGGTGCATTCATGTGGGAGCTATTCAACGACATCGAAGACCCAGGACGCTTCGTTGAATGCTTCATGGTCGAATCATGGCTTGAACATTTGCGCCAGCACGAGCGGGTGACCGTTGCAGATCGGGATATCAGCGAGAAGGCGCGGGTGTTTCATATCGGCGCCGAACCTCCCAAGGTGACTCACCTGGTTGCAGGGAATGCATGGCCACGACGAACAGCCGATATACTTTCCTGAACAATCATCAGGGCAAGGTTGCCAGGGTTTAATCTTATGGTAAACACTTCGCGCCATTCCGGAGGAAGGTGGTGGACGATCTCATGAAGCTGGCAAAAAGAGGACCTTATAACCTTACCGGTGCTTCCAGCCGAATAGACACGGCGACAGCACTGCAAAAAGTATCACTTCAGCATTTTTTCAATGACGATTGGCTTGCTGTCAAATTTCCCCTACAATGTGTTTGCTTTAATCAACCACAACGGGAGCTAACACCATGAACAAAGCAGAACTGATCGATGCCGTAGCAAAATCCACCAAACAAACCAAGGCCCAGACCGAAGACACCCTGAACGCACTGATGGCCACTGTCCAGAGTGCCATGGCCAAGGGCAACAATGTCCAGCTGATCGGCTTCGGCACCTTTGCCGTTGAAGAGCGCGCCGCACGCACTGGCCGCAACCCTGCCACCGGCAAGGAACTGAAGATTCCTGCAAAGAAAGTCGCCAAATTCAAGGTTGGCAGCAAGCTGAAAGATGCTGTTGCCGGCGTCAAAGCCAAGAAGAAGTAATAAAAAGTGTTCATGAGGGCGGCCTCTTCGGCCGCCCTTCTTCTTTCAGCAACACCCCTCTTGCGCAGCATCTCCGCAACCCGCGTTACCCGATCATGCCGCTTCAAAACGCAGTAACAAGTACAGAATCCAGCCGTTTCGACTTCACGGCAACAGCATTCTCCCTATCGCTTCAACCATTTCGCCTTCCATGCGCTTCGATGTCATCGTAATCGGCGCCGGTGCCGCCGGCATGATGTGTGCCGCACAGGCCGGACGCCGTGGCCGGCGTGTATTGATCATCGACCACTCGGCCAAACTCGGCGAGCGCATCCGTATTTCCGGCGGCGGGCGCTGCAATTTCACCAACCGCAACGTCGGCGCAGAGAATTATCTCTCGCAGAACCCGCATTTCTGCCGCTCGGCGCTCGCCCGTTTTTCGCAGCGCGACTTCATTACGATGATTGAAAAGCGCCGCATCGCTTACCACGAGAGGGAGCACGGCCAGCTTTTCTGCGACGAGTCGGCGCAAGACATCATAGCCATGCTCAAGGACGGCTGCGACGACGCGGGGGTACAGTGGGCGATGCCGTGCGCAGTGCTCCACATCGAGCGCATCGAAAACCATGAGGAAGGCTTGCGCTTTGCGGTCGCCACCGAACTCGGCAGCTTTCGCTGCCAGTCGCTGGTTATCGCCACCGGCGGCCTCGCCGCCCCGAAAATCGGTGCCAGCCCCTTCGGCTACAAGATCGCGGAACAATTCGGCCTGCGCGTGGTGCCTCCCAAGCCCGCGCTGGTGCCGCTGGCGCTCGCGCCGGAGACGCTGGGCCCGCTCAAGCCGCTTGCCGGCGCATCGCTTGATGCCGGCACCCACTGCGCCGGCGGCTCATTCCGTGAAAATGTGCTGATCACGCACCGCGGCCTATCCGGCCCGGCCATCCTGCAGATTTCGAGCTACTGGCAGATGCAGGAATATGGCGGCGGAAAGAAGCAGCCGGTTGAAATCGACCTGCTGCCGGATCTCGACGCGGCTGCCTGGCTGGCGGAGCATCACCGCAGCAAGGCGTTGCTGTCCAATCTGCTTGCTGAACGGCTGCCGCGCCGCTTTGCGCATGAATGGTGCGCGCTGTTCGGCTGGGCCAAGCCGGTGAACGAACTTTCCCAGCGTGAACTCGATGCCGCCGCGCAGGCCCTTAAGGGATGGGCGCTGCTGCCATCCGGCACGCTGGGCTACGCCAAGGCCGAAGTCACGCTGGGCGGCGTAGACACCGTCGAACTTTCGTCGAAAACCATGGAGGCCAAGCCGGCGCCAGGGCTCTATTTCATCGGCGAAGTGGTTGACGTCACCGGCTGGCTAGGCGGCTACAACTTCCAGTGGGCGTGGTCTTCGGGCTGGGTGGCGGGCCAAGTTGCGTAGTAAATTACGCGCACCGGAATGAACATGCGATAAGATAATGAATAATGTCATTCAGACTATGACCCTTTCCCTCTCTCCTAGCTCTCTCCCGGAGGGAGAGAGCTAGGAGAGAGGGACGAAGTCTCGCTTCGCGAGTTTCAAATTAGCCAGCAAGGAGGCGAAAGTTTTGGAGCAATCCCCGGAAAACCTGGTCGAGATCAGCGATCTCCATTTCGCATACGGCAGCAGACCGATACTTAAAGGCATCAACCTCACCATTCCGCGCGGAAAAATCGTCGCCATTCTGGGGGTGAGCGGGTGCGGCAAGTCCACGCTGCTTCGCCATGTCGGCGGGCAGCTCAGGCCATCGAGCGGCAGTGTCAAGGTTGAAGGCAAGGTCATCCACGAACTCGACAATGATGGTCTGTACGCCATGCGCCGGGAAATGGGCATGATGTTCCAGGTGAGCGGGCTATTCAGCGATCTGTCGGTTTTCGACAATATTGCGTTCCCGATGCGCGAACACACTGATCTCCCGGAGGGGGTGATCCGCGATCTGGTGTTGATGAAACTCCATGCAGTCGGCCTGCGCGGCGCTCACGCCCTGATGCCGAGCGAGTTGTCGGGCGGAATGGAGCGGCGTGTGGCTCTGGCGCGCGCAATCGCCCTGGACCCGACGCTGATCATTTACGACGAGCCCTTCGCCGGCCTCGACCCGATCTCGCTCAACACCATCGCAAACCTGATCCGGCGCCTGAACGATGCGCTGGGCGTAACCTCGGTAGTGGTGACCTACGACGTATCGGAATCCCTGAAGGTCGTCGACTACGTCTACTTCATCAATGACGGCGTGGTGGTGGCCGAGGGTGCGGCGGCAGAAATGCTGGCTTCTACCGACCCGTTCGTCCACCAGTTCGTCCATGCGGAACCGGACGGACCCGTCGGCTTCCAGTACCCGAGCAGCCCTTACTCCAAGGATCTGGAGTTCAAGAATAAAGGCGCTTGAGACAATACATCCGGCTCATCAGTCGGCGGTGGGTGCCTTGATTTCTTCCTGGTTGTGCCGGCTTTGCTCTTCCATCACCAGCAGCGACAGTTCTTTCTTCAGCTCGTTGAACTCGGCTGAACTGGGGTCGCGCGAGCGCGGCATGGCGACGCTGACATCCTTCTTGATCTTGCCGGGGCGATAAGTCATGACGACGATCCGGTCGGCAAGGTAGATGGATTCCTCGATGCTGTGGGTGACGAAGATGATGGTCTTCTTGTATTCCGTCCAGATCCGCAGCAGCTCATCCTGGAGATTGCGCCGGGTGAGCGAGTCAAGCGCGCCGAACGGCTCGTCCATCAGCATGATCGGCGAATCCAGCGCCAGCACGCGGGCGATCGCGACGCGCTGGCGCATGCCGCCGGACAGGTCTTTCGGGTAGCGGTCGCGGAAGTCCTGCAATTTCAGCATTTCCAGAAGCGCCCCCACTTTCTCCCTGATCTGCGCCTTGGGCTTCTTCTTGATCTCGAGGCCGAAGGCGATATTCTTCTCCACCGTCATCCACGGGAACAGGGCATATTCCTGAAACACCATGCCGCGATCCGGCCCAGGCGCCTGCACCGGCTCGCCATCGACGAGGATGGTGCCGGTGGTGGGCGGCGAAAAGCCGGCGACAGCGTTGAGCAGGGTGGACTTGCCGCAGCCGGAAGGCCCGAGCAGGCAAACGAACTCCCCGCGCCGGACATCCAGGTTGATGTCGTCCAGCGCCACCACTTCGCGGTCGCCGGTGCTGAATACCTTGCTTACTTTGCCGATCTGGATATGGGGTTGCATGGTCAGTTGCTTTCGATACCCCGGTGCCACTTGAGCAGATAATTATTGAGACGGTTCATGCCGGTGTCGATGGCCAGCCCGAGCAGGCCGATACTGAACATGCCGGCGATGATCTTGTCCGACCAGAAGAACTCGCGCGCTTCCAGAATCCGGTAGCCGAGGCCATTGTTGACGGCGATCATTTCCGCCACGATCACCACGATAAAGGCGGTGCCGACGCCGATCCGGGCTCCGGTCAGGATGTAGGGCGTGGCGGCCGGCAGCATCACGCGCAGGAACATGGTGGTCTGGCTAGCGCCCAGGCTGCGCGCGGCGCGGATGTAGATGCCGTCGACATGGCGCACACCGGCGATGGTGTTCATCAGGATCGGGAAAAATGCGCCGATGACAATGAGGAAAATCGCCGGCGGGTTGCCCAGACCGAACCACAGGATCGACAGCGGGATGAAAGCAATCGGCGGAATCGGCCGAAACACCTGGATCAGAGGATTGAACAGCTTGTAGATGCGGTCGTTCGCACCCATCATGAGACCCAGAGGCAACGCCAGAACAGCGCCGACAAGAAACCCCACCACCACGCGGTAGAGGCTGGCGTAGGCGTCACGGATCAGCTCGCCGGAAAATAACCATGCCAGATAGCTCGATTGTGCCGGATCGAAAAGCTCCTGTGGCTTCAGATATTCCCACCACTTCGCCAGCACCGCAGTGGGTGCTGGCAGAATTTGTGGATTGACGATCGCTTGCGTCGACAGCCACTGCCACAACGCCAGCAACACGATAGGCACCAGGAAGCCTTGCAGGGTCTCGAACATTTTTGCCTGAAAGGAATTTTTCATCGTTGCCCGCACCACCTTATTTTACCTTCAACTCTTTCTTCGCCTTGTCGAGCAGATCGAGCCGCACCCAGTCCTTCGCCAGCGGCGGATTGGCCATCCTGCCGACGCCGTATTTTTTCATCAGGTCGGTAGTAATCTGGACGTGGTCGAGGCTGATATCATAAGTGAAGGAAGCATTGCTCATGGCGTCCTGGTAGTCTTCGCTGCTGATCTGATTCTTGAACATCTGCTCGCGCACGTATTTTTCCGCCAGCTTGGGGTTGTCCAGGAAAGTCCGGGTCGCTTCCACGAACAGCTTGAGGACCCGCTCGGCGATGTCGCGCTTCTCGTTATACATCTTCTCGGTCATCACCAGCGCTCGCACCGGCTCGCCCATGGCCGTGTCGTAAGGCTTCAGCACTTCCACCCCGTAACCCTTGTTGATGGCCTGGGAGGATTGCGGCTCGGACTGGCACATGGCGTCAATATTTTTCTGCATCAGAGCCTGGTTCAGGTCGGCGAACGGCATGAAGAATATCTGCACGTCCTTGCCAGGCTGATCGGACCAGGTCAAATTGTGCTTGGCCAACTCGGCTGCCAGCAGCAGTTCCTGCGCCCCGCCACGCGCCACGCCCACCTTCTTGCCCTTGAGGTCAACCACCGACTTGATGTTCAGGTCGGGGCGGGCGACGATACGCGCCCCACCCTTGGCAAATCCCGCCACCACGTATATCGGCACGCCACTAGAACGGCCGGCGACGGCCGCATCCAGCGCGCTCGCCGCAATGTCGATCTCGCCGGCGATGGTTGCCGGCAGGATGTCCAGACCCTTGGCAAATACCCGCTCCTCGATCTTCAGGTTGTATTTCGGCGCCAGTTCCTTCATGTAGGAAACCGCCCCATAATGGGCGAACTTGAGATTGCCGAGCCTGACCACATCCGGCGCGGCCTGCGCGCCGAGCGCGAAAAACAGGGTGCATGCCAGCAGAATTAATTTCGATAATTTCATGTATACCCCCTCACAAATTTGAAACAAAAGCGCGCCGCGCCGCCAATAAAGATTATACCCTCAGCCATCCTTCTCGCCCTAGCAGGGGACTTATTACGCCGGCCTGGCCCGTTCATATTGCAACGGCCACGGCACTTCCGCCCCCAGTTTGCGCGCCGCATGCAGCGGCCAGTAGGGGTCGCGCAGCAGTTCGCGGGCGAGGAAAACCACGTCGGCCAGGCCGGTCGCCACGATTTGCTCGGCCTGTTCGGGCGCGGTGATGAGACCGACAGCCCCGACAGCGATCCCCGCTTCCTGCCGGATGGCGGCCGCGAAAGGAGCCTGAAAGCCGGGGCCGGCCGGAATTCTGGCATCAGGAGTCAAGCCGCCGCTGGAGCAGTCGATCAGGTCGATACCCTCCTCTTTCAGCCAGCGGCAAAGCTGCTGCGACTGGGCCAAGTCCCAGCCGCCCTCCACCCAGTCGGTCGCGGAAATGCGCACGAACAGCGGCAGATCCTGCGGCCACGCCGCGCGCACCGCCTGCGCTACCCGCAATGGCAAGCGGGCGCGGTTTTCCAGGCTGCCGCCGTAGGCATCGTCGCGGCGATTGCTGAGTGGCGACAGGAATTGGTGCAACAGGTAGCCATGCGCCATATGGATTTCAGCTACCTTGAAGCCCGCTTCCAGAGCGCGGCTGGCGGCATCGACGAAATACGTCACGATCCCGCTCAGTTCAGCTTCCGCCAACTCGCGCGGCAACGGCGAGCCGGGCGCAAAAGGAATGGCGCTGGGAGCAACCACCTGCCAGCCGCCCTGTTCCGGCCCGAGCGGACTGCGGCTGAGCCAGGGCGCATCGGTCGACGCCTTGCGCCCGGCATGGGCAAGCTGGATGGCGGGTGCCGCGCCCTGCTCGCGGATGAATCGTGCGATCGGCGCGAGCGCCTCGGCATGGTGCTCTGACCAGAGGCCAAGATCGTAGGGCGAGATGCGCCCCTCGGGCGCGATTGCGCTGGCCTCCACCATCACCAGGCCGGCCCCGCCGACGGCGCGGCTGCCCAGATGAACCAGATGCCAGGTATCCGCCATGCCGTCCTGCGCCGAATACTGGCACATAGGGGAAACGAAAATCCGGTTTTTAAACTCCAAACCGCGCAACTTGAAGCGCGAGAATAACTTGCTCATTTTTGCACTCCTGAAAGCGACAAGCCAGGCAACAGCCTGGCTTTGTCCGTGACCGCCCTTGTCCAGCGATCAGGCAATGGACACATCCCCGGACAAGTATACGTCCTGTATCGCGTTGAGCAACATCACGCCATCCTGCATCGGCTTCTGGAACGCCTTGCGGCCGGAGATCATCCCCATGCCGCCGGCACGCTTGTTGATCACCGCGGTGCGCACCGCCTGACCCAGGTCGTTCTCGCCCGAAGCGCCGCCGGAGTTGATCATGCCCGCCCGGCCCAGATAGCAGTTGGCGACCTGGTAGCGTACCAAGTCGATGGGGTGGTCGCTGGTCAGCTCGGAGTAAACCTTGGGATGGGTTTTGCCGAACTTGATTGCGGTATAGCCGCCGTTGTTCTCGGCCTGCTTCTGCTTGATGATATCGGCCTCGATGGTGGCGGCGAGATGGTTGGCCTGGCCGGTCAGGTCGGCACTGGTGTGGTAATCCACCCCGTCCTTCTTGAAGCCTGAATTGCGCAGGTAAGCCCACAGCACCGTGGCCATGCCGAGTTCGTGCGCATGCGCAAAGGCCTCGCTGATCTCGATGATCTGCCGCCGCGACTCGACCGAGCCGTAATACACCGTAGCACCCACCGCCATCGCGCCCATGTCGAAAGCCTGGTCAACGCTGGCGAACAGGGTCTGGTCGTGGATCTCCGGGTAGGTAAGCATCTCACTGTGGTTGATTTTGACGATGAACGGGATCTTGTGCGCATACCTGCGCGCCACTGATCCCAGCACGCCCAGGGTCGAAGCCACCGCGTTGCAGCCGCCCTCGATGGCCAGCCTGACGATATTTTCCGGGTCGAAGTAGATCGGGTTGGGGGCGAAAGAGGCACCGCCCGAATGCTCCACCCCCTGATCAACAGGCAGGATCGACATATAGCCCGTCCCGGCCAGCCGGCCATGGTCGAACAGCGTCTGCAGAGCGCGCAACACACCGGGCTTCCGGTCCTTCTGTGCCACTACCCGATCGACATAGTCCGGCCCCGGCAGGTGCAGCATGTCCCTGGGAATTCCCTTGCACTGGTAGGCCAGCAAACTCTCCGCTTCGTTGCCCAGCAACTTGATGATATCGGTCATTTTCGTTTTCCTTACTGATCAAAGTGATTAAGGTTCATCGTTTTTAAATATAGCAGTAACGATCGACCATCCCCGAAATGCCCGCTTAAGCTGGCGAATCGGCATGAATTTCGGCAAAATGCATGAATACCAATTCAAAACAATGAGGAACTGCCATGGGATTTCTTGTCCTGCTTGCCATTCTGGCTGTCGTCGCGATTTATTTCATCATGCTCTACAACGGCCTGGTCAACCTCAAACACAACGTCGCTAAGGCCTGGGCCAACATCGACGTACTCCTCAAGCAGCGCCACGATGAGTTGCCCAAGCTGGTGGAAACCTGCAAGCAGTACATGAAATTCGAGCAGGAAACCCTGGAAAAAGTGATGAAGGCGCGCTCCCAGGTCGCTGCCGCCAGCGCGAGCCACAACATGGGCGCGCTGGGTGCCGCAGAAGGCACGCTGCGCGGGCTGCTCGGCAACCTGTTCGCGGTGGCCGAGGCCTACCCCGAACTGAAAGCCAACGAGAATTTCCAGCACTTGCAGGGGCGCATCACCGGCCTGGAAAACGCCATCGCTGACCGGCGCGAGTTCTACAACGACAGCGTCAACCTCAACAACGTGCGCATCGAGCAGTTCCCAGACGTGGTCGTGGCGCGCATGTTCAATTTTCAGCCTGCCGATCTGCTCGAATTCGATGCCGCGGAATTAACCGACGTCAACGTCAAACAGCTGTTCAATAGCTGAGCCCCCAGCCGGTCCGATGTTCGAAGGACTGAAGCAACACTACGTCAACCTGCTGACTTCTGGCGGGCATTTGGTGCTGCTCTTCGCCGGCTGGCAAATCGACAGCAGGGAAGCGTGGCCCATCATACTGGGGCTGATCAGTGCCATCAGCTTTTTCGCCTGGGTCGGCAACCAGCGCCGCAGCCGCCTGATTCTCGACACTCCCACTTCCCGAATTGTTTCAGCCGCCCAGGGCTATGTCGAACTTACTGGCAGAGCCAAACAGGCGCATGACGTCCCGCTGCTAAGCAAACTAACCCTGCTGCCCTGCGTGTGGTACCGCTATATCATCGAGCAGGAGCGCAACGACGACAAGGGATACGAAATCGTGGAGCGGGGCTCGAGCGACGACACCATCCTGATCGACGACGGCAGCGGCCAGTGCTTCATCGATCCGGACTACGCAGAGATCATCACCAGCCACAAACAGGTGTGGAAAAAAGGCGACTACCGCTACACTGAATACCTGCTCTCCCCGCTCGACACCCTATATGCCATCGGTGAATTCACCACCCTGGGCGGGCCAAACAGCGATCTTGATTTCAAGGGCGACCTCAGCGCCCTGCTCACCGAGTGGAAGCGCGACAAGGCGAGCCTGCATGAGCGTTTCGACCTCAACAATGACGGCCAGATCGATCCGCGCGAGTGGGAACTGGCTGTACTCGCAGCCAAGCGCGAAGTGGCGAAGCAGCATGGCGAAATTCGCCTCAAGGACGGCGTACACCTCTTGCGCAAGCCGAAGGACGGCAGGCTGTTCCTGCTTTCCAACCTGCCGGAAGAACGCCTGGCAAGGAAATACGTGCTGTGGGGCTGGTTCCACCTGCTGACATTCGTGGGAGCCACAGGCGGCACGGCCTACTGGCTGGGTGTCTGAGTCAGCTCGAGGCACATTTTCAACATTACGAATGACTTAAAAGTGCCAATTCTGTCGAAAAACTCAAATTTATTGAAACGCTGAAATCTTGCCCAAGAGGCTTAAGTTTTTTCAAGCACACCATGAAAGGTGAACCGGCGGAAAGCAAGGACTATGGAATGAGCCCGGTTGGCTTGTCGGCAGGCAAGGTGGAGACGTAAAAATAGTGCGGTTCTTCGTCGATGAAGCGATCGATCACGGCGGATTGAGAACGGCTTTCTCCGGAAGCGAGGTCAGCACGACCGGCGACCTCGGCGCTGCCTATCTGGACGCCGTAGCGATCGAACAAAAATATTCTGGCTGCGGGGCGGACCGTTCTGGCCGTACTGTTTTCCATCACCAGCTTGTATTCGTAGCTCTTCGCGCCGTTTTGATTCAGTACCGTGAAGACGATGTTCTTGAGGTAGGGGCCATTGATCCGGAGCACCTTATCCGGCACCAGGTCGAGCAGGTGCGGAAGCCGCCCTTTCGTCATCTCCGATATATTCTTCCTGGTTCGCTCCAGTTCAGGACCCGTTAGGCTCAGCTCCAGCCGGGTCTTGGTGAGTTCGGCTTGCAGCGCGTCGTTTGTCTCCACAAGGCCGTCGATTCGTATGACGGAGAATATAATTACGAAAAGCAGCACCAACAGGGAAACAGAAAGGGCGACCGTCAGCGCCAGCCTACGACTCACCTTGTGAAGCTCCGAGCTCGAACGGTATGAACGACTACGCGCAGAATGGCGCGCGCCGGGCGCGCGCGAGGAATCGGGCCACGCGTCTTCAACGACGGGTTTATCGATCGTTTTGTCATCCATTGCCCAGCCTCAGTGTCAAAGAAAGTCCTGTTACCGCCCGAGCAGCTACGGGGCCGCTTGCAAAATACGGATCGCTTCCACTCTAGCGTTGCCGGTTTTTAGTCTAGCACATGCCTGCCGCATGTGCCCGTCACGCCCCGGCGAACAATATCAGGGGGACTGATTTATTTTACCAGACCTTGCCAATATTCCTTCCCTTCTCTGACCCACTTTTACGCGGCCTTCCGGAACCGTGCCGCTCTACCCTGCATGGTCAAATGAGTGAGATTCGGATTGCTTTTCCTGGACTCTTTCATTGCGTTGGCTCATAGGGAAATATTTTTCGAAGCTACCCCCTCGAATCCGCCCCCCATTTAGTCCTCTTCAGAACTGGCAATTCGCATGTAGAATCCCTGTAACCGCATTTAATCTGTATGGTTCTTTACAAAAATCACAACAGAGGCAATCATGAAAAAAATGATCGATCAACACTTATCAACCCCGCAAGATGCCATGCAGATGCTCAGAGATCTGGACACCGGCATCATGAACCATATGACCTGGATGAAGACACTGCACCGCGCCCTGATCTGCGAGGAAAAGCCTGAACCGTTCGATTTATCTGAAGAAGCGCATTGTCACTGCAAATTTGGCCGCTGGTATTACCAAGGCAATAATTATCCCGCGTTGCGCGAAAATCCGGTGTTCCTGAAAATCGGCGCACTGCACAAGATGATGCATGACGATGCCAGAGCCCTGTTGCAGGCAAAAGCCGCTGGGAACGAAATCGGACTTGCCGAATACGATAAATTCATGGACGGCGCCATCAGCTTCAAATGGGAAGTTCGCTGTTTGCAGTTCGAAATCGTGAATACTATCTGCACCACTGATTACCTGACCGGTGCCTGGAACCGCCAATCGATGATGTCAAAACTCACCGCGGAAATGGAGCGCATGACCAGAAGCGGGCAACCCTGCTGCATCTGCATGATGGATATCGATCACTTCAAAGAGGTCAACGACAACCACGGCCACTCAGTCGGAGATCAGGTGCTGCAGGAGTCGGTGCAGTTCATCGCTGACCGCTTGCGCAAATACGATTCCATCTTCCGCTATGGCGGCGAGGAATTCCTGATCTGTCTGCCTGAAACCCAGCTGGATGAAGCAGAATTGATTCTGAACCGGATACGCACCGAACTCTCAGAACATACCATCCCATTGCAGAGCGGAAATTCGACAGTATCTATAGCGGCCTCTTTCGGGGTCGCCATCATGACCACGGAAATGTCCATTCAGGACGCCATCAACATGGCTGACCATGCGTTGCTATGCGCCAAGGCCACCGGCCGAAATCGGGTCTGTCTATGGCGGATCGGCGATTAACCGGGGGATGGGTAACCGGCTTGTTAAACAGTGGCGCAGGATCGCGCAGGAGCATGTCCGGCGCGGAAAATGGCGCCAGCCGTTCGAGAAAATCCAGCAGCTCCAGCACCGGCGAATTGCGGAAAAACCTGGCTTGGGGAATCTCCATCCAGATGCGGTCGGCATAAGCGTAAATGTCATAGGGGGTATCACCGATGCCGTCATGGTTGCGGTCGAAACCCTGATAGTCGTCCCAGTAGTTGCCGCGCCAGTCGTTTTTTCCCGCATCGCCGCTGCCAAACATCATCGCAACATGGGTAAGATTGCTCTCGAAGCTGTTGCCATGCAGAACATGTCCGCCCCGCTCTCCGGTGAACTGGATGCCGATAGCATTGTGAGCAAAGCGGTTGCCTCGCAATATGGTCTTGTCAGCCGGTTCGATGGGCGAGTCGGCCAGCACACCCACCGCACAGTGGACAACTTCATTACCCTCCGCCAGTCCTTCAGCGCTCATCTTGAAAGCCAGCCCCGCCCCGCTTACTCCCAGGGAATGAAAAATCCGGTTACGCAGAAGCTTCACCCGGTCTGAATTCAGCACAATGACGCCGGTGGCATTGTGGTCGAGGTGGTTGCTCTCGACCACGCTGTCCGGCGAAAAAAACAGGTGGATGCCATAGCGGCTGTTGCGGATGAGGTTACCGATGAGGCGATTGCGTGGCGAATTCATCAGGGTGACGTCGCGCGCCTGGTCGATGTCGTTGCCTTCGACCAGATTGTCCATGCTGTACCACAGGCGGATCGCCTCGCCCCGCATCGCCAGCTCCGCCGGTTTGGAGCGGATCCGATTACGCCGCAAAGTGTTCTGATTGGCCTGCTTCAGGCTGATGCCGAAGAGCGTGCCGTCAATCACGTTGTCCTCGATACTGTTGCCGTTACCGGTCAGCGCGATGCCGGAATCCAACCGATCATGGGAGCTACCCGAGTTCGTCAACCGTAGCCCCCTCACCACCGCCCCGTTGGCGTTAATGACCAGCACCGAGCCGGTGCCGCCGCCATCCACTGTGACCTTGCTGCCGCCATCAACAATGATCTGGCGCGAAATCAGCGCTGGCCCGGCATATACGCCTGGCTTGGGATGCAAGGTTCCCCCGGTCGGTGTGGCGTCGATCAGGGTCTGAAAGGAAGGATAGGCGGCAGACACAGCCAGGGAACACGCCAGCAGAAGCAGGAAAAGGAAAATTCGGGTCACAAGTGAGCACGCATTAAACGATCTTCGCTATGTAACAATAATTTCCCTGCGCTGGCAATGCGCTATATCAATAGGCACGCAAAACTCGTCATTCCGGCGAAAGCCAGAATGACGGCTTCTATCTTTTCCGACTATTTCAACCGCCTCTCAATTCAACTCATTCCTTCTTCGCTTCCAGCTCTTCCCAGCGCACCATGACGCTCAGCAGCGCCTCCTCGATCTCGGCGTTACGCGCCTGCAGACGCTTCACCTCATCGGGATCGACGCGATAGAGTTCACCGTCCGCCAGCTTTCCGCCGAGTGTGGACTGCTCCTGCTCCAGCGCCTCGATCTGCCCCGGCAAGGTTTCCAGTTCGCGCATTTCCTTGAACGAAAGCTTGGTCTTGGTCGCCGGCTTTTCCTGCGCCGGTTTCGGTTTGGCCGCAGCCGCCTTCTTCTCAGCTTCCGATTCAGGGCGGGGACGGTAGCGCAGCCAGTCCTCGTAGCCGCCGGCATACTCGGCCAGTCGACCATCGCCTTCGAAGGCGATGGTCGATGTCACCACGTTGTCGAGGAAAGTCCGGTCATGGCTGACCAGAAACAGGGTGCCGGAATATTCCAGCAGCAGTTCTTCAAGCAGTTCCAGGGTTTCGATATCGAGATCGTTGGTCGGTTCGTCCAGCACCAGCACGTTGGCGGGGCGGGTGAACAGACGCGCTAGCAGCAAACGGTTGCGTTCGCCGCCGCTGAGTGAAGAAACCTTGGCGCGTGCACGTTGCGGCGGAAAGAGGAAATCGCCGAGATAGCTGATGACGTGTTTCTTCACCTCGCCGATTTCGACGAAGTCGTTACCCTGGCTGATGGTGTCGATCAGGGTCGCCTCCTCGTCAAGCTGCTCGCGCATCTGGTCGAAATAGGCCACGGCGAGCTTGGTGCCGCTCTTCACCGTGCCGGAATCGGGCTGCAACTCGCCCAGAATGAGCTTGAGCAGAGTAGTTTTCCCGGCTCCGTTCGGGCCGATCAGGCCGATGCGATCGCCACGCATGATGCGCGTAGTGAAATCGTGGATGATGACCTTGTCGCCGAAAGACTTGGATACATGCTCCAGTTCCGCCACCAGCTTGCCGGAACGATCACCCGCGTCGACCGCCAACCGGGCCTTGCCGGTCTGGTTGATGCGCGCCGTATGCTCGCGGCGCAGCTGTTCCAGCCGCCGCACGCGGCCTTCGTTACGGGTACGCCTGGCTTTGATACCCTGGCGTATCCACACCTCTTCCTGGGCCAGTACCTTATCGAATTTTGCGTTCAGCACCTCTTCAGCTTCGAGCATCTCCTGCTTTCTGCGCTGAAAAGCGGAGAAATTGCCGGGAAAACTTGCCAGCTGCCCGCGATCCAGTTCAATGATGCGGGTGGCGACATTGTCTAGAAAACGCCGGTCGTGGGTAACGAACAGTACGCCGCCGCCAAAGGATTTGAGCAGCTCTTCCAGCCACTCGATGGCAGCCAGGTCGAGGTGATTGGTGGGCTCGTCCAGCACCAGCACATCCGGCTCGGCAACCAGCGCCCTGGCCAGCGCAACGCGCTTCTTCCAGCCGCCGGAAAGCGATGAAACCAGCGCATCTTCAGGCAGTGCCAGACGGGTCATCACCGCATCGATACGGCTCTGCTGGCGCCAGCCATCGCGCGCTTCAAGTTCAGTCTGCAAGTGCTGCATCTGGTCCAGCAGCGCATCGGTATCCGCACCTTCCTCCCCCAGCGCATGGGAAACGGCATGGTAGTCGATCAGCAGCTGGCTCAAGCCCACTAGTCCCTCCGCCACCGCCTCGAATACGGTGTGATCGGGATCGATCTGCGGCTCCTGCGGCACATAGGCCAGATTCAGCCCGGGCGCGCGCCAGACCTTGCCGTCATCGGGCATAGCCACGCCGGCAATGATTTTCAGCAGACTGGATTTTCCGCCGCCGTTGCGACCGATCAGGCCCACCCGCTCGCCGGGGTCGAGCTGTAAATCCGCCTGATCCAGCAAGGGATGGTGGCCATAGGCGAGAGAGAGTTTTTCCAGGGTAATGAGGGGCATAATCGAATAGCGGGGAGATTTTAACGAAAGGCGGATTTTACACTGTGCAGGTCGAACCGGGCGATTTAACCCGGATATTTCAAAGACTTTAGCTTAAAGGCTTGGAGACACGCCCATTCCAGCCGTCTTTGGGGCTCAATGGAGTTTTTCAGGCTTGAACAGGCTAACGATTTCTTCGGGCGGGATCGGGCGGCTGAAATGGTAGCCCTGATATTCGTCGCATTTCTGTACACCCAGAAATTCAAGCTGATCTTGGGTTTCCACCCCTTCGGCGATCACACTCAGACCCAGGCTGCGCCCCAAGCTGATGACAGCCACGGCGATTGCCGCGTCGTTCGAATCGGTAATAATGTCCTGCACAAAAGACCGGTCGATCTTGAGGCGGTCGATCGGAAAACGTTTAAGGTAGCTGAGCGAGGAATAGCCAGTACCGAAATCGTCGATGGCCACCAGCACACCGCGAATCTTGAGTTGTCCCAAAATCAGGCTGGTTTCGCTGATGTTTTCCATCAGCAAGCCCTCAGTCAGCTCAAGCTCCAGCAGCTTGGGGCTGATCCCCGTTTCCCGCAAAATGCTATCGATCATTTCCACCAGGTTATCCTGGCGGAACTGGCGAGCGGATAAATTCACCGCCATGCGCAGTGGCGGCAGCCCGGCATCCTGCCAGGCCCGGCACTGGGCGCAGGCGGTGCGCAAGACCCACTCGCCAACGGGAATGATCAGGTTGTTCTCTTCCAGCAACGGGATGAATTCGCCGGGCGGAACCAGGCCGCGCTCGGGATGATTCCAGCGCAGCAGCGCTTCCACACCGATCACCTGTCCACTTTTTATGTCCACCTGGGGCTGGTAGTGGAGTGTAAACTCTTCTCGCTCCATGGCTCGCCGCAGCGCGCCTTCCATGGCAAAACGCTCAATCGCGAGCGCATTCATGTCCGTGGTGTAAAAACGGAAATGGTTGCGCCCGTATTCCTTGGCACTATACATCGCGGCATCGGCATTCTTGAGCAGGCTATCGCTGTCGCGGCCGTCCATGGGGTAGATGGTGATTCCCATGCTGGGCGTGACATAAATCTCCTGGCTGGAGGGCGTAAAGGGCAGGGAAAAAATATCCACGATTTTCTTTGCAATTAACGCGATTTCCTCAATCTCCGACACCCCTTCCAGAACCATGGCAAATTCATCACCACCAATCCGCGCCAGGGTGTCATCCTCCCGCACACAGCGGCGAAGGCGATCCGCGATATCCTGCAGCAGCAGGTCGCCATGGGTGTGCCCAAGGGTATCGTTAATGTTCTTGAAATTGTCTATATCGAGCAGCATCACCGCGATCATCCGGTGGCTGCGGGCAGACTGGCTGATCGCATGCCCAAGACGATCGAGAAACAAGAAGCGGTTCGGCAGCCCCGTCAGCACATCGTAGTTGGTCACCTGGACCAGGTTCTGCTCCGCCTCTTTATGATGGCCGAGAATACTGGTTATCTTGAGGGATTTTCCCGACAACTCTTTTTCGGTTTCCCGCAAAACGCTGACCAGATAATAGAGGAAGGGAACCATGGCCGTTGTGGCGATAACAGCCGTGATCATGCTGACCCAGAAATTATCGGCCGATCCGTTACCGGTGAGCACAATGATGGATTCCGTCAAAAGCACGGAGACCAGAACCGGCAGCACGACGAAAACCCATAGCCTTCCGGATTTGGCCTTTTCAGCCAAGTGCGCTGCGGCCGACTTGATCAATTCCAACCTGTCACCTGGGCTTAAAGGGTGGGACGTCCTTCATGAGCATAGGCAAGCTCATGAATGGACTGGCATGAAATGCAACGCGCAGCGGTCGGGTAAACCCGTAGCCGCTCTAGTGGAATATCCGCTCCGCAGTCGACACAGGCACCATAATCCCCTGCAGCGAGACGCTTGAGCGCCACCTCGATAGCACGCACCTCAATAACTTGCCGGTCGACCATCGCAGCGCCCAAGTCGGCCAGCATGTCCGCCACCGACTCATCGCCCAGATCGGTAACGCGCCCGGCAAAATCAACATAATGCTGCTCACCCGAACGGGCCAGCTCGTCGCGAATTTCTTCAAGCAGTAGCTGGCGGCGCTTCTCCAGGCTCTGCTTGAGTTGCGCAGCTTCGTCAGCAGTAAAAGCAGCCATGATTCAGACTCCTCGTAAAAAAAATCGGCAGAACAAAATGGCAATTCTATCACAGGATATGGAGATCCTGTTTTAACGATTATTCATCAAGCTACTCTACTTCAGCACTCAGATTTCTCTGTGCCCGCTTCACAATATAGCAGCAAGCGCTGTTGTCCTTGTAACTCTGGAACCACCCCCGGCATACTTCCCTGACCCATTCCGGCCGGCTCCTGGCAGCGTCATTCAGCCAGTTGGCAACAGAATCCTGTACATATCGGCTTTCGTCGCGGCAGCATGGCTCAAGCAATTTCAGGCCATGCCAGGGTTCGGCCTGCAACGGAGCAACGTGTTTCGCCCACACCCCGCGTGGCCGCGTAATCTCGACGGCAAACCAGCGCAAATTGGCATCCGGCTCGGACACCCATCCCTGCAACAGGGCAATCGCCTCGAACGGTGCGATCACGACAACCGGACGCAACGCCAGCCAGGCCCATTCGCGCACGCCGAAATGACGGTCCGCGGCAAGCGGCCTCATCGCCATGAATTTATCGGCGAACCCCAACTCCGGATGCAAAGCAATAGCAAAGCAGGCAAACCCGCGCACCGTATCAGCGGGATGAACGATGAGCTGCTGCAATGCCTCCACATCGTCAAATGCACCATGCCGGCCCACCATCCTCCCGGCCAGCTCCATGCGCTTTACCAGTCCATGCCCGGAAAAATCCTGGCGCGCAGCTTCCTGCGCCAGTCCTGCCGCGCTTCCAGACCAGCCATCCAGCGTGCCGAGCAACACAGCGAAATCCATCGACGTCTGCTCGGTCAGGGTGGCGGTTTCCGTTTCACCGCGGTTGAGAAGATCGGTCAGATCAGGCGGGATATCGCGCAGCCGGACATAGCCTTTACGTTTCGGCATAAACCGGCTGCCACAATCGATTTTATCCATCCATGAATTTTAGCGTAAAATGGCGACCTCGCCCCAGTAGCTCAGTGGATAGAGCGCCCCCCTCCTAAGGGGTAGGTCGGACGTTCGATTCGTCTCTGGGGCACCACTACTTATTCACAATCACCGGCTCCCCCACTGCGATATGCCACTTATTTCTGGGGCTATCCTTTACTGGCATCCGCAGCCGGTTTGGGCAAGGTTCCAGATGGCTTGAGAATTGGCAAGGACCGTGGAGGAGCCTTGACAGGATTTCCTGGCGCTACGGCTTTAGCCTTGTCGCCAGATATTATGTTCTTGGCCGATATGTCGGCGGTTTTAGCCGCTTCCTTCGATTTTCCGCTCTCCTTCCTGGTTACGGCGACAAGCTTCTTTTCCTCTGGCTTTTTATACTGGCAGGCGTGCTCGAATTTTTGTTCGCCTTCAGTATCGGGAATCACGTAATTCGGCTTGCCATAGTAACTGGCGGTAATGGTGGTAATCTCGCTGCCATCCTCAGCGTAATACACCTTCATCAGCAGATCTGCGGTGCGGCCGCTGCAGTTGTAGCGCATCAGGGATTTTGCCGACTTGAAGTAGAAATCGCCTGGCCGCGCCTGCTCCAGCGCAGAGTAAACTTCCCGGTCCCAGGCCGTCACGATGTCCCCCTGACGCAGCAAACTGGCCAGATCGATCTCGGCATGCATTTGTGCGTTGGATATTACCGACGACCACATGGCCGCCTCGGTTCCAGGCGGGAATATCAAAAACGCTACCGTCAGCACAAATCGCAATGGTGTTTTCATGCATCTCTTCAATATGGGCATATCCTGCGGACAAGGATATTTTTATTATCATGGAACGCCAGAGAACCTGATGCATATCAATTCAGCTGACCATTCCATGGTTATCGGCCGTAATCGTGATAAGTTTAATTCCGCAAAAAAACATTTACCAATTAAGAAGTTGTCGATGACGGGAACATCCTCTTTACCTACGATTAATTCACACTTTGCAGAGGATGGATGCGCATTGGCGACTAAACCCATGATGTCAGTATCTATTTACATATAGCATTGATTTTATACATTTAATTTTTAGTTGAATTATTGAGCTTCACAACAAAATCCCTTACCCTCAAGACACTTAAAGATGATTAAAACAAGTTCTCCACAAAGTTATCCACAGAAAATGTGCAGAAGCCGTAGGAACTAACCTCTATCCATTCGCTGCTTTTTTTGGTAACTTTCAGTGATGAATTATTGCAGCCATTGCGGCGCCAAAGTGGAGCTGAGAATTCCACCCGGAGAGCATCTGCCGCGCCACATGTGCGGCATCTGCGGCGCCATCCATTACGAAAATCCGAAAATGGTCGTCGGTGCGATCCCCGAATGGGAGGACAAGATTCTATTGTGTCGTCGTGCCATTGAACCACGCTACGGGCTGTGGACCTTGCCTGCGGGGTTCATGGAAAACAACGAAACAACGGCCCAGGCGGCGATGCGCGAAACCGCGGAGGAAGCGCATGCCCGCGTGGAAATCGTCGCGCTCTATACGCTCTATAATCTGCCGCACATCAGCCAGGTGCATCTATTCTTCCGCAGCCGCCTGCTCGACCTCAACTTCATGCCGGGCAGCGAAAGCCTGGAAGTTGCACTATTCAGCGAAGCAACAATCCCTTGGGAGAAACTGGCCTTTTCCAGCGTCCGCAGCACCCTGCGGCATTTCTTCGAAGACAAGCGCAAGGGTGAGTTCGCCCTGCACTTCGGCGACATCACCCTGCCTCTTGACGAGAAAAAAGGCGCACAAGGCGCCCCTTAACTCCGAGCCAGCAGCAGGGGTGGCTAACTTCCCGCCATCGCCAGCAACAGGCCATTAAGACGCTGCACGAAGGCTGCAGGATCGTCCAGCTGGCCACCTTCGGCCAGCAAAGCCTGGTCGAACAGGATGTGGCTCCAGTCGCCGAAGCGCTCGCTCCCCGCCTCGCCCTTGAGTTTCTGCACGATCGGATGGTGCGGATTGATCTCCAGGATCGGCTTAGTCTGGGGCGCTTCCTGCCCCATCGATTTCAGCATCCTGGCCAGATTCCCACCCAAGTCGTGGGCATCGGCTACCAGACATGCTGGGGAGTTGGTCAGGCGGTGGGTGATACGCACTTCCTTGACCTTGTCGCCGAGCACTTCCTTGACCTGGTCGATCAGCTCCTTGAACTCGCCGGCTTCCTTTTCCTGCTCCTGCTTCTCGGCCTCGTCCTCCAGCTTGCCCAGGTCGAGCTCGCCCTTCGCCACCGACTGCAGCAGCTTGCCATCGAACTCGGTGAGGTGCGACACCATCCACTCGTCCACTCGATCCGCAAGCAGCAGCACTTCGATGCCCTTTTTCCGGAAAATTTCCAGATGTGGGCTGTTCTTCGCGGCGGCAAAGCTGTCGGCGGTAACGTAGTAAATTTTGTCCTGGCCCTCCTTCATGCGGCCGATATAGTCTGCAAAGGAAACACTCTGCTCGGCAGTATCGGCATGGGTTGAGGCAAAGCGCAGCAGCTTGGCAATGCGCTCCTTGTTGGCGTGATCCTCGCCGACACCCTCCTTGATCGCCTTGCCAAACTCGCCCCAGAACTTGGCGAATTTTTCCTTGTCGTTCTCAGCCAAGTCGTCGAGCAGGCCGAGCACTTTCTTCACCGAACCGGCACGGATCGAGTCGATATCCTTGCTGTGCTGGAGAATCTCGCGCGAGACGTTGAGCGGCAGATCGTTGGAATCGATCACCCCGCGCACGAAACGCAGGTAGCGCGGCATCAGCTGCTCGGCGTCGTCCATGATGAACACCCGACGCACGTACAGCTTGATTCCATGACGTACTTCACGGTCCCACAGGTCGAACGGGGCGCGTGCCGGGATGTAGAGCAGCTGGGTGTACTCCTGCTTGCCCTCCACCTTGCTGTGGGTGTAGGCCAGCGGCGCTTCAAAATCATGCGCCACATGCTTGTAGAACTCCTCGTATTCCTCGGCGGTCACTTCGTTTTTCGGCCTCGCCCATAAAGCACTGGCGCGGTTCACCGTTTCATCCTCTTCGGTGAGCCGGCTTTCCTGCTTGTCGGCATCCCACTCTTCCTTCTGCATCAGGATGGGCAGCGTGATGTGGTCGGAATACTTCTTGATGATGCTCTTGATGCGCCAGCTGTCGAGCAGATCGTCCTCGCCCTCTCGCAGATGCAGGATAACATCGGTGCCACGACCGGCCTTCTCCACTGTTTCCAGGGTGTAGTCGCCCTCGCCAGCGGATTCCCAGCGCACGCCGTGCTCGGCGGTCAGCCCGGCGCGGCGGGTGATCAGCGTGACCTTGTCGGCCACGATAAAAGCGGAATAGAAGCCCACGCCGAACTGGCCAATGAGGTTGGCATCCTTGGCCTGGTCGCCGCTCAACGCCTCAAAAAACTGGCGCGTGCCGGACTTGGCGATGGTGCCGATATGCTCGATCACCTCCTGGCGCGACATGCCAATGCCGTTGTCGGAAATGGTGATGGTGCGCGCCGCCTTGTCCTGGCTGACGCGTATCCTCAAACTGGAATCGCCTTCGAACATCGCATCGTCGGCGAGTGCTTCAAAACGCAGCTTGTCAGCGGCATCCGAGGCATTGGAAATCAGCTCGCGCAGGCAAATTTCCTTGTTGCTGTAGAGGGAATGGATCATCAGCTTCAGCAGCTGACGGACTTCAGTCTGGAAACCCAGTGTTTCCTTGTGTGCTTCTACGGTCATGTTGTTTTTTCTCCAGTTGCGAAAACCCTATACTGAATAGGGGCTGACGCAGGAAATTCAAGAGGGCAATCTACCTAAAAACGGCGATTGACCGCTCATGTTTCGATACGGCCTTCGGCCGACTCAACACGAACGGCCATTATGCGGCATCACCATCTGGGTGAAATCCGTTCGTCCTGAGTGGCGCGGTTTCTCGCGCGTATCGAAGGATGTGGGTTGATCGGTTCGTGTAAACGATCCGATTTAGGTTTTAATGAGGTTAAGCAATGCGTCGATAGTCAGCTCATGCGAGCGACCCGCTTGCAGGCGTTCAGGGCTGAAATGGTTGGCGTAGTTCTGACTTTGCGTTGCGTCGTTATTAACGAAGGGGGCGAACTGCTTTTTCAGCGCTTGGGCATTGCCGTTGGGGTTTTCCTCCAACACGCGCAGCATCAGAGCCTCAAAGCAGGGTTCCGATGTGAGCACCTGAATTTTCTTTTTCTTTGCCAGCTTTCCAACGGCAGGCGACCAATCGACATCAGTGTCTAGCAGGGCGGCAACCTTATCATAATCAGCGATGGCCATTTGCCGTGCAGTCCACTCGACCACATGCTTTGCACCCTTGCCCTGTGCATTTTTGATCTTTACCGATAACCCGCAACCACGCGGCACATATAACTGCTTAACATGGTTGAGAAACGCCACTTCATCGGCACCTTCCCCCACGATTAGCAGCGTACGCTTTGCTTGCCGGATAGCCATGGGTGCCAATTAGATTTGCGGCACAGCGCCATAGGCACCTGCCATGTATTTTGCGTAGAGATTATCGTCGTTGCGGATACCTGCAACAGCATCCAAACGAATTGCCGAACTCTCGCAGTTAGAATCCTTCTGCACCAACATCACCTGAGACTTGTGAATCACGTTCAACACTTCAACAGCATGGCAAGTAAACAAGAGTTGTGCCTGGTGCGGGTTGCTGGAAGGGTTGGCGAACAAGTCGAGGATGGGTTCCAGCATGTGCGGGTGCAGGTCATTCTCGAACTCGTCTATGATTGCGAGGCCACCAATCTCCAAGGCGTTTAGCAGACGCGACAACAGCACGAATGCACCCTGCGTGCCGCTCGATTCCATGACAAAAGGCAAGCTGAATTCAGTCTCCCGGTCTTTGTGCTTGCCGAAGGGCACCCATACTTTCTCATCGGGCTTCTGAGGGTTATTGGTAGGCATTTCATGCAATTCAACGCCGGACAGTCCTAAATCCCATGCCGCCAGCAGTTGATCCATCCGCTCACGCTGATTGGGATAAACCGAGAAATGCTGAGCGGCTGATGATACGTCCTGCGCTCCTATCGGTATCCTGCCCAGCACATTGACGTTGGTGACGACATAAGGCATCACCATGCGTGTCGCCAGCGGCACGCCGAACTGCGCCGCCCATGAAATCAGCGAAACATTCGGACGCACCTTGCGTGCCTCCTGTGCCGCCAAACCAAAATCTTGCTGCTTCACTGCATAGGTGTTGGTTGCCGCGTTCCAATCACGAACGAAGACATAGCTGAAACGCTCACGTTTCTGGTAAAGCGCCTCATGGAGCACCCGCTCCGGCGTGCATCGCAGCACATACCGCCACAGCTTGCCGTCAAAATCCAACATGCACTCGAAGTCGGTTGGCTCGTGGTGGGCTGCGGCGTGTGGGGTCAGTGGAATAAGTGCATCTGGCTGATTCTGAAATGAATGCGCAACAAACCAGCTCAGAAAAGCCATGGGTTTAAGCAAAGCCGTCTTGCCGCTGCCATTAGGGCCAACAACGGCCATCAGCTTGGACACGCGCTCGCCCGTGGCCGCCTCGTCCATCCAATTCGTCAAAGGTACCTTGCGGCTCAACGTCAGATCAACCTCGGTCCGCTCCCGAAAAGACTGGAAGTTGGAAAACGCATAACTATGGAGCATAGATGTCTCCTTTAACTCATATAATAAACAAAATAATGTTCATTATATGAGTTAATTAAAAATAATCCAGTAAATATGTTGGGGCTGGCAGTCATTCTGTCGAATCCTGTTCAGTTTCCAATGCCAGCTCTCCTTGCCCAACATCGCGCACATTTGATGCCGATGGTTTATTGCTGGCACACGCATCGATCAAGACGACATCACGGCGACCGGTCAGGCCAAGTTCTGTCAGAATAGTCTGCACCCTGCGGAATTCAGTGTCGGCGAAATAGAGAATGGCCTTGATTGATTTAGCCGTATCATTCGCTGCTTCATATACACCCACTTGGTGTTTCAGGTTTTGTTTCAGTTTCGAGTTCGATGCCAGTTTGAACTCAATCAGCGTCTTGTCGCGACTACCATTGGAAACCTTGAAATCAACCGGGCCACGCCCGTTATTGACCTCGCGATTGACATCGTAAGTGGTGGCGCACCAAGTTAGCAGATACATAATTTGCAAGTCTGCCTCGCGCTGAATCGGCTTGCCTTTGTGGTAGAAAATCCGGTAGCCATCCTGATCCTCAATCACGGATTTCAGGAAATGTAGGCGACGCAGAGATTCTTCATAGCCGTCGCTTGCCTCATCATAGAACGGGGTGCCAAGCAGCTTTTCATCAACCAGTGCTCGAATCTGAGTAATGAACTGCTCCTCTGTATCGCGAACCTTCAAGCCACTAACCTTGTGCGCTTCATCGCCCGTCTTTTCTTTGTGGCGGATGTAGTAGTCAAGCACCTGTGGAAATTGTTCGATGGTTGAGGCGGCGGCTTCACGAATTTCCTCCTCCTTGGCATCCTCGGACAGGCGGCGCAGAAAATAGTCATTCACCTGTGCTCGCAACTGCTCATCAGGCACCGCTTGATAGATGTCCTGGAAATGATCGATAAGGTCGCCTCGATTGATCCACGCTTCATCCTTGGTCAGGATGTCTCTGGGCGAGAGAAGAACAAAGTCATTGCCGATAGTCGGCAATTCATACTTGGCACCCTTCCAGCGGCGAGCGGCATAGTCAAAGCGTACCTTCTCTATCGCAAATTCACGCCGCAACGATGCGTCGATATGCTTCCTTGCAAATTCCTGCGTGTATTCGAGTAAATAGGGTTTGATCAGATTCGTGGTGAAGTCGCTCAAATGGTCACGACCTACGCCATCCGCCATCAAACACAGTTTTTCTAGGTGACTGCCCTGAGTAATGGTCTCGTCACCGAAATTCTTGAACACCCGATGTAGATTGCGATGCAGCGTCTCGGCAAACTTGTTGCCCAGCCCGCTTCCTTTATTACCAGTGCGGCTAAACCCCAGCCAGTTCTGGCCGACTTCCGGGAAACGGAACCAGTTGCCGAGCAACCCCTTGTTGATCGAGGCGTCAGTCGAAATATCGCGCAGAAACTTAACATAGCGAATGATCTCTTCGTGAAGATCGTGGTATTCCGGCTTGTTGCTATCAAAAAGCAGGAAGGGATCGACAAACAAGGGCAGATCATTGATCAGAGAAACATTGAATGCGCCGTAGTCTTTCAGCACTTCCGGCGATACCTCGAAGAAATCAGTGAAGTATATTTTCGCGGTCTTCGAGGTCATGTTTTCTCCGATCAAATTGCGACGCTGAAAGCCTGTGCCAGCAGCATGTCGGTGGCGGTCTTGACCTTCTGCATGGTGTGTTGGGATCTGCGCTTTTCCACCTGGCTATTTCTTCGTGATATCTACCAGTTTATAGACTTGAACGAGTTTTTTCTGGACATGGCGCACCATCCATCGCAGGTTAGTCCAGTCCTGAAGAAACTCATCATGACTTGGGAATTCCGCCTGCCGCTGAAATGGCGGTAAAGTCTTATCGCTTTCGTTCTCCCACCAGTGGCGATATTGTCCATGCCATTTTTCGAGAAAAGGCCGCAATACATCCTGCATCATTCGGAAGATCAACGCTCCTAGATGATTCTGTTGATCGGCACTGAGCCGCCCAACGGGAAATTTCCGCATGATCGCCCGTGCTTCCTGAAAAAACCGATATAGTGAGTCCAGGCTCTCGACATAGATTTCGCCAGTGAAGTCCTTGCATTTCGGATCACTCAGGCGACCAGTGATAGCCCGCCGTGTCGAAAGCTCTGTATACAGTTCCCACGCACACTGACGGTCGAGGTCTGACAAGTCAGCCTTCAATTTGATCAGTTTCAAATCCAACTCGAACGAACCTCTTTCCAGAATCATGGCATCACCCGTTACGTTGCTTAATATCAAATGGATTGTCGATCAGCGCTTTCGACAAGTTCGTGGCAGCGTTAACCATCTGGGTTAGTCGCTGCGCGGTCAGATTGTCCCAATGCTCAAATGATGCATAGCGGGAGCAAACATTGCGATGAAATCGTTCAGGCACAACAATCTTGCCGTCGTTAGTTTTTTGGTGATTGGGCAACACGATGCCAACCAAGCCATGTTGCTTATCCAGCGTTGCCTTGATCTCCCAATCCACATACTTCCGTTGGTGCGTCTGTGCACCAATCAGCACGACCGTGCAGGATGTGCCCGTAATGTGCTTATCTCGGATGCGTTGCATCACATATTGAGCATTACCACTATCAATGCCACGATCAAGGGAGTTGTCGAACACCGCCTCATATTGATCATGGAAGAAGCGCGAAAACCCATCGTAATAGGCTTGGTCATTGCCATGGTGATAACTGACGAATATTTTCCGACGCACCGGCTGCATCATTGATGACAGCAGGCCGTTCATGTTTGAGTTACCAAAGTAGTCAGCCATCGCCTACTTACCAAACAAGGCAAGACCGGCGACCAACAGGCCCAGAATGAACAGCCCCTTTTGCTTTTCCGACTTGATAGTCTCGGCAATTCGTCCTATGGCAGCCGCAGCTTCCTGCTGGCTCACACCGCCAAGATTGACTGCCTGATATTGGCGCATCCAGCCTGGCAACGATTCGGGCGGTTGATCCCATACAATGGGCACCAGTTTCTTGTTAGCACCAATAGCCACTCCCATCTCCTGCATGACCCACTTTGACTCGCTCGCGGCACGGCTGGCAAGGCACAACACCCAAGTTGATGCGCGCAGATTCTCCATAATTGCAGGCATCCACTGTTCACCCGGCTGTATCGACATCGAGGCAAGATACACGCTCAACCCTTCTTGTGACATATGGCGGTGCAGGAACTCCGCTAACGGGAGGTCTGCCTTTGCGTGGGAAATAAAAACATCCGGCATTAGAAAAGTTTCCTTAACTCATCAATCTGTTTAAGGCCGATGGCGGCGATTTCTGGGTCTCTGTATTTCCCGAACCAAGTATTGATTGCATCGAGAAATCCAACGCTGTTTTTCATTTGATTGAGCGAAAGGCCCTTGTGATGTATCAGACAAACCAGCACCGGATGAGAGAAATGCAAAGCACCATCGTTCAGTATTCCCGTCAGCAGTTTCTCGCTCATGAATGGCCCGATCGTGAAACGCTTTTCGGTTACGACCAGTTCAAAGCCTTTGAAAGTCGCGTGTGTGCCATAGGTCGATAGGAACTTATATCTTTCACCTCGTCCTTTTTCCTCGAAACCGTCTCGCTTGTCGAGAACGCCCCGAATTTTGTAGGGCTTGAACTCATCGACCTCGCCATTGCGCCACGCCGCAATACTTTGGGGGCTATAATCAAAATAATCGAGTAAGAAGCCAACCTCAACAACATCGCGCAGGAAGGAAACGGATCCCTGGTAATAGCCACTAAGTAGCAATTTCAAAAAACATGATCCGGAGTTGAAAAGGCGGATGCCGAGACCGTAGATAACCTGCTCGTCGTCTGACAGTTTTTTGGGTGCATTGACGTGTGCGGCGTGGAGCATATCAAGGCAGGAATGCATCATCTCCACATGGTCTTTCAGCGATTCACTTGTATTGATGCAGAGCGACGATTCCGTTCGGATGCGCTCCTCTTCCCCATGAAGACCTTGGAGGTTTTCTGGAAGATATGGCGTGATAATCAGGCTGTCCGTCATCAGGAAAATACCTGTGCCAGCAAGGCATCAAAGGTGGCTTTGGCCTTGTCGGTGGCGGTGGATTGTTGGAATTGAATCGCCTGCATGGCCTCTGCATGTTCGGAAAAAATCTCTTGTAATCTCACCGGTGGCAAGGGGAACTGATACTTGAATAGTGCCACTCTGTTCAGTTTTGGCATTGATGCGCGCACAGATTCGGCTGTCGCATATTCGGTAAAAGCCTTGCTCAACAGTAGTGATAGCAGAAAGGTCGGTCGCAGTGTTATGCCACAACGCAGTGGATACATATCTGCACTGCAATAGCCTCCGGTCTGCACCAAGGTCGCCTTCGCCAAATAGGGACGAATCTTTGAATAGAGAGCATCGCCCGCATCAAACCAATACTTGCCGCTCTTTGGGAGAACATCACGCACGGTCGGCATGGAGATTAGTTTTCCGCTCATGCTCTCAATTGAATCGGCCCCAATGCACAACATGTCGGCCTCTGCGGCAAGGTCAGGCGTTCGCACTACGGATGGAATCCCGACATGCTTCCCCAAGGATTCGACCGGCCACCCCCTCGGATTCGTCGCCGGGTCGCCGAACATATCGAGAAAAATCCCCGGCACCAGTTCTGCTGCCTTCCGTTCCGCCTCGCGCCGCAGCCGCACGATGCCCTCGGCGCGGGAGAGAATATCGACGATGCGGCGTTGTTCGGAGAGTGTAGGAACCTGAACCTGCCAGTTTTCTACTTCCGATTTCCGAATAGACGGCGGGTTTGAGTCAGAGGCGAAATCGCTGATATTTTTTGCTAAAAAAAGAAAATAGAGAAAGTCTGGTTCAAGTAACTCGGGTTTGGGGATAACCGCCATTACGTTGTTATCAGCGCAAGATGGTTGCGTCAGTTGTCGCTTTTTGTTGGTGCCGATTGCAGCGCCAATTTTTGGGAATATGAGAGATCCAGCCGGAAATGCTTTTGCCCTCAATTTGCCGCGCACTTCGTCCGAGACGCTATTATTCCAGCGTTGGATTTCGCGCTCGTTTCCTGCAAGGTTCATGTCGCTAACTTTGAGGAATGGAAATACTGCGTCTTGGGTTCCTTGATACTGCAAAGGAAAACCCGCACCAGAATCCACCTTCGCGACATCTGCTAGCCGACACTCCATCATGCAGCCCGCTCCGCCAACACCACACGCAACGCCTCCACCTCTTCCACAATTTCCGCCTCAATCGCTGCCAACTCATCCAGCAACTCGCGCGGGTCGCGGTGCTCAACGGCGGCCTGGGACATAGGCCGATAGCGCCCAGCGGAAAGATTGAAGTCGTTGGCACGGATTTCGCCAGCGTCGGCGAACCACCAGTTGTGGGGCCAAGGCTGCCCCTCGATACGCCCGCACGGCGGGCTACTCGGGGCGAACGGAGCTTTCCAGGTTTGCCACTTAGCCCAATTTTGTTCGCGGCCTTTGTAAGTTTCTGTCAGCCCCGGTAGGTCGTCTGCCTCGATGGGTGTGTCGTGGTTGGCATCCATTTTGTAGCCGTCGTTGTCGGCATGGAGGAACTGCACTTTTTCAGTGCTGCCGCCTTTGCGGAAAAACAGCACCGAAGTCTTCACGCCGGAGTAGGGCTGGAATACGCCACCGGGTAGGGACAGCACCGCCTCGACCCGGTTATTCTCGATCAATTGCCGCCGCAGTTCCTTGTGCGCGGTGGTGGAACCGAATAGCACGCCCTCGGGCACGATCACGCCGCAGCGTCCGCCGGGCCGCAGGCTGTCCATCATGTATTTCAGGAACAGTAACTCGGTGGCGGTGCTGGTGCCAACCTTCACTTCCTCGACGACTCGATCCTTATCCACCCGACCGGCGAATGGCGGATTGGCGAGCACGACATGGAAGCCCTCGGCGGGCAAACCCAGTTCAGCCTTGCGTTCATTGTCCAGGGTGGTGGTCAACACATTGCGCAGCAGGATGCGGACATTCACCAGTCCGCGCAGGGTCAGGTTCATGGTGGCGAGCCGCACCATTTTTGGGTCAACATCGTTGCCGAAGAAGGTGGCGGTTTGTAGTGCGGAGACCTGTGCCGCCGAGAGTTTGTCGCCCAGGCCGCGCTTCTGCATCTTGCCGTCGAGTTCTGCCTCATGAATCGCGCCAGGCGAGGAGTTCGCCAGCCGGATGTGATTGTAGGCCGCCACTAAAAAACCCGCCGTGCCCGCTGCCGGGTCGTAGATGGTTTCCCCTACCTTGGGGTCGATGATCTCGACGATGGTGCGGATGATGTGGCGTGGCGTGCGGAACTGGCCCAATTCACCTGCCTGCTTGATCTGCCGCAGCACATGCTCGAACAGATCGCCCTTGGTGTCGGCATCCGACTGGTCGAGCCGCAAGCCATCGACCAGACTAATAACCTGAGTCAGCACGGTCGGCTCGTCGATGGAAAGACGCGCGCCGCTCATAAAATTGTGGGCACCCCGTTCGCCCAGTTCGGCGACGAAGGCGAACACCTCGTCGCGCACGAATCGCACCAGCGACTCGCCCGATAAACCCTTGGCCCACACTGACCAGCGGAAACGGTCGCGCGGAATGGTGTCGCCGCTGCCTTGGGCATTGAGCGGATTGCGCAGTTTCCAGTCGCCCTCGAACAGGCTCTCGTAGGGCAGTTTCAGCACCTTGGCTTTGAGTTTGTTCTCGGTGTCGATGCCCTCGATCAGATAGAAGAAGAACAGGAACGAGAGCTGCTCGGCGTTGCTTACTGGATCAGGATAGCCGCCGCCGAAGAGGTAGTCGCGTATCTGGTCGATAGACCGCCGCATGTCGGGGGTCAGGGGCATAAATACTTTTCCTTTTTTGATTTGTTCATCATGTCCCTCGATACGCCCGCTTTGCGGGCTACTCGGGACGAACGGAGGTGAAGAGGTTGGCCATTCGTGGTGAATAGCGCGCACCGCGCATAATTACAACCGTTCATGGTGAGTAGCGCGCACCGCGCATAGTTACAACCGTTCGTGGTGAGTAGCGCGCATCGCGCGTGTATCGAACCATCATCCCAACTTCTTCTTCGTGAAATCTTTTTTCGCCAACTGGGATACCCTCCCCCAATCGCTCTGCATCATGGCTTCCTTCTTTTTCCGGCTCCAACCCTTGATCTGCAATTCCGCAGCCAAGGCTTCTTCGCGGGTGGCACATTCCTGTGACCACGCAAGCTCGACCGGCAAACGTTCCGCCGTGTATCCGCCACATGCGCCGGTTTGATGTTCACCCAAGCGTTTTTCAAGGTTATCGGTGTGCCCTGTGTAGTAAGAACCGTCAGCGCAGCGAAGGATGTAAATCCAGAATATCATTGCATCAACCCGCATCGGCCATCACGGCTTGAAATATCTGGCGACTCCGACTTTTCATGGCCGAAAACGGCGGCGTTGAGGCTGTCGATCAGGGCTTCGAGGCGTTCCTCGCCGCCGAAGACACGCACCGCCTGCGGGTAGCCGCCCAACTGCGAAAAAGGATGGAAAGCGAAGTGGCCGGTGCTGAATTCGTCCATGCTTCCGGCGTTAGCACGCAACTGGCTGCCTATCATGCGCAACCAACTTTCCTCGCCGGGGTTGATGTCCTCCCGTGCTAGCAGCCATGCCTCGAAGCGGGTGCCCAGTTCGGCGGCTTTCTGTTCCGATGCTTCGGGGAAAACCATGTTGCCGTTTTCGTCGATGCTGATCCACTCCCGTGTTGTCGGGTCGATGTGGTCGTCAATGTCCAGTGCCAGCAGGCGGCGCGGCTCGTATTTCTTCTTGGATGGTGTCTTGGCAACGATCACTCCACCCTCGGCCATCGGGTCGTCGTCGCCGTGGTAGTCGCACACGCCAGTGAAGTCGAACATGGTGAAGACGGGTTTACCTGTTGCCTTGCGCGTGCCACGCCCGCGCATCTGCTGGTAGAGGATGGTTGAGCGGGTGAAGCGGGCGAAAATCAGGCTGACTACCTCGGGGCAGTCGAAGCCGGTGTCGAGCATGTTCACTGAAACCAGAATCTTGGGGAACGGCTCTTTCTTGAAGCGGCGTATTTTGCTCATGCCGTCGAGGGTATCGTCGCTGCCCATACCGGAGACTACATAATCCGCATAGCGGATCTCAGGCGAGGGTTTCAGATCGGCAAACTGGGCATCGAAGAGTTGGGCCAGTGTCTCGGCGTGCCGCTTGTTGACGGCGAAGACGATGGTTTTGCCGAACAGGGGTTTGCGTTGCACGCCCTTGCTGTCGATGAAGCCGTTGTCCAGCACTTGGCGGAATTCGCGCACGATGGCACGGTTACGTTCTGGAATGGTGAAACGGCGTTCCAGTGCGGAAGGATCAACCACCAGGGAGTCTATGCCCTGAAACAGTTTCTCGAACTCGATGCGGGTGTCGGTGTCCATTGATGGCCAGTCCAACTCATCGCGCTTGACCTCGAAACCACCCTCGGCAGCAGTCTTGACGGTCTGGGCCTTGTAAATCTGATACGGGGCGAGATAGCCCTCGCGGATCGCGTCTTTGAGTTTATAGGAGAAGGTGGGCTTCTCGACCTCGAAGAAGCGCAGGGTGTCGCGCACGAACAGCGTGTCTTCCTCGTCGCTGTTCGGGTCATCCAGATCGGCAACGCAAGGCGTGGCGGTGAGGCCGACCTGTGTGCCGTCAAAGTGCAGCAGCACTTTTTTCCATTGGCCGTAGATGCTGCGGTGGCACTCGTCACTGATGACCAGATCGAAGTAGCCCGGCGAGTAGTCAGCGTAGATGTTCACCATGGATTGCAGCGTGGTGATGGTGATTTGCTTTTCGTCCTGGAATCGCCGCCCGGCCCGCAGCACATAGGCCGGATAATCCGGCAGGTGCTCGGCGAAGGCGTCCTCGGTCTGTTTGGCGAGCGGGATGCGATCTACCAGAAACAACACGCGGGTGATGGCGTTGGCCTCGAACAGCCGTTTGATGAAGGCGGCAGCAGTGCGCGTCTTGCCGGTGCCGGTCGCCATTTCGACCAGGAGTTTACGCCGCCCCTGTTCGATCTCATGGCAAAGGGTGTCGATACACTCGATCTGGTAATCGCGCTCGACGATACGGGTATCTATGTTGACGGTGAGCGGATCACGACGCAGCAGACGGGTAGCGAAACGGCGTTCGAGGTCGTCCTGTTTGAAGAAAGTCTTGACCGGGTGGGGAAAGGCTTCGCGTTCCCACTCCCAAAACCGCACTTCATCACCATTGGTGAGGAATATATAGGGCACGCCCAGTTGGCGGGCGTAACCCTTGGCCTGTTCGGCGGCATCGCCCGGGCTGATAGAGAAGCGCTTTGCCTCGATGACGGCCATGGAGCGGCCATGACGGTCGCACAGCACATAGTCGGCGCGAGTACCATCCTCTACAAACACTTCATAGCGGACGCTGTTCTGGTCTTGGGTATTCCAGCCCTGGCTGGCAAGTTGGGCGTCGATGAGGACGCGTGAGAAGGCTTCGTTGGTTTTTGTCATGATGGGCGCTGCCCGGTTTATCCGCATCGGCAACCCACATTCTATGACACCCACCTATTTTCGACAATTTTCTCTGCCCAGAACAGGCCGATGATGGTCTTCACGTCGCTGATGCGCCCGTCACGCACCCATTCCATCGCGGTGTCCAGCGGCAACTGAACGTTCTCCAGGAACTCGTCCTCGTCGCGGCAGTGGCCGTGCTCACTCAATCCTTGCGCCAGATAGATCAGTATCCGCTCGTCCGAATAGCCGATGCAGGGGTGGATGGTTGTCAGGAATCGCCACGTCTCTGCAGCATAGCCGGTTTCCTCCATAAGCTCGCGCTGGCCGCAGACAAGTACGTCCTCACCGGAATCGATTTTGCCGGCAGGTAGCTCATGGAACTCGCGGCCCACCGGATAGCGGAACTGCCGTACCATCAGCACATCACCATTATCCAGCACTGGAACCACCACCACCGCGCCAGGATGGACGATGTACTCGCGCGTGGTGGTATTGCCGTTGGGTAACATCACCTGGTCCTCCCGCACATGCAGTAGGCGGCCGTCGTAGACGTTGCTGGTGGACAACTGTTTTTCGGTTAAATCAGGGGCATCCATGAAATCTCTATGCAGGCTAGATGAAGTGCGAGGTAAACGGGGAACTGACCAGAATAGCGGCCCAACGGCCACCATCCAGGCTAACTAATGAAGATGAGTACAGTCACAGCAGCGAGTGCTGGATGCTATAGGCGCACAACGCCATCAAGGGCTGCGGCAGGATACCCAGCGCCAGCACGGCCATTCCGTTCATGCTCATGAGCACACCGGCGTCGGGTTGTGAAGAAATTGGCGACTGATCTTCAGGCGCATCGAAATACATCAGCTTGACGATACGCAGGTAGTAAAAAGCGCCGATCACCGACATCAGGACGGCGAATACGACTACCCAGACGAAGCCGGCCTGCAACGCCGCCTGCAGCACGGACAGCTTGGCGTAGAAGCCCACCGTCGGCGGCACGCCGGCCATGGAGAACATCAGCAGCAACATCATGAAGGCATACCACGGACTGCGCTGGTTCAAGCCCTTGAAATCGTCGATGTTTTCCGCCTCGAAGCCCTTGCGCGATAGCAGCAGAATCATGCCGAAAGTACCCAGGCTCATCAGCACGTATGACAGGACATAAAACATTGAACCGCTGTAGCCGTTCAGGCTGCCGGAAAGGATTCCGAGCAGCAGGAAGCCCATATGGGAGATGGTAGAATAGGCCAGCATTCGCTTGATGTTGGTCTGGGCGATGGCAGTTATATTGCCGATCGCCATCGACAGCACGGCCATGATAATCAGCATGCCCTGCCAGTCATGTGCTATCCCCTGCAGGCCTTCGACCAATAGACGCATGACGAAGGCAAAGGCAGCAATCTTTGGCGCCGAGCCGATGAACAGTGTCACTGCGGTAGGCGCGCCCTGGTAGACATCAGGCACCCACATATGGAACGGCACTGCGCCAAGTTTGAATGCCAGACCGGCGACGATGAACACCAGGCCGAACACCAGCATTGTCCTGCTGCCGGCGCTTTGCTGGACCGCGGCAGCAACCTTGCTCAGTTCCAGGCTGCCGGTCGCACCGTAGATCATCGACATGCCGTAGAGCAGCAAACCTGAAGCCAGCGCACCCAGCACGAAATACTTCATCGCCGCCTCGGTGGCCTGCGCCGAATCGCGCTGTAGCGCTACCAGCGAATACAGGCTCAGGGACAACAGTTCCAGGCCGAGATACAGGGTCAGGAAGTGGCTGGCCGAAATCATCACCATCATGCCGAGCATGGCGAACAGCACCAGCACAAAAAACTCACCGCTGAACAGGTTGCGCAACTGGATATAACTGCGTGAATAGACCAGCATCGCCGCCACGGCAAGGTAGGTCATCATCTTCAGCACGTCGGCCATGACGTCGTCGACGAACATGCCATTGAAAGTATGAACCACATCCTGACCACTAGTGCTCACAGTAATCCAGGCTGCACCGAGCAGCGTGAACTGGGTCAGGGCATAGCTGATGAAACGGTTTTTGCCTGACAGGAACAGGTCCACCACCAGGATCAGCGATACCATGATCAGCACGAAGATTTCCGGCAGTGCAGGCGTCAGGTTGGGCATGGCGAATATCATCTTGGGTCTCTCAGTTAACTTGCTTCGCGCTCTTAAAGCTTGCTTTGCGCCACATGCGACAGCAAGTTGTTCACCGAATGGTGCATCACCTCGGTAAACGGCAACGGGTACAGCCCCATACCGAGCACCGCAACGGCTAGCAATCCCAGCACCAGGAACTCGCGCGACGAGACATCCTTGAGATGCTCGACATGGTCGTTGGCGACAGCGCCAAACACCACCCGCTTCACCATCCACAGCGTGTAGGCGGCGCCGAAAATCAGCGTCACTGCGGCTAGAAAGGCGTACCAGAAATTGGCCTTGACCGCGCCCATGATCACCATGAATTCGCCGACGAAACCGCTAGTCCCCGGCAAGCCGGAATTAGCCATGGCAAATAGCACGAAAAAGGCGGCGAAGATTGGCATTTTGTTCGCCACGCCGCCGTAGTCGGCAATCATGCGGCTGTGCATGCGGTCGTAAAGCACGCCCACGCAAAGGAACATCGCGGCAGAGATGAAGCCGTGGGAAATCATCTGCACTAGCGCGCCCTCGATACCATAGGCATTGAAGATGAAGAAACCGAGGGTGACGAAGCCCATGTGCGAAATTGAGGAATAGGCAATCAGCTTCTTCATGTCCGTTTGCGCCAGCGCCACAAGACCGATGTAGACCACGGCGACCAGCGACAGGGTGATCATGAAGCCGGACAGGGCATGGCTCGCATCCGGCACGATCGGCAGGGAGAGGCGCAGGAAGCCGTAGGCACCCATCTTCAGCATGATCGCCGCCAGGACCACCGAGCCGCCGGTCGGCGCTTCAACGTGAGCATCAGGCAACCAGGTGTGCACCGGCCACATCGGCACCTTGACCGCGAACGCCATGAAGAAAGCGAAGAAGATCAGGATCTGCTCGGTCAGGGTCAGCGGCAGACGATGAAAATCCAGGATCTCGAAAGTGCCGCCCTTGGTGTACAGGTAAATAAACGCCACCAGCATCAGCAGCGAGCCGAGCAGGGTGTAAAGGAAGAACTTGACCGCCGCGTAAACCCGGTTCGGACCGCCCCAGATTCCGATGATCAGGAACATCGGAATCAGCATCGCCTCCCAGAACACGTAGAACAGCACTGCATCTAGCGCGGCGAATACGCCATTCATCAGGCCGGACATGAAGAGGAAGGCCGCCATATACTGCGCCACACGTTTTTCGATCACCTTCCAGCCGGCGATCACGACCAGCACGGTGGTGAAGGTAGTGAGCAGGATGAACAGTACCGAGATGCCATCCACGCCGAGATGGTAGGTGACCTTGAAGGTCTCGATCCAGGGGCTGATTTCGACGAACTGCATGCCTGCCTGCAGGTTGTCGAACTGGGTATACAGCGGCAGGCTCAGCGCGAAGCCGGCAAGTGCGCCGATCAGCGCCAGAACACGGGCGAGCCCGGCGTTGCGGTCGCTGCCGGTGGCGAGCACGGCGACGCCGGCCGCGATCGGCACCCAGATAACCAGACTCAACAATGACAGGCCTGCAATCATGCTTATTCTTATCCCTTCACAAACAGCGTCATCAACACGAACACGCCGATGATCATGGCGAAAGTGTAGTGGTAAATGTAGCCCGACTGGAGACGGCGGGTCAGTGTGGAAAACCAGCCGATCAAACGCGCCGTGCCGTTGACGAAGAAGCCGTCGATCACAGCGACATCGCCGCCTTTCCACAGGCTGCGCCCGATTAGTCTCGCACCGCCGGCGAAGAACCAGTCATTGAACTCGTCGAAGCCGTATTTGTGTTCCAGCACTGTGTAAATCAGGCTGAAACGCTGTTTTATCGCCTCGGGGATATCCGGCCGCTTCATGTAGAAGAACCATGCCGTTCCCGCACCGCTGAGCGCCAGCCAGAACGGCAAGGAGGTCAGCGCATGCACCGCCATACCAAATGCACCATGAAATTCATGCATCAGCTCTTCCATTGCCGGATGGTTTCCGGAGACAAAAATCGAGCCCTGGAAATAGTCGCCGAACAACATCGGCTGGATGGTGATATAGCCTATCACCACTGAAGGGATCGCCAGCATGATCAGCGGCAAGGTCACCACCCAGGGCGACTCGTGCGGCTTGCCGCCGTGTCCATGTTCGCCATGGCCATGGCTGGCATGTGTTTGGAAACGCTCCTTGCCGTGGAACACCAGGAAATACATGCGGAAGGAGTAGAAGGCGGTGACGAACACCCCCGCCACTACGGCGAAATAGGCAAACCCGGAACCCGGCAGGTGCGAGAGCCCGACCGCTTCAATGATGCTGTCCTTGGAGTAGAAACCGGAGAAAAAAGGCGTACCGATCAGTGCCAGCGAGCCGATCAGGGAGGTGATCCAGGTGATCGGCATGTACTTGCGCAGGCCGCCCATGTTGCGGATATCCTGGTCATGGTGCATGCCCATGATCACCGATCCGGCGGCAAGGAACAGCAGCGCCTTGAAGAAGGCATGGGTCATCAGATGGAAGATCGCCACCGAGTAGGCGGAAGCGCCCAGCGCCACCGTCATGTAGCCGAGTTGGGACAGGGTGGAATACGCCACCACGCGCTTGATGTCGTTCTGGATCACACCGAGGAATCCCATGAACAGGGCGGTAATCGCACCGATCACCATGACCACTGACAGCGCCGTTTCGGACAGCTCGAACAACGGCGACATCCGCGCCACCATGAAGATACCCGCAGTCACCATGGTGGCGGCGTGGATCAGTGCAGAAATCGGGGTCGGGCCCTCCATCGAATCAGGCAGCCAGACGTGCAGTGGAAACTGGGCCGACTTGCCCATCGCACCGATGAACAGCAGGATGCAGATCACCGTCATCAGCATCCACTCCTGACCCGGAATCAGCGTTATCATTTGACCCGCCATTTCCGGGGCACGCGCAAACACCGCCGCGTAGTCCAGCGTGCCGAAGTTCGCCAGCACCATGCCGATACCAAGCAGGAAGCCGAAATCGCCCACGCGGTTGACCAGAAAAGCTTTCAGGTTGGCGTAAATCGCTGTCGGACGTGTGTACCAGAAGCCGATCAGCAGGTAGGACACCAGTCCCACCGCCTCCCAGCCGAAGAACAGCTGGACGAAATTGTTCGACATCACCAGCATCAGCATCGAGAAGGTGAACAGGGAAATGTAGCTGAAGAAGCGCTGGTAGCCAGGATCCTCTCGCATGTAGCCGATGGTGTAGATGTGCACCATCAACGAAACGAAGGTAACCACCAACATCATCACGGCAGTGAGGCGGTCAATCAGAAAGCCGATCTCAAAGCGGGTATCGCCCGTAGTGAGCCAAGTGTAGACGCTACCGTTGAAGGTGTGGCCGGCAAGCACGTCCTGGAAGATCACGACCGAAGTGACAAAGGAGATCGCCACACTGAGGATGGTCACCCAGTGCGAAGCGGCACGCCCGATCAACCAGCCGAACAGACCGGCGATCACCGCCCCGGCCAGTGGTGCCAGAGGTACCAGCAGATAGAGTTTTTGCATTTCAGTCATAGTATCTCGTGATGAGTGATGAGTGATGAGGTATGGGCGCCCGGTTTACCGGATTTTCTCCCATCATTCATTACCAGTCCCTCATTACCCTTTTAAATGATCCAGCTCGGCCACGTTAACGGTGTTCAGGTTGCGGAACAGCGCCACCAGTATCGCCAGGCCGATGGCCGACTCGGCCGCGGCTACAGTGAGTATGAAGAACACGAAAACCTGTCCGGCGGTGTCGTGCAAATAATGCGAAAAAGCGACGAAGTTCATGTTCACCGCCAGCAGCATCAGTTCAATAGCCATCAGCAGGACGATCAGGTTCTTGCGGTTAAGGAAGATGCCCACCACGCTGATGGCAAATAGCAGCGCGCCGAGGATCAGATAATGGGTCAATGTCAGCACTTTATTCCCCTTTTTTCTCAGCCGGCATCGAGATCAGACGCACTCGGTCTTCGCGCTTGACGCTCACCTGCCAAGCCGGATCCTGATGCTTGGTTTCGGGGCGACGACGCATCGTGATTGCGATTGCGGCAACGATTGCCACCAGCAGGATCACCGCGGCGAGTTCAAACGGGTAGACGTAGTCGGTATAGAGCAGGCGGCCCAGTTCCTTGGTGTTGCTGTAGTTGGCGGCATGCGACTCCGGACTGGTTACAACGCTACGGCCAACCACTGTCATCACCAGCGTCATTTCGATTGCCATCAGGATACCGACGAAAGCTGCCAGCGGCAGGTTGTCCCAGAAGCCCTGACGCATCTTATCGATGTTCAGGTTGAGCATCATCACCACGAACAGGAACAGCACCATCACCGCGCCGATGTAGACCAGCACCAGGGTAATCGCCAGGAACTCGGCCTCCAGCAACAGCCACAGCCCAGCCCCGGTAAAGAACGACAGCACCAGGAACAGGGCGGCATGCACCGGATGGCGCGCGGTCACCACGCGTAACCCTGCAAACAGCAGGATGCTCGCGAGGAAGTAAAAAACTAACGTTTCAAAGCTCATTTAGCCATTCCAGTAAAAACCGTTTCACCGCAGGTTAATCTTTTCTCAACGGTACTTCGCATCTGCCGCCCTGTCCTGGGCGATTTGTGCTTCGTATTTGTCGCCCACGGCCAGCAGCATGTCCTTGGTGTAGTAAAGATCACCGCGTTTTTCGCCGTGGTAATCGAAAATCCGGGTTTCGACGATTGCATCCACCGGACAAGCTTCTTCACAAAACCCGCAGAAAATGCACTTGGTCAGATCGATGTCATAGCGCGTGGTGCGCCGGGTGCCGTCATCACGCTGCTCCGATTCGATGGTGATCGCCAAGGCCGGGCACACCGCCTCGCACAGTTTGCAGGCGATGCAGCGTTCCTCGCCATTGGGATAGCGGCGTTGCGCATGCAGACCACGAAAGCGCGGCGACATCGGTGTGCGCTCCTCGGGGAACTGCACCGTGATCTTGCGTGAGAACATGTGACGCCCAGTCACCGCCATGCCCTTGAGCAGCTCGATAAGCAGGAAAGTCGAAAAGAAGCTTTTGATCTTGTTCACGCTTTTCGCCTCAATGGAACAGGTAGCCGAAGGGGGTCTGCATGGCAGCGCTAACCACCACGATCCACACCAGGGTCACCGGGATAAACACCTTCCAGCCCAGGCGCATGATCTGGTCATAACGGTAGCGCGGGAAGGTGGCGCGAAACCAGAGGAACAGGAACAGCACAAACAACACCTTGGCCAACAACCAGAAGATGCCCGGAATCCAGTTGAAAGGCGCAAAATCGAACAGCGGATTCCAGCCGCCGAGGAACATCAGCGAGGTCAAGGTCGCAACCAGGATCATGTTGGCATATTCGGCCAGGAAGAAGATGGCGAAGGACATGCCGGAATATTCGACATGAAAACCGATGATTTCGGATTCACCCTCGACCACGTCGAACGGCGCGCGGTTGAGCTCGGCCAGGCCGGAAATCAGGTAAACGATGAACAGGGGAAACAATGGCAGCCAGTACCAGTTGAATACCCCACCCTGCTGAGCCTTGACGATCTCCCCCAGATTCAGGCTCTGCGCCGCCATCAGCACGCCGACCAGAGCGAAGCCCATGGCGATTTCGTAGGAAACGATCTGCGCCGCGGCACGCATCCCGCCGAGGAAGGCATACTTGGAATTGGATGCCCAGCCCGCCAGCACGATGCCGTACACACCCATCGAAGTAATCGCCATGATGTAGAGCACGCTTGCATTGATATTCGCCAGCACCAACTCTGGCGAGAATGGCACCACCGCCCAGGCAGCTAGCGCCGGACCGATGGCCAATACCGGAGCGAGAAGAAATATCCCCTTGTTGGCACCGGCGGGAATCACGATTTCCTTCATCAGCAGCTTCAGTCCATCCGCGATCGGCTGCAACCAGCCCTTGGGACCGACGCGATTGGGGCCGATGCGCACCTGCATGTAGCCGATGATCTTGCGTTCAGCGTAGGTCAGATAGGCCAAGCCCAGCATCAGCGGCGCGACGATGGCGACGATCTTAGCCATGCTGTACACCAGCGGCCAGGCAAAGCCGAAAAATCCTTGAAGCGTCATGACTAATTCGTTCATGGTCTACCCCACCTGCCCTAGCGCGATCTCGTCCAGCATGCCGCCGAGCATGGCGGTGGCCGGATGTCCGGCTGCTACCCGCACACACCCCTTGGGCAACAGGTCATCGCGCATCGCCTTGAGAACGACGCTGCCTGCACCCTGGCTGACGCTGACGTCAGCACCCTCGGCAACGCCCACGCTGGCTAGCGTTTCTGCATTCATCCATGCACCCTGCAGAGCTGCTGCGGCAGTATTCTGCAGCGCGGCAGCGCGACGCACGATTGGATCAGCTTGGTAGGCCTGCACTTCGCCGATGCGCTGCAAGCCACCCTTTGCGCCAGCCGGCTTGGCAATAAATGCTTTCAGCGAGTTGTTCAACTTCGCCGTAATGTCGCCATTCAGTACTTCGGCGCGAACCTGCTCGGCGCTGTCGTAATCAAAGCCCGCCACTTCCATCAGGTTGCCCAGCACGCGTAGCACTTTCCATCCGGGACGGGTTTCACCCAGCGGCTTCGCCACGGCGTTGAAGCTCTGTGCCCGGCCTTCGGTGTTGACGAAAGTACCGGAGGTTTCAGTGAACGGCGCCACAGGCAGCAGCACGTGG
The DNA here is from genome assembly GCF_000971475.1 of Sulfuricella sp. T08. GTDB lineage: Bacteria > Pseudomonadota > Gammaproteobacteria > Burkholderiales > Sulfuricellaceae > Sulfuricella. Next base: position 140,232 of record NZ_DF967533.1, read on the forward strand.
GCGTAATCCAGTGCCTTGTTCTTGTAGGCGCTCAAGACGACGACCAGTTGCGCCGCTTGCAGCGCGGCCAGCGTTTTGCTCGGATTGTAGGTATCCAGCTCCGCTTCGACGCCGAGCAAAATATAGGCACGGCGCGGGTCATCGAGCATCTGCGCGACATTCATGCCTCCCTCGCCGGGCATCGCACCGGCCAGATGCGCGCCGACGCTGTTTGCCGCCTCGCCGAGGAAACCAAGTTTGGCACCGGCCAACTCCGCCACCTGTTGCGCCAGAGCATGCAGCTCAGCGTAGCGTGGGTGATGCTGCGCCAGATTGCCGAGCAGAACAGCCTTGCGCTCGCCCTGTTTGAGACTGGCGGCAATCGCTTGCGCTGCCGTATCGGCGGATTCGCCAGCCAGTGCGCATCGCACCTGATCCAGCGTTGCCACCATCGCGTCGGGCGCAACGATCGCCTTGTTGGCGACACGGCACAGCAGGTCGTCATCCACCGGATTGATCAGGTTCAGCTCTGCGCCGCGCTTGACGGCCTGGCGCAGGCGATGTGCCAGCAGCGGATGGTCGGCGCGCAGCGTGCTGCCAACGATCAGGACGCTATTCAGCTGGTCCAGTTCGGCAATCTTCATTCCCATCCAAGGCGCGCCCTGCATTGCGGCATCGGCGCTAAAGTCGGACTGGCGCAGGCGGTGATCGACATTGGCGCTGCCGATGCCGCGCAGCAGTTTCTGCAGCAGGTAAAGTTCTTCCAGGGTGGCATGGGGAGTAGCCAGCGCGGCTATCTGTTCCTCGCCCTGCTCGTCGCGGATGCGCTTGAGTCCGGAGGCAACGAATTCCAGTGCCTCAGGCCAGTCGCACTCGTGCCACTCGCCATTGCGCTTGATCATCGGACGCCGCAACCTGTCTTCAGAGTTCAGGCCTTCATAGGCGAAACGGTCCATGTCCGACAGCCAGCACTCATTGATCTCTTCATTGTCACGCGGCAACACGCGGAAAACGCGATTGTCCTTGGTCTGCACGCTGAGATTGGCACCCAGACCATCGTGGGGACTGACTGAGGGGCGCGTAGTCAGCTCCCAGGCCCGCGCACTGTAGCGGAAAGGCTTGCTGGTCAGTGCGCCGACCGGGCACAGGTCGATAATGTTGCCGGACAGCTCGGAATTGATTGAACGTTCGATAAAAGTTGTGATTTCGGCGTGCTCGCCGCGGCCGACCTGACCCATCTCCATCATGCCGCCGATTTCCTGGCCGAAGCGCACGCAGCGGGTACAGTTGATACAGCGCGTCATGTCGGTGGTAATCAGCGGGCCGATGTTCTTGTTGAACACCACGCGTTTTTCTTCGGCGTAGCGCGAGGCGCTCGCGCCGTAACCAACCGCCAGATCCTGCAAATCACATTCGCCGCCCTGATCGCAGATCGGACAATCGAGCGGATGGTTGATCAGGAGGAACTCCATCACCGCCTTCTGCGCCTTGATCGCCTCCTCGGAGCGCGTCATCACCTTCATGCCCTCGGTTACCGGCGTGGCGCAGGCCGGCATTGGCTTCGCCGCCTTCTCGACCTGAACCAGGCACATGCGGCAGTTGGCGGCTACGGAAAGCTTCTTGTGGTAACAGAAGCGCGGAATATAGATCCCCTCCGCATCAGCCACATCCATGATGGTGCTGCCGGGTTCAACCATTAGCTGTTTGCCGTCTATTTCGATATTTAGCATGTCATTTAAACCATGCACTTCTTGTGCTGGATGTGGTACTCGAATTCGTTGCGGAAATGCTTGAGCATGCCCTGCACTGGCATCGCCGCAGCGTCGCCCAAAGCGCAGATAGTCCGCCCCATGATGTTGCCGGCCACCGAGTCCAGCAGGTCGAGATCTTCCGGCCGTCCTTGGCCATGCTCGATGCGGTGGATAACGCGGTACAGCCATCCGGTGCCTTCGCGGCAGGGCGTGCACTGGCCGCAGGACTCCTCGAAATAGAAGTAGGACAGTCGCTCCAGCGCGCGCACCATGCACACCGTGTCGTCCATCACGATCACCGAACCCGCGCCGAGATAGGAACCGGCCTTGGCGATGGAATCATAGTCCATGGTCAGGTCCATCATGATTTCTCCCGGCAGCACCGGCACCGAGGAACCGCCCGGAATCACCGCTTTAAGCTTGCGCCCATCCTTCACCCCGCCCGCCATTGCGAGCAGTTCGCTGAATGGCGTGCCCATGCCGATCTCGAAGTTGCCGGGGTTGTTAACGTGACCGGAAACGGAAAAAATCTTGGTACCGCCGTTGTTCGGCTTGCCGAGTTCGAGGAATTTCTGGCCGCCATGCTTGATGATGTAGGGAATCGAGGCCAGGGTCTCGGTGTTGTTGATCGTGGTCGGCTTTCCGTACAGACCGAAACTCGCTGGGAACGGCGGCTTGAAGCGCGGCTGGCCTTTCTTGCCCTCGATCGATTCGAGCAGCGCGGTTTCCTCGCCGCAGATATAGGCACCATAGCCCTGGTGAGCATGGATGTCGAAATCGAAGCCGCTGCCGAGAATGTTCTTGCCGAGCAGGCCGGCGGCGCGCGCCTCGTCCAGGGCCTCTTCAAAGCGCTCGTACTCCGCCCAAATCTCGCCGTGAATGTAATTGTAGCCCGCCTTCGCACCCAGCGTGTAGCCGCCGATGATCATGCCCTCGATCAACTCGTGCGGGTTGAGGCGTAGGATGTCTCTATCCTTGAAGGTGCCCGGCTCGCCCTCGTCGCTGTTGCAGACCAGATACTTGTCGCCGGGGTAGTTCTTCGGCATAAAGCTCCACTTCAGGCCGGTAGGAAATCCTGCACCGCCGCGGCCGCGCAGCGCCGAAAGTTTTACCTGCTCGATGATCGCCTCGGGCGTCATCTTTTCGGCCAGCACCTTCTTCAGCGCGTCGTAGCCGCCAACGGCAAGATAATTCGCCAGCTTCCAGGATTCTGGCAGGTGGATGGAGTGGAATATAACTTTATCGCTCATGGCTACTCCAACCCCGCCAGAATGCGGTCGGCCTCTTCGGGTGTCAGCCTGGCGCACATCCGCACATTGTTGACGGTGGCCACCGGTCCATCGCCGCAGACCCCCATGCACTCGCCTTCCTTGAGGGTGAACTTGCCGTCCGGCGTGGTTTCTCCGAAGCCGATGCCAAGTTTCCTTTGCAGATGATCGACCGCCGATACTGCACCCATCAGGGTACAAGGCAGATTGGTGCAGACCGTGATCTTGTACTTGCCGACCGGTTGCAGGTTGTACATGTTGTAGAAGGTCGCCACTTCCTGCGCCGCAATCGGCGGCATGCCCAGATAGCCGGCGACAAATTCGATGGTTTCCGGCGCGAGCCAGCCCTTCTCGTCTTGAGCGATGCGCAGCGCTGCCATCACCGCCGACTGTTTGTGTCCGGATGGATACTTGGCGATCTCGCGATCAATTTTTTTGAGCGATTCAGGCGATAACATTAGCGGTCTATCTCCCCGAATACGATATCGAACGTGCCCATCAGCGCCACCACGTCGGCAATCATGTGGCCGCGTGCCATTTCGTCCATCGCCGACATGTGTGAGAAGCCCGGGGCGCGGATCTTGAGGCGGTATGGCTTGTTGGCGCCATCGGAAACCATGTAGATGCCGAATTCGCCCTTGGGATGTTCCACTGCCGCATAGCACTCACCTTCAGGAACATGCATGCCTTCGGTAAACAGCTTGAAGTGGTGGATCAGCTCTTCCATGTTCTGCTTCATTCCCTCACGCGCAGGCGGCGCCACCTTGTGGTTGTCGGTGATCACCGGCCCGGGATTGACGCGCAACCAGTCCACGCACTGCTTGATGATGCGGTTGGACTGGCGCATTTCTTCCATGCGCACCAGGTAGCGGTCGTAGCAGTCGCCGTTGACGCCGACCGGGATGTCGAAATCCACTCTGTCATAAACTTCGTAGGGCTGCTTCTTGCGCAAGTCCCATGCCAAGCCAGATCCGCGCAGCATCGGGCCGGTCAGTCCCAGCGCCAATGCGCGTTCCGGCGTAATCACGCCGATGCCGACGGTGCGCTGCTTCCAGATGCGATTGTCGGTAAGCAGGGTTTCGTACTCGTCGACGCAACCGGGGAAGCGGTTGGTAAAATCTTCGATGAAATCCAGCATCGAGCCGTGGCGGTTGGCATTCATGCCGTCCACCTGCTTCGCGTTGTGGACCGTCATTTTCGCGGTTTCATACAGCGGCATGCTGTCGGGCAGATCGCGGTACACCCCTCCCGGGCGGTAGTAGGCGGCGTGCAAACGCGCGCCCGAGACCGCCTCGTAGATATCCATCAAGTCTTCGCGTTCGCGGAAAGTGTAGAGGAAAATCGTCATCGCGCCGATGTCCAGACCGTGCGCGCCCAGCCACAGCAGGTGGTTGAGGATGCGGGTGATCTCGTCGAACATGACGCGGATGTACTGGGCGCGGATCGGCACTTCGATGCCGAGCAGCTTTTCGGTCGCCATCACGTAGGCGTGCTCGTTGCACATCATCGACACGTAGTCGAGGCGATCCATGTAGGGCATCGCCTGGAGGAAAGTCTTGTGCTCGGCGAGCTTCTCGGTGGCGCGATGCAGCAAACCGATATGTGGATCGGCGCGCTTCACCACCTCGCCATCCAGCTCCAGCACCATGCGCAGCACGCCGTGCGCCGCCGGATGCTGCGGCCCAAAATTCAGCGTGTAGTTTCGAATATCAGCCATGCTGAACCTCCAAAACGGAACGCTTAATTTCAGTGCAGGCTAACGTGAGCATAGCGAACGTTAAGGCCGTAGGCCGGCCGAAGCTAAAATTCAACGTGTAGTTACGGATATCAGCCACCGTAATTCTCCTCGCGCACGATGCGCGGTGTCAGCTCGCGCGGATCGATACTCACCGGCTGGTAGATCACGCGGCGCTGCTCCGGGTCGTAGCGCATCTCGACGTTGCCGATAAGAGGGAAATCCTTGCGGAAGGGATGGCCGATGAAGCCGTAATCGCTGAGGATGCGGCGCAGATCGGGGTGCCCGGTAAAAATAATACCGAACAGGTCGAAGGCCTCGCGCTCGAACCAGTTGGCGCCCGGCCAGATTTCGGATACCGAATCCACCACGGGGAAATCATCGTCACTGACAAACACCTTGACTCGCAGCCGGCAATTGTTTCTGACTGAAAGCAGGTGAGTGACCGCGCAAAAACGCGGACCCTGCCAGCGACCATCGCCATAGGTGCTGTAATCAACGCCACACAGGTCGGTCAGCTGCTCGAAATGCAATTCTGGATGGTCGCGCAGGGTGCGCGCAACTTCCAGCCAATGTTCCGGACTGATTTCTATCGCCAACTGATTGGCATGCTCGGAGAATCTGACCACTTTGTCGGCCAGCACGCCTTGCAGATTTTGTTTGAGGGTTTCCAGTTTCATCGACGTTTATCGGGCAATGGTATGGGTGCGCCTGATCTTTTTCTGCAGCTGGATCAGGCCGAAGAGCAGAGCTTCCGCCGTGGGCGGGCAGCCGGGCACATAAACGTCCACCGGCACGATACGGTCGCAACCGCGCACCACCGAGTAGGAATAATGGTAATAACCGCCGCCGTTGGCGCAGGACCCCATCGACAACACCCAGCGCGGCTCGGCCATCTGGTCGTAAACCTTGCGCAATGCAGGCGCCATCTTGTTGGTCAGGGTGCCGGCCACGATCATCACGTCGGACTGACGCGGGCTGGGGCGAAACACGATGCCGAAGCGGTCCAGGTCGTAGCGCGAAGCGCCAGCCTGCATCATCTCTACGGCGCAGCAGGCGAGGCCGAAAGTCATCGGCCACATCGAACCGGTGCTGGCCCAGTTGAATACCGTATCGAGCGAAGTGGTGACGAACCCCTTCTCAAGGACGCCTTCTATTCCCATTCCAGAGCCCCTTTCTTCCACTCGTAAACAAAACCGACCACCAGGATGCCAAGGAAAATCATCATGGCGAAGAAACCGAACAGGCCGATTTCCTGTAACACTACAGCCCAGGGAAAGAGGAAAGCGATTTCCAGATCGAAAAGGATGAACAGAATTGCGACCAGATAGTAGCGCACATCAAACTTCATGCGCGCATCTTCGAAGGCCTCGAAGCCGCATTCATAGGGAGAATTTTTTTTGTCGTCGGGACGATGAGGTGCGAGCAGACCGCCCAATGCCTGTGGAATAACCCCAACGGCGAGGCCAACCAAAACAAACAGCAAAATCGGAAAATAATTTTCCAGCATGCAGCCCTCACCATCTGAACCAGGCTAGGCGCCCCATCATGGCAAACGCCCAATTGATTTATTAGTTATTTATTATTTACTAATTTAATTATAACCCCCTTCAACAGAAAGGCGAGCTATTTTTAAAATAATCTGGTGCCGATGAGCAGACTCGAACTGCTACGGCTTGCGCCACCGCCCCCTCAAGACGGCGTGTCTACCAATTTCACCACATCGGCGTTCAAAAACAGGGATGTTACTTAGGGATTTCTCCCGACTTCGACCCGTCAACACCAGCCGGGGCCGGCACAACGGGCACTACTTGCTTGGCAGCATCAACCGGGGCGGCAGGCTGCATCAGACTATGCGACTCCATCACCCCCACATGCCTGGTCTTGTGGCTAGAAAAATAGGTCAATGTCAGGCTGGTCAAAAAGAAAAGTGTAGCAAAAATCGCTGTGGCGCGGCTCAGGAAATTAGCCGATCCGCTGGAGCCGAACAGGCTGCCGGATGCGCCACTACCGAACGCAGCACCCATATCCGCACCTTTGCCGTGCTGCATCAGCACCAGGCCGATTGTACCCAGTGCCGCAATTATATGTATTACCCAAACCAGTGTTTCCATTATTACCTCATGTTACAGTTTAGCGCTTTGCCGCGTGGCAGATCGCCAGAAATTCCTGCGCATCCAGAGAGGCGCCACCAATCAGGCCGCCGTCGATATCCGGCATGCCGAACAACTCAACCGCATTCGACCCTTTGACGCTACCGCCGTACTGAATGACCAGCCCGTCAGCGACATTCTTGCTCTGGGACGCAATCTTGCTGCGAATAAAGGCATGCACCGCCTGCGCCTGCTCCGGCGAAGCCGTCTTGCCGGTACCGATTGCCCAGACTGGCTCATAAGCCACTACCGCTTTGGACAATGCGGCCACGCCGAGTTTCCCGGTCACCGCGTCAAGCTGGCGTGCCACCACGGCTTCGGTTACGCCGGATTCGCGCTCCTGCAGGCTTTCACCTACACACAGAATCGGCGTCAGGCCGGCCTTCTGCGCCGCCTCGAATTTCAGCGCCACCGTGGCATCGTCCTCGCCATAAATGGCGCGGCGCTCGGAATGACCCACCAACACGTACTTGCAGCCGAAATCCAGCAACATTGAGGAGGAAACCTCGCCGGTAAAAGCGCCCTTGTCGTGCTGACTCAGGTTCTGCGCACCCCAGGCAATCGCGGTATCCTTCAATGAGGATTGCGCCTGAAACAGATATGGGTAAGGCACGCACACCGCGCAACCCATACCCTGAACGCCGGCCATGCCAGCGATGACAGCCTCCAGCAGCGCCTTGTTCTGCGCCAGGCCGCCGTTCATCTTCCAGTTACCCGCAACCAACTTTTCCCGCATGGCTGTTTTTCTCGTTTTTGCAAAGCGGCTAATGATACTGTTTCAGGCAGGCCCGGTCAATCCTGGTTAATCGACCGCAACGGCACGAGTTCTTGTTATTTTTCCAGTAGAGAAGTAATGTTAATCAATTTCTCCAAACAACTTGACCGAACCTGGCCCATGCCCAAAAAATCCAATTCTCACCCCCATTCCGCCGAGCAGAAACCGGATGTCACACTGGCCCACGATAGGGATCAGACATTTCCGGTGGTAGGCGTCGGCGCCTCGGCCGGCGGACTGGACGCCTTCACCAAACTGCTGAAGAACCTGCCCGCAGACACCGGCATGGCTTTCGTTCTGGTACAGCATCTCGATCCCAAGCATGTAAGCCTGCTGCCCGAGCTACTCGGCCGCGCCAGCTCCATGCCGGTGGCCGAAATAACCGACGGCACGCGGATAGAACCGAATCACGTTTACGTGATGCCGCCCAATTACAGTTTAGCCCTGCTGCACGGCGTGCTGCACCTGATGCCGCGACCGGACGGTCTCGGTAAGCACCTGCCGATCGACGATTTCCTGAGCTCCCTGGCGGAAGACCGGAACAGCAACGCGATCGGGGTGATCCTGTCGGGCACGGCGTCGGACGGGACGCTCGGCATGAAGGCGATCAAGTTTGCAGGCGGCATCACCTTTGCCCAGAGCGAGGATTCCGCCGAATACGACGGCATGCCGCACAGCGTCATTTCAGCCGGCCATGTCGATTTCGTCCTGACGCCGGAGGAGATCGGCAAGGAACTGGTACGTATCGCACGCCACCCCTACCTGCGCCCCGAGGAAACCGGCCCCAGGGGAGAGCTGGTGTCCGGTGGTGGCGACAACCTGAACAAGATTTTCGTGCTGCTACGCTCGCGCACCGGCAACGACTTCACCTATTACAAGCACAGCACCATCCGGCGCCGCATCAAGCGGCGCATGGTACTGCACCAGCTGGAAAAAATTGAGGATTACGTCAAGTACCTGCAGAAGCAGCCGGGCGAACTGGACGCCCTGTTCCAGGACATACTGATCAACGTCACCAGTTTTTTCCGCGATCCCGAAACCTTCGATGCGCTGCAGCAGGAAGTCTTCCCTGCCCTGATTGAAAAACGCTCCGCCGAGCAGCCGCTGCGCATCTGGGTGCCGGGCTGCTCCACCGGCGAGGAGGTGTATTCGGTAGCGATCGCGCTGCTCGAATTCCTCGGCGACCGCGCCAGCAGCTTTCATATCCAGATATTCGCCTCCGACATTGACGACAAGGCCATCGACATCGCGCGCCAGGGGATCTATCCGGAAAGCATCCGCGACGTCATTGCGCCGGGGCGATTGCAGCGCTTTTTCATCAAGACGCCGAGCGGATACCAGATCAGCAAGATCATCCGCGACATGTGCGTGTTTGCGGTGCAAAGCGTGGTCAAGGATCCGCCTTTCTCACGTCTCGACCTGATCTGCTGCCGCAATCTGATGATCTACCTCGGCGCGGTACTGCAGAAGAAAGTGTTGCACACCTTCCACTATGCCCTGCGGCCGGGTCGTTTCCTGATGCTGGGCACCTCGGAAACCATCGGCAGTTTCGCCGATCTGTTCGCCACGGTGGACAAGAAGAACAAGATTTACGTCAAAAAATCGGTGGCCTCCCTGCCGGGCTATGATTTCAGCATCCTGCCCCACGCCCCGATGTCTGCCGCTGACCAGGCTAACCCAGCGCGCGCACCGTCCGCACTCGACATCCAGCACGAAGCCGAACGCCTGATACTGACCACCTACGCCCCGCCGGGCGTGATCATCAACCAGGACCTGCAGATTCTCCATTTCCGCGGCCAGACCGGCCCCTATATCGAGCCCTCGCCCGGCAGCGCCAGCCTCAACCTGCTCAAGATGGCGCGGCAGGATCTGGTCCTGGAACTGCGTTCGGTGGTGAACCAGGCCATCAAGGAGCGCAACAAAGTACGCAAGGAAGGCGTGCGCATCCGCAACGACGGCGGCTACCGGATGGTGAATCTGCAGGTGCTGCCGCTGTCGGAAGAAGGGCCCGCCGAACCGCACTATCTGGTCCTGTTCGAGCCCGGCAGCGAAGCATTAGCCTCAGCGCAGCCTGACGCGGCGACCCCCGATGCCACCAACCTGCGCATCCAGGCACTGGAGCAGGAACGGCTCTCGAGCCGGGAATACATGCAGTCGATCATCGAGGAGCAGGAAGCGACCAATGAGGAACTGCAATCCGCCAACGAGGAAATCCAGTCCGCCAACGAGGAGTTGCAAAGCACCAACGAGGAACTGGAAACCGCCAAGGAAGAGCTGCAGTCCACCAACGAAGAACTCTCCACGATCAACGATGAGCACGAGAACCGCAACCAGGAACTGATGAGTTCCAACAACGACCTCGCCAACCTGCTGGCGAGCGTGGAACTGGCGATCGTGATCCTGAGCGATGACCTGCGCATCCGGCGCTTCACGCCGACCGCAAAAGCGCTGTTGAACCTGATCGACGCCGACATCGGGCGGCCAATCGGCAACATCCGGCCTAACGTCAACATCCTTGATCTGGAAAAACAGGTGCGTGAAGTTATCGACACCATGTCCGCCCAGTCGTCCGAGGTGCAGGACCGGGATGGCCGCTGTTATACCCTGAGCATCCGTCCCTACAAGACCCTGGACAATCGCATCGAGGGCGTGGTGATGTCGTTCATCAACATCGACAGCACCAAGGAGGCCGAACGGATACACCGGATTCTGCAGCAGGAACGACGCCTGGCCGCAGTGGTGCGCGACTCCAGCGATGCGGTCACGGTGCAGGATTTTGCCGGCCGCATCCTGGCCTGGAACCGTCGTGCGCAAGAGATGTACGGCTATACTGAAGAAGAGGCTCTCCAACTTAACATCAGTGTGTTGACCTCCCAAAAAAACCAGGAGGAAATGCGCGACCTGATCGAGCGCCTCAAGCGTGGTGAACATATACCGCCCTTCAAAACCACACGCATCACCAAGGACGGTCGCGAAATCAATGTTTGGCTGACGGTTTCGGTATTACTGGGTGAATCCGGCAATCCCACTTCCCTCTCCACCACCGAAAAGGAATTCTGATGGCCGAAGGCGAAAAAAAGCGTATCGACCCTGCTGCTATGAGCAAATCGGAACTGGTCGACCAACTCAATCAGCTTCAGGCAAATCCCAAGACCGGTCTAGATCAGAGCGAGGCGCAACTGCTGCACGAGCTGCAAGTCCACCAGATCGAACTGGAAATGCAGAACCTCGAGTTGCGGGAAGCGCAGCAGCGGCTGGAAGAAGCACGCGACCGCTATGCCGACCTGTATGATTTCGCCCCGATAAGTTACCTCACGCTGGAAGGGACCGGGCGCATCCTGGAAATCAATCTGACCGGGGCGTCGATGCTGGGCGACGAGCGCGCCAATCTCATTGGCAAACCCTTTTCCGCCCGCCTGGCCCTCAAAGACAGTCAGCTATTCTTCCTCTATCTGAATCGGGTATACCATTCTGTCGGTGGCAGCAATATCGTCACCGAGGTGAAAATCAAGCGCGGCGATGCAGAGGTCGACGTCCGCCTCGAAAGCGCCCCGATGAAGAGCACTGCCGGACGGGACCGCACCTGCCGCATGGTCATGACCGACATCAGCGAACAGAAGCGCACCAAAGGGGCGCTGAAACAGACTCTCCTGGCGCAGGAAGCGCTGCTCAACACGATACCGGCCAAGGTATTCTTCAAGGATAAGGATCTGCGCTACACCGCTGTCAGCCAGGGGTGCCAGGAATTCTTCGGCCGCCCGGTAGCAGACATTCTGGGCAAGACGAATTTCGACCTGATCCCGCGCAAGCAGGCCGAAGGACTTCAGCGGATGGAACTCTCCGTGCTGCTTTCCGGCTTGCCGGAAAGGAATATCGAGCATATGGTGACCGATTCCAAGGACAACCAGCTCTTCTTCACTATTTCGCTTGCCCCTTATTTCGGCCCGGATGGCAAGACTGCCGGCCTGGTCGGAGTCAGCGTCGACGTTACCCCGATCAGGGAAGCGGAACACCTCTCGCAAGACCTGCTGCAACAGAACCGCCTGCTCACACAGCAACTGTTCAGTCTGCAGGAAGAGGAACGGCGCCACCTTGCCCGGGAACTGCACGATGAGCTCGGTCAATGGCTGACTGCAATCCAGGCGGAGGCCGAGGCGATACGCAGTAGTTCCGGCGTCGAACGGGAACCGGAAATTTATGCCAATGCCAAGGCCATCGGCAAGAGTGCTGCCGAGGTCCAAAGCGTGATACGCCGCATATTGCGCCGTCTGCGCCCTGCCCTGCTCGACCAGCTCGGCTTGGCAGACAGCCTGCAGGAGCTGGCAACACAGTGGCGCCAGCACCACCCGAAAATCGTTTGCGACCTGGACCTGGACGGTGATCTCGGCGACATACCGGAACCCCTCAATATCACCCTGTACCGCCTCGTACAGGAAGCGCTCACCAACATCGCCAACCATGCCCAGGCCAGTCATGTTAAGGTGTGGCTGCGCCGCGTTCCGGGCGTAGTGTCAGAGCCGGAGCATCTGCTGCTGACGGTGCAGGATGACGGCAAGGGCATGACCCCCAATCTGCCGCTCAAGGGCTTGGGAATGCTGGGAATGCGGGAACGGGTGATTGCGTCAGGGGGTGAATTCATGTCGCAGAGTGCGCCGGGGCAAGGGGTATGCATCGAAATTCGGCTACCCCTGGTTGCGCCGAGGAAAGAAAGAAGAAAACATGAGTAACAAGCTCGCGACCCCGACATCGATTAAGGTCATGCTGGTGGACGACCATCCCGTAGTACGAGACGGCTATCGCCATCTGCTGGAAAACACGCCGGATATCCGGGTAGTGGCGGAAGCCAACGACGGCGAAGAGGCCTGTGCGCTCTATGAGCAACACATGCCCAACGTGGTGATTCTCGACCTCAGCATGCCCGGCATCGGCGGTCTGGAAGCCCTGCGCCGCATTAAAGCCAAAGATCCGGCGATACATATCCTGGTATTCAGCATGCATGACAGCGAAACTCTGGTCCTGCGCTCGCTGGAGGCAGGTGCCACCGGCTACCTCACCAAGCAAGGTGGCGTGTCACAAATGGTGGAAGCGGTACGCCAGGTGGCGCAGGGGAAATTGTTCGTTGACTCAAAGTTTGTCCCGGACCTGATGCACCACCGCCTTTTTGCCACGGAAGACCCCTTGCATGCCCTTTCCACACGTGAATTTCAAATTTTCCAGATGTTGGCGGAAGGGCATTCGGTATCCGACATCGCCGTCATGCTTTCGATCAGCCCCAAAACCGTCGGGGTACACCACGCCAATATCATGAGGAAACTCAGGCTGCAAAACGCTGCCCAGCTTGTCCGGCTGGCAATCCGTTGCAACGTCGTCAAACCCTGACGTCGGACCGTGATTTTGAAACGATTTGCCATTTGTAATAATTCTGTAATATTCCCCCTCTATGATGGCGATCAGCCAACGGGGGAAACGCCCTGTTTTCTTTGAACCTACTTAGGAGAGCATCGATGAAATTCAAACATGGCCTGACACTGGCCGCCTCCGCAGCACTGGCCCTGGGTTTGAGCTCTGTCGCCTTTGCTGGCGACATTACCGGCGCTGGCGCCACCTTCCCTTATCCGATTTACGCCAAATGGGCGGAGGCTTACAAGGCCAAAACCGGCACCAGCATGAACTACCAGTCCATCGGTTCAGGCGGTGGTATCAAGCAGATCAAGGCCAAGACCGTGGACTTCGGCGCTTCCGACAAGCCACTCAAGCTCGAAGAACTGGAAAAGGACGGCCTGATGCAATTCCCGGCGGTGATGGGCGGCGTCGTACCGGTCATCAACCTGGCAGGCATTACTGCCGGTCAAATCAAGCTGAACGGTTCAGTGCTGGCCGACATCTTCATGGGCAAGATCAAGAAGTGGAACGACCCCGCCATCGTCGCACTGAACAAGGACGCCAAACTGCCTGACGACTTGATTACCGTGGTACACCGTTCCGATGGTTCCGGCACCACTTTCATCTTCACCAACTACCTGTCCAAGGTCAGCCCGGAATGGAAGACCAAAGTGGGCGAGGAAGCTTCGGTTTCCTGGCCTGCCGGGGTAGGCGGCAAAGGCAATGAGGGTGTAGCCTCCTACGTAAAACAGATCAAGGGCTCGATCGGTTACGTCGAGTTCGCCTACGCGCTGCAGAGCAAGATGACCTACACCCAGTTGCAGAACAAGGACGGCCAGTTCGTTCAACCCGTTGAGGAATCCTTCAAGGCTGCCGCCGCCAATGCCCATTGGGACAAGGCACCGGGCTTCTACGAAATCCTCACCGACGAACCCGGCAAGGCCAGCTGGCCGATCACCGGCGCAACCTTCATCCTGATGCACAAGGTTCAGGACAAGCCGGCAAACGCTGCAGAAGTCCTGAAGTTCTTCGACTGGGCCTATACCAATGGCGACAAGATGGCGCTGGATATGGACTACATCCCGATGCCCGACAGCGTCGTGAAACTGGTCAAAGGCGCATGGAAAGCCCAGATCAAGGATGCCAGCGGCAAGGCAGTGTGGAACTGATTTAGCGCATCAAGTGCCCTGACAATCAGACCCCGTCGCAACGCGGGGTTTTTTTGTGAGGACATTCAAGCCCCAGGTCATTCCGCTTTATGAGGAGCCAAGATGAATATCAATGAAATAATCCATAGCCAACTCGAAGCAGCCATTACCGGTTTATCCCGCGCCCGTGATGGCCTCGTCGGCATGAAACCCGGCGAGACTCGGGAAGTTGGCCGGCAAATCGAGTCAGCCGTTTTTTATCTGGAAGATATCCAGTATAATTGGGCATCCTGGGAACGAAGCCGTGCCACTAAGCCCACTTCGGAGGCTTTATGAACAACCTGAAGAAACTCGAGAAACGCATACTGAAAAGCCCGGGCGAGCCCGCTTCGCAGGTTTTCATGGAACTGGTCAAGGCACTCGAACACAAGCTGGACTTCAACTTGGCAACGATTTACGATCTCGATTATGATGACTTCCAGTTGACACTGGATGTTTTGAAGGACTGGCGACTCGACCGCTACGCGAAAACCCGTGAGCGCCTGAAAGCGCTTCCTGATTTACAGCAAAAATATAGGCGCCCGGACTGAACGCTCACCCCGGAGAATATCGGGCTTTCGTCCGGAAAGATGCTATTCCCTAGCGGACACACAAAAGAGCGAGGCGTCCTGAATCTGATATAATTTACCCCCATGTCCAAATTATTCCCCGACACCCGCCTGAAACGACAGCACCTGCTGGATCTGGCCTTCCTCAACATCACGCGATTATTCGCCTTTCTGGTATTCGCCATCCTTGCCGGGATCGTGGTAACCCTGCTGATAGGCAGCCTTCCCTCCATCAAGGCGTTCGGCTTCGGTTTTCTGTTCAGCCCGGAATGGAACCCGGTGACGGATCAATTCGGCGCACTGGTGCCTATCATCGGCACCCTGGCCACTTCGGTTATCGCTCTGCTGATCGGCATCCCGGCCAGCTTCGGCATCGCCCTGTTCATCACCGAGATGTCGCCGCGCTGGCTCAAACGCCCGCTCGGCATCGCCGTGGAGTTGCTGGCCGGCATCCCGAGCATCATCTACGGCATGTGGGGCCTGTTCGTCTTCGCCCCGGACTTCGCCAAAATCGAACCCTGGCTCACCGACCACCTCGGCAACGCTGCTCTGATCGGCCCGCTGTTCCAGGGACCTCCGATGGGCATCGGCATGCTCACCGCCGGCCTGATCCTGGCGATCATGGTGATCCCCTTTATCGCTTCGGTGATGCGCGACGTGTTCGAGATCGTGCCGCCATTGCTCAAGGAATCCGCTTACGGCCTCGGCGCCACCACCTGGGAAGTCGTCTGGCACGTAGTCCTTCCCTACACCAAGATCGGTGTGGTCGGCGGCATCATGCTCGGCCTCGGCCGCGCGCTGGGCGAAACCATGGCGGTGACCTTCGTCATCGGCAACGCCCATGAGCTCAGTGCTTCCCTGCTGATGCCGGGCAACAGCATTTCCTCGGCACTCGCCAACGAATTCACCGAGGCGGTCGGCCCTCTCTACACCTCGGCATTGATCGAGCTGGGCCTGATCCTGTTCCTGATCACCTTCATCGTGCTCTCGCTGTCCAAGCTGTTGCTGATGCAGCTTTCCAAGCGCGAAGGCAAGCAGTCCTAGGACCCTCACAATGCTCTCCCTTTACGCACGCAGACGCCTGATCAACAATTTCAATCTGACCATTGCCCTGCTCACCATGGTGTTCGGGCTGTTCTGGCTGGTCTGGATCCTCTGGACACTGGTCGCGCAAGGCTTTCACGGCCTGAGTCTCGCCATGTTTACCCAGATGACGCCGCCGCCAGGCAGCAACGGCGGCCTGCTCAACGCCATCGCCGGCAGTTTCGTCATGACCATGATCGCTGCCCTGATCGGCACTCCGATCGGCATCCTCGCCGGCACCTATCTGGCGGAATTCGGCCAGAGAGGCTGGCTCGCACCGATCACGCGCTTCGTCAACGACATCCTGCTGTCCGCGCCATCCATCGTCATCGGCTTGTTCGTCTACGAAGTCTATGTGGCGAGCGTGGGCCACTTCTCCGGCTGGGCGGGCTCGCTCGCGCTGGCCCTGATTGTCATCCCGGTAGTGGTGCGGACCACCGAGAACATGCTGCGGCTGGTGCCGAACAGCCTGCGCGAGGCCGCCGCCGCCCTCGGCGCGCCGCAATGGAAAGTGATCATGCTGGTCACCCTGCGGGCATCCACAACCGGCATCCTGACCGGCATCCTGCTGGCGGTGGCACGCATCAGCGGCGAAACTGCACCGCTGCTGTTCACCGCCCTGAACAATCAGTTCTGGAGCAGTAACATGAACCAGCCGATGGCCAACCTGCCGGTGGTGATCTTCCAGTTCGCCATGAGCCCCTATGAGGATTGGCAGCGTCTGGCCTGGGCAGGTGCCTTGCTGATCACTTTCATGGTGCTGATACTGAATATTCTGGCGCGCATTGTTTTCCGCCAGAAGACCCCGTCGCATTAAACGCCGCTTATCCGGTTAACAGGACCCAACAATGAACGAAATTACCAACCCCAAGATCATCCTCAAGGACCTGAATTTTCATTACGGCAGTTACCACGCCCTGAAGTCCGTCAACCTGAGCATTCCGGAAAAGAAAGTCACCGCCTTCATCGGTCCGTCCGGCTGCGGCAAGTCCACCCTGCTGCGCACCTTCAACCGCATGTACGAGCTTTACCCCAAGCAGAAAGCCACGGGTGAAATCATTCTGGATGGCGAGAATATCCTCGATGCCCAGCAGGACCTGAACAGACTGCGCGCCAAGGTGGGCATGGTATTCCAGAAACCGACGCCGTTCCCGATGTCGATTTTCGACAACATCACCTTCGGTGTGAAGCTCTATGAAAGCCTGAGCAAGCGCGACATGGCAGATCGCGTCGAATGGGCGCTGCGCAAGGCCGCGCTGTGGAACGAGGTAAAGGACAAACTCAAGCAGAACGGCACAAGCCTGTCCGGCGGCCAGCAGCAGCGGCTGTGCATCGCCCGCGCCATTGCCGTGAAACCCGAGGTGGTGCTGCTCGACGAACCAGCCTCGGCGCTGGACCCGATCTCCACCGCCCACATCGAAGAGTTGATCCACGAGCTGAAGAAGGACTACACGATCATCATCGTCACCCACAACATGCAGCAGGCGGCTCGAGTATCCGACTACACCGCCTACATGTATCTGGGTGAACTGATCGAGTTCGGCAATACCGACATGATCTTCACAACGCCGAAAAAGACCGCGACGGAAGACTACATCACTGGCAAGTTTGGCTAATCAAACCGAGCGCCCTTCACGTTTTCTCCCTCTCCCCCTGTGGGAGAGGGTTGGGGAGAGGGGTAGCCGGCACCTCCAAACGAAACCAACATTTAGAAGGAAGATCAGGTTTGTTGGGTTACGCGATAAAACCGCTAACCCAACTACATGTCGATATTTCGCTTAAGTAGCGTTACCCCGCCGCCTGGCGCACTGTATCGGCAATCGCTTCGGCCCAGTGCTGGACCTTTTGACCGGACTTGCCTTCCACCATCACCCGCAATAACGGCTCCGTGCCGGATGCACGCAGCAGCACCCGGCCGGCGCCATCCAGTTCCTGTTCAGCCTCCGCCAGCCTTGCCTGAACCTGTGGGCTTGCGCTGAAATCGAAACCTTTGCACACCGGCACATTGATCAGTACCTGGGGATACAGCGTCAGGTCCTTGGTAAAATCGCCCAACGTGGTCTTTTCCACGCGCAACGCGTGCAACACCTGCAGCGCAGAAACGATGCCATCGCCGGTACTGTGCCGGTCGAGACAGAGAATATGGCCAGACCCCTCGCCACCCACCTGCCAGTCACGCTCGTCCAGCATTTCCAGTACGTAGCGGTCGCCTACCTTGGCGCGGGCAAAAGGGATATTCAGCTTCTCCAGGGCATGCTCCATGCCGAGGTTGGTCATGAGTGTACCTACCACGCCGCCCTTGAGCAGACCATGCTGGTGACGATACTTGGCAATCACGTAAAGCAGACGGTCGCCATCGAATACCTCGCCGGAGGCATCCACCATCATCAGGCGGTCGCCATCGCCATCCAGGGCAATACCAAGATCGGCACGGTGCTGTTTCACCGCATCCTGAAGGGCCTGCAAATGGGTAGCGCCGCATTCATGGTTGATATTCAGGCCGTCGGGAAGATTGCCGATGCTGATCACTTCAGCGCCGAGTTCGTGGAATACCGGTGGCGCGACGTGATAGGTGGCGCCGTGGGCGCAATCCACAACGATTCTCAACCCACGCAAATCGAGCTCGGTGGGAAAAGTGCTCTTGCAGAATTCAATGTAGCGTCCGGCAGCGTCGTTAAGCCGACGCGCCTTGCCCAGTTTCGCCGATGGCATGGTTTGCATCGGGTCTTCCAGCGCCTTCTCGATGGCGCGCTCGGTCTTGTCCGGCAGCTTGGTGCCGGCCGCAGAAAAGAACTTGATGCCATTATCCTCGAACGGGTTGTGCGAGGCACTGATGACGATGCCTGCCTGGGCGCGCAGAGCACGGGTGAGATAGGCAACCGCAGGGGTCGGCATCGGTCCGGTCAGCAGCACATCCACCCCGGCCGCGGAAAGCCCGGCCTGCAGGGCGGATTCCAGCATGTAGCCGGAAATACGGGTGTCCTTGCCAATGACCACTGCCGGATGATCGCCCTGCGGCAGCCTCCTCTCCTGCGCTGCCAGCACTTTGCCGGCAGCATAGCCCAGACGCATCACAAAATCCGGAGTGATCGGTGCTTCACCCACCTTGCCTCGAATTCCATCGGTACCGAAATATTTTCTAATCATTGTTTTCCCTTATAGCATTCACAACCTGCAAGGCTTCTTTGCTGGCCTTTACATCGTGCACACGAATAATTCTAGCACCCTTCATTGCCGCAATCACTGCCGCAGCGACACTGGGAATTAGCCGTGCATCCACATCCAGACCGGTGATCTGACCGAGCATGGACTTGCGCGACAGGCCTGCCAGCAGCGGCACCCCCAGTACCCGGAAGCGGTTGAACTCACGCAGCAGTATGACATTATGCTCCAGCGACTTGCCGAAACCAAAACCGGGATCGACCACCAGCCGCTCGCGGCCGATGCCGGCGGCCTGTGCGGCGGCCAATCTTGCTTCCAGAAAAGCCATGACATCCGCCACGACATCCGCATAGCGGGGAGCAAGCTGCATGGTCTGCGGTGTGCCCTGCCTGTGCATCAGGCAAATGGCCACATTCGAGCCGGCCACCGCTTCCAGCGCACCATCGCCTTGCAGCGCATTGATGTCGTTGATCATATCCACGCCGGCATCGATAGCTGCACGCATCACCTCGGTTTTGCAAGTATCCACCGACAGAGGCACGTTGCTGCCCTGCAGCGCCTTGATGATCGGCAGCACCCGTCGCAGTTCCTCGTCAATATCGACAGGCTGCGCGCCGGGACGCGACGATTCACCACCGACATCGAGGATGTCCGCCCCCTCCTCCAGCAGCCGAAAGGCGTGTACTATCCTGGCAGCGGTGGACGCATGGCGACCACCATCGGAGAACGAGTCGGGCGTGACGTTGACGATGCCCATGATCAACGGGCGATTGAGAGGGAGGGTAAAGCGGCCGCAGTGGAGCATATTGGGTGAGGCGTGAGGGGTGAGGCGTGAGGGGCAAAACCTGCGGCGGCGTGAATTTGTTTTTTCGCCTAACCCCTCACCTTCTAACCCCTCACCAAAATCAGGTTTCCTGCGCCGTATGGGGAGTAGGCGCTGCGGGTGCAGCCGGTGCACTATCCGTAGGCGGATTCGGTTTGCTCTGGCTCGGCTTGGGCGGACGTGGCGCATTGCCTTCCATGATGTCGGCGATCTGCTCGGCGTCAAGGGTTTCCCACTCCAGCAGCGCCTTCGCCATCACCTCGATCTTTTCCCGGTTTTCCTCGATCAGATGGCGCGCCACGGCATACTGTTCATCCACGATGCGGCGGATTTCGGCATCCACCTTCTGCATGGTGGTCTCGGATACGTTTTTGTGGGTGGTCACGGAGCGGCCGAGAAATATCTCGCCATCGTTCTCGCCGTAGACCATCGGCCCCATCGCATCGGACATGCCCCACTGCGTTACCATGCGGCGAGCCATCTCGGTGGCGCGCTCGAAATCATTGGAAGCGCCGGTGGTCATTTGCCCCATGAAAATTTCCTCGGCAATGCGGCCCCCGAAAAGTACCGAAATATTCTGCAGGAGATGCTCGCGATCCATGCTGTAGCGGTCTTCAGTCGGAAGCTGCATGGTCACGCCCAAGGCGCGGCCGCGCGGGATGATGGTGACTTTGTGTACCGGATCGGTCTTCGGCAGCAACCTGGCCACGACAACGTGGCCGGATTCGTGGTAAGCCGTGTTCATGCGCTCATGCTCGGGCATGACGATGGAGCGGCGTTCCGCACCCATGATGATCTTGTCTTTGGCCTTTTCGAAATCCTCCATGTCCACCAGACGTTTGTTGAAACGTGCGGCAAACAACGCAGCCTCGTTCACCAGGTTGGCCAGATCCGCGCCCGACATGCCGGGTGTGCCGCGTGCCAGAATATCCGCCTTCACGTCTGGCGCCACCGGCACCTTGCGCATGTGCACCATGAGAATCTGCTCGCGACCGCGAATATCCGGCAGGGGAACTACCACCTGGCGGTCGAAGCGACCGGGGCGCAGCAGCGCCGGGTCGAGTACATCGGGGCGGTTGGTGGCAGCGACCACGATCACGCCAGCGGTGCCTTCGAAGCCGTCCATTTCCACCAGCAGCTGGTTCAGGGTCTGTTCGCGCTCGTCGTTGCCGCCGCCCATGCCTGCGCCACGCTGACGGCCGACTGCGTCGATCTCGTCGATGAAGATGATGCAAGGGGCATTTTTCTTGGCCTGCTCGAACATGTCGCGCACCCGTGCCGCGCCGACACCGACGAACATTTCGACAAAGTCGGAGCCGGAAATACTGAAGAACGGCACTTTGGCCTCGCCGGCAATCGCCCGGGCCAGCAGGGTCTTGCCGGTACCGGGGTTACCCACCATCAGCACGCCACGCGGAATACGGCCGCCCAGCTTCTGGAACTTGCTCGGGTCACGCAGAAACTCCACCAGCTCGGACACTTCCTCCTTGGCCTCGTCGCATCCGGCGACATCGGCAAAGGTCACGGTATTGGTGGTCTCATCCAGCATGCGCGCCTTGCTTTTTCCAAAGGAGAACGCACCGCCCTTGCCGCCGCCCTGCATCTGGCGCATGAAGAAAACCCAGACGCCGATCAGGAGCAGCATCGGGAACCAGGAAACAAACAGGTTCATCAGGAAAGAGGGCTCTTCTTCCGGTTTAGCTTCCACCACCACGCCGTTCTTGAGCAGGTCGCTCACCATCCAAGGGTCGGATGGCGCATAAGTGACGAAGCGCTTGCCGTCGGCCCTCACGCCTTTCAGCACATGACCCTCGATCGACACCCTGGCGATCTGGCCCTGCTTCACTTCGTCGAGAAACTGGGAATATTCCAGTGGTGCCTGGACAGCCTGGCGCTGGCCGAAGTGATTGAACACCATCATCAGCACCAGCGCGATCACCAGCCAGACTGCAATATTTTTCATCAGATTATTCAAAACCGCTCCTCAAACCCACAATATACAAACAAATTCTAAACCCTTTATTCGGCTCGTGTCAGATCTTTTGCGAGCAGAAAGGTTTCATTGGTTCGACCGCGCGAGGCTTTCGGCTTGCGCGTCGCCACCTGCTTGAAATGTCCGCGCATTGTCCGGATGTACTCATCGAAGCCATCTCCCTGAAATACTTTGACCAGGAAACTGCCGCCCGGTTTCAAATGCTGCAAGGCAAACTCCAGAGCCAGCTCGGCAAGGTGCATCGCCCGTGCCTGGTCAACGAGTCCGACACCACTGAGATTGGGGGCCATATCGGAAATAACAAGATCCACCGGACGACCATCAAGCGCCTTGACCAGCTCGGCCAGCACGGTATCTTCGCGGAAATCACCCTTAATAAAGGTCACGCCAGCCAGGGGCAGCATTTCCAGAAGGTCGAGTGCGATCACTTTTCCCTGGCCCGCCAGCTTCTGCGCCACCACCTGCGACCAACCCCCAGGCGTTGCACCCAGGTCAACCACCCTCATGCCGGACTTGAGCAGGTGGTCGCGCTCGATAATTTCCAGCAGTTTATACGAGGCGCGCGAACGGTAACCTTCGTGCTTCGCCAGTTGGACGTAGGGGTCGGTAACGTGCTCCATCATCCAGGCCTTGCTGGTTTTAGTGCGCTTCATCGGGTAAACTGCGAACCTTTCCAAGGATGCTAAATATGATGCTATCACTCACTCCGGAGCAAAGGCGTTTTCTGCGTGCCCAGGCTCACAACCTGAATCCCGTGGTGACGATCGGCGACGCTGGCCTCACCGAGGCGGTCATGAAGGAACTCGAGCGCAGCATCGCCAGCCATGAACTGATCAAGGTCAAATCGCACAGCCGCGACAAAGCGACGCGCGACAGCCAGCTTACTGAAATCTGTGAAACATTGAACGCCGCCTCGGTACAGCACATCGGCAAGATTCTGATCGTTTACAGGCAGGCCGAAAAACCCAAGCTGGTACTGCCGAAGGATTAACTCTTTCGTGGCGCCAGGACCAGAACCAGACCGAGCAGACTTTCGATCAGGTAGCCGATGCTGGATACCCCATGCCAGCGGGCGAAGCGGTCGCGGAACATGCTTTCCATCACTTCCTTCGGCAATGCCTGCGCTTTCAGGCCCGCCAGTATCGGCTGGATGCCAAAGTGAATGGCCACGGTGAGCAGCAACATCACCAGCACAGCCCAGAAAAATCCCTGCTTCAGCGCGCTGCCACCAAATACCGACAGGCGGTGTATCAGCAGATAAACACCGCACCCCATGCCAACATAGGCAATCCAGGTGAACATTTTTCCCGCCAGCATACCGGCCAGCATCTTGTCGCCTAGCGAGGAGAACAGAACCGGTGCGGCCAGGTAACCGATAGCCCACAAGCCGCCCACCCACAAGGTGATGGCGAAGAAGGAAAACTTATCGGCGAAGCGATTCATTAAATGTATTTCACATCCAGCACTTCATATTCGCGCACTCCACCTGGAGCCTGCACCTCAGCGACATCGCCGGCGTATTTTCCAATCAGTGCGCGAGCAATCGGCGAACCGATGGAAATCTTGCCCTGCTTGATGTCGGCCTCATCGTCGCCGACGATCTGGTAGGTCACGGCTTCACCGCTTTCCAGATCCTCCAGATCGACGGTGGCGCCGAACACGCAACGCCCTTCAGCATCGAGCAGCTTGGGATCGATGATCTGGGCATTGGACAGCTTAAACTCAACCTCGGCAATGCGCCCCTCGACAAAGCTCTGGCGTTCCTTGGCCGCATCGTATTCGGCGTTCTCGGACAAGTCACCGTGCGACCGGGCCTCAGCAATGGCCGCGATCACGCTCGGACGCTCGACAGTCTTCAAGTTATGCAGTTCGGCGCGCAGCAATTCAGCGCCGTGTGTTGTCAGTGGAACCTTGCTCATTTTTCCCTCGGATTTCTTGGATTACCAGTTTGAAGCCAGGCAACAGCTTAAAACGCTTTGGGCAACCTGGCGTGCAGGCCCTGCAGGTCATACACCTGCAGTTCCTTCATGTGCTTAATTCCGGCACAGGCGGCGCGGGCTCCTGCCAGCGTGGTGTAGTAGGTGATCTTGTTCTGCAAGGCGGCATTGCGCATGGCGTAGGAATCATGCACGCCACGCTTGTCCTCTACGGTATTGACGATCAGGTTGATGTCGCCGTTCTTGATCATGTCCACGATGTGAGGGCGACCTTCATGCACCTTGTTCACCGGCGTCACGGTCAGGCCTGTTGCGGCAAGGGCCGCCGCCGTACCACGCGTGGCGACCAGGCTGAAACCCTGCTCCGCCAGGATCCTGGCAATATCCATGACCTTGTCCTTGTCGCTACCGCGCACGCTGATGAAGGCGCGGCCGCTGGAGGGCAACTTCACCCCGGTAGCGAGCTGCGACTTGACGAAGGCTTCGGCAAAAGTCGCGCCTACGCCCATCACCTCGCCGGTGGACTTCATCTCCGGGCCAAGGATGGTATCCACGCCCGGGAACTTGATGAACGGGAACACGGCTTCCTTGACGGAATAGTAAGGCGGCACCACTTCGCGGGTAATGCCCTGCTCCTTGAGGGTGCGCCCGGCCATGCAGCGCGCAGCAATTTTCGCCAGTTGCAAACCGGCGGCCTTGGACACGAACGGCACGGTACGCGAGGCACGCGGATTGACTTCGAGAACGTACACCGTCTCACCCTGGATGGCGAACTGCACGTTCATCAGGCCGACCACCTTGAGCGCCTTGGCCATCAGCACAGTCTGGCGCCGCATTTCGTCCTGGATTTCCGGCGACAGACTATACGGCGGCAGCGAGCAGGCGGAATCACCGGAATGCACGCCGGCTTCTTCGATGTGCTCCATCAACCCGCCAATCAACACGTCGGTTCCGTCGCTAATCGCATCCACGTCCACTTCGGTGGCATCGTTGAGGAAGCGATCGAGCAGCACCGGCGAATCGTTGGAAACCTTCACCGCCTCGCGCATGTAGCGTTCCAGGTCAACCTGCTGGTGAACGATTTCCATGGCGCGCCCGCCCAGCACGTAGGATGGCCGTACCACTAACGGGTAGCCGATTTCCTCGGCCAGCCTGATAGCTTCTTCCGGCGCCCTGGCCGTCCGGTTAGGCGGCTGCTTCAGGCCCAGTTCCTGCAGCATCCGCTGGAAGCGCTCGCGATCCTCGGCAGCATCTATCATGTCAGGCGAGGTGCCAATAATTGGCACACCGTTGGCCTCGAGATCGCGCGCCAGCTTCAGTGGAGTCTGTCCGCCGTACTGGACGATTACGCCGAAGGGCTTCTCCACCGCAACCACCTCGAGTACATCCTCCAGGGTCAGCGGCTCAAAGTACAGGCGATCGGAAGTATCGTAGTCGGTCGAGACGGTTTCCGGATTGCAGTTGACCATGATAGTCTCGAAACCGTCCTCACGCATCGCCAGCGCGGCATGCACGCAGCAGTAGTCGAATTCGATGCCCTGGCCGATGCGGTTCGGCCCGCCGCCCAGCACCATGATTTTCCTCTTATTGGACGGCTCGGACTCGCATTCCTCCTCATAGGTGGAATACATGTAGGCAGTGTCGGTCGCGAATTCGGCGGCGCAGGTATCCACGCGCTTGTAGACCGGGCGCACGCCCAAGCTATGGCGATGAGCGCGTACGGCGTGCTGACTCACTCCCAGCAGTTTTGCCAGACGCAGGTCGGAGAAACCGCGCCGCTTCAGCACCCGCATTTCATTCACATTAAGCAAGTCCAGGCTGCGCCCGGATAGTGCCTGTTCACGCGCGACCAGATCGGCCATTTGCGCCAGAAACCAGGGATCAACGTGTGTCAGGTTAAATATCTCAGCCTGGCTCATGCCACAGCGCATCGCGTCGGCAATATACCAGATGCGGTCCGGGCCGGGATTGCCCAGTTCGGCTTCGATGGTTTCCCTGTCTGTAGTCTTCTCGTCCAGCCCGTCGTTGCCGGTCTCCAGTCCTCGCAGCGCCTTTTGCAGCGATTCCTGGAAGGTGCGGCCGATCGCCATCACCTCGCCCACCGACTTCATCTGGGTGGTAAGGCGACTGTTGGCACGGGGGAATTTCTCAAAGGCGAAGCGCGGAATCTTGGTAACGACGTAATCGATCGAAGGCTCGAACGAAGCCGGGGTGCGTCCACCGGTGATGTCGTTCTGCAACTCGTCGAGGGTATATCCCACCGCCAGCTTGGCTGCCACCTTGGCGATCGGAAAACCGGTCGCTTTGGACGCCAGGGCGGAGGAACGCGACACGCGCGGATTCATCTCGATCACCACCATGCGGCCGTCATCAGGGTTAATGCCGAACTGCACGTTGGAACCGCCAGTTTCTACGCCGATCTCGCGCAGCACGGCCAGCGAGGCGTTGCGCATGATCTGGTATTCGCGGTCGGTCAGCGTCTGGGCCGGCGCGACGGTAATCGAATCGCCGGTGTGCACGCCCATCGCATCGAAGTTTTCGATCGAGCAGATGATGATGCAGTTGTCTTTCTTGTCGCGCACCACCTCCATCTCGAACTCTTTCCAGCCGATGACGGATTCCTCGATCAGCAGTTCCTTGGTCGGCGAAGCGTCCAGGCCGCGCTCGCAGATTTCGAGAAACTCTTCCTTGTTGTAGGCGATGCCGCCGCCGCTGCCGCCCATGGTGAAGGAAGGCCGGATGATGGTGGGATAACCGACCATCGCCTGCACCTGCAATGCCTCTTCCAGACTGTGGGCGATCGCCGCACGCGGGCAGTCGAGGCCGATCTTCTCCATCGCCTTCTTGAATTTCTCGCGGTCTTCGGCCTTGTCGATGGCTTCCTTGGTAGCTCCGATCATCTCCACGCCGTACTTTTCCAATACGCCGTGCTTGGCCAGGTCGAGCGCACAGTTCAGCGCGGTCTGACCGCCCATGGTGGGCAGCAACACGTCAGGACGCTCGACAGCGATGATTTTCTCCACCACCTGCCAGGTAATCGGCTCGATGTAGGTGACATCCGCCATCTCCGGATCGGTCATGATGGTGGCCGGATTGGAATTGACCAGGATGACCTTGTAGCCCTCCTCGCGCAGCGCCTTGCATGCCTGCGCGCCGGAATAGTCGAACTCGCACGCCTGGCCGATAACGATCGGGCCGGCGCCAATGATCAGGATGGATTTAATGTCGGTACGTTTTGGCATTATTTGGTGAGGAGTGGGGGGTGAGGAGTGAAGGGAAAACCCGCCACGCCTCACTCCTCACTCCTAACTCCTCACTTCTGTTGTTGCATCAGACCGATGAAACGGTCGAACAAGTAATCCACATCGTGCGGCCCCGGGCTCGCCTCGGGGTGTCCCTGGAAGCTGAATGCCGGCACGTCGGTGCGAGTGATACCCTGGTTGCTGCCGTCGAACAGCGACTTGTGCGTCACGCGCAGGTTGGCTGGCAGCGTTGCCTCATCAACCGCAAAGCCGTGGTTCTGGCTGGTGATCATGACGCGACCGCTGTCAAGATCCTGCACCGGGTGGTTGGCTCCGTGGTGGCCAAATTTCATTTTACGGGTCTTGGCGCCGGAGGCCAGCGCCAGCAATTGGTGGCCAAGGCAAATGCCAAAGGTCGGAATACCCTTGACTAGCACTTCCTTGATCGCATTAATCGCGTAGTCGCAAGGCTCGGGATCGCCCGGGCCATTGGACAGGAACACGCCATCCGGCTTGAGCTTGAAAACCTCTTCGACGGGAGTCTGGGCAGGCAGCACGGTCACCTTGCAGCCGCGCTCGGCCAACATGCGCAGGATGTTGCGCTTGACGCCGTAATCATAGGCGACCACATGGAAGCGGGGTTCGGTTTGGGTTTTGAAACCGCTACCGAGCTGCCACTCGCCTTCTTGCCAGTCATAGGACTGGGCGCTACTCACCACCTTGGCCAGATCCATGCCGGCCAAGCCGGGGAAGCCGCGCGCCAGTTCGATGGCCTTGGCCTCATCAATATCGCCAGCCATCAGGCAGCCACTCTGCGCACCCTTTTCGCGCAGCAGGCGCGTCAGCTTGCGGGTGTCAATATCGGCGATGGCGACTACATTATGGCGCTGTAGATAAGCGCCCAGATCCTCGCTGCTGCGCCAGTTGCTGGACTGGATCGGCAAATCGCGGATCACCAGGCCGGCAGCATGAATCTGCGACGATTCGGCATCTTCGGCATTGGTGCCGGTGTTGCCGATGTGCGGGTAGGTCAGGGTGACGATCTGGCGGCAGTAGGAGGGATCGGTAAGAATTTCCTGATACCCGGTCATCGCGGTATTGAACACCACCTCGCCGACGGTATGACCGGTAGCGCCGATGGAAATGCCGCGAAATACTGTCCCATCAGCAAGCGCGAGAATGGCGATCTGGTGGTGCGGCACGGAGGCTCCTTGAGATTAAAGCGGATATGCAAAGCGGGGTAGGCTCACGCCCTCCCCGCTCTTCAAAACTTTTGGGATTATACCGGATTGCAACGTTGCAATCAACGTAGACCGAGCACGTCCTGCATGTCAAACAACCCCTTGCCGCGCTGCGCGAGGAAGCGCGCGGCACGCAGCGCACCCAGCGCGAAGGTGGCTCGACTGCTGGCCTTGTGGGTGATCTCGATACGCTCGCCGGTTCCGGCAAACAGCACGGTGTGGTCACCAACTATATCGCCGCCGCGCACCGTGGCGAAGCCGATAGTCGAGGGAGAGCGCTCACCGGTTACACCTTCGCGGCCATACACCGCGCATTCCGCCAGATTCCTGCCCAGCGCATTGGCCACCACCTCGCCCATGCGCAGCGCGGTACCGGAAGGCGCGTCGACCTTGTGGCGATGATGCGCCTCGATGATCTCGATATCGTAGCCCTCATTCAATACACGTGCCGCCATGTCGAGCAGCTTGAGACTGAGGTTTACGCCGACACTCATGTTGGGAGCGAAAACTACGCCGATGTCACGACTGGCGTCAGCGATCAGTTCTTTCTGCTCGGAGGAAAAACCGGTCGTACCGATGACAACATTGACGCCAAGTTCGCGGCAGGCTTTCAGATGATCCAGTGTCGCCTCGGGGCGAGTAAAATCGATCAGCGCATTGCAACCCGCGAGCGCGGTCGCCATATCTTCGCTAATAGAAACACCGCATGGCGCTCCAAATAGTTCACCCGCATCCTTGCCGACGAACGGACTGCTCTTCCGCTCCAGGGCGGCCGCGAGCCGCATGTCCGGTGCCTGCGCCACCGCCTCAAGCAGAGCACGGCCCATCCGGCCCGAGCTGCCGGCAATCGCGATATTCAGTGTGCTCATGTTCAGAACCCTATTTTTTCGATCATGCGGCCGAAAAAGCCTTTTTCTTTCTTCGTCGGTGCCGCGTCCTGCTCCGGTTGTTCCGCGGCCCTGGACGGCTCGCCGACTGCCACCGGATCCTTCTTCTCTTCCGTTGGGCTGGCAGCCACCACGTCACCCTCGACGCGTTGCAGCAATTCCTGCTCGAAGAACAGTGCCAGCTTCCGTTCTTCCATCAGCTTGCCGGCTTTCTGGTAGCGGTAGACATAATCCCATCGATTGGCATGGAATGAGTCCATGATGAGCGGAGTACCCAGGACAAAGCGCACTTGGGCCTTGGTCATGCCGGGCTTGAGTTTCGCCACCATTTCCTGAGTAACGACATTACCCTGCTGTATGTCGATTTTGTAAGGCGTCAGCTTTTCGCCAACCGTGTCGGTCACGGAACAGGCGGCAAGGAGCAGGATGGCGATGGCAGCAAGTGCCTGTAGAACGGATTTCATAAAAATCCCGACAAAAAACAATAAAGTGGCGGCATTATAACACCCCAGAAAGCGCTGGAAAGGGAAGGATAAACATTATATGATTAAATCCAGAAAATGCCTTTAACCCCTTTGATATTTGTGGTTAGTCGGCTTTTAAATTTAAACGATTAAATTGAGGATCGATTCATGGGCGACTCGCAGGACCTGAAAAACGCCGGACTCAAGGCCACCACCCCCCGCCTGAAAATCCTCAACCTGTTCGAGACCAGCGACGTGCGCCACCTCACCGCCGAGGATGTGTACAAGATTCTGCTCGCCGACGACGAAGATGTCGGCCTGGCCACGGTATACCGGGTGCTGACCCAGTTCGAACAGGCGGGCCTGCTGATCCGCCACCACTTCGAAGGCGACAAGGCGGTATTCGAACTCAACCAGGGCGGCCACCACGACCACTTGGTGTGCATGCAATGCGGCAAGGTGGAAGAATTCCACGACCCTGAAATCGAGAAGCGCCAGGACAAGATCGCCAAAGAACGCGGCTTTTCCATCCGCGAGCACTCGCTGTATCTGTTCGCTGAGTGTACCAAGCAGAACTGCCCGAACAAGACTTGATGAAAGACACCCTGCAGCCCGGCCTCGCCTACGAATTCAAGTTCCTGGTGCCGGAGACCAAGACCGTGCCGCAACTCTTCCCCGAGGCACCGGAATTCCAGGAGATGCCGGAAGTGTTCGCCACCGGCTTCATGGTCGGACTGTGCGAATGGGCCTGCATCCAGGCTGTCAACCCGCATCTGGACTGGCCCCGCGAGCAGACTGTCGGCACTCACGTCAACCTCAGCCACCTTGCCGCCACCCCGCCCGGGCTGACGGTTTCAGTCAAGGTCCGGCTGGAGAAAATCGAGGGACGCAAGCTCAGCTTTCACGTCGAAGCCGACGACGGTGTCGACAAGATTACCGAAGGCACTCATGAGCGCTTCGTGATCGACGCAGCAAAATTCAACGCCAAAGTCGCCGCCAAGGGACAAATTTAGCGGCGACTAGCGCACCATTTAACCGTAGCTCAGTCCAACCGGCAGTGAGTTCAATCGAAACCTTTCCGTCAAAACCGTGTTACTGACCGCCACCCACTCCGAGCAGGACCCGATCGAAGGCCGCATCCCGGGCAACAAGGGAATCTGGGCCGGCATCCTGAGCGAGATGACCGAATTCGCGCTGCTGTTCGTCGTCTACTTCATCGCCCGCGCCCACTTCCCGCAAGCCTTCCACGAAGGCCCACTGCAACTGAGCCTGTTCGCAGGCACCTTCAACACCGTGCTGATGATCTCCGGCAGTTATTTCGTCGCCAACGCGGTGATCGCGATCCGGCAGAATCGGCCCGAAGTCAGCCTGCGCTGGCTGGTTCTGGTGCTATTCGCCGCCTGCGGCTACTTCGTCACCAAGTATTTCGAGTTCCGCTGGAACGTCAGCCAGGGCATCACCGGCCGCACTGGCATCTTTTTCACCGTCTACTACTACCTGACATTTACCCATATGGTGCATGTTGGCTGGGGCATCATGGGGCTGCTGTGGGTGATGGCGCGCACCAAGGCCGGCGCCTACATCCCGACCGAACATGAAGGCATGGAAGCCTTCGCCTCCTACTGGCACGCCACCGACCTGGTGTGGCTGATCATCTTCCCGCTGCTGTACCTGCTGCGCTGAACAGGCCGACATCATGACCCACAAACAAACCCTGAACCTGCTGTGGCTTCTGCTGGTGGCGCTGACTCTGGGCGGCGCCTTCCTCGGCGAATCCTCCGAGCCCGGCCTCGCAGTCACCCTGGTCATCTGCCTGACCATGGCCTTCAAGGGCAGACTGGTGATCGATCACTTCATGGAGCTGAAAACTGCGAACCGCACGATACGCAACCTGATGCGCGCCTATTTCTACGTGCTGCCGCTGGTGACGGTGCTGGTGTATGTGTTCAGCGAACACTTCGCCAGATTTACAACGCTGTAAGAAGGCGCCAGTTGACTACTCAACCCCCTAACATCTCTGCCGCGTGTTTGCGGGTGGTTTCGGTGACTTCGACGCCGCCCAGCATGCGCGCCACTTCCTCGATGCGCGCCGCCGGCTCCAGCACTTGGATGCGGCTGACTACACCGCCGTCCTGGCTGGATTTGCTGACTTGCCAATGATGGTTACCCTGCGCCGCCACTTGGGGCAGATGGGTGACGCACAGTACCTGGCGCTCGGCACCGAGCTGCTTGAGTAACTGACCGACGATTTCCGCCACGCCCCCGCCAATACCCACGTCCACTTCGTCGAAGATCAGGGTGGGCACCAGCGACACCTTGCTGGTGATGACCTGGATGGCCAGGCTGATACGCGACAGCTCGCCGCCGGAAGCCACCTTGACCAGGGGCTTGGGCGGCAGGCTGGCGTGGGCGCTGACCTGGAACTCGATTTCTTCGAGGCCGTGCGCATTGCCTTCAAATTCGGTCAGCGCGATCTCGAAACGTCCGCCCGCCATGGCGAGGGACTGCATCGCGGCGCTGACCTTCCCGCCCAAATCCTGCGCCGCGTCTTTCCTGGCTGCGCTCAGCTTGCCGGCGAGATCGAGATACTGCGCCTGAGCCGTCTGTTCGCGCTGAGCCTCGTCGCCGCCGCTGTCGAAGCCGCGCAATTCATCCAGTCGACCACTCTTATCTGCCAGCAACTCAGACAGTTGGTCTGGGGCGACACGGTATTTGCGCGCGGCATCGTGAACATCCCCCAGCCGCTGCTCGCACTGGGCGAGCCGCTCCGGGTCGAGATCCAGGCGCTGCAGATAATGGCGCAGGCTGTAGGCAGCCTCGCGCAGTTGCACCTCGGCCGGCTCCAGCAGCTCCAGCACTTCCTTCAATCCGGAATCATACTCGACCAGGTTGTTGAGGCGCGCAATCACACCATTGACCTGCGCCAGGCAAGCCACGTCATTCTCCGACAAGACTTCCAGTCCATACTGCGCACCTTCCATCAGGCTGGCGGCGTGGGTCAGCCGGCCGTGTTCGGCCAGCAATTCTTCCCATTCCGGGCCGGAAAAATTCAGCGCCGCAAGCTCTTTCACCTGCCATTCCAGGCGCTCCAACTCCTCGGCGTAGGCGGCAGCATTCTTTTCCCGCTCCAGCCGCGCCTTCTTCAACGCCTGCCATTCCTTCCAGGCTGTCGCCGTTTCCCTGGCCTGACGCCCCAGGCCGGCGTAGGCGTCGAGCAACTCGCGCTGGGCAGCCACCTTGAGCAGAGATTGATGGGCGTGCTGGCCATGAATGTCCACCAGAAATTCGCCGGTCTCGCGCAATTGCTGCAATGTGGCGGAACGGCCGTTGATGAAGGCACGCGAGCGGCCGCCTGCATCCACCACGCGGCGCATCAGGCATACGCCAGGATCGCCGCCGAGCTCGTGCTCGTCCAACCAGGATTGAAGCTGGGGAAGGGTGCGGGTATCGAATTCGGCTTCGATCTCGGCGCGATCCGCACCGGCACGCACCACCCCGGCATCGGCACGTTCGCCCAAGGCCAGCGACAGGGCGTCGATCAAGATGGATTTACCTGCTCCGGTTTCGCCGGTAAGCACGGTAAAGCCGGGCTGAAATTCCAGCTCGAGGCGGTCTACGATGACGAAATCACGAATATTGAGGGTCAGTAGCATAATGATCGTGGAATGGGTAATTTGTGAGGGGTAATGAAAAAACCACTTTCCATTACCCCTCTCTCATTACTCCTTTACAGTTTTTCCCCCCAGTGCAGCTTCTGGCGCAGCATGTCGTAGTAGCTGTGACCGAAAGGGTGGAGCAGGCGCACCATCTGCTTGGATCGGCGCACGATCACCCAGTCGTTTTCCTGCAAGTCGAAATGGCGCTGACCGTCGAAATGCACGCGCGCGTCGTCAGCATGAAGCAGCAGGAGTTCGATGGTACTTTCACTGTTGACCGCGATCGGGCGGTTGCTCAGAGTATGCGGACAGATCGGCACGAGCACCACCGCTTCCAGCGTAGGATGCAGGATCGGCCCGCCGGAGGACAGCGCATAAGCCGTGGAACCGGTCGGGGTGGAAATGATCATGCCGTCGGAGCGCTGGCTATAAACGAACTGGCCGTCGACAAACACTTCCAGTTCGATCAGGCGCGCCGTCGCGCCTTTGCTGACCACTGCGTCGTTGAAAGCGCAGGCTTCATGGACGTTCTCCCCCTGGCGGCGGATGGTCACGTTTAGCAGAAAGCGCGCTTCGCTGAGGTAATCGCCGGCGAGGATTTCCGCCATGGTTTCCAGCATGGTATCGACTGAAACGTCGGTCAAAAATCCGAGCCGACCCTGGTTGATGCCGACCAGCGGCACGCCGAAAGTGTACAGGGAACGGGCGATATTCAGCATAGTGCCATCGCCGCCGAGCACTACGGCCAGATCGGCCTGCTCCCCGATCTGTTCCAGGTCTGCCAGGGGATAGTCGGTCACGCCGGTGCTTTCTGCCGTCTGCCGCTCCACCAGCACGGTGTGTTCCTGTTCGACGAGAAACTTGGCCAGACGCAGCAGCGAATCACCGATCTCCGGGCTATTGTATTTGCCTATCAGGGCAATGGTTTTGAAGAGCTGACTCATGCCGTGAATTAAACCATAATAAAACTTTTGATGGTACTATGACTCGAAGTGCATAACACATAATGCACATCCAAATATATGATCGACAAACGCGCGCAAATCCTGCTTAAAACCCTGGTGGAACGCTATATCAGCGAAGGCCAGCCCATCGGCTCACGAACCCTGTCGAAGTTCTCCGGCCTGGATCTGAGCCCGGCTACCATCCGTAACATCATGGCCGATCTGGAAGAAATGGGTTATATCATCAGCCCGCACACCTCTTCCGGCCGCATACCCACTCCGCTCGGCTATCGCTTCTTCGTCGACTCCCTGCTCACCGTGCAACCGCTCGGCGCGGTCGAAGTGCATCAACTGGAAAACCAGCTTCACCCCAGCGATCCGCAGAAGCTGATCGCTTCTGCCTCGCAACTGCTATCCGACCTGACCCAGTTCGCCGGCATCGTGATGGCACCGAAGCGCCGCAGCATCGGCTTTCGCCATATCGAATTCGTGAATCTTTCCGAAAAACGCATACTTTTGATCCTGGTCACTACCGACGACAACGTGCAGAACCGCATTATCGTCAGCGAGAAATCCTATTCCGCCTCGGAGCTGACCCAGGCGGCCAACTTCATCAACCAGCACTACGCCGGTTGCACCCTGGAAGAGGTGCGCAGCAGAATGCAGGTCGAACTGAAACAGTTGCACCACGACATGACCACGCTCATGACTCTGGCGATGGAGGCCGGCGGCGCTGCATCGAACGAAGGCGCCGACAGTTACGTACTCTCTGGCGAACGCAAGCTGCTGCATGTGCAGGACCTGTCTTCCAATATGGCGTCCTTGCGCAGGCTATTCGACGCCTTCGATCAGAAAACCACCCTGCTGCAGCTTCTGGACATCAGCCAGCACGCCCAGGGCGTGCAGATATTCATCGGTGGCGAATCCGGCCGCATGCCGCTAGACGAATGCAGCCTGGTGACCGCACCCTACGAGGTGAACGGCCAAGTCGTCGGCACCGTCGGCGTAATCGGCCCAACCCGGATGGCCTACGAACGTATCATTCCGATCGTGGACGTCACCGCCAAGCTGCTGTCCAGCGCGCTTTCCTACCACTGAGGGCTCGTAATCGTGTCTTACCGCACCGAACCGGCTTACCGCCATGGCACGCCCAGCCGAACCGGCGTTCTCCTGATCAATCTCGGCACGCCCGATGCGCCCACCGCTGCGGCAGTTAAACCTTATCTAAGGGAATTCCTCGGCGACCCGCGCGTGGTGGAAATTCCCCGTGCGCTGTGGTGGCTGATTCTGAACGGCATCATCCTCAACACCCGGCCGAAGAAATCGGCGGAAAAATACGCCCAGAT
This sequence comes from Sulfuricella sp. T08, assembly GCF_000971475.1. Classification (GTDB taxonomy): domain Bacteria; phylum Pseudomonadota; class Gammaproteobacteria; order Burkholderiales; family Sulfuricellaceae; genus Sulfuricella. The sequence continues at coordinate 175,809 of NZ_DF967533.1, forward strand.
CTGGACCAAAGAAGGCTCGCCGCTGCAGGTTCATACCCAGCGGCAGGCCAAGCTGCTGCGGGGCTATTTGGGTGAATTGTTGAAACCGACCCTCTCCCCAACCCTCTCCCACGAAGGGGAGAGGGGGCAAACGCCTATCCCTCCGGAAAACGGAGGGATAGGCTCTGTTTTGATCGAATTCGCCATGCGCTACGGCAATCCTTCGGTTGCGTCGGCGCTGGAAAAACTCAAGCAGCAGAACTGCGGGCGCATCCTGATTTTCCCGCTCTACCCGCAGTACGCCGCCAGCTCCACGGCTACGGCCATGGACGCAGTGTTCGACATCTTGCGCAAGATGCGCAACATGCCGGAAATCCGTACCGTCCGGAGCTTTCACGACCACCCCGGATACATCGCGGCATTGGCGCAAAGCGTGCGCGACGACTGGATGCAGAATGGTCATCCCGACAAGCTGGTCATGAGCTTTCACGGCGTACCACGCTACACCCTGGACAAAGGCGACCCCTACCACTGCGAATGCCAGAAAACCGGCCGGCTGCTGGCAGAAGCACTGGAGCTGAAACCGGATCAATACCGGATCAGCTTCCAGTCGCGCTTCGGCCGTGCCGAATGGCTCAAGCCCTACACCACGGCAATCCTGGAAGAACTCGGCAAGCAGGGCGTAAACCGGGTGGATGTCATCTGCCCAGGCTTCGTCGGCGACTGCCTCGAAACCCTGGAGGAGATTGCACTGGAAGGCAAAGCCTCCTTCCTCGGCGCCGGAGGCAAGGAGTTCCGTTACATTCCCTGCCTGAATGAACGCGATGACTGGATTCGCACCCTGAGCGATATCGTCACCGCAAACCTGCAAGGCTGGATAGCGACGGAAGAGAAAGAAGCCTGCGCCGCTTCTCGCAACCGTGCGCTGGCGATGGGTGCAAAAGACTAAAAGCCTTCAATTTCAAGATCAAGCCGCCCTCTCCTCAAGCTGTTTGAAAAACATCCGGCGTATCTCACTAACGCACTGATATTTTTATAAATATCTTAATATTTTCAGTGCACGCACCATCAAGTTCCGCTCCAAACCGCCGATAAACTTAAACAAGTTTCCACCTTCGGCACGGAACAAATCATGAAGATCGAAAGTTCGAACCTCCTGCTAAGCAGCCAGCATAGTTCCATCGACAAGCACACGGCCAAGGAGTCACTCAGAATGTGGGTCGGCGACCAGCGGCCCGATTTCGAAGGGCGATCACGCCAGCGACAGAATCCGGCCCCGGCTGCAGACAGCGTCCGGCTTTCGGCGGAAGCCCTGGCTGCCGCCCATGCTGATACCACCAAGCAAGTGGCTGCGGTCGACCCGGAAAAAGACCTGGAAAACGATCCCCGCTACCAACTGATCATACTGATGGTAGAGGCGTTAACCGGAAAGAAAATCAAGCTGACCAAACTTGAGGATGTCCAGCCGGCTGTCGAGCCCGCGAACATTCCTGACCCCAACAAGGCCGCGTCTCAGCAACAGCAACAAACGAGACCAGCGGGATTCGGCATCGAATACGACCGCCATGAAACCCTTTACGAAGCGGAACAAACCAGTTTCTCCGCGCAAGGCGTGGTCAAGACTGCCGACGGCAAGGAAATCAGCTTCGACCTCCAGCTTTCGATGAGCCGCGAACACTATGAGGAAAGCAACGTCAGCCTGCGCCTGGGTGATGCAAAAAAGAAAGACCCGCTGGTGATTAATTTTGGTGGCACCGCGGCACAGCTCACCAGCACCAAATTCAACTTCGACCTCAATGCAGACGGATCGGCAGACCAGATTTCATTTGTCGCCCCTGGCAGCGGCTTCCTGGCGCTGGACAAAAACGCGGACGGCAAGATCAACAACGGTAGCGAGCTGTTCGGCCCTGCCAGCGGCAACGGCTTTTCCGAACTAGCCGCCTACGACCAGGACAAAAACGGCTGGATCGACGAAAATGACGCGGTTTACCAGAAACTGCAAATCTGGACCAAAGATGCCGGTGGCAAAGACACCCTGAGCAACCTGGCGCAGAAGAACGTCGGCGCGATCTATCTCGGCAATATCAGCACGCCATTCGACATCAAGAACGGCCAGAACCAACTCGACGGCCAAGTCAAATCATCCGGCGTCTATCTCAGTGAAGACGGCGGCGCCGGGACAGTGCAGCAAATTGATCTGGCGGTATAGGATCCAGGGGCTAGCTCCTGTTGTGTTGAGCCAGCCAGAGTTCAAATTCCTCACGCGGCATGGGTTTGGCGAAATGGTAGCCCTGCAGGTAATCCACCCCCAACTCGCGTAACCTGGCTGCGGCTTCTTCGTCCTCTACCCCTTCTGCAACGGTCTTCAGATTCAGTGCACGCGCCAGGTTGATGATTGCCTGTGTCATGCTCGAACCGCGCGGATCGTTAAGGCGGCGCACAAAGGAAATGTCGATCTTGAGTTCGTCCACGTGCATTTCATGCAGCTGCGAAAGCGAGGAATAACCGGTACCGAAATCGTCGATGGCAATGCGAAAACCCGCCTCCTTGAGCTCCTGCAGGCGCTCCGCGGCATGCTCCACGTCCAGCAGCGCAATGCTTTCAGTCACCTCAAGGATGATGCTCCCTGGGGAAAGTTGATGTTTGGACACCTCTTCCAGCAGTTGCTCGGTGAAGTAGGGCTTAAAAAGCTCCCGCTTCGACACGTTCACTGCAATGCTCAAAGTCAGGCCCTGACGTTGCCAGCTTTCGGCGGCAGTCAAACTGGCAAGCCATACCTGCTGACCCAACTCCCGGATCATTCCGATACTTTCCGCTATCGGAATGAAGGTGGCAGGACCGATCCAGCCCAGCTCGTCATCATGCCAGCGCGCCAGCACCTCCACGCCACTGCACGCACCGGTAGAAGCTGCGATAATCGGCTGGAACCAGGCCTGAATAAGCTGGGATTTAACGGCATTGGCCAGGCGATTCTGAATGTAGAGTTCCTTCTTGCCGATGCCCTGGCTGGTCATGTCGCGGAAGAAGCACACCTGATTTCGACCCTGGGACTTGGCGTAGAACATTGCGCGGTCAGCCTCGGAAAACAGGGTTTCAACCTCCTCCCCATCATCGGGATAAATCGCCACGCCCATGCTGAAAGTCACGGGCAAGTCGGCACCGTCCACTTGCAGCGGCGATTGCATGACTTCCCTCACTTTTTTAATCGTGTCCCGAATTGAGTCCTCTGACTCCATGTCGGGGAGCAGCAGCACAAACTCGTCCCCGCCCCAGCGTGCCAGGGTATCGCCTGCCCGAAGCTGGGTCTTCATTACCTCGGAAAAAGCCTGCAACAGCTTGTCGCCCACTTTGTGACCAAGGGTATCGTTGATATTCTTGAAATGATCGAGATCGATAAAGCACACCCCCACCTTGTGCACCGTACGCGAAGCCAAGCGCAAGGCGACCTTGAAACGGTCCTCCAGCAGCACCCGGTTCGGCAGTTCAGTCAGGGCATCATGGAGGGCCATGTGAGAGATTTGCTTCTCTTGCAGATAAGTCTGGGTGACATCGCGCAGCACCCCGCGCAGGCCGGCCACCTTGCCCAACTCATCCCAATGACTGACGAAGCGACACTCCAGCCAGGAGTCGTGCACCAACCCGTCTATCTCACCCAGCCGCAAACGCAGTCCCATGTGGCTTTTCACACCCCTGAACAACCCATCACACTGGGTATGCAAGGCCTCTAGGTCATCGACATGAATGAACTCATCCAGCCTGCGCCCTACTGCATCGTCACAATGAGCCAGGGTGGACCAACCCGGACTGGCGCGCTGGATGCGCCCATCGCAATCCAGCTCCAGCACAGCCTCTTCCAGCAATGCCAGAGTATCAAGATAGGCCTTTTGCTCGCGTTCCCGGGTATCGACTGTTTGCATCAGACTTCGCAATGAGAGCGCCAGATCACCGATTTCATCTTTTCGGCTTTGCGCCGGCTCGAGCTCGGTCTCAGCCAGCCTCAACCTGCCGCTACCGGTAAAGCGTTTGGCCGCAGCTTCCACACTTTCCACACGCAGGACGGTGCTCTGCAGCCAGCGCCCCAGACCGAGCCAGAGCAGAATAGCAACGAATACCACGGCCATGACCGGGCGCAGCAGGAATTCAGGCAGGGGGTAACTGACGTAGATTTCACGCTGGATAAACAGTTGCAGCTTTTCACTGCCGGGCCAGGACAAAGCCGTTTCTATATAGTGCGGCTTGAAGCTGGATAAAATCCTGCGATCAAAAGAAGTCGCGTCTTTGGGTAAGACACTCGAAGAAGCCAGCAGAGCGCCATCGAATTTCAGGTGCAAGTGGGTTTCCGGGATTTCCAGTTTCTTCAGCATGGAGTTGTTAAGGGATTTCAGCAGCAGCAAGCTGCCCTGACCTCCCTGGCCTAACCATAGAGGCCGCTGAAACACCTGGTAGAACTCGCCATGGTCGGCCGCATACAGCCAACCCAAGGAGAGTGCGGAAATATTATCCAGAGCATGGGCTTCCGTGCCGTATCGAAACAAGACTTTTCCCTGCCCATCCAGTATCAGAAGGTTGGAAAACTCGATGAATTCCCATTGTGCATTAAGAAGCGCATTCAGTTTCGCCCAGCGCAGATCGGCAGAGTCTTCCAGAATACGGGAAAACTCGATGCGCGCCTTGATCTGTTCCGCCTCGGTTTGCCATTCGGATTCAAGGCGCGGCAACTGGTCAAGGTAATAGCCTTCGATGAGCGCCTGTTTCTGCGATGCCTCACGCTGGTAGAAAGTGGCATAACTACTAAGACCGATCAGCAGTATGCCGATCATGGAGATGACAAGTACTAACGCCAGCCTGGATATCGCTTGCCCGTGTAGCGTGCCTTTTTTTGCCGAAAAATTGCGCAGATACCGGAGAATCAAAGTTTATTCCCCGACCACTGGTAGGAGACCAGGGAATGAACATCGAGATCCGCCGACAAGGGCACGCTGGCGGCCCGCAGGAAATTCACTGTTTCTCCGACCTGTTTGCGCGAAAAACGGCCGTCGGAACTGAATATGTCGGGAACCCTGGCGAGTGTGGCAATCAGTTCACGCCGCTCATTTTCATTCGCCACTCCGAGCTTGCCGACAATGGCTTCAGGGGTGGCCGCATGCATCCAGACCAGAGTACGCTGCACCATTTGCACCATCAGCTCGGTGCGCTGCGGGTTCTCACGCACAGACTCGGCGGAAGCTGCCACGACGGAACGTGGGTGCGCCAAGCCGGGTATCCTTGCCATGGCCACGGGTGTGTTCATATCGAGAAGTATCCGGCCGGCATCCCTGCGAACCAGCTCGCTGACAAATGGCTCTTCGCAGAACACGGCATCCACCGCTTGTCCGGCCAGAGCGCCGTACACTGCATCGATATTTTGCGCGTTTGGTACCCAGCGCACCTCGCTCGGCTTCACCCCATAGCTGGACAACACGACCTCTGCCAGAGTATTCAGGTAAGTCTTGCTGGCAACGCTGCCGGCAGAGACGCCGATACTGCGGCCTTTCAGATCGCCGACTTTCCTGATCTTGCCGGCCAGATCCTTGCGTACCACCAGCGCATAGGGCGGCATCTTGCCGCTTAGCGGCACCACCGCCAAGACCTTCTCCCCCTTCGAGGCCAGCACAGGAAGAACGGAAAATCCCACCGCAGCGAAGTGGGCATTTCCCGCCAAAGCGTCTTCGAAAGAGCGCACGCCACTGGGAAAATATCGGATAGACAGATGAACGCCAAGAGCGCGGTCGATACCGAGCGCCGGAATGAGCTCGACCGGCATGAAAGCCAGAGCACGGGGCCCGGGAATGTTGATGCGTATCACTGGCTGGCCAGGTTCAGCAGCCCAGGCACGCGGCAGACAAGGCAAAGCCGCCAGGACTGCCATCGCCTTGAGGGCAGACCTTCTCGAAGAATTCATACCGATCTCTACCCCCCTTTTATTTTCTACTCTTCAGTTATTACGTGGATATCCGCAGCAATTACGAACCCGGGAAGCTTGCTTCAGGCCATATCGCAAGACCCTGCCAAACACTGATCCATTGGGCAAGGCTTGTGAATTCCATAACCCTGAGCGTAATCAACGCCAAGCTCTCGCAGCTTCTCCAGGATAGCGTCATTTTCCACATACTCGGCAATCGTCTTGATCCCCATGACGTGACCGACCGTATTGATCGCCTGCACCATGGCGTAATCCACCGTATCATCCACCATATCCTTGACGAAAGCGCCATCAATTTTCAGGTAATCCACTGGCAGAAATTTCAGGTACATGAAAGAAGACAAGCCGCTGCCGAAGTCATCCAGGGCAAAGCGGCAGCCTTCGGCCCTGAGTGCTTTGATCAGTGCAGCAGCATGCTCGAGGTTGGCTACAGCAGCGGTTTCGGTGATCTCGAAGCAAATCAGGCGCGGTGGCACCTGATGCATGGCGAGTTGTTCACTGATGAACTGCTCGAGATTTTCCTCACTCAGTGAAGCGCCGGACAAATTGATGCAAAAAACCTCGCCAGCCTGCCCCGGACGCTCGCGCAGATGCTGCCCGATGGTAGCCAGGCCATGGTGGATCACCCAGCGGTCAACCGCCGGCATCAGGTTGTAACGCTCCGCGGCCGGGATGAAGTCCATCGGCTGCACCAGCACTCCTTCCTCGTCCAGCAACCGCAGCAGGATTTCACAATGTCGTTCCTGCATTCCGTCTAGCGGAGCAATCTTCTGGCAATACAGGACAAAGCGGTTCTCCTCCAGTGCCTGGCTGATGCGCGACACCCACTGCATTTCACCGTGGCGCCGAGCCAGTTCCAGGTTACCGGGCCGAAAAACCTGCACCCGGTTGCGCCCTTTTTCCTTGGCGGCATAGCAGGCGGCGTCGGCCTCGCTCATGAGTTCCTCAATGCTGACGCTGTCGGCGTCGATGAGGACCAAACCAATACTCGCCCCCAAGTCGAAGGGGCGCCCCTCCCAGCTGAAGCGAAAATCCTTGACCACCTGGCGCAGGCTTTCCGCGATTTTCAGTGCCCGGTCGAGGGGGCAATTCTCCAACAGCACGCCGAACTCATCCCCGCCCAGGCGCGCGAGGGTGTCGGACTCGCGCATGCCTTCCTGCAACAGATAGGTAAGCTGGCGCAGCAGCTTGTCGCCCACCGCGTGACCACAGGTATCATTGATCACCTTAAACTGATCCAGATCGATGTAGCAGAAGGCATGTCCCTGCCCGAGATTCCTGGCGCGCACCAGCAGTTCAGCCAGACGCCGCTCGAACTCGCGCCGGTTAACCAGGCCGGTAAGCGCGTCGTGGGTGGCGTGATAAGACAGCAGGTGCGGCGTGTGACGCATCTGCGTCACATCGTAGAACACCATCACAGCGCCGATGATGGCGCCTTCCCGGTCGCGGATCGGCGCCGCCGAATCCTCGATGATGTACTCCTTGCCATCCCGCGCAACCAGCACCACATTGCTCGCCAGCCCGACCACCTTCCGTTCGCGCAGGCACTGCTCCACCGGGTTGGGCTCCGCTACGCGCGTCACGCCATCGATCAGTACACACACTTCGGTCAACAACTTGCCGTAGGCATCCTGCGTCTTCCAGCCGGTCAGCTGCTCGGCCACCGGATTGAGGTATTCCACCCGCGCGGCACCATCGGTGGTAATCACTGCATCGCCGATGGAATGCAGCGTCACCTCGGCGAGTTCCTTCTGCTTGAACAGCGAGTTGGCGGTCTGACGCACCTTGGTCATGCTCCAGATCGCCAGCATCAGGGCCGCAACCAGCATGACGGCGTGGCGTAGCATGTTCAGCAGGGTCTCGCGCATGGCCTGTGCCGCAAACTCATCGGCGACCAGGCTCACCGCGCTGGAGACAGCCAGGATGGAATCGATCGCCTGGGTCGAGCGCTCGAACCATTCAGTGCCACTTAGGGAATAACCGCCATTGTCGACCTCCCGATAAACCTGACGACGCACCGATTCGTAGCGGCCGAGGAAGGATTGCTCCATCTCCCTCACTGCATGAACGATACGGGGATCGGTGCTCTTCAGTCCGGCGACCACCTGGATATCGAAAATACTGCGATCGACCACGCCGCGATTCGCCTTCATCTCGTCCAGCACAGCCGGCGGCAAAGGCAGCCGTGCACTGATGTAGTAGCCCAGCATGGCGCGCTCGCGCCCGGCGTGCTCGCTCGCCAGCCACACCCAGCGCTTGAGAGAGAGGTTGAGCTGGGCCACGTGACGCGGTGTATCCACCGGCAGGAACGCCGCCTCGCGCAAGCGCGAAGAAACCCCGATGAAGTGGCTGATCACTTTCTGCCACTCAATTGCGGTATAGGTACAGGCTTCGCCTTTCAGACACGAATCAGCACGACTGCGCGCCTGAATCAAATTCACCTGTTCGCGCTCTGCCTGACGGATGGCATCGACAAACTCGGAATCCGGGTTCCCGCGTATCGCCAGGTCGCGTGCCAGAACGAGTGCCTGGTTCCAACTGATATCGCCTTTTTCGCGTAGACCGGCAATGCTCTTCAGGATCACCGGAGAGGCTGGAACAGGGCTGCCCAGTGCGCTGGCGGTCAGACCGCGCTCCACCGCCTCGCGACCAGCAGCCCTGAACAGGTGATCCGCCATTGCATTGGCCTGACCCATATCACGCACGGCACGGTAGTTGGAATAAGAATCCCAAACCACCTCCCCGGTGAGCACCAGGACGAAGAAGGCCAGCGCGACGAGAGAAAAATTGATGATTTTGGAGTGCGAAAAACTACGAGCCATTAAGATTAACCTAATTGATTAATATCAACACATCACTCCCAAACAACAGGTTGTTCTGCACGATGCCATAGAACCCAAACGCTTGCAACCGAACCAGGCCACCAGCCATACAAATCCGGCCTCTCAGAGCATAAACCAAAAAAACCTCACTACCCCTCTCTTGAAAATAAAACATTGCACCCAATATGGTTTTGCATCGTTATCAGGAGAACGTCACATGCAGCCAGAAGATCAAAAAAACAAAATCGAGCAGGAAGAGTTTCTCGAAAATCTCGGCGAATCTTCAGCCATGGGCGATGCCTTCCAGGCGGGAATCGAAGGCGAAGCGGCCGAAGTCATGCCCAGCCTGGAAGAAATGCTCAAGCAGGCTGAACTAAACGCTCAGGAACATCACGATGCCTGGCTGCGCGCCAAGGCCGACACGGAAAACATCCGCAAGCGCACCCAGGTGGAAATCGCCAACGCCCACAAGTTCGCCGTCGAGGGTTTCTCGTCCGAGCTGCTGGCCGTCAAGGACAGTCTAGAAGCCGCCATCAAGGTGGAAACCGCCGATCTGGCCAGCATGAAGAGCGGTGTCGAGCTGACCCTCAGACAACTGGTATCGGTATTCGAGAAATTCAATCTGAGCGAAATCGACCCGACCGGCGAAAAATTCGATCCCCACAAACATCAGGCCATCAGCATGGTGGAAGCCGACGCTGCTCCCAATACGGTAGTCAGTGTCCTGCAAAAAGGTTATCTGCTGCATGACCGGGTACTGCGCCCGGCGCTGGTAATGGTGGCCAAGACCAAAGAGTCTTGAAATAGTCACTAGCATCCCCATCTGGGAAACAAGGTTAATTCTTAATCATTCGTTACAAAGGAAGAAACATGGGAAAAATCATTGGTATTGACTTGGGCACCACCAACTCGTGCGTTGCGGTGATGGAAAACGGCCAGTCCAAGGTCATCGAAAACTCCGAAGGCGCGCGCACCACGCCTTCCATCGTCGCTTACGCCGAAGACGGCGAAATCCTGTGCGGCGCGCCGGCCAAGCGCCAAGCCGTCACCAACCCGAAAAACACTCTCTACGCGGTGAAGCGTTTGATCGGTCGCCGTTTTGAGGAAAAGGAAGTGCAGAAGGACATCGACCTGATGCCCTACAAGATCCTCAAGGCTGACAACGGCGACGCCTGGGTCGAAGCCCGCGACAAGAAAATGGCACCGCCGCAGGTGTCTGCTGAAGTGCTGCGCAAGATGAAGAAGACTGCCGAAGACTACCTCGGCGAGGAAGTTACCGAAGCCGTCATCACCGTGCCGGCCTACTTCAACGACAGCCAGCGCCAGGCCACCAAGGATGCCGGCCGCATCGCCGGTCTGGAAGTCAAGCGCATCATCAACGAGCCGACTGCGGCCGCGCTCGCCTTCGGCATGGACAAGAAGGAAGGCGACCGCAAGATTGCGGTATTCGACCTCGGCGGCGGCACCTTCGATATTTCCATCATCGAGATCGCCGAGATTGAGGGCGAACACCAGTTCGAGGTGCTCTCCACCAACGGCGACACCTTCCTCGGCGGCGAAGATTTCGACCAGCGCCTGATGGACTACCTGGTGGACGAATTCAAGAAAGAAAATGGCATCGACCTGAAGAACGACGTACTCGCCCTGCAGCGCCTGAAAGATGCCGCTGAGAAAGCCAAGATCGAGCTGTCTTCTTCGCAGCAGACTGAAGTCAACCTGCCCTACATCACCGCCGACGCTGCCGGACCGAAACACCTGGCCGTGAAAGTCACGCGCTCCAAGTTCGAGTCCCTGGTGGAAGAACTGATCGAGCGCACCATTGCGCCCTGCCGCATGGCCATCAAGGATGCCGGCGTGAAGCTCGAAGACATCGCCGACGTGATCCTGGTCGGTGGCCAGAGCCGCATGCCCAAGGTGCAGGAGAAGGTGAAGGAGATTTTCGGCAAGGAAGCCCGCAAGGACGTTAACCCGGACGAAGCCGTCGCCATCGGCGCGGCAATCCAGGGCGGTGTGCTGCAGGGTGAAGTCAAGGACGTGCTGCTGCTCGACGTAACGCCATTGTCCCTGGGCATCGAGACCATGGGTGGCGTGATGACCAAGCTGATCCAGAAGAACACCACCATCCCGACCAAGGCGAGCCAGGTATTCTCCACTGCCGAGGACAACCAGAGCGCGGTGACCATCCATGTTCTGCAGGGTGAGCGCGACGTGGCCTCCGGCAACAAGAGCCTGGGCCAGTTCAACCTCTCCGACATACCGCCGGCATCGCGCGGCATGCCGCAGATCGAAGTCACCTTCGACATCGACGCCAACGGCATCCTGCACGTTTCCGCCAAGGACAAGGCCACCGGCAAGGAGAACAAGATCAAGATCCAGGCCAGCTCCGGCCTGTCCGAAGAGGAAATCCGCCGCATGGAGCAGGACGCGGCTGCCCACGCCGAGGATGACCGCAAGACGCTGGAACTGGTCAACGCCCGCAACCAGTGCGACGGCATGGTGCACTCGGTGAAGAAATCCCTGACCGACTACGGTGACAAGATCACTGCCGATGAAAAAGCCGCCATCGAGGCCGCCCTGAAAGAAGCCGAGGAAGCGCTCAAGGGCAACGACAAGGACACCATCGAAGCCAAGACCAAAGCACTGGGAGAAGCTTCCCACAAGCTGGCCGAGAAGATGTACGCCGAACAAGCCCAGCCAGAAGCGGGCGGGGCTGAAGCCGGCAAGAAAGAGGCTGATGACAACGTGGTGGATGCCGAGTTCGAAGAAGTCAAAACCGAGAAGAAGTAAAACCCATTAACCGCGGAGGACGCGGAGGACTCAGAGGAAAAACCCGCTTCATGCCTGGGGTTCCTCCGCGTCCTCCGCGTCCTCTGCGGTGAGAGAGCCATATGTCCAAACGCGACTTTTACGAAATTCTCGGCGTCAACAAGGACGCCAACGACGACGAGATCAAGAAGGCCTACCGCAAGCTCGCGATGAAGTTCCATCCGGACCGCAACCCGGACAATCCGAAGGCGGAGGAGCATTTCAAGGAAGCCAAGGAGGCTTACGAGATCCTGTCTGACGCGAGCAAGCGTTCCGCCTACGACCAGTACGGCCATGCCGGTGTCGACCAGCAGGCCGGCATGGGCGGCGCGGGAGGGTTTGGCGGCGGTTTCGCCGATGCCTTTGGCGACATCTTCGGCGACATCTTCGGCGGTGCCGGCGGTGGCCGTGGCGGACGATCCAACGTCTACCGCGGCGCCGACCTGCGCTACAACCTGGAAATCTCGCTGGAAGATGCCGCACGCGGCACCGAAACCAAGATTCGCATCCCCACCATGGCAGAGTGCGACACCTGCCACGGTAGCGGCGCCAGGGCCGGCTCCAAGCCGGAAACCTGCCCCACTTGCGCCGGCCACGGCCAGGTACGGATGCAGCAGGGATTCTTCTCGATCCAGCAGGCCTGCCCGAAATGCCACGGCAGCGGCAAGGTGATCGCCCATCCCTGCGGCACATGTCAAGGCAGCGGGCGCGTCAAGCAGTACAAAACCCTGGCGGTGAAAATCCCCTCAGGAGTCGACGAAGGCGACCGCATCCGCCTCTCGGGCGAAGGCGAAGCCGGTGTCAACGGCGGTCCGCCAGGCGATCTGTACGTGGTCATCCAGATCAAGGCCCACTCGGTTTTCCAGCGCGACCACAACGACCTGCACTGTGAAATGCCGATCAGCTTCACCACGGCAGCGCTGGGTGGCGAAATCGAGATCCCGACGCTGGACGGCCACGCCAAAATCAAGATCCCGGCAGAAACCCAGTCCGGCAAGGTGTTCCGCCTGCGCGGCAAAGGCATCAAAGGGGTCCGCAGCAGCGCTCACGGCGATCTGATGTGCCACATGGTGGTGGAAACACCGGTAAGCCTGACCGATCGTCAGAAAGAACTGCTACGTGAACTGGAGACGCTCAACGAGCAGGATGGTGCCCGGCACAACCCACGCACAAAATCATGGATGGACAAGATGAAGGATTTTTTCGGGCAGTAAGCTTGCACGAACTTGATGAAAAAAGACTAGGGGCAGGAAGATGATTCCTGCCCCTAGTCTTTTGTGGTTCATCGCGGTGGGATGATGGGTATCGCTGCGCTCGACCCATCCTACGTTTACTTGAGCCAGTTACGTTGGATATGTGCTGTTATTTTTTTACACCAGTATTATTCGGTGGCGAAATCGGCGTTATTGGTAGAGGTGCCTTAGGCCCACTTGGATACTGTGGACACCACTCAGTCTTCATGGCCTCCCGCAGGATGGTTTTGTATTCGGGCGTATTAATATCGTGATTCTCTTCGTTGACCTGTTCCACCGTGTAGAAGGGCTCTATCCCTTCCGCAGGCGGCCCGCCGACAATGACGTTTGCCCGGCTGATTTGTGGCGGGAATTCCGCCAAGGTGACACGCTTCCATTGACCACTCTCGTACTTGAACAATATCTGCGGGGGATTGGGACGTTTCCATTTATTATAGGCAATGCAGCCAGCAGGGTAACCCCCGATGTAAGGGACGTTGTTCACAATATCCAGAACCACGACGTTTATGCCGTTCGGCTCAGGTACGTCATCGCGAAAGCTCATGGCCCAGATGATTTTCTGGTGTGTTTCCGGGATCGAGAAGGTAATAGTTTCATCCAGTATCTGCCGCTCTCGGCTTTCCAAGGTGGGGCGGCTACCCAGCTTCTGAACCCGTTCAACGATGATTTTTTTTGCCATCGTGCAACAGCACTTCTTCCTTCCAGCTTTTTCCACCAAATCCGAATAACCCCGCCTCTGCGCTCATGCTGACCCAGGCCACTAAAACCAGTCCAAACTTCATCATCTGTTTCAGCCACGGTCGATTTGCTTTCATGCTGTGTTCCTTTCAGTACAGTAGGATGGGTGGAGCGCAGCGATACCCATCACCCTACCCCAAAGCGCAGCGATACCCATCAATCCCTCACCTCTCCCCAAAACACAACTCACTCTCCACACCTCCACCCCAATCTGCCGCATAGTTTCCCAGTTCGACAAAGCGGTGAAATGACGAATAAGGCCATTCCGCCACCGATTTTACATGTCCATGCTTGACCGGATTAAAATGGATGTATTCGGCATGCCGCTCAAAATCCTGTTCATCCCTGAGCGTGTGCTCCCAATACTGGCGTTGCCAGATACCCCGTTCACCCTTGTTGCTGCGGCTTTGTGAAATGCGCTCGCCCTTGGGTAATCCGCGCGAAAATGTCGTTTTGATCAAACGCCAGCGGGTTGCGTAATCCAGATCATCCGGCGGTAACGTCCAGATGGTGTGCAGATGCTCAGGCATGACCGCAATGGCTTCTATCTGGAATGGATGCCGTGAGCGGGTATAGCGGAAAGCCTCGCGCAATAACGCGATATGATCGGTGAGCAGGCGGGATTGGCGGTCAGCCAGATTGACGGTGAAAAAGAAGCTGCCGCCCGCGATGAAATTGCGCCGATAGTTGGTCATCGGTGCATGGTATCAAATTTATGATTGGTGGGTATTGATGGGTATCGCTGTGCTCCACCCATCCTACAACTGCGGTGAGCCACGAAAATCTATGTAGGATGGGTGGAGCACAGCGATACCCATCACACAAGACCTAAGCCCGCCGCCAGACCGTCCCCTGCGGTGTATCCTCCAGCACGACACCTTCATCCAGCAATTCCTTGCGGATGCGGTCGGCGGCGGCATAATCTTTGGCTTTTTTGGCGGCTATCCGTTCGGCGATGCGCTTTTCGATCTGTTCCGGCGTACATCCCGACTCCCCCGCGCTACCCTGCAAGAACTCGCTCGGATCGCGCTGCAACAATCCCAGCACCCCTCCCAATGACCTGAGCAGGCCGGCGAGTTGTTTGTCGTGGGTCTTGTTGGCTTCGTTGGCCAGGTCGAACAATACTGCAACTGCCTCGGCAGTATTGAAGTCGTCTTCCATCGCTGCCTTGAAAGCAGCGGCATAGGGGTCGTGCCAATCAATTGCTACGCCGTGAGGGGTGAGGGGTGAGGGGTGAGGCGGGACATTTTTCAGCGCTGTGTAAAGCCTCGTCAACGCGCCTTTGGCATCGTCCAGGTGCTGGTCGGAATAATTCAGGGGGCTGCGGTAGTGGGCGCGCAGAATGAAGAAGCGCACCACTTCGGCATCGTAGCGCTCCAGCACTTCGCGGATGGTGAAGAAGTTGCCGAGCGATTTCGACATCTTTTCGTTGTCCACCCGCACGAAGCCATTGTGGATCCAGTAGTTGACATGCTGGTGGCCGTGCGTGCCCTCGGACTGGGCGATCTCGTTCTCGTGGTGGGGAAACTGCAAGTCCGCGCCGCCGCCGTGGATGTCGAAATGCTCGCCGAGCAGGGCATCGCTCATCACCGAGCACTCGATGTGCCAGCCCGGACGGCCCTGCCCCCAAGGCGAATCCCACTGAGGTTCGCCGGGTTTGGCTGATTTCCACAGCACGAAGTCGAGCGGGTCGTCCTTGCCCACGGCGACATCCACCCGCTCGCCGGCGCGCAGGTCGTCCAGCGACTTGCCGGAAAGCTTGCCGTAACCGGGAAATTTGTGCACCGAATAACACACGTCGCCGCTCTTCGCTACATACGCCAGTCCGTTGTCCATCAGGGCCTGGATCATGGCGATCATGCCGGGCACGTACTGGGTGGCGCGCGGTTCATGCTCCGGCTTCTCCACGCCAAGTTTCGCCGCGTCCTCGTCCATCGAGGCGATAAATCGGCCGGTCAGGGCATCGATAGGTTCGTGATTCTCGGCCGCACGCTTGATGATCTTGTCGTCGATGTCGGTGATGTTGCGCACGTACGTGACATCGAAACCATCGGCCCTGAGCCAACGGTTGATCATGTCGAACACCACCATCACTCGCGCATGGCCGAGGTGACAGAAGTCGTACACCGTCATGCCGCAGACGTACATACGGACCTTGCCGGGTTCGATGGGGATGAAATCCTGCTTGGAACGAGAAAGGGAATTGTAAATTTTCAGCATCTGATAAACCTAATAAACCTTTAAAATTCTTGAACCGCAAAGGACGCAAGGGACGCAAGGAATTCAGAAGCTTGAACAATTTAATCTGCTACCCAATGGGCGATGCGAAACGCGTTCATTAACTTATTGCCTTACCTTGCGAACCTTAGCGTCCTTTGCGGCAAAAATTAGCCCTGCTCCTTTGTCCACGAATCCTTCAGCGTCACCGTACGGTTGAACACCAGCTTGCCTCCGGGCTGGTGGTCGTGGCGGTCGGCGCAGAAGTAGCCGAGACGCTCGAACTGGTAGCGGGTTTCGGGCGCGGCATCGCGCACGGCGGCTTCCACCCAGCCCTGCACCACGGTCAGCGATTCGGGGTTGATGAATTCGCGGAAGTCGCGCGCCTTGTCGCTATCCGGCTCGGCCACGGTGAACAGGCGGTCGTAGAGCCGGATTTCCGCCGGCAAGGCATGCTCGACAGAAAGCCAGTGGATCACGCCCTTGACCTTGCGCCCCTGCGGGTTCTTGCCGAGCGTGTCGGGATCGATCGAGCAGCGCAGTTCAACCACATTGCCAGCGCCATCCTTGATCGCTTCATCGCACTTGATGACATAACTGTAGCGCAACCGCACCTCGCCGCCCGGCACCAGGCGCTGCCAGCCTGGCGGCGGGTTTTCGCTGAAATCGTCGGCCTCGATCCAGATTTCCTCTGAAAATGGCACCACCCGGTTGCCAAACTCGGGGTGGTTGGGATGGAAGCCGGCTTCGCGCGACTGCGTTTCGCCTTCGACGAAGTTGGTGATCACTACTTTCAGTGGCTTGATCACTGCCATCACGCGCGGCACGCGCACTTCCATGTCCTCGCGGATGCAGCCTTCGAGCACACTCATGTCGACCACGTTGTCACTCTTGGAGATGCCGATGCGCCGCGCGAACTCGCGGATGCCTTCGGGCGTGTAGCCGCGCCGGCGCATGCCGGTGATGGTGGGCATGCGCGGATCATCCCAGCCTGAAACCAGCTTTTCCGTCACCAGCTGGTTCAGCTTGCGCTTGCTGGTCAGGGTGTACTGCAGCTCCAGGCGGGAGAATTCGATCTGCTGCGGATGGCATGGCACCGGCAGCTGGTCCAGCACCCAGTCGTAGAGCGGGCGGTGGTCCTCGAACTCGAGCGTGCACAGGGAATGGGTGATGTTCTCCAGCGCATCGGAAATGCAGTGGGTGTAGTCGTACATCGGGTAGATGCACCACTTGTCGCCGGTGCGGATGTGATGGGCACGGCGAATGCGGTAGATCGCCGGATCGCGCAGGTTGATGTTGGGCGATGCCATGTCTATTTTGGCGCGCACCACCTTGCTGCCATCGGGAAACTCGCCGGCGCGCATCTTGGCGAACAGGTCAATATTTTCCGCCACGGGGCGGTCGCGGTACGGGCTGTTTCTGCCCGGCGCAGTGAGTGTGCCGCGGTATTCGCGCATCTCCTCGGGGCTGAGGTCGCACACGTAGGCCTTGCCCTGCCGGATCAGCTCGGCCGCGTAATCGTAAAGCGCCTCGAAATAGTCCGATGCCCAGCGCACCTCGCCGTCCCACTGGAAGCCCAGCCAGCGCACATCGTCCTGGATGGAGCGGGCATATTCATTGCTTTCCTTCTCGGGATTGGTGTCGTCGAAACGCAGGTTACATCTGCCCTGAAAGTCCAGCGCCAGGCCGAAATTCAGACAGATCGACTTGGCGTGGCCAATGTGGAGATAACCATTGGGCTCAGGTGGAAAACGCGTGACGATGCACTTGTGCTTGCCGCTGGCAAGATCGGCCTGAATGATGTTGCGGATGAAATGGGGAACGGGGGCGTTATCGCTGCTGCTCATAAACTGGGGTCATTCTGAAAAATTTCGAAGCAAAGGGTTTGGTGAAAGGGGCGGTTCTTGTTAGAATTCAGCCTGTTTGCAATATAGTGAAAAGTATACTACCAATGAGCCGTTTCCGCATTGCCACGATCTTAGCCTCCCTGTCCTGTACCTTGTTCTTCACCTTCGGCCAGCCTGCTCGCGCCGATGAGCTGCAGGACATCAACAAGCTCTACAAACAGGGGCAGAACGACAAGGCTCTGGAACGCCTCGAAAGCTACCTCACCAGCCGCCCCAAGGACGCGCAGGGGCCGAAAATCGCGCAGGGGCGTTTCCTCAAGGGACTGATTCTGGCAGAGCAGGGCAAGAATGCTGAAGCGATCCAGATCTTCACCAGGCTGACCGAGGAATATCCCGAACTGCCCGAACCCTACAACAACCTGGCGGTGCTGTATGCCTCACAGGGGCAATACGATAAAGCCCGGCATGCCCTGGAAATGGCGATCAGCACCCACCCGAGCTACGCCACAGCGCACGAGAATCTGGGCGACATCTACGCCAAGATGGCGAGCCAGGCCTATGACAAGGCGCTGCAACTGGACAAGGGCAATGTTGCCGCGCAAACCAAGCTGGCGCTGGTCAAGGAACTGTTTTCCGCTGGCGGCAAGGCGAACCGCGCCCCAACCAAGACCACATCCCCGGCGGCTGCCCCTGCTGCCGCGCCCGCAACGACCCCGGCAATACCCGAAGCGATCAAGCCTGCACCCTCGCCAGCCCCCTCCATAGTGCAGCCGGTGCCAGCCCCCGCACCGGCGCCTGCCAAGCCCGCACCGGAACCCAAGGCCGCGCCAGCAACCGAACAAGTCAGCAAATCCGACACTGAAGCCGCCGTGCTGAAAACGCTCAACGGCTGGGCTAATGCCTGGTCGAGCAAGAACGTGGGCGCCTATCTTTCCTATTACGCCAAGGATTTCAAAGTGCCAGGCGGCAGCCGTGCATCCTGGGAAAAAGAGCGCAAGAATCGCATCAGTCGGCCCAAGTCGATCCATGTCGGCATCGAATCCCCTCGCGTCACTCTCAGCGATGCCAGCCATGCCAGCATCACTTTCAAGCAGAGCTACAAATCCGACGCCTTGCAAACCATCACCACGAAAACTATTGTACTGGTGAAAGCAGGCGACAAATGGCTGATCCAGCAGGAGCGGATCGGCCGGTAGTCCTATTTTGCGCAGAACCTTCCATTTATCCGGCATGGCAAGGATTATCCTTGTCGTTGTAATCGCCCTGGCTTCAGCATTGGGCTTTTTCGCCCTGACCCGGGATAAACATCCCGGGCCGCGACAAAAAAGCGAAGCGCCGCAGCGCCAGTCCCCAAGCGACCTCGAGTCGATGCTGGTGAAAAGCCTGCTGGAGGTCCGGCAAAACCGCCTCGACCTCGCCATGAACGACATTGAGGCCCTGCTCAAAATCTACCCCAATTTCAAGCTGGCCCACCTGATTCGGGGTGACCTGTTGATGGCGCGAGCATATCCACTGAGTTCCATCGGCAGCGCAGCCGGCGCCTCCCAGCATCAAATCTCCGATCTGCGCGAGGAAGCACGCGCCCGCCTGCTGCGCCACCTGGAGCAGATGCCGGTCAATCAAGTGCCCAAATACCTGGTGCAGTTTCAGCCGGAACAGCACTATGCAGTCGTTGTGGACACTGGAAAATCACGGCTCTATCTGTATCAGAACGATAACGGCACGCCGCGCTATATAGCTGACTACTATGTCAGCAGCGGCAAGGCCGGCTCCGAGAAAATCAAGGAAGGTGATCAGAAAACGCCGTTAGGGGTGTATTTCGTTACCTCCCATCTGCCCAAAACCCAGATTTCAGACTTCTACGGCACCTCCGCCTTCCCGATCAGCTATCCTAATGAATGGGACAGGCAGCAGGGGAAAAACGGCCATGGCATCTGGCTACACGGAGTACCCAGCGACACCTACAGCCGACCGCCGCGCGCGAGCAGTGGTTGCGTGGTGCTGGCCAACCCCGACCTGGACAAGCTCGGAAAAGACTTGCAGATCGGACTGACTCCCGTGGTAATCAGCGACCACATTGAATGGGCGGACGCCAAGGAACTGGCTGCTCAGCGCGACGAACTCGGCAAGCTCGTCGAGAACTGGCGGCACGACTGGGAAAGTATTGATTCAGATAAATATTTGCGGCACTATTCAAAAAACTTCAAAGCTCCCGGCCAGAACTACAGCTCCTGGGATACTCAGAAGCGCCAAGTCAACATGGGCAAGACCTGGGTCAAGATCAAACTGTCCGGGGTCAGCATTTTTAGCTACCCGGGCAATGAAAACCTGATGGTGATAACATTCGATCAGGATTACAGCAGCAACAATCTGAAAAACCAGATGAAGAAACGCCAGTACTGGAAACTTGAGAACAACGAATGGAAAATCATCTACGAGGGGACAGCATGAAAACACTCCGCCTGATCTTTCTGGCAGCAGGAATTTTCTTCAGCGCGGGCACCCATGCCGCCAATCCGCAAGTGACCATGCGCACCAATCTGGGCGACATGGTATTTGAACTTTTCCCGGACAAGGCGCCGAAAACCGTCGCCAACTTCCTGCAATATGTAAATGACGGCCACTACAAGGGCACCCTGTTTCACCGCACCATCAATAAATTCATGATCCAGGGCGGCGGTTTCACACCGGACTACCAGTACAAACCCACACACGAGCCGATCAGCAATGAAGCCGACAACGGCCTCAGGAACGAACGCGGCACGTTGGCCATGGCGCGCTCCTACGACCCGAATTCAGCCACCGCACAATTCTTCATCAACCTCGATGACAACAAATATCTCAACTTTCATCGCCCACTGCCCGATTACTACGGCTATTGCGTCTTCGGCAAAGTAGTCAAAGGCATGGATATTGTGAAAAAAATCGGCGCCGCGCCCACTGCTGCTGGCGGACCGTTTGACGCCGACGTCCCGATTCAGCCGGTGATCATCGAGGAAGTAGCGCTGGTCACCGAAATCTCGACGGACAATTCCAGGATTGCGGAATCGGTCGAGCCGGTAAAACCCCACAAGAAAACCCCCAAGAGTAAAAAGGAAAAAACCCATGGTTAAGCTTCACACCAATTTCGGCGACATCACCATTGATCTGGACGCCGAGAAAGCCCCAAAAACTGTTGAGAACTTCCTCAAATATGTGGAAAAGGGCTTTTACGACGGCACGATATTCCATCGCGTCATCGATGGCTTCATGGTTCAGGGCGGAGGTTTCATGTCCGGTCTGATCCAGAAGGAAACCATGGCGGAGATCGAGAACGAAGCCGGCAACGGCCTGAAGAACGAAACCTACACCATCGCCATGGCACGCACCCCCAACCCCCATTCGGCCTCCAGCCAGTTTTTCATCAATACGGCGAACAACAGCTTCCTCAACTACACAGCATCAACCCCGCAAGGCTTCGGCTACTGTGTCTTCGGCAAAGTAATTGACGGCAAGGAAATCGTGGACCGCATCGGCAAGGTCAAGACTGGCAGCCAGGCAGGTTATCAGGATGTGCCTCTGGAAGATGTGGTGATCGAGAGCATCGAAGTTTGCTGACGTAATGGGTGATAGGTAATGGGATACCCCATTACCGCTTCATCATCACTCCTCCCCCCAATGAAACACAGCCTGTTTGTCGCCGACCTGCACCTTGGCCCGGAACGCCCGCAGACCACGCGAGTATTTGAAGATTTCGCACGCCACACTGCATCCCGGGCCGAGGCGCTGTACATTCTGGGCGACCTGTTCGAGTACTGGGCAGGCGACGACGACCTGGTCGACCCCCATCACGCCACAGTCACAAGCACCCTGGCGGAATTAAGCCGGAGCGGCACGGCAGTTTTCATCATGCACGGCAACCGTGATTTCCTCATAACCGAGGACTTCGCGCGCGCCGCCCACGCCCGCCTGATTCCTGACCCCACCCTGATCAACCTTTACGGCACGCCGACCCTGCTGATGCATGGCGATACCCTGTGTACCGGCGATACGGCTTATCTCGCCTTCCGCGCCAAGGTCCGGCAGCCGGCATGGCAAATGGAGTTTCTCGCCCGCCCTCTGGCGGAGCGCAAGGCCGAGATCGAGGCACTGCGTCAGCGCAGCGAATCCGACAAGCAACTGAAATCCATCGTGGAGATGGATGTCCATCCAGACGCGGTCGCCGCCGCCCTGCGCGAACACGGCTACCCCCGCTTGATCCATGGCCACACCCACCGCCCCGCCCGCCACCTGCACCGGATCGATGGCCACGACTGCGAGCGCTGGGTACTGGATAGCTGGTATGATCATGGCAGCTATCTGCGCTGCGATGCTGCAGGATGCGATCCAATTCAAATCTAAATCTGGAGCACCATCATGATCCTGATCCTTTCCCCCGACGCCCAGCCTGACAGTGCCGAATACCGCCAGCTGCTCGACCACTTGGCGCAACTGCCCAAAATCAAGACCCGCATCCACCAGGAAAAAGGTGTCCATCAGACCCTGACAGAAATCTACCTGATCGGCGATACCGCCTCGCTGTCGCTGGAAAACATGGAAAGCCTGCCCGGCGTCGAGCGCGTAGTACGTATTTCCGAAGAATACCGCGTGCTGGGACGGCACAAGGACGACCATCGACCCACCCATTTTGAATACAACGGCGTGCGCTTCGGTCAGGACAACCTTAATGTTTTCGCCGGCCTGTGCGCGGTGGACACGCCCGAGCACGTCGAGATGATGATGAAGGCGCTCCAGGAACATGGCCAGGTATGCACCCGGATGGGCGCCTACAAACCACGCACCAGCCCCTATGCCTTCCAGGGCCACGGCAAGGCCTGCCTGCCCTGGGTGTTCGAGCTGGCCGGCAAGTACGGCATCAAGGTGATTGCCATGGAAGTCACCCATGAGTCCCATGTCGACGAGATCCGCGAAGCGCTGAAGCAGACCGGCAACCCCACCGGGGTGATGATTCAGATCGGCACCCGCAACACCCAGAACTTCGAGCTGCTGAAAATCGTCGGTCGCCAGCGCGAATTTCCTGTGCTGTTCAAACGCGGCTTCGGCATCACCCTCGATGAATCACTCAACGCTGCCGAATACCTTGCCTCGGAAGGCAACCGCAACGTGGTATTCGGCCTCAGGGGCATGAAAACCAACATGGGCGACCCGCACCGCAACCTGGTCGATTTCGCCCATGTGCCCGTAGTCAAACGCCTAACCCGGATGCCGGTATGCGTCGACCCATCGCACTCGGTCGGCACGCGCAACCGCGCCCCGGACGGCATCCTGGAAATCTTCCACGCCACCATGCAAGGCGTGATCGCCGGCGCCAACATGATCCTGGTGGATTTCCACCCGGCGCCCACCAAGGCACTGGTGGATGGGCCGCAGGCGCTGCTGATGGAGGAGTTGCCGTTGTTCCTGGAGTGCGTGAGGAATGCGCGGGAGGCTTATGAGAAGAATGTCAGGCTGATGGGTGAAGCGAAACGTGGCTAATGCTAGTTAGCAGTTTAATGTGACCTTGCCTCCCCCCTTTTGACCAAAGGTATCGGGTTAATTGAACCTGCCCCCATTTCCCGCGTTGACAGCAAAAACCTGTCTTGGTTTATACATAAGCAGAGTTGAGAAAACCAGCCAGAAAGGGTTTGAGTTTCTCAAGAGCGCTTACTTCCGGCTGCATTTATTTCGCGGCAGCAGAATCTTTCTCGAAAAGATAGTGAAGCAAGGCGGAAGCTGCTTCGTCATGTGGTAGAAGTCGGCCAGGCGTTCCCGTTATGGTTGCCATGCCATAACGCACAATCGGGACTCCATGCTCTACAGTGTATGTCGCCAGATGACGAGTGCCATTGTGCTCTACTTCTAAATGGTGTTCTTGGGGAGGACGTTTCATCTGAGACTCCTAACGTTTGAAATCATCGGACCTCCGCAGTTTTTCGCGCAGGTCCGGTGGATTGAGAGGTTATACGTCGTGATATCCGGCTGTTGCCGATTCATCGGGGCTGGCCACTTGGTTTCGAAGAGCCTCGATTTCAAGAGATTGCCTATTGATAAGCATTGCCAACAAGCGCTGTGATCCCATGATTTCAGACACAAGAATATGGTGAGCAGATTGGCGATTGAAATTTGCTGCGAGAGCTATTAGGGAAGCCCTGAACAAGTCATCATTCAGGACCTCGAATTAAACATATTGCGGCATCAGGCTTTTTTCCACCGGAATTAGCCTGAAACAGCC
>NZ_DF967532.1 GCF_000971475.1 Sulfuricella sp. T08
AGAAATCCATCTGTAACTTGAGCCATACTGTGGCTTATCGGGTGGGTCAATTTTCAGTGCAAATCCCGGGTCAATATTCGGCGCAAATTAACACCCAGACGTTTTTCGATACCGAACAGTTCCTCAGCACAGGTACCATGAATGTTATTTGCAATATTGGCCAAGGCCAGGGATTCTTCCAGTGCATCCAGGTCGATCAGGCTAAGCTCCATCTCGGCGAGGTTGAATGATGATGCGCTGGAGGGCTGTGCGTATTTTCCTTTCCTGATGCGCTTGTTGAAACCCTGGATAAATTGTCGCTTTAACCCGGTTGTAATGGCTTCTTTTTGGTCACGCGCGAGCGACATGCCATCCATATAGAGATTGCGCATCTCGCCGCCGAGGGATTTTTCGGCCTGCTCGAACAACTCGTTCACAGCATTGTCCAGCATGGCAGCAGCAAATTGCGCCAGTTGCGCGGCGGCCATGTCGCGGCAGTCATTGAGCAGCGGCACGCCGGAGGCACCGGAGACGGCACGCAGCTTATCGAACTTGCTCATATCCACGACATTTTTGTGCGAGCTAGTGCTCATAATGGTTCTCCTGGTTAGCGGAGCGCAACGGCAGTGCCGAAAAACAGGTCCGGGGAATAGGAATGCAGGCGATGAGAAACGGCGACTGGCTGACAGAAGGTGCCAGTCTGGCTCACCCAGCAATCCCGCTATCGTAGAGCTTTCGCCCCTTAGACCGGAAACTTTGCGCCCCCACCTTTCGATGGGTTTACCTTTTTTGGTTACTACAAAACTATCAGACAGAACGGAGTTTTGCAATAAAAAACCGAGGAAACTTCAACAGAATTAACAAACTTTAATTTTGGCAGCGCATGTTGATGGATCGTCAGTTCCTATCAGATATTCATCAGGCAAGGCGGACAGGGGTTCCCCCCTACATCAACACAATATCGTACTGCTCCTGACTGTACTGATTTTCTACCTGAAGATAAATCGGCTTGCCGATAAAATCTCCCAGCTGCGCCAGGCTTTGCGATTCTTCGTCAAGAAACAGGTCGATCACCTGCTGGGAAGCGAGTATGCGGAACTCGCGCGAACTGAACTGGCGTGCCTCGCGCACCAGCTCGCGCAGAATATCGTAGCACACCGTCTGCGCCGTCTTCAGAACCCCCCGCCCCTGACAAATGGGGCAGGGCTCGCACAGGATGTGGGCCAGGCTCTCGCGGGTGCGCTTGCGCGTCATCTCCACCAGGCCAAGCGCGGAGAAACCATTCACCGTCATGCGCGTACGGTCTTTCGCTAGCGTCTTCTTGAACTCGGCAAGGACGGCGGTCTTGTGCTCCTCGTTGTCCATGTCGATAAAATCCACGATGATGATGCCGCCGAGGTTCCTCAGCCGCAACTGCCTGGCGATCGCCTGCGCCGCTTCGAGGTTGGTTTTGAAAATAGTGTCGTCGAAATTGCGGCCGCCGACGAAGCCGCCGGTGTTCACGTCCACCGTGGTCAATGCCTCGGTCTGGTCGATGATCAGGTAGCCGCCCGACTTCAAGTCGACGCGCCGCGCCAGCGCCTTCTCGATCTCGTTTTCCACGCCATGCAGGTCAAACAGCGGCCGCTCGCCGGCATAATGTTCGAGCAGGCCGACGACGTTGCTGGTGTATTCGAGGGCGAAACCCTGCATTTTCTGGAAGGTCTCACGCGAATCCACCCGAATGCGGATGGTTTCCTCGTTGACGAAATCGCGCATCACCCGCAGCGAGAGATTCAGGTCATGGTAGAGCATAGTGGTCGGCTTGGCGCTCTTGGCTTTGTCGTTGATGTCGCGCCACTGCTTGCGCAGGTACTCGACGTCGGCCTCAAGCTCGCTGCCGGAGGCCGCTTCCGCCATGGTGCGAATGATGAAACCACCGCCCGCGTCAGGTTGCAATAAATGCTGCAACTTGTCGCGCAGCAGTTCGCGCTCGGCTTCGTCCTCGATGCGCTGGGAGATACCGATGTGAGTCTCCTGCGGCAAAAACACCAGGAAGCGTCCGGCGATGCTGATCTGGGTGGAAAGGCGCGCACCCTTGGTGCTGATGGGATCCTTGATCACCTGCACCAGCAGGGTCTGCCCCTCGTGCAATATCTTCTCGATCAGCCGGGTTTCCACATCCTGGCGCTCCTGCCAGATGTCCGCTACATGCAGGAAGGCGGCGCGTTCCAGGCCGATTTCGACGAATGCCGACTGCATCCCCGGCAGCACCCGGCATACCCGACCGACGTAAATGTTGCCGACAAGGCCGCGACTGCTGATGCGCTCGATATGGATTTCCTGAGCTACACCCTGTTGCATGACCGCCACCCGGGTTTCCTGCGGGGTGACGTTGATCAGAATTTCTTCACTCATGGTTAGTTTTCAGTAATCAGTTTTCAGCCCTCAGTTCACGGTTTTCGGTCGGTAAAAAAACAGCGCGACAACGCCGCGCAATACAACTGATAACTGACGACTGACAGCTAACTTCTATAAAATATCAACACTGAAGCTGGCCAGCAGCTCCGCCGTTTCGTAAAGCGGCAACCCCATCACGCCGGAGTAACTGCCCTCTATTTTCTCGATGAACGCCGCCGCATACCCCTGGATCGCGTAAGCACCAGCCTTGTCGAGCGATTCGCCGGTCATGGCATAACGACGAACGGCATGATCGGTCAGCTTGCCGAATTGTACGATAGTGGCTGACAGCTTTTGCTCGATTCTCCCCGCATTCGCCACCGACACGGCAGTGAGTACTTCATGTCTTTTTCCCGACAACGCCAGCAACATCTCCATGGCTTCTTCCCGGTTCGCGGGTTTGCCCATGATCCTGTCGTTCAACACCACCGCAGTATCTGCCGCCAGCACGGGGAAAAGCGGCAGCCTGCGCTGCTGCACGCGCTGCCAGCCGACCTCGGCCTTGGCGTGACTGACACGCAGCACGTAATCATGCGGGTTCTCGCCGGGATGGGGGGTCTCGTCCACATCCATGCCCCTCGCAGAGTCGTCCCGAAGCAGCAACAGGTCGAAACCGACGCCGATTTGCGCGAGCAACTCTCGCCGGCGCGGCGAGCGCGATGCCAGATATATTTTTTTGCCTGAAATCAAATCATTACTCCCGATGATAGGGGTGGCTATGGATTACAGTCACGGCGCGATACAGCTGTTCCGCCAGAACTACCCGAACCAGGCCATGGGGCAGCGTCAGACGGGACAGGGACCAAAGCCGGTTGGCTTGGCGCTTCACCTCCGGATGCAGGCCATCCGCGCCTCCAATGACGAAAGCCACGTCGTGCCCGCCACGCATCCAGTTTTTCAATTCATCGGCAAGTTCCAGAGTGCTCCAGTCCTTGCCATGCTCATCCAGCACGACTCGCTCGCAATCGGCCGGCAGGGCGGCCTCGATGCGGCTCCGTTCCGCCTCGTGAACCTGGTCCCGGGTTTTGCCGCCGGCCCGCTTTTCCGGTTTTATCTCGACCAGTTCGATGCGGGCCTCGCGCGGCATGCGCTTGGTGTATTCCCCGAAACCTTCATTTACCCAGGCGGGCATCTTGTGGCCAACCGCCAGGATCAACAGTTTCACGGATGAGCCGTGGATTCCGCCAATTTTGGTTTCTTGCTCATAGGCGGCCCTCCCCATAATTGCTCGAGATTGTAATATTCCCGTATCGTAGGCTGCATGATGTGAACAATCACCGACCCCAGGTCCACCAGCACCCACTCGCCGGTTCCCTCACCCTCCACGCCCTGCACATGCGCACCGGCTTCCTTGAGCTTTTTCTGAACGTTATCGGCCAAGGCCCGGGTCTGGCGGTTAGAATCGGCGCTGGCTACGATCATGTAATCGGTCATGCTGGTGAGCTTGCGCACGTCCATCACCACGATATCACGCGCTTTGATGTCTTCCAGCGCGGAAATTACCGCTTGTTTCATGGCTTCAAGTTCCATTGATGTCCTTATAGAGTCCATTTGTCTGAATATAATCGAGAACCGCGTCGGGGAGCAAATAACGTGGACTGCGTCCGGCTGCGAGACCGCTGCGAATTTGTGTGGCGGAAATATCCAGTGCCGTGACCGGATGGACGAGGATGGCGCCGGAGGGCTCATCACGCAAGGCTTCCGGCTCATGGGTCAGGCGCCGGTTGAGTTCATTCAGCAACTCGGCAGGCAAGGTTGCGGCGGCCCGGGTTATGCCGTCCACACCCGGACGCTGTGCCACCACGATATGGGCCAGGTCGAACAACTCGTGCCAGCGATGCCAGGTTGCCAGGCCGAAAAATGCGTCCATGCCCATGAACAGGCATAGCGGTTGCATCGCGCCCAGCTCACGTCGCAAGTCCAGCAGGGTTTCCACTGTGTAGCTGGGCGTCGGCTTGATGATCTCCCGCTCATCGAGCAAGAACAACGGGTTTCCGTCTATGCCCAAGCGTACCATTTCCAGCCGCTGTTGCGGCAAGGCGAAGGGCTGGCCACGATGTGGCGGCAGCCCCGCCGGAACGAAGCGCGCCTCGCTTAGAGCCAATCCTTCCACCAGTTCCTGCGCCAGCCGTAGATGGCCGAAATGCAGGGGATCGAACGTGCCGCCGAGCATGCCGATAGGGGAAATCATCTGGTAATGGGTAATGAGTGATAGGTGAGAAGCATAACCCTCCTACCGCTCACCGCTTACCCATTCCTCATCACTCGTCACCCTCTTATCAGTGATCTTCAAGGTGATGAGTTTCCTCGGCAGGCAGGCCGGTGTCGGGATCATTCCAGTCCGCAATGCCGATTTCCGCCTCCACTTCCGCCAGCGATTCGCCGGGTTCGTAATCGGAGTCGGCGCTGTATTCCATGTCCTGCACCGCATCCAGTAGCGTCTGGAATGGCCCAAATACCTTGTCGGTTTCCTTGTCCTGCCAGTAAAAACCATCCGGTCGTTCGATGATCCGGGTTTGGTCATATCCAGCTGGAGTTTCTGGAATGTTGATCGTCATACCGCCCTCCTCAGTAAAAATTCTTTTATACACGAACCTGCCCATCACCCAGCACGATAAATTTCTGGCTGGTCAACCCTTCCAGCCCTACCGGGCCGCGTGCGTGTATCTTGTCTGTGGAAATACCGATTTCCGCTCCCAGCCCATATTCGAAACCGTCGGCAAAGCGGGTCGAGGCGTTCACCATCACCGAGCTGGAATCCACCTCGCGCAGGAAACGGCGCGCCCGGCTGTAGTCCTCGGTGACTATGGACTCGGTGTGCTGTGAGCTGTAGGTGTTGATGTGCCCGATCGCCGCATCGAGATCCTTCACCACCCGCACCGAAAGGATAGGCGCAAGGTATTCGGTGTGCCAGTCTTCCTCGGTGGCTTCCTTCATCTGCGGGATGATCGCACGCGAAGCGGGGCAGCCGCGCAGCTCCACGCCCTTGTCCAGATAGATCTTGCACAGCGGCGGCAGCACCGTCGCCGCTATGCCCTCCGCCACCAGCAGGGTTTCCATGGTGTTGCAGGTGCCGTAGCGACTGGTCTTGGCGTTGTCCGCGATCCGGATCGCCTTGTCCAGGTCCGCCTTGTCGTCGATGTAGACATGGCACACGCCGTGCAGGTGCTTGATCACCGGGATGCGCGCCTCGGCGATCAGGCGCTCGATCAACCCTTTGCCGCCGCGCGGCACGATCACGTCGACGAATTCCTTCATGGTGATCAGCTCGCCAACGGCGGCGCGGTCCGTGGTTTCTATCACCTGCACCGCCGTCGCCGGCAGGCCGGCCGCTGCCAGCCCTTCGCGCACGCAGGCGGCGATCGCCTGGTTGGAGTGGATCGCTTCCGAACCGCCACGCAGGATCGCCGCGTTGCCCGCCTTCAGGCACAGTCCGGCGGCATCCGCCGTGACATTGGGGCGGGCTTCGTAGATGATGCCGATCACACCCAGCGGCACTCGCATCTTGCCGACCTGGATGCCGGAAGGCCGATAGTTGAGGCCAGTTATCTCGCCCACCGGATCGGGCAGGGCCGCAATCTGCAACAGCCCCTCCGCCATGCCGGCAACGCCTTTTTCCGTCAGGGTCAGGCGGTCGAGCAGGGCTTCTTCCAGACCGGCTTCCCTGGCCTCGGCCAGATCTTTGGAATTCGCCGCTATCAGCTTGGCTGCATCGCGCTGAATCGCGCCCGCCATTGCCGTCAGCGCCTTGTTCTTGGCATTGGTGTCGGCCTTCGCCATAAGGCGGGAAGCAGCGCGCGCCTGCTGACCGACTGTTTGCATGTATGCTTTGATGTCCATGTTCACACTCTTTTCCGTTTCAAGTTCGGGCTATTCCCAGCCCCAATTGCAGCAGTTCGTCCCACACGTCGCCGCGTGCCAGACCCTTGATCATCCGATCCAGCGCCGCGGCCTGCTTCAATCCGGCAACCAACCGGATTTCATTCAACCGGCCCAGTGCGCGCTGCACCAGTCCCTGGCGCGACTCCCATACCCGCGCCTCGCGGAACAGCTGCGGCAGGGCGGCACCCTTGCGCTGGCCGAGCTTCAATTTTGCCAACGTACGGATTTCCTGGGTTAGTGCCCACAACGCCAGCGTCGGCGCCACGCCCTCGCCCTTCAACCCTTCCATAATCCGCACCAAGCGCACGGCATCTCCTGCCAGCATAGCATCGGAGAGATTAAATACATCATAGCGCGAGACATCCAGCACCGCTTCGCGAACCTGGTCAAACAGCAGCGGGCCTTCGGGGAACAACAACCCGAGCTTCTGGATTTCCTGGTGCGCCGCCAGAAGATTGCCTTCGACGCGATCCGCCAGAAACTGCAAGGTCGTCGCATCAGCTCGCTGTTTCTGCGCCGCCAGCCGCACCGCTATCCATTGCGGCAGTCGCGTCCGCTCCACCGGATAAACAGGTATCGCCGTGCCGGCCTGCTCCAGCGCCTTGAACCATTTCGTTGCTTGCGCCTGCTTGTCGAGCTTGGGGCAGGTCACCACGGTGATGGTGTCGTCCGGCAACCGTGCGCAATAGTCCTGCAGCGCCTGACTGCCCTCCGTGCCCGGCTTGCCGGTAGGAATGCGAATTTCAATGATACGCCTGGTCGCGAACAGCGACAGGCTGTTGCCGCTCGCCAGCAGATTTTGCCAGCTGAAGCCGGACTCGACCGTAAACACCTCGCGCTCGGCATAGTCCTCCTGTCGGGCTTTAGCGCGGATCGCGTCGGCGGCTTCCAGCGCCAGCAACGGCTCGTCGCCGTAAATCAGGTACAACGGCGCGAGGCCGCGCTGCAAATGCGCGGCAAGCTGATCAGCGTTGAGTCGCGCCATACGGCCTTTCACGGCCTCCAGGGCGGAGAAAGCCGGAGTCCCCTTGCAGGGCATCTGCCGGTTGAAGCTTCGCCGCTGCCAGGCGCCGCATCAGCTGGCCGAGTGCATCGCTCTGCATGTCGCGGTAGAGCAACGCCTCTTCCTGCTCCTTTGCCAGTACCAGGGCATCGTCATAGAGCATGGCGCGCCTCATTTCGATTGGCTGGGTGGTCATCAAATCACGGCCCTCCTTGTCCAGCAAGCGAAAGCTGACACGGTAAATCAATTCATATTCCCTGACCCGACCAGCGCCACTCAGCGCCAGAATACGCTTTTCCCGTTCGGTCCCCTGCACCTGTAGCACCGCCTGCGCGTCGTCAGGTTTTTCGGTTAGCCTAGTCTGCGTCCCGGAACGAATCGCCCGGCTGACCTCCGTCGCCAACGCCGGATTGCCGCCGCCATCCACATACAGGGACTCGAACGGCAGGCTCGCCACACCGCGCAACTGAAAACCGCAAGCCGCGAGCAGCAGGGTCAGGATGAATCCGGTCAGCACATTCCGCATCGGTTTCCCTTGTCTAAATAACCACGTTGACCAGCCTGCCCGGCACCACGACTATCTTCTTCGCCGGCTTGCCTTCCATGAACTTCTGCACGTTGGGGTTGGCCAGGGCCATCTGCTCTATCGCTTCTTTCGATGCATCCTTGGCAACGGTGATGCTGCCCCTGAGCTTGCCGTTGACCTGCAGCACCAGTTCGATTTCATCCTGTACCAGCGCCGTAGCGTCCACTTGCGGCCAGGGGGCATCGAGCAGATTGGCTCCATCCTTGAGTTCGGCCCACAATGCCTGGCTAACATGCGGCACGATCGGCGCGAGCAGTTGCACCGCCGCCTCCAGCGCCTCCTGCATCACGGCACGCCCGGCGGGACTGTCGTCGCCGGATTTGACTAGCGCGTTCATCAGCTCCATCACGGCGGCAATGGCAGTATTGAACTGCTGACGCCGACCGTAGTCGTCGCTCACTTTCTGGATCGTCGAGTGGAGCAGAAAGCGTAGCGCCTTGAGTTCCGCGGAAAGATTGCCGCTCTTATAGCCCTCGACCACGCCCTTCTCGACGTGATCGTGCACGGCTTTCCAGAGTCTTTTCAGGAAACGGAACGCGCCTTCCACCCCGGCATCAGACCACTCCAGGCTCTGCTCCGGCGGTGCGGCAAACATCATGAACAGGCGCGCGGTATCCGCACCGTACTGGTCGATCAGCGCCTGCGGATCGACGGTATTGCCCTTGGACTTGGACATCTTGGTGCCATCCTTGAGCACCATGCCCTGGGTCAGCAAATTAGTGAAAGGCTCGCCGCCGCTCACCAGCCCGACGTCGCGCATCAGCTTGTTGAAGAAGCGCGCATAGAGCAGATGCAAAATAGCATGTTCGATACCACCAATGTACTGGTCAACCGGCAGCCAGTAGTTAGCGCGCTCGTCGAGCATGGCCTGGTCGTTGTCCGGACAGGTATAGCGAGCGTAATACCAGGACGATTCGACAAAAGTGTCCATGGTGTCGGTTTCGCGCTCGGCCTTGCCGCCGCATTTCGGACAGGTCGTTTCGTAAAATGACGGCATTTTCTTGATCGGCGAGCCGATGTCGATCTTCACGTCCTCCGGCAGCACCACCGGCAGGTCTTTCTCCGGCACGGTGACGTCGCCGCAAGTTGCGCAGTGTACGATCGGAATGGGGCAGCCCCAGTAGCGCTGGCGCGAGATGCCCCAGTCACGCAGGCGGAACTGCGTGCGCTTGGCACCCAGGCTCCTGGCTTTGAGGTCGGCGGCAATGGCGTCGGAAGCTTGGCTGAAATCCAGTCCGTCGTACTTACCGGAGTTGATGCACACGCCGTGCTCGGCGTAGGCATCCTGCCACGGTGCAGGGGTGGCCTCGCCAGCCAGGGTGCGAATCACGGCCTTGACCGACAGCTGGTATTTGGTCGCGAAAGCGAAGTCGCGCTCGTCATGGGCGGGAACAGCCATCACCGCCCCTTCGCCATAACCCATCAGCACATAGTTGGCCACCCACACCGGCAGCTGCTCGCCGTTAAGCGGGTGCACCACGAAACGACCGGTGGGCATGCCCTTCTTTTCCATCGTCGCCATGTCGGCTTCCGCCACGCTGCCATGCTTGCATTCCTCGATGAAAGCGGCGAGCTCGGGATTGCCCTGAGCAGCTTCGGTGGCAAGCGGGTGCTCGGCAGCCACCGCCACATAGGTCGCACCCATCAGGGTGTCGGGACGAGTAGTAAAGACCTTCAATACGCCCTGACCATTGGCATAGGGGAAATGAACTTCGGCACCATAACTCTTGCCGATCCAGTTCTTCTGCATGGTTCTGACCTGCTCCGGCCAGCCGGTCAGCTTGTCCAGATCGGCGAGCAGTTCCTCAGCGTAGGCGGTGATCTTCATGAAATACATCGGGATGTCGCGCTTTTCCACCAGCGCACCAGAGCGCCAGCCGCGGCCGTCGATCACCTGTTCGTTGGCGAGCACGGTCATGTCCACCGGGTCCCAGTTTACTGTGGCGAGCTTCTTGTAAATCAGGCCCTTCTCGAACAACCGGGTGAACAGCCACTGTTCCCACTTGTAATAGTCCGGCTTGCAGGTGGCCAGTTCACGCGACCAGTCGATGGCCAGGCCGAGGCTCTTGAGTTGCCCGCGCATGTAGTCGATGTTGGAGTAGGTCCACGCAGCCGGTGCCACGTTGTTCTGGATCGCCGCGTTTTCAGCAGGCAGGCCGAAGGCGTCCCAGCCCATCGGCTGCAGCACATTGTAGCCTTGGAAACGGTGGAAGCGCGCCAGCACGTCGCCGATGGTGTAGTTGCGTACATGCCCCATATGCAGCTTGCCGGAGGGGTAGGGGAACATCGACAGGCAGTAGTATTTGGGCTTGCCGGGGATTTCGACAGCCTTGAAGGCTTTGCTTTGATCCCAGAAAGCCTGGGCCTGACGCTCGATCTCGGTGGGTAAGTATTGCGCTTGCATGACCGGGTGGTATTCCTCTTTAACGATACGCAATTATACCCGCGAACGGCCAGCTCGGTTTACGCCTTTCTACGGGATACTGCGATGAAAAACAAAATAACTTTATCCTTCCATTCAAGAATCGAATGCTGCGCATAGTGACAAATGCGGCAGCGCAAGATTATACTCACTCCATACATTATTAATGACTTAAGCAGCGGGAGGAAAACCAGATGTCCAAGAAGCACCCTGTTATTGCGGTTACCGGTTCGTCCGGCGCCGGCACAACCACCGTCAAGGTTGCGTTCGAGCACATTTTCATCCGGGAAAAAATCCAGGCGGCGGTGGTGGAGGGCGACAGCTTCCATTCGCTGAATCGTGCTCAATTCAAGGAAGCCGGAAAAAAAGCCGAGGCTCAGGGCAACAATCATTTCAGCCATTTCGGGCCGGAAGCTAACCACTTCGACAAGATCGAAGCTTTATTCAAGAGCTACGGCGAAACCGGCATCGGCAAGAAACGCTACTACCTGCACAACGCCGATGAAGCCGAAACGCACAATGCCCGCCTGAAGCTGAAAACCAAGCTGGGTGCAGGTGAATTTACGCCATGGGAAGATATCCCCGGCGGCACCGACATCCTGTTCTACGAAGGCTTGCACGGCCTGGTGGCAAACGGCAAGATTGACGCGTCAAAATATGTGGATCTGGGCGTCGGCGTGGTGCCTATCGTCAACCTGGAATGGATCCAGAAAATCCACCGCGACGCCAAGGAGCGTGGCTACTCGGCCGAGGCCACGGTGGAAACCATCCTGCGCCGCATGCCCGATTACATCAACTACATTACCCCGCAATTCTCAAACACCTGCGTCAACTTCCAGCGCGTGCCGACCGTGGACACTTCCAACCCCTTCATCGCCCGCGACATCCCGACGCCGGACGAAAGCTTCGTGGTGATCCGCTTCAAGGATCCCAAGGGAATCGACTTCCCCTATCTGCAAAGCATGATCCCCAACTCGTTCATGTCGCGTCGCAACACCCTGGTGGTTCCTGGTGGCAAGATGGGCTTCGCGATGGAAGTCATCCTCGCCCCGATGATCCACGACATGATGGAAGCCAAGAGGAAGAACAAGAAGTAACTCCCGCGCCTGAAACAACGAAGCCGGGTAAGGGCAGAGGCCCGTACCCGGCTTTTTTGCGCCCGAAACCCGCCCCTATTCGAACAGCATGGTGACTTCGTGCGTATCGCCGTGACGCTCGATGCTGATATCGTCGCAGGCCCGCTTCGCCAGGTTGATCATGTTGGCGTTATATGCCTGGATTTCGGCAGTGAAGCCCCGCAAACCGCGGTTCTTCGCATGTTCCATGAGTCTGAGCTGCATGGCAGTGCCTATTCCCACTCCTTGCCATTCCGGTGACACCATATAGGCGACCTCCGCCATGTTGGCGGACGGGTTCACAAAGTAAAACGCGCTGCCGATGATGGCTTCCTTTCCCTTGGCGCCGTACAGCACCAGGAAAGCCACCTCGCTGTCCTGGTCGACATTGCACAGGCGCTGTGCCTCGGCATCGGAAAGATGGCTCAGGCGCCGGAAAAAGCGTGTGTAACGATCTTCCTTGCTCATGTTCCGGAAAAAACCCTGCAAAGCCGGCGTGTCGCTGGCCCGGGTCGGGCGTATCAGCACCGTCTTCTGGTTCCTCAGGAGCAGGCGCCTCTCTTCCCGGTCCGAAACCTCGACGGCCCTCTTGAGCGACAGCCCCTTCTCGACATAACCGAGCTTCCTGGCCTCTTTCAGCAGCTTGGAGCGGAAATCCGGATGTGCGATCCGGATCAGCGCGAGCGCCCTTTCGCGTATGGACTTGCCAAACAGGTAGGCAACACCATACTCGGTCACCACGTAGTGGACGTCGGAACGCGCAATGGTCACGCCTTCTCCCCCCAGCAGCAACGGACGGATGCGTGACACCTTGCCGTCCTCCGCCGTAGAGGTCAGGCAGACGATGGGCTTGCCGCCGGGCGACAAGGCCGCACCCCGGATGAATTCCACCTGGGTCGACACCCCGCCGCAAAACCGGCCGGCAAACTGGTCAGTGCAGACCTGCCCGGTCAAGTCAACCGAGCAGACCTGGTTCACCGAAACCATCTTGTGCTGACTGGCGATGGTGTCAATGGCACTGACGCGCTCGATAGCCTGGAATGAGAACAGGGGGTTGCCGTCGATCAGGTCGTAAAGCCGCCGCGTGCCGAGGCAGTAGCTGCCAACTATCATGCTCCGGAACCGGCTTTTGCTGCGGCCGGTCACCGCCCCTTTCTCCAGCAGTTCAACCAGAGCATCCGTAATGACATCCGTATGAATGCCGAGATCGCGCCGGTCACCGAGATACCGAAGCGTCGCCTGCGGCAGGTTGCCCAGCCCGATCTGCAAGGTGGAACGGTCTTCGATGATGCTCGCGATACGCCGTGCTATCTGCTCGGTCACTTCGTCGGTGGGCTCCGCAGGCACTTCGATAACCGGCGTGTCATACCAGACCATACACTCGAAGCGGCTGACATGGACGAGGCTGTCCCCGGTGGTGCGGGGCATGTTGGGGTTGATTTCGGCAATAACGCGCCGGGCGTTCTGGACCATCGAGGCGGTCACGTCGACCGAAACACCCAGACTTGAATAGCCGAACTCGTCCGGCGGGGAAACCTGGACAAACGCCACGTCGATCGGGATACGCCCGTTTTCGACGAGCCCGGGCACCTGCGACAGGGAGACGGGGATGTATTCGGCCAGCCCCTTTGCGACAGCAATGCGCAGGTCGCTGCCGACAAAGAAGCATTTGTGCCTGTACCGCGTCGAGGGTTTGCCCCCCTTGTGCGGCACCGCGCCATCGGTCAGGAAATGGTAAAGCGTTACATTGGGAGGAGGGTCGGCAAGGTTTTCCAGCGCCTCGCACAGCAGGCGGGGGGTTGCGCAGGCCGTGCCGAGATAGACATTATTTCCGGCCTTAACCTTGGCGACAGCCTCCTTCGCCGAAACCATCCTGGACTCATGTCCCGCCAAGGCGGGATGCGCCGAAACGATCTTTTCTAGTTCCATTGCCTGGCTACCCCTCTAAATTTCCAGATCGAAGATAAACCTAACCTCTCAAATCATATTATGTTTATGCCGGCCTGTCTGCCTTAAGCTACCCGCAATCCTATTTCAGCCGCTCGGGAATGAAAGCAATCTCGTCGCCATCCTTGATCACCGCTTCCGGGGTAGACGGCTGCCGGTTCACCATCACCGCCACCTTATCCCCGGCCAGCGCTTTCCAGCATGCGTCCTCGCGGCGGCCCAGCCAGTCTACCAGCTGACTCACGTTGCCGACTGCAGTCGGCAACGTCACCTGTTCCGAGGTCATATCCAGCGTTTCGGCCAGTTGGGCAAAATACATCAGTTTCACCATGGAATTTTTCTCCGTTACTTTGTCTTATATAATCTGGTATTCACCGCCACGAATCTTACCACGCCATGACCCAGCCTTTTCTTGCCGGCCTCAACCCCGAGCAGTTCGAAGCCGCCACCCTGCCGCACCAGTCCGCCCTGATCCTGGCCGGCGCCGGCAGCGGCAAGACGCGGGTGCTGACCACGCGCATCGCCCACCTGATCCAGACCGGCCAGGCCAGCCCAGCGGGAATACTGGCCGTGACCTTCACCAACAAGGCAGCCAAGGAAATGCTGACGCGGCTGGGCGCAATGCTACCGATCAACACCCGCGGCATGTGGATTGGCACTTTCCACGGCCTGTGCAACCGTTTGCTGCGCGCCCATCACCGCGAGGCCGGCCTGCCGGCGCTGTTCCAGATTCTCGATTCCGCCGACCAACTCGGCGCGATCAAACGCCTGCTCAAGGCGCTGAACGTCGATGACGAGAAATACCCGCCCAAGCAGTTGCAGCATTTCATCAACAACACCAAGGATCAGGGGCTGCGCGCCAAGGACATTGAGGCCTACGACCCCTACACGCGCAAGCAGCAGGAACTGTTCGCCGCCTATGACGAGCAGTGCCAGCGCGAGGGCGTGGTGGATTTCGCCGAGCTGCTGCTGCGGAGCTACGAACTGCTTTCCCGCGATGCCGCCCTGCGCGCCCATTACCAGAGCCGCTTTCGCCACATCCTGGTGGACGAATTCCAGGACACCAACCGCCTCCAGTACCTATGGCTCAAACAACTGGCGGGGCCGGATGCCGCAGTGTTCGCGGTCGGCGACGACGACCAGTCGATCTATGCCTTCCGCGGCGCGCGGGTGGGCAACATGCAGGATTTCGAGCGAGATTTCGGCGTCGAAAAAGTCATCAAGCTGGAGCAGAACTACCGCTCCCACGGCAACATCCTGGATGCCGCCAATGCCCTGATCGCCCACAACCGCGGCCGCCTCGGCAAGAACCTGTGGACCGCCGAGAGCACCGGCGAACCGATCCGCCTGTACGAAGCCGCCAACGATCAGGAAGAAGCCCAGTTCATCGTCGACGAGTCCAAGGCGCTAAAACGCGACGGCATAGACTTTGCCAACATCGCCTTGCTGTACCGCTCCAACGCCCAATCCCGCGTACTGGAGCACGCCCTGTTCAATGCCGGCATCCCGTATCGCGTCCATGGCGGCCTGCGCTTCTTTGAACGCCAGGAGGTCAAGCACGCGCTGGCCTACTTGCGACTGATCGGCAACACCGACGACGATGGCGCCCTGATGCGGGTAATCAACTTCCCGGCGCGTGGCATCGGCGCGCGCAGCCTGGAGCAGCTGCAAGAAATCGCCAAGCAAAATCAATCTAGCCTGTGGCAAGCGGCGAAAAGCGGGCAGCTCGGTGGCAAGGCGGGATCGAGCATTGGCGCCTTTCTTGAGCTAATCAGGGCAATGCAGGATACCTGCGAGGGGCTGCCATTGCCGGAACAGATCGAGCACATGCTGGCGCAAAGCGGCCTGCTGGCGCATTACCAGGCCGAGAAGGACGGCGCCGACCGGGTCGACAACCTCAACGAACTGGTCAACGCCGCCGTCGGCTTCG
Source organism: Sulfuricella sp. T08 (assembly GCF_000971475.1). GTDB lineage: Bacteria > Pseudomonadota > Gammaproteobacteria > Burkholderiales > Sulfuricellaceae > Sulfuricella. The sequence continues at coordinate 15,304 of NZ_DF967532.1, forward strand.
TCAATGAAATCGAGGACGACAGCCTTATCGCCTTCCTCACCCACGCCGCGCTGGAAGCGGGCGAGCATCAGGCCGGAGAGGGCAGCGACGCGCTCCAGCTGATGACCGTGCACGCCGCCAAGGGGCTGGAGTTCCACGCCGTGTTCCTGAGCGGACTGGAAGAGGGCTTGTTTCCCCACGATAACGCCCGCAACGAAGCCGACGGCGTCGAAGAGGAAAGGCGTTTGATGTACGTCGCCATCACTCGCGCCCGGCGCCGTCTTTACCTCACCCTGGCGCAGAGCCGGATGCTGCACGGCCAGTTCCGTTATGGGCTGGCTTCGCGCTTCCTGAACGAGATCCCGGAAAACCTGCTGAAACGGATTAACCCGGCGCCCAAGCCCTACTACGCCCAACACCCGCAAGGAACCGCGGGCAGCTGGAACACACAGTCAGAACCAGTCAAATCCAGTGCTTATGGACGCAGCACCGTCGACTCACCGTGGCACATCGGCCAGAATGTGGCCCACGCCAAGTTCGGTTCGGGCGTCATCGTCAATTGCGAGGGAGTCGGAGCGGATGCACGAGTGCAGGTTAAATTCCGCAATGCCGGGGTGAAGTGGCTGGCTCTGGAGTATGCCAAGCTGACGGCGGCATAGACGTGAACCGACGGGGGGATTACGCCGGCAATACAGGCGCTTCGGCTTCCGGCTCCGGCCCAGCCGGAAAAATATCCTTGTACCCCAAATAGATCGAGGCATTCAGCACCGGTACCAGAATCAGCATGCCGAGACCGAAAGGGATCATGGCGATCATCATCAGTATAAAGGCAATCACGCTGAAGATCGTAAACGGCCACATATTGCGCAGACAACCGACAAAACTCAGCTTCATCGCGTCCATGGCCGTCACGTTGCGCAACACCACCAGCGCCGGGGCGAACCAGTACGCCATCAGCAGCGGAACCAATAGCGCAAGGGCAACCAGCAGGGCAACCAGCATCCCGCCCATCGCTCCCACCATCGCCTCGTTCGGCTCTGCGCCCTGCATCTGGCCCAGCGCCGCAGAACCTAGAATGGAGCCGCCACCAGCCATCATCATCAACCCCAGGATAGTAATCGAACCCACCAGATACATGCCTCCCACGGTAATGAGTTGGCCGGCATTGTTCTTGAATCCTGCTATCAGATAGCCCAGTTCGAGCTCTTCACCCGCTTCCACGTCGCGACAGGCCAGCATGAAGCCCGCGGTAAACGCCGGCGCCAGCAGCGTCATCACCAGCGGCCCCACCACCGGAACGATGGAAACCACGATGACGATCAGGAAATAAACCACAAACAGCGTAATCCAGATCGGCGGGTTTTTCCTGAACAGGCCAAAACCTTCAGCGATCCACTGCCAACCCTGTCCAGCACTCACTTTATGCACTTCCATCTATTAATCCTCAGAGTAAATGCTGCAATTCCAGCGGCATCTCGACATGCCGCTGCAGGATACGCCGGAAATGGTCGGGGTCCTTGGCATGCGTAAGCTCACCCGGACGCGGGAAATGAAAATCGTAAAGGCGCGACAACCAGAAACGCAGGGCTCCCGCGCGTAACATGGTCGGCCATGCCTGCTGCTCCATTTCAGAGAGTGGGCGAGTGCCATGATAGGCTTGCAGCATGGCCGCAGTCAGATCCCTATCCAGCGATCCATCTTCAGCGACGCACCAGTCGTTCACCGTAATCGCCAGGTCGTAAAGAAAGGCGCCGCTGCAAGCGTAGTAAAAATCGATCGCGCCGCTCAGGTTATCGTCCTTGAACAACACGTTATCGCGGAACAGGTCGCCGTGGATCACGCCGCGCGGCAGATCCTCGAAGCGGAAGCCGGATTGGTGAACGATTTCCTGGCTGAGCAACGCACTATCCTCGGCAGAAAGCTTGGGCAGAACCTGAGGCGCGGTCGCCTTCCACCAGGCCGGACCGCGCGAGTTCGGCATTTCGGCCTTATAGGAACGACCGGCGAGGTGCATGTCAGCGAGCATTTCGCCAACTTGGCCGCAGTGGCGCGCATTCGGCTGCTCCAGTGACTTGCCCTCAAGGCAGCTGACGATGCAGGCCGGCTTGCCGTTCAACTCACCGAGAAAACTGTTGTCCAGGCTGGCGATCGGCCGTGGGCAGGGGATGCCGTGAGAAGCGAGATGATCGAGCAGGTTGAGAAAAAATGGCAACTCTTCGCGGGTAAGTTTCTCGAACAGAGTCAGCACGTAGCGCGCATGACTGGTGGTGACGAAATAATTGGTATTTTCGATACCCGCAGAAATACCCTGCAGGTCGACCAGACTGCCCAGGGAATAATTCTTCAGCCAGGCGACAAGTTCATCCCTGGAAACGGTAGTAAATACTGACATTCTTCGACGATCTGGCCCGGCGTAAGCCTCAGAACCGGATCAACACCCACTGCGGCACGCGCACGCCGGAGTCCAGATTGTCCTGCCGGGAGAATTGCCCGTCCCCCTTGTGGTCAACCAGGTAATAGGACACACCATGAGGCGGCGTGACTTTCAGCATGTACAGCTTGCCGCCGATGCGGTATTCCTCTACCTTATCCTCGCCGCGCTTGATGATGGTCACCTGCGGTTCGAAAGCCGGGTCGAGCTCCATGCCGGCGGGCGCCGCAGGCGGCTCCGGAATCGGCTGCAGATCCTTCGGCAGGGGTTTGGCTCCCTCGGCATAAACCGGCAGGGCCAAGACTAGCAGCAATGTGGCGATGAGGGCGCGCATAATTTTATTTCCTTGGTGTATTGCCTGACATTATACCTTGTAACCGCTTCCTACAGGCTGAGCAGCATTTCCCGCTCGGCGGGTGAAGGCTCGAAACCGCGGGTTTCATAGTACTTGAAGATCGCGTCCACCACGTCCTTGGGCTCGTCGATGACCTGAATCAGGTCCATGTCGGCGGCATCTATCGTTCCTTCATTGACCAGAGTATCCCTGAACCAGTCCACCAGACCGCGCCAGTAAGGCTCATGCACCAGGATGATCGGAATCTTGCGGGTCTTGCCGGTCTGCACCAGGGTCAGCGCCTCCATCAGCTCGTCCAGGGTGCCGAAGCCGCCGGGCATCACGACGTAGGCCGTGGCGAACTTGACGAACATTACCTTGCGCGCGAAGAAATGCGTGAAAGTCTGGCTGATGTTCTGGTAGGGGTTGGTGTGCTGTTCATGTGGCAACTGAATGTTCAGGCCGACACTGGGAGATTTGCCGAAAAATGCGCCCTTGTTGGCCGCTTCCATGATGCCCGGGCCGCCGCCGGAAATCACGCTGAAGCCGGCATCGGACAGCTGCCGGGAAATTTCCTCGGTCAGCTTGTAATAATGATGGTCGAGGGGGGTGCGGGCGCTGCCGAAAACGCTCACCGCGGGACGAATGCAACTCAGGCGCTCCGTCGCCTCGACGAATTCTGCCATAATCTCGAACACGCGCCAGGACTCTCTGGCGGAATAAGCGTGCCCGGCAATGTCCGCGCCCTGCATTTTGGGGATTTTTTCTGAGCCGTTCATAAAGGTTTAACCGCAAATGGAAACTAAAACGCTGCTGCTGGTGGATGGATCATCTTACCTGTACCGCGCTTTTCACGCGCTGCCGGATCTGCGCAACCGCCACAACGAGCCGACCGGAGCGATCTACGGCGTGCTCAACATGCTGCGCCGCCTGCACAAGGATTATAACGCCGATTATAGCGCCTGTGTGTTCGACGCCAAGGGGAAAACCTTCCGCGACGACCTCTACCCGGAATACAAGGCCCACCGCCCGCCGATGCCGGATGATCTGGCGCGCCAGATCGAGCCGCTGCACGAAGCGATCCGCGCCATGGGCTGGCCGCTGTTAATGGTGGACGGGGTGGAGGCCGACGACGTCATCGGCACCCTGTCTGAACTGGCTTGGCGCCAGGGCATCCGCACCGTGATCTCGACCGGTGACAAGGACATGGCACAGCTGGTCAATCCGCACGTCACCCTGGTCAACACCATGAGCAACGAAAGGCTCGACGAGGCCGGCGTCACCGCCAAGTTCGGCGTACCCGCCGCTCGCATCGTCGACTACCTCTCCCTGGTCGGCGACGCGGTGGACGGGGTACCGGGAGTGGACAAGGTCGGCCCGAAGACGGCCGTCAAATGGCTGGCCCAGTATGGCTCGCTCGATAACCTGATCGCCCATGCCGGCGAAATCGGCGGCGTGGTCGGCGAAAACCTGCGCAACACCCTGGACTGGCTGCCCAAGGGCAGGGAACTGGTCACCATCAAGTGCGACGTGGTGCTGCCGGTGGAACTGACCGAACTCGGCCCGCAACCGCAGGACACGCCCAAGCTGATCGAACTGTTCGAGCGCTGCGAGTTCAAGACCTGGCTGAGGGAGTTGTCATCAGAGGTTAGCTCTCAGCCTTCGGTCGGCAGCGTACAGCCATCGGCGGGCGAGCTGAATTTTCAGCCGCCCGTCAGCTACGAAACCGTGCTTACGCAAGAGGCGCTCGACCGCTGGCTGGAGAAAATCGCCGACGCCGAACTGATTTCCGTGGATACCGAAACTACCAGCCTCGACCCGCTGGCAGCGCAGATTGTCGGCATTTCGCTGGCCACCGAGGCCCATCTTGCCGCCTACATCCCGCTCGCCCACCACTACGCCGGCGTGCCGCAGCAGCTTGATCGGGAAATGGTGCTGAACCGGCTCAAACCCCTGCTGGAAAGCAAGGCCCGGCCCAAGCTCGGGCAGAATCTCAAGTACGACAAGCACGTGTTCGCCAACCACGGCATCATTCTCGACGGCATCGTCCACGACACTCTGCTGCAATCCTACGTGCTCGAAAGCCACAAACCCCACGACATGGACTCCATGGCGCTGCGCCACCTCGGCACCAAGACCATCACCTACGCCGAGGTCGCTGGCAAGGGCGCCAAGCAGATCGGATTTGATCAGGTCGACCTCGAAACTGCCACCCGCTATGCCGCCGAGGACGCCGACATCACCCTGCAACTGCACCAGAACCTGTACCCCCAGATCGAACCCAACGCCAGGCTGGACTTCGTTTATCGCCACATCGAAATACCCCTGCTCGACGTACTGTTTACCGTGGAACGCAACGGGGTGCTGCTGGATACCCAACTGCTCGCCCAGCAAAGCCACGAACTCGGCACCAGCATGTTGCGGCTGGAGAAGGAAGCGCACCTGCTGGCGGGCCAGCCATTCAACCTCAATTCCCCCAAGCAGATCCAGGAAATCCTGTTCGACCAGCTCAAGCTGCCGGTGAAAAAGAAAACCCCGAGCGGCGCCCCCTCCACCGACGAGGACGTGCTGCAGGAGCTGGCGCTGGACTACCCATTGCCCAAGGTGCTGCTGGAATACCGCGGCGTCGCCAAGCTCAAATCCACCTACACCGACAAGCTGCCGCGCATGGTCGACCCGCAAACCGGTCGCGTCCACACCCGCTACAATCAGGCCGTGGCGGTCACCGGCCGGCTGGCCAGTTCCGACCCCAATCTGCAGAACATTCCGGTGCGTTCCCAGGAAGGACGGCGCATCCGTGAAGCCTTCATCGCAACGCCGGGCAGCCACATCATCGCCGCCGACTACTCGCAGATCGAACTCCGGATCATGGCCCACCTGTCGAGTGACGAAAGCCTGCTCAAGGCCTTCGCCGCGGGCGAGGACATCCACCGCGCCACCGCAGCGGAAGTCTTCGGCACCACGCCGGTCGAAGTCAGCAGCGAGCAACGCCGCTACGCCAAGGTAATCAATTTCGGGCTGATCTACGGCATGTCCGCATTCGGCCTGGCCTCGCAGTTGGGCATCGAGCGCTCCGCCGCCCAGTCCTATATGGAACGCTACTTCGCCCGCTATCCCGGCGTGGCTCGGTACATGGAGCGCACCCGAGAAGCAGCCAAGGCGCAGGGCTATGTCGAAACCGTGTTCGGTCGCAGACTATGGCTGCCGGAAATCAGCGGCGCCAACGGCATGCGCCGCCAAGCCGCCGAACGCGCCGCGATCAACGCGCCGATGCAGGGCACCGCCGCCGACCTGATCAAGCTCGCCATGATCGCGGTGCAGGGCTGGCTGGAGAAAAACCGCATGCAGAGCCTGATCATCATGCAGGTGCATGACGAATTGGTGCTGGAAGTACCCGACGCCGAAATGGAAACCGTCCGGCGCGAACTGCCCGGCCTGATGTGCGGTGTGGCACAGCTCGCCGTGCCGCTGGTGGTGGATGTGGGCATTGGCCCCAACTGGGAGCGGGCGCACTAAAACTGCAATTCGGACGCATCATTTCATTCAGTAGCTAAGGAAGCCCTGAACAAGTTCCTGAACCTGTAAAATAGCGGACATCATCAATCGACTGAAATTGCCCATGAAACAACTCAGTTTTGCAGC
>NZ_DF967531.1 GCF_000971475.1 Sulfuricella sp. T08
CCGCCGTCAGCGTCGTCTTGCCGTGGTCCACGTGACCAATCGTGCCTACGTTTACGTGCGGCTTCGTCCGCTCAAATTTGCCTTTTGCCATGATTATTTCCTTTAAGCAACTAATCCAGAACAAAAATTATGGAGCCCATGATCGGAATTGAACCGATGACCTCACCCTTACCAAGGGTGTGCTCTACCCCTGAGCTACATGGGCATAAAACCAGTGCTACTAACACTTACTGGAGCGGGTGAAGGGAATCGAACCCTCGTCGTAAGTTTGGAAAACTTCTGCTCTACCATTGAGCTACACCCGCATTCCTAAACAATTACCCATGACCATTCAGAGCCAGGAGCACCAAGACGAGCGCCCAGCCCGTCTTTAAAAACTTCTACCACTAAAATCTGGTGGAGGGGGAAGGATTCGAACCTTCGAAGGCAGAGCCGTCAGATTTACAGTCTGATCCCTTTGACCGCTCGGGAACCCCTCCGAACGTAACCGCTAATTATGCCGGTGTTGCGCTTTCCTGTCAAACACATTTGCCGCGAATCGTATTTACTTCCACCGCGGGCATCCCGAAACTTCTGGTGCCGGCACCAAGAATCGAACTCGGGACCTTCTGATTACAAATCAGCTGCTCTACCAACTGAGCTATGCCGGCAATAGACAAGGGCCGCATTATAGCGGTGTTAGTGCACACTCGGCAAATCCAGTTTTGCCTTCGATCATTTTCCAGCGCTTCACATCAGATTTGATTAACCTCATCACAAAGCACGAAATATAGCCGCCTGATAGATCTGCGCTTTAAATAAAGACCGAGAAAAAAGGAAATGCCGGAGCGATATTCAGTCCGAATAAATCAGGTAGGGTAGCCGTGATCGCCGACACCAACAACAACCGCATCGGGGCTACGATCTGCGAACAGGCCGAACAAGCGACTGGCCCGTCACGCAATAATTATTTTACAATTTTCAATTGCGGTTTGCTGCGCGGGGTGGGCGGCTCGTCATCTGGCGATGGCGAAGATGCGCCACTATCCAGTGGCGTTTCACCCTCCGCGCCATGAACGCCGACCTTCTCTTCAACCGCAAAGGAAAGGCCTTGAGCATTTTCGCGGGCGTAGATGCTGACCACCGCATCTATAGGCACCTCGATATCACGTGAAGCGCCATTGAAGCGCGCTGAGAACTGGATCAGGTCATTGCCGATGAGAAGGTTACGCGTGGCCCCTTGGCTAACATTCAGGACAATCTGCCCGTCCTTCGCGAACTCCATAGGTACCCGGGTATGCTTGCCCACCGCAACCACAAGGTGGGGCGTCAGCCCGCTATCAGTGCACCATTCATAGATGGCGCGAATGAGGTATGGTTTGGTGGACAGTTCACTCACTTGCGCATGGCTTTTTCGGACGGGGTCAGCGCCTCAATGAATGCTGGACGACTGAACAACCGCTCGCCGTATTTCAGCAGGGGTGCGGCCTGCTTCGGCATGGAGATGCCGTAATAATCCAGACGCCACAACATGGGCGCAATCGCCACGTCAAGCATGGAGAACTCTTCGCCCAGCATGAACTTCTGCTTGACGAACACTGGCGCAAGCTGTGCGAGGCTGTCGCGCACCGCTCCGCGCGCTTTATCAGCCGCCTTCTGGCTGCCATGCTCGATAGCCGCAACATGGCTGAACAATTCCTGTTCGAAGCGATGCAAAAACAGTCGCGCCCGTCCGCGCATCACCGGGTCAGCCGGCATCAGTTGCGGGTGAGGGAACCGCTCATCAATGTATTCATTGATGATGTTCGCCTCGTGCAGAATCAAATCGCGCTCCACAAGCACGGGCACTTGGTTGTATGGGTTCATCACCGCCAGATCTTCAGGCTTGTTGTGAATATCCACATCGATGATCTGGAAATCCATGCCTTTTTCATACAGTACGATGCGGCAACGCTGACTAAATGGGCACGTAGTGCCGGAATAAAGGGTCATCATAGGTTTTTTGCTACTAATAGTGGTAGACATGTTTATATTGGCGAATCCGCGTGTCCGAGACCAGAATCCAGCTATCGGAATGAACGGCTTGCCGAGGGGAACATCCCCTATGCGCTCCGGCCAATCGACTCATACTAACATTTTATCGAGGCGATTTGCTAGAGCTCAAAGCGGAAACGGGCCATAGTGGCCCGTTTCCGCTGATTCAGGCCAGTAGCCTGATCACATCAGCTTAATGTATATCCTTCCAGTACTCTTTCTTCAGGTAATAAGCCGGCACGAAGAATATAGCCAGGAAAAGCAGCACATAAATACCCAGCGTCATTCGCTTCGTCTTCGCCGGCTCGCCCATGTAGTCCAGGTAATTTACCAGATCCGCCACCATGCCATCATACTCGACCGGCGTCATCTTGCCTGGCTTGGCCAGCACCAGCTTCTGGGTTTCGTGCTCACCATGCTTCTCCACGTGCAGCACCTGCTCGCCCTGAAGTTCATTCAGCACGTGCGGCATACCCACCTTGTCGAAAGCCACATTATTCCAGCCGGTCGGCCGGGTCTCGTCGCGGTAGAAGCCACGCAGGTAGGTATAGAGCCAGTCCACACCACGGAAGCGGGCAATCACGGAAAGATCTGGAGGCGACGCACCGAACCACACCTTGGCGTCCTTCTTGCTCATGCTGTTAGTCATGGTATCGCCCACCTTGGCATCGGTGAAGATCAAGTTGTCCTTGATCTGCTGCTCGGTGAGGCCAATGTCCTGCAGGCGGTTGTAACGCATCGCCTGCGCGCTGTGGCAAGAGAGACAGTAGTTGACGAAAGTTTTTGCGCCGCGCTGCAGCGACTGCTGGTCGCTCAGGTTGGTAGGCGCCTTGTCCAGATGGAGGTCGCTGGAAGCGAACGCCATCGTCGAAGCCAGCAGGCTTACGAGAAACAGTATCTTTTTCATTATCCTGTCACCCTTTCCGGTACGGGTTTGCATTTGTCGATTTTGGTGTACCACGGCATCAGCAAAAAGAATGCGAAGTAGATCACGCCAAAAATCTGGGAGAGAATGGTGTAAAGCGGATTAGGCACCTGGGCGCCGAGGATGCCCAAGCTGATGAAGCTGATCACGAAAAGCCCCACCGCAACTTTGTAGATCGTTCCACGGTAGCGAATCGACTTGACCGCACCGCGGTCGAGCCAGGGCAGGAAGAAGAAGACCATTACCGCCGCGCCCATGGCGATCACACCCGGGAGCGGAGAACCGAACATCGGCGGCGTCGCACGCAAAATGGCATAGAACGGGTTGAAATACCACAGTGCACCAATGTGCTGCGGCGTTTGCATCGTATCGGCGGGAACAAAGTTAGCGTATTCCAGGAAGTAGCCGCCCATATCCGGCTTGAAAAAGAGGATCGCGGAAAACACCATCAGGAACACTATCACCCCGACAATATCCTTCACCGTATAGTAGGGATGGAAAGGTATGCCGTCGAGCGGGAGACCTGTTTTGGGATCCTTGTGCTTCTTGATTTCGATGCCATCCGGATTGTTCGAGCCCACTTCATGCAAAGCAATGATGTGCGCCACCACCAAGCCGATAAGAACCAGCGGCACGGCGACAACGTGAAAGGCGAAAAAACGGTTCAGCGTGGCGTCCGAGATGACATAGTCGCCGCGTATCCACAGAGAAAGATCCGGGCCGATAAACGGAATGGCGCTGAACAGGTTTACGATCACCTGTGCTCCCCAGTAGGAAAGCTGGCCCCAAGGCAGCAGGTAGCCCATGAAGGATTCTGCCATCAGGGCCAGGTAAATCAGCATGCCGAAAATCCAGACCAGCTCGCGTGGCTTGCGGTAGGATCCGTAGATTAAACCGCGGAACATGTGCAGGTAGATCACGGCGAAGAACATCGAGGCGCCGGTGGAGTGGATGTAGCGAATCAGCCAGCCCCATTCCACGTCGCGCATGATGTATTCCACCGAGTAGAAGGCAAGACCCGCATCCGGCTTGTAGTTCATGGCGAGGAAGATGCCGGAAACGATCTGTATCACCAGCGCCAGCAACGCCAGCGAACCGAAGAAGTACCAGAAGTTGAAGTTCTTCGGCGCATAGTATTCGGAAAGGTGCTCTTTCCACAGCTTGGTAAGAGGGAAACGCTCGTCCACCCAACCCAGCAAACTTGTAAGACTGTTCATTTATCAGGCTCCCTTGCTATCGTCGCCGATTAGAATACGGCTGTCGCTCAAATACTTGTGGGGCGGAATCACCAGATTGGTCGGTGCGGGAACGCCCTGGAATACGCGCGCAGCCAAATCGAACTTGGAACCATGGCAGGGGCAGAAGAAGCCGCCCGGCCAGTCGGCGCCAAGATCTGCCGGGCCGACCTCCTTGCGGAAGGTCGGCGAGCAGCCCAAGTGGGTGCAAACACCGACCGCCACCAGAAACTCCGGCTTGATCGAACGTGTCGCATTCTTGGCGTATTCGGGCTGCTGCATCACCTCGGATTTGGGATCGACCAACCTATCGTCATGCTTCGACAGAAGGTCCAGCATGTCCTTGGTACGGTTCACGATCCATACCGGCTTGCCGCGCCACTCCACGTTCAAGATCATTCCGGGCTCGATTTTGCTGATATCCACTTCCACCGGCGCGCCACCTGCCTTCGCGCGCTGGCTCGGCAACATGCTCGCGACAAAAGGTATGACGGTCGCTACCGCCGCCACTCCACCGACCGCAGTCGTAGCAGCAATCAGAAACCTCCGTTTGCTGCGATCCACTTCATTTTGGCTCATACACTGAATCCCCGTTTTCTTGGAAACCTCAACGGCACTCCCGGTATTGAATTTAAGCTACCCAGTCAATACCGACGGCGCCAGATAAAATAATCTGCCGCGAAACATTCCGGACAATCCTGTCCGGAAAATTTATTGAGACATAAAAACCGCGAATTATAACCAAATTTTCTGAAAAACTTAAACCCATTTATTCGACAATCTTGCAGGATATAAACCAACACATTGTTTTTTATCAATAAAACACGAATAATCGCCTAAGCTAAACCGGGTTATCAATATCAACAAACTGATGGCTGATGCAGAATTGTTGAGCCAGATGTGCGCCCAGTGCCTGCACCCCGTAGCGCTCGGTCGCGTGGTGGCCGGCCGCAATAAACCCGACTCCCGTCTCGCGCGCAAGATGGACGCATTGCTCCGAAATCTCGCCGGTGAGAAAAGCATCTACACCAAGCCGGATCGCCTCCTCGAAGTATCCCTGGGCTGCGCCGCTACACCAGGCGATGCGCCGCACCGGTGTGTCCCCATCGCCGATAATCAGTGGAGCACGGCCCAAGACTCGCGTTACTCTTTCTCCCAGCCCACAAAGCGGCAACTCGTCGGTGAGTGCACCATGACAGGCAATGCTCTGCTCACCAAACCTGCCTTCCTCCACGAATTCCAACTTTTGCGCCAACTGCGCATTATTACCCAGCACTGGATGCGCATCGAGCGGAAGATGGTAAGCCAGCAAGCTGACATTGTGGCGTAGCAGGAACTCGATCCGGGCGCGCTTCACCCCTGTAATACGGGCATCCTCGTTCTTCCAGAAATAACCGTGATGCACCAGGATAGCATCCGCCCCCACACCGATCGCCGCCTTAAGCAAATCCAGACTGGCCGTCACCCCGCTCACCAGTCGAAAAACCTCGGGCCGCCCTTCTACCTGCACGCCATTTGGGCAATAATCATGAAATCGGGCCACATCCATTAGCTGACCGGTGTAATCTTCCAGCTTGTAAAGTTCCATTAGCGCCCCAAATTGAATTTTGGACGGCACGCTACTTGCCATCCATGATAAAACGCAATATTACCGATATCGAAAGAAAATTATGCGCAGACTCTGGCTCATTTTTGCACAAACCGCCACCATCAGTCTTGCTGCGCTCTTCGTTATCGCCACGCTGCAGCCGGATCTTCTGCCATGGCGCGGCAGCTCAGTGGTTACAGTGAGAGAGGCGCCATCAGGCGGCGCCCCGCAAAAGGCCGGTTCATTCAGTGCTGCCGCAAAAAAAGCCATGCCTGCAGTGGTCAATATTTTTACCAGCAAGGAAATCCCTGCACCGCACAGTCCATTCATGGACGACCCCCTGTTCCGCCGCTTTTTTGGCGACCGTTTCGATGGTGAGCCACAACGCGCGTCCAGTTTGGGCTCGGGCGTGATTGTCAGCACGGATGGCTATATTTTGACCAACCACCATGTCGTCGAGGCCGCCGACGAGATCGAAGTGGCCCTCGCTGATGGCCGAAAAAGTTCGGCCAAAATCGTCGGCACCGATCCCGATACCGATCTCGCCGTACTGAAAATCGAACTGAAAAATCTGCCCGTCATCACCCTGGGCCATGCCGAACAGCTCCAGGTAGGAGATGTGACGCTGGCGATCGGCAACCCCTTCGGCGTCGGCCAGGCTGTAACGATGGGGATTATCAGCGCCTTGGGGCGCAGCCACCTGGGCATCAACACCTTCGAAAATTTCATCCAGACCGACGCTGCGATCAACCCAGGGAACTCCGGAGGTGCACTGGTGGACGCTAGCGGCAACCTGATCGGCATCAACAGCGCAATCTATTCCCGTAGCGGTGGCTCGCTGGGTATCGGCTTCGCCATCCCGGTCAGCCTCGCCAAGCAAGTGATGGAACAGATCGTCCGCCATGGCGGCGTAGTGCGCGGCTGGATTGGGGTGGAAGTACAGGACATCACGCCTGAGTTGGCAGAAACTTTTAAAATACGCAAAACCAGCGGCGTCCTGATCGCTGGAGTACTACGCGGCGGACCGGCAGATCGGGCAGGCGTCAAACCGGGTGACATCCTGCTGGAAATCAGCGGCAAACCGGTCGATGATTCCACCGACATGCTCAACCAGGTTTCCAGCCTGGAACCCGGCAAGGTCGCCGCGCTGAAGATTTTGCGCAACCAGACCGAAGCCCAGCTCCATGTCAGCATCGGAAAAAGGCCGAAAGCGCAGCAAAATAATTAAAGTAAATTCTATAAAACACGGGTAAGCTATTGCAGTACCTAAGGAAAACACCTAGTATCCTTGGAATACTATGCGGCAACGGACCCCTACCCATGACTCTCAACACCAAGACCCTGCTGTTTTTCTCAGCCCTGATGGGACTTTTGGTGCTGCTTCTAGCCGCCATCAGCCTTTATTCCTTCCGCCAGTTCTCCCTTTACACCGCCGAACACCACGCCCGTTCGGTGGCGGAAACGATCAAAGTGGGCCTGACCGAAAGCATGGTCAACGGCACCATCGGCAAGCGCCCGCAATTCCTGGATCGACTGGCCGGAGTGCCTGGGGTCCAGAATGTGCGCATCATACGCGGACCCGCAGTAGTCAAGCAGTTCGGTGCAGGCCTCGCCCTGGATCACCGGGCTGATGGAATTGAAAACGATGTAATCAGCCGTGGCGAGGCACGCTTCGACGTGCTGGAAAGGGAGGGCTCCTCACTCTTTCGCGCCATCATCCCCTATATCGCCACTGGCCAAGGCACACCCAACTGCCTGCAATGCCACGCCGTCAGCCCAGGCACTGTGCTGGGCGTGGTCTCAATTGAGATCCCCCTGAGCGACGTTCAACGGCAGGCAAACACCGCCACCGCAATGGTCAGCCTGTCCGTGTTCCTGGCTGCTTTGCTGACACTGCTGCTGCTGCGCTGGCAGCTTCGCCCGCTGGTGGAAACCGCAGGCGCTGTGAAGACTGTCGTCACCCAGGCAATCGGCGGGGCTTTCCACGGACGAATCAAGCAGCGCGGTTCCGACGAGATCGGCGTGATCACTGGTCAACTCAATCAGCTGATGGAATTCCTGGATGAGGGGATAGGCACCATCGGCCGGCGCGTAAGCGAATTAATGGGCCATCATCACCGGCCACTGAACGTCGGCAACCAACTGGTCACCACCACCGAAATGGTGGAAGGGTTAGTGGAGGTTTCCCGATACAAACAGGCTATCGAGGAAGACCAGACCAAGCAGGAAGTCTATCAGCGCCTGGTAAATGTACTCAACGAAAAGTACGATTTCCACCGGTTTTCCATCTACGAAGTGGCCGCTAGCAAGAACCGCATGTCGCCGGTTGCGGTCGACGGCGTAATCAATGCGCCCTGCCGCTGGTGCGACTCGCAGATCCTGATCGACGCCAACGCCTGCCGGGTAAAGCGCACGGGCCACGAAGCCAATGGCATCGACTCCCCCGGTATTTGCACTATGTTCCGGGATGAAAGTGAAGGGGAAAAGCATCTTCACCTATGCATGCCGATTACCCAGTCTGGCGCAGTAGGTTGCGTGGTTCAAATCGTGGTGAGCCTCGACGAAGCACCGTTAGCGCAATACATGATCCCATTTATCGCCGTGTATCTGCGTGAAACCGCGCCGGTGCTCGAAGCAAAACGCTTGATGGAGCACCTGCGCGAAAGCTCCCTGCGCGACGCCATGACCGGCCTCTACAACCGGCGCTTCCTTGAGGAATACGCCACCACCCTGGTCGCCACCAGCCAGCGCCGGCAAAGTCCTTTCTCGGTGCTCATGCTGGACCTGGATTACTTCAAGCAGGTCAATGACACCTTCGGCCACGAAGCCGGCGATAAAGTACTCAAGACACTGGCCGAAACCCTGTCCAGGAGCGTGCGCACGTCCGACATGGTGATACGCTACGGCGGAGAGGAATTTCTCATTGTGTTGCTGGATACCGGCGCCGAAGTCGCGATGAATGTCGCTGAAAAGATCCGCACCAAAGTCGAGGAAACCAAGATCTCGCTGCCTGGCACGATGCTGCAGAAAACCATTTCCATTGGCGTATCGGAGTTTCCATCCGACACGGATACTTTCTGGCAAGTAGTCAAGTTCGCCGATGTCGCGCTCTACGAGGCCAAGAGCCAAGGTCGCAACCGCGTAATCCGTTTCATTCCCTCGATGTGGACGACAGAGACGGGCAAATCCTAGTCCCGAGTTTCGCTCTGTTTATGCTCTATCGCGTCCAGCTCGCGTTCCATTTCCTCATCACTGAGCGGTTGGTAATCCGGCTCAGGCTCTGCAGCCCTTTTCACCATCATCGAGGCGACCACAATACCCAGTTCGTACAGCAGCCATAGCGGCACCGCCAGCATGATCTGGGACACCACGTCGGGCGGAGTGAAGACGGCACCGATCACGAAGGCGCCGACAACCACATAGGGACGGATCTCACGCAACTTATCGACACCGACCATGCCCATCGTTACCAGCACCACCACCACTACCGGCACCTCGAAAGTGATCCCGAAGGCGATGAACAGGGTCAGGACAAAATCCAGGTACTTGTTAATATCGGTCATCACTGCCACGCCCTGCGGCGCGACCGAGGTAACAAAACCGAATACCACCGGGAACACCAGGAAATAGGCAAAAGCCATACCGCACAGGAACAGGAAAGTGCTCGCGGCCACCAGCGGTGCGATCAGCCGTCTTTCATGGGCATACAGACCGGGGGCAATGAAAGCCCATATCTGGTAGAGCACATAGGGCAGGGCGATCATGAAGGCGGTCATCATCGCTACCTTCATCGGCACAAAAAATGGCGTCGTGACGTCGGTCGCGATCATCTGACCGCCCTTGGGAAGCGCAACGAGCAGCGGGTGCGCCAGTATGGCGTAGAGATCGCCGGCGAAGGGAAACAGACAGATAAACACCAGCCCCACCGCGATCAGCGCGCGCATCAATCGGCTGCGCAGCTCGATCAGATGGGAAAAAAACGACTCGGAAGTTTCAGGTGTGATCACTTGGATGGAGTCTCAGCTTGGTGGGGCCGCGCAGTATCCAGACCCAATTCAAGCTGCGCCGATGCGACTGCGGGGATTTCTGCGAATGGCAGGGGCGGCGTCTCGCCAGGCTTTTCCGCAGCCGCGTCCACCTGGGCAGTAGCCGGAGAAACCTGTTCCGCCACGCCCCTGAATTCCTGCTCGACGTGCCGGGTTTCCTCGATGATCACATGCTCGGCAGTCGAGGCCTTGGCGCGCAGATCGGCTTCGATCTTGCGCAGCTCTTCCAGCTTGAGCTGGTTGTTAATGTCAGCCTTGACCTCGGAAATATAACGCTGCGCCCGGCCGAACAGCAGGCCCGCAGTACGCGCCACTTTCGGCATGCGCTCCGGGCCGATGACAACCAGCGCAACGACACCGATCACCAGCAGTTCGGCGAAACTAAAGTCAAACATGGCGGATTACGATACGGTCTTGTTCTTGACTTCGCCTTCGATGGTTTGGCCGGTCTGCTGCGCCGGCGCATCGATCTTCGACGTCTTTTCCTCTTCCTTGACAGCTTCCTTGAAGCTTTTTACCGCGCCGCCCAAATCGCTGCCTACGTTCCGCAACTTCTTGGTGCCGAAGATCACCAGCACGATCACCAGTACGATCAGCCAATGCCAAATGCTGAATGAGCCCATTTCCTTCTCCTCTAAAAATTATACGTGCAGCAGCTTGCCGCCGCCGATGACATGAACGTGCAGGTGGAACACAATCTGCCCGCCGCCCTTGCCGGTATTGATGACGGTCTTGAAGCCATCATTCAGACCCTGTTCCTTCGCCAACACCGGCGCCAGCAGGAGGATGCGGCCGAGCAGCATTTCGTGCCGGGCATGACAGTCCTCCAGAGAGTCAATGTGCTCTTTCGGCACGATCATGAAATGCACCGGCGCTGCAGGGTTGACGTCATGGAAGGCGATAAGTTCACCATCCTCATATACCTTGCGGCTGGGGATTTCGCCCGCCACGATCTTGCAGAAGATGCAGTCGCTCATTGCTCGCCCCTCGCTGCCTTCTCGGCAAGGCCTGACAACCCCTCGCGCCGTGCCAGTTCGTCGAGCACTTCTTCCGGACGCACTCCCTGGCTGGCCAGCATCACCAGGCAATGAAACCACAAATCAGCGGTTTCGTACACGATCTGCTGACGGTCGCCGTTCTTGGCCGCCACGATGGTTTCTGTAGCTTCTTCGCCGATTTTCTTCAGGATAGCGTCCAGCCCCTTGGCGTACAGCTTGGCCACGTAGGAGTTGGCCGGGTCAGCCTGCTTGCGAGCTTCCAGAATATCCGCAAGGCGGATGAGGATATCGCTCATTTCTTGTAGATCTCCGCCGGGTCTTTCAATACAGGCTCCACCGTCAACCACTGGCCCTTTTCCAGTTTCTGGAAGAAACAATGGTTGCGGCCGGTATGGCAGGCGATGCCGCCAATCTGCTCGACCTTGAGGAGCACCACGTCCTCATCGCAGTCGAGGCGTATCTCTTTGACCTTCTGCACATGGCCGGATTCCTCGCCTTTGTGCCACAGCTTCTTGCGCGAGCGCGACCAGTACACCGCCTCGCCGCCCTCCGCCGTGAGCTTGAGGGCTTCACGGTTCATCCAGGCAAACATCAGCACCGTCCCGCTGGTCGCATCTTGCGCGATGACTGGTACCAGACCGTCATCCGTCCACTTCACCTTGTTCAACCAGATATCTTTTGTACTCATAGTCTCACTTCAATTCCATGTTGCGCCATATAGCGCTTTGCTTGCTCGACCGAATACTCGCCGTAGTGAAAAATGCTGGCTGCCAGCACTGCATCGGCGTGGCCCTTGAGCACCCCGTCCACCAGATGATCAAGATTGCCGACGCCGCCGCTGGCGATCACCGGAATACCAACCGCATCCGCCACGGCACGGGTCAGGTCAAGGTTGAAGCCGATTTTGGTGCCATCGCGATCCATGCTGGTCAGCAGAATCTCGCCTGCACCCATTTGTTCCATCTTTTTCGCCCATGCCACCGCATCCAGCCCGGTGTCCTTGCGACCGCCATGAGTAAACACGTTCCAGCGCAATGGCTCGCCCGCCACAGACACCTGCTTGGCGTCGATCGCCACCACGATGCACTGCGAACCGAACCGCGACGAGGCGTCTGCCACCAGTTGCGGGTTGATCACCGCGGCAGTGTTGATTCCGACCTTGTCGGCACCGGCATTGAGCAAGCGCCGAACGTCGTCGACGGCACGCACACCGCCGCCTACGGTGAGAGGAATGAACACCTGCGCCGCCACTTCCTCGATGATATGCAGAATCAACCCGCGGTTATCGCTGCTCGCGGTGATGTCGAGAAAGGTCAGTTCGTCGGCGCCCTGCTCGTCGTAGCGACGCGCGATCTCGACCGGATCGCCGGCGTCGCGCAACGCCACGAAATTAACACCCTTGACGACGCGACCGTCGGTCACGTCGAGGCAGGGAATAATGCGCTTGGCCAAACCCATCAGGCCGTTCCACCTAGTTCATCCGCCAGCTTCTGCGCCTCGGCGAAGTTGAGCGTACCCTCGTATATTGCCCTGCCGGTAATAGCGCCCATGATGCCCTCGGATTCAACCGCACAGAGACCCTTCACATCGTCCAGATTGGTTATGCCACCGCTGGCGATAACCGGAATGGTCAGCGCCCGCGCCAAATTTACCGTCGCTTCGATATTCACCCCGGAGAGCATGCCATCGCGGCCAATGTCGGTATACACGATCGCTTCCACGCCATAACCCTCGAATTTCTTGGCCAGGTCAATCACGTCATGCCCGGTCACCTTCGACCAGCCGTCCACCGCCACCTTGCTGTCCTTGGCATCGAGGCCGACGATAATCTGGCCGGGGAAAGCGTAGCAAGCCTCGTGCAGAAAACCTGGATTCTTCACCGCAGCAGTGCCGATAATGACGTAGCTGATACCATTATCCAGATAGCGCTCGATGGTTTCCAGGTCGCGGATACCGCCACCCAGCTGCACGGGAATATCGGCACCCACCGCATCCACGATGGCCCGGATAGCGCTACCATTGACCGGCTTGCCGGCAAAGGCTCCGTTCAGATCAACCAGGTGAAGCCGGCGCGCGCCGGCATCGAGCCAGTGCCTGGCCATCGCACCGGGGTCTTCGGAAAAGACTGTCGCCTCCTCCATTAACCCCTGTTTCAAACGCACACAGTGCCCGTCTTTCAAGTCAATTGCAGGAATAATTAGCATGATGGTTGCAGCAGTAGGATTTCATTAAAAAGTAGATCAGACCAGATTGGTTGCCGTTCCGTTCCATTCTGCGAAATTGGCCAGCAGCTTGAGTCCCGCAGCCTGGCTTTTTTCCGGATGGAACTGGACGGCGAAAATATTGTTGCGCGCCACGGCGCAGGCGAAGGCGAAGGGATAATGAGTAAACGCCGCCACCAGTTCGGGATTGCCTGCCTCGACGTAGTAACTGTGCACGAAATAAAATCTCGCGCCGTTGGTAATTCCGTTCCACATGGGATGAGACACGGCCTGATGCACCTCGTTCCAGCCGATGTGCGGCACCTTGAGGCGCTGCCCCTGGGTGTCGTGCATCTCCTCGCGCGGAAACAGCCTGACCTTGCCAGGCAACACGCCCAAACCTGCTACATTGCCTTCCTCGCTGAATTCGAACAGTGCCTGCATTCCCAGGCAGATGCCGAGGAAAGGCTTGGTCTGTGCCGCCTCGACCAGCACCTGACGCAGGCCACGTGCCTCCAGTTCACGCATGCAGTCCGGCATCGCGCCGACGCCGGGGAACACCACCCGATCCGCCTGCGCAATCTCGCCAGCATCGCTGGTCACCACGATGCGCGCATCCGGGGCGACATGCTCCAGTGCCTTCGCCACCGAGCGCAGGTTGCCCATGCCGTAATCCACTACCGCAATGCTGCTCATGATGTTTATAGGCTGCCCTTGGTCGAAGGCATGGCGCCGCCGAGGCGCGAGTCAACCTCCACCGCCATGCGCAGCGCGCGACCGAAGGCCTTGAAGATGGTTTCCACTTGATGGTGTGAGTTCTTGCCGCGCAAATTGTCGATATGCAGTGTCACCCCGGCGTGATTGACAAAGCCCTGGAAAAACTCCGACACCAGGTCAACGTCGAATTCGCCGATAGTCCCGCGCGAGAACTCCACCGCGAATACCAGGCCGGGACGCCCGGACAGATCGATCACTACGCGTGACAGTGCCTCGTCGAGCGGTACGTAGGCATGGCCGTAGCGGCATATGCCCTTCTTGTCGCCCACCGCCTTGGCGAAAGCCTGGCCCAGGGTAATCCCGATATCTTCGACGGTGTGATGTGCATCGATGTGCAGGTCACCCTTGGCGGAAATATCCAGATCAACCAGGCCATGCCGCGCGATCTGGTCCAGCATGTGGTCGAGGAAGGGCACGCCACTGGCGAGTTTGGCCACGCCGGACCCATCCAGATTGAGGGATACGCTGACCTGGGTTTCCAGGGTATTTCGGGTAACTTGAGAGGTACGCATTGGGTTGTTGGCCGAAGTTTTTCTCATTCTAACTCAGCATCGCAAGAGGGCAAAGCGGGCTGAGGCGATATCCTGCATTCTAGGTCAGAATTTCCCTAAGCGCACTGACCAGCGTCTCGCACTGCTCATCCGTTCCAACCGTAATGCGCAGGAATGGCGAGATGCGTGGCGGATTTTTGAAGTGCCGCACGATAATGCTGCGCTCGCGCAGCTTGGCGGCAAGCTCGGCGCCATCATGCCGGCCATGGCGGGCAAACACGAAATTAGCGGCCGAGGGCAGCACCTCGAAGCCCATCGCCTCGAGATCGGCCACCATCCGGGTGCGGGTGGTGACTACCTTGCGGCAGGTGTCCTCGAACCAGGCTCTATCCTCGATCGCAGCGGCGGCACCGGCAATGGCGAAGCGATCCAGCGGATAGGAGTTGAAGCTGTCCTTCACCCGCCCCAGCGCCTCGATCAGGTCAGGATGGCCGATTGCATAGCCGACGCGCAGCCCTGCCAGCGAACGGGATTTCGACAGGGTATGGACGACCAGCAGGTTCGGGTAGCGGTCTACCAGCCCGACGGCCGACTCGGCGCCGAAATCCACGTAAGCCTCGTCTACCACCACCATCGACCCGGTGTTCGCGCACAGCAGGCGCTCGATCTCGGCCAGTGCTAGCGGACGACCGGTGGGCGCGTTCGGATTGGGGAAAATGATGCCACCATTTGGCGTGAAGTAATCGTCGACCCGGATTTCGAACGACTCGGTCAGCGGCAGCTGACGGTAGGCGATGTCATACAGGCCGCAGTACACTGGATAGAAGCTGTAGGTAATATCCGGAAACAGCACCGGCTCATCATGCTTGAGCAGCGCCAGAAAAGCGTGCGCCAGCACCTCGTCGGAACCGTTGCCGACGAACACCTGGGCCGGATTCACCTTGTAAAAAGCGGCGATGGCTTCCTTCAGCCGGTCGCTGTTGGGATCGGGATAGAGCCGCAGGCTGTCGCCCACTTCGGCTCGCATCGCCTCCAGCGCCTTGGGGCTTGGCCCATAGGGATTCTCATTGGTGTTGAGTTTGACCAGATTGGGCAGCTTGGGCTGCTCGCCCGGCACATAGGGCGTCAGGTCATGAACAATGCGGCTCCAGTAACGGCTCACGCAATCACCACTTGTCAGCGCACACGGTATCCGGCCGAGCGGGCGTGCGCCTGCAGGCCCTCACCCTCAGCCAGCACCATCGAAATCTTGCCCAGAACCTGTGCACCAGCCTCGGACACCATGATCAGGCTGCTGCGCTTCTGGAAATCGTAGACCCCCAGCGGCGAGGAAAAGCGCGCCGTGCGCGAGGTCGGCAGAACATGGTTCGGGCCGGCACAATAATCGCCCAAAGCCTCGCAGGTCTGGCGCCCCATGAAGATGGCGCCGGCGTGTTTGATCTTTTTCGTCATCGCGACAGGGTCCTCGATGGAAAGCTCGAGGTGCTCGGGCGAAATGTAATTCGCGATTTCGGCCGCCTCGTCCAGGTCCTTCACCTGGATCAGCGCACCGCGCGCTTCCAGTGCGGTGCGGATGATTTCCTGGCGCGGCATCTGCGGCAATAGCTTTTCGATGCTGGCCTGTACTGCGTCGATAAAGGCGGCATCGGTAGCAAGCAGGATGGACTGTGCCAGCTCGTCGTGCTCGGCCTGGGAAAACAGATCCATCGCGATCCAGTCCGGGTCGGTCTTGCCATCGCAAATCACCAGGATTTCAGAAGGCCCGGCCACCATGTCGATACCGACCACGCCGAACACGCGACGCTTGGCAGCCGCAACATAGGCGTTACCGGGGCCGACGATCTTGTCCACCTGCGGCACGGTCTGCGTACCATAAGCCAGCGCGCCCACCGCCTGCGCCCCGCCGATGGTGAACACCCGATCCACACCGCACACCGCAGCAGCAGCCAGCACCAGCTCGTTGACCAAGCCACCCGGAGTCGGCACCACCATGATCAGTTCCTTCACCCCGGCTACCTTGGCGGGAATCGCGTTCATCAGCACCGATGAAGGATAGGCTGCCTTGCCGCCGGGCACATACAGGCCGACCCGGTCGAGCGCCGTCACCTGCTGGCCGAGCATGGTGCCATCAGCCTCGGTGTAATTCCACGACTGCATCAATTGTTTTTCGTGGTAAATCCGCACCCGCTCCGCAGCTTGTTGCAGCGCCTCGCGCTGCGCGGCGGGCAGGTTGTCAAGCGCCTGCTTGAGTCGGGGCTGCGACAATTCCAGTTCGGTAGCAGAAGCCGCATCCAGCTGGTCGAAACGCTTCGTGTACTCCAGCACGGCAGCATCGCCCCGCGCCTTGACGTCGTGCAGGATGCCCGCGACCACGTTGTCGATGGACTCGTCCTGCGCGCCCTCGAAGGCCAGCAAATCGGTCAGCCGCGCCTGGAAATCGGGCTGCACAGTGGAATAACGTTTGATGTTTAGCATGATGATTTAGGGATAATGGAATGGCAGAATTTTAGTGAATCAAGGCGATGTCTTGGCGACGGTCTCAGCAAAAATATCGAGGATAGGCTGAATCTGCTCGCGCTTGAGCTTGAGCGCCGCCTGATTCACCACCAGCCGCGAGCTGATCTGCATGATTTCTTCCACCGCCACCAGGTGGTTGGCCTTGAGCGTGCCGCCGCTGCTCACCAGATCGACGATGGCGTCGGCCAGCCCGACCAGCGGCGCCAGTTCCATCGAACCGTAAAGCTTGATCAGATCGACGTGCACACCCTTCTTGGCGAAATGCTCGCGCGCGGTTTGCAGGTACTTGGTGGCAACTCGCAGGCGCGCGCCCTGGCGCACTGCATTTTCATAATCGAAGCCTTCCGGCACCGCCACCATCATGCGGCAACGCGCAATCTGCAGGTCCAGCGGCTGGTACAGGCCGTCGCCGCCGTGCTCGTTGAGCACGTCCTTGCCGGCGATACCCATGTCGGCCGCGCCATATTGCACGTAGGTCGGCACGTCGGAAGCGCGCACCACGATCAGGCGCACCTCGGGACGATTGGTTTCCAGGATCAGCTTGCGCGAGGTTTCCGGGTCGTCGAGCGGAATAATCCCCGCCGCTTTCAGCAGCGGCGCGGTTTCCTCGAATATGCGGCCCTTGGAGAGGGCGATGGTGATTCCAGTCACGTCGGATATCTCGTTTGCTAAAAAAACCGATTTTACCGCAGAGGACGCGGAGGACGCAGAGGTTTTTAGGGCCTTCTTTATTGAACTACGAACTTTGCTTTTCCTCCGCGTCCTCCGCGGTGAAAAAACAAATTTAATGCACCCGCTTGATCCGCGCCCCGAGCTGAGACAGCTTCTCCTCGATGCACTCGTAGCCGCGGTCGATGTGGTAGATCCGCTCGACGCTGGTTTCGCCCTGAGCGATCAGGCCGGCCACGACCAAGCTCGCCGAAGCGCGCAGGTCGGTCGCCATCACGATGGCGCCGCTTAAAGTGGACACACCCCGCACCACGGCGGTATTACCTTCGGTTTCGATGTTCGCACCCAGGCGCTGTAATTCCTGCACATGCATGAAGCGGTTTTCAAAAATGGTTTCGGTAACGGTGGCTGCACCATTCGCCACAGCATTCAGCGCCATGAACTGCGCCTGCATGTCGGTGGGGAAAGCCGGATAAGGGGCGGTGCGTACGTTCACGGATTTAAGAGGTCCGCCCATTTCCAGGCTGATGGTATCCGCTCCGCATTCGATACGTGCACCGGCCTCACGCAGTTTTTCCAGCACGGCATCGAGGATGTCCGGGCGCACATCCTTGAGCAGTATTTTGCCGCCGGTGGCAGCAGCAGCCACCAGAAAAGTCCCGGCTTCAATCCGATCCGGCATTACCCGGTAGTCCGCACCGTGCAAACGGTCGACGCCATGTACGGTGATCACGTCACTGCCGGCATTCTCGATTTTTGCGCCCATGGCGATCAGGCAGTTCGCCAGATCCACCACTTCCGGCTCGCGTGCGGCATTTTCCAGCACCGTCGTGCCTTCAGCCAGCGTCGCCGCCATCATCAGGTTTTCCGTGCCGGTAACGGTGACGGTATCCATGAAAATCCGCGCGCCCTTGAGTCGCTCTGCGCGCGCCAGGATGTAACCGTGCTCGATCTCGATTTCCGCACCCATCGCTTGCAGGCCCTTGATGTGCAAATCCACCGGACGAGATCCGATGGCACAACCACCCGGCAGGGACACCCGCGCTTGCCCGCAGCGGGCCAGCATCGGCCCCAGCACCAGGATAGAAGCACGCATGGTTTTCACCAACTCGTAGGGAGCCACCAGATTGTGCAGCTTGCGCGCAACAATCTCTACCCCCATGCGGTCGTTGACCGACACTTCCGCCCCCATCTGGTTGAGCAATTCGAGCATGGTCGTGACATCGCGTAAATGAGGCACGTTAGCGATGTGAAGCGGCTCTTCCGTCAGCAATGCAGCGCAAAGTATCGGCAAGGCCGCATTTTTAGCTCCGGAAATGCGAATTTCCCCGGACAGGGGAATCCCGCCCTGAATGACCAGCTTGTCCATGAGTTAAGCCTTAGCGCTTTCCACCAGCTTCTGCATCTCACCCTTCTCGTACAAATCTTTCATGATATCGGACCCGCCAATCAACTCCCCTTTGATATAGAGCTGAGGGAAAGTCGGCCAATTGGCATAATACTTCAGATTTTCATAGACTTCCGCGTCAGCCAGTACATTGACCGAAACATATTCGGTCACGCCGCAGGCCTTCAGTACCTGGGCTGCAAGCCCGGAAAACCCGCACTGCGGGAACTGCGGGGTGCCTTTCATGTAAAGCACGATCGGGTTCTCGGTCACGGTTTTACGAATGTTGTTCAATGCGTTCTGATCCATATCCACTCCAATAAATATTAAATTTGCTTCGCCCACTCTTCGGGGCTAAAAGTCTTCATCGATAACGCATGAACTTCTTCATGCATCCTGTCGCCCAACGCCTGGTAGACAAGCTGGTGCTGCTGCACCATCCCCTTGCCCTCAAAAGCTGGGCTGACGATTACCGCCTCAAAATGACGACCATCGCCTTGTACCTCTATATGGGTACACTCCAGGCCTTGTTCAATATATGTTTTAACGTTTTCAGGTGTGGGCATGTCAATTCCGTAATTTATAACCGCTCTTGAGTAGAGCCAAAGTTGCTAATGATAATGCCAAAAAGCAGGTGCCGACAATCAATAACCCCAATTCAGGAGAAACATCCGAGACGCCGAAGAAGCCATAACGGAACCCGTCGATCAGATAGAAAAACGGGTTGTAATGCGACAACGCCTGCCAGAAAGGCGGCAGGGAGTGGATCGAGTAGAACACCCCGGACAGGAAAGTCAGCGGCATGATAATGAAATTTTGCACCGCCGCCATCTGATCGTAACCGCTCGCCCACAGCGCCGTGATGATGCCCATGGCCCCCAGCATGGCGCAACCCGCCAGCGCGAATGCCATCATCCACAGGGGATGAGCCAGTGTCACCGGCGTAAACCACAACCCGGCCAGCCCCACCCCGACGCCAACCACCAGACCCCGCACGATGGCAGCAGCCACGTAGGCGGCAAAAAATTCCCAGTAGGCCAGCGGCGGCAGCAACAGGAACACGACATTGCCTGACATTTTCGACTGAATCAGGCTGGAAGAGCTATTGGCAAAAGCGTTCTGCAGCATGGACATCATCACCAAACCCGGAACCAGGAAGGCGGTATAACCGACACCCGGATAAACCTGCACATGAGATTCCAATACATGGGAAAAAATCAGCAGGTAGAGCAATGTCGTCACCAACGGCGACAAAATGGTCTGCAGGCCGACCTTCCAGAAACGCAGCAGCTCCTTGTAAAAAAGCGTCCACAGGCCAGTCATCTTGCTGCTTCCTTGCCAGCTTGGCCCATGATCCGCAAAAACACCTCCTCCAGATCCGGCTTCGACACCTCGAGCACATCCACCACCACGCTTGCCTCACGCAGGGTTGCCAGCACGACCTCCAATCCACTGTAGTCATTCAGCACCAGATTAAAGCAACCCGCTTTCTCTGCGGCCAGCAGCGGCCGCAACACGTCGGGCAACCGGTTCGGATTGAGCTTGAGTCTAACCTGGACTGCCGCATGGGCGCTGAGCAGGTTATGCGTGGTGTCGAGCGCGATGACCTGCCCCTCCTTCAGCATGGCGATACGACTGCACAGGGTTTCCGCCTCTTCCAGGTAATGAGTGGTGAGCACGATGGTGTGACCGTCGCGGTTCAGACGCCGGATAAACTCCCACAAATTCTGGCGCAGTTCCACGTCCACCCCAGCCGTCGGTTCGTCGAGCACGATCACCGGCGGCTTGTGCACCAGTGCCTGAGCCACCAGCACGCGCCGTTTCATGCCGCCGGACAGCAGGCGGGTGTAGATGTCGGCCTTGTCGGTCAGACCCAGGTTGTGGAGCAGTTCATCGATCCAGACATCGTTCTTGCGCTGGCCGAAATAGCCGGACTGAAAGCGCAGCATTTCACGCACGGTGAAGAAGGCGTCGTAGACCAGCTCCTGAGGCACCACGCCAAGGGCGCGTCGCGCATCGCGGTAGTCGGCCACCACGTCGTAGCCCATCACCCTGCTGCAGCCTTGCGTCGCACGGGAAAGCCCGGCCAGGATGTTGATCAGGGTGGTTTTTCCGGCGCCGTTGGGGCCGAGCAAGGCGAAAAACTCGCCCTGTTCCACCGTCAGATCCACGCCGCGCAGGGCATGTAGACTACCGAAGCGCTTATGCACTTCGCGAATTTCGATCGCGGGGGTCACGGCTGGATAAGGGCTCAGCCAGCTTCGGCCGGCTGGATTAAATCGAGTACGCTGTACAGGGTCGCCAGACTCTTCAGATTATCGGGAAGGTTGATGAAGCTGAGTTTGCGTTGATTGCGCTGGGCCTCGCGCAACCACTCCAGCACCAGACTGATGGCAGAGGAATCCACTTCCTCCAGCTGAGACAAATCCACCACCTGGCCATCGCCGACGAACAGCTTCAAACCTTCCGACAACACAGCGTTGGCGTTGGCGATGGTGATCCGGCCTTGAATCCTGAAGTTGTCGCCGTCCGGTACGATCATATCCACACAGTATCCGATTCAGCCTTTGGTACTCGAAGTTTCGGCCTGGTGATTCTTGTCGACCAGAACCTTGATCAGGCCGTCGATGCCGGACTGACGAATCTCGCTGGCGAATGAGCCGCGGTAATTGGTGACCAGGCTGATATTGTCCACCACCACATCGTAGACCTTCCAGCCGTCAGCATTTTTCTGCAAGCTGTAGTCGATGGGAATAGGCTGTCCGCCGGGCTGCCTGACCACGGTCTTCACCGTGACATCGGTGTCCTCGGGCTGCATCCTCAGCGGCTTGTAGTCAATAATCTGGTTTTTATAAGTGCTCAGTGAAGTGGAATAAGTACGCACCAGCAAGGCCCGGAACTCCTTCACCAGCGCATCCTGTTGCGCCGGTGTGGCCTGACGCCAGGATTTCCCCACTGCAAGCTGGGTCATGCGCTTGAAATCAAAATGGGGCAGCACCTTGGCATCAACCAGAGCGTAGATCTTCTGCTTGTTCCCCGACTGGATGTCCTTATCCTTCTTGACGATCTCCAGTACATCCTGGGACGTCTCCTTGACCAGCGCATCCGGCGCCATTTCAGCCGCGACCACAGTTGCCGTAGCAAAAAAGAATGTCATCACAAGGAACAGGGTATGGCAAAACAATTTTTTCATAATGCGCTCCAAAACAATTATTGTACTACGGCTTTTTTGTTGCCGCCTTGGGCTGACTTTTTGTCGCCACCATCATCAGCCGCTTTGCTGAAAAGGACCTGGCCGATCAACTGCTCCAACACCATTGCCGACTGGGTCAGCTTGAATTTATCGCCGTTTTTCAGATTTGCCTCGTCCCCCCCGGCTTCCAGGCCGATGTACTGCTCTCCCAACAGGCCGGAAGTCAGGATAGCTGCGCTGGTATCCTTGGGAAACTGGTAGTTTTTACTGAGACGAATTTCCACATTAGCCTGGAAGGTCTTATTGTCAAACTGGATGTTCGATACCCGGCCGACGACCACACCGGAGCTTTTCACCGGAGCCTTGATTTTGAGTCCGCCGATGTTGTCGAATTCGCCGTATACCTGATAGGTTTCAGATCCATCATAGCCACTGAGATTCCCCACCTTGAAAGCCAGAATCAGCAACGCGATGAGTCCGCCCACCACGAAGGCGCCCACCCACATATCCAGTGTCGTCCGCTCCATAAACCTACACTCCCCGAAACATGAATACCGTTAAAATAAAATCCAGGCCCAACACCGCCAGTGCCGACGTCACCACGGTACGCGTGGTGGCGTGTGATACGCCCTCCGCCGTGGGCGGTGCATCATAACCCTCGAACAACGCAATCGCAGTCACCGCAATGCCGAACGTGACACTCTTGATCACACCGTTCACAATGTCTTGTCTGAAATCAACCGCCGCCTGCATTTGAGACCAGAACGATCCCTCGTCCACCCCGATCAGCACCACCCCGACCAGGTAGCCGCCGAACACGCCGACGGCGGAAAACATCGCAGCCAGCAACGGCATGGAGATCACTCCGGCCCAGAAGCGCGGCGCCACCACACGTGAGATGGGATCGACCGCCATCATCTCCATCGCGGCAATCTGCTCGGTCGCTTTCATCAGGCCGATCTCGGCGGTAATGGCTGAACCGGCACGGCTGGCGAACAGCAGGGCGGCCAGCACCGGCCCCAACTCGCGCACCAGCGACAGCGCCACCAGCGAGCCCAGCGCCGATTCGGAACCATATTTCTGCAGGGTTTCGTAACCCTGCAGCCCTAACACCATACCGACGAACAGGCCGGAAACCAGGATAATGATCAGCGACATCACACCGCTGAAATAGATCTCGCGGATGGTCAGGTGAAAACGACGGAAGCTTGCGCCGGAACTGATCAGCGTCATCAGAAAGAAGCGGCTGGCGAATCCCAGGCGCCACACGCCATTGACCACCGTACTCCCGATGCTACGCAAACCGAAACCGACTTTTCTATGCGGCATAAGAGCTCTGAGCCTCCAACAACAAATCTTTCCTGTAAGGCGGGCTGGGATAATGGAAGGATACCGGCCCGTCAATCTCGCCCCACACGAACTGATGCACGAACGGCAGCTTGCTCGCCTTGATATCGTCAGCGGAGCCTTCCGCGACGACCACCCCGTCCGCCATGAAATACACGTAGTCCACAATCTTCAGAGATTCCTGAATGTCGTGAGTCACGATGATTGAAGTTGCCCCCAAGGCATCATTCAGATGCCGGATCAGGTTGCCGATCACCGACAGCGAAATCGGATCGAGACCGGCAAACGGCTCATCGTACATCATCAACATCGGATCCAGGGCAATCGCCCGCGCCAGGGCCACACGCCGCGCCATACCCCCTGACAACTCGGACGGCATCAGCTTGTGCGCACCGCGCAGACCCACGGCATGGAGCTTCATCATGACCAGATCTCGGATCACGGTTTCAGGCAAATCGGTATGCTCGCGCATCTGAAAAGCCACATTCTCGTAAACGGAAAGGTCGGTAAACAGCGCCCCGAACTGGAACAGCATGCCCATCTTGCGGCGCATTTTGTATAGCTCTTCCTTATCCAGCCCGCCCACTTCCTTCCCCGCAACCTTGACACTGCCGGTAGTGGGCTTGAGCGCCCCGCCGATCAGGCGCAGCGTAGTGGTCTTGCCGCAGCCGGATAGCCCCATGATGGCGACGAGCTTGCCCCGGGGGATCTTCATATTGATCCCCTTCAAGATTAGACGCTTACCGTAAGTGAAGTTTAGATCGCTGATTTCAACCAGATTTTCAGCAGGCACGGGAATTTGTTCTTAAATATGCGAAGCACGTATTCTAAACCAGCTTGACCCGGGCAACAATCATAACCCCATTATCTCCAGCAGAGTCTTCACCTGATTCATCGCAGCCAGATCGTGATCGCGACTAATCAGATAGACCGGCCCCGTACTCTCGGCAAGCTTTTTCAGATCACCCGCCAAACGTTTCAGATCAAGCTTGCCTTCCAGCCAGACCACTTGTCCGCCGAACGGATCGATACGCGGCGCCAGCACCTCCAGCCTGGCCCTGTCGCCATCCGATAATCCGGCCGGATTGGGTTCGAGCACGAAACGAAACCGCGCCAGGGTATCCTCCACCAAGGCATTCAGGGTTTGCAGATCGAGGCCAGACCATTCTCCATAAGCCAGATAAACACAGGGGAAGGCGGTGTTGTAAAAAGTCAGACGCCATTCCGGCGGCATCCCATCCGGGTAGAAGCACCCCTCCCATTGCGGATGCTCCCAGCCCGCGCTGCCTATATAAAACGAGTGATTTGCTGATTTTTCCATCGGCTGGCATTATACCAAGTCATTATCATTTCAGCCTTGCCATGCAGCCACCAGCCCTTCAATTTCAGCACGTCACCAAGCGCTACGGGGCAACCCAGGTTCTGGGCGACCTCGATCTCGAAATTAGTAACGGCGAATTTTTCGGGCTAGTCGGTATGAACGGTGCCGGCAAAACCACGCTGATCAAATGCCTGCTCGATTTTTGTGCGCTTGACGGCGGCAGCATCGAAATTTTCGGCGTCAGCCATCGCCAGACCGAGGCGCGCAACACCCTGGCATTCCTGCCTGAACGCTTCATGCCACCGTATTACCTCACCGGCCAGGATTTTCTAAAATACATGCTGAAGCTGCAATCCCGGCTCTACGACCCGCTAGATGCAGCGACGATACTGAGCGCGCTCGACCTGGATATTTCCGCATTGAACCGGCCCGTGCGCGCCTACTCCAAGGGGATGACACAGAAACTCGGGCTGGCGGCCTGTTTTCTGGCAAGCAAGGAACTCTATGTACTTGACGAACCAATGAGCGGCCTCGACCCTAAGGCGCGCGCGTTGCTCAAAGCTCACCTGCAGGAAATGCGCACGGCCGGCCGCACGCTATTCTTCAGCTCTCATGCCCTGGCGGACGTTGAGGAAATCTGCGACCGCATGGCCATCCTGCATGATGGGGAAATCCGCTTTATCGGACCCCCTGCCGCCTGCTGCCGCCTGTATGGGACGAGCACACTGGAACAGGCTTACCTGAAGTGCATTGGTTAAAGATTTTCCCTGTTCGGCTGTAATGGTTTTGTGGCACAATAATTCAATACCTTATCCGGCTCATTCTGAATGTATCTAGACCACTTCGGCCTAAACCAATCCCCATTCAAGATCACTCCGAACACCGAGTTTTTCTATACTGGTGGCAACCGGGGCGCCATTCTGGACGCGCTACTCTATGCCATCACCCACGGCGAAGGCATCGTCAAAGTCACCGGCGAGATCGGCAGCGGCAAAACCATGCTATGCCGGATGCTGGAGAGCATACTGCCGGACAATGTGGAAGCGATCTACCTGGCCAACCCCAGCCTGAACCGGGACGAGGTGTTCCACGCCATCGCCGGCGAACTGGGCCTCGCCACCGAAGGCAAACGTGGCGGCGAAATCATGCGCCTGATGCAGAATTGCCTGATCGAAAAACACGCCGCCAGCAAGCAGGTGGTGCTGCTGGTCGAGGAGGCTCAGGCCATGCCCCTCGACACCCTGGAAGAAATCCGCCTGCTGTCCAACCTGGAAACCGCCCACCACAAGCTGCTGCAAATCGTCCTGTTCGGACAGCCCGAACTGGACGATCACCTCAACCTGCCGCAAATGCGCCAACTCAAGGAACGCATCACCCACGGTTTCAAGGTGCCGCCGCTCGACCAGAAGGACATCCCGGAATACCTGATGTTCCGCATGCGTGCAGCCGGGTACCACGGGCCAAACGTCTTCAGTACCGGCGCCATCAAACTGATCACCTCCGCCTCACAGGGCATCACGCGGCGCATCAACGTACTTGCCGACAAGGCGCTGTTGGCTGCGTTCTCGGAAAACACCCACAACATCCTGCCCAAGCACACCAAGGCTGCGATCGAGGACAGTGAATTCGCGCCGTCTGCCAGCACCGGGGTTCTAAAGGTTCTAAAAAAAATTGGCATCGCCGCCACTCTGATCGGCCTTGGCATTGCGGTCGGCGCAGGCTGGCAGCATCTGGCCGGCAACCAAACCCGTCAACACGAAGCGACAGCATCCGCGCCACAGCCGGTTACAGCAACTGACCCTCAACCGGCTCCAGCCCCTGTCGCCCAGGTGAATCCGGCGCCGGCAACCAACACTGCTGCGGCGCAACAGAATGCCGCACCTGCTCCCGCCAGCCTGTTGCAGCAACGTCTTGACGCCACGCTAGCCTGGCTAGCCAATACCGATGGCGGGTATTACACGGTGCAGCTGATGCTGACAGACAGCGATGCCATAGCCAAATTGGAGCAGATTCTCGGAAAAATCAGTCGCGAGACTGGTCTCGGGCAGATATACGTCTACCCCACCAGCATTACTGCCAAGCACCAATTTGGCATTACCCTGGGCAGTTTTTCAACACGCAATGAGGCGCAGGCATCAATCGAAAAACTGCCCCGCGATTACAAAACCAACAGGCCAATGCTGCGTACGGTTAAAGGTATCAGGGATGAAATGGCCAGACAGAAATAGGGTCGGCAGCCATTTGTCAATATTTAGAATTAAAAAACATTCATAACCTATTGATTGTTAAAATACCTAGTGGTAACCTTTCGCGCATGAAGAACACCTTGCTTGCTCTTACCAGTTGCCTGCTACTTGTCGCCTGCGGCACGCAACCGATCACGCCGTCAGCCGGCCACATCAAAGATGAACCGCGCGCCGCCGGCAACATCCCGAAACCGGTGCAGCAGGCCGCGCCACTGCCACCGCCTAAAGCCACCCTCAAGGCGGAAACCTACAGTGTCGTCGTAAACAATGTACCGGTGCAGGAACTGCTGTTCGCGCTGGCGCGCGACGCCAGAGTCAATGTCGATGTTCACCCCGGAATCGAAGGCAGTGTCACGCTCAACGCGCTCAATCAGACTCTGCCACAGTTGCTCACCCGCATCGCCAAACAGGTGGATATGCGCTACGAACTGGACGGTCCGAACCTGGTAGTGATGCCGGATACCCCTTTCCTGCGCAACTACAAGGTGGATTACCTCAACATGTCGCGGGATGCCACCAGCAACGTCAGTATCGCCACCCAGATCTCCACCACCGGCACCGGGACTGGCGCCGCAGGCGGCGGCACGGGCAACAACAATTCCACCACCTCCGTCACCAACAAATCCAACAACCGCTTCTGGGACACCCTGGTACAAAACATCAAGGACATCCTGCGGGAAACAGACAAAGTCCTTCCCGAAGGCTCTTCCGAAACCACCACGGAACAGGCCGGCAACCAGAGCACCTCCGGCACGGGCGCCGCCGCGACGGCGCG
The DNA here is from genome assembly GCF_000971475.1 of Sulfuricella sp. T08. GTDB lineage: Bacteria > Pseudomonadota > Gammaproteobacteria > Burkholderiales > Sulfuricellaceae > Sulfuricella. The sequence continues at coordinate 27,730 of NZ_DF967531.1, forward strand.
GCAGGCTAGCAGCCGCAACAGTGCAACGCCGACCAATCTGGCCGGCAGCCCCAATCCAGCCATGCTGGTTACCGACAACACCACCGTGACCCGGCGCACCACCTTCCGCGAGGCCGCTTCAGTCATCGCCAACCCTGAAAACGGCCTTCTCAGCGTGCGCGCCACTGGCCGCCAGCATGAAAAAATTCGGGAATTCATCGACCAGATCATGGCCAGCGCCAGGCGCCAGGTACTGATCGAGGCAACGGTTGTCGAGGTCAGGCTTTCCGACCAGTATCAACAAGGCATCAACTGGTCCAGCCTGCGCAATGACAGTACCGGCTTCAACCTCACTCAAGGCCGGATCGGCACCCTGCCGTCGGGCGTTAATCCCGGCGTCACTCCTGGAATTTTTACGCTCGGCTACGCCAACCCGAACTCGGTAATCGGCAATATCGCCGCCACCATCCAGCTTCTGGAATCTTTCGGCAATGTCAAAGTGCTGTCCAGCCCGAAGATTAGCGTACTGAACAATCAAACGGCTCTGCTCAAGGTAGTGGACAACAAAGTTTACTTCACCATCGGTGTGACCATCACCCCAGCCACCGCGACCAGCGCACAGCTAATTGTTTACACCACCACCGTCAATACCGTGCCGGTAGGGTTCGTGATGAGCGTCACCCCCCAGATCGACGATACAGACACGGTGACCCTCAACGTGAGGCCCACCATTTCCCGGATCACCGGCTACGTTAACGACCCCAGCCCGCCTCTCGCCGATGCCGGCGTGATAAGCCCGATTCCTGAAATCCAGACACGTGAAATGGAATCCATCCTCAAGGTAAGCAGCGGCCAGGTGGCGGTCATGGGCGGACTGATGCAGGACTCCGTCGACAACCTCAAGGACGCCATTCCCGGTTTATCCAAGCTACCCTTGATCGGCGGCGCCTTTTCCTACCGTAACGAAACCAGCACCAAATCCGAGCTGGTGATCTTCCTGCGCCCGATCGTTGTCAAGGAGGCGAGCCTGGACGGTGATTTCAAGGCCTATCGCAACTTCCTGCCCAATAAAGACACGCTCAAGGATCAAAGTGACGCAGAGAATCCCCTGAGTGAATCAGCCAAAATGGAAGCCGCTCGGCCATGAGCCTGCTAATGGAAGCGCTGAAAAAGGCTGAGCGCGCCAAACAGGGGCAAACGTTTCCAAACGCAGAGCATCCCGATGGTTCAGCGGAGACCCCAGATTCGGTCGCAGCACCAAGCCCTGGGCTTTCCCTGCTTCCCCGGGAAGAGGTTACAGGGCAGGTCGGCGCGACCGGCACCAGCGATTTTTCATCGATCAGCACCGCTCACGACGCCCCTCCCATCATGCCGGATTTGGTGCCCCTGCCAACCGCAGGTAGCTCCACCACTCCGGCCCACGCCGAGCCGGTTACACAATGCCTGGAACTCACCCTAACCGAGCCGTCGCCCCCCAGGGAAGTTCCCGTGAGCCTGACGTCCATGGCGGCACCAGTCGCCGAACCAGAGGCCCAGCCACTGGCGGCGGCAAGCTCCAAACCCAGCGCCAGCATTCCGCCTGCACGCCATGTTGAGGTTCCCAACAATGCACCGTCACAAGACGTCAGGAAGATAGCCGCGGAGCAGCAGAAGGCCAAAACTGTCTTCACCGCCAAGCAACCCGCCCGCAGCCGGACCCTGCTGCTCGCCGGCATCGCTGCGGCAGTCGTACTCGGCTTGGTCGGCTTCGGGGTTTACTACTGGCAAATCACATCAACCAGCACCATGCTTCTCCCCGCCAGCACACCCCAACCAACCAACACCGCTGCGCCAACCATCCCTGTCGATGCAGGAGCGCCGCAGCAGCAACCAAGCACACTTGTCGCGTCAGCACAGAATTCCATCGACAAGTCAGCACCCGTGTCGGCACAGGCCAGTCCTCCTGCGGCACCCGCCGAATATGTTCCAGCGCGGGCAGAATCTCATAGTGGATCAGAGCCCTTCAAGGAAAATCCGGCCATCCGAATCCGACAAAGCGCGGCCACCAGCCAACTCAACCCGACTCTCGGCAAGGCCTATCAATCCTTCCTCTCCGGCGACACCGGAACGGCGCAGCAACTGTACCGTAAGGTACTGCAACAGGAACCGAATAACCGCGATGGATTGCTGGGCATGGCGGCCATCGCATTGAAACAGAAGCAGGCCGGCCAGGCAGCAGCCTATTATGGCAAACTGATCGAGCTCGACCCGGCAGACCCTGAAGCACTGTCAGGGTTAATCGGTCTGCAAGGGCAATCCGACCCGGCACAAAGCGAAAGCCGTTTAAAGAAGATTCTGATGCAAAACCCGCAGGCTGACGCGGCCCACTTTGCCTTAGGGAATCTGTACACCCAGCAATCGCGCTGGGCAGAGGCCCAACAATCCTATTTCCGCGCCTACAGCAGCGCACCCGGCAACGCCGACTATGCCTTCAACCTCGCCGTCAGCCTCGATCATCTGAACCAGGGCAAGCTGGCGCTCGACTATTACCAGCGCGCCCTGGCCCAGACTGGCCCGGCAAACTTCGACAAATCCTCAGCTCAGATTCGCATCAAGGAACTGCTGCAACCGGCAGGCAACTAGCCATGGCCGAACAACCGAAGCTTCCCTTAGGCAAACTGCTGGTTCTGAAGGGCGTTATCAGCGACGACCAGTTACGCATTGCCCTGCTCGAACAAAAGCATTCCAGCCTGCCGCTGGGAAAACTGCTCACCAATCTCGGCTTCGTCACCGAAGCCACGGTGCGCGAGGCGCTAAGCGAAAACCTGAATCAGCAGAGCGCGGATTTGTCTCACATGGTGGTGGACCACTCCTCGCTCAAGCTCATTTCCAAGGATATCGCCAAGCGTTACCGCGTCTTCCCGCTGGACTTCGACAAGCAAAGTCTCACGCTGAAGCTGGCGATGTCCGACACCAACAATATCGTCGCACTCGACCAGATCCGCGCCATGCTCGGCAAAGAGGTCATCGTCACCCCGATCCTAGCCGGCGATTCGGAAATCATGCGGGCGATCGACCAGTATTTCGGCTTCGAACTGTCGATTGACGGCATCCTGCACGAAATTGAAACCGGGGAAATCGATTACCAGAGCCTGCAAACCGTTTCCGACGAATACAGCCAGCCGCTGGTACGTCTGATCGATGCCCTGCTCGCCGATGCGGTACAGCATGGCGCCTCTGACATCCACTTCGAGCCGGAGCAGTTTTTTCTGCGTATCCGTTACCGTATCGACGGCGTGCTGCGCCAGATCCGCAGCCTGCACAAAACTTACTGGGCCGCCATGGCAGTGCGCCTCAAGGTAATGAGCAGCATGAATATCGCCGAAACACGCGCGCCTCAGGACGGACGAATTTCCATCACTTTTTCAGGACGCGCGATCGACTTCCGCGTCTCAGCCCAGCCCACTGCGCATGGCGAAAACATCGTGCTGCGTATCCTCGACCGGCAAAAAGGTATCGTGGCCCTGGACAAACTCGGTCTGGAGGAAAATGAGCTGACGCTGCTCAAGCTCATGCTGGCCCGACCGGATGGCATCATCCTGGTAACCGGGCCGACTGGCAGCGGGAAAACCACCACCCTGTATTCCATCCTGAATCACATCAACACCGAAAGCGTCAACATCATGACGCTGGAAGATCCCGTTGAATATCCGATGAACATGATCCGCCAGACCTCGGTCAACGAAGCGGCAAAAATGGACTTCGCCAACGGCATCCGGTCGATGATGCGGCAGGATCCGGATGTCATCCTGATCGGCGAGATCCGCGACGCGGATACGGCGGAAATGGCTTTCCGCGCCGCTATGACGGGCCACCAGGTATATTCCACCCTGCACACCAACTCGGCAATCGGGGCGATTCCGCGGCTGCTGGATATCGGTGTGCTGCCCGACATTATTGCTGGCAATATTATCGGCATTGTTGCCCAGCGCCTGATGCGCAAACTCTGTCCCCATTGCAAGCAGCCGTACCAGCCAGAAATAATGGAAGGCCGTCTACTCGGGCTCGAAGCCAATAAACTGAACATCACCATTTACCAGGCGACCGGGTGTGAGCAGTGTAACTACCAGGGCTACAAAGGACGCATTGCGATCATGGAGCTGCTCAAACTGGACTCGGATCTGGATGAGTTAATTGCAAAGCGTGCGCCTACTATCGAAATCAGAACCATGGCCTTGTCCAAAGGCTTCATTACCTTGGCAGAAGACGGCATCCGCCGCGTACTGGATGGATCCACCTCGCTCGAGGAAGTTGCACGCGTAGTGGATCTGACCGACAAAGTCAGAAGTTTCACTCGCAGTCGATCCAACCAATAAGATCACACGATGACCCAATTTGTTTATCAGGCCATGGATGCCGAAGGCAAACTCCTCCGCGGCAACATGGACGCATCCAACCTCTCAGATCTGGAACTGCGCCTGAAGCGCATGGAACTGGATCTGATCGATTGCAAGGCAATGGAGCAAAAAGCACTAGCTTTTCGCAAGCGCCCGATAAAGCGCGCGGACCTGATCAATTTCTGCTTCTACATGGAACAGTTGAGCGGCGCCGGTGTCCCGATGCTGGAAACCTTGGCCGACCTGCGCGACAGCCTCGACCACCCGCGCTTCCGCGAAATCGTCGCCGACCTGATCGAAAGCATCGAAGGCGGGCTGCAACTTTCACAGGCGATGGCAAAGCATCCCGACACCTTCGACTCAACTTTCATCAGCCTGATTGCGGCAGGCGAACACAGCGGCAAAATCGCCGAAGTATTCCTCAACCTGACCGAGACCCTGAAATGGCAGGACGAGCTTGCCTCGCAGACCAAAAAACTGCTGATGTACCCGGCTTTCGTCGGCACCATCGTGCTCGGCGTCACCTTCTTCCTGATGATCTACCTGGTTCCGCAGCTCACCAGTTTCATCAAGAACATGGGGCAGGAACTGCCATTTCATACCAAGGCGCTGATTTTCGTCTCCGGCATCTTCGTCAATTACTGGTACGTGATCCTCGCCATTCCATTGCTGACATGGGCAGGCGCCACATTCATGATCAGAACCAATCCGCGCGCACGCTACAAGGCCGATGATTACACGCTACGTGTGTGGATGATAGGGCCTATCCTGCATAAAATCATTCTTGCCCGCTTCGCCACGTTTTTCGCGCTGATGTACGCATCGGGCGTCACCATTCTCGAATGTATCCGGCTGTCAGAGCAGATCGTCGCCAACAAGGTCATCGAAGCTGGCCTGCACCGGGCCGGGCTGCTCATTTCCGAGGGGCAGAGCGTCACCACCAGCTTTCAGACTGTCGGCATTTTCCCACCTCTGGTCGTGCGCATGCTCAAGGTCGGCGAAAGCACCGGCTCCCTGGACAAGGCGCTACGCAATGTCAGCTATTTCTACAACCGCGAAGTCAAGGAATCGATCGAGAAAGTGCAAACCATGATCGAGCCCATCATGACCGTCATTCTCGGCGCCATTCTCGGCTGGATCATGCTGTCCGTGCTCGGCCCGATTTACGATACCATCAGCAAAATCAAGACCTGATGAGATTTCGAGAATGAGCCTATTCCGCAGACAGCTGCTGTATCTGACCAATGACCAGATCACCGCCTACCAGTGGGTGAGGGGTAGCCATTCAGTCGGCCGCAGCTTCCCTAACGACGAGACCGGCTGGGACGCCTTTTCCCGCCATCTTGCCGGATCGCAAGACACCCCGACGTACCTTTTGGCCGACCTGATTGAGGAAGATTTTCAACTCGACAGCTTGCCTCATGTACTGGGCAGATCCCGGCGAGCACTTGTCCAGCGCCGTCTCGGCCAGCTTTACCGCGACACTCCCTACCGGCAAGCCATCCAGCAGGGCCGGGAAGAACATGGGCGCAAGGACGACCGGATGTTGTTCAGCGCCCTGACCAACGTAGGACTTCTGAAACCCTGGCTGGGTGCGATCCTTGAGCAGAAAGTGCCGCTTACCGGCATTTATTCCCCTGCGCTGTTGAGCGCCACCCTGATCAAGAAACTTGGCCTTGCCAGCGACAATCTGCTGTTGGTCACACACCAGTCCAGTGGTTTGCGTCAAAGTTTTTTTCAGGGATCCGCGCTCAAGTTCAGCCGCCTGACGCCCTTGGCCGACCACCATCCGGATACCGTTGCCGACACAACCGCGCGTGAAACGGCCAATACTCAGCAATTTCTGGCAAGCGCCCGCCTGCTGCAGCGTGGCGTAATTCTGGACACCGTGATCCTGGCGCATGGGGAAAGCTTGGCGCGACTCCAGGCGGCATGCTCGGACACGCCGGCCATGGCTCACCGCTTCCTCGACCTGACCGATGTCGCCACCCAGCTCGGACTAAAAAACCCCGGCTCCGTTTCGCGATCCGACCCGCTTTTTTTGTCACTGCTCGGCCATGCCGTCCCATCCAGCCATTATGCGCAGGCAGAACAAACCCGCTGTTACAGCCTGTGGCAAGCACGGCTCGTCCTCTACATCCTGAGTGCCGGCACCGTTATGGGTGCGCTGTTATCGGCGGGAGCGAACAGCCTGGATTCCCTGAATCATTATCAGCAAAGTCAACAAATGGCCATGGAAACCAATGTAGCCCAATCACAATACCGGGCCGCAATCCGTAGCCTGCCACCCACCACGGCTAGCCCGCAAAACATGAAGGCTGCCGTCAACATTGAGCAGATGATTTTCCGCAACGCGCCGTCCCCCGCGCAACTACTCGGCATCGTCAGCCGCGCGCTCGACACCCTACCGCAAATCCGGATCGACCAGTTGAATTGGGCGGTCAGCGCAAAGGCCGAAACCGCAGTCAATTCTGCCGACTCTCAGCAGCCCCCGCCTGCCCCAAGTGCTCAAGGACCAGCACCTGATGCCGCGGTGATCGGTATCCCCAAAAAACCTAACCAGGTACTCCTGTTAGAAGGTGAAGTGACGCCATTCGGAAACGACTACCGCACCGCGCTGGAAAGCGTGCGCCTGCTTGCCGCCGAGCTCGGCAAGAACAAACAACTACAAGTGGAAATCACACGCCAGCCACTTGACATCAAACCATCCGTCATTTTGTCGGGGAATACCGGGGCCGAAGAATCAGGCACAAAAGCCCGATTCATATTGAAACTGACATTGCGGCCGGAAAGCTGAACATGGCCCAAAACAAATCCAATCTCAAACAGGATCCGGCCAAGGATAAAAACGTACCCGCCGAACGTTCTTTCATGAAGAACGATTTTCCGCTCATCCGAAAAGCACTCATCGTCCTCATCGCAAGCCTGTTGTTAAGCGCCGCACTGGTCAGCGCCGGAAGAGCCGTCCTGACCGAGCAGCAAAACGGCAAGAATCAGGCCCAAGCACAGCGCAACGAGGCCAACAACAAATACCGCCAAGCAGAAATCGACAAGCAGGAAATTCAGGATTATCAGCCCAAATTCATAACTTTACGCGAACGAGGTTTCGTCGGAGAAGAAAGGCGTCTGGACTGGATCGAACATATCAAGCACATCAGGGAAAACCGCAAACTATTTCCGATCACCTACGAAATTTCTGCCCAGCAGGTTTTTCAGGTCGATCCGGAGGTTACACTCGGCGATCTGGATCTGCGCGGCAGCAAAATGAAGCTTCAGATGGACCTCATGCACGAAGGGGATCTGCTCAACTTCCTGGATGATTTGAAGCACAAAGGGTTTTATACTGTCCAGGAATGCACGATTAAACGGGCCGGCCTGGACCCTGAAAGCGCGCATTTGCCGCTAGCCGCAGAGTGCGTCATTTATTGGCTAACCCTTGGCGAACGGGCTGACAACCCGGAACCCACCCCTCAATAAAGGCGGACAAACATGGCACGCCTGATGTTACTGCTAATGATCGCTTTCCTGCCTGGACATGGCGTCTGCGCCGGCAATGAGCTTTCGCGAGGGAATCCTGGCCCGCTCACGGCCGAAGCCCCTGCAGAATCATACAAGATCGGCCGATTGTTTTTCAGCCCCGACGAGCGAGCCATGCTGGACCAGCTACGGCAAAAAAGGGGCGGGAGCACCTTCAGCGCGACTGAACAAATCACCCTGAATGGAATCGTCCGGCGTAGCAGCGGGAAAACCACCGCCTGGATCAACCAGTTACCGCAAAACGAAAACGAGAATCCGCAAGGAGTGACCGTATTGAAGACGTCGCCCAAAACATCTGTTACTCCCCTGCTGCTGCCGTCCGGAAAAAAGGTCAACTTAAAGGCCGGTCAAACGCTGGACATCACCAAAGGCAAGGTGCGCGAGGGCTACGAAGAAGCAGTCTCCCCATCCGCCGAACCCGACCGATAAGCGTAGAAAAACCGCCATGCCGAAACGCCTCCTTCCCGCTTACCCAACCCGACATAAACGCCAGCGCGGCTCAGCCATCCTGATCATCCTGACTATTATCGGTATCGGTGCGGCATTCCTGTTGGTCAGTGCGCTCAACAAGGCGAGCAGCCAAATCGGGCGGGACAAGGTTACCTCAGCCGCGCTGGCCCAGGCAAAGGAGGCTCTCATCAGTTTCGCAGCGACCAGCGCCACCCTTCCGGGCAGCCTACCTTGCCCTGACACCAACAATGATGGTTCTGGTGACAACACGGGCACAAACTGCACCGCCTACATCGGCAGGCTACCCTGGAAGCAATTGAAATTACCGGACCTGCGTGACGGCAGTGGCGAATGCCTGTGGTATGCCCTTTCGCCGGTGTTTCGCAATGTCCTACCGGCAGCGAGTCGTAGTCCTGCATCAAATTCGCTGAACAACACCACTGCCGGGCAGCTCACCGTTTCCGACACCTCAGGCATCCCGCTGCCTACTCCTCCTAATCCTGTCATTGCCGTGATTTTTTCTACCGGAACGTCACTCCCCGGCCAGAACAGGGCGGCTGTCGGCGCCACAATTTGTGGTGGAAATAATACCGCCGCCAACTATCTGGATACGGCAGCAGGCATCAGCAATGCAACCGGAGGGGGAACCGGGACCTCGTTCATTGCCGCCGATGCCTCCAGCACATTCAACGACAAGCTGATTTACATTACCGCCAGCCAATTCTTTCCATCAGTCAACAACCGGGTCGTAGCAGAAATACGGGGATTGAGCCAACCACCGACCAGTGGGTTACGGATGTTCTACAACACACCTACCAACCACTATTACCCCTGCGCTGCCAACGCGGGCAGCGCAGGGTCGCAGGTAACTACTCCGACATGCCTGACTTCCGGATTGATTCCATTTTCAGTTTTGTCTTTTGGTAGTTCCACATTAACCTGGCTAACGAATAACAACTGGTTTTCCCTGACCAGTTACGCCGTGGCGCCCAATTTCATGTCGGGCACTCTTTACCCACAGCTATGTGGTGCAGGGGGTGCAGGCTGCCTGACTGTAAACAGCTATGTCAATTCCCAAGCACAAGTTACAGTAGGGGGAATTTCAGCAATCGTCTGCACTATCAATGGCATGGTCACTTCTTGTCCTTACCCCTAGCCAGCATGACCCTTGTGAACAAGGATATATCGATGAAAGTACCCAACGGCTTCACTCTGGTCGAGATGGCTATCGTGCTGGTCATCGTCGGCCTATTGCTCGGCGGCCTGCTGATGCCGCTTTCCGCCCAAGTGGAACAACAAAGAATCAGCACCACGCAAAAAGCGCTGGATGAAATCAAGGAAGCCTTGATCGGCTACGCCTCAAACCAAACTCCGCCGCATCTTCCTTGCCCTGACAAAACCACTGCCGCCGGGCCGGGAACGGCGAATGACGGAGTGGAAGATTTCACACCTGCAACCGGAATTTGTGTTACTTCTGAAGGCAACATCCCTTGGGCCACCCTAGGTGTATCCGATGTGGACGCATGGGGAAGCCGGATTCACTATAGCGTCACACCGGCCTTTTCCAGCCGTTCCCCGGCGGCGACATTTTCCCTTGCCTCAACCGGCACACTAAACGTCTGCCAAACCTCCGCCTGCACCACAACGATCGCAACTCTTGTGCCTGTGGTCATCCTTTCCTATGGGAAAAACGGTTACGGCGCCATCAACACCGCAGGCAGCACCAACCCCGCGCCAACGAGCGCTGACGAGCTTGCGAATACTGACTTAAACATTAGCTTCGTCAGCCGCGCCCCATCAGCAAGTGGCTCCCCCGCCGGAGAATTTGACGATATCGTTACCTGGCTGTCCACCGGCTTGCTGGATAACCGCATGATTTCCGCCCAGAAGCTCCCCTAAACCATGACCGAAAAACAAGCCCCCGAACGGTACAAACTGTCTGTCCGGCGTATTGTTTTTTTCACCGGTATTGCGCTCATCCTGATAGGCTATGGATTTCTCTCCGTGCCGCCCGATGCCGGCCCGGACGTTGCAGAAGAACGTGCATTCAAGGGGCTGGGTCTGGTCGTAGCTGGCGCCGCCTTGTGGCTGGGCTCCCTTTTAAATAGTTAAGCATGCTCAGACAAGCCCGCACTATCGCCTTCTACACCCTGCTCGAAGCCCTGCGCAACCGCCTGATGTGGCTAGTGGGGCTGGTCGCCATAACCAGCATCGCCATCAGCGGATTCCTGCACGAGATCGCCATCACCGAGAGCGGCCAGATCCAGGTGGCCCTGCTAGCCGCTTTTCTGCGCTTTTCGGCGGTGTTCCTGCTCGCCACTTTCGTGGTGACCAGCATGGTCCGCGAATTCAACGACAAGGGGCTGGAGCTGCTTCTGGCGCTGCCGCTGCCGCGCGCCGGTTACCTGCTCGGCAAGCTGGCTGGGTTCGCTACCCTTGCATTGATGCCCGCTCTACTCTTTGGCCTGCTCACGGTTTTTTTCACACCCCTAGCGCAAACCGCGTTGTGGACCCTGTCCCTGATCTGCGAATTGTGGATTGTCGCCGCATTCAGCCTGCTGTGCGTCCTCACCTTCAACCAGATCATGGCTGCGCTCAGCGCCAGCATGGCGTTCTACTTGCTGGCACGCTCCATCGCCGCCCTCCAGCTGATCGGACAAGGCCCCCTGAGCGAGCACACCTTGTCGCAGCAGGTAATCAATTTCGTCATCAACGTCATCGCCATGCTGCTGCCGCACCTGGATGCGTTCACCCGCACTGAATGGCTGGTTTACCACACGGGCAATTTGGCCGATCTGCTACCGCTGCTGGCGCAAACCGCCGTTTACCTGGCACTGCTGACAGGCGCAGCGCTGTTTGACCTGTACCGCAAGAATTTTTAGCATGCGCGAACGCCCGATCGACGCCGTGCCCAGGTCCGCCCTGATGATATTGGCATTGGGACTGATTCTACAAATCACCTGGCATGCCAGCCAGCTGCAGCGCCTTGCCAAGGCAGAAGACCTGCCGCAGCCGCCCTCCCTGTCCGCCTTGCGAATCGCCAGCTTCGGCGAGCCGATCGCGCTCGCCAAGGCGCTGATGCTCTACCTTCAGGCCTTCAACAACCAGCCCGGCATCAGCATCCCGTTCCGCAAACTGGACTATGGCCGGGTGCAAAGCTGGCTGGACCGGGTTCTGCAGCTCGATCCGCCGGGCCAATACCCGCTGCTCGCGGCCAGCCGCCTGTATGGCGAAGTAGCAGATGAAACCCGGCAGCGGCAGATGCTGGAATTCGTCTACCAGCGGTTTTTCGACGACCCCAACCGCCGCTGGCCCTGGTTGGCGCATGCCGCCGTAACTGCCAAGCACCACCTCAAGGATCTGCCACTGGCACGCAAATACGCCCAGGCCATCCGCCTCAACGCCACCGGCAGCGAAGTGCCCAGTTGGGCGAAGCAGATGGAAGTGTTCATCCTGGAAGACATGGACGAACTGGAAAGCGCCAAGGTGCTGATCGGCGGCCTGCTGCAAAGCGGCCAGATCAGCGATGCGCACGAAATCCACTTCCTCGAGGAACGACTCAAGGAAATGGAAGCGAAGGCAAAACCAAGATAATGGCAAATCAGAACAAAATCCTGCTGGTGGAAGATGACCTTGCCCTGCGTACCATGCTGCGCGGCATTCTCGAGTTGAATGGCTACAGCGTGGCCGAGGCCGGGCAGCGCAGTGAAGCGCTTGGCCAGTTGCGCGCCGATCCCGCAGTTGAGGTGGTCATTCTCGACTTGGGCCTGCCGCCGTTCACCCACCAGATTACGGAAGGCATCCAGACCCTGAAGCAAATCCAGGCCGAAATCCTGCCGGTGAAGGTCGTCGTGCTCACCGGCCAGGATCAGGAAGCTGCTGCGCTCGAAGCAATCCGGGAAGGCGCATTCGACTTTCTAGCCAAGCCGGCCTCGGCGGAAACCATACTTGGCGCAGTCAGGCGTGCCCAGCTGTTCCAGCAAAAAGAGCTGGAACTGAACCGTGAAGGGATCACGCGCATCAATCTCAACGTCCAGGTCAGCGAAGGCATGAAAGGTGTGCGTAGCGATGCGGAAGAACGGCTGGTGCGGCAGGTGCTGAAGGAAACCGGCTTCAATGTCTACCAGAGCGCCAAGCGTCTGGGCGTGAAGCGCGAGAACATCTACTACTTTATGAAAAAATTCGGTATCCAGCGGGATGATTGAGCAGATCTACCCCTACCTGATCCTGATCGGCAGCACCATCGGCGCGGTGATGTTCTACCTCTGGCGCCAGGCTCGCCGCGTCAGCAAGCTCAATCTTGCCCTGATCCGGCTTAACGAGCAGCACCAGTTTGACACCCCTGCCTTCCTGCGCGCCGCCTGGGAACCCCTTTCCCGGGCCGGATTGCAGGGCATATCCTGGAGGCTAGACTGGTTCGGCATCCCGGTCGAGGGGCAGGCAGGGCAACTTAAAGGGGAGGAAGTCTTCCGGGAAATCCGGGTTCGGGAAATGGCCGTTGCGGTCACGCTCTTCCAGAAAAAACGCCAGGGCGAGCGGCATTATTTCAACGAAAGTCTGATAGAAACTTTTCTGCTGCTGTTACGCACCGACATGTTAATCAAGGCCGGCGCCACCGATGCCAGCCTGGCGCAAATGGCCAAGCTCAACCTGTTCCTGCAGCACGACATGAAAAACATCGCCCAGTTCATCCAGTTTACTGCCGACCACCTGCAAGGCGCACCGGAAGGCAGCGAACAGCAAGTACTGAATTACCTGCGAACCGCCACCCCGCTGATCCGCGAGCGAGCTGACCGCATTGTGCGCACCCTCAAGGGCGGGCAACCCCAGAACAACCCCTTGCGCCCTTACCGCTTGCAGGATGAAATCGAACACCTTTGTGACCTGCACCGTCTGGATTGCGACATCCAGGGCACTGTCGACATGCTTGCGCCGGAACATACCCTCGACAGCGTGCTGGACAACATCCTGAAGAACTATGGCGATTTCTCGCAACCCGAGTATGGCTTGCGGCCATTAGTCCATGTCGGGATTTCAGAAAACGGAAATAGTGTCGATATAACCTTTGAGTCGCAGCAAACGCCGTCCGACATCCCGCTGGAGCGCCTGTTCGAACCTTTCTGGAGCAGCAGCCCGGACGGGCTGGGCATCGGGCTGTATCAGGCCAAGCAGCTGCTTGAAATGCGTGGGGGAAAGCTGGGCGTGCAGCGGAAAGATAACGGGGCGCTGCAATTCCGGATCGCCCTGCCCGGGAAAATCATCAACGAAGGGCACATGCAGCACAAGGGTACTCCGACTTTCTAGGCGCTCTTGTCCTGTGCGACCCGCAGGGGAGTGCAGGGGAAGCGGATGAAAGGTCGTATGTATAAAAAATAGACATATTGTCAAAACTTATTTTCATGTTAGATTCGGTTACACAGCAATGAAGATTTTAATTTAAGGAGGCACCATGCAACACATCAAACGCAATCAATCCGGTTTTACCCTGGTGGAAATCGCCATCGTACTGGTCATCATCGGCCTGCTGCTGGGCGGGGTGCTGAAGGGACAAGAAATAATCGAAAACGCCAAGACCAAGAGCCTTATCAACGATATGAAGGGCGCCGCGGCGGCATTCTACTCCTACCAAGACCGCTACAAGGCTATCCCCGGCGACGATTTGCTGGCAAGCACTCGCTTCACTGGCGCACTCAACGGCAACGGCAACGGCGCCATCGCCGGAACCTATGCGACCCAGGCAGGCTGCTCGGTCGCCAACGAAACCGGCTGCTTCTGGCAACACACTCGCCTCGCCGGCTTTATCACCGGTGATACGGTAACCAACGCTGGCGCGAACCCGGGCAACCACTCCTTGGGCGGATTGCTTGGCGTTCAGGGAACAACCGTGGCCTATGGCTTGGCAGGCCCCAAAGTATGCGCCGGCAGCGTGCCCACCAAAAATGCATCGTCAGTCGATGCGCAACTCGATGACGGCATGCCAGGCACGGGCACATTCCGCGCCAACGCCGGTGCCGCAGGCGCCGTCAACGCTGCCACGGCCGCGGCGCCTGGGGCAGCGGCCACGCCTTACCCGGTCGCCTCCGCCGGGTTGCTGCACACGGTCTGCATGAGCATGTAACCTTTCCGGGCTGCGCAACAGCCCGACCAACCTGTTAACGACGGGCATCTTCGGATGCCCGTTTTGTTTCCGCTCTACGCCTTACGCGGGTTACCCCTGCAGCAATTTGACTTCCGCAGCAGCAAGATTCTCCGGCGCGCCCAGCAGTACCACCACGTCACCCGCCTGCAGCATGGTTTCCGGCTGTGGCTCCAGGGCGCGTATATTGCGCCGCCGTACCGCCGTTACCTGCACCAGCAGGCTGTCCAAGTCCAGATCGGCGAGCGTTTTCCCTACCGCCGCGCCCCCTTCGTGGAGGGCAACGGTATGCAGGCGCGGCTGCACCTTTTCGCTCAATTCGTCATCCTGGTCGGTGGCGCCGTGAAAGAAGCCGCGCAGCAGGCTGTAGCGTGCCTCCCGAACCTGGCGCACGCGCCTGACTACGCGCGACAGCGGCACGCCGAGCAGCATCAGGGTGTGGGAAGCCAGCATCAGGCTGCCTTCCAGCACTTCCGGCACGACTTCCGTGGCACCGGCGTCCCGCAGCTTTTCCAGGTCCGTATCGTCCAGGGTGCGCACGATCACCGGCAGGTCGGGGCGCATCTCATGGGCATGCTGCAGCACCCGCAGCGATGATTTCACGTCGGCATAGGTCACCACCAGCGCCTTGGCGCGATTCAACCCGGCCGCCATCAGCACTTCGCGCCGGCTCGCATCGCCGTAGACGACGCTTTCGCCTGCCACCGCCGCCGCCTTGACGCGCTGTGCATCCTGATCCAGGGCAATGAATGAAATGTTTTCCTGCTCCAGAAAGCGCGCCAGATTCTGCCCGCTGCGCCCATAACCGCAGACGATGACATGCTGTTCGCTGGACGCACTTCGCACTGCGACTTCATGCAATTCGCGGGCGCGGTTTACCCATTCACCGCCGCACACCTTCTGCACGATGGCTTCGCTATATTGAATGATGAATGGCGCCGCCAACATCGACAGCAGCATGGCCGAGAGGCATACCTGCATGACGGACCCGTCAATCAGATGCACGCCTCCGGCCAGGGTCAACAGAACAAAGCCGAATTCCCCTCCCTGGGCCAGCGCCAGTCCGGTGCGAATGGAAACCGAAAGCTCGCTGCCAGAAAAGCGACTCAGGATGCCGATCATCAGTGCCTTGCCAACCACCAGCAGGAACAGCAGCGCCATCACCCAAACGAAATTGTCCGCCACCGCGGAGAGGTCAAGCTGCATGCCGATGGTGACAAAAAACAGGCCTAGCAGTACGTCGCGGAAAGGCTGAATATCGGCCTCCACCTGGTAGCGATATTCGGTCTCTGAAATCAGGATCCCGGCAAGAAAGGCTCCCAGTGCCATCGACAGCCCGGCAAACTCGGTCAGATAGGCGAGGCCGAGGGTCACTAGTAACACGTTGAGCATGAACAGCTCGGAGGTTTTGTGCCCGGCAACGAGATGAAACCACGGGCGCAGGAGGCGCTGACCGAAAACCAGCAACACCGCCAGCAGCACCGCCGCCTTGATGAAGGCTTCCGCCATCGTCCAGCCCAGGTTCTTATCGCCGGCGGCCAGGGCGGGAATCAGCACCAGCAGCGGCACCACCGCCAAGTCCTGGAACAACAGCACACCGACGATTTCGCGGCCGTGACGGGAATGCAGTTCCACCTTCTCGGCCAGCAGCTTGCTGACGATGGCGGTTGAGGACATCGCCAGAATACCGCCCAACGCCACGCCTGCCTGCCAACTCAAGCCCATGAACATGCATGCCGCCAGTATCAGCGCCAAGGTCAGCAGCACCTGCGCACCGCCCAGGCCGAACACGATCCCCTGCATGGCCTTCAATTGCGGCAGACTGAATTCGAGGCCGATGCTGAACATCAGGAATACCACCCCGAATTCGGCCAGGTAGCTGGTTTCACTGCTTACCGGCAACCATCCCAAGGCATGGGGGCCAATCACCATGCCTACCAGCAGGTAAGCGAGCAAGGGCGGCAGGCGCAGCGAGCGAAACAAGGCCACCACCAGCACGGCGGCGGCAAGCAGGATCAGGACGAGTTGCAGGGTATTGTGCATAAAGAATCAGGCAATGGGCGATAGGCAATAGCCTGTATGGTTTAGTATACTTGCGCGGATGAACGCAACCGAACCGACATCCAACCGCAACGCTCTCGACCTGGCGCGCCAGGTACTCTCTATCGAAGCCAAGGCAGTAGAGGCGTTGATAGGCCGACTCGACGACAAATTCACCAGCGCACTACAACTGATTCTACACTGCCGGGGAAGAGTTGTGGTTAGCGGCATGGGCAAATCCGGCCACATCGCGCGCAAGATCGCCTCGACCATGGCCAGCACCGGCACGCCGGCCTTCTTCGTCCACCCTGGCGAGGCCAGCCACGGCGACCTCGGCATGATTACGGCGGATGACGTGCTGATCGCCCTGTCCAATTCCGGTGAGAGCCCGGAACTGCTCACCATTTTGCCGATCGTCAAGCGCAGGGGAGCAAAGCTCATCGCCATGACCGGCAATCCTGCTTCCTCGATGGCGAGGGAAGCTGACGTACACCTCGATGTCAGCGTGGCGCAGGAAGCTTGCCCCTTGGGGCTGGCGCCGACTGCCAGCACCACCGCGGCGCTTGCTCTGGGGGATGCACTGGCAATCGCGCTGCTCGACGTGCGTGGCTTTGGCGCGGAGGATTTCGCCCGCTCCCACCCCGGCGGTGCGCTCGGTCGGCGCCTGCTGGTGCATGTCGGCGACCTGATGCACAGCGGCGATACCCTGCCCAAGGTACCGGAAACAGCGCTGCTCACCGAGGCGCTGCTGGAAATGTCGCGCAAGGGCCTGGGCATGACCGCAGTGGTGGGCGAC
This sequence comes from Sulfuricella sp. T08, assembly GCF_000971475.1. Taxonomy (GTDB): domain Bacteria; phylum Pseudomonadota; class Gammaproteobacteria; order Burkholderiales; family Sulfuricellaceae; genus Sulfuricella. The sequence continues at coordinate 45,044 of NZ_DF967531.1, forward strand.
TCAGACCGCCTGCTCGGACTGTTCACCGACGGCGATCTGCGCCGCGCTCTCGACAAGACGTTCGACATCCGTGCCGCCAGGGTTGCCGAGGTAATGACCCGTAACCCGCGCACGATCGGCCCGGACAAGCTGGCGGCGGAGGCAGTGCAGATGATGGATCAGCACAAGGTCAACGGGCTGCTGGTGGTGGACGCGGATGACCGACTGGTCGGCGCGCTGAATATGCATGACCTGCTGCGAGCAGGGGTGGTTTAAATATGGATGCTTTCGAACACGCAAAAAAAATCAAACTCGCCATCTTCGACGTGGATGGCGTGATGACTGACGGCAGCCTCTATCTGGCCGATGATGGCCAGGAATACAAGGCTTTCAATTCTCTCGACGGCCACGGCATGAAAATGCTGAAACGCTCCGGTGTCGAGCTGGCGATTATCACCGGTCGAACCTCGCAGCTGGTAGCGCTGCGCGCCATCAACCTGGGCGTGACCCATCTCTACCAAGGTGCAGAGGACAAGTTGTCCGCCTTTCTCGAACTGCTGGAGAAATCCGGCCTCGACCCGGATGCATGCGCTTACATGGGAGACGATGTGGTGGATCTGCCGGTGATGCGCCGCTGCGGCCTGGCTGTTTGCGTTCCCGCCGCCCCGGCGCTGGTCAAGCAGCATTCCCATTACATCACTCAACTGCCCGGTGGCGGTGGTGCCGTACGCGAGCTGTGCGAACTGATCATGCAGGCGCAGGGAACTTTCGAGATGCAGTTGGCACCTTATCTGAAATGATCTTTCTGACTCGCTTTTTCCAACCGGGCTGATGCGCGACCGCCTCACATTCTGGTTCCCGGCCGGTCTGCTGGTGCTGCTGGCGATGCTATCGTTCTGGCTCGACCGCACCGTGCAGCCGCCGCAGCCGAACAATGATGGCAGCAGCCGGCATGACCCTGACTATACCGTGGAAAATTTCACTGCCACGCGCATGGGCATGAACGGACTACCCCACCATACCCTGACCGCCACCAAGATGGTGCATTACCCGGATGACGACAGCACCCATCTCGACATGCCGCATTTCACCCGCTTCGAGAGCGGAATGGCCCCGATACACGTCCAGTCGGCCAAAGGCCTGCTGTCGAAGGAAGGGGAACACGCTTATTTCACCGGCAATGTTGTGGTCACGCGCGAAGCTTTCGACGGCAAAAGCACCTTGACGCTCACGACCAGCTACCTGCATGTTATTCCGGACAAGGATCTGGCGCTGACCGATAAGCCTGTTAACATTCGGGATGCACATACCAATGTCGACGCCGTTGGTTTAGAATTGAACAACAAAACCCACGTGATGAAACTGTTTTCGCACGTCAAAGGCCGTTATGAAAACCCCAACCGATAAAGTAAAACTCGCGAAGCGAGACCTCGTCCCTCTCTCCCTCTGGGAGAGAGCTAGGAGAGAGGGGAAGCTTTCGCTTTTCCTCTGCCTGTGGACAGCTTTATTGCTGGCAGCCACGCCCTGGGCTCATGCGGAAAAAGCGGATCGGAACAAGCCCATAAACCTGGAGGCGGATACCGCCACTGTGGACGATGCCAAGAAAATCAGCATCTACGAAGGCAATGTCATTCTCACCCAAGGCACGCTGCAAATCCGCGCCAACAAGCTGGTGGTCACGGAGGATGCCGAAGGTTTCCAGCTCGGGACGGCTTACGGCAACCTGGCCAGCTTCAGACAAAAGCGCGAAGGCTACGACGAGTACATCGAAGGCTATGCCCTACGCATCGAATACGACCAGAAGAAGGATCTGGTGCAGCTTTTCAGCCAGGCACGCATGAAGCGCGGCCTGGATGAAGCACATGGAAATTATATTTCCTATGACGGCAAGACCGAATTCTTCCAGGTCATCGGCGGCAAGGAAACCGCCACGGCCAACAACCCGCGCGGCAGGGTTCGCACGGTGATACAGCCGAAGCAGAAATCCGCAGCGCCAGCCACCGGGGCTGCCACGCTGAAACCTGCCGAAAATATCGCCAATCCACGAGAAGAATAGAAAGTGCTTAGTGCTAAATCCTGAGGAAAGCTCGGGACTCGGGACTCGGAACTGCATTTATGAGTGAACTGATCGTCCAAGGCCTGAAAAAGCGCTACAAATCGCGCCAGGTAGTGAAAAACGTTTCGCTGGATGTTTCCAGCGGCGAAGTGGTCGGTTTGCTCGGGCCGAATGGCGCGGGCAAGACCACCAGCTTCTACATGATGGTGGGACTGGTGCCGCTGGATGGCGGCAGCATCCGCCTCGACGGCGAAGAGCTGAGCCACCTGCCTATCCACCGCCGCTCCCGGCTGGGTTTGAGCTACCTGCCCCAGGAAGCATCGATCTTCCGCAAGCTGACGGTATCCGAAAACATCCGGGCGATCCTCGAACTGCAAGCGCTAGAGCCGGGGCAGGTTGAACAGCGCCTGGACGATCTGCTGCACGAGCTGCATATCAACCACCTGCGCAACAACCCGGCGCTTTCCCTCTCCGGCGGCGAGCGCCGACGAGTGGAGATCGCCCGTGCACTCGCCACCCAGCCGCGCTTCATCCTGCTGGACGAGCCCTTTGCCGGGGTTGACCCTATTGCCGTGATCGATATCCAGAAAATCATCCGCTTCCTCACCTCACAGAACATCGGGGTGCTGATCACCGACCATAATGTCCGGGAAACCCTGGGAATTTGCGACCGCGCCTACATTATCAATGACGGCGAGGTGCTGGCCAGCGGAAATCCCGATGAAATCGTTTATAATGAAAATGTAAGAAAAGTTTACCTGGGAGAACACTTCCGGATGTAACGGTGAACCCGCTCCAGGCACCGTACCTGCACTCTCCCGGGAAAAAAATATGAAGCACAGCCTACAACTCAAACTTTCGCAACACCTGACCCTGACGCCGCAGCTGCAGCAGTCCATCCGGCTGCTACAGCTGTCGACGCTGGAACTTGACCAGGAACTGGACACCTTCACCCAGGAAAATCCATTCCTCGAACGTGTGGAAAGCACAGGCGATACGGAAAGTGAAGAAGTATCAGATACCAGTGGCGGCAAGCCGGATGAGTTCACCACACAGCCCGCCTCCAGCGGCACTGCCGACGAATCCCCCGCCGAACCGGCCTCACTTGCCGAAAACGATTGGGATCAGGATAGCCCGTGGACTGCGCATGACGATGAAGAGGATAGCGACTACTCTTCGCAACGTGCCGAAGCAGTGGATCTGCGCGATCACCTCAACTGGCAGTTAGGTCTCACTTCGCTGTCCGAACACGACAAGCGAATTGTCGCCTTGCTGATCGACGCCCTCGACGAAGACGGCTATCTCACCCAGAGCCTGGATGAACTCGCCGCGCTATTGCCGCCCGAACTGGAGATCGAACCGATCGAGCTGCACACTGCGCTATACCACCTGCAAAACCTCGATCCGCCCGGTGTCGGCGCACGGAACCTGGGGGAATGCCTGGCTTTGCAACTCGAAATCCTTCCGCCTGAAACCCCCTATAGAGAGCAAGCTCTTTCCCTTGCGAAGCAGCACCTTAACCTGCTGGCTGCGCACGATTTCACCAAACTGAAAAAATTGCTGCGCCTCGACGACGATGGCCTGCGTGCCACCCAGAGCTTGATCACCGGTCTCAATCCGCGCCCCGGCGCCGCCTTCGCCAACCTGGACACACGCTACATCCAGCACGACGTCGAGGTGAAGAAGGTCAAGGGCCTATGGGTCGCCACCCTGAACCCGGAGGTCATGCCCAAGCTGCGCATCAATCGCATGTACGCCGACATTCTGCGGCGCAACCGCGAAAGCAGCGGGCAGCACCTGTCGAGCCAGATGCAGGAAGCGAAATGGATGATCAAGAACATCCAGCAGCGTTTCGAGACTATCCTGCGTGTTTCCCAGGCCATCGTCGAGCGCCAGCGGAATTTCTTCGAACACGGCGCCGTAGCCATGCGCCCTCTGGTACTGAGAGAGATCGCCGAAGCGGTCGAACTGCATGAATCCACCATCTCGCGCGTCACCACACAGAAGTATATGCTCACCCCACGCGGCACGTTTGAGCTCAAATATTTTTTCGGCAGCTCCTGCGCCACGGAAACCGGTGGCGCCTGCTCATCCACTGCTATCCGTGCGCTGATAAAACAGCTGGTGGCGGCAGAAACCCCGCAAAAACCCCTTTCCGACAGCCAGATCGCAGATATTCTGGCAAAACAGGGCATAGTCGTTGCCCGACGCACCGTAGCAAAGTACCGCGAGTCCATGCAAATCCCCGCGGTCAGTTTCCGCAAGACCCTTTAATCAACCCGAAGGAGCATCAAATGAACCTCAATGTTACCGGCCACCACGTTGAAGTGACCCCCGCCATCCGCGATTACGTCACCGACAAGCTCGGCAGGGTTACCCGCCACTTCGACCACGTCATTGACGTCAACGTCATCCTCGCAGTAGAAAAACTCGTACAGAAAGCCGAAGTAAACGTTCACGTCAGCGGCAAGGATATTTTCGTAAAATCCGAGGATGCCGACATGTACGCTGCAATCGACAGCCTGGTGGACAAGCTCGACCGCCAGATCGTCAAGCACAAGGAAATGAACGGCGGCCCTAACCGCGGCAGCGGCGGCAAGCACCAGCAGATCGCCGAGTAACACATTGCGCGGCGGCAACAAAAATTACCGCCGCGCCAAGCCAAAAAACCCGGATATGAGTCACCTCGCCAGCATACTGCCCCCAGGCAACGTCCTCTGCGGCCTCGACGTAGGCAGCAAGGCACAGCTATTCGAAGAAGCTGGACGGCTGTTCGAAAACAACCTGCAGCTAGCGCGCAAGAAGGTGATCAACAGCCTTATCACGCGTGAAAAACTCGGCTCCACCGGACTCGGCTTTGGGTTCGCCATCCCGCATGGCCGGATCAAAGGCCTGAGTGTCGCCACTGGCGCTTTCTTCAAGCTGAAAACACCCATTTCCTTCGATGCACCCGACAGCCAGCCGGTCAGTATGTTATTCGTCCTGCTGGTACCGGAGCAGGCCACTGACCTGCACCTGCAAATCCTCGGCGAACTGGCGCAAATGTTCAGCAATCGCCAGCTGCGCGAGAAATTGCAGGCCAGTAACGATCCTACAGAAATCTATCAATTGCTAACGGCGTAGCCATGTCACAAATAAGCGTAAAGCAGTTGTTCGACGAAACCCACGATAAGCTAGGGATAGTCTGGGTCGCCGGCATGGAGGGCGGAGCCCGCCAGCTCACCGGTGAAATCGTGCAAAAGCCGACCCTGGCACTGATCGGCCACCTTAATCTGGTCCATCCCAATCGGGTACAGGTGCTCGGCTGCGCAGAAATGGACTACCTGCGCAGCTTGGATCAGGCTGCCCTGACTCAGGCCATCAGCCATCTATTCTCCACCGAGCTTGCCGCAATCATCGTCGCAAACAAGGAGCCAGTACCGGAGGTACTGCTAGATGCCGCCAACCACACCCAGACACCGCTGTTTACCTCGCCGCAACCCAGCCCCTACCTGATGAACGTGCTCAACCACTACCTCACCCAGGTACTGGCCGAGTCCATCTCCCTGCACGGCGTTTTTCTGGAAGTACAGGGCATGGGAGTGCTGATCACGGGTGAAAGCGGCATCGGCAAAAGCGAGTTGGCGCTGGAGCTGGTGACCCGCGGCCACCGCCTGATCGCCGACGATATAGTGGACTTCTACCTGGTTTCGCCGGAAACCGTGGAGGGACGCTGCCCAGCGCTGCTGCAGGATTTCATGGAAGTTCGCGGCCTCGGCGTGCTGAACATCCGCATGCTGTTTGGCGAGACCTCGGTAAAACCAAAGAAGAACATCAAACTGATCGTCAACCTGATCAAATTGTCCGAGCTGATAATTTCGTCGCAGGACCGGCTACAAATCGAAGAGCTCAGCCAGAACATCCTTGACGTGGAAATTCCCAAGGTACGCATCCCCGTTGCGGGGGGCCGCAACATCGCGGTGATGGTGGAAGTCGCGGTGCGCAACCACATCCTGCGCAAGCGCGGGATCAGCAGCACGCGCGAATTCGTCGAGCGGCACGAACGCCTGATGGCAGGCGCGAGGGAAGAAGAATGAACAACGCACCCTCACCCCTCACTCATCACCGCTCACCCTGAAAATGCAACTCATCCTGATCAGCGGCCTCTCCGGCTCCGGCAAAAGCATTGCTCTTACCGTGCTGGAAGACTGTGGATTTTACTGCGTGGACAACCTGCCGGCGCAACTCCTGCCCAACATCGCCGGCTACCTTGACCGGGCCGGCCACGCGCGCATCGCCATCAGCGTCGACGTGCGCAGCAGCGGCACGCTCGATCAGCTGCCGCAAATCATTACACAGATCAAGGAACAGGGCTTTGACCTGCGCCTGCTGTTTCTGGAAGCGAAAACCGACACCCTGGTCAAGCGCTTCAGCGAAACGCGGCGACGCCATCCCTTGAGCAGCGACCAGTTCACCCTGAAAGAATGCATCCAGCTCGAGCGCGACCTGCTCGAACCGGTGGGCGACCTCGGCCACCGCATCGACACCAGCGACCTGAATCCCAACACCCTGCGCGCCTGGATCAAGGAATTCGTGGATTTCGACCGTTCCCGGCTGACCCTGCTGTTCCAGTCCTTCGGCTTCAAGCACGGCATTCCGCTGGACGCCGATTTCGTCTTCGACGTGCGTTGCCTGCCCAATCCCCATTATGACCCTGTGCTGCGCCCACTTACCGGCAAGGATGCCGCGGTTGCCGCCTTTCTGGAAAGCGATGCCAGCGTACAGAAAATGCTGGGCGACATCCGCCGCTTTGTGGAAGACTGGCTACCCTGCTTCATCCGCGACAACCGCAATTACCTGACCGTCGCCCTGGGCTGCACGGGTGGTCAGCATCGCTCGGTGTATTTCGCCGAAAAACTAATGGAACATTTCCACACCGACGGGCAGCAGACGATGGTGAGGCATCGCGAGCTGAGCTGATGCTGCGCCTGATAAAAACCGGCGACTGGCTGGTGCTGCTTGCCGGCATGATCATCACGGCCTGGCTGTTTGCCGCCCTGTGGCAAGGCCATGCTGCCAACAAAGCGGTAGTACGCAGCGGCGGCAAAGTGGTAGCCGAACTCAGCCTGTCTGAAAACCGCAGCTACCTCGCCCATGGCCCGCTCGGTACCAGCCGCATCGAAATCCGCAACCGCCGCGCCCGCGTAGCCGAAGACCCCAGCCCACGCCAGTACTGCGTCAAACAGGGCTGGCTGAGCCAAGCCGGGGAAGCCGCACTGTGCCTGCCCAACCAAGTCAGCCTGGAATTGACCGGTGCGAAGAAATTATATGATTCACTTAGTTATTAGATTGATAGGGTGGGCACCGCCTTTGTGCCCACGCGGAAATAACTCCCTCTCCCCAACCCTCTCCCGCCAGCGGGCGAGGGGGCAAACGTGAAGGGCGCTTGTTTTGACTCGCTCGGTTATTAACATCCAGACCACCCCCGAAGACCACCGCATCGCACAGCTGTCTGCGTTCGCCATTGGTCTTTCCGTGATGGAAGCTGTCATCCCCTCGCCGCTGCCCGGCATTAAGCCGGGACTGGCGAACATCGTCACCCTGCTGGTACTGGAGCGTTTCGGCCTGCGCGCTGCCGTGTGGGTTTCGCTGCTACGGGTAGTGGCGGGCAGCCTGATCCTCGGCACCTTTCTTTCCCCTTCATTCGTCCTGAGCTTTTCCGGGGCGGCAGCCAGCCTCGCCGCGCTGGCGCTGGCGCGACATCTGCCGAGAAGATGGTTCGGTGCAATCTCTCTCAGCATCATCGCCGCCTTCGTCCATATCGCCGGGCAAATGGCCGTAGTTTACCTGTGGCTGATCCCGCATGCCGGCATCCTCTACCTCGCCCCGATTTTCGCCGCCGCCGCGCTGCTGTTCGGCACCGTAAACGGACTGATCACCGCCAATCTCCTGGCCGAGGGCGAGGAATCCATCCCCGCCCGGACGCCGCAAATTCAAAACAAGTGCCTTTCACGTTTGCCTCCTCTCCCGCTTGCGGGAGAGGATTGAGGAGAGGGTTTCATGGCTAACGGGCAATCTCGGACGAAGCGCGCACTCCTGCTGATTCTTACCTGCCTGACAGCCGCATCATCTGTCGCGACCGCGGCCGAATGGGTGAAGATCCACACTGCAGCCGATCCAAACCTGTACTTTTACGACCGATCCAAGCTGTTCCTGAATGACGACGAGATCACCTACTGGAAGAAAGTGATTTTCATAACGCCTCAACCCTTCAAGGACAAGCTCATTGCCAGCGCCTTGTACCGCGAGCGCATCCACTGCTCCGAGCACACTCTCAAGCTGATCAGCTACCTGCTCTACACCCCGGCAGGAGAACTCTTCGAATACGCCCCGACCAAGGAAGGCGACCCCGCCCCGATCATCCCGGACAGCCTCGGCGACGTCTTCGAAAAAGCCCTCTGCACGCTGGTCCGACAAAAACATGAGGAAGACCGGCAAAGGGCCGAGGCCAAAGCAAAGGCAGAGGCTGCGGAAAAAATGGCGGCAGAGGAAGAGGCCAGGCTCAAGGCTGAAGCGGAGGCAACTGCGGCCACCAACCCGCAGCCTGCAGCTCCCCCGCCCGACACATCCGCACCGCAGCATTGAGCGCGCCGCTTACCTGGCCTACAATCAGAAAGATGAAAACCCATAACAAGACCATCACCCTGGCGCTGACCGGCGCTTCCGGCATGCCCTACGCCCTGCGCCTGTTGCAATGCCTGCTGGAAAGCGGCAGCCGGGTCTACCTGCTTTACTCCCAGGCAGCACAGATCGTGGCGAAACAGGAAATGGATCTGACCCTGCCTTCCCGCCCGCAGGAGGCGCAGCAGATGCTGTGCGAACGCTACAGCGCATCGCCCGAACAGCTCAAAGTGTTCGGCCGCGACGAATGGTTCGCCCCGGTGGCTTCCGGCACCAACCCGGCCGACGCCATGGTGGTTTGCCCCTGCACCATGGGCACGCTCGGCTCGATTGCAGCGGGTCTGTCCGACAACCTGATCGAGCGCGCCGCCGACGTGATGCTGAAGGAAAACCGTAAGCTCATCATCGTGCCGCGCGAAGCGCCATTTTCTGTCATCCATCTCGAGAACATGCTGAAACTGGCCCGCGCCGGCGCCGTCATTCTCCCCGCCAACCCCGGCTTCTACCACCACCCCCAGAGCGTGGACGAAGTGGTGGACTTCATCGTGGCGCGCATCCTCGATCATCTCGGCGTCGAACACCAGCTGATGGCTCGCTGGGGTGGAGACGAATAATGGCCAAGTTCTACCCACAACTCGACGATAACCTCAAAGCCTTCATCGCACGGCAGCACATCTTTTTCGTCGCCACCGCTCCCGATGACGGACGCATCAACCTCTCGCCCAAAGGGCTGGACGGCTTGCGCGTACTGGACGACAGGCGCGTGGCCTATCTCGACCTCACCGGCAGCGGCAACGAAACCGCCGCCCACCTGCTGGCAGACGGGCGCATGACGCTGATGTTCTGCGCCTTCGAGGGCAGCCACCTGATCCTGCGCCTGTATGGCCGGGGGCGCGCCATCAGGCCGGGCGATTCCGAATGGGCTACGCTCGCAGCGCAATTCCCCACCCTGCCCGGCACGCGCCAGATCATCCTGCTCGACATCGAATCGCTGCAAACCTCCTGCGGTGCAGGCGTGCCCCTCTACACCTATACTGGAGAACGCGAGGCTCTGCTGCGCTGGGTGGAAAAGAAAGGCGAACAGGGCGTGCGCGACTACCAGTTCGAAAAGAACCGGATCAGCATAGACGGCCTGCCGACCGGACTTTAAAAGGAAAACATCATGAAACACATCGGACTGATAGTATTACTGCTAACCACGGCGCTGCTCACCGCCTGCGAGGAAAAACCCTACAAGCCGCCGGTACCGCACACTGAACCGGACAAATCCGCCGCCAAGCTGTTCGCGCCGCAGCGCGAAGCGCTGGACAAGGCCAAGGGCGTCGGGAGGACGGTCGAACAGGCGAGCCAGGAGCAAAAAGAAGCCGCCGAAAAGGCCGCCGGCTATTAAGCGCCAGATTTCCTTGGTCTGGAATAGTTAGCCTATGATTCGACTCACTGAATCACTAAACTCCTGGGGAACCCCTGATTTTGAGGACATCCTCAAGTCGGAAATCGAGCAACTGGGTGCTGACCAGCTACCCTTGCAGCAGGGATTATCAACCAGCAGCTATGCCCTGGATGACAAACTCAAGGTGCGAATTATCAGCCTTTCCGAGAAAGCCGGTTTTATAAGTGCAAAAGTCGGTATTTTTTATTTCGGGATTACTCCCGGCTGCAGTTGTGCGGATGACCCCACGCCGGTCGAAGAACAGGCCGAATACTGTGTGGTGCAGCTTGATATCAATAAAATGACGGCCGAAACGACGGTAGCTCTTCTGGCGGAATAAGCATGGTTTATAGATCTGACCCATTCACGCAGTCGTTTTCCTCCTGACCCAATATATCCAAAATTTCCACTTGCATCGGCGCACGTAGCGGAAGAAAATTTGCATGCAACCTATCGGCACAGTAGCCGACGCACATGACTTGCGTTACTTGTCTTCTTTTTTTCTGCTGAAAACAATCGGCAGCCAACTGTTTAATTTCAGTCCCATTTTGTATCATGAACCATGTATGCCGTGAAGCATGCCCTGAAAAATTTCGAGGGATCGACGAAGTGTCCAAATTACTTTCTGACCAGAAACAGCAAATCGTGCAATTCCATGCGGCCTTGATTAATAACGTGGTGATGGCTTGCCAGAACCGGGCGCTCCTGCCCCAATTGGAACAGATGCTGGAAATGACCGCCAAGAGCGGTTGGGCTACCTTGGTGGCGGTGATCCGCCAGGTGGTAAACGGCAAGCGGGATACCAGCGTGCTATTGGGGCTGGATGAAGAGGACCGCACAATTGTCGAGACCATTCTGTGCGGGATTCAAGACCCTTCCACTTTGCCTGACCCTAATGCCAAGCCTGATGCCAGCCTGGCCGCACCAGGACTCGCCGCCATGATCGATGCAGCGGGGAAAGGCAGCCCAGAAGCATTGCATATGCTGGCCAACATGGCTGAACAGATGGTACGGGCTGGCGGCGACATGGCCAAACTGGGCGGCATGATGCGTAAACTCGTGGGCGGTGAACGGGATGCCGACAAGCTGGCCAAAGGCATGAGCGTGCAGGGGCAAGAACTAGTGTATTCGATACTGACTGAACTGGGTAAGCTGGCCAGACATTAAATGCCGCACCCTATCGATTGATGGTGCTGCCTTTGCTGTCGCCGGACACCCCAAGGGAGGAACATGAGCCTCGTCAAGTTTCGCAACAATCTTCCTTTTTCGGGGGTAGCGATAGAACCCGGCACACCTTTGTGGCAGATCGTGCCAACGCATGGTGAGGACGGGCGCCCCTTGGCAGATTTCATGATGCTGATACCCGGATTGCGCAGCCGTCCCCAGTACGCCATCAACACCACCCTGAACAATCTCCAGAAAGCCCTGGAACAGCACGGCGAAGTCGTCTTCGTTAATCTCAATCTAAAGATCAATGTGCTGTGGGTTTCGGTCAATTGCCGGCCGGGAATCATTCTGGAGCTGGTTACATCGATTCAGCGCCTGGTTCCTGAAGCATTGCTGGTTGCGCAGAAACCGGATTGATCTGGTTCGCCTGGACTACAGATAACTTTTTGAGAATTTAGCCGTGTCAGTTCCCAAATAAGCCCTTGAGCGACTTGAGCACGCTGCCTCCGCCCGGCACCACTGAATCCGCAGCCGCATCGGTGGCCGCATCCCTGGCAACGTCTCCCATCCCGAGCATCAGATTATCGAATCCGCTCACCCGCACTTTCACGGTCCAGATCAGCGGTTTTTTCTCACCGGGCTTGAGCGACGGATAGGCAAAGCCCCTGGTCGGTCCGACCGCCTCCGCCATTGCCATGGCCCCCGATGTCTTCTGGAAAATGCCGGCCGGAATCGTGCAGCTACTCTGGCTGCCCGGCAGCATCGGATTCTTGTTTCTGGCCGCCATCCAGATGATAATTTCCTTGTCGCCGACTGCGCCAACGGCATTCAGGTTATAGCCTTTGGCACGGGAAAGCTGATCCCATTTCAGGGGAATCGCCGCCTTGAGATCGGAACTGCCGGACTTGAAGTTGAGCGCTTCGAGAAAATCCATGTCCTTGTCCAGGGCATAGCGAATCTCCTGCTGCATGAAGCTGGCCTTCACCACATGCTCACCGACTACCGAGGCTTCGGCGGGAATTCCGGTAAACGCATTGTCGCCATACGGCCACCACAGCGTGCGCGGCGGCAGGGTTTCGCCAGCATCGCCACCACCCTTGCGTTTGCGGCTCTGCTGGGCCATCGCCGCCACCTCCGGCGATAGGCGGCTGCTCATGGCTTTCAGGTCGATCACTTCCGGCTGTCCTTTAAGCACGGTCTCACTGCAACCCCAATAAATCAGCATTTTGCCTTCGGGCTGCTCAGACTCCGAACTACCACCACCCCCCGTGCCGCGCCGCTCGCCCTTCAGTGGCAGCGATGGGCCAATACGCATGCCCTCGGGCACGATGTGCTCGGCACTATAGCCGCCGGGAATATCGGCAGGATTGGCCAGCCGCAGATCCATCTGCTTGGAAATGCCTCCCTTGCCGCCGAACATCGCCGACATCATGCCGGTGGCGCCTCCCGCACCCAGTCCCGAATAGCTGCGCAAGTTCATTTCGTAATTGACCGGAGCCGCAAACGCACCCGGAAGATAACTGGCAAATGCGGTAACCAAGGCAATGTGCAAGGCATGCTTATTCATTTCACCCTCCAGCCGAAAGCAATGTGGAAATTCAGAATTATTTTCATAGCATAGACCAGAACGTAGGATGGGTGAAGCGGAGCGGTTGTGCGGTTGCTTGGTTGTGGTTTTGTTCGCTTCGCGGATGCTTAGGTGCCGGGGGTAGCCCGGCGGGCTAGTTGCTTTCTTTAAACGGCTAAAGAAAGTAACCAAAGAAAGCCGCCCCTATCCACCGCCCCTTCGGGGTTCCCTGCGTTGCTCGCCAAGCCGGGCTGCTGCGGAACTCGCGCTATGCGCTCAGACAATCCTCGCAGAAATCTCCCGACTTGGCTGCGCTACTCGGCGGTGGACCAAGGGGACCGAACATCAAAACCACCCCATCTCCATCCTGACCTTCCCCTTGAAGTGGAAGGAACCAAAACAAAACCACCACAACACCATCCCCTCGCCCCAACGGGGAGAGGGCTAGGGAGAGGGGGAGCACGGCGAGACCTCGCCCACAAAACCCAAATCCCCTTCTGCGCCGCTTCGGTTTGGCGGTCTAATTGGGATGAAGGCGAGCACTGTTCGAGCTCCGCGGTGGGGTGCGGGGTGTGCACCCCGCTAGGGCGAGTTGCGCAGCCGCCCAATTTGGCCGTGAAACCGAAGGTAGCCCGCAGGGCCGGCGCGGCAGGGTGCCTTTTTGTTTGGTTACTTGTATTTTGGGCAAGCAAAATAAAGTAACCTGCTGCCGGGCAGCCCCCGGCATCTAAACATTTGCGCGTAGCGCACTCAAAACCCGTCACCGTATAAACCTGCACTGCATTTTCATTCAGCACGATAGCGATTGCGCCTACTCGTACTCCATCCAGACTGCTATCTCTCATCTCATTCGGATGACGCTTGTCAAAATGACAAATAAATCGTTTAATCCAAATCAAGCTAGGCCTGTACAGTGCGAATACTGTAACGCTTCAGGCGCATTGCGCCCGCACTAGATCAAGCAACTCGGTTGCAGATGGGGGTAAGGATTCTGAGGTTGTCGGCATTTGTATTAGGATGTACTAAATTTATGCAACATGATGAATTTATGCTTAAAATTAAATTTTATACAGAAATGGACAAACTTTTGACGCAATGTTTTACGTCAAATAGGTTGTCTACTTTACGTTGGGTGTTTCCATGACTGATAAAACTCCTCCTGATGGAAATGGGCCAAAATACCCTGGTGGTGAAACATGGGTAGACCAATACGATGAGCGACTACATCCTTCACCACGCTTTGCACGGCTTCGCGCATCTTTGACTTGGTGCCGAGAAAAAATACTTGGCCCGATCATTATCGGTCTCGTTCTTCTTGGCGTCGGCGCTCTTGTGAAATGCCAACAGGAATCCCCACCGCATAGCCAACAGCAAAAATAACCGCAAACCAAATGATCTCGTTCATTCTGCACCCCAACCCGGCGTTCAACCGGATCGCGCGGTAAAGCCGCGCTCCCGGTTAACTCTACGTTAGACGTCACGTCACACTACGCCTCCACTCTGTCCTAAGGGATTTTTGACATGGGAAAAGTTATTACTTATGCAAAAAACAACAAACAATGCTTCTGCCAAATCAAATTTGAGAGTGGAGAACGAATTCTTATTTCAATTTCAGGACCACCAAATGCAGCTGTTAAAATTTTTAAACTTGGTTTTTTTGGCACAATACCAATACAAACTGTTTGGGAGTACAGCGCAAAAATAGCTGGCGATTTCGATGCCTATATTCATGGACTTCAACTCATGTTTCCAGAAATAAAGCATCCACTAGATGATATTCGTGACCGACTGCTAGTCTGCACATCTATCTCCGAGGCTAGGAATTATCTACTTACCAACCAAAGAAATGTTGGCGTCTAAACATGTCCCTAAACACGCCTAACCATGCGCTCAAGCTCGCTCCCTCCGGTCGCTGGGACGCGCCTTCGGCGCGCCCCTTAGCTCCACGTTAAAACCGTAAAATCGATGGGTTCAGACTCGCTTGATTGCCATTGATTATTTATTCACCAAATCTGATGGCCCAAACAGAAACATGATTTTGTCATTTCAGGCTTGACACCTCTCCGCCCCTCCCCCGATAATCACCCCATGAATTCCCAATCTCTAACCCTAGTCCGAGTCCGCCCAGTCGCCCGCCTGCACAAGGCGTGCCGCTCTTCGTTCCGTGGCCGGGAGAGTCAGCGTTAAACAGTTTTAGTTTCAGCAGTTTCCCAAAAGGCCACGGACGATCTCCGTGGCCTTTTTGTTTTTTGTCGTTTGAGGAGTATGGAATGTCGCTGCCGCTCGCATTCGTATCAGTGATCCTGATCTGGTCCACCACGCCGCTCGCCATCAAGTGGAGCGCGCTGGGGGTGGGATTCAGCTTTGCGGTGTTTTCACGCATGGCGATCGGCACGCTGCTGTGCGTGCTCCTGCTGGCGGCCTTGCGTATTCGCGTCCCGCTGCACCGCAAGGCGCGACTGGCCTATCTGGCCAGTGGGTTGAGCCTGTTCGGCGCCATGTCGCTCACCTACTGGTCGGCGCAATATGTCTCTTCCGGGCTGATCTCGGTGCTGTTCGGGCTGTCGCCGCTGATTACCAGCCTGGGAGCAGTGTTGTGGCTGGATGAGGAGGCGCTGACCGCCAACAAGATACTCGGAATGGTTCTCGGTATGGTCGGACTGGGACTGGTGTTCCAGGGTGGACTGGAACTGGGGCCGGGTGCATTGCTGGGCATCCTGGCCCTGCTGTGTGCAGTGGCGATGCAGTCGTTCGGCCTGGTGTGGATCAAGCGCATCGGAGACGACAGCCATCCGCTGGCGATGACGCTGGGTACGCTGGCGGTAGGGCTGCCGCTGTTCTTTGCTGCATGGTGGTGGGCGGATGGGAGTTTGCCCGCAGCGCTGCCGCAGCGGGCGCTGATCGCCACCGCGTACCTCGGAGTGTTCGGCTCGGTGCTGGGCTTCGTGCTGTATTTCTACATGATCAAGTACATGGAAGCCGGGCGCGTGGCACTGATCACGCTCATCACTCCGGTCATGGCGCTGTTGCTGGGCCATGTCCTGAACAACGAAGAGGTGCTACCCCAAGTCTGGTTCGGCGCTGCGTTCATCCTGCTTGGGCTGGGTTTGCATCGCTGGGGCATGGGGCGGCTTGCGGTTATGTGGCTGCGGATGGGAGGAAAGTAACCCATATAAGGCGTCAACAAGCAAAGCCGCCGTGTCTTGCGCAGTACAGCATCACGCTACTGGCTTGAAGCAACCCCTTGTTCCTGCCCATCGGACTCAAGCAGCTTCTGTATCACCGCCCCCGCCAACATATAGCCAAACAGTGGCGGCATATAACTGATCGTCCCGTTAACCGCGCGCGGACGCCCCGATCCTTCTACCGGTTGGGGCGGCAGCGGCGCGCTGGGCTGCTCGTCGGAAAACACTGTCAACAGACCCTTGCGTATGCCGTGGCGCTGCAGGCGTTTCCTCATCTGGCGCGCAAGCGGGCACATTTCGGTCTGGCTGATGTCGGCGAGCTTGATCTTGCTCGGATCAAGGCGATTGCCCGCCCCCATGCTAGCAACCACCCTCAGGCCGCGCTTCAGGCTTTCCGCCACCAGCGCCACCTTGCATGCCAGCGAATCGATCGCGTCCACCACGTAATCGCAGTCTCCCGGCACCAGGTCGTTGACATTTTCGGTATTGAGAAACTGCCGGATCACCGTCACCTGGCATTCGGGATTGATGTCGCGGATGCGTGCCGCCATCAGTTCCGCCTTGGACTGGCCCACGGTGGAGAGCAAGGCCGGAAGCTGGCGGTTGATGTTGGAAGCCGCCACCACGTCGTGGTCGAGCAGGGTCAGCCGGCCGATGCCGGCGCGCGCCAGTGCTTCGGCGCAGTACGAGCCGACACCGCCAAGACCGGCAACAAACACATGTTTGGATGCCAGCCTGGCGATGCCTTCATCGCCGATCAAAATATGGGTACGTTCAAATTGGGGTTGCATTTAAGAGCCTTTTTTAGCCACGGATGTACACGGATATACCCAATCAGGACGAGCCGGAACCAAACAGGTAGCCTGGATGGAGCGTAGCGGAATCCGGGAAGGCATTCCACAGGCGCCCCGGATTCCGGCCTATGGCCTGCATCCAGGCTCCAGAAGTAGGCGCCTCTAGGCGACAAATCTGCTCACGTTTTGTAAAGAGCGGATGAACTGCTGTTTTCAAGTTTATGCGTTTCCAGCGGCTCGACATGTATCGTCACCGCGGTGTTGGGCAAGGTGCGCTCGAGCGCTTCCTCGATCCGGTCGCACAGGGCATGTGCCTCGTTCACTGTACTAGCCCCAGGCACCAGCAGGTGAAAATCGATGAAACGGCGCGAACCGGATTTACGTGTACGCAGGTCGTGAAAGGAGGTGCCATTGGGCAATAATTTGCCGATCTCCGTCTCGATCTGTTTTACCTCATCGACCGGCAGGGCAGCGTCCATCAGCCCGCTCCAGGAACGCTGCAACAGATGGAACCCGGTGAAGATGATGTTGAGCCCCACCGCCACCGCCATCAGCGGATCGAGTATCTGCCAAGAGGGTGGCGCAAACATCACCACGCCCAAGCCCGCCACCACCCCCACCGAGGTCCAGACATCGGTCATGAGGTGCTTGGCATCCGCTTCCAGAATGATGCTATCGTACTGGGTTCCCACCTTGAGCATGGCCCGTGCCGTGGCAAAATTGAGTGCCGCCGCCAGCAATGAAACCATCAGGCCGGGACCGAGGTTTTCCAGCGCAGCAGGATGCAGGAAGCGCCCCACTGCGGCATAGATGATGGATGCCGCCGCCACCAGAATCAGCGCGCCTTCGGCGCCGCTGGAAAAGTACTCCGCCTTGTCGTGACCGTAGGCGTGGTCGATATCCGCAGGACGGGAAGCAATGATCAGCGCCGTCAGGGCAATCAGGCCGGCGGCGAGATTAACCAGCGATTCGACAGCGTCGGAAAGCAGGCTCACCGAATCGGTGAGGAAATAAGCGCCGAATTTCAGCGCCATCGTCGCGACCGAGGTCACGATCGACAGGTAAGCCATGCGCAGGGTTGCTTGTTTCCTCATCCCAGTCCTTTCATGATTCCCCGAGCATTGACCGTAGTCACCTCGATGACCTGGTCCAGGCCGATGCCACGCAATTCAGCCAGGGTCTTGGCGATGCGTGGCAAGTATTCCGGGCTGTTGCGCGCCTTGCCGATGAACGCCGGCGGAATGTCCGGCGCATCGGTTTCTAGCACGATGCTGTCCAGCGGCAGGGTGGCGGCAAGCTCGCGCAGCCTGGTGGCGCGGTCATAAGTCATGGCACCGCCGAAGCCGAGCTTGAATCCCAGTTTGATGAATTCTTCCGCCTGCTGGCGGCTGCCGTTGAAGGCATGGGCGATGCCGCCTTTCACCTTGGCAAGGCGCAAAAACTTCAGCACCGTATCCTGCGCCTTACGGATGTGCAACAACACCGGCAGGTCGAATTCCCGTGCAATTTTCAGTTGCTCGGCAAAATAGAATTCCTGACGCTCGCGGTCGTAATCCGGCACAAAAAAGTCCAGGCCGATTTCACCGATAGCAACCGGGCGGTGCCGAACGATCAACTCGCGCAGCACAGTTAAATCTTCCGGCACTGCGCTATCCACATACATGGGATGAATGCCCAGCGCCGGGAAGCAGCCGGGATAGCGCTCGCAAGTCGCCAACAGCGCGCTGAAGCCGGCTCGCTCCACGCCGGGAACCACAATGACCCCGACCCCGGCTGCGCGGGCGTGCGCCGCCACTTCGTCGCGGTCGGCATCGAATTCGGCGGCATCGAGATGACAGTGAGTGTCGATCAGCATGGCTCTATTCTAACCCCTCCGCCGCCAGGCTTTTTCCGCCTCGATGACGAAATAAATGACCAGCCCGACCGCCACGATCCGCGCCCAGTCGTCGAGGCCGATCGGCGCGCTGGCGAACAGGCGGTTCATCACCGGCGCATAGGTGAAAAACAGCTGCAGCAGGATCATCAGTCCGACCCCGCTCCACAGCCAGGCGTTGGAAAAAAATCCGACATGGAACGGCGAGTGGGTCATCGAGCGGCAGTTGAACAGATAGAACAGCTCGCCCATTACAAACACGTTGACCGCCACGGTGCGGGCCTGCTCCAGGCTTTCTCCGGTTTCCAGCTCCCACAAAAACAGGCCGAATGCCCCGCCCAGCAGCATAGCGCTAACCAGCAGGATACGCAGCATCAGCGCTGTTGTCAGGATCGGCGCAGCGGGATGGCGCGGCGGGCGGCGCATCACGTCCTGGTCGATCGGCTCGAATGCCAGCATCAGGCCGAGCAGCACGGCGGTGGTCATGTTGATCCACAGGATTTGCAGCGGCGTGATCGGCAAGGTCACGCCCAGCACGACAGCGGCGAGGATGACGAAGCCCTCGCCGAAATTGGTCGGCAGTGTCCAGGTGATGAACTTGACCAGGTTGTCGAAGACGCCACGCCCTTCCTCCACCGCCGCCTCGATCGAGGCGAAGTTGTCGTCGGTGAGCAGCATGGCGGCGGCCTCCTTGGCCACCTCGGTGCCAGTTATGCCCATGGCGATGCCGATGTCCGCCTGCTTCAGCGCGGGTGCGTCGTTGACGCCGTCGCCGGTCATTGCCACGATCTCGCCTTCGGCCTGCAGGGCCTCGACCAGCCGCAGCTTCTGTTCCGGCTCGACGCGGGCGAACACCGTGGTATTGCGCACCGCTTTCCGCAGCTCGGCGTCGGACAGCGCGGCGATTTGCCGGCCGGTGAGCGGCGGCGCGCCCTCGCCCAAGCCGAGTTGTGCGGCAATGGCCGCGGCGGTGATGGCATGGTCGCCGGTGATCATTTTCACCGCGATGCCCGCCGCGTGGCACGCCTTCACCGCCGCGACCGCTTCCGCCCTGGGCGGGTCGATCATGCCCTGCAGGCCGATGAAGACGAGGTTGCCGAGGTGGCGATGGTCGAGCGCCTCCCCCTCTTCCGGCGCGCCCCTGGCCAGCGCCAGCACGCGCAAGCCGTGCGAGGCCATGGCATGGGCATGGGCTTCGATCGCCGCCCGGTCGAGAACAAGTTCCCGGCCTTCCGGGTCGAGCATCGCGCTGGTGCGGTCGAGGATCTTTTCCAGAGCACCTTTAATGTACACAACATCGCCATGCAAAGTGGCCATGTACTGGTAACGCGAATCGAAGGGCACTTCATCGCGACGCGCATAGGCGGCATGCAGTTCACTTGGCACCAGCCCGCCCTTTTCCGCCGCCACCAGCAGGGCGCCCTCGGTAGGGTCGCCGGCGACCTCGCGACGACCCTCGCGCTCGACCAGGACGGCATCATTGCACAGCACGCCGGCGACGAGACATTCGCGCAGCGCGCCTTGCGGCGCCACCACCTTGCCATCCAGGCTGATCTCGCCCTGCGCTGCATAGCCGCCGCCGCTGACGCGGAAGGTTTCACCTCCGGCGTAAATTTCCTGCACCGTCATCTGGTTCTCGGTGAGCGTGCCGGTCTTGTCGGAACAGATCACCGTCGCGCCGCCCAGAGTCTCCACCGCCGGCAGCTTGCGGATGATGGCGCGGCGCCTGGCCATGCGCGACACGCCGATGGCCAGGGTGATGGTGATCGCCGCCGGCAGGCCCTCGGGAATCGCTCCCACCGCCAGCGCCACCGCCGCCATGAACATCTCCACCGGCGCCTCGCCGCGCCAGGTGCCGACGACGAAGGTAAACACCGCCAGGCCGAGGATCACGTACAGCATGATCGCGCTGAAATGCTCGATCTTGCGGGTCAGCGGCGTGGACAGGTCGGTGGCGTGGGCGATCAGGCGCGAAATCCGGCCGGTTTCAGTGGTGTCGCCGGTAGCTACCACCACCCCGGTGCCCTGGCCGCTGGTCACCAGCGTACTGGCGTAGGCCATGTTGGCCCGCTCTGCCAAGACGACGTCCTTCTCCAAGTGTACGGTCAGCTTGGCCACCGGCAGGGATTCGCCGGTCAGCGAAGCCTCGTCGGTCATCAGCTCGCGCGTGCGGAACAGGCGCAGGTCGGCCGGCACCTTATCGCCGGGCGCGAGCAGCACTACATCACCGGGCACCAGTTCGGCAGCAGGCAGCGGCTGCTTGATGCCATCACGCAACACAATGGTAGCGCTCGCCGCCATCCTTGCCAGCGCCGCGATCGCATCTTCCGCCTTGGCCTCCTGAATGTAACCGATCACCGCGTTGACCAGCACCACTCCGAAAATCACGCCCGAATCCACCCATTCCTGGAGGAAGGCGGTAATCGCGCTGGAGGCAATCAGGATGTAGATCAGGGGCTGGTGAAATTGGAACAGGAAGCGCAGCCAGGCCGGCTTGCCTTTCTTTGGCGTCAGCAAATTGGCGCCGAAGGTGTCACGCCGACGCAGCACCTCGTCGGCATTCAGGCCGTGCACCAGATCGCTGTCGAGCAGTTCTGCAACCTCGTTCGCCGGCAGATGGTGCCAGTGTCTTTCCAGCAGCGAAATGGTTGGTTCGGTCATGCCAGCCCCTTCAGGATATCCTTCACCGGCTTGGGCAGCGCCGCCCCCATCGCATCCGCCGGCGTGATCCACAACCCGCCCGGCTCGCGAACGCCCGGTTGCAGCGCCGTCACCTCGAATACCCGCGGCACGATACGCAGACGAAAATGGGTGAAGGTATGCTGCAGTTCCGGCAGCGGCTTGCCTTCCCTGCCTTCCATGTCGAGGCGGGCCAGCGCGTCTACCTCCATGACCGGCGCCTCGGGTAAACTCCACATGCCGCCCCAGATGCCGGTGGGTGGCCGTTTTTCCAGGTAAACCTCGCCCTGACGCAGCAGGACTAGCATGGCGGTTTCCTTCTGCGGCAGCAGCTTGCGCGGCTTGGGCTCGGGCAGCTCCGCCACCCGCTTTTCATTGTAGGCGACGCAGCCAGAGGCGAGGGGGCAGGCAGCACAGGAAGGCTTGCGGGCGCACAGCGTGGCACCCAGGTCCATCAGCGCTTGGGTATAGGTTTCGATGCCGGATTCGGGCAACAGTGCTTCGGCCTGCTGCCACAACCGGTTCTCCACCGCCTTGACGCCGGGATAGCCGGCGATGCCGAAGCAGCGTGCCAGGACGCGCTTGACGTTGCCGTCCAGAATGGCGCGGCGCTGACCGAAGGAAAAAACCAGGATCGCGGCAGCTGTGGAGCGACCGATGCCGGGCAGCGCCACGACTGACTCTGAATCAGACGGAAAAACACCGCCATGCTGCGCCACCACGAGTTGCGCGGCATGGTGCAGGTTGCGTCCGCGGGCATAATAGCCGAGCCCGCTCCAGTGGGCCAGCACCTCGTCCTGAGATGCGGCAGCGAGGGCGGCAATATCGGGAAAGTGCGCGATGAAACGCTGGTAATAGGGGATGACGCTGGCGACCTGGGTCTGCTGCAGCATGATTTCCGACAGCCACACCGCGTAAGGATCGCGGGTCTGCTGCCAAGGCAGGCCGTGTCGACCATGCTGTTTCTGCCACTCGATCAGGCGCCGTGAAAAATTCTGCATGGACGCTTAACTTACTTGAACAGCCCCTTGAGGCTGCCCTTCAGCTCTTCGCCAAGACGCGACTTGATTTCCTCTTTTTTTTGCTCGACCTTCTGCTCGACTTTATGCTTAACCACCTCAGAGACCATGGCGTTGAAATCCAGACTGTATTTCAGCCCAGCAAACGGCCCGGTTACGCGCACCGGCACGGTCATGCCCTTGAGCGCGGACAGCTCCTTGCCGCCCTGGCCTTCCAAAGAAGCAACCACGGTTGCCTTGGCGAGATAATTCATCGAGCTCTCGCCAATATTCACATCACCATTTCCGGCCAGGCGCAGCAAAGGTGATTTGGCGGAAAGATCCTCGTTATGGGCAACGCCATTATTGATCCGGAAGCTGGCTTTCAACTCGGAAAAATCGGTCCGGTCGGCTGCATTGGCGGCCTGCGTGGATTCCCCCCGAGGCGAGCCAAACTTGGCTTGGGCGCTGCGGATTGCGCCGGCGATGTTGATACCTTTCAGCGCGCCGTCGTGCAGGTTGAGCGATGCATTGCCCCGTAGAGCTTTCTTCATGGCGCTAATGGTGGCGCCTTGGGCGTTGACGTCGAGGGCTACGTTACCGCGTCCTTCCAGCATGTTGACATTGGACGCGTCCTTCAGCATCGGGCCGACACTGACTCCGGTCAGATTCTGATTCAGCGCTACCCGGGGCGTTCCAGCGCCATGCAGGGAGATCGCACCATTCAGCGTTCCCTGGTATAAATTCGCCGAAATTGGCGCGACATTCAGATTGCCGCCATCCGCTTTGACGTTGAGCTTGATGTTGGAGGACTTGATGTTGGCAACCTTGAGCGCGCCAATGCTGAGCCGGCCATTGGCGTTGAGATTTTTCAGGAAGCTGAAATCAAGCGGCTTTTCAGGCTGCTTAACTTTGTCTTCGGGTTTGCCCGGCGGAAAATAGCGGTCGACATCGAGCTGCTCGATGGCAATATCGAAAGCATAGGCCGGCGCATCGAAATGGCTGATGCCGAGCCTGGCCTTGAACGGGCTGTCATCGATCTTGCCGGCCAGCTCGAGGTGCGCATCCTGCTTGACGAGATCGAGCTGGGCCGCACCGTCCAGGTTCATATTGAGCGGCCTGGGCATGGCCGGACCGCTGAGATTAAAGCTGAGAACGAGTTTGTCCAGGCTGAACTGGCGCGTATCAAGATTGGCACCGAACGGGCTGGCGATCCGGCTCTTGACGTTATTGTCGCCTTGCTTGCCATTGACGTCCAGAGTGAAAGTATCGGCTTGAACGATGCTGCCTTTGCCAGTCAACTCAGGAACGCTCAGAACCAGATCCAGGTTACCCTTGGCCTGCATCAACTTCGCCGTCAGATCGATCTTGCCGGCGACATGCTCTGGCCCCAGTTCGAATTTCGGCGAGGTCAGCCGAATATCCACGCCATCGGCACCAAGCTTGCCGGTCAGGGAAGTCGTCAGCGCATCCAGGGTGATGGCTTTGGCCTCGGTATCGAACAGCAGGCCACTAGCCAGCGCCACTTGGGCGTCGATCTTCGGGCTTTCGCCTTGCAAGGTGAATTTGAGGTCGACCTTACCGGGCTGGCTGTTGGCCAAACGCCCGGATTTAAATTCCATGCCGGAAATATCCAGCTTCCGCCCGGCCATCTGGTCATCCAAAGAAAGCCCTGCGCGGGTGATACTGACACCTTCGATGTCGAACTTGAACTGCGCCGACTCCTCCTCCTTCTTCAAAAGGTCATCGATGTTGGTACTTCCGTCGGGATAACGCACCAGCCGCGCCCGGACGCCGTCTATCCGGATGTGATCCACCACCAGCTGCTTCTTCAGGAGCGGCAACACTGCGAGGGAAACGCGGGCGCTGTCGATACTTGCGAACTCCTTGTCACTGCCGTGATCGCTCAGGGCAAGCTTGCCGAGATCAGCGCCAATGCGGGGGAAAAAGGTCAACTTGATGTCGCCCTCAAGCTTCAGGGTGCGCTGCTTTTTTTCCTGCACCAGCTTGATGATAAGCGGCTTGTAATCGTTCGGGTTGAAGGTGGCGGCGACCAGTGCGATAAGGGCAAGGAAGGCTACGAGAATGGCGCCGATGGAAAGCAGTCCGTATTTCAGGGTTTTGTTCATTGGCATAATCCTGAGGTGGGAATGAAGACTGGAGCGGGTGAAGGGAATCGAACCCTCGTATGCAGCTTGGGAAGCTGCCGTTCTGCCATTGAACTACACCCGCAGAAGGGCAGATTTTACGTTGGTTCTACTCATTACTCAACTGCAAGCCTGCAAATGGGTCCCTTGTTGCCAAGAACCACTTTTCGAAGACGCTCGAACCAAACAACCAAAAACAGATCGAAAAGTGTCGATTTTTTTTACACTTTTCATTGAGATTTGTCTCATGAAAAATTGCAACGTAATGATAAATATAGCCCGTCCATATTGGGTATAATAATTGCTTTGTATTTTTAGTAGGCCTGATTCAGGCTATGGTTTATAAAAAACGTCTGATAGGCACTGTTAATTCAGGAGGCTAAAAATGGCAAAATGAAATTTTTCATCTTTTCATTTTCATCAGGTTGATATAACCTCAACACATAAAAAATCAGGGACGCTGTAGACGCCCCACAAGCACCCACAGGGATGGAGTGAGAACGTGACCGAACAACTCGATGACAAGCATGAGAGTCGCTTTCTGCTGAACAACGAAGCGGATATCCGGGCATTATTGAACAAGCTGCAGAAAAAACGCAGCCATGTAACGGGCCACTTTGATAACAGCTATCATATTTTTTCCACCTGCTTGCTGGAGGTCGGAGAAACTTCGGTGATTCTGGACGACGTTTCCGACGAAGCGATATCCCAGCGTATCCTGGCCTGTTCCCGACTGCATTTCAGCTCGGTATACGCCGGTGTGCCGGTGAGCTTCGTTTCCCCGCAAATCGAGCACTGCCTCTTCGAAGGCGCAGCCGCGTTTTCCATTCCGATTCCTTCAGTCGTACGCTGGCCTCAGCGTCGCGAACTCTTCCGGGTGCCGACACCCGTTGGCAAACCGGTTCTATGCGAAATCGCGCTTAACAATGGTGAAATCGCCCGCAACCCTCTTTCGGACATCAGCGTAGGTGGCATCGGCATGTTGACGCAAGCATCTTCCCCATCACTCAAGGAAGGCGCACTGTTTGGAGGCTGCCACATTAACCTGCCCGGATTCGGCGAACTGACATCCGACATCCGCATTTGCAGCTCAGCCGACATCACACTCAGGAACGGCAACCCTGCCAGGCGTTACGGCTGCCAGTTCATCGATCTTCCGCAACAGGAGCAGTCACTGTTGCAGCGCTACGTCACCAAACTCGAACTCGCCATGCGCGGCTCCCACACTCACACCTGACGACACGGCTTCCCTTCCCTGCCTCAGGCTTACCGTGGAAGCTTTCGTTCTACCATAGTGCTACGCCTGCATGGTAGAATGCAATCCCACTTTCTCACGGCAATATTGAAGGCGATGCAGCTAACCGTCAACGGCGCACCTCACTCCTTTGAGCAGAATCCGAACCTCTCCCAGTTGCTGGAAACCCTGAAACTCACCGGAAATCGTCTGGCGGTGGAAAGGAACGGCGAAATCGTGCCGCGTAGCCAGTTCGGCGAGACTGTGCTGGCCGACGGGGACCAACTGGAAATCGTCGTCGCAGTCGGCGGCGGCTAATATTCGTGAGGCGTAAGGCGTGAGGAGTGAGCGAAAAACCCATTACTCCTCACCCCTCACTCTTCACTGGTTATAGACATGGACGAACTCATTATCGCAGGCAAGTCCTACGCCTCCCGGCTGCTGATAGGCACCGGCAAGTACAAGGATTTCGACGAAACTCGCCGCGCCGTCGAGGAAAGTGGCGCGCAGATCGTGACGGTGGCGATTCGCCGCACCAACATCGGCCAGAACGCTGGAGAGCCCAGCCTGCTGGACGCCGTGCCGCCCTCGAAATACACTTACCTGCCCAACACCGCCGGCTGCTACAGCGCCGACGATGCCATCCGCACCCTGCGCCTGGCGCGCGAACTGCTGGACGGCCACGACCTGGTCAAGCTCGAAGTGCTGGGCGACCCGAAGACGCTCTACCCGAACGTGGTGGAAACCATCAAGGCGGCAGAAATCCTGGTCAAGGACGGCTTCAAGGTAATGGTTTACACCTCCGACGACCCGATCATTGCCAAGCAGCTGGAAGAAATCGGCTGCGTCGCGGTGATGCCGCTGGCCTCGCTGATCGGCTCCGGCATGGGCATCCTCAACCCGTGGAACTTGCAGATCATCATCGACAACGCCAAAGTACCGGTGATCGTCGATGCCGGTGTGGGCACCGCGTCCGATGCCGCCATCGCGATGGAACTGGGCTGCGACGGCGTACTCATGAACACTGCCATCGCCGGTGCCGGTAACCCGGTACTGATGGCCTCGGCGATGAAAAAGGCGGTACAGGCCGGGCGCGAAGCCTTCCTCGCCGGCCGCATGCCGAAGAAGCTCTACTCCGCCAGCCCAAGCTCGCCCACCAGCGGCCTGATCGGCAAGTAATCCTGCATGACGTCTGAACAGCACCGCCCGATCCGCAGCTTCGTCCTGCGCCAGGGCCGCATGTCCAATGCCCAGACGCGGGCGCTGGAAACCCTGTTGCCGCGCTGGGGCATTCCCTACCAGGAAACCCTGCTCGACCTTGACACCGCCTTCGGCAGAGCAGCCCCGAAGATCCTTGAAATAGGCTTCGGCATGGGGGATTCCACTGCGGCAATCGCGGCGGCCCATCCGCAAAACGACTATCTCGGCATCGAGGTTCACGGCCCCGGCGTGGGCAGCCTGCTCAACCAGATCGAAGCCCAGGGGCTGGCCAATCTTCGCGTCATCCAGCACGATGCGGTGGAAGTGCTCAAGCACATGGTCGCCACGAACAGCCTCGATGGCGTGCACATCTTCTTCCCCGATCCCTGGCACAAGAAAAAACACCACAAGCGCCGCCTGATCCAGCCGGCACTGGTTGCGCTGCTGTGCGAAAAACTCAAGCCCGGCGGCTATCTCCATGCCGCCACCGACTGGCAGGAATACGCCGAACACATCCTCGCCGTGCTTGCGGCCGAAACCAGGCTCGCCAACACCGCCGCAGATTACGCCCCCAAGCCTGAGTACCGCCCGCTGACCAAGTTCGAGCAGCGCGGCATCAAACTCGGCCATGGGGTGTGGGACATCGTGTTCAGGAAAATCTAGCCGAACCTGTTCTGCACCACCACCTCGCCAAGTGGCAATTGTCCGCCGCGCGGCCAAGGTTCCTTGATTCCCTTGCCGATGGCGACGAACATGGCGATCACATGATCCTGCGGCAAGTTGATGAGCTTGCCCACTGCGTCGAAGTCGAAGCCGTCCATCGGGCATGAGTCGTAACCCATTTCCTTCGCTGCCAGCATCAGGGTCATTACGGTGATGCCGCAGGAGCGCATGGCTTCGTCGCGCTGCACCTGCTCGCGCCCCTGATAGTACTGGCCGATGGCCGGGACGAGATAGTCCTGCACCGGCTGCGGTGCATTTTTCCAGTAGCGCGCCGGGTCTTTTTCCCAAGACTTGAGGTCGGCGGTCAACACGACCAGAAGCGAGGCGTCGGTGACGTGCGCCTGATCCCAAGCCACCGCCCGAACCTGCTTGCGCAACTCCGGGTCGCTCACCAGTACGAAGCGCCAGTTCTGGATGTTGAACGCCGTGGGCGACAGCATGGCCAGTGACAATAATTTCTCAGTTTCCGCTTCGCTAATGCGATGGTTGGGGTCATACGCCTTGACCGACCGGCGCAGCTCTATTGCCTTTGCAACGTCCATGTTTTCTTTCCTATATTAATGCTTGCGCATGAAAAAAACGAACTCGCCGCCAGTTTCGGCAGAAGATATGAGTTCGTTGCCGGTCTGCTTGGCGAAGGCCTGCATATCCTTCACCGAACCGGGGTCGGAGGCAATCACCTTGAGGGTCTGCCCGGCGGCCAGTTCGGCCAGGGATTTTTTGGTGCGTAAAATCGGCAACGGGCAATTCAGACCGCGCGCATCCAGTTCTTTGTCGAAATTCATGATTGCTCTCCTGTCAGAAGTCGTTGTCGATCTTGAAGGCGTTGAACACGATATCCACCGCCGCGTTGCGCGCACCGTGATACACCGCGTCCATGATGTCGCCATCACCCCAGCCCAACGCGCGCAGTTGGTCCAGGTCGGCTTTTTCAACCATCCGTGGTGTTTGGGTTGCCTTCAGCACCAGCAGCAGCATGGTTTTCTCTTTTTCCGGCAGGGGCGCATCTAGCGGGTTGAGCTTGGTTGCAGCCACTTGTTCCTGGGTCAGGCCCGCCCTGTGCATCAGCATGCCTTCGTTGAAGCCGACGCAGTACTGGCAGTCGTTGTGCTGCGATACCAGCATGCGCACCATGGCCAGCAGAGGAAAACTGAGCGTGGGGTGCTGCATATAATAGGCGACCTGCTGCAAATGCTGCTCCAATAATTCCGGGCTGGAACTGTACATCTGGAACGCATTCGGCACCCGCCCCATCATCTGCTGGATTTGCCCATAAACCTCGGCTACTTTCCCGCTCGCCTGCTCCGGTGCAACTGTAGAAATAATGCTCATAGCGCTCTCCTTTTAGATACCGACCATCCGGTATGTATAAAAACAACAACAAACCCCTTTATGCCCCTTTGCGCCGGCCTTTCTCAACTTTCGCCGGCATCAATCCCTGCACGTAACCATGCAGTTGCTTCATGCAAGTACCGAATGCCTTGGGCGACCGCATGTTCTTCGCCACGCCGATGCACCCCTCCCAAGCCGAAACGACAAATAGCGCCGCCGCCTTGTAATCCACCTCAGCCCTGATCTCACCCTGCTTCTGCCCGCGCTTGAGGGCGCCTTCAACCGTTTTCTGCCACACTCCAAGCACCCCGGCGAGGCGCTCCTGAAACAGTTCATCCAGAGGGCTCATCTCCTGCATCAGGTTATTGAGCGGACAACCCAGCATAACGAAATCCGACGGCACCTTTTTGTCGATGGTGGCAATAATTTCCAGAAGCATTTCAATGGGCCGTTCGCTTTCCCGTAGCGGTTTGAAAATCAGCCCTTCCAGCCGCTCCTTGATAATCTCCTCGATCACCGCCAGACCCAATACCTTCTTGGTTGGGAAGTGATGGTACAGCGCACCCTTAGTCAGACCCGTATCCTGCAGAATATTGGCGATGCTCGCGGCTTGAAACCCTTGGCGGTGAATCTCGCAAAAGGCCGATTGCAAGATTTTGTCTCGGGTAAGGTCTGGCTGTTTTGTTTGCATGGAGCAATTACATACCAACTGGTATGCATGTGTCAAGTGCTTTTCCGCCGAATCAGATTAGCGCTCCCGGACAGCACGCCCGGGGGCTTGGAAAACTTACCGAATTAAAAAACCCGCGTTATAATCCGGAGGCGTCGCCACGAAATGGCTGCCGCCCATTCCAACCCACCCAAAGGAATCGTCATGATAAAACTGTTGATCGCACTGTGCCTGGCTGTCGGTTTCGCTTCCCCCGCCTTTGCCGCCGATAAAAAAGCGCCGACTGCGCAGCAATCCAAGATGGCCACCTGCAACAAGGAAGCCGGCGAGAAGGCGCTGAAAGGTGACGAGCGTAAGAAATTCATGAGCGAATGCCTGAAGGCCAAAGCGCCCGATGCTGCAAAAGAAGCCGCTGCACCGAAAGAAAAGCTGACGCCCATGGCCACATGCAACAAGGCGGCCGGCGAAAAAAGCCTGAAAGGCGACGAGCGCAAGAAATTCATGAGTGGCTGCCTGAAGGCCAAAGGCCCGGAAAACATGAAGTAAAAACGTTTCTGACCGAAATTAAAAAACCCGCTACGGCGGGTTTTTTAATGAATTCCAGAACCACTCTTTACCTTCAGAACCATCTGGTCGCCAGACTGGGTCACGTCTATATGCCGCAAGAAATTCTGGCCGAGCAAGGCATAGTCTCTCTGGTCCATCTGCATCACCACGCCAACGCGCAACCCCTTAAGCTGTATACCTCCAGCTTCTATCGTCTGGTCTGACACTGTTTCTCCCCATACCATGCCCCCGGCTGTGTTGAACGGTGTTGGCACCCCTCGGGTCAAGCCGATTTTGGCTGCAAGATCGGCACTGACAACCACGGTGCTCGCACCGGTATCAACCATAAACGTGAGCGGTCGCCCGTTGATGGATCCACCCACATAGTAGTGACCATCGCGTGAACGCGGGATTATGATTTCGCCTCGTGCCATGTCCAGACTTGTCACTGTGGCAACCTGGGGCTGCATTTTGGCATCCAGGAACAAATACATGGCTCCAAAAAGAATGAGCCACAAGACCAGCGCCGTAATGTGTCCCCAAGGAAAGCGTCCCGTGCTCATCGTGTTTCTACGGCATGCGCCCACTGATGTGGCGCAGAAATTCCTGGCGGAACAGATCGTTATCATCGAAAAAACCGGCAAAGACCTGGGCACAGGCCTGCTTGTCACCCGCAACTAGGCAAAATCGCACATAATCCACTCCTGGCAGGTGAATCGATGGCCGATCGCGTCCACCAGCCGCTCGATACGGCCGAAGCCGTGTAGCCGGCCGCACCGCCTTCTCTTGCCGGTTAACACCATGCACCTGAAAATCATTCTTTGCCAGATCAAGGCCAATTCGTGCAATGTTCAGTTCGAACTCCTTTCCTGGTTGGCTGTTTGATAACACCTCCAGTCAGACTCATCAATGCTGACAGGTGGGACGAGCCAATTCCATCGGGCTAGGTGAGTGCGTATTTTACTTCGAGCGTTTGAATTTCTCCGCGTCCACTGCGTTCAATAGTTTTTCCAGGCGGAATGAATATGGCGCAATGCCCTGCGCTATTGCGCCCTACGCACTGCATCCAGAATTTTGCGCTCGAACTCATCCGGTGGCACAGGCTGGCTCAACAGATAACCCTGAATGTAATCACAGTCGCATCGAACAAGAAAATCCCGCTGTTCCACGGTCTCCACCCCTTCCGCCACCACCTTCAGTCGCAGGCTGTGGGCGAGGGCGATGATACCGGTGACAAGGGCAGCATCGTCCGGGTCGCTGGTCACATCGCTCACAAATGAGCGGTCAATTTTCAGAGTGTCCACCGGGAAGCGTTTGAGGTAGCTCAGGGACGAGTAACCGGTGCCGAAATCGTCGATGGCGAGCTGCACTCCGATTTCCTTCAACTGATGCAGGGAGGACAAGGTTTCTTTGGCCTGTTCCATCAGCACGCTCTCGGTGATTTCCAGCTCCAACAGCGCTGGGTCGAGTCCAGTTTCCGCCAGCACCACCCTGACGCTATCAACAAAATTGCGCTGCCTGAGTTGCACCCCGGACAGATTCACCGCCACCGCCAGCGGCATTCCGGCATCGGCCCAGACCTTGGCCTGGTTGCAGGCCGTGCGCAGCACCCAGGCGCCGATGGAAACGATCAGCCCGGTTTCCTCCGCCAGAGGGATGAACCTGGCGGGCGAGACCATGCCAAACTCTGGATGTTTCCAGCGCACCAGTGCCTCCATTCCGGACAGAGCCCCGGTCGCCAGTACCACCTTGGGCTGGTAGTACACCAACAGCTCGTTCCTTTCTTCCGCCCGGCGCAGGGCACCCTCCATCTGCACATGCGCGGAAATCGTTGCCTCCATGCCCGACTCGTAGAACTCATAGCCGCTATTATTCTTCTTCGCCAGGTACATGGCGCTGTCGGCGTGTTTGAGCAAGGTATTGCCATCCATGCCATCGGCAGGGTAGACAGAAATGCCGATGCTGGCGCTGACGTAGATATCATGGCCGTCGATTTCGAACGGTGCGGCCAGGGCGAGGCAGATCTTCTGGCTGGCCACCGAGCCCGCCGTGGTGCTGGTCAAATCCTCCAGCAGCACGGTGAACTCGTCGCCGCCGAAGCGCGCCACACTGTCGCCGGCGCGGACGCTGTGCCTGATCCGCAGCCCCGCCGCAATCAGCAGGCGGTCGCCGACATCATGGCCGAGGGTGTCGTTGACATTCTTGAAGCGATTGAGATCGAGAAACAGCAACGCAAACGTCTGGCCCTTGTCACGGGCGCGGTCTATGGTCTGGTTCAGCAGATCCATGAACTGCATCCGGTTCGGCAACTCGGTCAGAGGGTCATTGTAAGCCAGATGACGGATGCGGAGCTCGGCGTGGCTGACCGCGGCGATGCGATCTTCCAGCGCCGCCATCATGCTGTTGAAAGCATGAGCCATGTCGACGATGTCCTTCGGCCCAGATAGCACTGCGCGCACATTGGACACGCCCGCCTCGGCGCGCGCCATGCTGGCCGAAAGCTGGTTGAGCGGCCGGGACATGCGGCTGGTCAGAATGCGGATCAGGATCAGGATCAGCAGCGCGAAGGAAAACGATGAGGTCATGTTGGCAATGAAAATGTCGCTGGTCATCTGGCTCAGCGCCGCCTTGCTCATCACCACCACAACGTCGCCGAGACGTTCGGTCCTGGCTTCCTGAACCTCGAAGGGCGATGCAGCGGAAGGCTGCGAATACACCGGCGCGACGAAGCGCCATGCACCCTCGCTTTCCGCGTCGAGCACGGCTTGGGCGGAAGCCCCGGCAACCAGAACGATACTTTTGGGGAATTCGGAGGGACGGGTGCTGCCGCGCACCAGCAGGACACGCTGGCCAGTATCCCGAATCTCCACGCTCACCACGCCGGGAAAAGCCAGGGTCGCACTCACCGCCTCGGCGGCGTTGTCGGGCGAGGCATAAAGCAAGGCCAAGGCGCTCTGGCGCGCCAGGTTTTCGGTGATGTGCTGCCCCTGCTCGATGAGATTGCGCCGCACCCGCTGGTTAGCCTGCCACGAGCTCACCAGGGAAGAAAACAACGCCAGACAGAGGATGCCGAGCGTCATCGTGATGGTCAGCTGACGCCGGAAAGTAAACTCGCGGAGAAATGTTTTGAGCATCTTATTCATGAGCTGCTTTTCAAGGCTCCGGGAACACCAGGTCGAACCCGCGCTGCTGACGCCTCAGATCGAGCCCGAGGTGCTGGGCGGTACGCAGGTTGACCGCGATCCGCACGTCGCGCAACGGCATCATTCCGCCCCCCCCATGGTTGCCGGAAGCGAGAATACCCAGCGCCAGGCCAGCGAGGCTTTTCCCCAGTTCCACGTTGTCGGGGTAAAGCGCAAACAGCACACCGCGCCGGACATGGCCGAAGCTGCTGGAAAATATGGCGAGACTGCGGTTCCACGACTCCTGCAGCACCAGGGGCAGAACCGATCCTTCCTCCACCGTGGTGGTATCCTGCGGCAGCCACAATGCATCCGTGCGGCTGTCGGCCGTCGCGAAAACGGTCTGATACTGTTGCATAGCGCCGCGCAGGTCTTGGGCCTCGTACGCCACCAGCTCCAGCCCCTGGGCACGCGCGGCTTCTTTGGCCAGCCTCATCAGCCAGGCATTGTTGCGGGGATCGTAGACGACGAACACACGCTTTGCTGCCGGCATCAGCGCCTTCAGGCGGGAGAACAGCAGCGAGGGATCCGGCGACAGGCTGATTACCGACAGGCCGCGCACCTCGCTTTCCGGCACCGTCGACACGCCGCCCACCACCATCGCCATGCTGCGATCCGGCGCCACCGCCTTCATGCCCTGGCGGCCAAGGGCAATTACCACCCTGGCGTCCTGGCGGCGCAGGTCGGTTTTCAATTCAGCGATGTCAGCACTGGACTTCACCGCATATTTGACCACCCGCGGGCCGGCCCGGTCTTCGATGCCCTCGACGATTTTCTCGAAAATCGCCCGGTAAGGTTCGCCGATGTCGGGGTAGACCACGGCAATCGGCGCCTCTGCCTGAGCCAGCGCCGCCGTCACCAGCAATACGATACCCAGCAACACGGCTACCAGCCGGCCTCCAGATTCGGCATGGCTGGAGGGCGTGGCCAGCGAAAACATCGGGCAGTGCATCAAAGCTGGTGGCGTAGCTCGAAGCGCCACTCGCGCGGGGCCAACGGCAGGTCACCGGGAATCAGGCCCGGCGCAGGCGACGGCTCGCGCGCGTCGGCGTCGAACAGATTGCGCACCGTGAAAGCGAAATCCCAGTCATCTTTCCACTTCTGTTTGCGCAGCGTAAGGTCCACGGTGTGGTAATCCGGGATGGCGGGACGGGTATCCGAGGGCTCGCGCCTGCGATCGGCGACGTGATTGACCTGTGTGTTCAGGGTCCAGCCCGGCATGAAACGCCAGTCAGCCCGGGCATAGACATGGTGCCGGGGGGCGTTGCTTGAGTCAAGGCCTGTTGCCTCATCGATCGAACGCTGTTGCGCGTAATTACCCGATAGACGCAGACTGCGGCTCGCTTCCCAGACCAGCTCGACTTCCAGGCCTTGTCCGTTCTGCCGTCCGGCATTCTGCGCGGTAAAACTGGCATCCGGGTTCTGCACGAAACGCAGGATATCCTTCATCCGGTAGCGGAACAGGTTCAGGTTGGCCTGCAAGGTGCTGGCCGCCTGCCATGCGAAAGCCAGTTCCACGGATTCGTTGGTTTCCGGCTTGAGGTTGGGATTGCCCAGCGCCACGGGATTGTTGATGTTATAGAGTTCGGCGAATGAAGGGGGGCGGAAAGCACGGCCATAGAGCAGCTTGCTGGTCAGGTTGTAGGCGGTTTCCCATACCAGGGCAAGGCGCGGATTGGTGGTGCCGCCGAAATCGGAATACTGGTCGCGGCGCACCCCGGCGGTCAGGTACCAGTCCTGGGCAAAAGCCCATTCGTCCTGCACGTAGGCATGGCTCACGGTGCGGCTGTGCGGGCGCAGGAAAGGCGCGCTGTCACTCACGTCCACCACCGCTCCCAGCGGGGCCGGAAAGAAGCCGCCGGGGATCGGCACCAGGGCGTAATTCTTGGTTTCCTTGGTACGGTACAGGTCATCGTTCTGAGTGCCGGCGCCGAAACGTAGCTTGTGGCTCTGCAACCCGGAATAAGCAGCCGACAGGTTGAAGCGCAAGTGGCGCTCCCACTTGTAGGGGTTGCCGATCACGCCGTCGGGGAAGCCGGGAAAGCCCGGGGGATAAAGCGTCAGGTCGGATTGCTCGGTGATGTGAAGATAGCTGGCCTGGGCGGTCACGTCCAGGTCGCGGACGAAGTTCGCATCCTGCCAGGTGAGGTCGGTGGAGATATGCTCGCCGTAGCCGTGGCCCTTGGGATCCAGCGCCGAAGCCACCCCGGCGCCGGTGCCCCCGTTGTCGCGCTGCTGGTAGCCGGCGCGCAGCCGCCATTTGTCGTGCGCCAGGTCGAGACGGGCATCGATGGCGTCGCGGCCGAGGTTGACCGGCCCCGGGGCGAGAGAAGGAAATGGCGTGCCCGATAGCGCGTCCGCGGCTATGATTTGCCGCTGGCCATCGGTGGCACCCACCCGCAGGTAGGCGGCGACATCGAACCCGCCCCATGTCCCCCCGTGCTGCACCCAGGCGTCGCGGCTCTTGAACGAGCCGGCACGCACACCGATTTGGGTGCCGTTGATGTCAGCGGCGGTCTTGGTGATGATGTTGATCACCCCGGAAAAGGCATCCGCGCCGTAGAGCGCGGAACCGGGGCCGCGGATCACCTCGATGCGCGCGATGTTCTCCACCGGCACGCCGCCCCAGACCTGGGAACGGGCACCAGTGAACGCGCTGGTGACGGGAATGCCATTCACCAGCATCAGTACCTGGGGATTATACTGGGTGTGGATGCCGCGGATGGTATAGATCGGGTTATAGCCAACGCCGGAACGCGCCACGTGCAGTCCCGGCACCGTTTCCAGCACCTCGTCCTGGTCGGCCGCGCCGATGGCTTCGATGTCCTCCGCGGTAATCACGGTGGCCACCGACGGCGCCCGCGCGACGGGCTGCCGGACACCGCTGGCAATGGTGACGAAGGACTTGTCGCCATAGGCCAGCGCCAGATCCTCTTCCTCGTCCCCCTGGCCGGCGCAAGCGCCGGCCCATGCAACTGCTAGTGCCGCGGCCACTGCCCGCACAATCGCTCTATTCATGACAACTCCCCTGGCAATCCGATGAGTCCCGTTACCCAATTACCGCCGCCACTGGCGGCGGGAAACGCCCTCGTAAAGCATAACCCGGCAAGGCAGCGGAAACAACAGACCTGCCGGTTTTTCCGCCGCCTCCAGGTAACACGGCGGCATGCCGGCAAGAAAGGCGGGAATCGAGAATAGATAAAATTCCCGCGGCGACAAACCGAAATCGGCTGCCAGCGCCGCGGCCAGCGCCCCGTAATTCATGCGCATGCGCCAGCGACCGGCGAGCAGGATGCGCTCCACCTCGAATGCAAGCTTGAGATGCGGCCCGCCGTCCAGCCCATGCTCGCGCACCAGCGCCATCATCGGTGCGATACGCTCGTCCGCGGAGGTGATCGGCCGCCCATAGCCGGCGATGCCCCGCTGCCGCTTAAGTTCCGCGCGCACCAGATCGGCCAGGTCTTCGCCCGCGTCCACGCGGTTCCTGGCCCGGGTCAGAAACTCGCTGGCACGCAGGTCCACGCCGCGGCCATAAATCTGGGCCTCGGAGACGGCGAGCGCGGCGGCTATGCCGAGACTGCCGGTGCTGCGCGCCGTGCCCGCCAGCGCCGCCACACGGTTGTTCCAGATGCGCGCATCGGGGTAACTGGTGAAGTTGCCAATGGCATGCAGTACTTTCATCTGTTGCGGCGTGTAGCGGCGGCCGGTGATACCGAACAGGTAGAGTTCCAGCCAGTCCAGGTCCTTGAGCGATGCGTGCAAGTCATGGCCGCGGAACACCGCGCGTTCGCCTGGAAAAAACGCTCCCATGCGGGTGGCGAGCCGTCCGACATATTCTTCCAGCAGTTGCGGCCCCTTCATGACTTGTCCTCCGTTTTCAAGCCTGCCCCGGCGGGGCCGGGGTCGTTTTCCAGTTCGGCGCGGAAAAACGGAAAATTCTTGTGGCCGTAATCCTTTTGCTCCAGGGCATGCACTGCGGCACCCGGCAGCCGCAGCAGCAAATGCAGCATTTCTCCCTGTGCCGGTGTGAAGCCGAGATCAAGCAAGGCCGCCGCAGCCACGCCGGGCATCGCCAGCGGCAGCCCGGCGGCGGATTCCAGCAGCGGCCGGTGGGCTTGCAGCCAAGGAAGGGACAGCCCGCAATCCAGGCCGGCGAGGTATGCCAGGGTTTGCAGCACCGGCTTGGTACAGTGCACCCCGTGGGGATCGAAACCGGGCGGATGGCCAGGGGCGGGCCAGACATCCGCCGGATCGTCCACCGGCTTCGCCGCCAGACTCGTTTGCCAGAGTGTCATATCGGTTCCGCGCGCCAGCCCGTTTTCCATGGCGAGCCGCACTTCCCGCGCGCCTCCGGATGCACCCGCACCCACCGCCAGCGCCGCCATCAAACAGGATGCCGAGGTAGAACCGCCGACTCCGCCGCACATCGCTGCATGCACCGCCGCATCGCGCGGCCCCGGATTCGCCAGCGCCAGCGCCAAGCCCTCCAGCAATCGGGCCTGTGCCGGTGACGGTGACTCGCCGCGGAACAGCAGGAACAGATATTCGATCCAGCTTGCATGAACCAGCAGGTCGCCGTAGACATCGTAGCCATGGCAATGACAGGACGCCGCCGCGAACGCATTGTCCGGCTCGGGTTCTTCCTGCCAGATGCGGGTGTGGATGATTTCCTCACTCATTTCGCCGTTCCCAGTATCTTCAGCCGCAGCCCCATCGGAGGCACTTCCTCGCGATCGATGCGCACGTCGAGTACGGTCGGGCCCGGATTGCGCAGGATCGCGTCCAGATCGAGACTTTCGAAGTCCTCTGCGGTGCGGATCACATGGCCCGGAATACCCATGGATTCGGCCAGCAGCCGGAAATCCACCACCGGCAACTCGAATCCGATCTGTTCCGCACCGGCCAGACGCTGGCCGTGCTTCACCATGCCCAGTGCCGAATCGTTGAGAATCACGAAAACAACACTGAGCTTCTCGGTCAGCGCCACGGTCATTTCCTGGCCATTCATCAGCAGGCTGCCGTCCCCGGTGACGCAGACCACTGGCACTTTACGGTTGGCAAGCGCGGTGCCGACCGCGCCGCCGATGGCCCAGCCCATCGGGGCGAAATTCATCGTGACACGCATCCAGCCCCCTGCGCTGGGCCGGTGGTCATGCATAGCCAGATCATGGATCGCCCATGCGGTACTATTGCCTGAATCGACCAGAAAACGTGTATCGGGCGGACTGCGCCAGCCAAGTTCGCGCATCAGATACTGCGGCTTGATCGGCGCGCCGGCGGATGGGGATTTGAATGGATCATCAGCTGAGATTTTTTTGAATCTTCGCTTCTCGCCGACGGCAATCTCTTTCGTACTATCCCTGCGCAGCGTTCGCAGTAGCCGCTCGAATACCGGGCGGATACGACCGCGCACATGCAGACGCGCCATCGGCGAGTGCGTCAGGTGCGCCTCGCAGGAATCGATATGCACCAGCCGGTCGTTCAACAGCGATTCGCTCCAGCCGTTGCTGGTCCATTCGCTCAGAGCGGAGCCGACCACCAGGATCAGGTCAACATCCTTATCGTTCATCGCCGCGACGGCGGACGGATGACCGGCGAATCCGAACACGCCACGGTACAAAGGGTGGCGCGGGCTGATGAACCCCTTGGCGTCGGGCGTGACGACGAAAACTGCGGCCATCCTCTCCACCAACTCAATGACGAGTTCGATCGCCTCTCCACAGCCGCTGCCGATCAGTACCACTAACCGCTGCGCCTGCGCCAGTTGCGCCTGCAATTGCCGAACCGCCGCGTCATCCACAGCAGACCCCGGCTGTAGCAGATGCGCCAGATCGTAGGACG
The DNA here is from genome assembly GCF_000971475.1 of Sulfuricella sp. T08. Classification (GTDB taxonomy): domain Bacteria; phylum Pseudomonadota; class Gammaproteobacteria; order Burkholderiales; family Sulfuricellaceae; genus Sulfuricella. The sequence continues at coordinate 84,306 of NZ_DF967531.1, forward strand.
GACCGCTCTTTAACTGCGAGCGCTGCACGTCCACCGGAATGCTGAGATGCACCGGGCCGGGTGTCGGCTGCTGCGCGCTCAGCAATGCGCTGACCAATTGGTTTTCCATCTGATCCGGATGCGATATCAATGCGCTGTAGCGTGTGCAGGTGCGAAACATCGCGACCGTGTCGATGCCGGCGCCGGAAGATTCCTGCAACGCCCCCCGGCCCAGCAAATGCAACGAGGGCTGGCCGCTGATAACCAGCATCGGGATCTCGTTTTCATAAGCGCAGGCCACGCCGGTGATGAGATTTGTGGCACCCGGGCCGGAAGTGGCACAGCACACACCGATTCTGCCCGTTTCACGAGCATAGCCATCGGCCATGAAAGCGGCCCCTGTTTCATGTCGCGCCACGACCGAGCGCGGCCCGCCGCGCCGGGCGCTGCGCGCGAGCGCATTGTAAAGCGGTTCGATGGCGCCTCCGGGTACACCGAATACAAACTCGACGCCGATCTGTTCCAGATAGGCGACCACCAGATCAGCCGCTTCCATCATTGGGCGCGGCTCCTCCCAGACAGCTTTTGCCCGCCGTATTCCTGTTACGGGCCGATTCAGTTCCAACATTCTCCCTCTTTCTCGCCACCCTGCCTTGTGCGGCGTACTCTGATTTCAACATGCCGATACTGTCCCGCCCAGCCGGGCATTTGCAGACACGGCGCCATTGTAATAGGTTATTTATGGCATTCTACCGCTGATGGAGCGCAGGAATTCCTGCCTGAACTGATCGTAATCATTGAAACAACCGGCGAAGGCCTGGGTATAGACCCGCTCGTCGCCGCGCCGGTCCTCGCCCAGCAGCAGGCAAAGCTGCTCCGCCTCGATCACGCAGGCAGCGCCCTTGGCCATGCCGTGCGTCACCAGCGCTTCGGCAACATCGCGCGTCATCCACTCCTGATAGGTGAACCGATGGCCGATCGCGTCCACCAACCGCGCGATACGGCCGAAACCGTGGAGACGTCCGCCGGGGATGTAGGCGACGTGTGCGATGCCGCGAAACGGCACGAGATGGTGTGGGCAGACGCCGTGCACCGCAATGCCACGTATCACCACCATGTCCTCGCGCGTATCGGCGAAGCCCTCGCCCAGCACTTCGGCAGGATCCATATCATAGCCGCCGAGCAGACGCTTTTCCCATAGCTCGCGCACTCGCCGTGCGGTCTTGCCGGTGTGTGTACTGTCCGGCGAGATGCCACAGGCCCGCAGCAGGTCGGTGACCGCCTGTTCGAAGGCGGCCGCATTGAACGTGCCGATGCGGGGTATGCCCAAACCGCCGGGTGGCGGCGCGGGGTGATCGTGGTCACAACAATCAGACATCGGAGCCTCTTCTGGTTTGCAATCCCGCCGATCATAACAAGCGCCCTTCACGTTCGCCCCCTCGCCCGCTTGCGGGAGAGGGTTGGGATGAGGGCTACATTCATGGGGCAGGCCCGGTCGGGTATTTATAATCAAGAATTCAGGTAGCCAGTATAATACTTAACATGAAAAATCTGTGGAACGATGGGGAAGCCGCCGGTTTCAAAAATGACCTTGCCCTGCGCGCTTACACCTCGCGCCTGCTCGGTGGCGAGAAGGCTTTGGTGATGTATGGCGGCGGCAACACTTCGGTCAAACTGCAGGAAAACGATGAGACCATCCTTTACGTCAAGGGTTCGGGCTCCGACCTCGCTCACGTCACGGAAAAAGATTTTTCCCCGGTACGGCTGGCAGCGGTGCGGCCGCTGATCCAACGCGATGCCATGAGCAACGCGGAAATGGGCGTGCATTTCCGCGTTGCCCTGACCAACCCGCAGGCACCGCGCCCCTCGATAGAAACCATCCTCCACGCCATATTGCCCTTCAAGTGGGTGGAGCACACCCATGCCGACGCGGTACTGGCAGTAGCGAACACCGACCACGGCGAACGTCACGTCCGGGCAGCCTTCGGCGATGCCGTGGTAATCGTGTCCTACCGTCATTCCGGTTTCGAATTAGCGAAAGCCTGCCACGACGTCTTCAGCCGCGAAACCACCGCGAAAACCATCGGCATGGTGCTGATGCATCACGGCATCCTTGCCTTCGGCTCCAGTGCACGCGAGTCCTACGAGCGCATGATAGCCCTGGTCACTCGCGCCGAGGACTATCTGAAAAGCTGCGGTGCCTGGGACATTCCACTGCGTTTCCCTTCCGCACAGGCCGCCAGCAGTCAGGAGATGCTGACGCTCGCCGCCCTGCGTCGCGACATCTCGCACGCCGCCGGTTTCCCCCTGGTGATGACACTTTCATCCGACCTGATGAGCCTGGCTTACTCCCGCCGCCCTGACCTGGAATCGCTCTCCCAGCGCGGCCCGGCCACTCCGCAGCATGCCGTGTTCACCAAACGCGTACCGATGCTGGGGCGCGATGTTGCCGCCTTCACCGCAGCCTACCGCCGCTATCTGGCGGAAAACGCACCCCAGCGGGCAGAGCGCCTGCCCGACGCCGCACCGCGTATCGTGCTCGACCCGGAATGGGGGCTGATTTCTGCCGGTATCACGGCCTCCTACGCCGACGCGGCAGCCGAGATTTACCGCCACAGCATGAAAATTCAGTCCCGCGCCGAAGCGCTGGAGGCTTATGCATCCCTGCCGCCGCGTGATGTGCTCGCCGCCGAGATCGAATATGGCGGCTTCGAGCAGACAATGCGCAACCAGTATGTGCTGGCCGGGCAGGTCGCGCTGGTAGACCGGGCGCTGAACCATCAGGCCAAGGTGGCAGAGCTGCTCGCAAAGGGCGCAGCGGTGATCGGGCTGGATAGCGACCCGGCCGTCAAAGCCCTCCACACCCAACCGGAATTTCTCGGCCTGTGCGGTGACCCGGACGACCCAGCCGAAATGGAAGCCGCGCTGGAGCAATCGGTACGCCGCTTCGGCGGCATCGACCTGCTCATCACCGACAACCCGACACTGGCAGCCGCCTGTGAGCCGCTGCTTCAACTTTCACCTGTAAGGAAACCGCAATGAATATCGAAACCCTGCGCTGGCGCGACAACCGCCTGGAAATGATCGACCAGCGCGTGTTGCCGGCGCGCTTCGAGTATCTCTCCTACGATTCCGCCGCCAGCGTTGCCCACGGCATCCGCGCCATGGTGGTGCGCGGAGCGCCGGCGATCGGCTGTGCCGCCGCCTACGGTGTGGCGCTGGAAGCACTGCGGCTAAAGGAAACCGCCCCTGAGACCTTCCGCAGCGGAATGGAAAAAGGATTTACCAGTCTGGCACAGAGCCGCCCCACGGCGGTCAACCTGTTCTGGGCGCTGCAACGTATGCGACAAGTCTGGCAGGGCATGGGCGCAACCGCACCGGCGGTCGTGGCCGAACGCTTATTGAACGAAGCCCATGAAATCCATGCCGAAGACATCCGCATCAACCGCGCCATGGGCGCAGCCGGAGCGGCCCTGCTTGCCGACGGCGCGCGCGTGCTCACCCACTGCAACGCCGGGGCGCTGGCCACAGCCGGATGGGGCACGGCGCTGGGCGTGATCCGCTCGGCGGTGGAAGCGGGCAAGAAGATTTCCGTGATCGCCGACGAGACGCGCCCATTCCTGCAAGGGGCACGCCTCACCGCGTGGGAAATGGTGCAGGAGAATATCCCGGTGACCCTGATCACCGACAACATGGCCGGCCACCTGATGGCGCACGGCGAGGTCGACGCGGTTATCGTCGGCACCGACCGGGTGGCGGCCAACGGCGACGTTGCCAACAAGATTGGCACCTACATGGTGGCGGTGCTGGCGCGCCGCCACCACATCCCGTTTTACGTCGCCTGCCCACTCTCCACTATCGATTTGAACATTGCATCGGGAGCAGAAATCCCGATCGAGGAGCGCGCCCCGGAAGAGGTGACCGGCTACCGCGATTGCCAGTGGGCGGCGCACGGCGTAAAGGTGCGCAACCCAGCCTTCGATGTCACCCCGGCCGAACTGGTGACAGCGTTGATTACGGAGAAGGGTCTGGTAAGGGAACCAAATCAGGAAAAAATCGCAATGCTGTTTGAATGAAATGCCCCCCGATCCATCAGGAAAGCTGGCGCGGAAGTTTGTTCCATTCCACTTTTTTTGGTGTGCCTTAAAAAATATTCCGGCAGGCGATGGAATAAATTCCCAAGCAGATGCGTCTTCAATAAAGATGTGCTATAAACACATCCATAATAATAATTAATTAAGCCATATAAAATATCTAATCACAAGGAGGCAACATGAATGGAGATGTCGGGTTCTTTCGCAAACTTCCCAGCGCCCTGCCGGGCTTGGCACTGATCATCCTAACCATGGTGGTGATACGTAACTGGCTCGAACCCTGGATGACGACCGCAGTTGTGTTCGGCACAAAGGGCTGGCTCGTTAAGGTCACGCACCTTAATTACATACTGCTAGGCATCATCATGGGAATGCTTTACCGGAATGTGATTTTCGGTGGAAAAATGCCCGACGTACTGAGTGATGGATTCAAGCTCTCCCGTCTCATGATCAAGACCGGGATCATTCTGCTGGGCTCGCTCTACACGTTTAACGCAATCGTGCAGCTCGGCTCTATGGCGATTTTCCTGATCGGCGGCTTCGTGATCCTGACCATCATCATGGTGTTGTGGTTCGGTACCATGTTAGGTCTTGACCGCTCCATGATCGGTGTCATGGCGAACGCACTCAGCGTCTGCGGCGTCACCGCCGCCGTGGCAACCTCACCGGGTGTTGAAGCCAAGGCATCGCACGTGGCCTACGCCATTGCCACCATTCTGGGCTTTGGCATCCTGACCATGTTCATCAGCCCCTTCATCGGTCACGCATTGGGTCTCTCCGACATACAGTACGGCGCCTGGATCGGCACCGGCATTCTCAATTCCGGTCAGGTACTGGCAGCAGCACTGGCATTCAATCCAAACGTAGCGCCAGGTACCGCTGTCTCCGTAGCCGAGATCTGGAACATCATGCGCGTGATCTCTATCCCGTTCGCAGTGTTCGCGGTAACGGTCTGGTATTGGGCCGGCAAAACAGAAACAGAAGGCGGCAAGCGCAAAGGGCTGGGTACATTGCTGGTTGAGAAATTTCCGGTGTTCGTCATCGGCTTTTTAGGGATGGTGTTCCTTACCAGTATGGGGGCGTTCGGTGATGTGGGTCTCAAAGGCGGCCCTGCGGCCTCCGAAACCATCAAGATGATGCGTCTGTGGATGACCTGGATCTTCGGCTTTGGCTTGGTCGGACTAGGTGGCTATATTGATTTCAAGGAACTCCGTCAAGCTGGCGGCGCACCACTCAAGCTCGGCCTGATTGTTGGTGTCACCAAATATGTCCTGGCCTTGGTGGTGGTATTCTTGATCAAAGATTACCTGGTTGCAATTTAGTCAAATTAACTACAAGGAGAATGAATCATGGCTAAAACAGGTAGCGAAACCATCGGCGCCCCAGGCGACAAAAGCAAAATGACTTTGTTCAAGGATGACCGCGCAGAGGACATCGGCGCGATCATCATGAGCGTGCTTGTCATTGCCACCATCATGGTCTTGACCATGAATAAACCGGCACCCCAACCGGCTACACCGGCTGCTCCAACGGCAACCACTGCCGCTCCAGCCATAGCACCGACGGCACCCGCCGAACCGGTAAAGAAATAAAGATTGGCTGCTTCGTGGAATTCAAAAACATTGTTGTTGCAGTAGACGGTTCCGAAGCCTCGCAAGAGGCGCTGAACTGCGCAGTAGAGTTGGCCCGTCAGAGCAAATGCGCCCTGACGGGCTTTTTCATTATCGACGGCGGATGGCCCGATTATATCGGTAACGATTGGCAATCATCCAAAGCCGCACGCCAAGGATTTCTCGATTACATCCGCAAGGAGCAGGAAGAGCAGGCGGACGCGGCACGCAATCAATTCGAAGCGGCCACCGCAGGGATGGAAACAACCTTTTCATTGTTGGGCGGCGACCCGACCGAAGAATTGCTCAAGATCGCTAATGCAGAAGATACCGACATTTTTGTCGTCAGCCGACGGGTATTCCAGGTAAGCGGTCGGCCCAGCCTCAAATCACTCGCCAAGACCCTGGCGCAGAAAGCCACGCGCCCCTTGTTGCTTCTTTCCTAGCCTTCTTCAGGCAGGAAAAGCTGCAGCAATTCGTTAAGAAAACGCTGCCCCAGCACGGTGGGTCGGATATGAAAGTTGTCGCGTTCGATCAGGCCGCGCCGCTGCGCCTCTTCCATCATGGGCAGAGCAGCCGTCAGCGATAACCCGGTACGAGCGGAGAACAAGCTAACCGGAAAGCCCTCGGTCAGACGCAGGGCGTTCATCATGAACTCAAACGGCAGCTCCCCGGACGCAACAATGCGCTCCTCCTCCAGCGAACTTCCCGCCAGTACCCGTTCCATATAGGACTTGGGCTGGCGATGGCGAATTTGGCGCAGGATGCGGTCATGCAGCGTGAGCTTGCCGTGCGCCCCCGCCCCGATCCCCAGGTAATCCCCGAACAGCCAGTAGTTGAGGTTGTGGCGGCAGCGCCGATTCTTTTTGGCAAAAGCAGAAGTCTCGTAATGTTCGTAGCCTGCCCCGGCAAGTTCCGCCTCGATGGCCTCCTGCATTGCCGCCGACATATCGTCATCCGGCAGCGGCGGCGGCTTGTTGTAAAACACCGTGTTGGGTTCCAGGGTAAGGTGGTAGGCCGAGATATGCTGTGGTTCGAAAGACACCGCCTCGCGAATATCGGCCAGCGCCTCTTCCATGGTCTGCTCCGGCAGGGCGTACATCAGGTCGAGATTGACGTTGTCGAAATTACGTAGCGCCAGTTCCACTGCGAACCGTGCCTCGCGGTCATCGTGGATACGGCCAAGCGCCTGCAGATGGCGCGGATTGAAACTCTGGATGCCGAGCGACAGGCGGTTCACTCCGGCCGCACGGAAATCGGCGAACTTCTGCGCCTCAGCCGTGCCGGGGTTGGCCTCCAGCGTAATTTCGGCATGGGATTCGACGGGCAGCAGAGTGCGCACCTGGGTCAGCAACGTATCGATAGACCGCGCCGAAAACAGGCTGGGCGTGCCGCCACCCATGAAGATGCTCACCACCTTGCGCCCCCACACCAAGGGCAGCGCGGCTTCGATATCCCTAATTAGCGCTGCAACGTATTCCTGTTCCGGAACCCCTTCGCGCACTTCAAAGGAACTGAAATCACAATAGGGGCATTTCCTGACGCACCATGGCAAGTGGATGTAGAGGCTTAAAGGAGGAGGGCTGGTGAAGGGTGATGAGGAATGAGAAATGCCTGCCGCAATTCCATTACGCATCAAACATTCCCCATTACCCTCAACTTTTCAACCAGCTCGGCCAGCGCCTTACCGCGGTGGCTGATCTTGTTCTTCTGCTCCATCGGGATTTCCGCGCCGGTCTGGCCCAGTTCGGGGATGAGGAAATACGGGTCGTAACCGAAGCCGCCCGCGCCGCGAGGTGTGTCGATGATCTCTCCATACATCGCGCCCTCGGCAATGATAGGCTGAGGATCTTCCGGCCAGCGCACCAGAATGATCACGCAGTAATAGTGGGCCTTGCGGTTGGCATGCCCCTGCAGCGATTCGATCAGCTTCTGGTTGTTGCGCTCATCCGATTTCGGCTCGCCGGCAAAGCGGGCGGAATACACGCCGGGCGCGCCATTCAACGCGTCGACGCAGATCCCCGAATCATCCGCCAATGCGGGCAGACCGGAATGCGCCGAGGCGTGACGCGCCTTGGTCAGGCAGTTCTCGATAAAGGTGCAATAGGGCTCTTCCGCTTCGGGAATGTTGAAAGCATATTGCGGAAAAACCTCGAAATCCAGCGGCGCGAGAATGGCGTCGATTTCGCGAAGTTTTCCGGCGTTGTTGGAAGCAATGACAAGTTTTTTCATAAGTTAAATCCTTTACCGCAAAGGATGCAAGCGACGCAAAGGAATACAAAAAACCAAGGTCATTTCCTATGATTTTTCTTCGCGTCCTTTGCGTCCCTTGCGGTTAATTTATTTTCAAATAATTCCCAGCGCCGCCTTCTGCTTGGCCACCAGCTGAGCGATGCCGCTTTGTGCGAGGTCGAGCATGGCTTCCATTTCGGCGCGGCTGAACGGCGCGCCTTCAGCGGTACCCTGTACTTCGACGAAACCACCTTTGCCTGTCATCACCACGTTCATGTCAGTGTCGCAATCGGAATCCTCGACATAGTCCAGGTCCAGCACCGGTACGCCCTGATAGACACCGACCGAGACCGCGGCGACGAAGTCGCGCAGCGGCGATTCCGTGAGCTTGCCTTCCTTCAGCAGGAAGGAAACGGCATCGTGCAGCGCAACATAGGCGCCGGTGATGCTGGCGGTACGAGTGCCGCCGTCGGCCTGAATGACATCGCAATCGATCTGGATAGTGCGCTCGCCGAGCGCTTTCAAATCCACCACCGCGCGCAGGGAGCGACCGATCAGGCGCTGAATTTCCTGGGTGCGTCCGGTCTGCTTTCCCCTCGCTGCCTCGCGATCGATACGCGTATTGGTGGAGCGCGGCAGCATGCCGTATTCGGCGGTAGTCCACCCCTGGGCCTTGCCGCGCAGGAACGGCGGCACTTTTTCGTCGATGCTGGCGGTGCAGATCACCTTGGTGTCGCCGCACTCGATCAGCACCGAGCCTTCGGCATGTTTGGTGTAATTGCGGGTAATGGTGATGTTGCGAAGCTGGTCGGGGTTACGTTTGCTGGGCCGCATGGGGGTCCTCTGGTTCAACGAAAAAGCACCATTATAACGCCTGTTTATTTTGAATATTTCCGGATCGCTGCCTGGATCTCGGCGATTGCCCGCTCGATGTCCGCCTCTGTCACATCCTTCTCGCCTTCCGCACCCCGCTCCACACTGAAGGTATTGAGCTGCACCGTATAGGTGTCCAGCGGCATGGTCGCGGTGGATATCGAGCGCGGGGTGAACAGCTTTTCGTCGCCCCAGCGCATACCGATCGCGCTCAGGTTGTCGCCATCCTCACCGCCGCGCAATTCGGCATGGTCGAGCAATTCGGGAACGGCGGTAGTAATCGGGTAGGTATCGAGAATCGAGGCGATCTCGTCCGTTGAAAGCAGGCCCCACAAGCCGTCGGAACACATCAGCAGGGTGTCCCCTTCGCGTAAATGCATCTTGCGCGACAACTCGATATCGGGGGGAATGGGACCGCCCAGGCAACTGTAAACCTTGTTGCGCTCGGGATGCGTGGTCATCTCATCCTCGGTGATTATGCCCTGCTCGAACAGTTGCTGCACCAGGGAATGGTCGCGGGTGCGGTACGACAGCTTGCCGCCATGAAAGAAGTACAGGCGAGTATCCCCGACATGAGCCCAATAGGCCTGATCATCCTGCACCACGCAAGCCACGCAGGTGGTGCGGGGGTGCTCGCTAAGGCCATGCGCCAGGACATAATCACCAATGGCTTCGTGCGCCTGGTTAATGGTGTCGATCAGGAAGCGGAACGGATCTTTTAGCGCCGGCGTCGCCAGCTTCTGAAAGTTTTCCACCAGAAACTGCACCGCGATCTGGGAGGCGATTTCACCATGAAAATGTCCTCCCATACCATCGGCCACCACCATCAGCAGTGCGTCCCGACTGTAGGAGTAGGCCAGGCGGTCCTGGTTGTATCTGCGTCCACCCTGACGGCTGGACTGGAAAATCGAAAATTTCACTGGTCACCTGTTTTTGTTTTGCTGAATTTACTGCGGAGACTATGCAACAGCGAGGTTTTTTTCTGCACTTCCGGCACCTTGTCCTTCTCCAGCAGCGCCTTTTGCACCACGAAAACGCTCTGCGGCCGTTCCAGCGGATCCAGTTTCAGGCACCAGTCGATGAGTTCAAGCAAATGCTCGGAATAGTGGCCGCTCCATAGTTTTTTTGCCGATTCCTGCTTGTCTTGTTCCAAGCGCATGTTGGCCGCCTGGGGAGCAAAGCCGGAAAGGCAGGCAAACATGCTCGCGCCGACGCCGTAAATATCGGTCCATGGACCGAGCGCTTCGCGGTCGTGACCGTACTGCTCCGGCGCGGCGAAACCCGGCGTGTACATCGGATTGAGACTAGATCTTTCCTGGGTCAGGGTCTGCCGTGCAGCGCCAAAATCCAGTAACAGCGGAGAGCCGTCCAGGCGAATGTAAATGTTCGATGGCTTGATATCAAGGTGCAATATTTTGTGCGCATGTACCTCGCGCAGGCCACCTAGCATTTCTGCGAAAATGCGCCGGATGAAGTATTCCCTGATCTCTTTCTTGCGATGCAGGATGTAATCCTGCAGCGTCCGGCCACGCTCGTACTGCATCACCAGGTAAACCGTTTCATTGGCACGGAAAAAGTTGGTCACCCTTACCACGTTGGGGTGAGCAATGCGGGCAAGTGCCAGCCCTTCCTCGAAAAAGCATTTCATTCCATAACGAAACACATTCAGGTTTTCCGCTGAAGAAGCTTGCACCAGCGCACCTGATTCCCGCAGCACCAGAGCGCAGGGCAGATACTCCTTGATCGCTACAGGCAATTCGTTCTCGTCATATGCCAGGTAAACCAGGCTGAAGCCGCCTGAGCTGATCTGCTTGTCGATACGGTAATTGAGCAACTGGTAGCCGTGAGGAAGAGCCTGATTGGGTTGTGAGGCCATCGCACCATCTGTATGATTGAATCCTGACCATTATTCTGATTTGGCAGAGCAAAGTAAAGCCCATAACCCTCAACGGACACCCCATGATCTACAGCATGACCGGATTTGCCGCAGTGACACAGGAACTGGAGCCTGGCTCCCTGAGCCTGGAACTGCGCTCGGTCAACTCGCGCTACCTTGAAACCCACTTCCGCCTGGACGAATCCTTCCGCGCGCTGGAACCTGCGCTGCGCGAAATGATCGGCGGTGCGTTAAGCCGCGGCAAGGTTGAATGCCGGCTGAATTTTACCGCGCGCAGCGCCGGCTTAACTCCGCTGCGGCTGAATACCGCGCTCGCCGAACAACTGGCACAGCTTGGCCGTTCAGCCAAGGCGCTACTGCCCGACAGTCAGCCGTTCGGCGTGGCGGACTTGCTGCGCTGGCCCGGCGTCATCGAGGGCGAAAGCGTCGGCATGGAAGGCCTGCTGGAAGCCTGTCTGCCCCTGTTGCGCAGAGGCCTCGACGAACTGTCCGCCACCCGCCAGCGCGAGGGAGAGAAGCTCAAAACCTTTTTGCTGCAGCGCGTCGAACAGATGGACGCTCTGGTGGCGGGCGTATTGCCGCACATTCCAAGGCTGATCGCAGCCTACCAGGAAAAACTCGCCGCCCGCCTCAAGGAAGTCATGGGAACTGGCGACGATGACCGCATCCGTCAGGAAATCGCCTTGTTCGCCCAGAAGATCGACGTGGACGAAGAACTGTCGCGGCTCCAAACCCATCTCACTGAAATGCGGCGCATCCTCGAGAAAGGCGGCGCCGTGGGCAAGCGGCTGGATTTCCTGATGCAGGAACTCAACCGAGAAGCTAATACCCTGGGCTCCAAATCAGCCGCGTCCGAAATGTCGCAGACGGCGATGGAACTCAAGGTACTCATCGAGCAGATGCGAGAGCAAATCCAAAACATCGAGTAATGGGTAATGAGTCCACCACAACTCACCCATCACCCTTACCTTTTACCCATGGAATGACATTATGGCCAGCGGAAATCTATTCATCGTCACCGCACCCTCCGGCGCGGGAAAAACCAGCTTGGTGCGAGAGCTATTGCAGAACGACAGCCAGGTCAAACTGTCGGTTTCCTATACCACCCGCCCTGCGCGACCGGGCGAAGTGGACGGCAAGGACTATCATTTCGTCACTGAACAAAAGTTTCTTGAAATGCTGGAACGCGGCGACTTCCTCGAAAGCGCTCTGGTTTACGGCAACCGCTACGGCACCTCCCAGCCCTGGATCGAAAACGCCATGCGCTCAGGCACCGACATCCTGCTGGAAATCGACTGGCAGGGTGCCGCCCAAGTCAGGAAAATCTTCCCCCAGGCAACCGGTATTTTCATCCTGCCGCCCTCCCTGGAAGCCCTGCTCGCGCGGCTCACAGGGCGTGGCCAGGACTCCGAGGAAATCATCGCGCGTCGCCTGGCCGCCGCCCGCGAGGATATCGCTCATGTGGAAGAGTTTGATTATGTTATAATTAACGATATTTTCGAAACGGCGCTGCAGGACCTGATCAGCGTGATCCGCGCACAGCGGCTGACTGCAAGCCGGCAACTCAGCGCCCATGCCGACATGATCGGCAAAATGAAATAATTCGGTATCACTCAATCAAAGGAAGCTAGCATGGCACGTATCACCGTAGACGACTGCATGAAGACCATCACCAACCGTTTCGAACTGGCTCTGGTTGCCACCGTACGTGCTCGCCAGATTGCTCAGGGCGGCACTCCAATGGTGGAAGCCAACCGCGACAAGCCCACCGTCATCGCCTTGCGCGAAATTGCCCAAGGCAAAGTCGGGGTGGAGATCCTCAACCGCGGCCTGCTCTGAAATCATCCTGAGTTCCAGGTTAGGGGTACCAAGTGAATAAGCCAGGAACTCAGGACTCAGCACTCAGCACTCAGCACTCAACACCCGCCACCGACATCGCCGCCTTCACAGCGCGGCTGTCCTCCTACCTCAAGCCGGAAGATACCGCCCAGATCGAGGCGGCCTACCATCTCAGCGATAGCGCCCACGCCGGCCAGTTTCGCAAGAGCGGCGAACCCTACATTTCCCACCCCCTGGCGGTCGCCGAAATCCTGGCCGACTGGCATCTGGATGCACAGGCCCTGATGGCGGCGCTGCTACACGACGTGATGGAAGACACCGCCATAACCAAGCAGGAAATCGGCGAAAAGTTCGGCAAGGCGGTGGCTGAACTGGTAGACGGTGTGTCCAAGCTGGACAAGATCGAGTTCCAGACCGAAATCCACGCCCAGGCCGAGAATTTCCGCAAAATGCTGCTGGCGATGGCACGCGATGTGCGCGTCATCCTGATCAAACTCGCCGACCGCCTGCACAACATGCGCACCCTTGGGGCGATGGTCCCGGAAAAACGCCAGCGCATCGCGCGCGAAACGCTGGAAATCTACGCGCCCATCGCCAACCGCCTCGGACTGAACAGCGTTTACGACGAACTGGAGGACTTGAGCTTCCGCCATCTCTACCCCAACCGGTTCGACGTGCTGGCCAAGGCCGTCAAGGCGGCACGCGGAAACCGCCGTGAAGTAGTGGGGAAGGTGCTGGAGGCGATCGAGCAGAAGCTCAAGGATTGCCAGATCGAGGCCACCATCACCGGGCGCGAAAAGCATCTGTACAGCATTTACAAAAAAATGCAGGGCAAATCCCTGACCTTTTCCGAAGTGTTCGATATTTATGGATTTCGCGTCATCGTCAAGGACGTCCCCACCTGCTATCTCACCTTGGGTTCCCTGCACCAGCTTTACAAACCGATCCCGGGAAAGTTCAAGGACTACATCGCCATCCCCAAGGCGAATGGCTACCAGTCCCTGCACACCACCCTGTTCGGGCCTTTCGGCACGCCGATCGAAATCCAGATTCGCAGCCAGGACATGCACAAGATTGCCGAAGCCGGCGTCGCCTCGCACTGGCTTTACAAGAGCGGGGACACCGAGATCAACGAGATGCAGCAGAAGACCCACCAGTGGTTGCAGAGCCTGCTGGAAATCCAGTCCGAAAGCGGCGATGCCACCGAATTCCTGGAACACATCAAGGTCGACCTGTTCCCCGACGAGGTTTACGTCTTCACCCCCAAGGGCAAGATCATGGCGCTGCCGCGCGGCGCCACCGGGGTGGATTTCGCCTACGCCGTGCATACCGACGTTGGCAACCGCTGTGTAGCGGTGAAAATCAATCAGGAATTGATGCCACTGCGGACCGAGCTGAAAAACGGCGACCAGGTGGAAATCGTGACCGCGGCCCATGCCAAGCCCAACCCGACTTGGCTCAATTACGTCATCACCGGCAAGGCACGCTCGCATATCCGGCATTTCCTCAAGACCATGCAGTACGAGGAATCCGCAGCCTTGGGCGAACGCCTGCTCAACCAGGCGCTACGTGCACTGGGCGCAGACCCGACAGAAATCAGAGAAGCCCAGTGGGACAAGCTGCTGCGCGAATGCATCGGCAAGCACAAACAGGAAATCCTTGCCGATATCGGCCTCGGCAAGCGCCTCAATATTGTCGTTGCGCGCCACCTGCTTGCCATCACCGAAATGGCGGATGAGCGTAAGCATGTTCCGGCGGGGCCCATCACTATCCGTGGCACCGAAGGCATGGCGGTGCAGTTTGCAAAATGCTGCCGGCCGATTCCAGGCGACCCGATCATTGGCTTCATCAAGAAAGGCCAGGGACTGGTCATCCACACCCACGACTGCCCGGTCATTGCCAAGGATCGTGCCGACGCCGACAAATGGCTGGATGTGGAATGGGACCCGGCCGCGCCGAAAAAACCTTTCGACATCAACCTCAAGCTGGTGGTGGCGAATCAGCGCGGCGTACTGGCCAAGGTCGCTGCCGCCATCGCCGATGCCGGATCGAACATCGACAATGTCAGCATGGAAGAAGAAGACGGCAGCGCCTACACCAGCATGAACTTCACCCTGCAGGTAGAAAACCGCATCCACCTCGCCAACGTGATGCGCAATTTGCGCAAGATTGAGGAAGTGGTGAGGATTGCGCGGATGAAGGGGTAAATCAAGGTAGTGAGCGCTGCGCGCAGTGGGCTGCCCGGCAATAACAAACGGTGCGCATGGCTCACCCTAAAAACCTTTTTTAAGTAAAATTTACACAGATGAAGGAAACGCCATGGCAAAACAAATTCTCTCCACCCCCAATGCCCCCGCCGCCATCGGCACCTATTCCCAGGGCGTGAAAGTCGGCGACACCGTTTACCTGTCCGGCCAGATCGGGCTGGACGCACAGACCATGATCCTGGTCGATGGCATCGAGTCACAGATCCACCAGGTGTTCCTCAATCTGGGCGAGGTTGCCAAGGCCGCCGGCTGCGACCTCAACCATACCGCCAAGCTCAACGTCTACCTCACCGACCTGACCCACTTCGCCAAGGTCAACGAGATCATGGCGCATTATTTCGACCAACCCTATCCGGCGCGGGCTGCGGTGGGCGTAAAGGAACTGCCGCGCGGCGCGCTGGTGGAAATGGACGCTATTCTTTTCGCCGGGGAATGACCGCAGCAGCACCCATCAAGGCAAGCAAGGCGATCCAGGCCAAGCTCGATAAGCTCGGCCTGTTCACCGCCCACGACCTGCTGCTGCACCTGCCGCTGCGTTACCAGGACGAAACCCGCATCCACCCAATCGCCCATGCACCGCTGGGGCAAGCTGTCCAGGTCGAAGGCGAGATCACCGACACCACCGTCCAGTACCGCCCGCGCCGTACCCTGGTATGCCGGGTGGAGGACGAAAGCGGCATGATGACGCTGCGTTTTCTGAATTTTTACCCCAGCCAGATCAAGCAGCTTGCCCCGGGCAAGCGTGTACGCCTGTTCGGAGAAATGCGCTACGGCTTTTTCGGCATGGAAATGGTGCATCCGCAGTACCGCATGGTGAGTGAAAACTTGCCGGTCGCCGAGGCGCTGACACCGATCTACCCCACCACCGCCGGCCTGGGACAATCCCCCTTGCGCAAACTGGTGCAGGCCGCCCTAACCGAATGCGACCTGGCCGATACCCTGCCCAACGAAGTGCTACAACCGCTGTGTTTACCTGCCTTTGCAGAAAGCATCACCTATCTGCACCAGCCCCCGCCGGATGCGCCGATCGAGTTGCTGGCGGAACGCACCCACCCTTCCTGGCAGCGGCTCAAGTTCGACGAACTGCTGGCACAGCAGCTTTCCATGCACCAGCATTACCGGCGGCGGCGCGCGCAGTCTGCCGCCCCGATGCCGCCCCGGCACCACCTCACTCGCGCCCTGCTGGCGGCATTGCCATTTCCGCTCACCCGCGCCCAGCAGCACGTCATGACGGAAATTACCAGCGACCTGACCAAACCTCACCCGATGCAGCGGCTGCTGCAGGGTGACGTCGGCAGCGGCAAGACCATCGTTGCGGCGCTGGCGGCCTTGCAGGCGATCGAAAATGGCTTTCAGGCGGCGATCATGGCTCCCACCGAAATCCTTGCCGAGCAGCATTACCAGAAACTTTCCGCCTGGCTGGAACCGCTTGGCCTGCGCGTCGTCTGGCTGGCGGCTAGCCTGCCGAAAAAAGAAAAACAGGCCGCACTTGCGGCGGTCGCTGAAGGAGAAGCCCAGCTCGCGATCGGCACCCATGCCCTGTTTCAGGAACAGGTGGTGTTCCACAATCTCGGTCTGGCTATCATCGACGAGCAGCATCGCTTCGGCGTGCACCAGCGCCTCGCGCTGCGGCAGAAAGGTGCCCAGCCGCACCAGCTGATGATGAGCGCCACCCCGATCCCGCGCACCCTGTCGATGAGCTATTACGCTGACCTCGACGTTTCGGTGATCGACGAACTGCCGCCGGGGCGCACGCCGGTGGTCACCAAATTGGTCAGCGACCGCCGCCGTGATGAAGTGGTCGCACGCGTACGCGAGGCCTGCCTCAACGGCCGTCAGGCCTACTGGGTATGCCCGCTGATCGAGGAGTCGGAAACCCTACAGCTCAAGACCGCGATGGAAACCTTCGAAACCCTGACCGCCACCTTCCCGGAGCTTAAAGTGGGGCTGGTGCACGGCCGATTGCACGCGCGCGACAAGGCAGCCAACATGGCAGCCTTCAAGGCGGGGGAAATCCAGCTGCTGGTCGCCACCACGGTGATCGAGGTCGGCGTGGACGTGCCCAACGCCTCGCTGATGGTGATCGAGCACGCCGAGCGCTTCGGCCTGTCCCAGCTCCACCAGTTGCGCGGACGAGTTGGGCGGGGCGCAGCAAAGAGCGCCTGCATCCTGCTTTACCAGACGCCGCTGTCGGAAACGGCGCGTGCGCGGCTGAAGATCATCTACGAAAACAGCGACGGCTTCGAAATCGCGCGCCAGGACTTGCTGCTGCGCGGCCCCGGCGAATTTCTGGGGGCGCGCCAGAGCGGCGTGCCACTGCTGCATATCGCCGATATCGAGCAGGATCAAGGCTTGCTCGAGGCGGCCCGCCGTATCGCCAAAGAAATCCTCGCCGAGCAGCCGGAAGTGGCGGAACGGCATTTGCAGCGCTGGCTGGCGGGTGCGGAACAATACTTGAAGGTATAATCTGGCGTAATGGGTGAGGGGTGAAGCGGAAAGTCAAAAATCACACCGTCGCAAATTTAATGCCTCACCCCTATCGCCTCACCACTCACCGAATTTAAGAGGAACCCGAACTTGCAATCCTTGTGGCAAAACCGTTTGTCGGAAAGCTGCGCCCGTTACCGCCCCTGGCTGCTCGACCGCGGATCTCTCACCCGGCGCATCCAGGTGCGCTGCGCCGCCTTCAGCGTGCGCCATGTGCAGCAGCGGCACGGTATGGCCATGCCGTCCGAGCGCCGCATGGTTGCGTTGAAGCACCACTCGCGCGCGCTACTCCGCGACGTGTTTCTGTACTGCGGAGAAACGCCGCTGGTTTTCGCCCACAGCGTGCTGCCCGCCACCAGCCTGCACGGCACCTGGCAAAGCCTGGGCCGGCTCGGCAGCAAACCCCTGGGCGCGGCACTCTTTTCCAACCCGCGAGTGCAGCGCACAGCATTGCATTTCAAGAAGCTCAACCGGCGCGATGCGCTGTACCAAAGTGCCTGCACCGTCCTGCCTAACCCGCCTGCCAGCCTGTGGGCGCGGCGCTCGGTGTTTTACCTGGAAGGCAGGCCGATCCTGGTTACCGAAGTATTCCTGCCGGAAATTCTGGAACTCCGCTCATGACGCTAGCCGAACGGATCACACTATACGAAAGACTGATGCGGCTCGACAAACCGATCGGCATCCTGCTCCTGCTGTGGCCGACATTGTGGGCGCTGTGGATTTCATCGAACGGCTCTCCGAACTGGATCATCCTGTGGATTTTCATCCTCGGTACCGTGCTGATGCGCTCGGCCGGCTGCGTCATCAACGACTTCGCCGACCGCGATTTCGACCCGCATGTGGAGCGCACCAGAAACCGTCCGCTCGCCGCCGGGCTAGTGAGCAAGAAAGAAGCCCTAGTGCTTTTCGCAGTATTGGTGCTGCTGTCCTTCCTGCTGATCCTGCGCCTCAACACCCTCACCCTCCAGCTCTCGGTCGCTGCGGTCTTCCTTGCCGCCAGTTATCCCTTCACCAAGCGTTTTTTTGCCATTCCCCAAGCCTACCTCGGCATCGCCTTCGGCTTCGGCATCCCGATGGGCTTTGCCGCCCAGACCGGCAGCGTACCCCCGGTGGCGTGGGCGATGCTTGCTGCCAACGTATTCTGGGCGATCGCCTACGATACCGAATATGCCATGGTGGACCGCGAAGACGACCTCCGTATCGGCATCAAGACCTCGGCCATTAGCTTCGGCAAATACGACATTCTGGCGGTGATGCTGAGCTATGGCGCAACGCTGGCCATCCTCGCAGGCGTCGGCTTCAAACTCGGGATGGGCTGGATCTATTACGCCGGGCTCGTCGCCGCTGCCGGCGTCGCCGCCTACCACTACACCCTGATCAGGCAGCGCGAACGCGCCAAATGTTTTAAGGCGTTTCTGCACAACAACTGGTTCGGCGCTGCGGTGTTCGGCGGCATCCTGCTTAACTACCTCAATACGACCTGGCTTGGAATACGCGGTTTTTTATGACCGGCTGCTGTGAAAACAAATCCTGCACCCTGAATGCCATGCGCGCCAACCATGGCCGCGTGCTCAAGATCGTACTGGCCGTCAACGTCGTCATGTTCGCTGTGGAAACCGTCGCCGGCATGGCCGCACATTCCACCTCTCTGCTGGCGGACGCCTTGGACATGCTTGGCGATGCGCTGGTGTATGGCTTCAGCCTGTATGTTCTGACCCGTGACGAGATGTGGCAGGCGCGGGCGGCGCTACTGAAGGGCCTGATCATGCTCTCCTTCGGTCTGGGTGTGGCAGCGGAAGCGGTTTACAAAGCACTCCATCCCATCCTGCCCGACGGCGAATTCATCGGAGTCATCGGACTGCTGGCGCTGGCCGCCAATACCGGGTGCTTCCTGCTGCTCTATCGCCACCGCGCCGACAACCTCAACATGAGTTCGGTGTGGCTATGCTCGCGCAACGACCTGTTCGCCAATACAGGCGTGATCGTGGCCGGCATCGCGGTAATCTTCACCCAGTCACGCTGGCCGGATATTATTGTCGGTGGCGCCATTGCCGCCCTGTTTCTAAAATCTGCGTTCTCCGTGCTAGGACAATCCCTGGCAGCATTACGCACCCAACCCCACTAGGAGGCCCTATGCGCCACGCTCTTATTTCCCTTGCTCTGCTGCTGCCAAGTCCGCTGGCTCTGGCGCAGCAACCCGTGCAGCCGCCGACTCCTCCGCAGGATTATCGCCAGCTGGTCACCATGCCCGAACTGCCCCGCGCCCTGATGCGCACCGACATGCAGGATCACCTCGTGGCACTGAATGAAATTTTTGGATATCTGGCGGAAAACAACCTGGCGGCAGCGGCGGAAACCGCAGAAAAACGCCTCGGCAACAGCTCCATGGGCAAGCACGCCGTGATGGCGCGCGGCCAAGGGCCGGGGCGATTCATGCCTGACGCCATGCGTCAGATGGGGTGGGGTATGCACGCTGCGGCCAGCGAATTCGCCGAGGTGGCGAAAGGAGGGGATACGGCCAAGACCTATACCGCACTGCAAAAAGTCATGACTAGCTGCGTGGCCTGTCACATGTCGTTCCGCACGCGCTGACCACTCCTGTATAGGGAAAGTCAGCGCGACCGGGGAAGATGAATCAGTGCTTGGCCTTGAGGCCGGCGGCAAAAACAGCTTCCAGACTCTCCGGTAGCTGGAACTGGGCAAAGGCACGATGGATTTCAGCCTCGTTCACGCCGGCGCTTCGGCCTTCGAATCGGATACCGATCCGTCCACCGTTGGAAGCCAGCGTAGCGAAAGCAAAGCGCCAGCGCTGAACTTCTGCGAGCCGCTCGCGCAACTCGCGCTCGTTGCTGATAACCACACCTGCTTCTTTCAGGGAGTCCAGAAAATCATCAA
This sequence comes from Sulfuricella sp. T08, assembly GCF_000971475.1. Lineage (GTDB taxonomy): Bacteria > Pseudomonadota > Gammaproteobacteria > Burkholderiales > Sulfuricellaceae > Sulfuricella. The sequence goes on from NZ_DF967531.1 coordinate 104,479, forward strand.
AGGACTCATTGCTAAGACTGCCCATCTACGCCTCCGTTATGAAATACGGTGGTTGCCCACCTATGATCCTAACAACGTGGCTAATCTATAGCGGTTGACAAAACATTAAACAAAAGCGATCAACATGTTGAACTGCGCCTGGCCTGGCACTTCTGAATTGCGGCAGGTCCGGCCAGATGCTGACTGGAGGTGATGGCCATGGCGGAAAACGCCGGCCATTTGCCTGGGCAATGGTTGCCTGAGCAAAACCATTCCGCTACTCTGTTCACTATTTAAAATTCACCGGCCTATCCGCGTAGGTCGTGAGGTAAAACCATGACTGACCCGGTCGGCGACACCAACCTCGATTCCGCAAAAACATTGACCACCGTGGTCTATGCCCTGCAGGCGATTGCGATTCTGGGGTTCGGCCTTCCCTACATCGTTGCCATCATCATCAGCTATGTGAAACTGGACGACGTCAAGGGCACCTGGCTGGAATCCCATTTCCGCTGGCAGATCCGCACTTTCTGGTTCAGCCTGCTGTGGGGGGCCATCGGCGCCATCACTTTTATCCTTATCATCGGCTGGTTTATCCTGGCCGCTGACTGCATCTGGGTTATTTACCGTATCGTCAAAGGCTGGCTACGCCTCAACGAGGGCAAGGAAATGCTTCCATAATGAAATACAAAGATCTGCGCGACTTTATCGCACAACTGGAAAAACAGGGCGAACTCAAGCGCATCAGCACTGAAGTCGATCCCCGCCTGGAAATGACCGAAATCTGCGACCGCGTGCTGAAAGCGGGCGGACCGGCGATCCTGTTCGAAAATCCGAAGGGGCATTCCATCCCGGTGCTGGCCAACCTGTTCGGCACGCCCAGACGCGTCGCCATGGGCATGGGCGAAGACAGCGTCGAAGCGTTGCGCGAAGTTGGCAAGCTGCTGGCTTTCCTCAAGGAACCGGAACCCCCCAAAGGCCTCAAGGATGCCTGGGATAAATTCCCGCTGTTCAAGCAGGTGCTCAACATGGCGCCGAAGGAGCTGTCATCCGCGCCCTGCCAGGAAATAGTCTGGGAAGGCAAGGACGTCGATCTGGCCAGGCTGCCGATCCAGACCTGTTGGCCGGGCGACGTGGCGCCGCTCATCACCTGGGGGCTGGTGATCACGCGCGGGCCGCTGAAGAAGCGGCAGAACCTCGGCATCTACCGCCAGCAGGTGATCGCCCCGAACAAGGTGATCATGCGCTGGCTCGCCCACCGCGGCGGCGCGCTGGATTTCCGCGACTTCAAGCAGGCCCATCCCGGCCAGCCTTTCCCGCTGGCGGTCGCCCTCGGTGCCGACCCGGCTACCATCCTCGGCGCGGTGACGCCTGTGCCGGACTCCCTGAGCGAATACCAGTTCGCCGGGCTGCTGCGCGGCTCGAAGACCGAGGTGGTAAAAGCCCTGGGATCCGACCTGCAAGTCCCGGCCAGCGCCGAGATCGTGCTGGAAGGCGTGATCCATCCCGACGAGATGGCACTGGAAGGGCCTTACGGCGACCACACCGGCTATTACAACGAACAGGCCGAGTTTCCGGTGTTCACCATCGAACGCATCACCATGCGCCGCAACCCCATCTACCACAGCACATATACTGGCAAACCGCCGGACGAACCGGCCATACTCGGCGTGGCCCTGAACGAAGTGTTCGTGCCGCTGTTGCAGAAACAGTTCCCCGAAATCACCGACTTCTATCTGCCGCCGGAAGGCTGCTCCTACCGACTCGCCGTTGTCAGCATCAAGAAGCAGTATGCCGGCCACGCCAAGCGCGTGATGTTCGGCGTATGGTCGTTCCTGCGCCAGTTCATGTACACCAAGTTCATCATCGTCACCGACGACGACGTCAACATCCGCGACTGGAAAGAAGTGATCTGGGCCATGACCACCCGCATGGATCCGGCGCGCGACACGCTATTGGTCGAGAACACGCCGATCGACTACCTTGATTTCGCCAGCCCGGTCAGCGGCCTGGGATCGAAGATGGGCATGGACGCCACCAACAAGTGGCCGGGAGAAACCATGCGCGAATGGGGCCGACCGATTGTCATGGACGAAGCGATCAAGAGCAGGGTTGACGAACTCTGGAGCAGCCTGGGCCTGTAGCCGCACGATGTTGACGCTGCGCCAACAAAAGCCTACTCTTCGATTCGCTGTTAAACCACTTCAGGAGTAGGGCATGGGCTTATTCGACGCTTTCAAGAAGAGCTCCTCCGCCGCACCGGCAGCCAATCCCGACACCCAGGAACTCGATTTCATGAGCGCCATCGAGGCCCATGTACGCTGGAAAGTGCGCCTGGAAAACTACATCGAGGGAAAATGTGAAGAGAAACTCGACCCTGAAATTGTCTGCCAGGACAACCAGTGCATTCTGGGAAAATGGATCTACGGGGCAGGCCAAAAATACAAGGATAATCCCCTGTTCGACGAGATCCGGGTTGTCCACACCGAATTCCACAAAGGAGCTGCTCAGATCATTCGCATGTCCGATGCCGGCGAAAAAACTGCCGCCATGGACATGGTACAGCGCGGCGACCATTACAAGAACTCGCAGCGTATCAAATCCAAGCTAGCGCGCCTGCACATAGAACTCAAGGGCGGCGAGGAATAAGCCGCACTGCACGCCCTTCATGGACAAACAACAAGGTCAACGAACCTGCCTTTACGATACCGCCGATCTCGACGCGGTCCTCGCCGACATGGCGCGCCAGGCAGCCGGTCTGCTCACCGGCCGGAAGCAGATCGCCATAGTCGGCCTGTTGCGCCGCGGCGCACCCCTGGCGGAAATGCTGCGCGACCGGCTAGTGCGTGATTATGGCATTTCCAACCTGCCGTTGTACAAACTCCATGTCAAGCGCTATGCCGACGATCTCACCCTGCTGCACCCGGAAACAGAGCTGACCGAAAGCGCCGAACAGGCTACCCTGGATCTGACCAATGCCACGGCAGTGGTCGTGGACGACGTGCTCTACCGAGGCCACTCGCTGCTAAAGGCCGTGGAATACCTGGCCGGGAAAAATCCGCTGGAGATACGCACCGTAGTACTGGTTGATCGCGGCGTCACGCTGCTGCCGATCCGCGCGGACATCACCGGCATGCGACTGGATGTCGCGCCGCAGGACATCATCGAGTGCAATGTCCCGCCCTACGAACCAGAATTCAAAATCGACTTGCTTCGACCAAACAAAGGCTAAAGCGCTTTACAGCACCCTCAAATCACATTACATTCTTGACCAATACAATCAGGAAATTTAAAACCACATGAAATTTCATTCCACTCAATTCGGCATGCAGGAAGTCGATCCGGAAAGCATCCTGACCTTTCCCAATGGAATGCCGGGATTCGAAGGGTCCACCCGCTACAAGCTGTTTCATGACGACAAGGAACAACAAGTCGTCGTTCACTGGCTGCAATCCATCGACGAACCGGATGTCGCCTTCGCACTGGTTGATCCGGCGGTGTTCGGCCTGAACTACGAATTTGTCCTGACCGACGAGGAAGAGCAATTGCTGAAGATGGAAAACGTGGACGACATCGCGGTTCTGCTCATCGCCTACAAGCCGCAACCGGATGCAGACTCCAAAACCAATATCAACGCCAACATCAACGGCCCGATCGTGCTCAATACCCGCACCCGCCTCGGTTTGCAGAAAATATTGGTAGGGATCGAAGCCGACCTCACCCTGAAGAGCAAAAAACCCGCCGCTTAATTACGGCTGTACACCCACTCCAGCAGTGCATCCTGGGCCGCCTGGCCTGTGGATGCATCAGGATGGTTAATGAAGAATACCACCACCACGCTACGCCCTTTGTGGTCGTGCACATAACCGGCAATCGCCTTCACTCCCCGCAACGAACCGGTTTTGATATGGGCATGACCCGCCACGCCCTGATCGTGCAGCCGTTTCTTCATGGTACCGTCAACTGCCGCGATCGGCAGGGAAGACACGAACTCCGCCATCAACGGGCCACGCCAGGCGTTCAGGAGCAACGAGCCCAGATGCGCCGGGCTGATGTGCTCGGTGCGCGAAAGACCGGAACCGTTCTCGATCTCCATCTCAGGGAACGCCATGCCCCGCTCCGCCAGCCATTTATCGACAACCTGCCCCGCAACACGCGCCGAACCTTCGCTGCCGATTTCACGGCCGATAGTCAACAGCAACTGGCGTGCCATCACGTTGTTGCTGAACTTGTTGATATCGCGCACTACCTCTGCCAGCGCCCTGGATTCGCGGCTTGCCAGCAGTCGCGCGCCAGGTGCCGCAACACCCTCATGCACGCCGCCGACTAGCGTACCGCCCAGCTCCTGCCACAACTGCCGGAACAGCGCATCGACGTGGCCGGTATTGTTGAACAGACTCAGATACAGCGACTTATCGCCGCAGGCGCTAGGGTAGCTACCACTGACCAATACCGTTACCGCGTCATTGCCGTACCTGCTGATTTCCGTCAGCACACCCTCGCGCCAGTCGTTACACGGGCCATCATCAAGCTGCAGGCGGTTGACGATGCGCAGGCGCGCGGGCCCGGGATCGGCGATGATGCGCACACCGCCCTCCGCTTCCGGAACGAGACGGAAGCGGACGGTTTTAAAGTTCACCAGCAGCGCCTCGGGCATCACGTTGTAAGGGCGATAAGGCTCATTATCGAAGGAGCCCGGATCGCCCGGCGTCGCCTGAAAATAACTGTTGTCCAGCACCAGATCGCCGTGGATTTCCCGGATACCCAGCCCGCGCACATCGCGCAACAGGTTCCAGAAACTTTCCAGCGTCAGCGCCGGGTCGCCATAGCCCTTGACGACCAAGTCGCCCGTCAGGACATCCCCAGCCACCGTCCCGCCCGTCAGCACCTCGGTTTTCCAGGTATAAGCCGGACCGAGCAACTCCAGGCCGGCATAAGTGGTCACCAGTTTCATGGTCGAGGCCGGGCTCATCGACCTATTGGCCTGGTGAGCGATCAGCGGCTTTCTGGCCGCCACATCCTGGACGAACACACCCACGCTGGCAGGGGGAATGCCGACTTCACGCAACGCCTTGGCGACAGCAGTGGGCAGCGGTGCAGCCTGCACCGACACCGTCCACATCAACACCAGCAACAGCCATATCCTGTTCATAATCCCTCGATAATCTCCAGCGTGCCCGCCACCAGCATCCTGATTTCCTCCTCGTTGATCACATAGGGCGGCATGAAATAAACCGTGCTACCGATGGGGCGCAGAAGCAGGTTGCGCTTCAGCCCTTCCTCGAAGAATGCACGGGCGAAACCAGGCGCTACATCCGCCACCTCGAACGCCCAGATCATGCCGCTATGGCGAAAATTCATAACGCGCGGATGCGCCTTGAGCGGCACGGCGATATCATTAAAACTTGCGGCCTTGACGCGGTTGGCCGCGATCACGTCGTCCTGCCCGAAAATATCCAGCACCGCCAGCGCTGCGCGACAAGCCAGCGCGTTGCCGGTGTAGGAATGGGAATGGAGAAAGCCGCGCGCCGTGTCGTCATGGTAAAACGCCTGGTAAACGGCATCGGTGGTCAGCACCACCGACAAGGGCAAATAACCACCGGTAATGCCTTTCGACAGGCACAGGAAATCTGGCCTGATCCCGGCCTGCTGATGGGCGAACATCGTCCCCGTGCGCCCGAAACCCACGGCGATTTCATCCGCAATCAGGTGCACCCCGAATTCGTCGCAGATCGCCCGCGCCTGGCGCAGGTATTCGGCATCGTACATCCCCATCCCCGCCGCACCCTGCACCAGTGGTTCGAGAATCAAGGCAGCGGTTTCCTGATGATGCCGCTCCAGATGCGCGCGCAAAGCCGTTGCACAGCGCAGCGCGTAATCCCGCGCCGGCTCTCCTGATTCGGCATTGCGCCAGTCGGGCGTCGGCACCTGCGCACTTTTCCGCAGCAAGGGCGCATAAGACTCCTTGAACAGCGCCACGTCGGTGACCGACAGCGCACCCACGGTTTCGCCGTGATAGCCATTTTGCAGGCTGACGAAGCGGGTCTTTGCCGGGCGCCCCGAGTTACGCCAATAGTGGAAGCTCATCTTGAGCGCAATCTCGGTGGCGGAAGCCCCGTCCGAGCCGTAAAAGCAATGCCCCAGACCGGACAGGCGCGACAATCGTTCCGACAGCTCGACCACCGGCTGGTGGGTGAAACCGGCCAGCATCACGTGCTCCAGCTTGTCCAACTGATCCTTGAGCGCGGCATTGATGCGCGGGTTGCAGTGGCCGAACAGGTTGACCCACCACGAACTCACGGCATCGAGATAGCGCCTGCCTTCGAAATCGTGCAGCCACACCCCCTCGCCGCGTGCAATCGGCAGCAGCGGCAGGGTCTCGTGCTGCTTCATCTGGGTGCAGGGGTGCCAGACGGCGGCCAGACTGCGATGGAGTAGTTCCTGATTAGACATTGAGCTCGGGAGGCCCCGGAAGATGGATGCGATAGTGCACATTATCTCACAGCAGAATCCCCCTTGGGATGATGCCCCGAAGCCATGGATTTACTTATATAATTACCCCATGCTCTACTGGGAAAAACACGACCACGACAAAAATCGGCATAGCTGGTATGCCGTCACTTTCGGCCACGACCTGCTCGGCGACCTGGTGCTCAACCGCAGTTGGGGCAGCCTCGGCCTGCGCAGCCGGCAGCACCGCAAACAGCCAGTCGGCTCGGTGGACGAACTGCGCACCTGGCTGCAGATCATCGGCACGGAGCGCGAAGCACACGGCTATACCGTGGTCGCCGTCGGCTGATCAGTGTCCCATCCTGCGGGCGCTGCGGATCTCCCGGCTGAGCCGGTAGACCGCCAGCGCATAGTGCAGGCTGCGGTTGTAACGCGTGATCGCATAGAATTTGTCGAAGCCCAGCCAGTATTCCCTACCGTCTTCACCCTCTACCGCCAGCAAGGCCGCCCGGGAAACAGGTTGACCCGCCACGAACTCACCGCATCCAGGTAGCGCGTGCAATCGCAGCAGCGTCAGGGTTTCGAGCTGCTTCATCTGGGTGCAGGGATGCAAGACGGAGGCTAGACTGCGTTTGAGGAGGTCTTCGTCATGCATGGGAAAACTTGGGTTTCCTGATGGTTATATCAGTACTCCATACCCTCATACATATTCGCCCGCCCTCGTTAAGCTAGAATAGCTGACTACACATGCGCAATCTCGCTGCGCGCCAGCAGGTAGTCCAGCCAGATATCCGTCAAGCGCTCGGCCATCGAGTTTTGCGCCAGGCGGGCATCGAGATTATCCAGGTCGATGAACTGCAAGGGCTGGTCCTGACCGGCACAGGAAAACACCGCGCGGGTACGTTTCCCCGTGGCCGGATCGAGATGCCATTGCAGACATTGCGCGCACACGCCCTGCAACATGCACTGCATGGGACTGGGGACGGAACCGATGGCCGTGATGTCGCTGCGGAATTTGTCGCGCAAGCCATGTTGCATCGCCTCGCGCATCATGCGCAGCAAGTGGCGTGAGCCGATGGCGAGCACGCGGTCCACGCTGATCAGCGGGATCGCGGGCAGCTCGCCCTCCGGCTCGAATTCGCCCTCGGCATAGCGCCGCAGGATATCCATATAATTACCAGTCAGGCTGCGGTCTTGCGGACGGCGCGATGCAATGGGGTGGCCGCTTGCCGTGCACCACACGATCACATCGGCAGCAGCCTCCAGCCGCTCTTGCTGATACACCTCATCCGCAGTGCGGAAACCTGCAAAGTACAGCACGCGGTTGCCGCGGCGGCGTAACGCCGGGCCAAGCATGCCCATCACTGCAGCACCGCGCCGCCCTGCCGCCACCAGGATGGTCTGGTTCTCAGGCAATTCGGTAGCCTTGCCGGTCGGCCCCATCAACACCACCGGGTCACCTGCCTGAAGCGTGGCGCACAGGCGCGAACTGGCCCCGACTTCCAGCACCATCAGCGTAACCAGACCGGTTTCCGCTTCCACTTTGGCGCCGCTCAAGGCCAGGGCTTCGGTCTGTAGTCGTGAACCCTCGAACAGTGGGCTTGAGGTTTCAAAATTTTGCAGGCGGAAAAACTGGCCGGGACGGAAGTTACGTGCGGCCATGGGCGCGCGTATGAGCAATTCGATCACGCTCGGACTGAGTCGCTGCACCTGCACCACGCGCGGCTGCAGCAGGTCTGTCATGCGTACACGGAATTCAGCATATTCATCCGGGTTGCCAGAAATCTCGCCGGTTTTTCCGAGTGCCGTCATGATCTGCGGATAGGTGTGCATGGCCGAGGCGATGGCCTTGACCACGCCGCCATGGAACACCGGATGGGTATCGCCGATGAAGCTGACGCGATGGCCGTCCTGTTGATAGGAGGTGAATGGACCAGCCATTTCGACTTTGCAGTGCTCAGCCACGGCCACCGCGTTCAGGTTGCCTTCTTTCTCGACGTGCGGCAGAAAATGGTCTTCCTGCATCGCAAAAGAGCCGGGATGTTCGCGCTCGTAGATGGTATTTGGCGTCGCCCCCGCCGCCACAAAAATGGCGCGAGCGGGCAGGGTGAAAAGCGCGCCTGAATTCTCCCATTTTCCGCCCGGGGAACGCCTCAAGCGCTCGCATTCCAGTGACTCCACATAAGCAAAGCGGTCCAGATTCGCCCGCAACGGTTGCACCCCTTCGGCGTAGAAAATGCCCTCCTCCAGCGCTTTCGCCACCTCTTCGTGATTGCGGACGTAGGCGGGTGATTCGTTCATGCCTCGGCGATACACCACCGTGACGCCTCCCCAGGCGCGCAGCAGGGGTATGAAGTCGGCCTTTTCGCCCACGTTTTCCGCGCGCATACGCTCCTGGCGCACGGCGCGGCCATGTTCGAGAAACTCTTCCAGGATGCCGATCGATTCTTCATCGAGTTGCTCGCGCACCCGCGCCTCGCCGATGGTGCTTGCCAGCCGCTCGTAACGCAACAGGGTTTTCTCCACCTGGGCGATGTAATAGGCTTGTACTTCGGTGGCGGTATCGATGGCGGTCAGGCCGCCGCCTATCACTACTGCCGGCATGCGCACCTGAAGGCTGGCGAGGCTGGTGGCCTTGGCTGCGCCGGTGAGCTGCAGGGCCATGAGAAAATCATTGGACTGGCGCATGCCGCGCGCCAGGCTGTTTTCGATCGGCACCGTGCGCGGCAGGCCGGCGCCGGTGGCGATGCTGACATGATCGAATCCCAGCGCCCATGCATCCTCCAGCGTCAGGGTACCGCCCAGACGCACACCGCCGAACACCTGAAACAGACTGCGCCGTGCCAGACTGAGGTAAATCAGCTTGAGGAAGTTCTTGTCCCAACGCACCGTGATGCCGTATTCCGCCACTCCGCCGAAGCCCGCCATGACGCGCGTATCGAGTTCCTCTTCCAGCTCCTGGTAAGCGCGCACCGCACCGTGCTGCAGCACATCGGGCAGCGGTTCGATTTTCAGCCCGTCGATACCCACCACGGCGCAGCCTTCCATCGTCAGATGATGTGCCATGGTGAAGCCTGCCGGCCCCATCCCCGCGATCAGCACCTTCCTGCCGTTGTAGGGCTTGGGCAAGTATTGGCGGGAGCGCAACGGATTCCAGCGTGTCAGCAGATCGTAAATCTCCACCCCCCACGGCAAGCCCAGCACGTCGGTAAGCACGCGCGTTTCGATCTGCGGGATATCCACCGGGTCCTGCTTCTGATAGATACACGCCTTCATGCAGTCGTTGCAGATGCGATGGCCGGTGGCGGGGATCATGGGATTGTCCACCATCGCCATGGCGAGCGCGGCGATGCTGAGGCCGTCGCGCTTCAAGGCATGCATTTCGGAAATTTTTTCCTCCAGCGGACAACCGGTCAGAATCACTCCCAAGGGATTGATCTTGAAACCGCGCTCCGGTTCGCCTTTCTTTTCGGGGAAGCCCTTGGAGCAGAAATCACCGTCGTGTCCATGGCAATAGATGCAGTACTCGATCTCGCCCTGAACCTCGCGCGCGGTCATGCGCGCATCGGTCAGTTTGAAGCCGTCGCGGCGGCTCAGCTTTTCCGGCAACGCCACGATGCGCCCGGCAGGGTCATCGGCCACGGCCTGGTTGGGCACCAGATGTTGATGATCCACGCCCTGGGGCAACTTGAAGCTGGTCCAACCGCGCACCGTCGCCTGGCCTTGCACATCGCTGATCGCAAGCACGCACCAGCGCGCGAGTTGCTCTATAACACCGGCTTGTGCCGCCTCATCACGCAGCAGAACATCGGCGAAGCGCGCCACTGCCAGCTCCCGATCTGCGTCCTCACTCAATCCCGCCTTTTGCAATTCTCCGCTCAACCAAGCGTCGAGCTCGGCAAATGGTTCCGTTACATCCTTCTTGAAAACCCGCTTGCGCGCCCGCTTTTGAACAAAGAGTTTCTTGAAATTCAAGACAATATCATGCGAAAGTGCCTGCATCCGCAAGGCCACCACTTCTTCGCCAATGGCAAACAGTTCAGCAATAAAAGCCTCCAGCAGAGGCGCGCAGTCCAGCAGCAATTTACTTATCTGTAACGGTGCAAACGGCCTTTCTGCGTGGCGGTAGTGCAGCAGGCGTGCATGCGTATCCGCATCGTGTTCATGAATACGATGCAAAAATGCCTCATCCAGCCTTTGCAAACCTTCCAGGCGAAAGAGGTCGGGAAAGGCTAGTTCTTCAAGCCCGAAAGACGGGTAGACCGGCAACGAAGGGGGCATGCAATCTCCTTGAATAATGTCGTCGTGGGGTTAAGAACGGATAGAGTGGGTGGAATCCGCGCCTCTTAACCTTGGCTTACCTAAAATATTGCCTTGCACGCTGTTCCACAATACATCCCGCAAAACAAAAGAACCCGCCGAGACGGGCAAAGGGGGAGGTGTCTGATAGATGTTCACTGTCCTCAACCACGAAGCCCCATCTGTTCCGGCGTTACCACCTTAATCCAACCAGCCATTGACGGCGTGCGCCAGCTAAGGCGGGCCATGTTGCGTTCGGCACCACCAGCGCTACCGCGGTGTTTCCTGCACTTCCTGGCCGGCAACCGGTGCCAATTTTGGATCGACGGTAGCTGCTTGGCCAGGGATAAGCACGGGCATAGAACTGCCCATTTGTGTCTTTGCCGACACCCGCTCTTCGTGCGCAGTACGTGACACATAGCCCGACCATCCAACGAGGACCAGGGCAAACGCCAGGAGCACCTGTACCTGCACGCCCGCAGGGTAATGACGGGCTACCCACAGACGCACAATCAGCGCAAACAGTGTCACCGCAACCAACCGGGCGGTGAACTCACCTGCGCCTTCGAGCGCGACATTGTCACTCCACGCAAACAAGGACGGCAGCGCCAACGCGAGCAGAATTAGCCCGAAAGCGATCCTGCGCGTCCGCGCCACTTGATTGATGCGATTGATGGTGCTGCGGTCATGCATGACGCCGTATTCCTTCTGTTGATTGAGCAGTTTTAGCCTGTCGAATGCAGCATTATGCACTCACAATATCGCCGGTGGATGTCGATATATAGCTGGAAAACAAAAAATCTGTGTGGAAAAGTATTGCCGGAGGATACGGCTAATTGAGCGGAGTTTTGCCTTGCTGGAATAACCTGGACAAAGCCGATTTATCTTCAAGGCCAGTGGCAACGGACATGGCGTGATGCAAAGCACGTGCAATCGGCTATGCGCTCTTCAATCTTTCGGCCTCAACAGACCCAACTGATACAACCCTGCGACTAGGCGTCCGCCAGATCGCTGCCAGGCGTCGCCGCCTGGAATTCACCGCACCAGTTGTTGGCCGACACCAGGGGGAATTTCCAGTGGTGGAAGTCTATCGGTGAGCTGTCACCGGCAAAACTTGGGGGAAAGCGATGGCAGGCGCCGATATTTCTCTCCTGTGCCTGATAGTAGGTACAGCCCTCACAGGGTGGGAGGCGGTGAGTGTTTGAGTTCATAATGGGCGCCATCATAGGACCCAATTGTGACAGTTTGATGTCTTGATTGCTAACCGGGAAGCAAAAGTGCAGTAGGTTAATTCTGGTTTCGTAATATGCGTGTAATAAGTAAGCAGTATAAAACTGAATTTCACTCATGGATGAGCAGTATGACCAAACTCACCGGAAGTCACATTCACAGTCGCTTGTTCTCAGACCCGAAGAAATACTGCGTCCGGCACGATGGCCGTGCGGACGACGGGGAGTGGATAACCTCAAAAGACGGTCTTCGCCGCCAGTTCGTTTGCGTGAATTGTCTACAGAATGAGAAAGATCGCGCGGCCATGCACACGGCCAAACACGAGCTGAATCGCCCCGAATTCCTTAGGCACAACTGAAAGGCCGTTTTCAGGAAAGCCGAAGGACCTCTTTGGGCCGAACCATACGTCCCGACGACAAAAAATATAATACATTGTTTTTATTGATTGCTAGTGAACGCTACCGATAGACCCTTTATCTACACTGTTGGTGGCTATCGACTTTGATTGGCGAAACCATCGACTTTATTGGCGAACGACAAGTTCAAACCATCTTCCCCTTGAAATTAGCGCTCCCAGCCCCTATTATTAGCACTCGTCGGACATGAGTGCTAATAACTCCGTCCTAGATTGGATTTTAACCAGTAAACAGCGCAGGCGGTTTGCTGGATTTTATTTTGTTAACCCAGACCTGACAGGAGATTGAAACAATGAAAATTCGTCCGTTGCACGACCGCGTTATTGTCAAGCGGCTGGAAGCCGAAGAAAAAACCGCTTCCGGTATCGTCATCCCCGGCTCTGCTGCTGAAAAACCTGACCAGGGCGAAATCGTCGCCGTCGGTAAAGGCAAGATTCTGGAAAATGGCGAAGTGCGCGCGCTGGATGTCAAAGTCGGCGACAAAGTGCTGTTCGGCAAGTATTCCGGCCAGGCCGTCAAGGTGGATGGCGATGAACTGCTGGTGATGCGCGAAGAAGACATCATGGGCGTGGTCGAAAAGTAATTATACGAGTTGGGCGTGTGCGTAACGCATAACCCAGGCGACATTCAAGATTTAAGGAGATAAGAAACATGGCAGCTAAAGACGTAAGATTCGGTGACGACGTTCGTCACCGCATGGTGGCCGGCATCAACGTTCTGGCCAACGCAGTTAAAGTCACCCTCGGCCCGAAAGGCCGTAACGTGGTTCTGGAGCGTTCTTTCGGCGCTCCGACGATCACCAAGGACGGCGTATCCGTGGCCAAGGAAATCGAGCTGAAAGACAAGTTCGAGAACATGGGCGCGCAGATGGTGAAGGAAGTTGCTTCCAAGACCTCCGACGTTGCCGGCGACGGCACCACCACCGCGACCGTGCTGGCCCAGGCGATTGTGCGCGAAGGCATGAAATTCGTTTCCGCCGGCATGAACCCGATGGATTTGAAGCGCGGCATCGACAAGGCGGTTGAAGCCTGCATCGTCGAGCTGAAGAAAATCTCCAAGCCCTGCACCACCAACAAGGAAATCGCCCAGGTGGGTTCCATTTCCGCCAACTCCGACAGCTCCATCGGCGACATCATCGCTGAAGCTATGGACAAGGTCGGCAAGGAAGGCGTGATCACCGTGGAAGACGGCACCAGCCTGCAGAACGAGCTGGAAGTGGTTGAAGGCATGCAGTTCGACCGCGGCTACCTGTCGCCCTACTTCATCAACAACCCGGACCGCCAGATCTCCCTGCTGGAAAATCCTTTCGTGCTGCTGCACGACAAGAAGATCTCCAACATCCGCGATCTGCTGCCGGTACTGGAGCAAGTCGCCAAGGCCGGACGTCCGCTGCTGATCATCGCTGAAGATGTTGATGGCGAAGCACTGGCCACCCTGGTGGTGAATAACATCCGTGGCATCCTGAAGACCTGCGCAGTTAAAGCGCCTGGCTTCGGCGACCGTCGCAAAGCGATGCTGGAAGACATCGCCATCCTCACCGGCGGCACCGTAATCGCCGAGGAAGTGGGACTGTCTCTGGAAAAATGCACGCTGGCCGAACTGGGCCAAGCCAAGCGCATTGAAGTGGGCAAAGACGAAACCATCGTTATCGATGGCGCCGGCGATCACAAAAACATCGAAGGCCGCGTCAAGCAGGTTCGCAAGCAGATCGAAGAAACCACCAGCGACTACGACCGCGAGAAGCTGCAAGAGCGCGTTGCCAAGCTGGCAGGCGGTGTGGCCGTGATCAAGGTCGGGGCTGCCACTGAAGTCGAGATGAAAGAGAAAAAAGCCCGCGTCGAAGATGCCCTGCACGCTACCCGCGCTGCGGTGGAAGAAGGCATCGTCGCCGGCGGCGGCGTGGCTCTGCTGCGCACCCGCGCTGCTATCGGCAAAATCAAGGGTGACAACGCCGACCAGGATGCTGGCATCAAGATCGTGCTGCGCGCTCTGGAAGAGCCGCTGCGTCAGATCGTCGCCAACGCCGGCGTCGAGCCGTCAGTGGTGGTGAACAAGGTTGCCGAGGGCAAGGGCAATTTTGGCTTCAACGCCTCCAACGATACCTATGGCGACATGGTTGAAATGGGCGTGCTCGACCCCACCAAGGTGACACGTTACGCGTTGCAGAACGCCGCTTCCGTAGCTGGCCTGATGCTCACCACCGAGTGCATGGTGGCTGAGATGCCTAAGGATGATTCCGCTGGTGGCATGGGTGGCGGCATGGGTGACATGGGCGGCATGGGTGGCATGGGCGGCATGATGTAATTTTGCCTCCGGCTTTCCCTGCAAGACAAAACCCCCGCACCTGCGGGGGTTTTTTTGTGCGCGTCACTAATGACCCGACATTGATTATCGGTATGGGTGTGTAGCAACACATCGTTATGCGCCACTCCCCCTAAATTAACGTAGCCGCCCCTGAAAAATACCGTGGACTGGCTCCAGGGATAGAAGATAGAGCTGGCGTTAAACTTGACACAGCAAGAGTGGCGGAACTATTATTTGTAATCAGTGCTGGCCATTTATTAGTAACCGCTTAGAGGCTTCAGCATCTTCCCAGGTCGAAATCTGTCCCTACGAATCACGGGAGGTTAGATGGAAAAAACCGCCCATCCGGCATTGCACAAAGTTCGTCGCATCTACTTTGCAAGACTGCCACCACCCAACTTTTCCCACGCCCTGAAACTTCTTGGTGCGATAGCGCAGTTGGAAGTGAGTGTCGATACAGAAGATGGCTGCTTATCCGTCAGCTACGACCTGAGCTACCACACGCTGGAAGTACTGGAAGACCTGCTAGTGAATCATGGACACCACCTCGACAATTCGCTGCTGCATAAAATCAAGCGCGCCCTGATCTATCACAGCGAATCATGCCTGATTGAAAATCTCAGAGCGCCAACCCGCGATCAGCACCTGCGCTCGATCTACCTGAGCAGCGCACACAGCCCAGAACACAGACCCAACAAAGAGCCTGCCGACGAATACCTGGATCGCCTTTAGCGATGCCTCCAGGGCGTCGCTGCGCGCCCATAAATCCATTAGAAAACCATTATGACCATTCAATCCATTTCCTATTACTCACCCTCCATTGAGCTACGCCCGGAGTCCAGCCTGCTCGACGCCCTCAAGCTGATGCTGGAAAAGCACATCAATCACTTACCCCTGTGCGACGACAAGGGCAGCTTTGCCGGCATCGTCAGCACCCAGTCCATACTTTCCGAGCTGATTCCGGTCAGCGCACGGATGGAGCATGGCCTGGCAGATCTGAATTTTGCCGGTGACGCCACCCGGTTGCTATGTTCCCACCTGCATAGCCTGGAGCATCGTTCCGTCGGCGAATTAGCCGACAAGAACGTGCCGGTACTGGGAGAGGATTGCCCTCTCCTCGAGGCGGCCCTGCTGCTCAGCCAAAGCACCTCTCCCCTGCCGGTCATCGGCAAGGACGGCAAGCTGCGCGGCATGCTCAGCCGGCGCACCCTGCTGGCCTACCTCGTGCAGCAGGCAAGCGTCTGAGATGCACGGGTCCGCTTCTGCCGCCCAGGTAATTCTGGGGTTGAGCCCGCTGGCAGTTTCGCTCACCGTGTTTGTGCTCACCTACGCAGCCATCGTCACCGAGAAGATCAACCGCTCCATCGTGGCCTTGCTCGGCGCCGGGCTGATGATATTCACCGGCGTGCTGAATCAAAGCGAAGCCGTCGCGGGCATCGACTTCAACACCATCAGCCTGCTCACCGGCATGATGGTGCTGGTGGCGATCACTCAGAAGAGCGGGGTCTTCCAGTACGTAGCCATCGTTGTGTCGAAATGGGTGAAGGCCGAGCCCTGGGGACTGCTGGTGATGCTCTCCGTGATCACGGCGGTATTTTCCGCTCTGCTCGACAACGTAACCACGGTGCTGCTGATCGTGCCGGTGGCCCTGCTCATCACCGATTCGCTCAGGGTGCCTCCCTACCCCTATCTGTTCTCCATCATTTTCGCCTCCAACATCGGCGGCACAGCCACCCTGATCGGCGATCCGCCCAACATCATGATCGGCTCGGCGGCCGGACTGACCTTCACCGATTTCGTGGTGAATCTGGGGCCGATTGTCGCGATCATCTTCGCCCTTACACTGATCCCGATCTATCTGATCTGGGGCCGCAAAATGCGCGCCACGCCGGAAGACCGGGCGCAGGTGATGGCGTTCGATGCCAAGAAAGCGATCACCGATTCCCTCCTGCTCAAGCAATCCATGGCGGTGATCGGACTGGTGATCGCCGGCTTCGTCATGGCCCACCACATCGGCCAAGAGCCGGGCACCATCGCCATGTTCGGCGCTGCATTCCTGCTTTTGTTGCGCGTTGTCGGGAAAGATGCGGAAGAACAGTCTCACGAGACGCATCGCACCTGGGGCGAAGTGGAATGGGTAACGATCTTCTTTTTCGTCGGCCTGTTCGTAGTGGTGGCCGGCGTGGAGAAGGCCGGCGCGCTCGATCTCCTGGCCGGGAAACTCCTGGAACTAACCGGCGGCGATTTTCCTACTACCGCCATTACCATCCTGTGGGCATCGGCGATATTTTCCGCGGTCGTCGACAACATTCCCTTCGTCGCCACCATGATTCCCGTCATCCAGAAAATGGGGACAGTATTCAGCGCAGACCAGCTCAGCACACTGTGGTGGTCGCTGGCGCTGGGCGCCTGCCTGGGGGGTAACGGCAGCCTGGTGGGGGCGAGCGCCAACCTGGTGGTGGCCGGCTTCGCCGAGCGCGCCGGTCAGCCGATCCGCTTCCTTCCCTTCATGCTGCTGGCTTTCCCGCTGATGCTGGCCAGTATCGCGGTAGCCAGCGTTTATCTTTACTTGCGTTACCTGTAAAGATTCCTTTAAAAACAACCGGGATTGAGCCGACTTTAACGAGGTCATCTACATGGCGCATTGTTCATGAATGCCATATGGACGGATGGCCGCGCCCGTGCCAGCGGTTCGACAGGTAAGTGCCCGTGATGCGGCAAATCACAGCACGAGGCAATATAGTACAGCGGGTTTTTTTAGTTAAACCTTAACTATTCAGTTTTCAGCCGGTTTCACGCCTAAATTATCTGCCGCCCTCATATTTTTTCACGTGCGCCATTTTTTCATACAAATTATGCACTTGGATTATCTACCCCGGCATGTAAAGGCCCTTCAGGAACCAATTTATCTCAGAAAAATTCGGCATCTGCATAATAGTTTTGCACAATACTATTGTGCCAGGTGGAAAAACGCATCCCACATCCCAAGGTTGTAAATCAGGAAAACACCCTGCCCAGGCTGTTGACCAAACCGAGCCCGCGAACAGGAACCATAGCGCTGCTCGGAGAAGTCCTGGCGGACAGATTTCCCGACCGTAGCGTACTGGGAGGCGCGCCCTTCAACGTGACCCGTCACCTGCAGGCATTCGGCCTGCATCCAGTGCTGATCACGCGCACTGGCAATGATGCGCTGCGGGAGGAGTTGCTCGCCAGCATGGCCCGGTTCGGAATGGACGCATTGCACCAAGCAACTGATCCAAAAGTTTAAATCTGGGTAGCACAATTTCCATGCTGGAAAATAGCTTGTAAAGTAATTAGAAATTACGTATTGTGCAAAACTGTTTTGCACAAATTCATTAAAAATCCCTTGAAAAAAGAAACAACTCAGACCCCCATGGAGACCACCCAGGAATCCGGTTTGCGCGGGAAATCCCTGGAAGCCCTGAAAAAATTCCGCCAAATCATCAGCTCGGCACAACAGCATTTTCGCCGGATCGAGGATCAATGCGGGCTGAGCGGTGCCCAATTGTGGGTACTGAGAGAGGTGGCGGGAAATCCTGGGCAACGGGTTTCCGATCTCGCCAAGGCCATGTCCGTGCACATGTCGACTGCAAGCAACCTGCTCGACAAGTTATCGAAGCGCAACCTGATTCGAAGGGAGCGCAATGACCCTGACCAGCGGATAGTCCGCTTGTTCCTCACCGAAGAAGGGATGCGAATTATTGCAAGCGCTCCACAACCGGCGCGAGGTGTGCTCCCGGATGCTCTCAATCGATTGCCGGATGAGGCACTGGACAATCTGAACAGAAGCCTCACCCTGCTGCTCGACGCAATCGAGGTCAGGGACGAAAAAGCCACCATGAAACCGCTATCAGACCTGATTCCTTCCGATTTGCCGTCGGAACTTTCAGCCAATGAGGTTGATAAATAAAGCGTGTTTGCCTGAGCCTCGGCAAAGGAAAACCGCACACCCCCTGCCACGAGACGTCGCACGCAAGAAAAATCGACGCAGCGGCATCGTTTACCAAAGCGAGCAGCGAAAGGACCCCCCGCCCCAATTAGTTTTCGGGGCGGGGATTTTTTTACTTCATCCCTGCTTCTCTTGCCTGACGAATTTTAAGCGCACCAGGTACTTTTCTCCGCTCCACCACACCAGATCGGCACACAATAAATAAGGGCCTTAGGGAAGCCCTGAACAAGTCATCATTCAGGACCTCGAATTAAACATATTGCGGCATCAGGCTTTTTTCCACCGGAATTAGCCTGAAACA
>NZ_DF967530.1 GCF_000971475.1 Sulfuricella sp. T08
GGCTGTTTCAGGCTAATTCCGGTGGAAAAAAGCCTGATGCCGCAATATGTTTAATTCGAGGTCCTGAATGATGACTTGTTCAGGGCTTCCTTAGCTGCTTTATCGCGTAACCCAACAAACCTAATTTTCCTTGAAAATATTGGTTTCGCCTGGAGGCGCCTACTTTTGGTGAAGCTTGGGTTTGTTGGGTTACGGCGCAAAAAACCGCGCCTAACCCAACCTACATTTCAGGACTTATTTCCCTCGCCCCTCGCCCCACAAGTGTTTATGCAGCTGGATTTGCAGCCGAACCGGCAAGTTGTCACGCAGTATCCAGTCCGCCAGCCTGGCTGGCTCGAGTTGGCCTTGGGAGACTGAAAGCAGCACCGGACAGCGGTCAGCGACACGCTTCTCACTCAGCACTTGTTTCGCCCACCGATAATCTTCTTCGCCGCATAGCACGAATTTGACTTCGTCCTGCGGTGTCAGCAGTTCCAGATTTTTCCAGCGATTTTTTTCAGCCTCACCTGAATCTGGTGTTTTGATATCCAGGATCCGGGAAACACGGGCATCGACTTTGGAAATATCCATCGCCCCCCCGGTTTCCAGCGACACCGAATAGCCCACATCGCAAAGCTGCTGCAATAGCGGCAGGCAATTCTTCTGGGCCAGCGGTTCGCCACCGGTCACGGTGACATAGCGGGTGTGAAACTGCGCCACCTTGTCGAGGATTTCCGGCAGTGTCAGGGTTTCCCCTTCATGAAAAGCGTAAGAGGTATCGCAGTAGGTACAGCGTAGCGGACAGCCGGTCAGCCGGATGAATACCGTAGGCAATCCGGCGCGACTGGTTTCGCCTTGAAGAGAATGGAATATCTCATTGATCCGCAGGCTGAGCTGCGGTACTGCGCTATTTGGTACTGGCAAGACGCTTCTTCGCCAGCTCTGCGGCATTACTGAGCGGATATTTCGACACGATATTTTTGAGTGTCTTTTTCGCTTCAGATGCATCGCCCAAGCCTTGCTGGCAACTGGCGATATTCAACATAGCATCCGGCACCTTGGTGCTGCCTGGATACTGGCTGACCAGTTTCTGTTGATTAGCGATGGCGCTCTTGTAATCGCGCAGATTAAAGTAGGAATTACCGATCCAGTAGTAGGCACTGGGGGCAAGCTGACTGTTGGGGTGCACGCCGACAAAGCTCTGAAAGCTGTCGATGGCCCCTTGATAATTGCCCGACTTGAATAAACCCAAGGCGGCGTCATACGCACTGGATTCATCAGCAGTAACCGTGCCAACCGGTGCCGGGTCGGAGGAAGCCGGCTTGGCGGAATCCACCTGTCCCGGAGCATCCGCGGCAACTCCGCCAACATTCTCCAGCTTGCGCAGGCGGCTGTCGAGATCGACATAAAGATCGCGCTGCCGCTTTTGTGTGGTTTCAATATCGTGGGTATGGACCTCGATCTGCCCGCGCAATGCGGCCAAGTCGGACTTGAGCGCGTCCAGTTGGGACAGCACCCCCACCCCTTGAGAGCGCGTGGTGTTTTCCATTTGCGCGACGCGCTCCTCCATTCCCTGAATTTGCTGCTGCAGCGCCGCAATTTTATGGTGGGCTTCGTCGTCCGAAAACAGACCAGCGGTACTCAACGAAGCCCACCCCAAAGACAAGGTCAGGAAAAGCGCAATTCGAAGCATTATTACTCGCCCTGGTAAACGATATCTGAGCGACGGTTTTCCTTCCAGCAGGATTCGTCATGGCAGGTAGTGCGGGGTTTCTCTTCGCCAAAGCTGATGACCTCGATCTGGCTGTCGGACGCGCCCATCACATTCATCACTTTCCTTACGCTGTCGGCACGACGATTGCCCAGGGCAATGTTGTACTCGCGGCTGCCGCGTTCGTCGCAATTGCCCTGTACTGCAACCTTGGCGGCCTTATTGCCGGTCAAATACTTGGCATGCGCCTCGACCATCGGCTTGTATTCATCCTTCACGTCAGACTTATCGAAATCGTAATACACGCTGCGCTTGGAGAGGATGTTGTTGGGATCTTTCAGGGGATTGGCCGCCACCGTCTGCTGACCAGCAGGCTTGGTATCCGCACCCGCCTGAGTCGCCGTTCTGTCCTCGACCGCCGCCTTGGGCTGGTCCTTCACGTCCTGGCCGGCGCAGCCTGCCAACAAGCTAACCAACAAAGTGCTGAACAATATCTTTTTCATCTTTTCTACTCTCCCGATTTAGTCAACTTAACTTGAGAAATTTACTGATTCTTCAACAACGGGCCCCACTCTGGCTCGCGCACATCGCCAGCCTGGGTGGACAGCCTCTGCTTCACCCGACCATCGCTCGAAACCGCAGCAAGTATCCCGCGCCCTCCAATTTCAGTGGCGTATAGTAGCATTTTGCCGTTCGGCGCGAAACTGGGGGATTCGTCCATGCGCGTATCCGTCAGCAATTGCATCTGTCCAGACGCCAAGTCCTGCAGGGCCACATGAAAGGAAGAACCGCTGACGCGCTGGATAAAGGTGAAACTCTTGCCATCCGGGCTGAAGTGGGGAGAAACATTGTAATTGCCCTCGAAAGTCAGGCGCTGCGCACCGCTGCCGCTAACCGACATGCGGTAGATCTGCGGGCTGCCGCCCCGGTCCGAAGTGAATATGATAGAGGTGCCGTCCGGCGAAAATGACGGCTCGGTATCGATGCCTGAGCTGTAGCTCACGCGTTTAACACCGCTACCGTCGGCATTGATCAGATAAATCTGCGAACTGCCTTCCTTGGTCAGCACAATGGCAAGCTGCTTGCCGTCCGGCGACCATGCCGGCGCACTGTTGTTGCCCTTGAATTGGGCTAGCACCTGACGTTGGCCGCTGACCAGCGATTGAACGTAAATGATCGGTTTTTTCCGCTCGAACGAAACATAAGCCAGCTTGGTGCCGTCCGGCGACCATGAGGGGGAAATAATCGGCTCTTTGGAAGCCAGCACCGTCTGCGCGCCGTAGCCGTCAGCATCCGCCACTTGCAACTCGTAACGCGGGCCACTCTTGACAATATAGGCAATACGGGTGCTGAACACACCGACATCACCGGTGAGTTTCTCGTAAATCAGGTCGGCAATCTTGTGCGCAGTGGCGCGCACCAGGGTGCGATCAATCACATAGCTGTAAGCGTCGAGCTGCGCCTGTTTCACCGCATCGAGCAGGCGGAAGCGCACCTCCAGTTTGCCGTCGGGTCGCGACAATACGCTGCCGATCGCCAATGCATCAGCGCCGCGCGTGCGCCAGTCCGGGTAATTCACCTCCGCCAGTTCGTGCGGCTCGGGCTTCACCCCGGCGGCATCGACAATTTTGAACAGACCGCTACGCTGCAAATCCGCTGCAATCACAGCAGTAATGCCCTGCGGCAGGGCGCTTTCGCCGGCAAATGGCACGACCGAAATCGGTATCTGGTTGGCACCGCTGCCGACGATTTCGATGGTAAGAGCCGCATGGGCGAATGGTGCAAGCAACAGCCACGCTGCGCCTATCAGTAACTTTCTTAATATCATTCCAATTCCCTTAAATTCGGTGAGGGGTAAGAAGGTGAAGTGAGAGGCGGAAGGTAAAAACCTTCATGCTCTACGCCTCACGCCTCACCATTTTTTATTCGTTCGGTCGAAATTTTAACTTCAACTCCCTGAACCGCCCGATCAGCGAAGGATCGGTGGGCAGAGGCAAAGGCGAAGCTTTGCGTATGGCTCGCTCCACTGCGTTATCGTAGGCCGGGTTGCCGCTGCTACGCGTCAACTTCACATTTAACACCTCGCCCGTCGGTATCAAAGAGACTTCGAACTCGGCCTGCGGGTTCCCAACTATATCCGGCGGCATCACAATGAAGCGCCGGATATGACTGCTGATCCGGCCAATCGCGTCGTTCATCAGGCGCTGGGATGCTGCCTGGGCAGCCGCCTGCTGGCGCGCCGCCTCTGCTGCCTCCCGCTGCTTGTTCAATGTTATCTGTTCGGCTTCGAGCATGGCATGTTGTACCTTCAGCGCCTGCTCTTTCAGCTTTTTCTCTGCTTCGGCCTTTTTTTTCTCTGCTTCGGCCTTTTTCTTCTCTTCTTCCTTACGCTTTTTTTCCTTCTCTTTTTCTTTATCTTTAAGCTCGATGTCGGCCTTGACCGGCTTGGGTTGCTCCAACTTGGGAACAGGCTTGGGTTGAGGCTTAGGCTCCGGCCGCGTTACAGGTTCGGGTTCGGGTTTGGGCACCACTTTGGGGGCGGGAGCAGACACGCTGCTCCACAGCTCGGCCATCACCGGAGAGGCCTCCTTCGTCTGCCAGTTAACGCCGAACACCAGCACAGCGGCAAATATCAGATGCACCAGGACAGCCAGTGCAATCGCCCATTTCCGGCCTGGATCCTTACGTTCGGCTGGTGGCATTATCCCGCCCTGGGCTTGGCCAGGAGCCCGACTTTTTTCACCTGATTACTCTGCAGCACGTCCATCACCTTCAGCACTTCCTCGTAACGTACACTTTTATCCGCCGAGATCACCACCGCCTGCTCGGGATTGCGCCCCTGCTGTTCCCGAACCGCATCGACCAGATCTTCCCGACTGATTTTGTGCGCTGTATTCGATTTTTCCAGGTCGCGCAGGTACAGGCTGTTGTCCTTGCGAATCTCCACTTCCAGCGGCGCCACCGGGGGCTTGAGCGACTGCCCGACCGAGGGCAGTTCGATCTGCCCCGGATTGATCAGGGGCGCCGTGACCATAAAAATGATCAGCAGCACCAGCATCACGTCGATGTAAGGCACGACGTTGATCTGGTTCATGAAACGGCGGGGGCGGCGGCTCATCAAGGGTTGGGCTGCCTTTGCAGGATATTGGAGAATTCCTCCATGAAGCTGTCGTAACGGGTCGCCAGCCGATCCACGTCATGGGAATAGCTATTGTAGGCGAGCACCGCCGGAATCGCCGCAAACAGGCCCATCGCCGTGGCGACCAGCGCTTCGGCGATGCCTGGCGCAACGTGCGCCAGAGTCGCCTGCACCACGTTAGAGAGGCCGCGGAAGGCATTCATGATGCCCCACACCGTACCGAACAGCCCGATGTAGGGGCTGACCGAACCGACCGAGGCAAGGAAGGCGAGGTGCCGTTCCAGCGCATCCAGCTCGCGCTGGCAGGCCGCGCGCATGGCGCGACGCGTGCCCTCCATGACGACGCTGATATCCATCCGCCCCTGGCGCTTGAGCTTGAGAAATTCTCTGTAGCCCGCCTCGAAGATTTTCTCCATGCCCACCACCGGCGTCCTGCCGGAATTGCTGCGCTGGTACAGGTTGTTGATGTCCGATCCGCTCCAGAAATCGTTCTCGAAATTATCCGCCTCACGGATTGCGGCTCGAATGGCAAACATTTTGCCGAAAATAAAATACCAGGATAAGCCCGAAGCCAGCAGCAGGATCAACAGAACCAGCTGCACCACGATACTGGCGTTGGTAATCAGACTCAAAAAAGACAGGTCTTGCGTAACGTTCACGATATCCTTTCAATTCTCTCTCTGACCGGGGCGGGAATTTGCACCGGCTTGAATGTTTGCCCATTGACGCAAACCACCTTGACGCGCGCCTTGACCAGCACGCCGTTTTCCGGATGCTCAGCCGTCTGATCAAGCTCGATCCAGCTGCGGCCTGCCTGATGAAAATTCACTGTCACCGTCAGCAGATCGTTAAACATCGCGGGGCGCAGGTATTCTATATGCACTTCGCGCACCACAAAAATGATTGAATGGTCACGCAACAACTCCGTCTGCTCAAAACCCTGGTCCCGCAACCATTCGGTACGGGCACGCTCCATGAACTTGAGGTAATTGGCGTAATACACCACGCCACCGGAATCGGTATCCTCGTAATAGACGCGCACCGGCCAGCGGAACATCACTGCTCCCACAGCTCGCCGTTCGGGTTCTTTGACGGCACCGCCAGCCCGAAATGCAGATAGGCTATCTGCGTTGCCACCCGACCGCGCGGCGTGCGCATCAAATAGCCCTGCTGAATCAGGTAGGGTTCGAGCACATCCTCGATGGTGTCGCGCTCCTCGCCGATGGCTGCCGCCAGGTTTTCCACCCCGACCGGGCCACCGCCGAACTTCTCCAGCACGGCCTGCAGCAGCTTGCGATCCATCATATCGAGACCAGCTTTGTCCACATCCAGCATAAAAAGCGCGGCATCAGCCACATCCCGCGTCACCTTGCCATCCGCCTTGACCTCGGCAAAATCGCGCACCCGGCGCAACAGGCGGTTGGCGATGCGCGGCGTACCACGTGAGCGCTTCGCGACTTCTACCGCACCATCGTCGGAAAGCTCGACATTCATCAACCGTGCTGAACGAGCCACGATCTGTTTCAGCTCGCCGTGAGTATAAAATTCCAGCCGCGCCACAATGCCGAAACGGTCGCGCAACGGGTTGGTCAGCATGCCGGCACGAGTCGTGGCGCCGACCAGCGTAAAGGGAGGAAGATCCAGCTTGACCGACCTCGCCGCCGGACCTTCGCCGATCATGATATCGAGCTGGAAGTCCTCCAGCGCCGGGTAGAGGATTTCCTCCACCACCGGGGAAAGCCGGTGAATTTCATCGATGAATAAAACATCGTGGGGTTCGAGATTGGTCAGCAGCGCAGCCAGATCGCCTGGCCGCTCCAGCACCGGACCGCTGGTCTGGCGCAGGTTGACGCCCATTTCACGGGCGATGATGTGCGCCAGGGTGGTCTTGCCCAGACCAGGCGGTCCGAACAGCAGCACGTGGTCGAGTGATTCGCTGCGACCGCGCGCCGCCTGGATAAAAATTTCCAGTTGCTCGCGTGCCTTCTCCTGACCAACGTATTCTTCCAGCAGCTTGGGGCGCAAGGCTCGCTCGGCCGCTTCTTCATGGGAAGAAATCGGCGCAGCGGAAATAATGCGGTTGCCAGCCTTGAGGTTGTCGGTTTCGATCATGCCTTGGATAGGAATTTAAGAGCCTGACGGATGCTGTCGGACACGTCCAGGTTGGCGGGCAGTTGCTTCACTGCCCAGTTCGCTTCGCGCTCATTATAACCCAGCGCCAGTAACGCATCCAAAACGTCGTTGCGAATGGCTGGGCCGGGTTCGGTTCCGGAAGTCAGCAAAGCCGCCGCCGCGCCCGGCAGTTTATCGCGCAGCTCCAGTAGCAGGCGCTCGGCGGTTTTCTTGCCGATACCCGGAATCTTGGTCAGCCGGCCCACTTCCTGGGCGGCGACGACATGGGACAACTCCGCGACCGACATACCACTCAGAATAGTCAGCGCCAACTTCGGTCCGACTCCACTAATTTTAAGCAGCTGCCTGAAAGCGGCGCGCTCGTCGTGGGTGGAGAATCCATAGAGCTGATGGGCATCCTCGCGTACGATCAGCTGGGTGTGCAGTGCGATTTTTTCGCCGATGGCGGGAAGATTGTAGAAGGTGCTCATTGGCACGTCGATTTCATAACCGACCCCGCCCACATCCACCAGAACCAGAGGGGGATGCTTTTCGAGCAGGATGCCTGCGATTCTGCCTATCATTAGACCAGCCTTCCATTCTTCATCCGGAAACCGGCGGTTGCCAGCTTGCCCAACCCCTGTCCGCCATGGGCGTGGCAGATGGCACAAGCCAATGCGTCCGCCGCATCGGCCTGGGGGTCACCCTCGAGTTTCAACAAGCGTCTGACCATATCCTGCACCTGCTCCTTGGCCGCATGGCCGTTGCCGACCACGGCTTGCTTCACCTGCAGGGCGGTGTATTCCGCCACCGGCAAATCCTTGAGAATTGCGGCGCAGATCGCGGCACCGCGAGCTTGTCCCAGTAGCAGAGTGGACTGGGGATTGACGTTGACGAAGACTTTTTCCACCACCACCTGCTCAGGATTGTAAGAAGCGATCACTTCGCCCAGGCCATCAATAATCGATTTCAGCCGTTGCGGCAACTCCCCGGTCGGTGTACGTATGCAACCGCTGGCAACGTAAACCAGCTGCTGGCCAAGCTTGTCGATCACCCCAAATCCTGTCACGCGCAAACCGGGATCGATACCGAGGATACGGATGATTTATTCCTCGTCCATGACGGCAGTGGTATACACCTCCTGCACGTCATCGAGGCTCTCCAGGGCGTCGAGCAGTTTCTGCATTTTTACCGCATCGTCACCGGTGAGCTCGTTTTCGCTGGCAGGTTTCATGGTGACCTCGCCCACTTCGGGCTGCAGGCCTGCCTTGACCAGTGCTTCCTTGACGGCGGCGAACTCGTAGGGATCGGTGACCACCTCGATACTGCCATCTTCATTCGTAACCACGTCCTCGGCGCCCGCTTCCAGCGCCGCTTCCATCAGCTTGTCCTCGTCCGTACCGGGTGCGAAAAGCATCTGCCCGCAATGCTTGAACAGAAACGCTACCGAGCCGTCCGTACCGAGATTGCCGCCGTGCTTGGAGAAAGCGTGACGCACGTCAGCCACGGTGCGGGTCTTGTTGTCGGTCAGACATTCCACCATCACCGCCACGCCAGCCGGGCCATAACCCTCGTAGCGCAGTTCCTCGTAGTTCACGCCCTCGAGGTCGCCGGTGCCGCGCTTGATGGCGCGCTCGACGTTGTCCTTGGGCATGTTGTTCTCATAGGCCTTGTCCACCGCCAGGCGCAGGCGCGGATTGCAACTGATGTCGCCGCCGCCCATCTTGGCGGCAACGGTGATTTCCTTGATAAGGCGGGTGAAAATCTTGCCGCGCTTGGCGTCCGTCGCGGCTTTCTTGTGCTTGATGTTCGCCCACTTACTGTGACCGGCCATAAATCCCTCGGCATTCTTTGCAAAACACGAATATTAGCATTTCCAGCCCGCCTTTATAAAGGCATCAGGCTTCTTCATAGCGACGCGCATAGCCGGCCATGCCCATCAGGAAGCGTACCATGCCGTAGCTCACCCACGCCATGAAGCGCTGGTAATACGGCTGCTGCTTCCAGTGATCGGCCATGATCTGCTGCGCACCCTCGCTGATCGCCTGCAGCAAACTGTCCCGCAGCGTTCCGGCGAAGTCGGCGTCGAGCGCTACAACATTGGCTTCCCGCGCCAGCATCAGGCTGAAAGGGTCAATGTTCGACGAGCCCACCGTAGCCCAGCGGCCGTCGATCACCGCCACCTTGGCATGGAGAAAGCTCTTGTGATAGCTGTAGATTTCGATGCCTGCACCGAGCAGCATGCCGTACAGGGCACGCGAGGCGTAATGCAGCAGAACGTATTCCACCCGCCCCTGCAGCAGCAGCACCACCCGCACTCCCCGCGCAGCGGCTTGGGCCAGCGCCTGCCTGAAGCGGCGTCCGGGCAGGAAATAGGCATTAGCGATGATGATCTCGCCCGTGGCCGAATCGATGGCATCGAGATAAGCGTTTTCGATATCACTCCGATGGCGGATGTTGTCGCGCCGAACGAAGGCAGCCTCGACTCTGCCACGCGGCGCAATATGCAGCGGTGCCCTGTGCCTCCGACTACGGCTACGGTGGCGGCGCAACTGCAGCCAGCCGATCAGAGCCCAGAGACGCCTGGCCGATTGATGTATGTCAGCCAGCAACGGCCCCTCCACCGAGACCGCATAATCGAAGCGCGGCGGAATCTGGCCAGGCGCATTTATGTCGTCGATGATATTGATGCCGCCGACGAAGGCAATGCGCGTATCGATCACCGCTATCTTGCGGTGCAGGCGGCGCAACCGGTGGCGTTTGAAACGGAGCGTAACATCGGGCCGGTAGAACATGATCTGCATCCCTGCCGCACGCATCTCATCGACCACCGCTCCTGACAGCGTTCTCGCCCCGAAGCCATCGAGCAGCAGGTGCACGGTCACACCCCGCCTGGCCGCCCGCATCAGTGCTTTACTGATCTGCCGACCGGTTGCATCATATTCGTAGATATAGGATTCCAGGAATATTTCACGGCGCGCATGGTCAATGGCAGTTTCGAGGGCCGGAAAATATTCCGCGCCGTTCATGAGGAGTGTCAGGCGATTGCCCGGTATCAGATCCATTGGCCTAGGGTTGTGCCCTGTGAACAATGGCGGATAACGCGGCATGATCGGAAATCTTCGACCACGGCCTGCCACTGTGCACTTCAGCAGCTGTCACGCGCAGCCCTCGCACGTAAATCCGGTCGAGCCGGAACATGGGTAGCGCCGCCGGGTAACTGCAGGCGGGTTTGCCCCTGATCGCACCGAACACCTCTTTCAGATGCATCTTGTGAGCCAGGGTGTCGCAGGCCTCGCTGCGCCAGTCATTGAAATCGCCGGCGATGATCAGCGGCGCGTGGGGCGGAACCAGACTCTCGATCCTGTCGCGCAATGCCGACAGCTGCACACGGCGCCCCTTGGAAAACAATCCGAAGTGAACGCACACACAATGCAGGGTTTCGTCCCAGCCCGGCATGCTCACTTCAACATGCAACAAGCCACGCTGCTCGAAGCGGTGGGCCGAGACATCGACATTTTCCGAACTGACGATCGGGAAACGACTCAGGATCGCGTTGCCATGATGTCCTTCAGGATAGACTGCGTTCTTGCCGTAAGCGTAATCCTCCCAGATGGAGTCTGCGAGAAACTCGTATTGGGACGCTTCGGGCCAGTTCTCGTGCTTCTCCGCATGGAGTTCGTGAGCGCCCACGACTTCCTGCAAAAAAACCAGGTCGGCATGAATGCCGCGCAACTGGTCGCGCAGCTCGTGCAGCACCATGCGCTGGTTGAACTGGGAAAATCCCTTGTGGATATTGTAAGTGACGATCCGAATCGCCTGTGTCATTTTGAATCAGCGAGGAGTCAGGAGTAAGAAGTGGGGAGTAAGATCAAAAATAACGCCATCGCCCGTTTTGCTCCTCACTACCAACCCCTCACTCCTCACTGAGTTAAGAAGCGTCCAGCATGCGCTGTAACGCCACCCGTGCCAGTTCGGCTTCCTCGGGCGGCACCTTGATGCGGTTCACAACCTGGCCGGCAACCAAGTTCTCCAGACACCAGGCCAGGTGCTGCGGATCGATGCGCGCCATGGTCGAGCACATGCACACGGTCGAGGCCATGAACTGGACGGTCTTGCCCTCGGCCTTGAACTGCTCCGCCAGACGGTTGACCAGATTCAGCTCGGTGCCCACCAGCCAGCGCGTACCGGGCTTGGCTGCGGCGACGGTCTTGATGATGTATTCGGTGGAGCCGACGTAATCCGACAGCTCGCACACCTCGAAACTGCATTCCGGGTGGGAAATCACCAGGCCGTCCGGATGCTCTTGGCGAAAGCGCTGGATATTGGCCGGCGTGAACATCTGATGCACCGAGCACAGCCCTTTCCACAGGATGATCTTGGCCTTCCTGACCTGCTCTGGCGTGAGCCCGCCAAGTGGCTGGTCCCAGTCCCACAGTACCATGTCTTCCAGCGGAATGCCCATCTTGTGGCCGCTCCAGCGACCCAGGTGCTGGTCGGGAAAGAACAGCACCTTCTCGCGCCGGGAAAACGACCATTCCAGAATCTTGGTGGCGTTGCTGGAGGTGCAGACGATGCCGCCGTGCTCGCCGCAGAAGGCTTTCAGGTCGGCCGCCGAGTTGATGTAGGTGACGGGGGTGAAGGTCTCATCGGGATCGAGCACAGTTTTCAGCTCGCGCCAGGCGCGTTCGACCCGGGCCAGCGTCGCCATGTCCGCCATCGAGCATCCCGCCGCCAGATCAGGCAGGATGGAGATCTGCTCGGGCCGCGACAGGATATCCGCCACCTCGGCCATGAAATGCACGCCGCAGAATACAATGTAGTCCGCTTCCGAATTGGCCGCCAGGCGCGATAGCTTGAGCGAATCGCCGGTGAAATCCGCATGCTGGAACACATCCGAGCGCTGGTAATGGTGACCCAGGATCACCAGGCGCTTGCCCAAGCTGGCCTTGGCTGCCAGGATGCGCTCCTGGCAGGCCGCGTCGGGAAGGTTCTGATATTCGGAAAAAGGAATCGCGGAATCGTTCATTGGTCTGCTCAGTCTCGTTTCACCATCTGCGGCAGCTTTTCCAGCGCCGCTGCATTGGTCCAGGAAAACACCTTTTTTGCTGCCTCTTCCCGCGACAGCCACATGTAATTCAAGTGCTCCATTGGCGCCAGAACCACATCCAGCGGGGCCGGCACTTCCAGCCCGAACACGTGTTCGGCGTTGCGAGTCACCCCCGGTGCATAGCGGTGGCGCCATTCTTCGAAGATTTCAAATTCAAACTGCAGGTTCCAGTCGGTAAGCGCATACTTCTCGACATCCAGACCGGTTTCCTCGCGCACTTCGCGCACTGCAGTCTGATGCAGGCTCTCTCCCGGATCGCAACTCCCCGTCACCGACTGCCAGTAGCCGGGATGATCAGCCCGCTCCAGCAACAGCACCTGCTGATCTGAAGTGTAGATCACCACCAGAACCGAGACGGGGATTTTATGCGTTTTCACCAACCGCTTTCACCGCAGAGGAGGCAGAAGTTTAATCAACTTTCTCCACTTCGACCTGGGTCTGCACCTGCTGGCGCAAACGAATGTGAAGCTCGCGCAGCTGCTTCTCGTCCACCGCGTTCGGCGCCTGAGTAAGCAGGCAGGAAGCACGCTGGGTTTTGGGGAAGGCGATCACATCGCGGATCGATTCCGCACCTGCCATCAGCGTGACCAGGCGATCCAGCCCAAGCGCCAAGCCGCCGTGAGGCGGTGCGCCGTATTGCAGGGCTTCGAGCAGGAAACCGAATTTTTCCTGCGCCTCCTCGGCGCTGATGTTGAGCGCCTGGAACACCTTGGACTGGATCTCCTGGCGGTGGATACGGATCGAGCCGCCACCCAATTCCCAGCCGTTGAGCACGAAATCGTAGGCCTTGGACAGCGCCTTGCCGGGGTCACTGGACAGCAACTCCTCGTGGCCTTCTGCGGGGGCGGTAAAGGGGTGATGCAGCGCTTGCCAGCGATTACCATCCTCGTCGCGTTCGAACATCGGGAAATCCACCACCCACAGCGGCTTCCAGGCGCCTTCGGCGAAGCCGCGCTCGTGGCCGATCTTGGCACGCAACGCGCCGAGCGCCTCGTTCACTACTTTCGCCGTGTCGGCGCCAAAGAAAATCAGGTCGCCGTCGGTTG
The DNA here is from genome assembly GCF_000971475.1 of Sulfuricella sp. T08. Taxonomy (GTDB): domain Bacteria; phylum Pseudomonadota; class Gammaproteobacteria; order Burkholderiales; family Sulfuricellaceae; genus Sulfuricella. The sequence goes on from NZ_DF967530.1 coordinate 13,098, forward strand.
CGCCGGTGCGCTCGATGACCGCCTTGAGCGCAGCGTCCGACAGGTTTTTGACGATCGGCGACTGGAGGCCTTCGCGGCCCTTGGCGACATCGTTGACCTTGATATAAGCCAGGCCCCTGGCGCCGTAGATGGCGACGAACTGGGTGTAGGCATCGATCTCGCCGCGGGTAATCTCGCTGCCCTTGGGCACGCGCAACGCGGCAACACGGCCGGTGGGTGAGTTGGCGGGAGCACTGAAGACTTTGAAGTCGACGTCCTTCATCACGTCGGTGAGGTCGGTCAGTTCCAGCGTCACGCGCAGGTCGGGCTTGTCCGAACCATAGCGACGCATCGCCTCGGCATAAGTCATGCGCGGGAAATCTGGCAAATCGACATCGAGCACGGTCTTGAACAAACGCCGCACCATGGTCTCGACCAGTTCGGTGATCTGCTGTTCGGTCAGGAACGAGGTCTCGATATCCACCTGGGTGAATTCAGGCTGGCGGTCGGCGCGCAGATCCTCGTCACGGAAGCATTTGACGATCTGGTAGTAGCGGTCGAAGCCGGACACCATCAAGAGCTGCTTGAACAGCTGCGGCGACTGGGGCAACGCATAGAAATGGCCGGGGTGAACACGGGACGGCACCAGGTAATCGCGCGCGCCTTCCGGGGTGGAGCGGGTCAGCATCGGCGTTTCCAGCTCGATGAAGCCCTGCTCGTCGAGGGCGTGACGCAGGGTCTTGGACACCTGATAGCGCAGCATCATGTTCTTCTGCATCGCCGGGCGGCGCAGGTCGAGGTAACGGTGCGTCAGGCGCACGGTTTCGCTCAGATTCTCGTCGTCCAGCTGAAAAGGAATGGGTGCCGATGCGTTCAGTATTTCGATTTCCTGCGCCAGCACCTCAATCTCGCCGGTGGAGAGATTCGGGTTGACCGTACCTTCCGGACGGTTGCGCACCAGGCCAGTGATTTTCAGCACGAACTCGTTGCGGATGGCCTCCGCCGTGGCGAAAGTCGCTGCACGGTCAGGGTCGCACACGACTTGAACCAGACCCTCGCGGTCGCGCAGGTCGATGAAAATCACCCCGCCATGGTCACGGCGGCGATGCGCCCAGCCGCACAGGGTAACGGTTTGATCTAAGTGGCTACGGTTAACGTCGCCGCAATAATGGGTTCGCATGCTCAATCCAATTTTGACTTAAGGAAAATAAAACGGGGAAACGCGGCTTTCAATTACCCGGATAGACCTGGGCGGGAGATTTCTTGTCGGCAGATGTCACCACCCCCATCGAGATGATGTACTTCAATGCATCATCCACGCTGATTCCGATTTCGATGGTCTCGCTCTTTTTGACGAAAAAATAAAACCCGTTGACCGGGCTGGGCGTGGTCGGAACGAACACACCCACATATTCGCCGTCCAGGCTGGAACCGACATCCCGGGGCAGATTGGTCTGGAATGCCAAAGACCACGCCTCGGGGTGAGGGTAACGCACCAGCAACACCTTGCGGAAAGCCTCGCCACTGCCCGAAAACAGCGTATCACTGACCTGCTTGACGCTGTAATAGATCGACTTCACCACCGGAATGCGCGCCAGCACGCTTTCCCAGAACCGGATCAGGCGCTGTCCGACGATGTTCGTGGTCAGCATGCCGGTGAGCAGGATCACGCCTATCGTCAGGATCGTGCCCAGGCCCGGCAGGGACATACCCAGCCAGCTTTCCGGCCGAAACGAAAAAGGCAACAGCAGAAGGCTCTGATCCATACTGCCGATCAGCAGCTTCAGCACCCATACGGTAATACCGAGCGGCACCCAGATCAGCAGCCCGGTGAGAAAATATCGCTTGAGCATCTAGCTGGCGCAGCTTCCGCCAGCGCAACAGGGTGGCGCGGCAGCCTTGGTTTCTTCCTTGGGCTTGGAACCGCCCTTGAAATCGGTCTGGTACCAGCCGCTACCCTTGAGCTGGAAGCCGGCAGCGGACAACATCTTGGCGAAAGTTTCCTGCTTGCACTCTGGGCAAGCGGTGAGCGGCACATCGCTCATTTTTTGTATGTATTCCTTCTGGAAACCGCAAGAAGAACAACGATATTCGTAAATTGGCATGGTACCCTCCAAAAAACAGGATTATATCTCAAATGCTTCTACAACGACTCTGCTTAAATATGGGGTGTTCCATATTTTACAAGGGATAACCCGTGAGGTCCCGTGCGAGTTATGCCGTTTCAGGCGATAATGGCCGATCATTAGCCCTGTCGCGCACGCACAAACAATGCCCATCACCCATCGCCAAACCGCCTGGCTGCTAGCCGCCCTTTCCCTGTTCCTGATACTCAAGCTCAAGCTGCTACCCGCGCTGCTGGTCGGCCTGCTGGTTTACCACATGATCCATTTTATCGCCTCCCGGTTCGCGATTGGCAGGCTCTCCGGCAGAAATGCCAAGATCCTGTCTGTCGTCCTGGTTGCCGGGCTGGTGATCACCCTGCTCGTCGCCGGCGTCATCGGCATACTCACCCTCCTTCGTGCCGAGGGCGGCGGCCCCGCTGCCTTCATGGCAAAGCTGGCCGGAATCCTGGAATCTTCCCGCTCATCCCTGCCCGAATGGATTTACAGCGCCCTGCCACATGATGGGGACGCACTAAAAATTCATCTTGCGGAATGGCTGCGCGGGCACTCCAGCGAACTGCAGATCATGGGCAAGGAAGCAGGGCACACTCTCGCCCATGTCCTGATCGGCATGATCATCGGCGCCATGCTTTCACTGTATGAAATGGTGGCCGTCGAAGTGCGAAAACCCTTTGTTTCCGCCCTTGCAGAACGCACCATAAAATTCAGCAACGCCTTCCGCAACATCGTCTTCGCCCAGGCGAAAATCGCCGCCGTCAACGCCTTCCTCACCTGGATTTACTTGGGTGTCGTACTGCCGCAGGTCGGCATCAATCTTCCTTTCGCCAGCACCCTGGTCATCGTCACTTTCGTCGCCGGCCTGATCCCCATCCTCGGCAACATCCTGTCGAATACCGCCATCGTCATCGTCAGCCTCGGCCACTCCTTCCAGATGGCGATGTCATCACTGCTATTCCTGGTGAGCATTCACAAACTGGAATACTTTCTCAACGCCAAAATTGTCGGCTCGCAAATCAAGGCCAACGCATGGGAACTGCTGACCGCCATGCTCGTCATGGAAGCGGCATTCGGCCTGCCGGGGCTGGTTGCGGCGCCGATTTATTACGCCTATCTCAAGAGCGAGCTGAAGGAAGGCGGGATGATCTGAAGATGCCGGTAGAAAACAACACCAACAATGTAGGCGATAGCCCGGTCATATCGTGCACCTCGTGCAAAGCCTGCTGCTGCCGGCTAGAGGTGATGCTGATGGGTGACGACGACATTCCGCCTGAATTGACGGAACAGGACCGGTGGGACGGATGGGTCATGGCGCGCCTTGACGACGGCTGGTGCGCGGCCCTGGACAGGGATACCATGCTGTGCACGATTTACGAGCGCCGACCGATGATTTGCCATGACTACCAGGTAGGCGACAGCGACTGTATCGAGGAGCGACAACTACACACGAATTCGAGTCTGGAATTGCAGGAGACACTCCGCCAATTCCAGACTACGGGTTGACGCGCTCTGCGCAATTGCTAAGGTGCCGGAAGGCCGGGGGTGTCCGGAATTTTGTGTGAACGGGATGCCCAAATCAGGCTGCCAGCAAACTCAAGGCGAGTGGTTTTCCGATGACGTATCCTTGTGCATAATCTACGCCGATTTCGCGTAGCATATTAAGAATATTTTCATTTTCCACGTATTCGGCAATAATCCCTTTCCCCATGAAGTGCCCAATTTCAGTAATGGATTTCACTACCGCATAGTCATAGGGATTTGAGTCCATATCCTTGACGAATGCGCCGTCAATTTTCAAAAAATCTACCGGCAGATTCTTCAAGTAGGCATACGATGACAAACCACTGCCAAAATCATCCAATGCAAATGTACAGCCAGTTTTCTTAACCTCCAGAATAAACTCCGATGCATTGGAAAGATTCGCAATCCCTGCGGTTTCAGTCACTTCGAAACAGACCTTTTCCATTGGCACCATTAAAATCTTTGCTTGCTGAAGGACGAAATCAATAAATCCTTCTTCATTCAAGGATGCCCCGGATAAATTAATCGCCAATCCACCCATTTCATCCAGCTCACGACCATGGGTTCCCATCCAGCGGAATACATGTTGAATCACCCAGCGATCAACAGCGACCATTCGCCGGAAGCTCTCCGCAGCAAAGATAAAATCCACCGGGGACATAAGGTTTCCTTGCTCATCCGGCACGCCCAACAATATTTCAGCATGATGTAACAAAGGATTTTTTCTGGTTATTCGCGCAATCGGCTGATAGCGAAGCACCAGGGAATCATTATCCAATGCTTCATCAATTTTAGTCACCCACTCGACGGCTTGCTTGTGACGGGTCATTTCCTCATCATCCGGACTGTACACTTGGATGTAGTTGGTCCCTTTGCCGCGTGCACTGCGACAACTCGCTTCTGCCGCTTGCAAAAGCGTAGCCACACTGTCACTTTCCGGCTCTATTGAGACTAGCCCGGCACTAAAGGATATCGCAAGACTTTTTTCATCGCTTATAAAGCGGTAATTTTTAATAGCAGCCTTCTGTCGAGCAATGATTTCCAGCGCCTCTTCAACTGTGCCGTTTTCAAACAGCATGCCAAATTCATCACCCCCTATGCGGGCAACAATACCCTGATCACCCAACTCATCTTTCAGTAGCTTTGTCACCTCTACCAGCAATCTATCTCCACCCCCGTACCCAAAGGTGTTATTGACCACACTAAATTGATCCAGATCGATGTAACAGATTGCGTGACGTTGACTCAATTGATGTGCGCTTGCCAGCGCTTGCGCCAAGAACCTTTCAAATTCACGCCGGTTAATCAAGCCGGTTAGTTGATCATGTGTCGATTCATGCAAAAGCTGACGGTGCATCTTTTGTAGCATGGCTGTTTGAGCACGATCAATCAGTGGTTCCCCGCCATCATCCAGGACAACTGAAGTCCCATTCCGTAATTGCTGCGCAAGTTCTGCCTGGCTCAGGGTCAGCTCTTTCAACCCCTTCACATTCACAAAGACAAACCTTTCAGAATTTCTGGAAATCCACGCCAATCGTCGACGCTGAGGGGCAATGGCATCATCAAACAGAATCCAGTCGCCAACCTTGAGTCGACGAGCCTGTTTTTTCCACTCTGACAATCCATCATCTCCAGATGCTGACGCTCCCAGCGATTTTTCCTGTTTACCATCAGATGAATCTGCAGCCGCGTGGTTTGTCCCCTTGGTCTCACTGATCCGCTGCTCCTCTTCACAAACAGCATACACATCCTCCAGGTTTTCTTTGTAAGCCTTGTCCTGAAGTCGGATGAGCGACCTGAAGTCTTTCAGCATCTTCTCAAACAGTTGAGGCGTCACGTCTTCTGCGGATGCAACCTCAGCAATAAGATGATTGATCCTTTTTCTTACGGCGTTGTGGCCCATATCGCCGTTTTCCTCACCGTACAATTCCAGTTGCGCAAGGCTGTTGATCACTTGACGGGCAAGATGAGACTTATCAGAGAAAAGCGAATCATCCTGAAGCGCCACCTTAACCATTGGAATGGAGAATTGTTGCAGCCAAGGCCTAACATTATTCGCAACCAGCTTATCTTCCAGCACAGAATCAAACAGGTTTCCCGCAATATCCAGAATCCGTCCTTCTCGCTCTGGCAGTTGCTTGTTTTCACCATCCTCATTCCCATGTGCAAGCACAGACATCAGCTGTGATTTAACGTCCTGCTGGAAACCCCCGGCAAAAGGCTGCAGCTTTTCTGAAAAGTGAATGCGAGACAATGCTGAAAGCAGCTCATCCGGCGTGTAAAACTGATGAATCTGCGCCGTGTCTGCAACAGGGCCGCCTCCGAAAGGTTGCGGTTGCCCCATTCCAGTTGGTCGATACCCTCCCTGATGCGCTACGTTTTGCTGCAAATTTCCCAAATACTGCACCAGGCTATACCAGTCCTGTGGTGCTGGCGCACTCCGGGAAATATTATCGCTTTGGCGACGGCCAGCCGAGAAGCTGCCATCACCCGTCGTCTGACTGTCAGGAATAGGCTCAAGCTTCTCAGAAGGCGAAGGTTGTTGCGGGGAAGATTTCTCTGCCGGTTTCTGTGCTTCTGGGGTTGGTCGTGGGATGCTCTCACTAGAGGGTTTGATTTTATATTGGCGTCTTAAATCCAGCTTTACGCCATTCTCATTCAGGTATTTATTGATATCGTCGTACATCTCACCTAACGAGGCAGACAGCACTTCCTTGAATGTCGCATAGCTAACTTGAAGTGCTTTGTGATCCAGTGCAACAGTCTTCAACGTATCCTGGAAACCTTTGCCGAATGAGCCAGGTGCAAACGGATTGGTTTCCTTATCAACAGATTCATTTACCAGAATATTTAAGCGAAGATTAAGTTCATTCAATTGATCTTGAAACTCCGCCTCGAGTTTTCTTGCCATATCGGAATAAGCCAACCATTCCTCAAACTCATCCTCTTCGACAAGAGCAAGTGTAAATTCCGAAAACTCCCGCTCCGGTTGGCTTGAAGACTTGCTGGAGTGATCAACAAAAGGATCGAGTTGCCTTTTCATCTGTTCTGCAAATTCACGCTTGAACGTATTTTCCTGCTCATTGAAAATACCCAATGCCTCGTAATAAGCGTTTTTTTCAATAAAGCTCTGAACCTCTCCAGCCACTGTAACCAGACGATTGGTTACTTTCTCAAAAAAAGAATTGATTATTGGCTGAACACACTTTTCAGCCAACTGCTTACATGCAAGCAGCAAGGCGTGCCCATTTACCTTGGGTGCCTCGGCTGGCAATATACTCTTGGCTGGCTGGCTGGCTGGCTGAAGGGGCTGGGTTGGCCGGAACTGTTTTGCATAATCATGCAAGAGATGCAGTGCATCCAGGTCGGGTTCAACAAAAGCGATGCCCGCACCGGCTCCATCTGCACGGACCACACGCCCTTGAAACAATAGCGTCTTCTCGCCAGGTAGTGCAGGAACCGTACAACGAAGCTCTATGAAATTTCCATTAACAAGCTGAAATTTTTGAGCTTGCTTTGTATCAAAAGAAGGATCGTAGGACACAAACACCCCGCCGAGACTAAAGTCCCGAATTTCGACTGTGCAGTGCCCCATACCGGGTGCACTGCACACAGCGTCCAAGCTCACAACAAAACGGGTTAAGGAACGTTTTTCCATAATTTATTGCAGGAATTTTTATCCCTGGTATCTTTATTTATCTGATCAGGTTCAAACCTGTGCGGCACTAAGCGCAGTATAGCTTATTGGCATGCTGAATCCATAGGGTCAGACTCGATTGATCCATGCGGCATTGTCTGTGTGTACTACAAGTAGATGACTGAACATCCAGATATTGCAATCATGCAATGTTTGTTATTTGGGAGTATTTGAAAAGCGCGCAATTGATTGCAGGACTTCCTGACTGCTGGTGAACCCGTGACCGGCTTGAATTGGAAATTAAGCCAGACAACGGGGCGCCCGCCCGGCAAGCGAGTCCATTCCACGCTACAGCAGCTCCAGCACCTTCTCCGGCGGCCGCGCCACGATGGCTTTGTCGCCACATACCACGATGGGCCGCTCGATCAGGATCGGGTACTCCACCATGACATCCAGCCATTCCTCGTCAGTGAGTTTCCGTCCTGCATAATGCTCCTTGAAGACCGCTTCACCCTGGCGCACGAGTTCGGCCGGCTTCATGCCCAGCTTTTTCAACAAGACGCGAAGCTCCTCCCTGGTAGGCGGTGTCTGGAGGTATTCCACCACTTCGGCGGCAATACCGTTTTCGACAATCAATGCGCAGGCCGAGCGGCTCTTGGAGCAGCGGGGGTTGTGGTAGATGCGGAGGGTTGCGATGCTCATGGCTGGAGAGAAGATGGCGACAGGTCTGATTCCTGTTTTTTTTCCTGTTCTTCCTTTTTCACCGGGGCATGTGCCTTGATCATGGCGACGCGGGTTTCTGGCGTTTCCAGGCTGATGCGGCCCAACGCGCCGGTACGGTAGTCTTTCAGCAAAATGAGCGCGGCCTTTTCCAAATCCGGTTCGCCGCCCTTAAGGCGGAAGCCGCGCTTCTTGGCAACGGCTTCGATAACGCCGACGCCATCCAGCCCTTCCACCGCGCAGCCATAGCGGACAGCCAACAGGCCGGGGTAGCGCTCGAGCAGGATGTCGCCCAGGAAGGCGGCCACCTCCTCGTCGATAACGGCATTGCGGCCGATCGCGTGGCTGGCGGCCAGCATGTAGCCGTCGCTATCGTACTCGATGCGCGGCCACATCAGGCCCGGCGTGTCAGTGAGCGACATGCGCGAGTTCAGTTCCAGGCGCTGCTGGTTTTTGGTCACGGCCGGTTCGTCGCCCACTGCCGCCACCCGGCGATTCAACAGCGCATTCATCAGGGTGGATTTGCCGACGTTGGGGATGCCCATGATCATCATGCGCAGTGGCTTGAGGTTGGTGCCGCGATGGGGTGCGAGCGCCTCGCACAGGCCGGGCACCTTGGCGACGTCGCCCGGCTTCTTGCAGGACAGCGCCACGGCCTTGACGTCCTTTTGCCGGTTGTAATAGTTGAGCCAGGCCTGAGTGACTGCGGGGTCGGCCAGATCGGCCTTGTTGAGGATTTTCAGGCAGGGGCGCTGGCGGTGCACGCGCAGCTCCTTGATCATCGGGTTGCAGCTTGCCTCGGGCAGACGAGCGTCCAGCACCTCGATGACGAGATCGATTTTCTCCATGGTTTCGGCCGCCTTTTTGCGGGCGGAGACCATGTGACCGGGGAACCACTTAATAGACATACGTAATCAACTATTTATCAAAAGCTTATTTTACCCTTCGCCGACGACTACGTCATGTTTGCCGTGGCGACGCTTCCTGGCCGGCATTTTTCAGAGCCCTCGTAGGAAAAATCAGGGTCGGGTAGAATGCAAACCATCAGCACCTTCCCCAGCAGAGATTTTTCCGGAATACCCAGCATGTTGCGATTGACCGAAGTTAAGCTCCCCCTCGACCACCCCGAAGGTGCCATCAAGGCCGCCATACTCAAGCGGCTGGGCATTCCGGCCGAGGAACTGGTCAGCTATTCGATAGCCCGCCGCGGCCAAGACGCCCGCAAGCCGGAAGCGATTTTGTTTGTCTACACGCTGGATATCGAGGTAAAGAACGAGCCGGGGATACTCAAGCGCCAGAAAAAAGACCGGCATCTCTCCCTCACCCCAGATACCAGCTACCACTTCGTTGCGCAGGCGCCGGCCAATCTGTCTTCGCGTCCGGTGGTGATCGGCACGGGTCCGGCGGGGTTGTTTGCCGGGCTGGTACTGGCGCAGATGGGGTTCCGCCCGATCATTCTGGAGCGCGGGAAGGCGGTGCGCGAGCGCACCAAGGACACATTCAGCCTGTGGCGTGAAGGCAAGCTCAACCCGGAATCCAATGTGCAGTTCGGCGAGGGCGGCGCGGGCACCTTTTCCGACGGCAAGCTCCACAGCCAGATCAAGGACCCGATGCACCACGGTAAGAAAGTGCTGACGGAATTCATCAAGGCCGGCGCACCGCCGGAAATCCTCTATGTGAGCAAGCCGCACATCGGCACCTTCAGGCTGGTGTCGATGGTGGAAAAAATGCGGGCCACCATCGAAGCGCTAGGCGGGGAAATCCGTTTCCAGAGCCGGGTAGACGATCTTGAAATAGAAAACGGCCAGGTTCGTGGCGTGGCGCTCGCCAACGGCGAACGCATCAAGACCGATCATGTCGTACTGGCGGTCGGCCACAGCGCGCGCGACACTTTCCAGATGCTCTACGACCGGGGCGTTTATATCGAGGCCAAGCCCTTTTCCATCGGCTTTCGCATCGAGCATCCGCAGTCACTGATCGACACCTGCCGTTTCGGCAAGAACGCCGGCAACCCCTTGCTGGGCGCCGCCGATTACAAGCTGGTCCATCATTGCAGCAACGGCCGTTCGGTCTACAGTTTCTGCATGTGTCCGGGCGGCCAGGTGGTGGCGGCCGCATCGGAGCCGGGCCGGGTCGTGACCAACGGCATGAGCCAATATTCGCGCAGCGAACGCAACGCCAACAGCGGCATCGTAGTCGACATTACTCCAGCCGATTACCCGGGCGACCCTCTGGCGGGCATAGCCTTCCAGCGTCACTGGGAGGAGCGGGCGTTCGAGCTGGGAGGCCGCAATTACCAGGCGCCGGGGCAGCTGGTGGGCGACTTTCTGGCGGGCAAGCCTTCCACGGAGTTCGGCTCGGTGCTGCCGTCCTATACGCCCGGCGTGCATTTGTGCGATCTCAGCACCGCCCTGCCGGATTACGTCATAGCGGCGATACGCGAGGCCATCCCCGCTTTCGAGAAGCAGATCAAGGGGTTTTCCATGCACGATGCTGTATTGACCGGCGTGGAGACACGCACTTCATCCCCTGTCCGCATCAAGCGGAACGAGGACTACCAGAGCCTGAATACGCGCGGACTCTTTCCAGCAGGCGAGGGCGCAGGCTACGCCGGGGGCATTCTTTCAGCGGCGGTGGATGGCATCAAAGTGGCCGAGGCCGTGGCCTTGAGCATGGTCCGCGAGACTGCACATAGCAGCGAGTGATAATCTCAGCAGTTTCGTCACGTAAAAAAGGCCAGCATCTGCTGGCCTTTTTTACATCTTGGGTCAAAGATTTTTTAAAACGGAATATCATCCTCGAAATTATCAAAGTCGCCACCGCTTTTTGCTGCCGATTTCGCGCTGCTAGCGCTGGCAGCAGGCTTTTCCACCACTTCGAAGCTGTTGCCGCCGCCACCGCTGCGGCCACCGAGCATTTGCATCTTGTCGGCGACGATTTCGGTAGTGTACTGGTCTTGCCCTTCCTTGTTCGTCCACTTGCGGGTCTGAATACGACCTTCGACATAAACCTGGCTGCCTTTCTTCAGGTATTCCCCGGCGATTTCCGCCAGCTTGCCGAACATCGATATCCGGTGCCATTCGGTCTTTTCCTGCTTTTCGCCGTTCTTGTCTTTCCACGAGTCGGTTGTTGCAAGGCTGAAGTTGCAGATTGCATCCCCCGATGGCATGTAGCGCATTTCAGGGTCTTTCCCCAGGTTACCAATAATAATTGCCTTGTTCACTGATGCCATTTTACACTCCCCCCTCAATTAATTTAGTAACGCCCTCTTCATCCCAACCCGCCATTTCCACCTTGAGGTAGGCTGCACCTTCCTCCGGATCGACTATCGCTTCCATCACCCCGTCCAGACCGATCAACCGGCGAGACAACTCGCGAGCGGCTTCGGCGGACATCGGCTCGACATGGAACATCCGGGTGCGAACTGCGGGCGGCGTTTTCATGCTGGCGGCCAACATCAACCAAAGCGCGCTGATTGCGCCGCCAAACGCAAACACCGACCACTGGCCGGCATAATGGGAAAGCAATCCGCCCGCCACGCCACCGGCAAACAAGCCGAGCGACTGTGACGTATTATACACGCCCATGGCCGTCCCCTTGGAACGTGCCGGAGCAAGCCTGGAAATCAACGAGGGCAAGCTCGCTTCGAGAATATTGAAGGCGATGAAAAACAGCAGCAGCATCGCCACGATGCCCCAGAAGCTCTGAATCAGCACCGTCATCAACAGTTGCGACAACAGCAGCAGGGCCACGGCGAAAACAAAAATCGGCTTGTGCTTGGCTTTCTTCTCGCTGTAAATGATCGCCGGCACCATGAAAGCGAATGCGCCCAGCATCACCGGCAGGTAGATTTTCCAGTGCTGGGCTTCCGGCATGCCGCCGGTTTCCCTGAGGGCAAACGGAATCACCACGAACATCGCCATTTGAGCGGCGTGCAGGGCAAAGATGCCAAAATCAAGGCGCAACAACTGGCCATCATGCAGCACATCACGCAGGCGCGCAGGAGCGACACCGGCATCGGAATGGAAATGACTGTCCCTGGGGTCGGGAATGACCGCGTAAACCACGCCCATCGCCGCCAGCGCCAGTACGCCGGTAAGCTCGAATATGCCGGGCACGCCTATCGCCTGATACAGCAACGGCCCAAGCGCCATCGATGCGGCAAACGCCAGACCGATCGTGGCGCCGATCATCGACATGGCTTTGGTGCGATGCTCTTCCCGCGTCAGGTCGGCGAGCAGCGCAGTGATGGCGGCGGAAATTGCGCCCGCGCCCTGGATGGAACGCCCCACGATCACCATGTAAATATCAGCGGCGGAAGCGGCGACAAAGCTGCCGATAACGAACAGCAGCAGGCCGAAATAGATTACCCGCTTTCGCCCCCAGCGATCGGATGCCATGCCAAAAGGCAATTGCAGCATGGCCTGGGTCAGGCCGTAGGCGCCAAGCGCCAGGCCAATCAGGGTCTGGCTGTTGCCGCCGGGCAGCCCATGGGCATAAATGGCGAACACCGGCAGGATCAGGAACATGCCCAGCATCCGCAGACCGAATATCCCGGCCAGCCCCACGCTAGCGCGGAGTTCAGTTGGGTTCATCTTGTCGGGAACGTGCATATAAAGTTGAGGTCGAACGTTGAAGTTGCGTATAGTAGCAGGTTGCCTTTTGCTCTGCACAAACTCATGGACCTGATCAAAATCCGCGGTGCCCGCACCCATAACCTGAAAAACATCAGTCTCGACATTCCGCGCGACAAACTGGTAGTCATCACCGGCCTGTCCGGTTCAGGAAAATCCTCGCTGGCTTTCGACACGCTTTACGCCGAAGGACAGCGTCGCTACGTCGAGTCACTTTCAGCCTACGCGCGCCAGTTTCTGCAGCGTATGGAAAAGCCCGATGTGGATCTGATCGAAGGCTTGTCGCCGGCGATTTCGATCGAGCAAAAGGCCACCAGCCACAACCCGCGCTCAACTGTCGGCACCGTCACTGAAATCCATGACTACCTGCGCCTGCTCTATGCCCGCGTCGGCGATCCCTACTGCCCCGAGCACCATACCCTGCTTTCCGCCCAGAGCATTTCCCAGATGGTGGACACGGTCATGGCACTGCCCGAAGACACCAAACTGATGATCCTCTCGCCCACCGTCGTGGGCCGCAAGGGGGAGCAGGTCGACCTGTTCGACGAGTTGCGCGCACAGGGTTTCGTGCGCCTCAGGATCGACGGCATGGTGCATGAAATCGATGCGCTGCCCAAGCTGGACAAGAACAGGAAGCACACCGTCGACATCGTGGTGGACCGCCTCAAGGTTCGCGCCGATGCCAAGCAGCGTCTGGCGGAATCGTTCGAGACGGCACTGCGCCACTCGGACGGAAAGGCGCTGGCGGTGGAGATGGACTCGGGCAAGGAGCACCTGTTCTCCGCCAAATTCTCCTGCCCGGTTTGCAGCTACTCCCTGCCGGAGCTTGAGCCGAGACTGTTTTCCTTCAACAATCCGATGGGCGCCTGCCCCAAGTGCGACGGCCTGGGCCAGATCAGTTTCTTCGACCCCAAGCGCATCGCTGCCTTTCCACATCTGAGCCTGGCCTCGGGTGCAGTCAAGGGCTGGGACAAGCGCAACCAGTTCTTCTTCCAGATGCTACAAAGCCTGGCAATGCACTACGGTTTCGACCTCGATACACCCTTCGAGGAACTTCCGGAAACCATCCAGCACATCCTTCTCTATGGCAGCGGCAAAGAGCCGGTCAGTTTCAAGTACCTGGGGGAGAAAGGCGGCATGCAGCCGCGCACCCATCCGTTCGAGGGCATCATCACCAATTTCGAGCGGCGCTATCGCGAAACCGAATCGGCAACGGTGCGCGAGGAACTGGCAAAATACATCAATTTCTGCACCTGCCCCGATTGTCAGGGCACCCGGCTGCGCGCCGAAGCGCGCCACGTACTGGTAGGTGGAAAGGCGCTATTTGAAGTCGGCCGCCTGCCGCTGAAACAGACTTACGACTTTTTCGCTACGCTGGAGTTCGACGGCCAGAAGCAGGCCATCGCCGAGCGCATCATCAAGGAAATCGCGGCGCGAATACGTTTTCTCAACAATGTCGGTCTGGATTACCTGTCGCTAGACCGTTCGGCCAATACCTTGTCCGGCGGCGAGGCGCAGCGCATCCGTCTGGCGAGCCAGATCGGCTCAGGGCTGACCGGCGTGATGTACGTGCTGGATGAACCTTCGATCGGCCTGCACCAGCGCGACAACGACCGCCTGCTCACGACCCTCAAGCACCTACGCGACATGGGCAACACCGTGATCGTGGTGGAGCATGATACCGATGCCATTTTGACCGCAGACCACGTGGTAGACATCGGCCCCGGAGCAGGCGTACACGGCGGCGAAGTCGTGGCGGAAGGCACCCCGGACGAGATCAAGGCCAACCCCGCCTCGCTCACCGGACAGTACCTTAGCGGCAAGCGCTGCATCGAGGTCCCGAAAAACCGGCATAAGCCCGATCCCAAGCGCATGCTCCACCTGACAGGCGCCACTGGCAACAATCTGAAAAGTACCAGCCTTGGTCTCCCGGTGGGGCTGTTCGTGTGTGTCACCGGCGTGTCCGGCTCGGGCAAATCCACCCTGGTCAACGACACCCTGTACCGCGCCGTTGCACGCCACCTTTACGGATCGGCCACAGAGCCAGCGCCTTATGAGGATCTGCAAGGCCTGGAGTTCTACGACAAGGTAATCGACGTTGACCAAAGCCCGATCGGGCGCACCCCGCGCTCCAATCCAGCCACCTACACCGGACTGTTCACGCCGATCCGCGAGTTGTTCGCCGGCGTACCCCAGGCACGCGAGCGCGGCTACGGACCAGGACGTTTCTCTTTCAACGTCAAGGGCGGGCGCTGCGAGGCATGTGAAGGCGATGGCGTGATCAAGGTGGAAATGCACTTTCTGCCCGACATCTACGTACCCTGCGACGTCTGCCACGGCAAGCGCTACAACCGCGAGACCCTGGAAATCCAGTACAAGGGAAAGAACATCCACGAAATCCTGGCGATGACGGTGGAGCAGGCGCATGAATTTTTCAGCCCAGTGCCGGTAGTGGCCAGAAAGCTCTCCACGCTGCTCGATGTCGGACTAGGCTATATCACCTTGGGACAAAGCGCGACCACCCTGTCAGGCGGCGAGGCGCAACGGGTGAAGCTATCTCTGGAGCTAAGCAAGCGCGACACGGGTCGTACCCTGTATATCCTGGACGAACCCACCACCGGCCTGCATTACCACGATATCGAACTGCTTCTGAAGGTGCTGCATCGGCTGCGCGACAGCGGCAACACCGTTGTGGTGATCGAACATAATTTGGACGTAATCAAGACGGCCGACTGGGTTGTCGATCTCGGTCCGGAAGGCGGCGTGGGCGGCGGGCAGATCATTGCCGCGGGCACCCCGGAGCAGGTCGCTGATACTCCGGAAAGCTTCACTGGACGCTACCTGGCTGGACTGCTCGCATAGTAAGATAGTGAGCGGGTGAATAAAAAAAGCCAGGTAAAAACCTGGCTTTTTATTTGATGCAGATAACCCTGTTAGGCGCCAGTGCTCTCTGCTTCAGCAGGACGATCCATCAGTTCAACGATCGCCATCGGGGCATTGTCGCCCTGACGGAAACCACACTTCAGGATGCGCAGGTAGCCGCCGTTGCGGTTCTGGTAGCGCGGGCCAAGCGTATCAAACAGCTTGCCGACCATTTCGCGGTCACGCAACCGGTCGAAAGCCATGCGGCGGTTAGCCAGCGATGGCTTCTTGCCTAGCGTGATCATCGGCTCGGCGACACGGCGCAGTTCCTTCGCCTTGGGCAGCGTGGTGGTAATGGCTTCATGACGCAACAGCGAGTTGGTCATGTTGCGCAACATCGCCAGACGGTGGCTGCTGGTGCGATTGAGTTTTCTAAGTCCTAAACGGTGACGCATGATCTATCCTTTCCCTTGCATACAATCTTTCATGCGCATTAGCGCATAGAAAGTTGGAGTACCCTTGTGGTGTTTCGTATTCCACGAACTGACTTTATGCACGCTCACCCAGCCCGACAGGCGGCCAGTTTTCAAGCTTCATGCCCAAAGTCAGGCCCTTGGAGGCGAGTACATCCTTGATTTCGTTCAGCGACTTGCGTCCCAGATTAGGGGTCTTCAGCAACTCGTTCTCGGTGCGCTGAATCAGATCACCGATGTAATAAATGTTTTCCGCCTTCAGACAATTGGCAGAACGCACGGTGAGTTCCAGATCGTCGACCGGACGCAGCAGAATCGGGTCAACCTGCGGTGCGCGGGGTGCCTCGATCTCGGCCGGCGTGCCTTTAAGCTCGGCAAACACGGACAGCTGATCAACCAGAATACGCGCGGCATAACGAATCGCTTCTTCAGGATCGACCACGCCATTGGTTTCAATGTCGACAACCAGCTTGTCCAGGTCGGTACGCTGCTCAACGCGAGCGCTTTCGACTGCATAACTGACACGACGAACCGGGCTGAATGAAGCATCCAGCAATATCGTGCCGATGCTGCGCTCCTCTTCGGCGACACGTCGTGCAGTGACGGGCTGATAGCCACGGCCCTGCTCGATTTTGATTTCCATGTCAAGCTTGCCACCCTTGGTAATGTGAGCAATCACATGATCAGGGTTGACGATCTCTGCATCGTGACCAGTTTCGATGTCAGCCGCAGTCACCACGCCTTCACCCTTTTTCGACAGAACCAGGGTAGCTTCAGAGCGGTTGTGCAGCTTCAGTGCAATGCCTTTAAGGTTGAGCAGGATGTCGACCACGTCTTCCTGCACGCCGTCGATGGTCGAATATTCATGCACAACACCCTCGATCTTGACCTGGGTGATGGCATAGCCAGGCATCGAAGACAGCAAAATACGACGCAGGGCGTTACCCAGCGTATGGCCGTAGCCACGCTCAAACGGCTCCATGGAAATACGGGCGCGAACGGGCGACGCCGCTTCAACATCTACAACACGTGGCTTCAGAAGTTCGGTAGCACTGCTTTGCATGCTGGATCCTCTATTTAAAAGTGGTTCAGTGATTACTTCGAGTACAACTCAACCACGAGATGCTCGTTGATGGTTGAGGGCAACTCGGTACGCTGTGGCTTGGCTTTATACACGCCCTTCAGCGCCTTCACATCCACTTCGATCCATTCCGGGAAGCCGCGCTGCTCGGCGGCTTCAACCGCTGCCTTGATACGCAGTTGAGCCTTCGACTTCTCGGCAACTTCAACAACGTCGCCAGCCTTGACCTGATAAGACGGAATATTCACGCGGCGGCCGTTTACCAAAATGCCGTTGTGGCGAACAATCTGACGCGACTCTCGACGGGAAACGCCGAAGCCCATGCGATGAACGACGTTGTCCAGACGGCATTCAAGGATCTGCAGCAGGCTCTCGCCGGTCACACCCTTGCTACGGTCAGCAATAGTATAGTAACCACGGAACTGACGCTCCAGCACACCATAAATACGACGTACTTTCTGCTTCTCGCGCAACTGCACGCCGTAGTCCGACAAGCGCACCTGTTTCTGACCATGCTGGCCTGGCGCGTAGCTGCGGCGTTCAATGCCACACTTATCAGTAAAGCACTTCTCGCCTTTCAGAAACAGCTTTTCGCCTTCACGGCGGCACTGGCGGCATTTGGGATCAAGATTGACAGCCAAGGTTTATCTCCTGCTAAATATTAACGGCGCTGCGGTTAGATGCGGCGCTTCTTGGACGGACGACAACCGTTATGGGGAACGGGGGTTACGTCGGCAATAGATGTAATCTTGAAGCCGACACCATTCAGTGCGCGCACAGCTGATTCGCGCCCTGGTCCAGGTCCTTTGATTCTGACTTCAAGGTTCTTCACCCCGTATTCCTGAGCTGCTTTACCTGCTGCCTCAGCCGCAACCTGCGCAGCAAACGGCGTGCTCTTGCGCGACCCGCGGAAACCGGCACCACCCGATGTTGCCCAGCTCAAGGCATTGCCCTGACGATCGGTAATGGTGATGATGGTGTTGTTGAAGGACGCATGAACGTGGGCAATGCCTTCAGCCACATTCTTTTTAACTTTTTTGCGTACCCGGACGTTTGTCTTAGCCATAATTTATTCCTCGTGTGGCAACCAATTATTTGGTTGCACGAACAGCTTTGCGTGGACCTTTGCGAGTACGAGCATTGGTACGAGTGCGCTGACCGCGAACCGGCAAACCGCGACGATGACGCACACCACGATAGCAACCAAGATCCATCAATCTCTTGATGTTCATGGAAACCTCACGGCGCAAGTCACCTTCAACCGTAACCTTACCCACCTCGTCGCGCAGCTTTTCCATCTCGCTGTCGCTAAGATCCTTGATCTTGGTCGAGGTAATGATGCCTGCCGTCGCACAAATTTTCTGCGCGCGGGTACGGCCAATGCCGTAAATCGCAGTTAATGCAATAACGGTGTGTTGATGGTTCGGGATATTTACCCCAGCGATGCGGGCCATGCACTTACTCCCAGCAAAAGACTGATTTAGAAAAAGTCGGAAATTTTAACATTTCCGCGCGCCACAATCAACCTTGACGTTGTTTATGGCGAGGATCTGAACAAATGACGCGCAGCACGCCATGGCGTTTAACCATTTTGCAGTGGCGGCACAGCCGTTTAATTGAGGCTCGGACTCTCATCGTTTTCTCCTGATAAAGCTTTGTTACTTGGCACGGAAAGTAATCCGTGCCCGGGATAAATCATAAGGTGTGAGTTCTACAGTCACCTTATCGCCAGGCAAAATGCGAATATAGTGCATACGCATTTTTCCAGAGATATGGCCAAGTACAACGTGGCCGTTTTCCAATTTAACTCGGAAGGTTGCATTGGGAAGGGTTTCAAGAATCTCCCCCTGCATTTCAATCGTTTCTTCCTTCGACATTTCTATCCTGTTATCAACATGCTCAGCGGCCGACCATCCCGCCCTTGAAGCTCGCTTTTTTCAGCAAACTCTCGTATTGATGCGACATCAAATAAGACTGAACCTGAGCCATAAAATCCATTGTCACCACCACGATAATCAACAGCGAGGTGCCACCGAAGTAAAACGGTACATTCCACTTCACAATCAAAAACTCGGGCAGCAAACATACCGCCGTAATGTACACCGCGCCTGAAAGAGTCAGCCTAGACATGATCTTGTCAATATACCGTGCCGTCTGATCACCTGGACGGATACCCGGCACAAATGCGCCGCTCTTTTTCAGGTTATCCGCCGTCTCTTTCGGGTTGAACACCAATGCCGTATAAAAGAAGCAAAAAAACACAATCGCAAGCGCATACAACATCACATACAACGGCTGCCCAGGGGAGAGCGATGAACCGATATCCTTCAGCCATCCCATCCCTTCGCTGCTACCAAACCAACCCGCCAGTGTTGCCGGAAACAGGATGATGCTGGAGGCGAAAATCGGCGGGATCACACCCGACATATTCAACTTCAAAGGCAGATGCGAGCTCTGGCCGCCATAAATTTTGTTTCCAACTTGGCGCTTGGCGTAATTCACCAAAATCTTACGCTGACCCCGTTCAACGAAAACCACGAAGGCCGTTACTCCAATCGCGCCGACAAAAAGCAGCAGCACCAGCGGAATAGAGAATGCTCCAGTTCGAGTCAACTCTAGCGTACCACCAATCGCGTGAGGCAAACCCGCAGCAATACCCGCGAAAATAATCAGAGAAATGCCGTTGCCGATGCCACGCTCGGTGATCTGCTCACCCAACCACATCAGGAACATTGTCCCTGATACCAGTGTTGCCACGGCCGTGAGACGGAAAAGCAAGCCAGGGTCAATCACTAGCCCGGGCTGGGATTCAAGTGCAATGGAAATTCCCAAACCCTGAAACAACGCCAGAAACACAGTACCATAACGGGTATATTGTGTTATTTTCTTGCGCCCGCTTTCGCCTTCCTTCTTCAACTGCTCAAGCTGAGGCGACACTACCGTCATCAACTGCATGATAATTGAAGCCGAAATATACGGCATGATACCTAGTGCGAACACAGTAAAACGAGACAACGCGCCACCCGAGAACATGTTAAACATGCCGAGTATACCGCCCGATTGTGACTTGAAGAGTGACTCAAGCGCGACCGGATCTATGCCGGGCACAGGAATGTGAGCACCGATACGATAAACGACCAGAGCAGCGAGAACGAACAGCAACCGCTTCTTCAGATCGCCGAACTTGCCTGCCCCAGCTGCGTTGCGCAGCGAATTACCTGCAATAGCCAAGGTCTGTCCTATTCCGTGATCTTGCCGCCAGCAGCTTCAATCGCTGCACGTGCACCCTTGGTGACGAGCAGACCCTGAAGCGTTACAGCACGGGTAACTTCACCGGACAGAAACACTTTAACGCTCAGAGCAGAACCCGAAATGACATTGGCTTGCTTCAGCACCAACAAATCAATCGTGTCTACTGGCAGATTGTTGATTTCCGACAATCGCACTTCGGCTGTTTCGCCGCGGACCTTGGCCAGGGAAACGAAACCACGCTTAGGCAGACGACGCTGCAAAGGCATTTGACCGCCTTCAAAACCCACCTTGTGAAAGCCACCAGAACGCGATTTCTGTCCCTTATGACCACGACCGCAGGTTTTCCCGCTGCCAGAGCCAATACCGCGTCCAACTCGCTTCGCTGCCTTCTTGCTGCCATCGGCAGGCTTGATAGTATTAAGTTGCATTTAGCCCTCGCACTTCACCAGATAGTAAACGGTGTTGATCATGCCACGAACCGATGGCGTATCTTCAACTTCAACCGTATGACCAATGCGCTTCAAACCCAAGCCGCGCACACAAGCACGGTGAGACTCAATGGTGCCGATTACACTCTTGACCTGAGTAACCTTTACCGTGGTAGATTTTTTTGCCTTTACCATCACTTACCCCATGATCTCTTCGACAGTCTTGCCGCGCTTGGCCGCAATCTCGGACGGCGTATTCATTTGCTTCAAGCCGTTGAGGGTGGCGCGCACAATATTGTACGGGTTGGTTGAGCCGATGCACTTGGCGAGAACGTTATGCACGCCCATCACCTCGAAAATCGCACGCATTGGGCCACCGGCAATAATACCGGTACCTTCGGAAGCCGGCTGCATATAAACTTTGGCAGCGCCATGACGACCGATTACGGCGTGGTGCAAAGTACCCTTCTTCAAGTTAACTTTGACCATGTTGCGGCGCGCATCTTCCATTGCTTTTGTTACAGCGACCGGAACTTCGCGTGATTTACCCTTGCCCATGCCGACACTGCCATTACCATCGCCAACCACGGTCAATGCCGCGAAGGCCATGATCCGGCCACCCTTGACCACTTTGGTCACACGATTGACGCCAATCATTTTTTCCTGCAGGCCGTCACCGCGATCTTCTTGCTGGTTTTTCTCAAATTTAGCCATCATCAACCCCGCTTAGAATTTCAGACCGTTTTCGCGCGCAGCTTCAGCCAGCGCTTTAACACGGCCATGGTAGTGGAAGCCTGAGCGGTCAAACGCTACGGCTTCTACGCCAGCAACTTTTGCTTTTTCAGCGATTCGCTTGCCAACCAGAGCCGCCGCATCCTTGTTGCCACCTTTCGGCAGATCCTTGCGCACTTCTGGCTCGATGGTAGATGCACTAGCCAAAACCTTGCCGCCGCTCGCATCAATAATCTGGGCATAAATATGGCAATTGGTTCTATGCACCAACAAACGCACCACCTTCAGTTCTGCGATTTTGGCACGGGTTTTGCGTGACCGACGCAGACGTGACTGTTTCTTATCCATGACTATTGCCCCTATTTCTTCTTGGTCTCTTTCAGGATCACCACTTCATCGGAGTAACGCACACCCTTGCCCTTGTAAGGCTCCGGACTGCGGTACGCACGAATTTCGGCGGCAACCTGACCAACGCGCTGTTTGTCAGCGCCCTTCAAAACGATTTCAGTCTGGGTCGGTGTAGTAACCACGACGCCTTCAGGCATCTTGTGGTCGACCGGATGGGAGAACCCCAACGAAAGACCCAGCACATCACCCTTGGCAGTCGCGCGATAGCCCACGCCAACCAGGTTCAGCTTGCGCTCGAAACCTTTCGACACGCCAAGAACCATATTGGCAAGCAGCGCACGCATAGTACCGGACATTGCATTGGACTGCATCGACTCGCTAGCGGCCTTGCACTGCAACTGGTCGCCATTTTTTACCACCGACACATCGCCGTTCTGGCGCTGCTTCAGTGTGCCGAGAGGCCCCTTGACTGTGATTTCATCGGCGCTTAGTGTCACTTCCACGCCGGCCGGCACGATCACCGGATTTTTAGCTATTCTGGACATCGCTTACCTCACTATGCCACTACGCACAGCACTTCGCCGCCGATACCGGCTGCACGTGCGCTGCGGTCAGTCATAACACCCTTGGAGGTGGAAACAATCGCCACACCCAAGCCGTTCATGACTTTAGGAATTTCACCATTGCCTTTATATATACGCAGCCCAGGACGGCTTACACGATCGATTTTTTCGATCACAGGACGGCCTGCGTAGTATTTCAGGCGCACTTCCAGCGAAGGCTTGCCGGATTCGTCGCGAACCGCGAAATCATCAACATAACCCTCTTCCTTCAGCACCTTGGCAATTGCTACCTTGAGCTTGGAGGAAGGCATACTGACGCTTACTTTTGTGGCGCTTTGACCATTGCGGATACGCGTCAGCATATCGGCGATCGGATCACTCATACTCATACTATATCTCCCGCTACCAACTGGCTTTAACTACGCCGGGAATTTCACCGCGCATTGCATACTCACGCACCTTGGTACGCGCCATGCCAAACTTTCTGAACACACCGCGTGGACGTCCAGTCAGAGCGCAACGGTTACGCAAGCGCACCGGACTGGAGTCGCGTGGCAACTGCTGAAATTTGAGGCGGGCCGCATAGCGATCTTCGTCACTGAGCTTTACATTGTTCATCGCCGCAGTCAGTTCCGCACGTTTCGCGGCAAATTTCTTTACTGTCTCGCGGCGCTTCAAATCACGATTAATCAAGGATAACTTAGCCATGCCAACCTCAGTTCTTGAAGGGGAATTTAAACGCGGCGAGAAGCGCACGCGCCTCTTCGTCGGTCTTGGCGGTCGTCGTGATCGAGATATTCATGCCACGCAACGCGTCAATTTTGTCGTAATCAATTTCCGGGAAAATAATCTGCTCTTTGATACCCATGTTGTAATTGCCACGGCCATCAAATGCCTTGCCGGAAATGCCGCGGAAGTCACGAATACGCGGAATCGCAATAGATACCAGCCGATCCAGGAACTCATACATATGGGTGCGACGCAAGGTCACCATGCAGCCAACCGGGTAATTGTCACGAATCTTGAAGCCCGCAATCGACTTGCGGGACATCGTCACCACAGGCTTCTGGCCAGCGATTTTCTTCATATCGCCGACGGCGTGCTCCATCACCTTCTTGTCCGCAACTGCTTCGCCCACACCCATATTGAGAGTGATCTTTTCGATTTGCGGGACTTCCATCACCGATTTGTAGCCAAACTGATCCATCATCTGCTTGACCACGGTATCTTTGTAGTACTGCTGTAAACGAGCCATATTCATTCCTTACGCGTCCAGCACTTCGCCGTTGGATTTGAAATAGCGGACTTTACGTCCATCCTCCAGCACCTTGATGCCCACCCGGTCAGCTTTTTGCGTAGCGGGGTTAAACAGCGCGATATTGGAGATATCAAGTGGCATCTCCTTCTCGACGAT
Source organism: Sulfuricella sp. T08 (assembly GCF_000971475.1). Classification (GTDB taxonomy): domain Bacteria; phylum Pseudomonadota; class Gammaproteobacteria; order Burkholderiales; family Sulfuricellaceae; genus Sulfuricella. Next base: position 36,865 of record NZ_DF967530.1, read on the forward strand.
GCCACCGGCCACGCCCTTAACCGGGTTCGGCTTCATGTGCTTCTTAACCTTGTTGACACCCTCAACGAGAAGGTGACCATCGTCCAGCATGCGCAGGACCAGGCCACGCCTGCCCTTGTCTTTGCCGGTGATCACAACGACATCGTCGCCTTTGCGAATTTTGCGCATCTCGATTCTCCTTACAGAACTTCTGGAGCCAGCGACACGATCTTCATGAAGCGCTCGGTACGAAGTTCGCGAGTCACCGGTCCAAAGATACGGGTGCCGATGGGTTCCAATTTGTTATTCAGCAGAACGGCAGCATTGCCGTCGAATTTAATGAGGGATCCATCAGGACGGCGCACACCCTTGGCAGTGCGTACTACAACAGCGTTGTAGACATCGCCTTTCTTGACGCGACCGCGTGGAGCGGCATCCTTGATGCTGACCTTGATGACATCGCCGATGGCGGCGTAACGACGCTTGGAGCCGCCCAGAACCTTGATGCACATAACGCGGCGTGCACCAGTATTATCTGCGACATCCAGCACAGATTGCATTTGTATCATTTTATTTCTCCAACTTAATCCGTCCGGGAGCTGCCCATCACTATAAATAGCGCAGCGAACTTCGACGGTCAGTTTTGGCTTCAGTCCGATTATTCGGACCGCTCGCCCAAAAAGAGCGAGATATTAGCGCCTCCCGGAGGGAAACGCAAGCACTTTATACCAAACGGCTCTTTTCAATCAGTGCGGTCACACGAAATGCCTTGGTTTTAGCGATTGGGCGGCATTCCTCGATAGTCACCAGATCACCCTCATGGTACTCATTTTTCTCATCGTGGGCATGGTACTTCTTGGAACGGCTAATCACTTTGCCGTACAAAGGGTGCTTAACCTTGCGCTCAACCTGCACGGTCACAGTCTTGTCCATCTTGTCGCTGACTACGCGTCCGGTCAGTGTGCGTGAAACTTTATCTTCGCTCATGCTTGCCTCGCCTTTTCACCGATCAGCGTGCGTACGCGCGCAATATCCTTGCGTACCTTTCCCAACTGATCTACTTTGGTACTCTGCTGTGTGGAAATCTGCATACGCAAGCCAAACTGGGCGCGCAGCAATTCCACCATCTCCTTGTTCAACTCTTCAGCTGACTTGGCTCTTAATTCGCTGGCTTTCATGATTAACCACCTAACTGTCTGGTTACGAAAGTGGTCTGGATCGGCAACTTGGCAGCAGCCAGGCGAAACGCCTCGCGCGCCAGTGTTTCTTCCACACCATCCATTTCATAGAGCACTTTGCCTGGCTGAATCTCGGCAACATAGTACTCCGGGTTGCCCTTACCGTTACCCATCCGCACTTCAGCAGGTTTCTGGGAAATCGGCTTGTCTGGGAATATCCTGATCCAGATACGACCACCACGTTTGATATGACGTGTCATGGCACGACGAGCCGCTTCGATCTGGCGTGCCGTCAGGCGGCCGCGGCCAATTGCCTTCAGGCCGAACTCGCCGAAGCTGACCTTGTTACCGCGAGTCGCAATGCCGGTATTGCGGCCTTTATGCTCCTTGCGGAATTTCCTTCTAGCTGGCTGTAGCATGTTTTGCTCCCGACTTTCTTGGTTTGCGTTCCGGTTCGACCGCTGCAACTACGGGTGTCTCACCCTTGCCCGGTGTCTCGCCTTTGTAGACCCAGACTTTTATCCCGATAATACCGTATGTCGTTTTCGCTTCGGCTGTGCCGTAGTCGATATCGGCGCGCAGAGTGTGCAGCGGCACACGGCCTTCGCGATACCATTCGGTACGCGCGATCTCGGCACCATTAAGGCGGCCGGCACTTTGAATTTTGATTCCTTGAGCACCCAAACGCATGGCATTCTGCATCGCACGCTTCATTGCACGACGAAACATGATGCGTTTCTCAAGCTGCTGCGCAATATTTTCAGCGATCAATTGTGAGTCGATCTCAGGCTTGCGAATTTCCTCAATATTGAGATGCACCGGCACACCCATCAGCTTCTGCAGCTGGGATTTCAATGCTTCAATATCTTCGCCCTTCTTGCCAATCACAACCCCCGGACGGGCACTGAAGATCGAGATTCTGGCGTTACGAGCCGGCCGTTCAATCACGATTTTGCCCACCGAGGCATGCGCCAGCTTCTTCTTCAGGAAGTCGCGCACCTTGATGTCATCAGCCAGCATGCCTGCAAAATTCTTGCTGTTTGCGTACCACTTAGACGTCCAGTTTTTGAGCACGCCAAGCCGAAAACCGATTGGATTAATCTTCTGTCCCATGTTCTTTCCTCTTAGTTTCCGACAGTGACTGTGATATGACAGGTAGGCTTGAGAATTCTCGCGCCTCGACCTTTCGCACGTGCACGGAAACGCTTCATCGTCGAACCCTCGTCAACCAGAATGGTCGCGACCTTGAGTTCATCAATGTCAGCACCCTCATTATGCTCGGCGTTAGCAATAGCAGACTCCAGCACTTTCTTGATAATCACTGCGCCCTTCTTCGGACTGAAGGTCAGGATGTTCAATGCGCGGTCAACGGGCAGTCCGCGAATCTGATCGGCAACCAGTCGGCCTTTTTGCGCCGACAGCCTGGTACCGCGTAATACAGCACTAACTCTCATCATAGCCTCTCTTATCTCTTGGCTTTCTTATCCGCCGCATGCCCTTTGAAGGTGCGTGTCAGCGAGAATTCGCCCAGCTTGTGGCCGACCATGTTCTCCGAAATGTACACGGGGAGGTGAATCTTGCCGTTGTGTACAGCGATCGTCAAACCAACAAAATCCGGCATCACCGTGGAGCGGCGTGACCATGTCTTGATCGGGCGCTTGTCATGGGTTGCGCGTGCAGCATCCACCTTGGTGATCAGGTGCGCATCAACAAATGGACCTTTTTTAATAGAACGTGCCATATCTGTTACCTCTTATTCGACGGACGGCGATTCACAATCATGCCGGTTGTACGCTTGTTGCTCCGCGTACGGTAGCCCTTGGTCGGCGTGCCCCATGGGCTGACCGGGTGACGACCTGCAGCAGTCTTGCCTTCGCCGCCACCGTGCGGGTGGTCAACAGGGTTCATGGCAACACCGCGAACTGTCGGGCGAACACCGCGCCAGCGCATAGCGCCAGCCTTGCCGATGGAACGCAGGTTGTGTTCGGAATTACCGACCTCACCAATGGTCGCTTTGCAATCCACATGCACCTTACGCACCTCACCGGAGCGCAAACGCACCTGGGCATAAGCACCTTCACGGGCCATCAACTGCACAGCGGCGCCGGCAGAGCGGGCCATCTGAGCACCCTTGCCGGGTTGCATTTCGATGCAGTGAATGATGGTGCCCACCGGAATGTTACGCAGGGGCAGCGTGTTGCCAGGCTTGATCGGAGAATCGGAACCGCTCACCACTTGCGTACCGACGCTCACGCCTTTAGCAGCAATAATATAGCGACGCTCACCGTCGGCGTAGCACAGCAGAGCCAGATGGGCGCTGCGATTTGGATCATACTCCAGACGCTCGACTTTAGCCGGAACACCATCCTTGTCGCGTTTAAAATCAACCACACGGTAGTGCTGCTTGTGACCGCCGCCCTGATGTCGAACGGTAATCCGGCCATGGTGGTTTCGACCTGCATTGCGCGACTGGCTTTCCAGCAGCGGTGCGTGAGGCTTGCCCTTGTGCAGTTCCGGCGTGACGATTTTTACTACAGCGCGTCGGCCCGGAGATGTCGGTTTAACTTTAATAATTGCCATCGTTGCTCTCCTACTCGCCCGCTGCGAAATTGATTTCTTGGCCAGGCTTCAGGGCGACATATGCCTTTTTCCAGTCCTTGCGACGGCCTGAAATTTTACCGAACCGCTTAACCTTGCCCTTGACGTTCATGACCTGGACACTATCCACTTCCACCTTGAACAGCAACTCCACTGCAGCCTTGATTTCAGGCTTGGTGGCATTGGTCACCACACGGAAAGCTACTTGCTCATGCTTGTCCGCAATCATGGTGCTCTTCTCGGAGATCTGGGGTGCCAGAATGACCTGCAACAGACGTTCCTGATTAAATGTGGGCGCGTTCATGCGTACATCTCCTCAAATTTCTTCACCGCACTGCGGGTCATCAGCACATTCGGATAGTGCACCATGCTCACCGGATCAGCACGATGTGCTTCCAGCACTAGCACATGCGGCAAATTCCGGGCCGACAGGTAGAGATTCTCATCCATCTCGTCGGTAATGATCAGGACCTTGTCCATCCCCATGCTCTTGATCTTTTGTGCCAATGCCTTGGTCTTCGGAGTATCGACGGAGAAGCTCTCCACCACCGAGAGACGACCCAGGCGCGCCAGCTCGGAAAGGATCGAGCTGATACCGGCGCGGAACATTTTCTTGTTGACCTTCTGGCTGAAGTTCTCATCCGGCCTATTCGGAAATATCTGACCGCCGCCACGCCACAAAGGACTGGAGGCCATACCTGCACGGGCACGACCGGTACCCTTTTGACGCCACGGCTTTTTGGTGCTGTGGGCGACTTCACTACGGTCTTTCTGGGCGCGGTTACCGCTACGGGCGTTAGCCATGTAGGCGGTTACAACCTGGTGAACCAGCGCTTCATTGAATTCGCGGCCGAACAAATCATCCGAAGCAGTTACGCTGGCGGTCGATTGTCCTTGATCATTGATTAGCTTCAATTCCATTATGCACCTGCCTTTACGCTCGGGCGCACAATCAGATCGCCGCCCTTGGAACCGGGAACAGCACCCTTGATCAGAAGCAGTTGGCGCTCGGTATCGATACGGACGATTTCAAGGTTTTGCGTAGTACGCTTCACAGCGCCGTAGTGGCCTGCCATCCTCTTGCCGGGGAACACACGACCGGGATCCTGATTCTGGCCAATCGAGCCTGCACTATTATGGGAACGTGAGTTACCGTGAGTGGCGCGGTTTGAGCTGAAGTGGTGACGCTTGATCGCGCCAGTAAAACCTTTACCTTGTGTGGTACCGGTTACATCAACCATTTGACCGACCTGGAACAGGTCAATACTAACAGCGCCGCCCAAATTCATTTTGGCAGCATCTTCGCCAGATACCGGGAACTCTCTGAGAACACGGCCAGCATCAACACCAGCCTTGGCAAAATGTCCAGCCAGTGGCTGAGTAACACGGCTCTTGCGGCGCGTACCAAAAGCCACTTGAACAGCAGTATAGCCGTCCGTTGCGGGGGTTTTAATCTGGGTCACACGATTGTTGGACACGTCCACAACGGTCACCGGCACGGAAGTTCCGTCCTCAGTAAACACGCGGGTCATGCCAATCTTGCGACCGACAAGTCCTAAGCTCATCACAATTATCCTTCTTACAAGGCCGGTTACGATTGACCGGCGGTTTTAACAGCTAGCGATCCCTCATGCGCTCTAGCGCATTGAAAGTCGGTTTACCATTTGGTGCAAAAGGCACGCTTGAAAAAACGGTGGAGTATACACAGTTTTCCCCAACGTATCAATTCTGCCTGCTCTACTACTAATTAAACAAATTACAGCTTGATTTCCACATCCACGCCAGCCGGCAAATCCAGCTTCATCAATGCATCTACAGTCTTATCAGTAGGATCGATGATGTCCATCAGTCGCAGGTGAGTACGAATCTCCAACTGGTCACGCGAGGTCTTGTTGACGTGTGGTGAACGCAGAATATCGAAACGCTCAATACGGGTAGGCAAAGGAACCGGCCCCTTAACGACAGCACCAGTGCGTTTTGCAGTTTCCACGATCTCCAGCGCGGACTGATCGATCAAACGATAATCAAACGCCTTGAGGCGGATACGAATTTTTTGACTTTGCATTATTTATCCAAAAGAGCGATGCAGCAGACCAAGGTCCGCCACGTGTTTAATTACTCAATAACCTTAGCTACAACACCAGCACCCACGGTACGACCACCTTCGCGAATCGCGAAGCGCAGACCTTCTTCCATCGCGATCGGCTGAATCAGCGCGACCGTGATCG
>NZ_DF967529.1 GCF_000971475.1 Sulfuricella sp. T08
GCTGTTTCAGGCTAATTCCGGTGGAAAAAAGCCTGATGCCGCAATATGTTTAATTCGAGGTCCTGAATGATGACTTGTTCAGGGCTTCCCTAACAAGTATTAGGATTTTCTGCCTATCCACATATGACGAAATTATTGTCAGGATATGTATGTAAAGTTTTTCGACAAACGATATCGTAGAATAGCTTGCGTAGGGAGGATTAGTGTAACTAATCCGTTGAATTGGTTCCGCCATGCGGTGCAATGTCCGCTGGTTATTGCGCACGTGCAGATTGGCCGGCATTTCGTGAGGCTGTAGCATAATGAGTGCCGCTCATGCTTCAACATACTCAGCAAGATTGGCGTAATTGAATCGTGTTGGGATTAAGCAAGTTGCTCGCGGGTAAGCAAAAAGACATGCTCGTCACCTGCGCTGGTTTCCAGCCAGGTAAACGGCAGTTCGGGGAAAGCCTCTTCGAGCGCATCACGGTTGTGGCCAATTTCCACCACCAGTAGTCCGCCCTTATTCAGGTGTTTGGGGGCCTCGCGCAGGATCGTGCGAACATGCTCCAGGCCGTCCTCGCCGCTGGCCAGCGCGCCAACGGGTTCACGCCGGTATTCTTCGGGCAGGGTTTGCATCGAGGGCGCGTTGACGTAGGGCGGGTTGCTCACGATCAGGTCGTAGCGCTGTCCTTCCAGTGCTGTGAACAGGTCGGACTGAATCAGGCTCAACTGGTCTCCCAGGCCGTAATCGGCGACATTGCGCCGTGCCACATCGAGCGCATCGGTGGATAGGTCAACCGCGTCGATCAGGGCGTTGGGGAAGGTGAGCGCCATCAGGATGGCGAGGCACCCCGAACCGGTGCACATGTCCAGGCCGCTGGTGATGGCTTCAGGATCCTCTACCCAGGGCTGAAGCTGTTCGCGCAGTAGTTCGGCAATGAAGGAGCGAGGCACGATCACGCGCTCATCGACATAAAAGCTGAGGTCACCAAGCCAGGCTTCGTGGGTGAGATAGGCCGCAGGGAGGCGTTCCTCGACGCGGCGGCGGAGTATTTCCACCACGGCATCGACTTCCTCCGGCAGCAGGCGTGCGTCGAGAAACGGCTCCAGCCGGTCCAGTGGCAGGTGCAGCGTGTGCAGGATCAGGTAGGCCGCCTCGTCAAAGGCGTTGGTGGTGCCATGGCCGAAAAACAGGTTTGCCTGGTTGAAGCGGCTCACGGCAAAGCGCAACAGGTCGCGCACGGTGGTCAGTCGGCTTTTCGCCTCTTCGAAGTTCATTTCTTCACCAATATATTAACCAGCGTGCGTCGGTAGATTTCCTTGAGCGGCTCGATATCGGCCACGGCCACGCATTCGTCGATCTTGTGGATGGTGGCGTTGAGCGGGCCGATTTCCAGTACCTGAGGGCAGATGTCGGCGATGAAGCGGCCATCCGAGGTGCCGCCGCTGGTGGAAAGCTCGGCGTCTACCCCGGTCGTGTCCTTGATTGCCTGGGCGACAGCATCCACCAGGCTCCCTTTGGGAGTGAGGTAAGGCTTGCCGGAGAGTGCCCATTTCAGATCGTAGTCCAGGTCATGCTTGTCGAGAATGGCGTGAACCTTGGTTTTGAGACCATCGACAGTGCTTGCAGTAGAGAAGCGGAAGTTGAACTCGATATCCACCGTACCGGGCACGACGTTGGTCGCACCAGTGCCGCCGCGGATGTTGGAAACCTGCCAGGTCGTCGGGGGAAAGTACTCATTGCCCTGATCCCATGTCGTGTTGGCAAGCTCAGCAATTGCCGGCGCAGCGAGATGGATCGGATTCTTGCCCAGATGAGGGTAGGCGATGTGGCACTGGATGCCTTTTACCGTCAGGTCACCGGAGAGCGAGCCGCGCCGACCATTCTTGAGGGTGTCGCCAAGTTTCGAGACGCAGGTAGGTTCGCCGACGATGCAGTAGTCGATGCCTTCACCGCGCTGTTGCAGTGCCTCGACCACGCGCACAGTGCCATCCACGGCCACGCCTTCTTCATCCGAGGTGATCAGCAGGGCGATGGAACCCGGTGCGTCTGGATTTGCGCTGGTGAATTCTTCGATAGCGGTGATGAAGGCGGCGATGGAGGTTTTCATGTCAGCGGAGCCGCGCCCGTAGAGCATGCCGTCGCGGATAGTCGGGGTGAAGGGTTCGCTGCCCCATTTTTCCACCGGTCCGGTCGGCACCACGTCAGTGTGGCCGGCAAAGCAGATCACCGGGGCGGCAGTGCCGCGGCGCGCCCAGAAGTTGTCGACATCGCCGAAGCGCATGCGCTCAATTTTGAAGCCGAGCTTTTCCAGACGTTCGATCAGGATGTCCTGGCAGCCGGCGTCATCCGGTGTGAGCGAGCGGCGGGCGATGAGGGCCTTGGCCAATTCCAACGTACTGTTGTCCATTATTTCTTTCCGAATTGAGTTTGATAAATGGCTTCGTCGAAGCCAAGGATAATCTTGCCGTCCATTTCCAGTACCGGGCGCTTGATCACGCTGGATTTTTCCAGCATCAGGTGTATCGCACTGGTTTCATCGCAGACCGCGGCCTTGGCTTCGTCCGGCAGTTGGCGCCAGGTGGTGCCTTGACGGTTAACCAACTTTTCCCAGCTTATCTGCTTCAGCCAGACTTTGAGCAGTTCTTCGCTCACGCCCTGCTTCTTGAAGTCGTGGAAAGGGATGGTAACGCCGTTTTCCATCAGCCAGGTGCGGGCTTTTTTGACGGTATTGCAGTTGGGGATGCCGTAGAGTTTCATGCGCATATTTTAACAGTGGTGGTGTTGTATTGGGATTTTCTCTGAGAAAATCGGATTTGAGGCTACCAAGACAGAATGAAGCCGGCCCCCAGAAAGATAATGAACGCCTGCGTGAGTCAAGACCGGATGTAATATCGCCGGTAAGGTTACGAAAGTGGGGGGGGGCAGCTAAGTGCCTATTCCGTTGAAAACCTCGTTGCTGTAGTCGAGTTGATTTCCAGACAGGTGATGTGGCGCTGGGGGTTTTGCCCTTTGGGGGCCTGCAAGCAAGTCTGACACCTGATTTGTGGGTTAATCCAAGTGGTTTCGCCTCAAGCAGGCGCACCGCCCCCGTGAATCGGTGGCCCTTGCACAATGAATTTGGCCAAACGCCGCAGATTTTGCGCGGTAGCGGCCAAGGTGAATTCGTCGGTCGCACCGCTAAGACCTCGTAGTCTGAGTCGATCTAGTCTGAGAATGCGCTTGAGGAGGGAAAAGAGTACCTCGACCTTCTTGCGCTCACAGCGTGATCTTTGATATTCCGGCGTGGTGGCGATTTGACGGGCCACATCGCCCGCAGTCTCATGGAGACTGCGGGCGATTTTGCGCATCGGAGTATTCGGGCAGCAACGGTCTTTCATCGAGCATCCCGCGCACTGGTCAATGCCGCGCAAGAAAGGATTCTGGGGATTGTGGTCTTCAAGATTGAACGAGTAGAACAACCGGTTCTGCCCTCCTGACCGTTGTCCCATCATGATGACTTATCATCAATAAATCAATGATGTAATTATATATTTGGCGGGTTGGCGCAGCCATTCATTGCTGGAGTTTTTCAACAGAATAGGTCGAGTACGGAAGTTCCTGGTCCCCGCCAGCGAACGCTGACCTCGATTAGGAAGAATAGCCGTCCGGGAACGGCTCTCGAGCGGACGGCTGTCCTAACATCCCGGTAGCTTGGCCGGTCGCTACCTGGTTCCTCCCGCCGCGCTTGGCTGCGTAGAGCGCCTTGTCTGCCACCTTGAGCGCGGCTTGCCACGAATTTCCGTTAAGCGGGAGGGCGGCGATACCGATGGAAACGGTGACCTGCCCGAAGGCATGCCCCTCGTCCTGAGGCTTCCAGCGTTCGATTGCGGTGCGAATTGCTTCCGCGCGCTGGCGTGTATCGGCCAGGTCGGCGCCGGGCAGGATGACCGCGAATTCCTCGCCGCCGTAGCGGCACGGCATGTCCCCTTCACGTATGGTTCGGCTTAGCAAGCGGCCGATGCCGCGTAGCACGGCATCCCCTGCATCATGACCGAAAGTGTCGTTGAAGCGTTTGAAGTAATCCACATCCATCATCATCAAACCAATGGACGAGCCACGGCGCTCGGCGCGGCTCTGCTCAATGGCCAGCGCTTCTTCCATGAAGCGCCGGTTGTAAATGCCGGTCAGTGCATCCCGCGTGGCGCGGATTTGCAACTGCTCAGCCCTCCTGATTACTGAAATAGCGATGGCGGTACGCTCGGCGATGGACTCCGCGGCCCAGGGAATACCAGCTTCTATTGGGTTGCCGTCCAGCCTGGACAGATGCAGCACGCCAAGTATTTCGCCATTCGCAATTAATGGCAGGCAAATATAATCCACATGCGTTTCCCGCAGGTGTGCGCAGGGCATGGCGCCTTCCTGCTGGGCGTGATAAGGGTGGCCAATGCGCAGCGCCCAGCAATCTTGCGGCGGGAAGGCTTCCTGATGGGTGCTGCCGCCCCAGGCATGATGCAACTCCACCATGTCCGATGCCGCATTCAGCAACAGCGCGCCACTGCTACCGGGAAACAAGGCGACGGCGGAGCGCGCTACCAGCTCGGTTAGTTCCGCGCTATTGATGCAACCTTGCAACGCTTGGCTCAACTCGTCCAGTAGCGTGATTTGCCGCATCCGTTCCGTTTCGTCGGCGAAGGAATGTTTGAGTTTTTGATAAGCGACGCGCAACTCGGTATTGCCGCCTTCAAAACGCTGTGCCTTGTTCCATTGAATCTGGCGCAGCCTCTTATGCAGCGTAGCGACGGCGTGTCCGACCTTCGCGGCCAGGTCGAAGCGTCGCCAATTGATCGCAGCCAAGTATGCGGTGCCCTGGCTGCACAGCGCCCACAGCGACAACCAGGCCAGAGCGAGGGCCATCACCATCAGTGTTGCCATGCGCATCATTTGCACAGTCGCCGCGTCGGTGGGCAGTCGCACCAGCAGCCACAACTCCTTTGCGCTGCCTTTAACCTGAGCCGCATACAACCAGTCCGTTCCATCCTGAGTTGCCAATGGCGTTGCCGTTGCTGGCCTAAGAGCCTGCATGAACCTGATAAATAATGGATTGCGATTTTCCCGGGCGTTATTGGCAGGGTACTCTGCAACCAACCCTCCATCATGCACCAAGCCGAATACGGCATCCTGCGAGTTGACCTGGAAGAACGTCGCGACAGGCAAAACCGCAATTACCCAACTCTTCGCAAGCCCTTTGATGGCTTTGCGGGGCAAGGCGAGCGCAAGTCCATCGCTGCCCATGGAAAGCAATAAAGGCTTGTCGGGCGAGGTCGTGTCTGGAAGCAAAGCGGGCAGAGGGATAGTGTTGGCGTGTGCGCTGCATGTCACCGCGCCGTTTGCATCTGCAAAAACCAGATTGTCGAATGCCGGAAAAATCCCCAGTTGGCGCGCGAGAAATCGGTTGCACGCTGCCGGGTTGTTGTTTTCTGACAGATAAATCCCGCCCAATATGCGCAGCTGTTGGGTAGTGCGATCGAGCAACGCTTGCTGAGAGGCCGCGACGGAATCTGCCAGACGCACCATGCCGGCCTCGGTGCGGAATATCTCATCGCGGGCGGCCTCGTAGGCGCGCCAGCTCGAGTGCGCCAGCAGCAATGAAACGCTGGTCAGCATCGCCAGCAAGATTGAGCGCCAACTTCTGCGATGGGGATAGTAAGCGGCCGGGTTTTTCATGGCCAATGCTCTCTGGGCTGCTATGGTTAATGCTGACAGCGTAGCCATAGAAGAGAGCGGAAACCAGTTACAAGTTAGTAATTCGGAGATGTTTATTCTTGTTTATCCGCGCTTAAGGCTTAACTCAGCCAACTGATCCATGAGCAATTCTGCTTCGAGATTCACGCCCATCAGCGACGCAAAGGTGGAGAGGTTCCCTACGTATCTCACCTTTTAGCCGTTTCGGTGTTCGTCATGGAACAGGACGGCAGCGAGGATGAAGCCATTGGAGCTTTGTTGCACGATTCCGTCGAAGGTTGTGTTCAACACAATACCTCAGATAGCAGACCTTCATTGCGCTGAAGGCTGAACGGTTCCTGTGAGTCGGGAAGCATCCATTGATGCCTCAGCGTCTCGCGGTCATCTTCTAGCCGTTGTCCACATTCAGTTGCAGCCACAGTTCCAGCAGCGCCAACTGCCACAGTTTGCTGCCCTGGATGCGCGTGAAATGGGCTTCCGGTTCGGCCAGCAGTTTTTCTACATAGGTGCGCTGGTAAAGGCCGCGTTTAATGCAGGCGTCCGACATCAGGATTTTGCGCATGAATTCGAGGAATTCGCCGCGTACGTATTTCAGTGCCGGCACCGGGAAATAGCCCTTGGGGCGGTCGATCACAGCATCCGGGATTACGCCGCGGGCGATGGCCTTGAGCGGGAATTTGCCGCCTTCCTTGAGTTTGAGTGATGGCGGCATCCTGGCCGCCAGTTCCACCAGTTCGTGGTCGAGGAAGGGGACGCGCGCTTCCAGACCCCACGCCATGGTCATGTTGTCGACGCGCTTCACCGGGTCGTCGACGACCAGCGTGGTGGCGTCGAAGCGCAGCACCTGGTCGAGGAAACAATCGGCCTTGGGCTTGGTGAGTTCCCGCTCCACCAGTTCGGCGGTGACGTCCGGCACATGCCAGGCCGGGGCGACGGTTTCCAGGTATTCGGCATGGTCGCGGTCGAAATAGTTGAGGCGGAAGCGGTCGAGGGCGGAGCCTGTAGCCTCGTCCATGCGCGGATACCAGAAGTAGCCGCCGAACACCTCGTCCGCGCCTTGGCCGGAAAGTACGACCTTGACTTCATCCGCAACGCGCTCGCCGAGCAGGTAGAACGCTACAGCATCCTGGCCGACCATCGGCTCGGCCATGTTGGAAACGGCCTCGGGCAGGCGTTTCAAGACTTCAGCGTTGGGGATGAGGTATTTGTGGTGGCGGGTCTTGAAGCGTTCCACCACCTGGTCTGAATACTCGAACTCGTCGGCTTTTTCCGCGCCTTCGCCGACATCCTCGAAACCCACCGAGAAGGTCAGCAGGTCGTCTACATGGTCGGCCAGCAAGCCCACCAGCAGGCTGGAGTCCAGTCCGCCAGAGAGCAGCACCCCGACCGGCACGTCGGAGGCTAGGCGGTGGCGCTCCACGGCGCGATTAAGCACGGCACGGGTGGCGTTCAGCCAGTCTTGTTCGGACAGGTTGTGCGCCGGGCGGGTGGCGTCCAGGCTCCAGTAGGTGCGCTGGGTAAACTGGCCTTCGGTGCTCACCGTCATGGTGGTGGCCGGGGGCAGCTTTTTCACGCCGTTGAGGATGGTACGCGGAGCCGGCACTACGGCGTGCAGGGTGAAGTAATGGTGCAGGGCGATCGGGTCGATGCTGGTGTCCACGCCGCCTGCGGCAAGCAGCGCCTGGACGCTGGAGGCGAAGCGCAGGCTGGCGCCGTCCAGCGAGTAATAGAGCGGCTTGATGCCGAAGCGGTCGCGCGCCAGGAACAGGTTGGTGTGGCGCATGTCCCACACGGCAAAAGCGAACATGCCGTAGAAGCGCTCCACGCACTTCTCGCCCCAGGCATGGTACCCTTTGAGGATGACTTCGCTGTCGCCTTCGGAGAAGAAGGTGTAGCCCATCTCCGAGAGTTCCTGGCGCAGTTCCTTGTAGTTGTAGATGGTGCCGTTGAACACCAGGGAAAGGCGGAGTTCCTTGTCCACCATCGGCTGGTCGCCGCTGGGGGAGAGGTCGATGATGGCGAGGCGCCGGTGGCCGAATGCCAGCGGGCCGTCGCTGATCAGGCCTTCATGGTCGGGCCCGCGGCGGGCGAGCTTCTCCGACATCCGCCGAATGACGGCGGTGTCAGGAGAAGATTGGTCAAAGCGGAGTTCGCCGCAGATGCCGCACATATTTAAAGACCTATGCCACAGAATTTACAGAGACAAATCTTGCCACGTCCGCTCTGTGATCGCTGCGCGCTCCGCGGCAAATATGGTTTAGATCCCGCGTAGCAGCTCGTTGATGCCGACTTTGCTGCGCGTCTTCTCGTCGACCTTCTTCACGATCACGGCGCAGTACAGGCTGTAGCTGCCGTCCTTGGAGGGGAGGTTGCCGGATACCACCACCGAGCCGGCGGGGACGCGGCCGTAGGTGACTTCGCCGGTTTCGCGATCGTAGATCTTGGTGGACTGGCCGATGTAGACGCCCATCGAAATGACTGCATTGTCTTCGACGATAACACCTTCAACCACCTCGGAGCGGGCGCCGATGAAGCAGTTGTCGCCGATGATGGTGGGGTTGGCCTGAACCGGTTCGAGCACGCCGCCGATGCCGACGCCGCCGGAGAGGTGGACGTTCTTGCCGATCTGGGCGCAGGAACCGACGGTGGCCCAGGTATCGACCATAGTACCTTCACCGACATAGGCGCCGATGTTGACGTAAGACGGCATCAGCACCACGTTTTTACCGATGAACGAGCCGCGGCGGGCAGCAGCGGGCGGCACCACGCGGAAGCCACCGTCGCGGAAATCCTTGGAGTTGTAATCGGCGAACTTGGACGGCACTTTGTCGAAATAGTTGGTAAAGCCGCCCTTGATGAAGAAGTTGTCTTCCATGCGGAAGGACAGCAGCACCGCCTTCTTCAGCCACTGGTGGGTGACCCAGTCGCCGTTGATTTTTTCCGCTACGCGCAACTCGCCTTTGTCCAGCAAGTCGATTACCTGCTCGACGCTGTCCTTAAGTTTGGAATCGACGTTGCGCGGGGTGATGTCGGCGCGGCGTTCAAAGGCTTCATCGATGATGCTCTGTAGTTCGTTCATGTTGTTTTTCCTGATGACAAGGTTTTGACGAGATTCTGGATTCTTTCCGCTGCTTCCACGCATTGCGCCAATGGAGCGACCAGTGCGATGCGGACGAAATTCGTACCGGGGTTGAGTCCGTGCGCCTCGCGCGCGAGAAAACTGCCGGGCAAAAGCGTGACATTATAATCCCGGTACAGTGCTTTCGCGAATTCCGTATCGGATACCGGTGTCTGTGCCCACAGGTAAAACGCGGCATCGGGCTCCTCTACTTTGAGGGCCTGCTGCAGCAGCGGGGTGACGGTGGCGAATTTCTCCCGGTAAAGACGGCGGTTTTCCTCGACATGGGCTTCGTCGTTCCAGGCTGCTGCGCTCGCCGCCTGCACCGCAGGGTTCATGGCGCAGCCATGGTAGGTGCGGTAAAGCAGGAATTTTTCCAGGATCGACTCGCAGCCGGCGACGAAGCCAGAGCGCATGCCGGGCACGTTGGAGCGCTTGGACAGGCTATTGAAAACCACCAGCCGGCCATAGTCTTCGCCGCCCAGCTGGTGCGCGACCTGCAGCGCGCCGAGCGGGGGTACATGCTCAAGGGGATACAGCTCCGAATAGCATTCGTCGGCGGCGATAATGAATCCGTATTTGTCGGACAGATCGAACAGGTGCGACCATTCCTCGATATCCATCACCTTGCCGGTGGGGTTGCCGGGGGAGCAGGCGTAGACCAGCTGGGTGCGTTTCCAGATTTCCTCCGGGACGCTGGAAAAATCCATGGAGTAGCCATTTTCCGGCGTGGTATTGAGGAAATAGGGCGTAGCCCCGGCCAGCAGCGCCGCGCCCTCGTAAATCTGGTAAAACGGGTTGGGGCAGATGATGACCGGGTCAGGCTTGCTGGTGTCGATGACCGCCTGGGCGAAGGCGAACAGGGCCTCGCGGCTGCCGTTCACCGGCAGGATCTGGGTATTCGGGTTGAGCGGCGGAATGCCGTAGCGGCGCTCGATCCAGGCACCGATAGCCTGACGCAGCGCCTCGCTGCCCTGGGTTGTGGGATAATTGGCCAGCCCATCCAGGTTTTCAGCCAGTGCGCGGCGGATGAAGTCGGGCGTGGCGTGCTTCGGTTCGCCGATGGAAAGATTGATAGCACTGTAATCCGGGTTGGGCGTCACGCCGCGGAACAGGTCACGCAGCTTCTGGAACGGGTAAGGGTGGAGCAGGTCGAGGTTGGGGTTCACGATTTCTGTACGGTAACGTTTCTAGATGCACAACATTATAAAGGCTCGCAGCGTGGCATCCAAAGAAAAACTTCTGGCTATTTCCGGTTTGCTCTCGGGTGCGATCATCTGGGGATTGATCTGGTATCCCTACCGGCTACTCGAACAGATGGGTGTTTCAGGTGCGCTTTCCAGTTTTGCCACCTACTTGATTCCGCTGATACTGGGCTTCACCCTGTATTCAGAGCGTTTGCGGCTGCGGCATTTTCCACCGATTCTGTTGCTGATCGGGCTGACGGCGGGTTGGACCAATCTCGCCTACGTGCTGGCAGTCATCGACGGCGAAGTGATGCGGGTGTTGTTGCTGTTTTACCTCTCGCCGCTGTGGACGGTGCTGCTGGCGCGCCTGCTCCTGCACGAGCGCCTCCGATTTCATGGTTACCTGGTGATGGCGCTCTCTTTTACAGGAGCCGTAGTGATGCTGTGGCGACCGAGCCTTGGCCTGCCACTGCCGCAGAATACGGCGGAATGGATGGCGCTTTCCGCCGGCTTGACGTTCGCCGCAACCAATGTGCTGTCGCGGCGCGCCGAGGCATCCGATATTTGGCTGAAATCGCTGAGCGTATGGGTCGGCGTCAGTGTGCTGTCGTTGCTGGCGCTGATCTACCATCCCGCCACGCTGGCGGCTTTGCCGGTGTTGCCTGTTTCCGGATGGATGTGGCTGCTGTTGGTCAGTATCCTGATTTTTGCCGTGACCCTGACCGTGCAATACGGCTTGGCCCGGGCGCCGGCTAACCAGGCGATCGTGATTTTCCTGTTCGAGCTGGTAGTGGCGGCGGTAGCAAGCTACCTCCTCGCCGGCGAGGTGATGACAGCTCAGGAATGGCTGGGCGGCGCGATGATCGTTGCCGCCAGCCTGTTTTCCGGTAAGCTGGAACATGATACTTACCCAGCCTAGTAAAATTTGAGCGGACTAAATATTCTATGCCTGAAATTAGCGGATTTTTGCATGCCTCCCTGCTGGTCTCAG
The DNA here is from genome assembly GCF_000971475.1 of Sulfuricella sp. T08. Taxonomy (GTDB): domain Bacteria; phylum Pseudomonadota; class Gammaproteobacteria; order Burkholderiales; family Sulfuricellaceae; genus Sulfuricella. The sequence goes on from NZ_DF967529.1 coordinate 11,004, forward strand.
ACCTGGCACGGGCTCGCACCTTCTATGAAAACGTGCTTGGGTTGACCCCTTCATCCGCCAGGCCGGAGATGTCCTTCGATGGCGTGTGGTACGAGATTGGCGCACAGCAGATTCATCTGCTGGCGCTGCCCAATCCTGATCCCGTGGAAGGGCGGCCCGCACATGGCGGACGCGACCGCCATATCGCCCTTGCCATTAACGACCTGACTGTGCTCAAACAGACACTGGATCTGGCTGGCGTTGCCTATACTTTGAGCAGCTCCGGCCGGCCCGCATTATTCTGTCGTGACCCGGATGGCAACGCGATCGAGCTGATTCAACAGGTGCGATATTCACATGACTACAGCACTTGATGCCGTGCTGGCTTACCACCAGCGCAGCAAGCACCAATTCCAGCGTTATGCAGCGGGGCCGGACGGGATGGACTGGAACAGCCAGCCTGATCCCTTCCGCACCTATGCCGGCAGCCCGCGATTGGAACTGCCTTTGCTGGATGCGTCTGCCGGCCCAGGCTATGCCGAGCTCTATCAGCAGCCAAGCATCGCGCCTCAGCCGCTTGATCTGAACAGCCTGGCTGCATTGCTGCAGTTGTCTTTCGGGATCTCGGCCTGGAAGCAATATGATGAGACTCGTTGGGCACTGCGCTGCAACCCGTCCAGTGGCAATCTGCATCCGACCGAAGCCTATGTGGTGGCGCAAGGCTGCTTCGGGCTTGTGGATGGGGTGCATCATTACGTGAGTCGTGATCACCTGCTGGAGCAACGTTGCCGTTTTGCCGACGTAGAACGCGTCTTGCCGACGAACGTCTTTCTGCTCGGACTGACCTCGATTCATTGGCGTGAAGCCTGGAAATACGGCGAACGCGCCTTCCGCTATTGCCAGCACGATGTCGGACATGCCATCGCCGCTGTACGCTATGCAGCCGCAGCGCTCGGCTGGACGGTGAAATTGCTGGATAGCTGGTCGGATGTCGAGATTGGCCGAGTGCTTGGCACAGACCGGAGCGAGGATAATGTCCAGGCTGAACGAGAACACCCTGACATCATGTTGCAGGTGTCGCTGCAGGCCGTAGTCGAGACCGTTGCGCCAGAAAAACTGTTGCGGGCAGCTGGTGCTGGCGTGAAGCTAGGGCAGGCGAATACGCTCTCCGTTAATCACATGCACGACTGGCCGGCCATAGACAAAGTCGCAGCGGCCTGCGTCAAACCTGAAACGCATGAAAGCACCTGGCAAGCGCCGAAGTTGCCTGCGCCATTGAACTCACCCTGTATCCTTAGCGCCAGGGGAATCATCCAGCAGCGACGCAGCGCCCAGTCTTTTGACGGTATCAGCAGTATTCCGCTCAGCATCTTTTATCGGATGCTCGACCTGACCCTGCCACGCCCCGGCATGCCGCCCTGGGATGTAATCCCATGGGCGCCACGGATTGATCTGGTGTTGTTCGTACACCGTGTCGATTGTCTGGAGCCAGGGCTATACCTATTCCTGCGTAATGCGCAACGCGGGGACACGCTGCGCACCTTGTTCCGCCAGGATTTAGAATGGAAGCGGGTGGATGGCTGCCCTGCGCATTTGCCGTTATTCCGCTTGGTGGCGGCCGATATGCGCGATGCCGCGCGCGCTTTGTCTTGCCACCAGGAAATTGCTGCCGACGGCGCCTTCAGCCTGGGCATGCTGGCCGAATACGAAGCGAGCCTTGCTTTGGGACCTTGGGTTTACCGGCAACTCTTTTGGGAAGCGGGCGTGCTGGGACAGGTGCTGTATCTGGAAGCAGAAGCGGCCGGAGTACGCGGCACGGGAATCGGCTGTTTCTTTGACGATGGGGTACATGAGGCGCTGGGGCTGCAGGGGAAGAGGATGCAAAGTCTTTATCACTTCACTGTTGGGGCGCCTTTAACGGACACCCGCTTGCAGACCTTGCCCGCCTATGGTCACCTGAAACGTTGAATTACCCCTTAGCGTGAATGTAGCTGCACCGCGCGGCGATGGTAGCGGAAAATGGTACGTGAGAGCCAGTCCTGTGCTTCTTCACTAAGATGGGTGAAAGTGGCATAGACCCTGGTGCCGCCCGGCTCTTGCTGTACGGCTTTGATTTTTGCCGGTAGAACCAGCGGTTGTGGCAATTTCGGGCTGATGTAGGCGGAAATAACGATATCCTCGCCCTCGGTAGCCGTTTCTTTGCAGATCCATTCCATGCCCTCGGCGCTGACAAAGACAGGGCAGGTCGAGGGCAGGACTGCATTTTTTGCCAGCAATTTGGCAACCAGGCTGAGCGTCAGGTCGATTTTGAATTCGAGTCGCTCCAGCACCTTGCCTACACCGGATCCCACGTCACCATCCAGCTCCGGTTGTACCGCCTCGATCGTGGCCAATGCCCGTAGTAGCGTGACGTTACCATACATCCAGACGGCGATATCGCCCGCCGAAGGTTCAACCTCCGGGTACCAGCTCAGAGGGATAATGGTGAAGTAGGAAACGCCTTCCTGAGAGAAAACCCTGTTCAGTCTGTCCATTTTAGTTTTTTTCCTCCGCTTGTGATTGCTCGTAGCATAGCAAATTTTCTCCTCTGGCCGCCAGCAGTGCGCTGCCATATGCGGCTTCAACGTGGGAAGAAGGCTGGACGGGTACGCCAAGGAATCGGGTGCGCATTGCGGTCCATGCCGGATTGCAGGCCCCGCCTCCGGCAGTCAGCACTGATTCGAGCGGGTCTGAGCCCAGTTCCTGCAGCAGGTGGTAACCCTGTGCCTCGATTCGGGCTATCCCCTCCAGCAAGCCATGCAAAAACAGGGCATCGTCTTGTGGTCTGGGAGTCAGGCGTGGTTCAAACTTGGGATCGTTGATCGGGAAACGCTCTCCAGGACTGGGCAGAGGGTAATAATCCAGGCCGCTGTCTGTTTCTGGATGAATGCGGGCACTCAATTCTTCCAGTCCGGCGTCGCTGAAAAACGATCGCAGCACCATGCCGCCGCTGTTGGAGGCGCCGCCCGTCAGCCACAGGTTGCCGATACGGTGGCTGTAGATGCCGTATTGTGCCGCGTCCACCCGTTTCCGGCTGAGCAGTTTCAACACCAGGGTCGAGCCGAGCGATGTTACCGCTTGACCGGGGCGGCAGGCCCTGCTGGCGATAAATGCAGCGATACTGTCGGTGGTGCCGGCACGAATGAGGCAGCTGCGGGGAAGTGAGAAGCGCGCGGCGATTTCTGCGGTAACCGGGCCGATCGCGGCTCCGGGCGCCAAGACGCGCGGCAACAGGGGTGCCACAGCCAGATGCAGCAGCCATTCCGGGTAGCGCAGGGTTTCTGGGTCGAAGCCCAGTTTGAGGCTGTTGTGGTAATCACTGATGCCCGGCCTGCCATGTAGCAGTGAGGCCAGCCAGTCGGTCTGGTGCTGGAGAAAACGGGCGCGGGGAAATTCGGGTTGTTTCTGGAACCAGAGCAGCTTCGCCAGGCTGGAGCTTGCACTCAGTACCGGATGGCCGGGTGGAACAATCTGAGCAAGCTGCTTTGCCTCAAGCTGGGCTCGCGCATCGTTGTAAAGCAGAGGCGGGCAAAGCGGCTGGTTGTCAGCGTCGCACAATAGTGCGGTGGTTGAAGTGCCGTTGATGGCGATGGCGCTAAGTAATCGTCGGGTGTCTGTCGGAGTCTGGTCGATCAGGTCGAACAGGGCTGCACGCCAGGCTTCTGGAGTTTGATCGCTAAAAACTCGTCGCGCCTCGGCGAGTATTGCTCCGCTACCATCAATTGCAATGGCACGGGCACCGCTGGTGCCGAAATCGATACCTAGATAAGTGTGAGGGGTGAGGGGCGAAAGGTGAATTGTAGTGTTCCCCATACGCTACCCCCTTAACTTCTTACCCGCGAGTATTGGAATTAGCCTTGAATGCGGTCAAGTCGACGCGCGGCTGCGGTTCCCAGCCCGGTTTTCGGTGTTCGGCTACGACATTGGTGAAGATGCCGCCGCGTACGTAGAATTTCGCCGTCAGACGCATGAAGCGCGGCTGAGTCGCGGCCACCAGGTCGTTCAGGATGCTGTTGGTGACAGCTTCGTGAAATGCGCCCTCGTTGCGGAACGACCAGATATACATCTTCAGGCTCTTCAGTTCGACACACTTTTGATCTGCGATATAGTCGAGATACAGCGTGGCGAAATCGGGTTGGCCGGTCTTCGGGCACAAACAGGTGAACTCCGGGATTTCCATGTGGATGTGGAAGTCACGCTCCGGGTTCGGGTTATCGAAGGTTTCCAGGATCTTGCTGGGTTGGCTGGCCATTTTCGCACTCTCGACTAAATCGGTTAAAATGCTGTCATTATAACGCAGGCTTTATGCCGCACCTTTCCAAAACAGCTGCCGACAAAAAATTGCGTCTTACCCACATCAAACTCGCCGGCTTCAAGTCCTTCGTCGATCCCACCACGATACCCGTTCCTGGGCAGCGGGTGGGTGTTGTCGGCCCGAATGGTTGCGGCAAATCCAACGTGATCGATGCAGTGCGCTGGGTGCTGGGCGAATCGCGGGCGCGGGAGCTGCGCGGCGAATCCATGCAGGACGTGATTTTCAGCGGCTCCGCCACACGCAAGGCGGTAAGTCGAGCTAGTGTCGAACTGATTTTCGACAACAGCCTGGGCAAAGCCGCCGGGCAATGGTCACAGTACGCCGAGATCGCCGTCAAAAGGATACTCAGCCGCAACGGCGAGTCCGCTTACTACATCAACAACCTGCATGTCCGTCGCCGCGATATCACCGACATTTTCCTGGGTACCGGGCTGGGCGCGCGCGCCTACGCCATCATCGAGCAGGGCATGATCTCGCGCATTATCGAGGCACGGCCCGAGGAGTTGCGCGTTTTTCTGGAAGAGGCGGCGGGAATCTCTAAATACAAGGAACGGCGCCGCGAAACCGAGCTGCGCATGAAGGATACGCGCGAGAACTTGTTGCGCGTCGAGGACGTGCGTCAGGAGTTGGACAAGCAGATTAGCAAGCTTGAATCGCAGGCCGAGGTGGCACGGCAATATCTGGCCTTGCAGTCCCAGTTGAAGTTGTCGCACAGCCTGCTGGCTTTGCTCAGAAAGCGTGAGGCGGCAGCACAGTGCGATCGCTGGCAGCGCGAAGTGGCGCGCCTGAGCAATGAGCTGGAAGCGGAAAACGCACGACTGCGCCAGGCCGAGAGCCAGCTGGAACAGTCGCGGGAAGCTCATTACGCTGCCAGCGATGCGCTGCATGAGGCGCAGGGCGGTATTTATGCGGCCAATGCCGAGGTTTCCAGACTGGAGCAGAACCTGCAGCACCAGCGTGAAAGCCGCCAGCGCCTGGCCGCACAGTCCGCCGCCTTGCGCGAACAGGGCGAGCGCCTGGCAAGACAGCGCGACGAGGCATTCGCAGCCTTGGAACACTGGCGTTGCGAACTATCAGTGGCGGGTGAACGCGTGGCGCAGAACAAGGAACAGCTGGAGCAGGAGGGCCGCAATTTGCCGCTGGCCGAGGTGAGTTTCCGCGATTGCCAGCGGCGTTATAGCGAGCTGCAACGTAGCCTTGCCCAAGCCGAGCAGGCGAAGCAGATCGAGGAAACCCACCGCTCGCACGCGCAAAGGAACCGACAGCAACTGCAATCGAGGCAGCAGCGTTTGCAGCAGGAGGCCAGCAGCTTGCCGCGCTTCGATGTTGCGGCGCTGTCGCTGAAAGAGGTTGAGCTTGCCGATGTGGCGGGCCAGTTCGAAACGCTTCAGGCTGAATTGGCGCAGCTGCTTGCGGTGCTGCCAGAACTGGAAAAGGGCGCACATGAAGCCAGGGACGGGTTGCAAGCGGAGCAGCGACTGGTTACCGAGTTGGAGGCCCGGCTAAATGCCTTGAAACACCTGCAAAGCCGCCTCGACCATAACCAGAAATTGCATACATGGTTGGCGAGGCACAATCTGGAAAGCCTGCCGCGGCTGTGGAACAGCCTGCGCATAGCAGCGGGCTGGGAAGACGCGCTGGAAAGCGTGCTGGGCGAGCGCCTGAATAGTATTGCGCTGGAAAGCATCGAGCAGGCTCAGGGGTGGGTGGAGGATGCGCCGCCAGCAGCGGTCACTGCATTCGATCAAAACCAGCGCCTTTCACCTTTGCCCCCTCTCCCGCAAGCGGGAGAGGGTTGGGGAGAGGGGATGGCTCTCTTGTCCCGCTATGTTTCCTGGTCGGATGGCAGTGCCCCTGCATTCCTTGACGACTGGCTGGCTGATATCTATGTAACCGAGAATGCCGCCGAGGGTTTTGCCCTGCGTAATGAGTTGCCGCGAGGGGCGATGCTGGTGTCGCGCGCGGGCCAAGTTTTTACTCGCCACAGTATTCGTTTCCATGCGCCACAAAGCGAGCTGCACGGGGTGTTGGCGCGTCAGCGCGAAATCGAGCAGCTGCAGGCGGATCTTGAAGTAAAACAGGTGACGCTGGCGCAGCTTCAAACCGCGATGGCTCAGGCCGAGTCTGCGCTGGCGCAGCAGCAGAAAGACATTGCCCGGCTGCGTAGCGCTACTGGCGAAGCGCAGCAGAAGCAGCACCGCCTGCAACTCGAGGTGCAGCGGCTAGTGCAGGTCAGACAGCAGAGCGAGCAGCGTCAAAAAGGGATTTCGGCGGAACAGGCGGAAATCGCCGGACAGCTTGGCTCTGAGAGCGAGCAACTCGCAGAATCTGAAGCCAGACTGGAACTGGGCCGAAGCCAGATCGGGGCGCTGCGCGAGCAGCTGGATGAAACCCGCCAGGAGCGTTCCGGTGTCGAGCAAAATCTCAACCGGCAACGCGAGGCGCTAAGGCAGACAGAACGTGCCGCACAGGAGGCGGTGTTCGTCGAGATGAGCTGTCAGAACAAGATCGGTGAGCTTGAAATTTCAAGCGCCCAGCTCGCCGAACAGGCCGAAGAGGCGGTCATCCAGCTTGAAAACCTGCTCGCCGAGCAGCAGGGGGTCAGCGAGGAACCGTTAAGTCATGCGCTGCAGCAGGCGCTAACCCAGCAGCAGGAGAAAGAGAAAGCTCTGGCGTTGGCGCGCGATGCCTTGGCCGAGGCAGCTAACCGTCTGCGCGAACTGGAGCAGCAGCGTATGAGCAGCGAGCAAAAACTGCAGCCGCTACGCGACCAGATCAGCGAGCTGCGCCTCAAGGAACAGGAAGCGCGTCTTGGCCAGGAACAGTACGAAGGCCAGCTCAGGGAAGCAGGAGCCGACGAGGCAGAACTGTTGCAAGCTATGGAGAAAAACCTCCGGCCCAGTGCCCTGCAGGGCGAGATCGTCAGGCTCACGGCGGAACTCGAAGCGCTTGGTGCGGTCAACCTGGCTGCACTGCAAGAGCTGCAAGGCAGTCGGGAGCGTAGTGGCTATCTCGAATCCCAGGCCAAAGACCTGAACGAGGCCATAGCCACGCTGGAGCAGGCGATCCGCCGCATCGACCGGGAAACGCGGGAGCGCCTGCAAAGCACTTATGATCAGGTAAATCGCAATTTCGGCGAACTTTTTCCATCGCTGTTCGGCGGTGGCCAGGCCAGGCTGATGCTGACCGGCGAGGAACTTCTCGATGCCGGGATACAGATCATCGCCCAGCCGCCGGGCAAGAAAAACAGTTCGATCCACCTGCTGTCCGGCGGGGAGAAGGCCCTGACTGCGCTGGCGCTGACCTTTTCCCTGTTCCAGCTCAATCCGGCGCCGTTCTGTCTGCTCGACGAGGTGGATGCACCGCTCGACGATTCAAACACCGAACGTTTCTGCGAACTGGTGAAAAAAATGTCGGTACAGACCCAGTTCGTTTATATCAGCCATAATAAGATCACCATGGAAATGGCGGAGCAACTGGTTGGCGTCACCATGCAGGAAATGGGCGTGTCGCGCGTAGTGGCGGTAGACATCGAAGAGGCAATGCGGATGAAGGATGAAGTGCCGGCGTGAGTTATAATTCTTCTTGGAGAATACATTTAACTTAACCATCAGAGGCACAGAGAAATTCAAAGGTGTTGCCCAATCTGTGAAATATTTGGGCCATCTGTGCCTAACGGGTGTTTTCAGGTTTTCTCTGTGTCTCTGTGGTAAATGAATTCTCGTTTTCAGGTTTAAAAAATTGAGTGGAACAATGTTATGAGCGAATTGCAAATCAGTTTGCTGGCGATCGGTCTCCTGATCGTTGCCGGTGTGTACGGTTTTAACCGTTACCAGGAAAGGAGGTATCGGCGCATTGCCGAGAAGGCTTTTCCCGCCAGGCAGGAGGATGTGCTGCTTGAGAGCGGCACCAACACGTTACCCGATACCCTTACGGATGCGCATGAAATTGCCGGTTTTCGTGAAGAGTCACGGATCGAGCCGATCATTTCGATGCCGCCGGAGGAGATGCCAGTGGAGCTGGCTGAAGAGCTGGCGGCAGCGGAAGTGAGCATTGAGCAAATCGAGCCTGTCTCCGCAGTTGAATCGCAGCCGGAAGAGAGGGGCAAGCCCCTGCACGAAGACAGGCCGGTCGTGTCGCAGGATGAAACCATCAATTACCGGGTTCAACTTCACCCGAGTGAATCAGTTGGCGCTGCTGCTCTCATTGAAGCCATACAGCGCCAGGGAGATTTCGGCAAACGCGTGCACTGGCTTGGCATGAATTCACTGACCGGCGGGTGGGAAGAAGTCGGGCAGGGAAGTGCCGAGGAATATCTCAATATTGCCGCAACATTGCAGTTGGCGGATCGTACCGGGCCGGTTTCCGATTCGGATCTGGCGGCTTTTTGCAGCCAGGTTCAGACTGTTGCGGACGAACTGGTGGCGGTCGCCGAATTCCCGAAACGGCAGCCTGCGCTGGCGCTCGCCGCTGCGCTTGATCAATTCTGTGCCGATGTCGATGTGCTGATTGGTGCCAATATCATCACCCAGAACGGTGAAGCCTTCGCTGCAACCAAGGTACGGGCCATGTCTGAAGCGGCTGGAATGAAATTGCAGCCGGATGGCGCATTCCATTATATCAACGACGAGGGTGCGGATTTGTTCTCGCTGGCCAATCTGGATCCGACGCCGTTTTCCGCGGAAAACATCCGTCATCTCAGCACCCATGGCATCACCTTTCTGTTCGATGTGCCCAGGGTGGCCGACGGGGTACGCGTATTCAACCAGATGCTGACGGTGGCCAGGCAGATGGCCTCCTCCCTGGGTGGGCAGGTTGTGGACGATAACCGCCGGCCGCTGAGCGATGCCGGAATCGCCAGGATCAAGCAGCAGCTTGCCGATATTTACGCAAGGATGGAGGCGCAGCAGATCAAGAGCGGTAGCGCCCGCGCGCTAAGGCTGTTTTCCTAAATGACTGTTCCGCAGGATGCCGCTGCGTGTGTTCGGCAGCTGCGCGAGGAAATCGAGCGGCACAACTACCTTTACTACGTCCTGGATAAGCCGGAAATTCCGGATGCCGAGTACGACAAACTGTTCCGTGAACTGGAGCGGCTGGAGGCGGGAAATCCGCTGCTCGCCACGCCCGATTCCCCCACCAGGCGCGTTGGCGCCTCACCCCTCGCCGAATTTTCCCAGCTGACTCACCGCGTGCCCATGCTTTCCCTCAACAATGCGTTCGAGGAAGAGGAAGTGGCGGCATTCGACCGGCGTGTGCGTGAAGGCCTCGGTGTCGAGATGGTGGAATACGCGGTAGATCCCAAATTCGACGGCCTGGCAATCAGCCTGATCTATGAGAACGGTATTCTGGTTCAAGGTGCGACGCGGGGCGACGGCTACACCGGAGAGGATGTGACCACCAATCTGCGGACGATCAAAGCCATTCCACTGCGGCTCCATACGGCGAACCCGCCGAAATTGCTTGAAGTGCGCGGTGAAGTGCTGATACTCAAGGCGGACTTTGAAAAGCTTAACCGCCAGCAACGGGAAAAGGGCGACAAGGAATTTGCCAACCCGCGTAACGCCGCCGCTGGTTCGCTGCGCCAACTCGACCCACGCATTACGGCCACGCGTCCGTTGACCTTCTTTGCTTATGGCCTGGGCAGCGTCGACGAGGTGGATTTGCCGCGCAAATTAAGCGCCGTCATGGATTACCTGGAAAGCCTGAGAGTGCCGGTTTGCCGTGAACGCAGGGTAGTGCAGGGTGTTGACGGGCTGCTGGATTACTACCGCATGATCGGCGCCCGGCGTGACGGCCTGCCCTACGATATCGACGGCGTGGTTTACAAGGTCAACAATCTTTCCTGGCAGGAGCAGTTGGGCTTTGTGTCCCGCGCGCCGCGCTTTGCTATCGCCCATAAATTTCCGGCTCAGGAAGCAATGACCGAGCTGCTGGGGATCGATGTGCAGGTGGGGCGCACCGGAACACTGACTCCGGTGGCACGGCTCAAACCGGTCTTTGTCGGCGGCGTGACGGTGACCAATGCCACCCTGCATAACCAGGACGAAATCGACCGCAAGGATGTGCGAATCGGCGATACCGTGATCGTGCGCCGCGCAGGAGATGTGATTCCCGAGGTGGTGCGTGTTTTGCCGGAGCGTCGGCAGCCCGGCACGCAAGCATACAACCTGCTTGAGGCCGTGAGACATGTCTGCCCGGTGTGCGGTTCGCACGTGATCCGCCTACCTGACGAGGTGGCGGCGCGTTGCAGCGGCGGGTTGTTCTGCCCGGCGCAGCGCAAGCGGTCGCTGCTACATTTTGCCAGCCGGACAGCCATGGATATCGAGGGTTTGGGCGATAAGCTGATGGAGCAGCTGGTGGACAGGGATTTGGTTAGTACGCCGGCAGATTTGTACACGCTAGGCTTGAAGGACTTGGATAGCCTCGATCGCATGACGCCAGCCGATCTTTACGAGCTCGGCATGAATACGCTGGCCAGCCTCGACCGCATGGCGGAGAAATCGGCTGCCAATGTGCTGGACGCCATCAAGGCTAGCAAGAAAACCACCCTGGCGCGCTTCATTTACGCACTCGGTATCCGCAATGTGGGCGAGGCCACGGCCAAGGACCTAGCGCGCCATTTCGGCGGACTGGATGTCTTGATGGCGGCGGATGAGGAGGAGTTGCAGCAGGTGCCGGACGTGGGGCCGGTGGTGGCGCAAAGCATTGTCCAATTTTTCGCCGAGCCCCATAACCGTGGGGTGATCGAACGCCTGCGGGCGGTGGGGGTACATTGGGTGGAGGGTGAACGGGCGCCCAGACCCATGGCAAGCGCGATCAGCGGGAAAACCTTCGTCCTGACTGGAACCCTGCCGAGCTTGACACGGGATGAAGCAAAAGAAAAAATCGAGGCTTTGGGCGGCAAGGTGAGCGGCAGCGTGTCGAAGAAGACCGATTATGTTGTGGCAGGTGTGGAGGCCGGTAGCAAGCTTGCCAAGGCGCAGGAGTTGGGTGTGGTTGTCCTTGATGAAAATAACTTAATAGAATTATTGGGGAAGTGAGCATGGAAAAAATAACCAAAGCAGTTTTTCCGGTGGCGGGTATGGGTACGCGTTTCCTGCCGGCAACCAAGGCCAGTCCGAAGGAAATGCTGCCTATCGTGGACAAGCCCCTAATCCAGTATGCGGTCGAGGAGGCGGTGGCGGCCGGCATCACCGAGCTGATTTTCGTCACCGGGCGCAGCAAGCGCGCGATCGAGGACCATTTCGACAAGGCCTATGAAATGGAAGCCGAGCTGGAGGCGCGCGGCAAAACCAAGATGCTTGAGTTGCTGCGCAGCATCATCCCTCCCAACGTAACCTGCGTCTACATCCGCCAAGCCGAGGCGCTGGGGCTCGGACATGCTGTGCTGTGCGCCAAGCAGGTGATAGGGAATGATCCGTTTGCGGTGCTCCTTGCCGATGATCTGCTCGATGGAGAACCGCCGGTGCTGAAGCAGATGGTTGACCTGTACGCGCATTATCACAGTTCGGTGATCGGGGTACAGGACGTGCCGCGCGAGGAAACTTCAGCATATGGCATTGTCGATGCCAAAGAACTGGAAAACGGTATTTACAAGATGAACAGCATCGTTGAAAAACCCCGGCCCGAGGAAGCGCCCTCCACGCTGGGCGTGGTCGGGCGCTATATCCTGACACCGCGCATTTTCAGTCATCTGGAGAGCGTGCAGGCCGGTGCGGGTGGCGAAATCCAGCTGACTGATGGCATCGCATCGCTGCTCAAGCAGGAGCAGGTGTTGGCCTATGCTTATAAGGGCATCCGCTACGATTGCGGCAGCAAGATCGGCTATCTCAAGGCAACCATCCAGTTTGCCCTGAAGCATCCGGAAGTGAATGGCGAATTCCGCAACTATTTATCCACTCTGGAGTTATCTTGATTTCAGCCAAAGAAGCCAGGGAGATATTCTCCAGGGCCGATCTGATCTGCTCTGCAGAGGAGGTTGCAGCGGCAGTTAAACATTTGGCCGTTGAAATCAAAGCGTCCCTGGGCGATGCGCACCCGCTGGTGCTGAGCGTGATGGGCGGGGCGGTGGTGTTTTCCGGACAGATCCTTCCCCTGCTCGATTTCCCCCTGGATTTCGATTACATCCATGCGAGCCGCTACGGCAATGCTACCCAGGGTAACACTCTGGAATGGAAGGTGATGCCCAAGGAAAATGTCACTAGCCGTGTGGTGCTGGTGCTGGACGATATCCTCGATGAGGGGCATACCTTGGCGGCAATCCGCGACAAGGTTCTCGGTATGGGTGCGGCAGCGTTTTACAGTGCCGTTTTCGCAGACAAGGATCTGGGGCGGGCCAAGCCGATTCAGGCTGATTTTGCCGGAATCAGATTGCCCAATCGTTACGTGTTCGGCTTCGGCATGGATGTGCGCGGGGCATGGCGTAATCTCCCCGCGATTTATGCATTAAAGGAAGAGTAAATAATGTTAGGAATTATCGGCGGTACCGGATTAACCCAACTGGCAAATCTCGAGATTACGCACCGGCAAGTGATTCGTACTCCCTACGGCGAGCCATCCGGCGCGCTGACTTTCGGCAAGATCAAGGAGCATGAGGTCGTGTTCATGGCACGGCACGGCTATGGCCACTCCATCCCGCCGCACGAGGTCAACTACCAGGCCAACATGTGGGCGATGCAAGCTCAGGGGGTGAAGAATGTCGTATCGATCGCCACTGTCGGAGGAATCAATCCGGATTACGAGCCAGGTGCCATTGTCATACCTGACCAGATTATCGACTATACCCACGGGCGCAAGGCTACTTATTTTGATGGGAATGGCAAGTCGGTTACGCACGTCGATTTTACAGAGCCGTATTGCGAAAAAATGCGCCAGCAGTGCATGCAGGCTGCATCGGAGGCCGGTGAGAAAATCATCGATGGTGGAGTCTATGCCGCAGTTCAGGGTCCGCGCCTGGAAACAGCAGCGGAGATCAACCGCCTCGACCGCGACGGCGCTACTATGGTGGGCATGACCGGTATGCCGGAGGCGGTGCTCGCCCGCGAGTTGGGGCTTTGTTATGCCGCCATTGCCGTGGTCGCCAATCATGCCGCAGGCCGAAATTCCAGCAAACACGCCATCAGTTTCGAGGAAATCGACGTCGTGCTGAAGCAGGCCATGCAGCGTGTACGTATCATCCTGGAGCATGTAGTGGGTCTTGATGGCGATTAGAGCAGTACTGCGCATGGGCGACCCGCGCTTGCTGGAAGTAGCGGCGCCGGTTGCCCTTACCGACACGCCGGAATTGCACGAATTGATCCGAGATATGCGCGACACCATGGCCTCCCTCAGCGGCGCAGGGCTGGCCGCGCCACAGGTCGGAATCGGCCTGCAGGTGGTGATTTTTGGTGTGGCTGCCAATCCGCGCTACCCGGATGCCGAACTGGTTCCGGACACAGTGCTGATCAATCCGGTGCTAACGCCGCTCAGCGACGAAACTGATGAAGGCTGGGAGGGTTGCCTGAGCATTCCCGGCCTGCGAGGCCTGGTGCCACGCTACAAAAGTTTGCGCTACCAGGGCTTCAATCAGTTCGGTAACCCGATAGACCGCACCGTGAGCGGTTTCCATGCGCGGGTGGTGCAGCATGAATGCGACCATTTGCAGGGCATGCTGTACCCGATGCGTATCAAGGATATGAAGAACTTCGGTTTTGTCGAAGAGTTGTTCCCGGGCAATCCGCCCATCCTGGAATAAACCCGGAAACCTATTGGCCCGTCATTCCGGCAATAACCTGAATCCATACGGTCTAAGGAACCGCTGATTTATTCGTCACCCCGGCGAAAGCCGGGGTCTAGTTCGTTGATTATTTTAGATTCCGGCTTTCGCCGGAATGACGGAATTTGATTTGTTCAGCGCCTCCCTAAAAATGATCGTTATAAATAAATGTGTTTCTGAAGCTGGATTTCCGCTTGCGCGGGAATGACGACTGCTTGAGCACAGTGCTCAAAAATATCGCCTGTTACGGACAACCTGAAATAAATCCTCACCACGTTCTGTTATACTACAAATGTAGTAAATCTTGGAGATGAATGATGGGCTTGCCTGTACGCATTGATGACGAACTCTATGAGAATGCCAAAGTAGCCGCCAAGGCGGAGCACAGGACGATCGCTGGGCAGATCGAGTTTTGGGCTCAGGTAGGCAGAACGGCGCTCGATAACCCCGATCTGCCTGTCGAATTTATTGTCGACCTGCTGCGCGCACGGCAGGAACCCGCTCAAGCGCTGACCCGCTTCGTGCCGGGGCAGTATCGTGGCTAGTGTCGAAGTAATCCAGACCAATGCCTTTATCAAGGCGTATAAAAGGCTCCACGACAACCAGAAAGACGTGGTTGATGAAGCGGTGGGCGCCATTGTGTCAAACCCGGAGTTGGGCGAAGCCAAGAAGGGCGATCTTGCAGGTATTTATGTCTACAAGTTCAAGTGTCATCGCCAATTATTTCTGGTGGCCTATGAATATGCCCCTTCAACCAGGGTGCTGTTGCTATTAGGCACGCACGAAAATTTCTACCGCGATCTCAAGCGATAAAAAAACATTAAAGTTTCTCCATGGCCTCCCGATAAAGGTACTGACGGCGGATTAAGTGGCTCTGATTATTTAGGGCAACCAAAGTCGGAGGCGACAACGCCAGCAGTTAAACTACCCTACCAAGGAGAATTAAAATGAGCCAAGTCATCAATACGAATATTGCCTCGCTGAATGCGCAGCGCAACTTGAATACGTCGCAAGCCGGTTTGTCCTCCGCATTGCAGCGTTTGTCCTCAGGCTTGCGCATCAACAGCGCCAAGGACGACGCGGCAGGCATGGCGATTGCCAGTCGGTTTACCGCCCAGATCAACGGCCTTAACCAAGCTGCGCGTAACGCCAACGACGGCATTTCGATGGCGCAAACGGCTGAAGGCGGCTTGGCCACGACCACCGATCTGCTGCAGCGTATGCGGCAACTGGCGGTGCAAGCCGCCAACGGCACCAACTCCGCATCGGACCGTCAGTCGATCCAGTCTGAAGTTACCCAACTGCAACAGGAAATGAACCGCGTAGCCAACACCACTCAGTTCAACGGTCAAAACCTCCTGGATGGCTCGCTCAACAACGCCCAGTTCCAGGTCGGCGCCAACGCCAACCAGACGATCAATTTTTCGATCGGCAACGCCCAAGCCACCTCCATTGGCAATAACGCTATTGGGGCCGCGAATAATGGCACGATGGTTGATGCAAAAGTCGGAACGGGTACTGCAGGTACCGCAGCGGATATCATCGCTAACAGCGTAGCCGCGCAAACATTGACCATTCAGGGTAATGGTGCATCGAGCGGCGCCATGACCATCGCTATTGGCGCAAGTGCAAAAACGATTGCCGATACAGTGAATGCCGCCTCAGGCTCTACCGGGGTTACCGGTACAGCGACAACCACGGCAACGTTGGCCAACTTTACCCATACTGGCACTGTATCTATGATTTTGCAGGGTGCACCAAACTCTGCGGGCGCAGCTAACCCGATCACCGTTTCCGCCCAAGTCAACAGTAGCACTGATTTGACTGCTTTGAGCAAAGCGATCAATGACCAATCTGGGATAACGGGCATCACCGCCGTGGCCGATCTGACTAATGGCAAAATTGCACTGACACAGTCTCAGGGCTACGACATTGGCATAGTCAACCTTGGCGCTGTTGGTGCTGGTGCAACTGGCGTCACTGTAACCGGTTTGCCAGTTGCCTCTGGCGGTACGGGTACAGCGCAATCCCTGACAGCAAACGGCGTCGCAGCGGATGCAATCACGGTTGGCGGGGCGGTCAGCTTTGCATCACCAACTTCATTCTCCGCTACCGCCAGTGGCGTTGGTGTGTTGAAAGTTACTACTGCTATCTCCAGTAGCCTTAATCCAGTTGCTAATATTGACGTAACTTCACTCACCAACGGCATCCCCACTGGTGCCAACAGTGCGCTACAAGTTATTGACTCGGCGCTGGCCAACATCAACAGCTCACGGGCTTCCCTTGGCGCGGTGCAAAACCGCTTTAGTACGACGATCTCCAACCTGCAAGCTACCTCGGAGAATTTGAGCGCTTCCCGTAGCCGGATTCAAGATACTGACTTTGCGGCAGAAACGGCTGCGCTGACCCGCGGCCAGATCATGCAGCAGGCTGGTACGGCGATGCTGGCCCAGGCTAACGCCTTGCCGAACGGCGTGCTTGCCCTGTTGCGCTAAGTGGTGACATGGTGACATAGTAAGAAACCCGGCCGGATTTCCGGCCGGGTTTTTTGCCTTAAGGAGGTAGAAAATGATAATCTCTCAAAATAATGCAAGCAGTGTTGTGCCGCCAGTATCGCTTGATGTGGCAACGTCGCAACGCCCCGTTGTGCAGGATGTGGCCCCGGCCCCGGCAGCACCTGTAGAGTTGCCGGCCAAGGCGGTTCAGGCGGCAGCTTCATCTCCAGCTCCAGAGCAGGTGAAACAAGCCATGGAACGCGTAAATAAGGTGATACAGACCTTGAGCGACGACGTGCGCTTTACACAGGATGAAGAGACCGGCATCCGGTTGGTGAAGGTGGTGGATACCAAGACCAATGAAGTCATTCGGCAAATGCCGTCGGCAGAAGTAGTGGCTATCGCCAAAGCGCTGGATACCTTGCAGGGCCTGATTATTCGCCAGAAGGCGTGAGCGTGGCCAGGAATTTGAACGTCACGGCGAAGCGGGGCCTTAGGTAAGGAGACTATAATGGCTATTTCATCACCCGGTATTGGTTCCAATCTCGATGTTAACGGCATTGTTGCCAAGTTGATGACGGTTGAACAGCAGCCGCTAACCTTGCTGGCCCAAAAAGAAGCGAGCTACCAGGCGAAACTTTCCGGTTATGGGAGCTTGGGCGGTGCGCTATCTTCTTTTCAGACCGCATTGAGCGGGCTGACAAATTTATCCAAATTTCAAAATTTTGTAGCCACGCCTGCCGATACGACGATTATGACGGCTTCCGCCGCCAGCACTGCCGTACCGGGCACCTATTCGGTCACTGTTGGTGCGCTGGCTCAAGCCCAAACGTTGAGGGCTGCGGGGCAAGTCAGCACCACGGCAACGATAGGTGCCGGCACCGCTACTACTCTAACTTTTCAGTTCGGTACTTTCGCCGCTGGAGCGTTCACCCAGGATCCTGCGCAGGCCACTGGCTCGGTGACTATCAATAGCACCAATAACTCCCTGCAAGGGATCAGGGACGCGGTCAATGCAGCCAACATCGGAGTCACGGCGACGATAATTAACGATGGCAGCGCTGCCCCTAACCGCTTGGTGTTGACCTCCAATAAGACCGGCGCAAACTCGACCATGAAAATCACCGCTGGCGCTGGTGGAGACGCGACCGTGACGGGCTTGTTGAGCTACGACCCGGCTTTGGTGCAGAGTATGACTCAAACTGCCGCCGCCCAGGATGCCTCGGTCACCATTAATGGTGTAGCGGTCAGCAGTGCTTCCAATTTGGTGACCGGTGCTATTCAGGGGGTCACCCTGAGTTTAGCCAAGATAGGTACAACCAACCTGAACGTGGTGCGTGACACTGGTTCGGTGCAAACTGCTGTGCAGGCTTTCGTCAAAGCCTATAATGACATCAACAGCACCTTGGCTAATTTGACAGCTTACAATCCCACCACCAAGCAGGCCGGACCATTGCTTGGTGATTCAGCGGTTCGGAATATTCAAGCGCAAATTCGGCGGACACTTTCCTCCCCGCTTGCAGGCTTGAGCGGTAGCTTAACTACGCTCTCCCAAATCGGCGTTGCTTTCCAGAAGGATGGGACTTTGGGGTTGGATGCGACCAAGCTGCAAAGTGCCATCACCAACAATTTTAATGATATCGCCAGTTTGTTAGCGGCTGTTGGCAAGCCCACAGACAGCTTGGTCAACTACGTTAGTGCGACTGGAAACGCCAAAGCGGGGAGTTACGCTGTCAACGTGAGCACGTTGGCAACTCAGAGCAAAACGATCGGCAGCATTAATTTGAATCCCCCCGCCGTCAATACGATGATAGCGGCCGGGACGACAGTGACTGTGGCTGTAGATGGAATAAGCGCATCTGTTGCCTTGACCGCAGGAAGCTATACTGGAACCCAACTGGCGACATTAATCCAGTCGGCTATTAATGGCACCGCTGCATTTTCATCGGCAGGTTCGTCGGTAGCTGCGTCGGTTGATGCTGTCACTGGATTTTTAAGCATCACATCCAATCGCTATGGCTCTGCTTCCAGTGTCAGCATGGGCAGCGGAACGGGTACTGCCGTGGCAACATTTATGGGCACGCCGACCACTAGTGCCGGACTAGACGCGGCGGGCACGATCGACGGGGTAGCCGCAGGAGGTTCTGGTCAATACCTTACAGGGGCGGCGGGGAGCGCAACCGATGGGCTTAAAATTCAAATTACAGGTGGGGGAACCGGTGCGAGAGGGGTTATTAATTATTCCCAGGGCTATGCAAATAATCTGAATAATTTGGTGAGCCAATTTTTGGCCAGTCCAGGGCTGATTTCCAGCCAAACCGACGGGCTCAATCGCAGCCTCAAGGATATCGCTAAGCGTCGTGACGCTATGAACCTTCGCCTGACGGCCATAGAAAAAAACTACCGTACTCAGTTTACTTCTCTGGACGTGCTTATAGGCCAGATGTCTCAAACCAGCAGCTACCTGACACAACAGTTGGCTAATTTACCTAAGGTAACTGGCTAACGTATTAGCCATTCGACTAAATTTGTCATAGATGGCGAATTTGTTGGAGCAGGAGGAAATGAAAATGAACGTAATGTCTCGTGACGCATTAAATACCTACTCTCGCGTTGAAATTGATGTCGGTGTTGATAGTGCCAGCCCGCACAAGCTGATTTCAATGCTGTTCAATGGCGCTATTCTGTCCGTTGCCAGCGCTAAGGCGGCCATGCAGCGCAACGATGTTGCCAGCAAAGGACAGGCGATTTCAAGGGCTATTTCGATCATCAACGAAGGGCTAATAATTAGCCTTGATGAGAAAACCGGCGGGGAGTTGGCGCAGAACTTGAAGGCACTATACGAGTACATGTCCTACCGTTTGCTCGAAGCCAATATGAAGAACACTATTGAACCACTGGATGAGGTGGGGCGTTTGCTTGCTGAGTTGAATGGAGCGTGGGACGTGATAGGCAAGTCGCAGCCAACGGGTGCTAAGGCTGTTCCGGTTACTCCAGAACAGATCCCTAATCGAGCTGCTATTAGCTATGGCAAGGCTTAAACGATGAACCATGAACTGTGCTGACTTGCTCAAACTCTATGACGAAATGTTGTGCTTGACGCAGAAGATGTTAGCTTCTGCAAGGCACAGCGATTGGGACCGGCTGATCGAACTCGAACATGAGCGTTCCGTAATCGTTGAAAGGCTGAAGCAAGAGGATATAGAAAGTTTATGGACACTGTCTGAGGGCGTGAAGAAAGGAGAATTGATCCGCTCCATGCTTGATATAGATGCTGAAATAAAATTACTGACGGAATCTCAGATGATGGAGTTGCGGGGGATGCTGGACAGCGTCAGAATTGAACAGAAATTGAACAATACCTACGAAACACCATAACCATTCCTGAATATTCCTGGAGAGGTGATGCAACACCACCAATCTCTGTTTGCAGAGCCACATCTAATATTCCCCCTGCCATTTTGGGTCACGACAGACTCGATCGGTACCGTCAACGACTCCGTCCCGGTTCATCCTGAGGACAGGCATCCGTCATCCGACGATTTCAAGCAGAAAAACAAGCGCAAGCCCCATTCGGAACAGCCTCCTCAAAACCCTGATGGCAAACATCCTGATCCGGATCATCAGATCGATGAATATGCCTGAGCAGTTGGTAAAACGGATGCAAAATGATATTGTAATGATCATTTTTAAGCTGAGATGCAACATTTGGAATCCTTTGTCATTACCTGGCGTGAATTGCTCATAGGCGCGGTGCTGGTGCTAGCGGTTTATATCGCCGAGATGTTGTTGTTGATGCGTTCTGCCAAGCCTCGCGGATGGCGGATTTGGCAAAGAGGGGCTGAAGCCCACGCCAAAAGTCGTGAGGTGCAATCCCTGGAGTTGGAATTTACGCAGCTTAAGGAGCAGGTCGACAGGCTGCAGAAGGAGCTTGAGCAACTGAAGGCTCAGCAGGTAGTGGCAACGCCTTATACCCACGCGATTCAAATGGCTCAGCAGGGCCTCAACGTAAACGAGGTGGCGGCCAGTTGCGGCATTTCACGCGGCGAGGCTGAACTGATCGTCGCCTTGCACCGTAATCAACCCCCATGATTCATAATGATGTTTTAAATCAGCTGCAACTGCTGATTAAAACTTCAGCACCACCTCTCATCGAGGTCGCTCAGACGCCGCTTGAGGAAGCCCAATGGGTGCCTGGCCAGCGCCTGACAGCCATGGTGCTGGCTAGCTTGCCGAACGGGCGATTCCAGGTGCAAGTAGGCGATATGGCGCTGGACATGAATCTGCCCCGCAATACCCAGCCTGGCGCTCAGGTCGAATTGACCTTCGTTTCCAATCAGCCACGCCTCACGTTCGCGCTTACCCGCGATTTGCCTGCCGCGGCAGGCAACAACCTTGCTTCCGAAGCTAAACCACAAGTCAATCTCAGCGATTCGGTGCGTTATCTAGGCGCACTGCTGCAAAAAATTTCCGACCATGCGGAAACCCAAGCCGCTCCGCTCAACAAGACGGCTCCGCTGCTTTCCGCTGCACCTTCCGATATCAAGGAGTTTGCCACCTCTCTGCGCAATACTTTGTCCCAGAGCGGCTTGTTCTACGAGTCGCACCAAGCGCAGTGGGTCGCCGGAGAGAGGAGGCTGACGGATTTGCTGCAGGAGCCGCAGGGGAAGCTTTCGGCTTTGAATCCCGGGGCGGGAGCTGAAATCGCGCAAAAAAACGCTCCGGTCTCGATGCAATCGGTCGGGCTTCTTGCGCAAAGCACCTCCCGCATGCCGGTTCATGCCGAGGCCGTTGCGCTGGTTCAGCAGCAGTTGCAGACGCTCGATTCCCGCCAGATGGTGTGGCAGGGGCAGGTGTGGCAGGGGCAGTCGATGGAATGGCGGGTGGAGGAGAGGAACGCGCGCGAGGGCGGGGTGGGAGAGGTTGAAATGCCCCACTGGCAGACCAGCTTGCGTCTGCAGCTACCCAGGCTGGGTGATGTACAGGCAACACTGGCATTTACCCCGCAGGGCTTGCGCATCGACCTCAAGGCTGCGGATGCGGATACGGCGGTGGCGATGAGAGGCGCGCAGGACAAGCTGCGCAGCTCGATGGAGGCCTCCGGCCTGAATGTGCTGGCCATGTCGGTGGAGCGGCATGAAAAAGCCTGATAGCCAGCAGCTTGCGGTCGCGCTGGCTTACAGCGCCGGCAAGGCAGCGCCACAGGTGGTGGCGAAGGGTCGCGGTTTTCTGGCGGAAGCGATCATCGAGCGTGCACGGGATGCCGGCGTCTATGTGCACGAATCGCCCGAACTGGTTTCGTTGTTGATGCAGGTGGATCTGGATCAGCATATTCCACCGGAGCTTTATTTCGCGGTGGCGGAACTACTCGCCTGGCTTTACCAACTGGAGCATGGTGGCGTGGACAACAAGCCACCACCCATATAACCGACATTCTGTCATTCAGAGTCCAGCACTGTGGCACGCATGTTTTTTTCCAGCGACCGCAACGACCCGCCAGCAAAATAGCGGAAGCTTACCTGGATCACGTTGCCGGCTTTGACTTCCAACGCTTCGGCCAAGGGCAGCACAAGATGGCCACCTAGCCAATCTATCGTGGTGGCTTGCTCAGGCACTACTGCCAGAATGTTTTTTGTCACGAAGCGCAGGGCGTTGACCGTCCCGTCCCTTTCCATGGAGAAAGTGCCTACCCATTGGATATCTGGAGAAGTCGGCAGGGTGAAGTCCAGCGTACTGTAAACCACCGGTGCAGCCATCTCGAGTGTGTCAGGCTGGATTGCATGCGGCGACTGGAACTGGACGATGGGAGCGTGAAAGCCGAAGAAGTCATAAGTCTGCTGTAGTGGCTGGACAGCCATGATGACGGCCTCCGGTACAAAAACCGGCAGGGGGCCGCCGAAGCGACGCCGGTAGCGATCCTTGAAAGCGTTGATGACCGCGACCTGTTTTTCCCGCAACATGGCTGAGTGGATCATTTCGCAGATCACCACGTCTACAGGCTCTGGGGGCAGGTAGTGGAAAGCGTCAGCGTGGACTACTTCCACTTTGTGTCCATCCGGGTTGCGCGCCAGCAGACGCCGCGACTCCACCACCAGGTCGGGGTTGAACTCCACACACCATACCTTGCGCGCTTTGGATGCAGCGAAACAGGACAAAACACCAGTGCCTCCGCCCAGTTCGAGCACCTTGGCGCCTTCGAAAACCGTATGGGCTATGGCTGCCTTGAAGCTGCCCATGCGATTTTTGTCCATCAGCATGTGGTGATGGTAGTGCAGGGGAATGAACTGGCCGAGGTAGTGGCTCTCGGATGTGTCCTCGCTCACTTGGCTCCCGATCGTCTCATTTTTAAAAACATTCTTTGTTACAAGCAATGCCGTTTTGTCCAGTGCCGCCTTTGCCCTCGCAATGATGATAGCGGTATTACGTCCTCCTTGCGATGTCGCCTCGACGATGAGACGTGAACTGATGCATAGGCGTAACGCACTTACCAATACACCGTCACGGTTGCCGCACGCAACCGGTTGCCCCAACTGACAGCGCAGTCTGGCACTGTCACCGGTTATTCCCGCGTGTTCTGAAGCAGGATGGTGGGTCAGGTCGATTTGCAGCAATCGGTAAACCTGCGCGGTTTCTTCGTGGTTCAGGTGCTTCATCCCTGCATGGGTATCGGGATGAAGGAGCAGGAATGGGAAGATCGTCGGGATAGAGTCCCAGCTTGCCGTCTTGATCAAGGGGCGACGGTCAAGTTCGGACACAGGCAAGGGTTCGAAGACCGGGTCGTGCGTCAGGCGCTCCTGAATGGCGCTGGCAAATGTCTTCAGAAAGGCGGTGATTTCCGCCTCAGGCACCGAGCGAAATGCGCGCAGCTCTTCCAATGCGGCTTCCCAGCGCAACAGAAGCCCGAAATTGGCAACATTGTCGAGGCAACCGGCGGTGTCCCAGCCTTGAGGCCAATCGCCCTGGGTGGAATAGGCTCCCAGTGCGGGAGGGAAAGGCCGCTTCCGCAGCCGCAGCGCGACTGCCGGGGGGATGAGTAGCGCGCCGGAAAAGGTCGGGCCGGTCACGAATTTCGATCCGGTCAGCGCTACCATGAAATCATGCTCCAGATAGGCGAGCAGGGTCGACGGCGAGATCCGGAACTGACAGGCATCGACGAGGACATCCAGAATTTCCGGCAACCGGCGCTGCAGTCGCGAAACGCAGGCCGAACTGGGCGCGATCAGTCCGGTTTTGGAGACATCGACAAGGACCAGAATAACGCGCCGTCCCGTCGCGGCTGCGCCGCTCACCAGGGATTCGAAGTCGGCGTCTACGTCAGCTGCCGCCCGTGGGGTTCCATCCTCGCGGCGAATGGGCACGGTCACGACTTCAATGGCGCCACTGTTTGAGATGGATGTCCCTTCGATGACCGAATCACCCAGTGAGGCCCGGCTGCTGAAGTGGCGCCCGGCCAGGGCTGCCGGTACGTGGCTGCCGGTTTCCGCAGCATCCACCATGACGACGAGGGTGGGCATGGATTCGGTGCCGCCCGCGAGTTGGGCGGCGATCAAGTGAAGATCGGTGCCCGATGAGGCAAAGACCACCTCGATACCGGCGAGGTCGGATACTCCGCACAAGCGAAGCAATTCCCGGCGAATCAGATCGAGCTCCCGGGTATAAGTGACTGCTTCGGGCTCGACTCCGGCGGTGAGGAAGATGCGATGGCGCAGTTGGTCGGCTGCGGCGAAGCTCTCAGCGGAAATGACCGATGCTGTCGATGATCCGAAAGCGGCCAGATCTGGATCCGGGAATGGCTGGCAACCGTATTTGTTCAAAACGTCGTCAGGTTCAAGCGCAATGCGCGCATCGCCGCCCTCCACCAGTAGCTGCTCTGTGGACGGGATGTCTCCCGGGGAAGGGACATGCATGCCTTTCATGACCGATCGTTTTCCTCTCTCATGGCGCTCTCCCAAGGGAATGCCCTCACCTCAATCCTCTCCCGCTTGCGGGAGAGGAAGCAAACGTGAAGGGCGCTTGTTCCGACTTGCATTGAACAGCATCTCGCGAAATGCAGAGAATACTTTCTGCATCTGAGGCTGTTTGTAGGGAAACACGTCGACCGGATCGATCGCGTGGACGATCATGCAGCTGTCAATCTCGAAAATCAGCAATTTTCCATCAGCGGTCTCGCCGCAATCAATGCCCAGGTAGTCGAGCCCAACCCGCTTGTTGATGTCACGGAAGGCCTGTTCGTGCCGGCGTGCGAAGCCGGTGTCGAAATCGGCCATGAAAAGTGCTTCCTCATCCCGTTTTTCGGCGCTGTCGGCCATCCCCGCATTCAGGTAGTGAATCATCCAGTGGTCGGATATGGCCATATGGCTGACAAACGGGCGGCCGTCGATGAGCACGATCCGGTATTTCCGGAACTGCCCGTCCGGGGATCGATAATCGACAAAGCGTGCCACATAGAACTCGCCGTTCGGCATCGTCCTCAGGTAGTCCGCCAGGGCAGCCGGATGCTCTATTTTCTCCAGGCATTGGCCCGCATGGGAGTCGACCGGACGGACTATGACAGGGAAAACGCCATCTTCAAGAACGGTGGTAATCGATAGCGCTTCGTGGCCGATTTGTTCCAGAACCTGCCGGGATATCCGTGCCGTGACCGGCATGACAACACCCGGCACGGACTTCAGCAACGCGCAAGCGCCATCGCGCGACATCCAGGCAATTCTGTCCGGCTTATTGAGCACCGGGCGTGGCCAGGATTTTATGGCGCTCGCTATCTCTTGTAACAGTGGAAGATTCTTGTCTGACTGGGCGATGGCGACGAACAGCACGTCATGATCGGGCAAGGATGGCGGTAAAGGGAGGCCCGGGGCAACATAGAGCAGATCAAGCGCGACATCGGCATCTTCCAGCAGAAACTCCAGCGGCGAGTTTGCCATCAAATCCCCGGGCCCCATGATGGCGAGAAGGCGGATTTCAGATTGACTGCCGGCAGTCGGCAGACGGTAAAGCTGCTGAAATGCCAGTGCCTGGGCTTGTACGTCCAGTGCCGTTTCGCGATTCCCTCTGAGTTGCAATACTGTAGATAAATCCATCAACGCATTGGCATCGGCTGGATTGCGCTCTGCGCGCGCGATCAGTTGCGCCCCCAGCGGCGCGAGGTCGACGCCGGAATAGGCCATTCTCATCAGCGCAGCCAAGCCTATGAGAGGTTCTTGGTTATCTTCATCAGACATGCAGTTTCCTAATCTTGTATGCTTTTGGCATGCGCATTGCCGAAAGCAATCGTTGCATTGATCAAGGCGTCGATATCACCCGAATTGGTGCGGTGATTGACGATGGCGGCTCGAATGGCGAGGTGCTCATGGATGGTGGTCGTCGATGGTGCAGCTATTCCTGACTCCTGCAGGGCAACGACAATCTTCGCATTCACCCGGTCGGCATCTTCGCTGCGGTAGCGAAAGCAGACGATGTTCAGTGAAACCGGCGCGAGGAGTTCCAATTCCGGTGTGGCCTCGATGCGCTGCTTCATGTACTGGGCAAGCGTGCAGGTGTTGGAAATTATCTGGCCGAGTTTTTTCGCGCCGTAGATTTTGATCGTGAACCAGGTTTTGAGTGCCCGGAAGCCACGCGAGAGATCAGGTCCGAAATCGCACGGCCAAGGCGATCCGGCCGCCATTCCCCTGGTTTCCCGTCGCAGGTAAGCCGCTGGGGAGGCGAAGGTGTCGTAATGAAGTTTTCCATCTCTCACCAGGATAAATCCGGCGTCGTAGGGCACCTGTCCCCATTTATGGAAATCAAGGGCGATGGAATTCGCCCGACCGATGCCTTCAAGGCGCGGTGCAATATCCGGGGCCAGCATGCCAAGAGCACCGTAGGCGCCATCGACATGAAACCACAGTCCTTCCTTTTGGGCGATATCGGCAAGTGCAGTGAGATTGTCGATCGCGCCGACATCGACCGTACCTGCGGTGCCGGCAATGAAGAACGGGCTGAAACCGGCGCATCTGTCCGCTGCGATTGCTTGTTCAAGCGCAGCGATATTCATCTGGTACTGATCGTTCACCGGAATGACTCGCAAGGCATCGATCCCAAGGCCGGAAAGATCCATTGCCTGCGCAATGCAGCCATGGGCGCCCGCAGAAGTATAGGCGATCAGCCGCTTGTCGCTGGCGGCGAGTCCTGCAAGGCGTACGCCGGTGCCGAGGGTAGCTGTGCGGGCAACCAGAACCCCGATTAGATTCGCCATGGAGGTTCCGGTCACAAACAGCCCGCTAGCACTTTCCGGAAAGCCGAAAAGTTCGCGAACCCACTGCACCACCTGCCGCTCCACCTCGACCGGCATCTGGTCACGGCCGCCAAGATTTGCGTTCAGTCCGGCTGCCAGCATCTCCGCCAGCATGCCTACCGGTGTTCCCCCGCCATGAACCCAGCCCATGAAGCCTGGATGCGCGTTGCCGATTGCGAAAGGAAGAACATCCCGCATGAAGCTTTCATGTGCGGCGGCAAGATCGCCCGGTTCCTGGGGAAGTCCTTGATTGAACTTGTCGCGCACATCCTGAGGAATCGGCTGCCAGACAGGGCGCTCGCGGATATGCTCGAGGTAGTCCAGCATGTCGTCGAGCATGCGATGGCCTTGAGTCCGGAAGTCTTGCCAGTCGGAGGGATCAAGCGAGTCTGGAGATGTCACTCTTACTCCTGCTTTCTAAAATGAGTGTATCTAAGTCCGGCATCACGAATTATCAGGGGGTTGCCTGAAGTTGATGCAGCAAATCGGTTTCGAGCCGCAGCACTTCTTTCGGGTTTTCCAGTTCCGCACCCGTAATCAGGAAAGTATCCTCGGCGCGCTCGCCCAGTGTTGTGATCTTTGCAGTATGTAGGCGAATGCGATGCTTCAGGAGCACCTGAGCGATGCGTGATAGCAAGCCGGGACGGTCGCCCGCAACGACTGACAGCACATGGTAGACGCCTTTTTCATCAGCCTTGATCGCAATTTCCGGCGTAATCGGGAAATGCTTGAGATGGCGGCTCAGCCGCCCTTGCAAAGGGGGTTCCAGCGCCATGTCAGGAGTCAGGCGCTGTGACAATTCATATTCGATAAAGCTCAGCAAATCGCGGTAATGGGCGGAGCGGTTGGCCTCGTCGAGTACCACGTAGCTGTCAAGAGCATAGCCATGGCGGCTGGTGTGGATTTTGGCCTCGACGATATTGAAGTCGTTGCGCTCGAAAAAACTGCAAATCCGGGTGAACAGATCGTCCTTGTCCGGCGTGTAGATCATCACCTGGATGCCCTCACCGGCGGGGCTTAAGCGAGCTCTGACAATGGGCTGCTTTGAGTTGACCTTGCCATGGAGGTTGCGGACGTGCCAGGCTATTTCCTGCGCCTCGTGTCGAAGGAAATAGCCCGGTTCAAGTTGCGCCCATAGCGCCCGATGCGCGTCATTACCGAAGGCGTAAAGGCGGAGCAGGGACAGTGCCTCGGCTTGCCGTACCTGAACGTGTGTTTCCAGCGGGGTGCTTCCACTCGCAAGATAACGTTGCGTTGCCCTGAACAGGTTCTCCAGCAGCTTGCCTTTCCAGCCATTCCAGACCTTCGGACTGGTGCCTCTAATATCGGCGACAGTGAGTAGATATAGTGCGGCGAGGTGACGCTGGTCGTGGACGCGATTGGCGAAGGATTCGATCACTTCGGGATCGCTGGTATCCTGTTTTTGAGCCGTAGCTGACATGACCAAGTGATTTTCCACCAGCCAGGCGATCATGTCGGTATCCCCCTCACTAAGGCCATGCGGCCGGCAAAAACGGCGCGCATCCGTCGTGCCCAGCGTCGAGTGGTTGCCACCTCTGCCTTTGGCGATATCATGGAACAGGCCCGCCAGATAGAGCACTTCCGGACGTTCGAAACTGTTGATGAGCTCACTGGCCAGCGGAAACTCATGGGTGAATTCCGGAACGGTGAAACGCCTCAGATTGCGCACCACCATCATGATGTGCTCGTCCACCGTGTAGACGTGGAACAAGTCGTGCTGCATTTGGCCGACAATCCGGCCGAAGGCAGGAATGTAGCGTCCCAGGATGCCGAGCTGGTTCATCAGGCGCAGTTCGTGGGTGAGCCCACGCGGCTGTCTGATGATTTGCATGAATAGTGCCTGATTGCTGGGCTGGCGCCGGAAGGTGGCATTGATTTTCGGTGTCGAACGCCACAGGGCACGCAGTGTGGCCGCACTCATGCCACTCAGTTCAGGGTGTTGCTGTAGCAGCAGAAAACTTTCCAGGATGATGCCCGGTTCACGCTGAAATGCATCTGCATCGGTGATTTCTAGCAGCCCATTGCGAGCCTGAAAGTATTCGTTGATAGGGTCAACCTGCCATGAGGCGGCAGGGGAGATGCGCTCGCGCAGATTTTTCAGCAGAATTTCGTTGAGCAGGCTGACCGCCTTGGCGGTGCGGTAATAGCGCTGCATCAATTGTTCGCTGGCTCTGCGCTGGGCTTTGTCCGTATATCCGCATTGCTCGGCAAGCAGCGTCTGATGGTCGAACAGGAGGCGGTCTTCGCGCCGCCGGGCGAGGTAGTGAAGGCGGATGCGCAGGTTTTCCAGGAAGCGTTCGTGGCTGCGGATTTGACGGGCTTCATGGGCGGTAATAATGGATTCGAGCGCCAGTTTGTTCCAGGTATCCCCTAAACCCAGCGCACGGCTGACCCACAGGATGTTTTGCAAATCCCGCAGACCGCCTGGGCTTTCCTTCAGGTTGGGTTCCAGGTTGTAGGCAGTATCGTGGAAGCGGGCGTAGCGTCGCTGCTGTTCCAACAGTTTCGCCTCGAAAAAATCCTGCGCATTCAGGTTTTCATGTACCGCAACAGTAAATCTTTGAAACATCGCGCGGTTTCCGGCCAGGAAGCGTGCTTCGATCAGATTGGTCTGGACCGTGATGTCCTTCGCTTCCTCCAGGCATTCGGGCAGGGTGCGCACGCTGTGACCGACTTCCAGGCCGATGTCCCAAAGCAAGCCGATGAGCAGCTCCAGTTTCTGTCCAAGCATCTGGTCCGGATTCGCCGGCAGAAGAATCAGCAGATCGACATCCGAGCCGGGGAAAAGTTGTTTGCGGCCGTAACCGCCAACCGCGATAAGCGTGCAGGAGGGAGGTAAGGATAACTGTCGCCAGATGCTCTGGAGAAGCTTGTCAACCAAGGTGCTGTGGCCGCGCAGGAGGGCGGCGGCATTGACTTGCGCAAGATAAGACTTACGCAGCTCATTCCTGCCGCTCTGGAGGGTTTCGCGCCACCGCGCCATGTCCAGGGAGGGAGGAGCTATCAAGGTCAGCTGATGAAATCAGGTTTCTTGGGCGAACCGGCGGACAGTGTCAAGACTTCATAACCGGTTTCGGTGACCAGGATGGTATGTTCCCATTGGGCCGAAAGACTGTGATCCTTGGTTACTATCGACCAGCCGTCACCGAGTTGGCGAATGTCGCGCCGGCCGGCATTGATCATTGGTTCGATGGTGAAGATCATGCCGGGAACCAGTTCGATGCCCGTGCCCGCTTTGCCATAGTGGACGACCTGGGGTTCTTCGTGGAAATTTGCACCGATGCCGTGACCGCAGAATTCGCGTACAACACTGTATCCATTGCTCTCGGCACGCTGCTGAATTACATGTCCAATGTCGCCCAGGTGGGCGCCTGGTTTGACTGCGGCGATGCCGAGCCACATGCATTCGTAGGTGATTTCACACAGGCGCTTTGCCTGGATGGAGGGCTCGCCAACATAGAACATGCGGCTGCTGTCCCCATGGTAGCCATCCTTGATGGTGGTGACATCGATATTGATGATGTCGCCGGATTTGAGCGTCTTGTCACTGGGAACGCCGTGGCAAACCTGATGGTTGACGGACGTACAGATGGATTTAGGGTAAGGGTGGTGACCGGAAGGTGCGTAATTCAGCGGGGCGGGTATGGCATGCTGCACGTTTACGGTGTAATCGTGGCAGAGCTTGTCCAGCTCGTCGGTGGTGATGCCCGCCTTGACGAAGGGGCCGATATAGTCGAGGAGTTCGGCCGCCAGTTTGCCGACGACGCGCATTTTTTCAATTTCTTCCGGGGTTTTGATTATGATGGACATGGCGCCGCTGATCGAATTAAATTGTGGTCAGTATATCAAAATAAACTGAGTCCCAAGATTTGGAGGAAGCTATGTGGTGGCTAAAAGGGGTTTTACTCTCTGTGCTATTGCTGCAAGCGGCCTTGCCGGCTAATGCCGGCGGACCTTCGGCGAAGTCTGTTCACAAGGTGGTTTTTCAGGTGAGTGACAATGAACCGCAAAAGTGGTACCTCACCCTCAGCAATGCAAAAAACGTGCAGCAAGAGCTGGGTATGATGAATGTGCAAATCGAGATCGTGGTCTACGGCCCAGGTCTGGACATGGTGCTGCTGGAAACCGAGATGGCCGAAAAAATCGATGAGGCAGTCAGCCGCGGCGTGAAAATCGTAGCCTGCGAGAACACCATGATCGGCCGCAAGCTGACTCATGCGGACATGTACCCGTCCATCGGCTACGTCAAGGCGGGGGTGGTGGAGCTGATGAAACGACAGCGCGAGGGATGGGCTTACATTCGTCCTTGAGGAAATCCTTGCAGGCGTGCTAGAATTGCAAGTTAAGTTTTATGGCCAATGGCTTGAAAACTTAAAACTTCGCACATCCGCTTAACGTACAGGGTGCCCGGCTAGCCGGGTGGTATCGGGCGGGTGGAGGCATAACCCTTACTAGGAGCAGCAAAATGTCAGTGACCATGCGTCAGATGTTGGAAGCGGGCGTCCATTTCGGACACCAAACCCGTTACTGGAACCCCAAGATGGCGCCGTTTATTTTCGGCGACCGCAACAAGATTCACATTATCAACCTGGAAAAAACCCTGCCGATGTATCAGGATGCGATGAAGTTCATGCGCAAACTGGCTTCGAACAAGGGCAGCATCCTGTTTGTCGGCACCAAGCGTCAGGCTCGTGAAATCCTCAAGGAAGAAGCAGAGCGCGCGGGTTGCCATTTCGTGAATTTCCGCTGGCTCGGCGGCATGCTGACCAACTTCAAGACGGTCAAGCAGTCCATCAAGCGTTTGCAGGAAGTGCAGACCATGCTGTCGGAAGAGAACATCGGCAAGCTGGCCAAGAAGGAAGCATTGCTCCTTCGCCGCGAACTGGACAAGCTGGAACGCAGTCTGGGCGGGATCAAGGATATGGGTGGCCTGCCTGATATGATTTTTGTGATCGACGTAGGCCACGAGAAGGGCGCGATCACTGAGGCCAACAAGCTGGGCATTCCAGTGGTTGGCGTGGTGGATACCAACAATTCCCCGATTGGCGTGAATTACGTTATTCCCGGTAATGACGACTCTACTCAGGCCATCCGTCTGTACGTCAGGGGCGCCGCCGATGCAATTCTGGAAGGGCGTAGTCAGTCGCTGCAGGAGATCGTCGGCGAGGAGTTTGTCGAGGTTGAAGAGCAGGCGGCTGAGTAATCAGCCTGCAAAAAAAGGGGCCTTCGAGCCCCTTTTTTATGTCTGAATTTGAATTTTAATGGCGCACGTGCTGTAAAAAGCTCTAGCTGCGACAGCTTAAATATATTTTAGCAAGGAGTTTGAAAATGGCGGAAATCACCGCAAGCATGGTCAAGGACCTGCGTGAATTGACCGGCCTCGGCATGATGGAGTGCAAGAAGGCGCTGGTTGAGGCAGACGGCGATATCAAGGCAGCTGAAGATGCGCTGCGCATCAAGAGCGGCGCCAAGGCCGGCAAGGCAGCCAGCCGCATTGCAGCTGAAGGTGTGGTAGCCAGCTTTATCAGTGCGGACCGCAAGACCGGCGCCCTGGTTGAAGTCAACTGCGAAACCGATTTCGTGGCCAAGAATGACGATTTCAACAATTTCGCCAAGGAAGTGGCTCAGGCAGTGGCACAGCAGAATCCATCGGATGTTGCCGCTCTGTCCGTAATGAAGCTGGCCTCTGGCAGTACCATTGAGGAAACACGCCAAGGTTTGGTGATGAAGCTGGGTGAAAATATTGCGGTTCGCCGCTTTGTTCGCTTCAGTTCGGCTGGCCAAATGGCGGTCTACCTGCATGGCACCAAGATCGGCGTGCTGGTAGATTACACCGGCGGCGAAGAGTCGCTGGGCAAGGATATCGCCATGCACATTGCGGCCAGCAAACCGGTTTGTGTTTCCAGGGAACAAGTGCCTGCTGACCTGCTTGCCAAGGAACGTGAAATTTATACCGCCCAGGCAGCTGAGAGCGGCAAGCCAGCCAACATCGTCGAGAAGATGGTGGAAGGCCGGATTACCAAATATCTCGCCGAAGTGACTCTGGTTGGTCAGCCCTTCGTCAAGGATCCCGACATGACGGTGGAAAAACTGCTGGCTTCCAAAGGTGCCCAGGTCAATGCTTTCCAGATGTTCGTGGTGGGCGAGGGTATCGAGAAGCGCAGCACCGATTTCGCCGCTGAAGTGGCGGCTGCCGCAAAGGTGTAATGTCTATGACTACCCCCAAGTACAAACGCATTCTGATTAAGCTTTCTGGCGAAGCGCTGATGGGCGATGACAGCTACGGTATCAACCGTGATGTTATCGATCGCATCGTTTCCGAAATCGGTGATGTGATTCAACTTGGGGTAGAAGTCGCGGTAGTAGTTGGAGGTGGCAATATTTTCCGTGGCGTGGCACCCGCATCTGCGGGTATGGATCGCGCCACCGCCGACTATATGGGTATGCTGGCTACCGTGATGAACGCATTAGCGCTACAGGATGCCATGCGGCGCGCCGGCCTCATCGCGCGAGTGCAATCGGCGCTGACCATTCAACAGGTAGCGGAACCTTATATTCGTGGCAAGGCATTGCGTTATCTGGAAGAAGGCAAAGTCGTGATTTTCGGTGCGGGCACCGGCAATCCATTCTTTACCACGGACACGGCCGCTGCACTGCGCGCCTCCGAGATGGCAGCGCAGGTAGTGCTCAAGGCGACCAAAGTGGATGGTGTTTATACTGCGGACCCGAAGACCGATCCGGAAGCAACACGCTATGACCGTCTCAGTTTCGACGAGGCGATTGCCAAAAACCTCAAGGTCATGGATGCTACCGCGCTAGCGCTGTGCCGCGATCAGAAAATGCCGCTGTGCGTGTTCAGCATTTTCAAGCATGGTGCGTTGAAACGTGTAGTGATGGGCGAAGATGAAGGAACGCTGGTTGAGTGTTGAAAGCTCACTAATAAAGTGGGTTGAGTCTGGACAGGAAGGATTCTTGACATGATTGCAGACGTAAAAAAATCAGCCGAGCAAAGAATGCAGAAGAGCCTTGAGGCTCTGAAGGTGGATTTGGGCAAGGTGCGCACCGGTCGCGCTCATACTGGGATACTCGATCACGTAATGGTCGATTACTACGGTTCTCTTGTGCCGATCAGCTCGGTTGCCAACATCAACTTGATCGATTCGCGCAACATCGGCGTGACGCCATGGGAAAAGAAAATGGTGGGCGCTGTTGAGAAAGCGATCCGTGACTCCGATCTGGGTCTTAATCCCTCCAGCCAGGGCGATCTGATCCGGGTGCCGACGCCGGCGCTGACGGAAGAGCGCCGCAGGGAATTGATCAAGGTCGTCAAGAACGAGGCGGAAAACGCCAAAGTGGCTGTGCGTAATGTACGACGCGACGCCAATGCAACGCTCAAAGATTTGCTGAAAGATAAAGCGATCAGCGAGGATGATGAGCGCCGCTCCCAGGAAGAAATCCAGAAGCTGACTGACCGGTATATTGCTGAAGTCGATAAGGTCCTTCAAGCCAAGGAAACCGATCTGATGGCAATTTAGAGGCGCGAAGTGGCCCTGTTTACCAGCTCCACTCGCAGCATCCCCGAAATCGGGGATGTGCCGCAGCATATTGCCATCATCATGGATGGCAACGGCAGGTGGGCCAAGAAGCGGTTCATGCCGCGTATCGCCGGCCACAAGCGCGGCGTTGAAGTTGTCAGAACCACGGTAAAGGCCTGTTCCGAACTTGGGGTCAAATACCTGACACTGTTCGCCTTCAGCAGCGAAAACTGGCGCCGCCCGGCGGAGGAAGTGTCGTTTCTGATGCAGCTGTTCATGCTCGCCCTCGAACGGGAAGTCACTAAACTCCATAATAACAACATCCGGCTGAAAGTTATCGGCGACCGCTCCCGTTTTGAGGGCAAACTGGTCGAGATGATCGATCACGCTGAATCGCTCACGAAAAACAATACCGGGTTGACTCTGACCATCGCCGCCAATTACGGCGGCCGCTGGGACTTGGTTCAGGCAACACACAGGATGTTGGAGGCTAATCCTGATTGTGGCCAGATTTTCAAGGAAGAGGAGCTGGAGCCCTATCTTTCCACCAGCTATGCGCCGGAGCCGGATCTGTTCATACGCACCGGCGGGGAGAAGCGTATCAGCAACTTCATGCTTTGGCAGTTGGCCTATGCGGAACTGTATTTTACCGACACATTGTGGCCGGATTTCAATAGTACAGCCTTAAAGCGCGCGATCGAATCCTTCCAGCAAAGAGAGCGCCGCTTCGGGCGCACCAGCGAGCAGCTTAAGTCAAATGCTTAAGACACGCGTTCTGACCGTTCTTTTGCTGTTGCCTTTATTTTTAGCCGCACTGTTTCTTCTCCCGGATATGGGTTGGGCGCTACTGATGCTGGGGGTGGTGCTGCTGATCGGCGCCCGTGAGTGGTCGAAAATTTCCGCTTTCTCTGGTTTCCAGGGCTGGGTTTATGTGCTGCTGACGCTGTTCATCGGTCTGGCACTGCTGCCCGAATCTTCTCGTTCAGCCAATTTCATGTTGTACGGTATTGCCTTCCTTTTCTGGGCGCTACTGGTTCCGCTGTGGCTGCACAATCAATGGCGTACCAGGCACTGGATTACCATGGCGCTGATCGGTTGGGTTGTTTTGATTCCCACCTGGCTTGCCCTGGTTGAGCTGCGAGATTTAGCCCCCGGACTGCTTCTGGGCTTGCTAGCGATGGTCTGGATAGCTGATACCGCCGCCTATTTTGCTGGCCGCAAATTTGGCCGGCACAAGCTGGCTCCGACGATCAGCCCGGGTAAAACCTGGGAGGGTGTCGCCGGTGCGTTCTTGGGCGTTACCTTGTATGGTATGACTTGGGGAATTTGTGACAGTTCCATCGTGCTGTTCAGCTCGGGTTTGTGGCTGGGAATACTGTTGCTGTGGCTGCTGACGCTGTTCAGTATCCTGGGGGATTTGTTCGAGTCCTGGATGAAGCGCGTGGCCGGGCTCAAGGATAGCGGTCAGATTCTTCCCGGCCATGGCGGTATATTGGACCGCATCGACGCCCTGACTGCGGCGATGCCCATAGCCGCTTTCGGGCTGCTTCTCATCAAGAATTACAACTTAGTAAGCTGATGTCAAAAATTCAAAATATTACCGTGCTTGGCTCGACTGGGACGATCGGCATGAATACCCTGGATGTCATTGGTCGCCATGCCGAGCGTTTTCGGGTGGTTGCGCTGACCGCGAATCTCCAGGTAGACCGCCTGTTTGAGCAATGCCGTCAATTTCAGCCCGATTACGCGGTCATGCTCGATCCGGATTGTGCAGAGGTGTTGCATGGGAAGATCAAGCTGGCTGGCCTCGATGTCGAGGTTCTTAGCGGCATTGAGGCGCTGGAAAGGGTGTCGTCGCTACCCCAGGTGGATAGTGTGATGGCGGCGATTGTCGGTAGCGCCGGGTTGCGCCCTTCGCTGGCCGCGGCCAAGGCAGGCAAGCGCATCCTGCTTGCCAACAAGGAAACGCTGGTGATGTCGGGCAGCGTGTTCATGGATGCGGTCAGGGAGCACAAAGCCACGTTATTGCCCATTGACAGCGAGCATAATGCAATTTTCCAGTCTCTGCCAAGAGACTTTTCGGGTGATCTGGGTGGCTCGGGGGTCAAGCGCATCCTGCTTACCGCGTCGGGCGGGCCTTTCCGCACTGTGCCGCTGCGCGACCTGGATAATGTGACGCCTCAGCAGGCCTGTGCCCATCCGAACTGGGTAATGGGGCGGAAAATCTCCGTGGATTCGGCGACCATGATGAACAAGGGGCTGGAAGTCATTGAGGCGCACTGGCTGTTTAACGCAGATGCGGACAAAATCCAGGTGGTGATTCATCCCCAGAGTGTGATTCATTCAATGGTGGAGTACATCGATGGGTCGGTGCTGGCGCAGTTGGGTAATCCTGACATGCGCACGCCGATTGCTTATGCGCTGGGTTTTCCAGAACGGATCGATGCCGGAGTCTCCTCGCTGGACCTGTTCAAAATAGCACGTCTCGATTTCGAAGCGCCAGATAACGTTCGTTTTCCCTGCCTCGATCTGGCATACCAGGCTTTGCGTCAAGGAGGTACGACTCCTGCTACCTTGAATGCGGCGAACGAAGTGGCGGTAGATGCATTTCTCGATGAGCGCATTCCCTTCAAGCTGATTCCGGCCCTGATAGAAAGTGTGTTGAACCAAAACGGATCCAAACCGGTCTTGGCACTGGAAGATGTGATTGATGCAGATGCAGATGCGCGCGAATCGGCTCGGGAATGGATGCGCTCGATGGGATACGCATGAGCCTGTTGTTTACCCTTGCGGCATTTGCCGTCACGCTCGGCATTCTGATCGTCGTTCACGAATACGGGCATTACATCGTGGCGCGCTGGTGCGGTGTCCGGGTGCTGCGTTTTTCTGTGGGTTTCGGCAAGCCGCTGATAACCAGGAAGTTTGCGTCGGAAGGCACGGAATGGGTGTTGGCCGCTTTCCCGCTGGGCGGCTACGTCAAGATGCTGGACGAGCGGGAAGGGCCGGTCGAGCCGGCCGAACTGCCCTATGCTTTCAATAGCCAATCCATTTATCGACGCATCGCCATCGTGATGGCTGGGCCGGTCGCAAATCTCATTCTTGCCGTGTTGTTGTACTGGTTTCTGTTTGTTTACGGCGTGCCGGGTATCAAGCCGGTTCTGGGGGAGGTGCCGTTGGCTACTCCCGCTGCAACTGCGTCTTTTCATCGCGGCGATACGATTATCCGGATCGGCGACGAGCCGGCCGCGACCTGGCAGGATGTGAACTGGATATTACTTCAGCATGCCGTTCAGAAATCTGGGGTGGAAATTGAAACTCGCAACGAGCGTGGCGAAATTGCTACGCATCAGCTTGACTTGGCTGGCTTGTCGTCCGACGAGTTGGACAATGATTTCATGGGAAAGCTTGGGTTAAAGCGCTTTCAACCCGATTTGCCGGCCAAAATTGGCAGGCTTCAGCCGGACGGCGTTGCAGCCAAGGCTGGCCTGAGGGTCGGAGATGAAATTATTTCCGTGAATCAGACTCAGCTTGATCGCTGGGAAGAACTCGTGCAATGGGTCAGGCGGAACCCTGGTCTGCCTCTGACGCTGGCCATAAAAAGAGGCGGCGAGTATTTCCAGGTAAAAGTGATCCCCGATGCAGTAAAGGAAAACGGAGATTCCTCCGTAGGCAAGATCGGCGCGTCGCCGATGGTGGATCCGGCCTTGTTTGCAAAACTGGTTACGGAGGTGCGTTATCCTGTCGACAGGGCCTTTGTACAGGCGCTGCGGAAAACCTGGGATACGTCATTGTTCAGTCTGAAGATGCTGGGCAAGATGGTTACCGGTCAGGTTTCCTGGAAGAACATCAGCGGCCCAATTACCATCGCTGATTATGCCGGACAATCCGCACGCTTCGGTTGGGTTCCCTACATCAGCTTTCTGGCACTGATCAGCATCAGCCTCGGGGTGCTCAATTTATTGCCCGTCCCCTTATTGGATGGGGGGCATTTGATGTATTATATGGTCGAAATGATCAAGGGGAGCCCCGTTTCCGAGAAGACCATGGAAATCGGGCAGCAGATCGGCATTGCGATCCTGCTGACATTAATGATTTTCGCTTTCTATAACGATATTAACCGTCTGGTTGTTGGCTAAACAATAATGAAATTAAAACTCCTGCCGATGTTGTTGATGAGCCTGTATGGTGCTTCTGCCTGGGCGTTTCAGCCGTTTGTTATCAAGGATATTCGGGTAGAGGGAATTCAGCGTACAGAGGCCGGGACGGTATTCAGCTACCTGCCGGTCAAGGTGGGCGAGAAACTGGACGACGAGAAAGCTGCTGTGGCCATCAAGGCATTGTATGGAACCGGTTTTTTCAAGGATGTTCGGTTGGAGGTTGAAGGCGATGTATTGATCGTCATGGTGCAGGAACGGCCGGCGATTTCCCAAATCGATTTCGTAGGACTCAAGGAATTCGACAAGAAGCAGCTTGTGGATGGGTTGAAACAAGTCGGGCTGGCCGAGGGCCGGATTTTCGACAAATCCCTGCTGGACAAGGCTGAGCAGGAGCTCAAACGCCAATATCTCAGCCGCGGCAAATATGCGGTTGCGATTACCACCACTGTCACGCCACTGGAGCGCAACCGCACTGCCATCAGCTTCAATATCACTGAAGGCGAAGTGGCGAAGATCCAGCAGATCAACATAGTCGGCAACCAGGCTTTCCCTGAGAAGGACCTCCTCGATCTGTTCGTGCTTTCCACTCCCGGATGGATGAGCTGGTGGAGCAAGAACGATCAGTACTCCAAGCAGAAACTGGCTGCAGACATCGAAACGCTACGTTCCTATTACTTGAACCGCGGCTATCTCGAATTCAATCTGGATTCCACACAGGTATCCATTTCCCCTGACAAGCAATCCATCTATATCACCATCAACATCACTGAAGGCCAGAAGTACACGGTTTCTGACGTCAAGCTGGCAGGGGAAATGCTGGTGCCTGAAGATGAGCTACGCAAGCTGATCAAGATTCAGCCGGGCGATGTCTTCTCAAGGGAAAAGCTGACCGAAAGTACAAAGTTGATCGGTGATCGCCTCGGCAAGGACGGCTACGCGTTTGCCAACGTCAACGCGGTCCCCGAACTCAACAAGGAAAAACAGGAGGCGAAATTCACCTTCTTCATCGATCCGGGTCGGCGGGTTTATGTGCGCCACATCAACGTAACCGGCAACACCAAAACGCGGGATGAAGTCGTTCGCCGCGAGATGCGCCAGATGGAAGGTGCCTGGTACGCTGCCGATAAGGTTACCCGGTCACGCGAACGGATTGACCGCCTAGGATATTTTTCTGATGTCAACGTTGAAACGCCCGCTGTTGCCGGCACCACCGACCAGGTGGACATGAACGTCAGCGTGACGGAAAAGCCCACTGGCAGCATCATGGCGGGTGCGGGTTTTTCCAGTTCGGAAGGCTTCATTCTTAGTGGCTCTATTTCACAGGCTAACGTATTCGGTAGCGGCAACTATCTTTCCACTCAGTTCAACAGCGGCAAGATCAATACGGTGTATTCGCTGTCCTACACCAACCCTTACTACACCGACGATGGCATCAGTCGCGGCTTTGACATTTATGAGCGTAAAGTAAATTCATCTTCCTTGTCGGTTTCCCGGTACGACTCAAAGTCCATTGGCGGCGGGGTGCGCTTCGGGGTGCCATTAAACGAAATGGATTCGGTCAATTTCGGTTTGTCGGTCGAGAGTACCCAATTAAAGTTATACACCGATCCCGCACTTGGCGGAGTCAGCCCTCAACGCTACGTGGATTATGTCAATCAATTTGGCGACACTAATACCACCTTGCGTGGGGATATTGGCTGGGCAAGGGATACTCGTGACAGCATTATTTATCCGACAAAAGGCAGCCTGCAAAGGGCATTTTCCGAGGTGGGGCTACCCGGGGGGGACATTAAGTACTACAAGCTTTCCTATCAGCATCAGTGGCTCAGGCCTTTGATTCAGGATTTCACCCTGATGTTAAACGGCGAAGCCGGGTACGCCAATGGTTACGGCGGCAAACCGTTGCCCTTCTTCAAAAGCTTCTTCGCCGGCGGCAATACTTCGGTGCGCGGTTTCAAGTCATCTTCGCTTGGTCCTAAAGACATTGATGGCAATGCGCTGGGTGGCAATCGCCGTCTGGTGGGAAATGCAGAGGTGCTGTTCCCGTTTCCGGGCATGAAAAAGGACAAATCCCTGCGCATGAGCCTGTTCCTTGATGCCGGATCGGTTTTTGGCGATGGCGATATCGCTGGACAATATTCCAAGATCAGCTTTGCCGACATGCGTTATTCCACCGGTCTTGCCGTTAGCTGGCAGTCCCCGATGGGGCCCATGAAATTCAGCATTGCCGCACCACTCAATTCCAAAGCAACAGACAGGTTGGAGAGGTTCCAGTTTATTTTGGGTTCCACGTTCTAATCGCGATTTCAGGAGATCAAGTTGAACAAGATTATTGCTGTATTAATTGCCGCCACTTTATTGCCGATTGCGGCAGGGGCATCCGCCGCCGAAATGAAGATCGGCTTCGTCAACACCGAGCGGGTTTTTCGGGAAGCAGCCCCGGCTATGAAGGCACAGAAAAAACTCGAGAAGGAATTCGCTGCACGCGAGCAGGAACTGCAAAAAATGGCGAAACAGGCCAAGGAACTGCAGGCTCATCTGGAGCGGGAAGGCGTGACGATCAGTGAATCCGATCGACGCAACAAGGAGCGCGACCTCGCCAATCTGAATCGCGATTTCCAACGTGCTCAACGAGAATTCCGGGAAGACCTCAACCTGAGGCGAAACGAGGAGCTGGGCGCCGTTCATGATCGTGCCAGAAAAACGATCATGGAGATCGCCGAGAAGGAGAAGTTCGATCTGGTGTTGGAAGAAGCGGTTTATTTCAGTCCGCGGATCGATATTACCGATAGGGTATTGAAGGCTTTGACCGATAAATAAGGCTTTTTTCCCGATGCGCATAGCGGGCGCCTTCTGCCGGATGATTCCATGATTCGGACTGGTACGGGCTACACGCTGGGTGCTATCGTCGAGCGGTTTGGCGGTGAGCTGATTGGCGACGCAGATGTCGTGGTCAATCAGGTCGCGCCGCTTTCCTCTGCACTATCCGGGCATATCAGCTTTCTCACCAATCCGAAATACCGCCGGCTACTGGAAAATTGCAGGGCTGGCGCAGTGATCCTGGGAGTCGCGGAGCGCGATGCGACCGACCTGCCGCGTATTTTGAGCGATAACCCGTATGCTTATTTTGCCAAGGTTTCCGCATTGCTCAATCCCCGGCATGCCGAATCACCCGGTATCCACTCAACGGCGATAGTCGATCAAACTGCAATCATTCCAGCCTCAGCCACAATTGGGGCATTCGCGTTTATCGGAAAGGGTGTAGAAATCGGTGAACACGCTGTCATCGGATCCGGTTGTCACCTCGGTGATGGGGTCGAGGTCGGGGATGATTCGCTGCTTTACCCGCAAGTGGTGGTCTACCATGGCTGTATTATTGGTAATCGTGCCATCCTGCATTCGGGAGCAGTGATCGGGGCTGACGGATTTGGCATTGCCATGGAAAAAGGGCGCTGGATCAAGGTTCCGCAGATCGGTCGGGTGGTCATCGGAGATGACGTTGAAATTGGCGCCAATACCACGATTGACCGGGGAGCCCTGGACGACACTATTATTGAGGATGGCGTCAAGCTGGATAACCAGATTCAGGTCGCGCATAACGTGCGTATCGGCGCTCATACCGCGATTGCGGGTTGCGTCGGGATCGCCGGCAGCGCAAAAATCGGGAAGCACTGCACGGTGGGAGGCGGCGCGGTGATTCTGGGGCACCTCGAGATTGCTGATCGCGTCAACATTTCCGCCGGTACCTTGGTTACCAAGTCGATCACCAAAGAGGGGACGTATACCTCCGTGATGCCATTTTCCGCACATCAGGACTGGCTCAAGAATGCAGCTCATCTTCGC
Source organism: Sulfuricella sp. T08 (assembly GCF_000971475.1). Lineage (GTDB taxonomy): Bacteria > Pseudomonadota > Gammaproteobacteria > Burkholderiales > Sulfuricellaceae > Sulfuricella. The sequence goes on from NZ_DF967529.1 coordinate 53,415, forward strand.
CATCTGGATAAAATGGCGGAGAAATTGAGCGAACTGGAAAAAAAAATCAGCGAACTGGAAAGGAAACAGCCTTGAATAGCATGGATATCCACGAAATATTGCAGTATTTGCCGCACCGCTACCCTTTTTTGCTGGTTGACCGCGTTGTTTCGTGCGAACCGGGGAAGAGTATCGTGGCACTGAAAAACGTGACGATCAATGAGCCCTTTTTCGTCGGCCATTTCCCGCACCATCCAGTGATGCCGGGCGTGCTCATTATCGAAGCCCTGGCCCAGGCGGCAGCGATTCTGTCGTTCAAGACCATGGGCACCCGGCCTGACGACAAGTCCGTGTATTACTTTGTCGGCATCGACGGTGCGCGCTTCAAAAAACCGGTATCTGCCGGCGATCAACTGACTCTCGAGGTGGAGATTACCAGGTCGGTCAAGGGGATCTGGAAATACGCGGCGCGTGCCAAGGTCGACGGTGCCGTCGTGACCGAAGCAGAGCTGATGTGCACGGTGAAAGCCCTGTAAATGGTTCACCCGACAGCAATCGTTCATGAGGGTGCCAGACTGGCTCCCGATGTCAGCGTAGGGCCCTATTCGATCATCGGCGAGCATGTCGAAATCGGCGCTGGAACATCGATCGGCCCGCATGTGGTGATCAATGGTCATACCCGGATCGGCAAGGACAACCGGATTTTCCAATTTTCGTCTCTGGGAGAGATGCCGCAGGACAAGAAGTACCAGGGAGAAGAAACCCGCCTGGAAATTGGCGACCGTAATGTGATTCGTGAATTCTGCACGTTCAACCGGGGTACTTCGCAGGACGTGGGAGTGACGCGGGTGGGTGACGACAACTGGATCATGGCCTATGTACACTTGGCGCATGACTGTCAGATCGGCAGCCATACCATCTTTGCCAACAACGCCCAATTGGCTGGTCATGTGCAGGTCGGAGATTACGCCATTCTCGGCGGTTTTACCGTGGTTCATCAGTTTTGCCATATCGGCGGGCACAGCATCACCGGGATGGGCACCATCCTGTTCAAGGATGTTCCTCCCTATGTCACAGCGGCCGGTCATGATGCACAACCTCATGGCATCAACTCGGAAGGGCTGAAGCGCAGGGGGTTCTCCAGCGAAGCCATATTGGCGATCAAGCGCGCCTACAAGACACTATACAAGTCGGGGCTTACCCTGGAACAGGCGAAGCTGGCCCTGGCCGAGCAGATGCATGCCTGCCCCGAAATTCAGATTCTGACCGATTTCCTCGCTCATTCCACGCGCGGCATCATTCGTTAACAGGGTTTTAGATCAATTGAAAGTCGGAATTGTCGCGGGCGAAGCATCAGGTGATTTACTGGGCGCCCACCTGGTTAAAGCGCTGAAGAACCGTGTTCCAGGTGTCGAATTTGTAGGCATCGGCGGGCCGAAAATGCTGGCTGCCGGCGTAAATTCACTGTTCCCCATGGAAAAGCTGGCCGTTCGTGGCTATGTCGAGGTGCTGCGGCATTATCGGGGGATCGTCAAAATTCGGCATAAACTGCTGCGCCATTTCGTGGAAAATCCGCCAGATGTATTCATCGGCGTGGATGCACCTGACTTCAATCTCGACCTGGAACTCAGGCTGAAGAAGAGGGGAATCCCCACCGTCCATTACGTCAGCCCGTCAATCTGGGCATGGCGTGGTGAACGCATTCACAAGATCGCTCGGGCTGTGTCCCATATGCTGGTGCTATTCCCGTTCGAGAAGAAAATCTATGATGCAGTGGGCGTTCCGGCCACTTATGTCGGTCATCCATCGGCTGATATGTTGCCGGAACAACCCAACCGGATTGCCGCGCGTGAGCAGCTCAGGCTGCCTCTAGGTGATCATGTCATCGCGCTTTTGCCGGGCAGTCGGCAGAGCGAAGTTCATTACATGGCCAGGCTGTTTGTGGAGACTGCGCGCATGATTGCCGCCGTCACTCCAAATGTGCATTTCCTGGTGCCGCTGCTGAGCCGTGAAACGCGCAATATGTTTGAGACTGAACTGTATCGCGCGGGAGGCGGCGACTTGCCGCTAACAATATTGTTCGGCCACGCCCATGACGCCATGACGGCCGCAGACGCGGTGCTGGTGGCCTCTGGCACCGCGACGCTGGAAGCGGCATTGCTGAAATGCCCGATGGTGATCACGTACAAAATGTCGCCCTTGACCTGGCGCATGATGCAGAGCAAGAAATACCTGCCCTATGTCGGGTTGCCGAACATTCTCGCAGGGCGCTTCATTGTGCCGGAACTGTTGCAGGATGAGGCCACGCCGGAAAACTTGTCCCAGGCAGTGCTGAACCTGGTCAATGATGGGCCGGTCAGGGAGAAGTTGACTCGCGCCTTCTCCAGGATGCATCTCGATCTCAAGCAAAATTCCGCAGAAAAAGCCGTGGACGCCATTCTGCCGTTTCTGACTACATAAATGAGCACACGTTCAAACTGGCTCATTTGCGGTGTTGACGAAGCAGGTCGTGGGCCGTTGGCTGGGGCCGTTTTCGCGGCTGCGGTGATACTCGATGGAGAGCGGCCGATAGCAGGGCTGGCCGACTCGAAAAAATTGAGCGAAAAAAAGCGCGAGTACCTGTCTGAACAAATCAGGGAACGTGCTCTGGCTTGGGCCATCGCCAAAGCCGAAGCCGATGAAATTGACAGTATCAACATCCTCCAGGCAAGCCTGCTCGCAATGCGGCGCGCAGTGGAAAAGCTGCTGCCCGTCCCATCGGAGGCTCTGATCGATGGCCTGCATTGCCCAAAACTGGTTATGCCCTGTCGAGCTATCGTCAAGGGCGACAGTAGCGTGGCGGAAATTTCGGCGGCCTCCATTTTAGCCAAAACCGCGCGGGACGCAGAAATGCTTCGATTGCATCAGGAATATCCGCAATATGGCTTCGACCGACATAAAGGCTATCCGACCGCAATGCACCTTGAAGCTTTGCGGCGTCATGGCGCAAGCGAAATTCACCGCAGAAGCTTTGCTCCAGTTAAACTGGCGATTGCCCATAAATTGATATAACAGGAGAAACCATGGCTTTTGCGATCTTTTTGCATGTTCTGGGTGTGGTGATTTGGGTAGGCGGCATGTACTTTGCTCACCAGATGTTGCGCCCGGTTGCCGCCGACTTGCTCGCTCCACCTCAGCGGCTGCCATTGTGGGCTAGGGTGTTCGAGCGTTTTTTTCCTGTAGTGTGGATATCCGTGGTGCTAATCCTGCTCAGTGGACTGTATATGATCATGCTGCTGGGGGGATTCAAGGCCATCGCATTGAGTATTCACGCAATGTTCGGAATCGGACTGGTAATGATGCTGGTTTTTTGCTTCGTTTATTTTATTCCCTATGGCAAACTAGTACGTGCCGTTGCTGCCCAGGAATGGAAGCAAGCCGGCGATGCGCTGGCCACAATCCGCAAGCTGATAGGCTTCAATCTGATTCTGGGGTTGATCAACATTGCCGTTGCTGCCTTGAGCCGCATTGTGTTCTGAGAAGAACACAATTTGTCATATATTATTGCAATCCAGCTGGCCTGTGATTGAACTGTTTTTTGTCTGGGAGCGGTAAACGAGATGTTTGTAATTATCGGTTACGTGGTTGTTTGTGCTTCCGTCTTCGGCGGCTTCGCGCTGGGTGGCGGTCATCTCGCCGCGTTGCTCCAGCCGTTGGAGTTGTTGATGATCGGTGGCGGGGCGGGAGGAGCCTTTCTTGTCGGCAATAACGGAAAGGCGATCAAAGCAACCCTGAAGGCATTGCCAACCATATTTAAGGGTTCGAAGTACACCAAGGCGCTTTACCTGGAACTATTTGCCCTGCTTTATGAAATTTTGGCCAAGGTGCGCAAGGAAGGGCTGATGGCGATCGAATCCGATGTCGATGCGCCGCATGAAAGTCCGGTGTTTTCCAAATACCCTAAAATTGTCAGCGATCACCATGTCGTCGAATTTATCACCGATTATTTACGCATCATGGTGGGCGGCAACCTCAACGCCTTCGAAATCGAAAACCTGATGGATAACGAAATCGATACTCACCACCATGAGGGGGCGGTGCCAGCCGGGGTGATCGCCAAACTGGGCGATGGCATGCCAGCATTCGGCATCGTGGCGGCGGTGATGGGGGTGGTGCATACCATGGAATCGGTCGGTATCCCACCTGCTGAGCTGGGTATCCTAATCGCTCATGCACTGGTCGGCACCTTTCTGGGGATACTCCTCGCTTACGGTTTCGTCGGCCCGCTGTCCACACTACTGGAGCAGAAACATGACGAAAGCACAAAATTGTACAATGTAATCAAGGTGACCTTGCTGGCCAGCCTGAATGGTTACGCACCACAGGTCGCGGTAGAATTCGGGCGCAAGGTGCTGTATTCAACCGAGCGTCCTACCTTCATGGAACTGGAAGAATACGTCAAGCAAAGCAAGTCGAAATGACCTTTCGCATGTCAGCAGCAGTTAGAAATTCGGCATGAGCGACGATTCGCAACGCCCGATAATCGTCAAGCGCATCAAGAAGAGTGCGCATGGCCACCATGGTGGCGCATGGAAAATCGCCTACGCTGATTTCGTGACTGCGATGATGGCGTTCTTTCTGCTGATGTGGCTCCTGGGGTCCACGGCCAAGGGAGACCTTGCCGGCATTTCAGAGTATTTCAAGACCCCTTTGAAGGTTGCCTTGCAGGGAGGAAGTGGCAGCGGCGACAGTTCCAGCCTGATCAAGGGAGGCGGCAAGGATCTGACTCGAAAAGATGGCCAGGTGCAAAAAACCATTGATCCGCTCGAGAAAAAAACCATCAATTTGGCAGCCGCAAAAGTGGAATTCGAAAAGCAGGAGCTGAAGAAACTCCAGGGGTTGAAGGAAAGAATAGAAAAAGCCATCGAAACCAACCCGATGCTGAAACAGTTCAAGGACCAGATTCTGATCGACATTACCTCCGAAGGCCTGCGTATTCAAATCGTGGATGAGAAGAACCGTCCGATGTTCGATCTGGGCGGCGCCCACATGAAAAGCTACACCGTACAGATTTTGCAGGAAATCGGAAAAATGCTGAATGAAGTACCGAACCGGGTCAGCTTGTCCGGCCATACCGATGCGACACCTTATTCTTCAGGAGAGAAGGGTTACAGCAACTGGGAACTATCCGCCGACCGGGCCAATTCATCGAGGCGCGAGCTGATTGCCGGAGGGATGGCGGAGAGCAAGATGTTGCGTGTAGTTGGCCTCTCTTCTGCAGTCATGCTGGACAACAAGGATCCCAATAATCCAATCAATCGGCGCATCAGCCTGATCGTCCTGAACAGGGATACGGAAGATGCCATCAGCCGCGGTGGCAAGCCGCTTGAGGTGAGTGGCCAGGAACAGGTTACACCCGCTCTGCAGCAGGTAGCGCCGAAAGAGAAACCCAGTGAAGTCGAAGGCAAAAAAGATAAAACCAGTGCAGCCGAAGGCAAAAATCAGTAATTTCACTTTTTTCTGCAAGCCCGCCCTGCCAGAGCGAGAGCGGCATGCTGTGTCGGCTTGGCTCCAGTCTTTTTCACCTTCCCTGGTTGCGTTGTTTTCACAGGTTGCTGCGACACTGGTTGCCCTGATGCTGGTGGCGCCCGTGTTTGCCATATTCGAGCTCGAAATCCCATCCATTGCCGCCGCCTTGATTCAGGGGGGCATTGCCGCATTCCTCGGTGTACGTCTCGGTCTGGCATCATGGTGGCTGCCCATCAATCTGCTGTTTTCTTCGGCACTAGTGTCGACCCTGTCGTTCGGCATTGCGCCGTCGTGGTTCCTGGCCGGCTTTGTTCTGCTGTTCCTTATCTACTGGAGTGTGTTTCGTAGTCAGGTGCCCCTCTACTTGTCTAGCCGCAAGGCTTGGGCGGCGGTTGACAAGTTGCTACCCGCCAAAGCGGGAGTCCGGTTTCTGGATTTGGGTGCCGGCCTGGGTGGAATGCTGAACTATCTCGATACACAGCATCCAGACGGAAAGTTCTCCGGGATGGAAATTGCTCCCTTACCGTTTGTCCTGGGTTGGGCCAGAAAAAAAACGACCAGAGGAAATTATTCTCTCCAATGGGGTGATTTTTGGCCGCACAGCCTCGCCGATCAGGATGTGGTTTACGCCTATCTCTCCCCGGTGCCGATGGCTCGACTCTGGCGCAAGGTCTGCGAGGAAATGCCATCCGGCAGCCACTTTATCAGCAATACATTCCCTGTTCCCGACGTCGAGTCGGAAAGTGTTGTTGACCTGGATGACTTCCATCATTCCCGGCTTTATGTTTACCGGATTCCGGCACGGCAAGAAATGGATACCTCAGTATGAAAACCATGGCCGAATGGGTTGACGAGCTGAAATCCTGGGATATGCCTGTGTTGCAGCGCAGTGTCAGGGAACTGGGCAAGCTTGCCGGAAAAGTGGAGCAGATTACTGCCGGAAAAATCGCGGATGTGGTGCTGCACGATCCGCTACTGACTTTGAAGGTGCTGCGCCTGGTCAACGGCATGTCACGCAGCCGCCTCAGCAATGAGATCACGACGGTGGAACATGCCGTGATGATGTTGGGAGTCGGACCTTTCTTTAATCGTCTCTCCAATCTAAAGGCTGTCGAGGAAAGCCTGCAGACATTTGACGGTGCATTGCCAAGGCTGATGCAGGTCATGAGCCGAGCCCACCATGCCGCTTGGCAGGCGCGCGACTGGGCGAATAGCCGAGCTGACATGAAATCCGAGGAAGTGTATATCGGCGCGCTGCTCTATGACATGGGGGAAATTCTGCTCTGGTCTTATGCCCCGGAGCAGGCACTCCAAATTCGCAAGCTGGTGCAGCGCAATAAAATCAGCCTGGCACAGGCGCAGAAAGAAATCCTCGGGTTCGATGCGCGTGAACTGCAACTTGCGATTGCGGAATCATGGCGCCTGCCTGAACTGATGCAGGCATTCATGCACTGCGGAAATACTGTCCAGCCGCGCATCCTGGGGGTGACTTTGGCAGCGTCTGTCGCGCGGCTCGCCGAAACCGGATGGCATGATCCCGCTTTGCTTGCCAATTATGAAGTGATCGCAGAGATGCTGCACATGCATCTCGATGAAGTGGTGCACACAGTGCATCGCAATGCCGTGGCGGAGGCGCGTCACTGGGACTGGTACGGCGTGCCACCGGCTGCTGCATTTCTGCCCATGCTGCCGGGCGATTGGCCAGCGGAGCCTGGCGAGGCAGAAGAAACACGGCAATTAAGGGAAGAATCAGAGGTCAGGCTGACGCCGCACCCTGATGTGCTGAGCCAGATCATGGCCGAGATTGCGGCGCATCTGGACGGTACTTTGGATCTGCACGACATGATGGCACTGGTGCTGAAGGGGATGCACGAAGGGATCGGATTGAACCGCGTGGTGTTCGCCTTGATGACTGCGGATCGCAGTGCCCTGAAGGCCAAGTATGTGGTTGGGGCCGAGCCGGGTTCGCCATTGCGCCAATTTCAGATCGACATGACGACGAGGCATCTTTTCAGTCGCTTAATGGAGAAGGTGCAGGGAATTTGGCTCAGCGCAAGCAATCGAAATACGCTGGAGCCGATGATCCCTTTCGGGATCAGGCAGTTGCTTGGGCATGGCGAGTTTTTTGCGATGTCGGTTTTTTTGCATGACAAGCCGATTGGCTTGTTCTACGCGGATAGCATGCATGACGGCGGTGCGCTCGATGAGCGACGCTACCTCGAATTCAAGCAGCTTTGCCTGCGCGCAGCACAGGGCTTGGCCCATCTGGCAAAGAAGAAGTAGCCGATGCGGCTGCGATAAGCTGTTCCAGTCCGGCAAGTTCTTGCTTGGGCTCAACCAGAGGTTTCCGCCTGGCGCTCTGCGCCTTGAGCAGGTCGTAAAATTTCGGCGAGGTTTCCGTATGATGCAGCAGGTCGGCCAGGGCGCGCTCGTTTCCGCACGGGAAATAGCCGACATAGTCGGCACCGAGCATACCGATATTGCCCGGTATGTCCGATGCGATCACCGGCACACCGGCTGCCAACGCCTCTGACACCACGTTAGCGCCACCTTCCATGATGGAACTGATCACCATCAGCCGGCAGCGGGCTAGTCTGTTTCTTATCCGACTATGGGGCAGTTCGCCCAGCCAGCGGTAACGCGGATTTCTCTCCATCTGGGCCTGCGCCTGCCGCGCCATTTCGTCATTCAGGGCGCGGCCCATATGGCTAATATGGATTTCAGAACTTTCCGGCAGCAGGGCAGATGCGAGCGCGCAGCGGAAAGGGTCTTTTTCCTCGCGCAAGTTGCCGATGACACAGACTTCGAAGTATTTTTTTGAAGGCGGTTCAGGTGTGACAGGCCGGGCTGATTGATAGATGACGTGGGTTTTTTCCCGCAATGCCGGTGCCAGCTCGTTGAGCCCCATTTCCTGCAAAACCACCAGGCGCGTGGCCAGCTGCAGGGACTCCTGGGCGCTAGGATCGTCCCTGATGTCGCGATACAGGTCGGTGCCGGTCAGGGTCACGATCAGCGGTAGATCCGGACAGCAGTCGGCAAAGTGCCGGATAGAGGCGTGGCTGCGTCGCGCGTGCAGCGCCAGCATCAGGTCGGCGCGGCTGCCATTCCACTCGACCTGCACGCTGACACGATGCCCCAGTTGGCGCAAGAAGGTGGCCCAGCGCTGCGCCGTGTTACGGTTTCCATTCCTGACGCGGGCAGCGGCTGGTGTTACGATGACGATTTTCATAGATGGATGAGCGAACTATAGCAGGAGCTGGCCGGCCACAAAACCACCATGAAAACGATTACCTCAAGAGAAAATCCACTGCTTAAAAGCGTCAGGAAACTTGCCGCTTCGTCAAAAGAGCGCAAGAAGGCCGGCAAAACCCTGCTGGATGGCATCCATCTGGTCGCCGCCTATCATCAGGCAGGCGGCTTGCCTGAAGCGGTCATGGTTTCTGCCTCCGCACAGGATCATCCGGAAATACGAGATTTTCTGCATATGGTGCCGCCGGAAAATCTGATCGTCCTGAGCGATGAACTATTCCGGGACATCTCGACCGTGGACACGCCGACCGGGATCGTCGCGTTGATCTGCATTCCGCATCCAGCTGAAGAGGAAACCAATTGCTGTGTGCTGCTTGAAGATATCCAGGATCCCGGCAACCTGGGGTCTATCCTGCGATCCGCCGCCGCTGCCGGAATCGGTCGGGTTCATTTGTCGTCGGGTTGTGCCGACGCTTGGTCGCCCAAGGTGCTCAGGGCGGGCATGGGTGCCCATTTTCATTTGTCTGTTCATGAAAGCAGCGATCTGGTGGCCGCTGCGCGGAGTTTTTCGGGGCAAGTGGTTGCAACGACTTTAAATGCCGAAAAAACCCTGTTTAGCCTTGATATGAGAGGCCCGACGGCCTTTGTCATCGGCAACGAAGGCGCGGGGATTTCGGAGAATTTGCTGGCCGTGGCTGATAGCAGGGTCATGATTCCCATGCCGGGGACGGCGGAATCGCTGAATGCCGCAGCCGCGGCGGCTATCTGTTTTTTCGAGCGGGTCCGCCAGACTTGCTAATAGCCTAGTGCCCTGGCTGCCTGGTAAAAGGCAAAGCTCAGCAGCCACGCCAACCCGAGGGGAAAGGCAACGGCGAACAAGGTGTAGGGCATGCTCTTCGATTCGCTGCGGATCGTGGCGATGGTGGAAAGGCAGGGTGTGTAAATCAGGGTGAACAGCATGAAGCTGTAAGCCTGCACCCAATCCAGCTGTTGCGCCATCATGCCGGTCAGAGCCGATCCTTCGAGACCGTAGATCACCGCCAATGATCCGACCACGATTTCCTTGGCGACAAAACCGAAAATCAGGGCGATGGCGAGGTGCTGGTCAATACCGATGGGCGAGAGCACTGGTTCCATGAAATGGCCGATCGTTCCGGCCCAGGTATCGATACTGCCCGGCGCCACGTTCTGGGGAAAATGCGTCAGCAGCCATACCAGCACCACGCCGGCGATGATGAATTTGCTGGCGCGATTGAGGAAATGGCGGACTTCGTGCCAGCCGCGCAGAACCATCTGGCGGAGAGTGGGGAAGCGGTATGGCGGCAATTCGAGGATGAACGGCTCATTGTTCTGGAAGCGGTTCTTGAACAGCAGCGCGGTGATGAAGGCGGCGGCGAAGCTGAACAGGTACAGGCTGAAAAGCACCAGCGGAGCGGCCTTGGGCGAAAAAATTGCAGCAGTGATGAAGACGAAGACCTGCAACCGCGCCGAACACAGCGAAAATGGGATCACCAGCATGGTCAGCAGACGCAGGCTGCGCGAGCGCATTACGCGGGTACCCATCAGCGCGGGGACGTTGCAGCCGAAGCCAAGCAGCATCATGACGAAGCTGCGCCCGTCCAGCCCCAGCTTGGCCATCAGCGCGTCCATCAGGAACGCGGCGCGCGATAGGTAGCCGCTATCCTCCACCAGCGCCATGAACAGGAAGAATAGAACAATGACAGGCACGAAAGTGGCAACGGTGCCCACGCCGTTGTAGATGCCCTCGATCAACAGGCCATGCAACGCCGCCGGCAGGCCCGCCAGCAAAGGCTCCAGAGCGCCCTGCTTGAAAGCTTCCAGCAGCCATCCGACGCCATCCTGCAAGGGTTTGCCAAGCAGAAAGATCGCCTGGAACAGCAAATACATGATCAGGAAGAACAGCGGCAGCCCAAGCCAGGGGTGAAGCATGAGGCGATCGAGCTGGGTGGTCAGATTGTCCGACAACTGAACCGGCACCTGGACGGTTTGCTTGAGCACGACCTCCATATCGGTTTCGATCTGGTCGTCGGCCGCCAGCAGGACTTGCAGTTTCTCGGGTGGAACCGGCATGCTGCTTTGAATGGCCTGGGTAATGATCTTGTGCGCGTCCTGGTAGCCGTTGCCATATTTGGCGCTGAGCATAACGACGGGCATCCCCAGCGAGGTCGACATTTTTTCGGCGTCGATGGTGATGCCGAATTTTTTCGCTTCGTCCGCCATGTTCAGCAGCAGCACGGCAGGCAGGCACAGCTGCTTGATCTGCAGGGCAAGGCTGAGCTGGCGCTCGATCTGGGTAGCGTTGAGGATGATGACTACCAGATCGACTGGATTGTTCTCCAGGAAATGGCGTACTACCTGTTCGTCGTCGGAGAAGCCGTGCAGGTCGTAGATGCCGGGCAGGTCAACCAGCTCGACCATCTCGCCGGCAAGCAGCAGCTTGGCGCCGAGCAGGTCGACAGTGATGCCCGGCCAGTTGCCGACCCGGGCCGAAGCGCCGGTGGCGCGGTTGAAGAACGTGGATTTGCCGGTGTTCGGCATGCCCACCAGGGCGACGCGTTTCATCAGGCGAGCGTTTGAACTTCTATTTTCTGCGCCTCTTTTTTGCGCAGCATGATGTCGGTAGCACCGATGCGGACGTGCAGCGGGCCGGAAAAACGGCCATGGCGGATGACTTCGACGCGTTTCCCGATGCGGAAGCCCAGCGCCGCAAGGCGATAGGAAAGCGCGCGATCGGTGTGCACCGCAGCGATAGTGGCGGTTTCACCGGCTTTGAGAGTTTCCAGGTTGACGGTAGCCATGCTTTTTGGACTTACATTAATGAGAATGGTTCTTATTGTGCCATACGTCCCGAGCGTTTGCAAATCGTTTTATGAAACTTGTTTAATGGATGTTTAGCTTTATGTGAAACACGTTTTGCGCTACAATTTGACCCCGTCTTGTGCCAATTCTGCTCCCAAAATGACCAAATTCGTTTTCATCACAGGCGGGGTTGTTTCCTCTCTTGGTAAAGGTATCGCAGCCGCCTCTCTTGCCGCTATTCTCGAAACGCGCGGCATCAAGGTTACCCTCCTCAAGCTTGACCCCTATATCAACGTCGATCCGGGCACTATGAGCCCGTTTCAGCACGGCGAGGTATTCGTCACCGAGGATGGCGCCGAAACCGATCTCGACCTTGGGCACTACGAGCGCTTCTCCCAGGCGAAGATGAAGAAGAGCAACAACTTCACCACCGGCCAGATATATGAAAGCGTGATCAAGAAAGAGCGTCGCGGCGATTACTTGGGCGGGACGGTGCAGGTGATTCCTCATATCACCGACGAAATCAAGAATTTCGTCCGTCTAGGGGCGGGAGATGCGGAAGTCGCGATTATCGAAATCGGCGGCACCGTGGGCGACATCGAGTCACTGCCCTTCCTTGAGGCCATCCGCCAGATGGGTGTGCAACTGGGGCGCAACAACACCTGCTACGTTCATCTCACGCTGGTGCCATACATCGCCTCGGCGGGAGAAATCAAGACCAAGCCGACTCAGCATTCGGTTAAGGAACTGCGCGAAATCGGTATCCAGCCCGACGTGTTGCTGTGCCGTGCCGACAGGCATCTGCCTGATGACGAACGGCGCAAGATCGCTCTGTTTACCAACGTTGAAGAAAAGGCGGTTATTTCCGCCGTGGATGTGGACTGCATCTATAAAATCCCCGGTCTGCTCCATCAGCAGGGTCTGGACGAGATCGTCTGTAAGAAGCTGGAATTGTCGCCGCCGCCCGCGAATCTGAGCAAGTGGGAAAGTCTGGTCTTTTCCCTGGAGCACCCACAGCACAGCGTAAATATTGCCCTGGTCGGCAAGTACGTGGATCTGACCGAGTCCTACAAATCTCTGTCTGAGTCGCTGATACATGCCGGCATACACACTTTGAGCAAGATCAAGATTCATTACATCGATTCCGAGACGCTCGAAACCAGCGGCACCGGGGCGCTGGAAGGCATGGACGCCATTCTGGTTCCGGGCGGCTTCGGCAAGCGCGGAGTGGAAGGCAAGATTGCGGCGATCCGCTTTGCCAGGGAGAGGCGCGTTCCGTATCTGGGTATTTGCCTCGGCATGCAACTGGCAGTAATCGAGTATGCCCGTGACAAGGCCGGCATGGCGGGTGCGCACAGCACCGAATTCGAGCCGGACACCCCGTACCCGGTAGTTGCGCTGATCAGCGAATGGCGCGCACGCGATGGCAGTATTGAAGTGCGCGATGCCAATTCCGATCTGGGCGGAACCATGCGTCTGGGCGGCCAGGAATGCCAGCTCCAGCCCGATACTCTGGCGCGACAAATTTATGGCGCCGATCGGATTACCGAGCGGCATCGCCATCGTTATGAGGTTAACAACAGCTTGCTGCCCCGGCTGGAGCAGGCAGGCTTGCGAGTTAGCGGCCGGTCGGTTGGCGGAGAAGACCTGTGCGAAATGATCGAACTGCCCGACCACCCCTGGTTCGTCGCCTGCCAGTTCCATCCTGAATTCACTTCCACCCCGCGCGATGGCCATCCGCTGTTCAAGTCCTACGTGGAGGCGGCAATACAGCAGCATGATCTGAATGCCCTGAGCGGCTCACAGAAGGAAGTAAAATGAAGCTTTGCGGTTTTGAAGTCGGTCTGGATCAGCCCCTGTTCCTGATCGCCGGTCCCTGCGTGATCGAATCCAGGCAGATGGCGCTGGATACTGCTGGTGCGCTGAAGGAGATTTGCGCTGGCCTGGGTATCAATTTCATCTATAAATCCTCCTACGACAAGGCCAACAGAAGCTCATCAAAGTCCTTCCGCGGCAAAGGGATGGATGAAGGTCTTAAGATTCTGGATGAGGTTAAATGTCAGATCAAGGTGCCCGTCCTGACCGACGTGCATGCCATTGATGAAATCGCGCCGGTTGCGGCGGTGGTGGACGTGCTGCAAACCCCTGCCTTCCTGTGCCGCCAGACCGATTTTATCCACGCGGCGGCACGCGCGGGCAAGCCGGTCAACATCAAAAAAGGGCAGTTCCTCGCCCCCTGGGACATGAAAAACGTCGTCGACAAAGCCCGGGAGGCGAGCGGCCAGGACAACATCATGGTTTGCGAGCGCGGCGTATCGTTCGGCTACAACAACCTGGTTTCCGACATGCGCTCCCTGATGGTCATGCGTGAAACCGGTTGCCCGGTCGTGTTCGACGCGACCCATTCGGTGCAACTCCCCGGCGGGCAGGGCGACAAGAGCGGCGGGCAGCGCGAATTCGTGCCGGTACTGGCCAGGGCAGCGGTTGCCAGCGGAATTTCCGGCCTGTTCATGGAAACCCATCCCAATCCAGACCAAGCCTTATCCGACGGACCCAATGCCTGGCCTCTGGACAAAATGCGCGGCCTGCTGGAAACCCTGAAACTATTGGATGCGCTGGTAAAGAAACAAGGATTCGCCGAACAGGAATGCTGAAACCCGTCTTCGCTGGCCAGTGTGTAAGTCATTAAATAAATTGTGATCTAGATATTAAGGAAAAGATAATGAGTGCAATTGTAGATGTAATCGCAAGAGAGATTCTGGATTCCCGCGGCAACCCAACCATAGAAACCGACGTACTGCTCGAGTCCGGCATCATCGGGCGGGCTGCCGTACCCTCCGGCGCTTCTACCGGGAGCAAGGAAGCAGTTGAATTGCGTGATGGCGACAAGCAGCGCTATTTTGGCAAGGGCGTGCTGAAGGCCGTCGAAAATGTGAACACCGAAATCTGCGAAGCGATCATCGGCCTGGATGCCGAAGAACAGACTTTTATCGACCACACTCTGATCGAACTGGACGGCACCGAAAACAAAGGCCGTCTGGGTGCCAATGCGCTGCTCTCCGTATCGCTGGCTGTGGCCAAGGCCGCCGCTGAGGAATCCGGCCTGCCGCTTTACCGTTATCTGGGCGGTGCAGGTCCGAAGAGGCTGCCCGTGCCGATGATCAACATCATCAACGGCGGCGCGCACGCCAGCAACAGCTCGGACATACAGGAATTCATGATCATCCCGGTGGGCAGCTCCAGTTTCCGTGAAGCGCTGCGTTGCGGCGCCGAAATCTTCCACACCCTTAAAAGCATCCTGGGCAAGCGCGGCCTGGCCACTACCGTGGGCGACGAAGGCGGCTTTGCGCCACGCCTCTCCTCCAACGAGGAAGCGCTGCAATTCATCATGGAAGCCATCGAAACGGCGGGCTACCTGCCGGGTTCCGATGTGGTGATCGGCCTGGATTGCGCCAGCACGGAATTCTACAGGGACGGCAAATACATCCTCAAGGCTGACAACCTGGAGCTGAGCGCAGCCCAGTTTACCGATTATCTCGCTGCCTGGACCGACAAGTATCCGATCCTCAGCGTCGAGGACGGTATGGCCGAGAACGACTGGGAAGGTTGGGGCATGCTGACCGAGCGCATGGGCAAATCGATCCAGCTGGTGGGGGACGACCTGTTCGTGACCAACACCAAAATCCTGCGCGAAGGCATTCGCAAAGGTGTTGCCAATTCCGTCCTGATTAAGGTGAACCAGATCGGCACGCTGACCGAAACCTTCGCCGCCATCGAAATGGCCAAGCACGCCGGTTATACCACCGTGATTTCACACCGCTCCGGCGAAACCGAAGACACCACCATTGCCGACATCGCCGTGGCCACCAACGCCATGCAGATCAAAACCGGCTCGATCAGCCGCTCCGAACGCATCGCCAAGTACAACCAGCTGCTGCGGATCGAGGAAGAACTGGGCGACGCGGCGAGCTATGCGGGTCGAGAGGCTTTTTACCAACTAGGTTAAAAACTGTCGCGAGATGCGCTGGCTGACCCTGATCTTCGTCGTACTGATTGCCGCGCTTCAATATCCCTTGTGGCTGGGGAAGGGCAGTTGGCTGCGGGTATGGGAGGTCGACCGCGAATCCACGCAACAGAAGGAAGTCAACCTGAAACTGAGAGCGCGCAACGCCTCTCTCGATGCCGAAGTGCGCGACCTCAAGCAGGGTTACGACGCCATCGAGGAGCGCGCCCGCAGCGAACTGGGCATGATCAAGCGCGACGAGATTTTTTTCCAGGTGCTGGAAGAGTCTAAGCCGGCGGTACGTGCGCAGCCTGAGGTGGAGAAGAAAGCCGCGCCCCAGGTGGAGGAGGCCAAGCCTTAGGGGAATAGACGTTGCTGGCTCGCCGGTTCGGACAAATCTGGGCACTGGGAAGAGACTATTTCACTTTTCAAATTGGCTCCGCACTAGGTTTAAAGCAAGTAATTTGATACAAGTCTGTCCGATTGCTTGAGAGCCACTCAAAAAAGCGAGGGGCTTCGCTCGGAAGTGAACGATCATGTGCAACTAGACTGGCCACAGCACGAACGATGTACTGGATTGCTTCGGTTTCTAACTCCAAGGACACCGTCTCTTTGTCGCTAAGCCCTTTCCAATGCTTCAGCCAGTTCCTAGCCTTATTTAGATGAGACTGGTTTACCACATTTTCAAGAAGGCCGAACTGGGAGGATAACTTCTTCTTCAACAAAGCAAATGCAGATTGATCGGATAGAGGTTCACCGATGATTCCTTCCGCTGCGCCAGCTAACGTAATGGCCGGAACATAGGCTTGATGATCTAGGAACAGTCGTATTGACCAATCAAGCTGATCCACTGCTGCGTCGATCTTCGATATGACGTATTCCATATCTGTTAATCCTTAATGGAAAAAGCATGCAGCGAGCTGTCTTAACTATATTAAGCTGTTCTGTTGCTACCATGAATGGCTCTGGTGAAAAGTCGTTCTTACTAATTTCAGTTATTGCGTTGTGCAATTCATCTGATTTCCGACGACGTAACAATTCGTGTGCTTGGGCATCTGTATGGGTGCTATCGTTGGCGCTTGTTGATTCATTAAATACATCAGAGCACGGTTCTTGTTCTGTTCTTCCGCAGCGGACTGTTGCTGCTGTGAGTTTTGCGTCTCTGCCGCTAATTTTTGCTGTGTGTTAGAGCGAAGCTCAGCGCGCGCTTTAGCGTATTCACCGTAAGTTAATTTGCCGTTATACAGCTCAGATGTCAGAATCATAAAGCTTGATAATGTGCTTTCGTTGATCGTGACAAATTGCGCGGGCATTTTTATTTGTGCGCTCCATTGACGCGAGAGGTTGTTGCATTCCGCCTTAGCTTTGACCCATGCAGCTATCGCTGTCTTTTCTTCTTCTGTTGGCTTTTTCATGTCGCTAAACATTTCAAGGGTCTGCTGTTCTGGCGTCCCAAGTGATACTTTGTTAGCGATTCGCGAGAATTCTGATCTATTTGGCAGCTCGTTAATGCAGGCCACGCCAGGATTTGGGATAGCCGCTGCTGAACTGTTTTCGCGCTGCATCTGATTTTGGCACCCGCTCACAAGTATAACGATAGCCAAGGTGATAATTAATCTCATGTAATATTCCCTTTTATATTGAATGTTGTGTCGTGTGACCATCTCATGAATGGCTCTCGAGCTTGCTGCTTATCTTTTGTCGGCAATAAGATATCCATAACCATCCAAGCGAGAGACGTCTACTTCCTGCACCGTTTCATTGATTGCTGTTCCATGAGCTGCGGCAATTGCTTTAAGCGTTGCTGGTCGTGGCATGCGTTTCGTCTCGTCGGTCATTATGTTGTAGGTTGTGAAGTAATACACTTTATTAACTTTTTGCATAATGTTTTATATACGCTTGATGTCTTATTCGATAAGACTGCCGAGGCAGTTACTCCATTAGCAGTTCCCCCCATTCATGTAACACGGGGGGCTACGGATACATTCTGCTTAATACCATTCCAACATCATAGGTTCATTACGTGCTTGCCACAAGCATATCTGAGGTGTCTTACCGCTCCCACACTACGCGCAGCAGGTTTTCCTGTTCGTTGTAGTGGAATTCCAGTTCGCCTTTGTAGGCATGGTGCAATGCTTCGCCGATGCCGCGGGCGAGATGGATTCCGGTGGTGGTGACCAGAGCGCCGTCATCCTGGTCTTCGATCTTGACGATGCGCTCCATGGGATGCTCCGCTTTGGCCTTTGCTTCTTCGTTCTTCACCAGATGCAGCAATTCCTCCCGGTGTTCCTTGAAGAATTGCCCGCCCACGGTCACAAATCCAGCCGGGAACTCGTCATGGATGCGATGGCAGGCAGGGCACATTTCCTCGTGGGCCTGAGCCGGTCTGGGCGCCCATTGCCAGCGTCCTTCGTGATATACGGCACCGCATACCGGGCAAGCCGTGGGTTCGGGCAGTTTGTGCTTGGCTTTGTAGGCGTCATGCCGATACTCCTGCCCCCAAATCAGACGGTCAGGCCGGATTGGTTGGAAACCTGCGAATCGGGTTTTCATTTTGTTCTCCTTGGTTGTCGTGTCGAGATAAATGCGCGGGATAGGATCAATGCACGATTTTTGATGCCATCCGGAGGGTTTCCCGCATGAAAGCGGGCAGGTCTGAGGGCTGGCGGGACGTGACCAGGTTGCCGTCCACCACCACTTCGCTGTCTTCATACAGGGCGCCGGCTTCTTTCAGTTCTTCGGCGACAGAGTGGTAGCAGGTGGCGTGTCGATCCTTGATGACGCCCGCCGTAACCAATAGCTGCGGACCGTGGCAGATGGCTGCGACCGGCTTGTTGCTGCGAAAGAAATCCTTCACGATTTCCAGCGCGGCCAGTTCCTTGCGCAGCGCTGCGGGCGCCTTGCCGCCTGGAAGAACGAGAATGTCGTAGTCTTTGGCATGAACGTCGCGCAGTGCCTTGTCTACGCTGACTTCGTAGCCGTGCTTGCCGTTGATTTTTCCCCTGGAAATGGAGGCGACATCCACCTCGAAGCCTTCTTCCTTCAGGCGGTAGTAGGGCACCAGGAGTTCGGTGTCCTCGAAATGGTCTGCGCTGATGATCAATGCTTTCATGACGCCTCCTGCTGTTCCGTCTTGCCTATAGTGATTATAGTCAAACGTTCTGGAAGCGCCTGGGATGGCTAGTAGTCAGTCAAGTTAAACCAGGAGGATCCCCCCCTTTGAAAAGGGGGGGGTAGGGGGGATTTAACGGTGGCGGCGTGACCCTGCTCTGCCAAATCCCCCTCAATCCCCCTTTTACAAAGGGGGAGGCGGCCTGTCTGTATTGCATCTGTGCGATTCAACGTGACTGACTAGATTGCCAGCATGTCCATAAATTCGTTCACCGTCGTTGCTTCAAGGCGCTTTGCATCCATGCACAACCCAAGGATCGCACTTGACTGCTTGGCGGGGAATCTCCGCGCCAGGTTCACCCTGAATTTTTTGACCAGCTCGGGGATGCCTTCTGCGCGGCGGCGGCGATGGCCGATCGGGTATTCGACTGCGATGTTTTCGGACTGGGTGCCGTCCCTGAAGAAGATTTGCAGGGCGTTGGCGATGGAGCGCTTTTCGGGGTCGAGATAATCCCTGGTGTATTGAGGATGCTCGACACATTCCATCTTGTCGCGCAGGGCGTCGATACGCGGGTTGGCGGCAACCGCATCCTCGTAATCGGCAGCGGTGAGATTGCCTTTCAGGAGGCCAACGGCGGCCATGTACTGGATGCAGTGGTCGCGGTCGGCCGGGTTATGCAGTGGGCCTTTCTTGTCGATGATGCGGATCGCCGATTCGTGGGTGGTGATGACGATCTTGTCGATCTCCGCGATCTTCTCCAGCGTGTCCAGCCGGTCGCCCAGCTGGGCATGAAGCTGGAAGGCGGCTTCCACCGCGGTCTGGGAATGGAACTCGGCGGGAAAAGAAATCTTGAACAGAATCTGCTCCATCACGTAAGAGCCGTAGGGGCGCTGGAACTTGAAGGCGTTGCCCTTGAATAATACGTCGTAAAAACCCCAGGTCTTGGCTGTGAGGGCAGAGGGGTAGCCCATTTCACCTTTGAGCGTCATCAGCGCCAGGCGCACTGCACGGCTGGTGGCATCACCCGCCGCCCAGGATTTCCGCGGACCGGTGTTGGGCGAGTGGCGATAAGTACGCAGGGCTTGGCCATCGATCCAGGCGTTGGATACGGCGTCGATGATCTCATCCCGTGAGCCGCCCAGAAGTTGTGTGACGACGGCGGTGGAGGCGATTTTCACCAGGATCACGTGATCGAGTCCAACCCGGTTGAAGCTGTTTTCCAGCGCCAGTACGCCCTGGATTTCATGCGCCTTGATCATGGCGGTCAGCACATTCTTCATGGTCAGCGCGGATTTTCCGTGCGCCACTCTGGTACGGGACAGCCAGTCGGCGGTGGCGAGGATGCCGCCAAGGTTATCGGAAGGATGGCCCCATTCGGCGGCAAGCCAGGTATCGTTGAAATCCAGCCAGCGCACCATGGCACCGATATCGAAAGCGGCTTTGACAGGATCCAACTGGAATTGTGTCCCGGGTACTCTGGCGCCGTTGAGTACCACCGTGTCTGGCACGATAGGCCCGAGCAGCTTGGTGCAGGCCGGGTAGGAGAGCGCCTCCAGGCCGCAGCCCAAGGTGTCCATCAAACAGTAGCGGGCGGTGTCGTAAGCCTCAGCGGATTTGATTTCGTAATCGCAGACGTAGTCGGCAATATCCACCAGAACCTGATCGGGTTCGGGACGGACGTTGGAGGTGTGGGAGGACATGCGGTTTCCTTTAGCTAGAAATCAATTTTTTACCGCGAGGGACGCAAAGTTCCACAAAGTAAAATCTATCCTGCAATCCTTCGCGAACCTTTGCGCCCTTTGCGGTTAAGGGGTTTAGCCTCTTTTTTCAATGGACAGGTAAGGGCGGTTCTCCGGCCCAATATATTCTGCATTCGGCCGGATGATCTTGTTGTCGATGCGCTGCTCGATGATATGCGCTGCCCAGCCGGTAGTCCGGGCGATCACGAACAGGGGGGTGAACATCTCGGTCGGCACGCCCATCATGTGATAGCTGGAGGCCGAATACCAGTCGAGGTTGGGGAACATTTTCTTGGTTTCCCACATCACTGATTCGATGCGGTCGGAGATGTTGAACAGGTTCATGTTGCTACCGTCCTCGCATAACATGCGCGACACGGTCTTGATCGCTATGTTGCGCGGATCGCCAATGGTGTAGACCGGATGGCCGAAGCCGATGATGATTTCCTTGCGCGCGATGCGACTACGGATGTCGGCCTCCGCCTCGTCCGGACTGCGGTAGCGCTGGATGATCTCCATTGCTGCTTCGTTGGCGCCGCCGTGCTTCGGGCCTCTGAGCGCGCCTATTGCGCCGGTGATGCAGGAGTGGATGTCGGACAGCGTGCCGGCAATGACCCGGGCGGTGAAGGTGGAAGCATTGAATTCGTGTTCGGCATAGAGGATCAGTGATATATCCAGCGCCTTGCTCTGGAGGTCGGAAGGCACCTTGCCGTGCAGGAGATGAAGGAAATGGCCGGCCACGGTATCGTCGTCCGTTTCCACTTCGATGCGTTTCCCGTTGTGCGAATAGTGGTACCAGTACAGCAGCATCGAGCCGAATGAGGAGACCAGACTGTCTGCGATGTCTTGTGCACCCTGGAGATTGCGATCGGGGTTCTCGGGTAGCAGGATACCCAGCATAGAACATCCGGTGCGCATCACGTCCATCGGATGCGCAGAAGAGGGGATTTGTTCGAGCACGGTTTTCAATGGTCCCGGCAGGCCACGCAGCGACTTCAGCTTGTGCTTGTAACCGTCTAGTTCGGCTTGGGTGGGCAGCGCACCGTGAATCAGCAGGTAAGCCACTTCCTCGAAAGTGGACATTTCTGCCAGCTCCAGGATGTCGTAGCCGCGGTAGTGCAGGTCGTTGCCGCTGTGGCCGACGGTGCATACGGCCGTGGTGCCAGCCACTACGCCGGACAGGGCAACTGATTTTTTCTTTTTTGGGGTGCTATCCGCTTCGCTCATTTTTTAATCTCCAAATGCTGTCAACTACAGAGACACAGACCCAACCTGAATACCCCGAAAAAACTTCGTGCCTCTATACCTTAGTGGCTAAATTGTTCTTTTCCTGAGAAAACAGCTCATCCAACTTTTGCTCGTATTCATGATAGCCAAGGTGTTCGTACAGATCCATGCGCGTCTGCATCTGGTCGAGCACCTTTTTCTGCGTTCCTTCACGGCGAATGGATTCGTAGACGTTCAGTGCGGCCTTGTTCATGGCGCGGAAGGCGGACAGCGGATAAAGCACCAGGGAAACATCCACACCCGCCAGCTCTTCTACAGTATAGAGCGGTGTCGAGCCGAATTCGGTGATATTGGCGAGCACGGGTACTTTTACTGCATCAGAGAATTTTTTGTACATGGGAAGTTCGGTGATCGCTTCCGGGAAAACCATGTCCGCACCCGCCTCGACGCAGGCACAGGCGCGGTCGATGGCGGATTGCAATCCTTCCACTGCCAAGGCATCGGTACGGGCCATGATGACAAAACCGGGGTCGGTTCTGGCATCCACCGCGGCCTTGATGCGATCCACCATCTCCGACTGTGAGACGATTGCCTTGCCAGGCCGGTGGCCGCAGCGCTTGGCCAGCACCTGGTCCTCGATATGCACGGCGGCCGCGCCAAACTTGATCATGGCTTTGACGGTGCGGGCGATGTTGAAGGCGCCACCGAAGCCGGTATCTATATCCACCAGAACCGGCAGGTGGGTTGCGTCAGTAATGCGGCGCACGTCGGTGAGCACGTCGTCGAGGGTGGAGATGCCGAGATCGGGCAAGCCGAGCGAACCCGCCGCCACGCCGCCGCCCGAGATATAGAGCGCCTTGTAGCCCGTGTGTTCTGCCAGTTTGGCATGGTAAGCATTGATCGCGCCGATGACCTGCAGGGGTTTTTCGGTAGCGACGGCAGCGCGAAAGCGCACACCAGCGGATGAAGTCTCGGTCATGTCTTACCCCTTTGTGGGAATCGCTGTTGTTTTACAAAGCATAAATTCGAGGAATGGGTATAATGTTATCGAATAAGATATATGTCAATAATCAGCTTATGTAATATGTCTTATATAAGACAGTGGATAATTTTTATTGATCGTGCTAGGGTTAAGAAAAGCAAGGGAAAGCCATGACCAAATCGCATTCGACTCCTACATTCAGACCGCTCTATGAGCAGATCAAGATTCTGATCACGCAAAGCCTTGTGGCAGGTGAATGGAGACCGGGCGAGGTGATCCCCAGCGAACTTGAACTGGCGAGCCGGTTCAAGGTTAGCCAGGGAACGGTGCGCAAGGCGATCGACGAGCTCGCAGCGGAAAATATTTTGGTGCGGCGCCAGGGGAAGGGGACATTCGTCGCCACCCATACCGAGGAGCATACTCAGTACCGTTTCCTGCGCATCGTCGAGCTGAGCGGCAGGAAGGAATTCCCGGTCAGTGAGTTGCTGCATTGCGAGCGCGGCAAGGCCGACAGCACTGCCGCGGAGCGGCTTGGGCTGAAGCGCGGGGCGCCGGTCATGATGGTGCGTCGCCTGCTCCGGTTTTCGGGAGAAGCCGTGATTCTGGATGATATCTGCCTGTCCGCCACCCTGTTCAAGGGGCTCAACGATGGCTTGATCGCCGAATTTCAGGGTACGCTTTACAGTCTTTACGAATCCCGCTATGGCACCAGGATCATCCGCGCCGAGGAGCGTATCCGGGCCGTCATGGCGGACAATGCCGTTGCGGGTCTGCTTAACATCTCGCCGAATGCGCCGCTGCTGGATATCGACCGGGTGGCCTATACTTACGGCGATCAGCCGGTGGAATGGCGCGTCAGCCGCTGCAACACACAACATCACTGCTATCTGAACGATCTGGGATGAATTTAACAGTCCTGAATAAACACACTCAGCACCCAGAATTTTAGAACTTAGGACTAAAAACATGACCACCTTAAATCAACAGGCTCTTGATTATCACGAGTTTCCCAGACCTGGAAAAATTTCGGTTGAATCATCCAAACCATGCGCCACAGCGCAGGATCTCTCTCTGGCATACACCCCCGGTGTTGCCGAGCCAGTGCGCGAAATTGCCAAAAATCCGGAAAATGCCTACCGTTACACCAACAAGGGCAACCTGGTAGCGGTAATCACCGACGGCACCGCCATTCTTGGTTTGGGCAATCTGGGCCCGCTGGCGAGCAAGCCGGTGATGGAAGGCAAGGGCATCCTGTTCAAGCGTTTTGCCAATATTGACGTGTTCGATATCGAGGTCAATGCACCCAGCATCGAGTCCTTCATCGAAACCGTGGTTAACATTTCACCGACCTTCGGCGGTATCAACCTGGAAGATATCGCCGCACCGCACTGCTTCGTGATCGAGAAGGCACTCAAGGAGCGCCTGGACATTCCGGTTTTTCACGACGACCAGCACGGCACTGCAGTGATTATTTGCGCAGGTCTGCTCAACGCGCTGGAAATACAGGGCAAGAAGCTGGAGGATGTGAAACTGGTGTGCCTCGGAGCCGGCGCTGCTGGACTGGCAGGAATGCGCCTGCTGATTTCGATGGGTGCAAAGATGGAAAACATGTTGCTGGTAGACAGCAAGGGCGTGATCCACACCGGACGCAGCGACCTGAATATCTACAAGCAGGAATTCGCCAGGGATACTCCGCTACGCACGCTGACGGATGCCATGAATGGCGCGGATGTGTTCATCGGCGTTTCCGGTTCCAACCTGGTCAGCCAGAAGATGATAAAAAGTATGGCACCCAGGCCGGTCGTGTTTGCCATGGCCAATCCCGATCCTGAAATTCTGCCTAGCGAAGCCCACGCGGCGCGCGACGACCTGATCATGGCCACCGGGCGCTCCGATTTCCCCAACCAGGTCAACAACGTGCTGGGATTCCCGTTTATTTTTCGTGGCGCTCTGGATGCACGCGCCAAGCAGATCACCGAGAAAATGCTGATCGCCGCCGTGAAAGCGCTGGCCGAACTGGCGCGCGAGCCAGTGCCGGAAGAGGTGCTCAAAGCTTACAACGCCAAGGAAATGGCTTTCGGCAGGGACTACATCCTGCCCAAGCCGTTCGATCCCCGCTTGATCGAGCGCATTCCACCGGCAGTGGCGAAAGCTGCTGAGTGACCTGGAAAATGAACAACCGGCCACAGAGCGCATAGAGGCCACGGAGAAAAACCAGGGTTTTTAATCGCCATATACTCGGTGTGCTCTGTGGCAAGGGTATTTTTGTTGGTTGTGCTTAAATCATTCGGAGGCGACTATGGCAAGAAAACGCCCCAAGTATCTTAATCTGTTCAGGATCAAGCTGCCCTTGCCGGGTATCGTCTCCTTCCTGCACCGGGTCAGCGGAGCACTGCTGTTTATCGCCATCCCCCTGTTCCTTGCCGTACTCCAGCTTACGCTAGGCTCTCAGGCAGACTTCGACACAGTGACACAGGGATTTGAAAGCCCGCTGGTCAAGTTGGTGTTGATAGTCCTGTTGTGGGGATATTCCCATCATTTTTTTGCTGGCTTGCGCTTCATCGCCATGGATATGGGCTTCGGTGTGGAACTGGCTAAGACCCGTCTGAACAGCTGGCTGGTTATGGCTTTCAGCCTGACCCTGACGGCGATGATAGGGGGGTGGCTATTATGGTAGAGCGTATCGTCAGCGGAGCCCATTACGGCCTGCGCGACTGGTTGATGCAGCGCATCACGGGCGTCGCCATGGCGCTTTACTCGCTTTTCATGGTGGCCTTTCTGCTGACCCATCAGCCGCTCCAGTTCGAGGAATGGAGCGGTCTGTTTCACAACCAGTGGATGCGCCTTGCCAGTCTGCTTTTCCTGCTCAGCCTTTACCTCCACGCCTGGGTTGGGGTCAGGGACATCTTGATGGATTATGTGCACCATACCGTGCTCAGGTTGACACTCGAGGCGCTGGTCATACTCGCTCTGGTCGGCTGTACTGCGTGGTCGGTGCAGATTTTATGGAGTATCCGATAGTGGCCATCGCCAAACGTACTTTTGATGCATTGATCATTGGCGGCGGCGGGGCGGGCCTGCGTGCGGCGCTGCAACTGTCCCACGCCAATCTGAAGGTGGCGGTGGTGTCCAAGGTCTTCCCGACCCGCTCCCATACCGTTTCAGCCCAGGGCGGCATTGCCGCGTCCCTGGGCAACGTCAGCGAGGATAACTGGCACTGGCATATGTACGACACGGTGAAAGGATCGGATTATCTGGGAGATCAGGATGCCATTGAATTCATGTGCCGACAGGCCAACGAGGCAGTGATCGAGCTGGAGCATTTCGGCATGCCGTTCGACCGCCTGCCCAATGGTAAAATTTATCAGCGGCCGTTCGGTGGAATGACGCAGAATTACGGCGGAGCGCCGGTGATGCGCACCTGTGCCGTTGCCGACCGCACCGGCCATGCCATGCTGCATACCTTGTACCAGCGCAACATCGCTGCCAAGACCCATTTTTTCGAGGAATACTTCGCGGTCGATCTGGTGATGGATGGTCACGGCTATGCTCTGGGTGCGGTGGCGCTCGAGATTGAATCAGGCGAGCCGATCTTTATCGAGGCGCGTGCCACGCTGCTGGCTACGGGGGGCGCCGGACGCATCTTCAGCGCCACGACCAATGCCCTGATCAATACCGGCGACGGTCTCGGCATGGCGCTACGCGCCGGCATTCCGCTCGAGGACATGGAATTCTGGCAGTTCCACCCGACAGGCATTGCCGGGGCTGGCGTGCTGGTGACGGAAGGGGTGCGCGGAGAGGGCGGCTACCTGGTCAACAAGGATGGCGAGCGTTTCATGGAGCGCTACGCGCCCAGCGCCAAGGACCTTGCTTCGCGTGATGTGGTGTCCCGCGCCATGGCAGTGGAAATCCACGAAGGGCGCGGTTGCGGCAAGGACGGCGATTACGTCGAGCTGAAGCTCGATCATCTCGGGCCGGAGGTGATCCAGCATCGCCTCCCTGGCATCCGTGATCTTTCCATCAAGTTTGCTCACGTCGACCCGATCGAGGCACCGATCCCTGTGGTGCCTACGGTGCACTACATGATGGGCGGCATTCCCACCAATCTGCAAGGACAGGTGGTAATGCCGACCACTACCGCCCCGGAGGAGGCCGTGCTCGGGCTTTATGCCATCGGCGAATGCGCCTGCGTTTCGGTGCACGGAGCCAACCGCCTGGGCAGCAATTCACTGCTCGACCTGATCGTGTTCGGGCGCGCCGCGGGCAACCACGTCATCGAATACCTGAAGGAGAATCCATTCCCCCGTCCCGTCCCGGATGGCGCCCTGGATCTGCCTATGGCGCGCTTGAGCCGCTGGGATGCCAAGCGCGACGGCATTACCGTGGACGAGTTGCGCGAACAGATGCGCAAGACCATGCAAAGGCATTGCGGCGTGTTCCGCAAGGAAGAGGTGCTGCAGGAAGGGGTAAGGGAAATGCTGGAAATTGCTGCGCGCCTGCCGGATGTAATGCTGCGCGATCACAGCAAGATCTACAACACTGGCCGGATCGAAGCACTGGAACTGGAAAATCTGATGGGAGTGGCGCTGGCGACGATGATTTCGGCCGCAGCGCGCCAGGAGAGCCGTGGAGCCCATGCACGCGACGACTACCCGCTGCGTGACGATGACAACTGGCTGAAGCATACACTGTATTTCAGCGAAGGACACCGCCTGGATTACAAGCCGGTACGGCTGAAACCGTTGACGGTGGAGCCTTTCAAGCCAAAGGCGAGGGTATATTGAGTAATGGGTAAACGGTGATGGGTTTCCCCATCACTCATTTCTCATCACCAGGAGAATTAAATGCGCTTCTCGATCTACCGTTATAATCCGGAAACCGATTCCAAGCCTCACATGCAAGACTATGAGCTAGATATCGAGGCCGGCAACATGATGTTGCTCGACGCCATTCTGCTGCTCAAGGCACAGGACGAAACCCTGAGCGTTCGCCGCTCCTGCCGCGAAGGGGTGTGTGGCTCGGACGCCATGAACATCAACGGGCGCAACGGGCTCGCCTGCGTTACGCCACTGTCCGGGCTCAAGCAGCCGATCGAACTGCGCCCGTTGCCTGGCCAGCCGGTGGTTCGCGACTTGGTGGTGGATCTAAGCCAGTTCTACAAACAATACCGCTCGATCAAACCCTACCTCATCAACAACGAACCGGAACCGGAAATCGAGCGTCTGCAATCACCCGAAGACAGGGAAAAGCTGGACGGTCTGTACGAGTGCATTTTGTGCGCATGCTGCTCCACTGCCTGCCCGTCGTTCTGGTGGAACCCCGACAAATTCGTCGGCCCGGCTGGGTTGTTGCAGGCTTATCGGTTTATCGCCGATACACGCGACCAGGCTACCAACGAGCGCCTGGATAACCTGGAAGACCCCTACCGGTTATTTCGCTGCCACAGTATCATGACTTGTGTGGATGTCTGCCCGAAGGGCCTGAATCCGACCGGCGCGATCGGTAAAATCAAGGAAATGCTAGTCAAGCGCACGGTTTGAGTGGGGAGAGAAGAGTGATCAGCGAGGAGGAGAATAGCGTCGGCGATCTTACGCCTTGCCCCTCACCGCTCACCCATCACAGCCGTATCCGCTGGGACTGCCGTCGCGGAATGCTGGAACTCGACATTGTTCTGGCGCGATTTATGGAGCAGAATTTCGAGCGGCTTACGCAGCAGGAAGTGGAAGCATTCAAGGAGCTGCTGGCTTATTCCGACCCGGATTTATGGGGACTGCTCCAGAGCACTGATACCGGCGTGGATGATAATGTAAGAAAGGTGTTGCTGTTGCTGCGCCAATATTAATTGAAGAGGAATACGAGACATGGGTGAACGTAAGGCTTATCTCAAAATCGACGGTGGCGAGGAGATCGAATTGCCGGTACTTTCCGGTACCCTTGGCCCGGATGTGATCGATATCCGCAGCCTGGGAAAATACGGGATATTTACCTACGATCCCGGCTACCAGTCCACGGCCAGTTGCAGTTCGAAAATCACCTATATCGACGGCGACGAGGGCATTCTGCTCTATCGCGGTTACCCCATTGAGCAGTTGGCAGAACACGCCGACTTCATCGAGGTCTGCCACCTGCTTTATTACGGCGAACTACCCTCCCAGGAACAGAAGCAGGCGTTCGATTCGATCATACGCCAACACACCATGGTGCATGACCAAGTCAACAACTTTTACCGGGGATTCCGCCGCGACGCCCATCCCATGGCTTCAATGGTTGGGGTAGCGGGAGCGCTGTCTGCCTTCTACCCGGATTCCGGCGATGTATCCGACCCGCGCCACCGCGAAATTTCTGCCCACCGGCTGCTTGCCAAGGTGCCTACCATTGCGGCCATGAGCTACAAGTACAATATCGGCCAACCCTTCGCCTACCCCAAAAACTCACTTTCTTACGCAGCGAACTTTCTGCATATGATGTTCTCTACGCCCTGCGAGGAATACGTGCCCAACCCAGTGATGGTCAGGGCGATGGACCGGATTTTTACGCTTCATGCCGATCACGAGCAGAACGCCTCCACTTCCACAGTTCGCCTCGCTGGTTCCAGCGGCGCCAATCCTTTCGCCTGCATCGCCTCCGGCATAGCCTCCCTGTGGGGACCCGCTCACGGCGGTGCCAACGAGGCTGTGCTCAACATGCTGGAAGAGATCGGGGATGTATCTAAAATTACAAAACTTATTGAGCGCGCCAAGGACAAGAGCAATCCATTCCGCCTGATGGGCTTTGGCCACCGCGTGTACAAGAACTTCGACCCGCGCGCCAACCTGATGCGGCAAACCTGCCATGAGGTACTCAATGAGCTGGGCTGTCAGGATGACCGACTGTTCCAGATCGCCCTCGAACTGGAACGCATTGCCCTGGAAGACGAATATTTCATCGAGAAAAAGCTCTATCCGAACGTGGACTTCTATTCGGGCATAGTGCTGCGGGCCATTGGCATCCCAACCAACATGTTTACCGCGATTTTCGCCATTTCACGCACCATCGGCTGGATTACCCAATGGAATGAAATGATTGCCGACCCAGAACAGAAAATTGGGCGCCCGCGCCAGCTGTTCCTGGGTCCAAAAAAGCGGGATTTCGTGCCGATTTCGAAGCGTGGATAACGCGGGTGAGGGGTGCACCACAAGAGTGCTCCGACTTTCTATGCGCTGAAGCTCATGAAAGGTCGTATTAAGGAGTAAAAGCAGTGACGTGGCCGCTTTTGATTTTGTCTCCTCACTGATGTCTCCTCACTCCTTGCACGCTGTAAGTCACACGTAGGAGAAGAGAAAAGCATGGGCGTAATGAAGGAGATGCAGGACAACTCGGCTCTCTATGACGGAAATGCGCCGTTCATTGAGGAGCTGTACGAGCTCTATCTGGGCAATCCCGCGCAGGTCAGCGAGGAATGGCGGGCGTATTTCGACCACCTGCAGAAAATGCCTGGGGCGGTTGCCATGGACGTTCCCCACTCAGCGGTGGTACAGTCGTTCGCCGAGCGTGCCAGACATCCCTGTGTTCCGGTTCAGGGCGCCGACGTCGATGCTCTGGTCAACAAACAGATTGCCGTACTTCAACTCATCAATGCCTATCGCTTCCGCGGCATGATGCGGGCGAACGTCGACCCTCTCAAGCGCCGCGAGCTGCCCGATGTGCCTGAACTGCAGCCCGAGTTCTACGGTCTGAACGATGCAGATTTATCCCATGTATTCAAAACCGGATCATTCCTGGCCCCGGAATCTTCAACCCTGCACGATATATTGCGGATACTCAGGGAAACCTACTGCGGCAACATTGGTTCCGAATACATGTACCTCTCGGATACCACGCAAAAACGCTGGGTACAGGACCGGATCGAACCCAACCGCGCGCAACCGCAGTTTTCCCCTGAAAGCAAGCGCCGCATTCTGGAGCAACTCACAGCGGCGGAAACGCTGGAGAAATACCTGCATACTCGCTATGTCGGGCAGAAGCGATTCTCACTGGAAGGCAGCGACAGCCTGATTCCTTTGCTGAACCACCTGATTCAGCGTGCCGGCAGTCAGGGCGTGCAGGAGATGGTGATCGGCATGGCGCACCGCGGCCGTCTCAATGTGCTGGTCAATACCATTGGCAAGCTGCCGGGCGACCTGTTTCTGGAATTCGAGGGCAAGCATGCTGCGAGCAGCAAACTACCTTCCGGAGACGTCAAGTATCACCAGGGTTTCTCCACTGACGTCGCTACTCCGGGAGGGCCGATGCACCTTACGCTGGCGTTCAATCCCTCGCATCTGGAAATCGTCAACCCGGTGGTGGAAGGCTCGGTGCGCGCACGCCAGCAGCGGCGTCATGATGTGGTAGGTGACCAGGTGGTGCCGGTACTGATTCACGGCGATGCCGCCTTTGCCGGTCAAGGCGTGGTGATGGAAACCCTGAACCTGTCCAAAACGCGTGGCTTCGGTACCGGTGGCACGGTGCATATCGTCATCAACAATCAGATCGGCTTCACCACTTCCGACCCGCGCGACACTCGTTCCACACTCTATTGCACCGACGTGGCGAAAATGGTGGCCGCACCAATTTTCCACGTCAACGGCGATGATCCCGAGGCAGTGCTGCTGGTCACCGAAATCGCACTCGATTTTCGCATGAACTTCCACAAGGACGTTGTCATCGACCTGGTGTGCTATCGGCGGCTTGGGCACAATGAACAGGATGAGCCGATGGTGACCCAGCCGTTAATGTATAAGGCTATCGCGCAGCATCCCACCACACGCAAGCTCTATGCCGACAGGCTGATCGCCGAAAGCGTACTTTTACCGCATGATCCCGAGGAAATGATCGCTGCCTACCGCCGGGATCTCGACGCCGGCGTTTCCGTGAACAGAAGCGTGTTGACCAATTTCAAGCAGTCATTTGCGACTGACTGGGCGCCCTTCAAAAAAGGCAAATGGACCGATCCAGCCAACACAAGTGTGCCGAAAGCCGACCTGCGGCGCCTGTCGGGTGTGCTGACTACCACACCCCCAAATTTCAAGCTTCACCCCAGGGTTGAAAAAATCATTGCAGATCGCCGCCTGATGGGGGAGGGCAAGCTGCCGCTGGATTGGGGCATGGCGGAAAACCTGGCCTACGCCACCCTGCTGGAAAACGGTTTTGCGGTACGCTTATCAGGACAAGATAGCGGGCGAGGCACCTTCTTCCATCGACATGCGGTTTTGCACGACCAGAACCGCGAAAAATGGGATGACGGTGCCTATTTGCCTTTGCAGAACATTGCTGAAAATCAACCCCGTTTTCTGGCTATCGATTCTGTTCTGTCGGAAGAGGCGGTGCTCGGTTTCGAGTATGGCTATGCGTCGGCCGAGCCGAACGAACTGGTTATCTGGGAGGCGCAGTTCGGTGATTTTGCCAATGGCGCCCAAGTGGTGATCGACCAGTTCATCAGTGCCGGCGAGGCCAAATGGGGTAGGCTGTGTGGCTTGGTGATGCTGCTGCCGCACGGTTTTGAGGGGCAGGGTCCTGAGCACTCTTCGGCACGCCCGGAACGCTACCTGCAATTGTGTGCCGAAGACAACATCCAGGTATGCATGCCCACCACGGCAGCACAAATATTCCATTTGCTGCGCCGGCAGATGGTGCGGCCCTATCGAAAACCATTGATTGTGATGACCCCGAAGAGTTTGCTGCGCCACAAGGACGCAATGTCGTCGCTGGAAGATCTGGCAAAAGGGAAATTTCATCCAGTGATCGGCGAAGTGGATGTCGCCGACCCGGATCAGGTTACTCGCGTTGTGGCGTGCAGTGGCAAGGTCTACTACGATTTGCTGGCGGCACGGCGCGAGCGCAAGTTCAACCATATCGCTATCGTCCGCGTCGAGCAGCTTTATCCTTTTCCGGTAGAGCAATTCACGACCGAGATGCAACGCTACAAGAAGGCTAAGGAACTGGTGTGGGCACAGGAAGAGCCGATGAACCAGGGAGCCTGGTATCAGATCCAGCATCATCTGCGCGACTGTCTGTCGGCCAAACAGCAGCTTTTCTATGCCGGACGCCCTGCGTCAGCATCGCCTGCAGTGGGCTATGCTGCAAAGCATCAGGAGCAGCAGCAAGCCTTGGTGGACGCAGCGATAAATAAATAAATAAATAAATAAATAAATAAATAATAATAGTTTCATCAAGTTATCGGAGATAGTTAAGATGTTAATAGAAGTTAAGGTGCCGGTTTTATCTGAATCCATTTCCGAGGCCACACTGCTTTCATGGCACAAAAAAGTGGGCGATGCCGTGGTACGTGACGAGATCTTGATCGATGTTGAAACCGACAAGGTAGTGCTGGAACTGCCCGCGCCTCAGTCCGGTATTTTGGCGAAAATTATCAAGGGTGACGGACTATCCGTGAATAGTGACGAGGTGATCGCTGTGATAGATACCGAGGCAAATACCAGCACTGAGATAACAGCAGTGCCGAATCCTGAGAAAAGCACTTCAAACACAGCACTCAGTACTCAGTACTCGCTAAGCCCGGCAGTGCGTAAACTGGTGGCCGAGCATCATCTCAATCCGGCAGAAATCAGTGGCAGCGGCCAAGGCGGACGCATCACCAAGGAAGACGTGCTGTCCCACCTCGAAAAACCGGCCAGCCCAGCGGCGCTAGCTGCACCAGTGAACACTCCATCTGTGGCGACTGTAAGCCCTGCCGGCCCCCGACCGGAGCAGCGCGTGCCGATGACCCGGCTGCGTGCACGCGTCGCCGAGCGCTTGGTTGAGGCCCAGCAAACCGCCGCCATTCTCACCACCTTCAACGAAGCCAACATGCAGCCAGTGATGGAACTGCGCAACCGCTACAAGGAAAAATTCGAGAAGGAGCACGGCGTCAAGCTGGGCTTCATGTCCTTCTTCGTCAAGGCGGCGATCGCGGCGCTGAAGAAATACCCGATCGTCAACGCCTTTATAGACGACAGCGATATTGTCTATCACGGCTACTACGACATCGGCATCGCAGTGAGCAGCCCACGGGGTCTGGTGGTGCCTATCCTGCGCGACGCCGATCAGCTTTCCATCGCCGATATCGAGAAGAAAATTGCCGATTTTGGCGCTCGCGCCAAGGATGGCAAACTGACCATCGAGGAACTCACCGGTGGTACCTTCACTATCTCCAACGGCGGCGTATTCGGTTCAATGATGTCGACCCCCATCCTGAATCCTCCGCAATCGGCCATCCTCGGCATGCACAAGACCTATGATCGTCCCGTGGTGGAAAATGGCCAGATTGTCATCCGTCCCATGATGTATTTGGCACTGTCCTACGACCATCGCATCATTGATGGCCGTGAAGCGGTGTTGTCGCTGGTGGCAATCAAGGAAGCGCTGGAAGATCCGGCGCGCATGCTGCTGCAGATATAGAGGAAGGAAAATCATGTCCGTAACCTATGATGTGGCTGTAATCGGCGCTGGCCCGGCCGGATATGTCTCGGCTATTCGTTGTGCCCAGCTCGGCCTGAATACGGTGTGCATCGACGACTGGAAAAACCAGGATGGCAAGGCCAGTTTGGGCGGAACCTGTCTCAACGTTGGCTGCATTCCCTCCAAAGTGCTGCTCGAATCCTCGGAGAACTACGAACGCGTACAGGAAAAATTTCCCGCTCACGGCATCACGGTCGAGGGGCTGAAACTGGATGTCGGTACCATGCTGGCGCGCAAGGAAAAGATCGTGCGTACCCTGACCGACGGCATTTCTCTGCTATTCAGGAAGAACAAGGTGGCCATCATCCACGGACGGGCCCGTTTTAACGGGGGTGGAGCACTATGGAAACTCGAAGTGGTGCGGCATGACGGAAAGACGGAATCG
This sequence comes from Sulfuricella sp. T08, assembly GCF_000971475.1. Classification (GTDB taxonomy): domain Bacteria; phylum Pseudomonadota; class Gammaproteobacteria; order Burkholderiales; family Sulfuricellaceae; genus Sulfuricella. Next base: position 87,894 of record NZ_DF967529.1, read on the forward strand.
GTCGAGGCCACGCATGTGATCATTGCCACCGGCTCTACCCCGCGCCAACTGCCGCAGGTGCCAGTGGACAACAAGCGGGTGGTGGACAATGTCGGTGCGCTTGACTTCAAGGAAGTGCCGAAAAGGCTTGGCATCATCGGCGCTGGCGTCATCGGCCTGGAACTGGGCAGCGTATGGCGCCGGCTGGGTTCGAATGTCACCCTGTTCCAGCCAAACGATACCTTCCTGTCCAGCGTGGATGAGCAGATCGCAGCCGAGGCGCTGCGCATCTTTACGCGCCAAGGGCTGCTGATCCATCGTGGCGTCAAGTTCTCTGCGATCAAGGTGAGCAGCAAAAACGTCAGTGTCGAATTCGAAAACAAGGAAGGCGCCCAGAAGCTGTTGTTCGACAAGCTGATAGTGGCGATCGGACGTGTTCCCAATACTGCCGGCCTGGATGCTGGCAAGGCCGGGCTCAAGTTCGATGAACATGGATACATCGATGTGGACGAGCATTGCCGCACCAACTTGACGAATGTCTACGCCATCGGTGATGTGGTGCGTGGACCCATGCTGGCTCACAAGGGTTCGGAAGAAGGTGTCGCAGTAGCCGAGCTGATCTCTGGTCAGGCCGGGCACGTTAATTATGCAACTATCCCCTGGGTGATCTATACCTCACCGGAAATCGCCTGGGTAGGGCAGACCGAGCAAGCGCTGAAAGTCGCTGGAGTGGAATACCACAAGGGAACCTTCCCGTTCAGTGCCAATGGCCGCGCCCATGCCTTGCAGGAAACAACCGGCCTGGTCAAGGTTCTGGCCGATGCCAAAACCGACCGTATCCTCGGCGTGCACATCATTGGCCCGTGCGCTTCCGAACTGATTCAGGAAGCGGTGGTGGCAATGGAATTCGCGGCGAGCAGCGAGGACATCGCCCGCATCGTGCATGCCCATCCCTCGCTTTCGGAGTCCTTGCATGAGGCGGCACTGGGCGTGACCCAGCGGTCGATTCATATTTGATGTTTGCTGGCGGCGGGTTAAATATGAACCTGGCGGAATGCGTCCACCAGCGGGCTTGCCAGCACGATATCGTGCTGGATGAGGCGCAACAGCATGCCGTGGATCGTCTGCAGCACCTTTACTATGCCTTGCTTGAAAGCGAAGTGCGCAAGAACCGGTTCCTGCACAAGTTGTTCGGCAGGAAACAGCATCATGTACGCGGACTGTATTTGTGGGGTGGGGTCGGCCGCGGTAAAAGCTTTCTGATGGATGTCTTTTTCTCCAGCGTGCCACTCGAGCAGAAGAAGCGGGTGCATTTTCACCGCTTCATGCAGGATGTTCATGCCGAGCTCGACACCATCAAGCATCACGCCGACCCGCTGGTGATCGTGGCGCAGCGCATTGCACAGCAGGCGCGCCTGATCTGTTTCGATGAATTCCATGTCAGCGATATCGCCGATGCCATGCTGCTGGGGCGGCTGTTGCGCGAACTGCTGCAGCAGGGCGTGGTACTGGTCGCCACCTCGAACCACAAACCGGATGAACTTTACATGCACGGCCTGCAACGCAGCCGCTTTCTGCCCGCCATCGCCCTTCTCAAGGAACGGCTGGACGTGGTTGAAATCGACGCCGGCATCGACTACCGGCTGCGCATGCTGGAAAGGGTCAGGGCCTACCATTTTCCCCTCGACGAAGTGGCTGAAGCCAGTCTTGGTACTGCTTTTTCCAGTCTTGCCGGCGGAGAGGGAGCAAGCCATGTTTCCCTGAAGATAGAAGGGCGCCGGATAAGCACAAAACGCTCAGCGCCCGGCGTGGTCTGGTTCGACTTCCAGACCATTTGCGGTGCACCGCGAGGGCAGGCGGACTATATTGAAATTGCACGGCGCTTCCATACCGTGCTGATTTCCGGCATTCCGAAAATGTCGCCTGAACAGGCGGCTGAAGCACGGCGCTTTACCTGGCTGGTAGATGAATTCTACGACCGGCGGGTGAAGCTGATCGTGTCGGCACAGGTGCCGCCACAGGAACTGTATCCGGGTGGCCCGCATGCCGAAGAATTCCATCGTACCATCAGCCGGTTAACGGAAATGCAGTCGCGCCAGTACCTGGCTCAACCGCACTTACCTTGAGGGAGGAGCATGCACCGATTTAACGCTTACCGTATTTTCGAAAAAGAGGGTCAGGTGTCGGCCCGGTTGGTCGAACTCGGGATTGACGATCTCGATCCGGGTGAGGTGCTGATCAGGAACAGCCATTCCAGCGTCAATTACAAGGATGCCCTTGCCGCTACCGGCACGGGCAGGGTTGTCCGTCGTTTTCCTGTCATTGGAGGGGTCGACGTGGCGGGAACGGTAGCCACTTCCGGCGATAAGCGTTTCCGGGAAGGTGAATCCGTACTTGTCACCGGCTACGGCATGGGAGTAGAGCATGACGGCGGCTATGCCGAGTATTCCCGCGTACCTGCCGACTGGGTGGTGCCTCTGCCGCAGGGAATGAGCACTGCCGATGCGATGGCAATCGGCACGGCGGGTTTTACCGCCGCGCTGGCGATCATGCGCATGGAGCAGAACGGCCTCAAGCCGGCCAACGGCCCCGTGGTGGTGACCGGCGCTTCGGGAGGGGTGGGCAGCGTGGCCGTGGATTTGCTCGCCGGACTGGGATACGAAGTGACAGCAATCAGCGGCAAGGACGATCAGCACGAATATTTGCGCCATTTGGGCGCATCCCAGGTGCTGTCGCGCCATACCCTGGAAATGGGCAGAAAGCCTCTGGAAAAGACAATCTGGGCGGGCGCGGTTGATCCGGTTGGGGGCGAGACGCTTGCCTGGCTTACCCGCACCATGAAACAGCACGGAACGATTGCCAGCTGCGGCCTGACGGCAGGGGTCGAACTGCACACCACGGTGATGCCGTTCATCCTGCGCGGTGTCAGTTTGCTCGGCATCGATTCGGTGCAGTGCCCGATGGATTTGCGGCGAAGAGTCTGGGAGCGGCTGGCCAGCGACATGAGGCCGCGCCATCTCAAGGAAATGACGCGCACCATCCATTTCGAACAGTTGCCCGAAACCTTCGACGCGTTATTGAAGGGCGCGGTAAAGGGCAGGGTGGTGGTTAAAATTCAGGAATGAGGGGGAAAAATGGGCAAGTACCAGGACTTTTACCGGAAATCGATCGACGAGCCTGATGAATTCTGGGCCGAGCAGGCTAGACTGATCGACTGGCACAAGCCGTTTGACCAGGTGCTGGACTACAGCCGACCTCCATTCACCCGATGGTTTGTCGGCGGCCTCACCAACCTGTGCCATAACGCCGTGGACCGCCACTTGAAAGACCGTCCTGAGCAGAAGGCGCTGGTTTACATCTCCACCGAAACCGGTCAGCAGCAGGCCTACACCTACCGCGAACTACATGCCGAGACCAACCGTTTTGCCGCAGTATTGCGCGAGCAGGGCGTGGAGAAGGGGGACCGCGTCATCATCTACATGCCGATGATCCCTGAAGCGGTTTTTGCCATGCTCGCCTGTGCGCGGCTGGGGGCCATCCATTCCGTGGTGTTCGGCGGCTTCGCTTCGGCCAGTCTGGCGACCCGCATCGACGATGCCAAACCCCGGCTGATGGTGACCGCCGATGCCGGCATGCGCGGCGGCAAGATCATTCCTTACAAGCACCTGGTGGACGAGGCGCTACGGCTGTCCAGCCATCCTCCGCAGAAGCTGGTGATCGTCAACCGTGGTCTCGACAAGGAAATGTCGATAACCGCCGGCCGTGATCTGGATTATGCCAGCCTACGCGATCAGCATATGGATGACCGGATCGATCCGGTGTGGCTGGAGTCGTCCGATCCCAGTTATATCCTCTACACGTCAGGCACCACCGGCAAACCCAAGGGCGTACAGCGCGATACCGGTGGCTACGCGGTGGCGCTGGCGGCTTCCATGCGCCACATCTACGCCGGGCAGCCGGGCGAAACCCTGTTTACCACCAGCGACATCGGCTGGGTGGTGGGGCACTCCTACATTGTCTATGGTCCGCTGATCAACGGCATGACTACCATCCTGTATGAGGGTCTGCCGGTCCGGCCCGATCCGGCAATCTGGTGGAAGATCGTGGAGGAGAATAAGGTCGGCGTGATGTTTTCATCGCCCACAGCGATTCGAGTGCTGAAAAAACAGCCGCCTGAATTCCTGCAAAAACATGACGTCTCTTCGCTGCGTAACCTGTATCTTGCTGGTGAACCGCTGGACGAGCCGACCGCACGCTGGATCGCCGGCGCGCTCAAAGTCAATATCATCGACAACTACTGGCAGACCGAGACCGGCTGGCCGATCCTCTCCAGCGTGCCGGGCATAGAGGATACGCCACGCAAGTTCGGTTCACCCAGCTTCCAAGTGTATGATTTTAAACTGAAACTGCTGCACGAGAGTACCGGTCAGGAAGTGGGAGTCAACGAGAAAGGCGTACTGGTAGCAGTACCCCCGCTGCCACCGGGTTGTTTGTCCACGATATGGGGCGACGACACGCGCTTCGTCAACACCTATTTCTCGAATTTCGAGACCGAACTGGTTTATTCCACCTTCGACTGGGCGACCCGTGACGAGGATGGCTACTATTTCATTCTTGGCCGCACCGACGATGTCATCAATGTCGCCGGACATCGCCTGGGCACGCGCGAGATTGAGGAGGCCATTCAGGCCCATCCCAACATCGCCGAAGTGGCGGTGGTTGGCGTTTACGACGAGGTGAAGGGGCAGGCGATCATGGCCTTCGCTGTGACCAAGGATGCGGGCTGCACTTCAACGCCGGAAAGTGCTACCCAGATGGAAAAGGAAGTGATGGCGACTGTAGACAAGGAACTCGGCGCCATCGCCCGTCCAGCCAAGGTGCACTTCGTTTCCGCTTTGCCGAAAACCCGCTCTGGCAAGCTCCTGCGCCGCAGCATGCAGGCGCTGGCGGAAGGGCGCGAACCTGGAGATTTGACCACGCTGGACGATCCGACTTCTCTTGAACTGATACGGAATGTCATTGCGCAATGGCGAAAAGACTGACTATTTGGGGCTCACAGTTTGTATTATCGGACGTTATTCCGTAACCTATATCCAGTCAGAATAAAAATCACAGGTCAGAAATGGAAGTTATCAACCAGAACCGCTTCAAGGAGCTGAAGGCAACGGGGCAGTTGCCCTCCCCGAAAGGCGTAGCGCTTGCCTTGCTGAATTTGATGCAACAGGATGACGTGACAATCCAGGATATTGCGCACGTCGTACAAACCGACCCAGCCCTTTCCGGTCGCTTGATCAAATTCTCCAATTCGCTTCATTTCAATACCCGCCGCCCCATCGCTTCGATTCCCGAGGCGGTGATGGTGATTGGCCTGCCGATGGTGCGCCAGCTAGTGCTGGGATTTTCGGTTTTATCCGATCATCGCAATGGTAAATGCAATGCTTTCAATTACCAGATGTTCTGGTCATGCTCGCTGGCTACAGCCATCGCCAACCAGGCGCTGAGCGCACAGGCCAAAACTTCGAGCGAGGAAACCTTTACCTGTGGTTTGCTGAGCGGGATTGGAAGGCTAACGCTGGCCACCCTGTTTCCCGACAAGTATGCAAAAGTTCTCAGTTCTGCAGCGGGTGCGCCCCCTGATGAATTGATCCGCCTGGAGCAGGAGCAATTTGACACCGATCACAACGAATTGGCTGCCGCTATGCTCAAGGAATGGGGGTTCCCTGCCATTCTCATTGAAATAGTGTACCACCATGAGGATACTGAAAAAGGGGATTTTCAAGCGGGCTCACGGGCCTATACACTGGTGCATTCGTTAAACCTGTCCCGTAGCCTGGCAAACCTCTGCGTAGCGGACGAAAGCTCACGGCGCGCTCTGCTGCCGGGTTTGTACGTGCTTGGCGCTCGTCTTGGCATCGATGCTGAAGCGCTGATGACCCTGAGCGATCGTGTCGTCAGCGAATGGCAGCAATGGGGCAAGATTCTCGACGTGCCAACCCAGGATTTGCCACCCTTTGCTGAAATAGCGGCTATGGTCGAGGTGACCGATAACGAAGCAGCAGAAAAATCCGATCAGGCTGAACTTCCGTTGCGCATCCTGGTTGTGGACGACGACAAGGCCGTTTCCAATTATCTGCAAAAGCTTCTTATCAGTCATGGGCATACCGTGTTTTCTGCTGCGGATGGCCAAGAGGGGCTGGAGAAGATGCTCGAATACAATCCTCAGCTCGTTATCAGCGACTGGGTTATGCCGAACATGAATGGGATTGCCTTCTGCAGATCCTTGCGCACGACCCGGGATGGCCGAGGACTTTACTTCATCATTCTGACGGCTCTGGCCGATGAAGACCGGCTGGTCGAGGCATTCGAGGCTGGGGTGGATGATTACCTGGTCAAGCCCTTCAGCGTAAAAGTGCTGATGGCACGCTTGCGTGCTGGCCAAAGGTTGATTCAGCTCAAAGAGGAGATCAGCCGGGAGAGGGAAGAGGTGCGCCGGATCGCATCGGAACTGGCCGTTACCAATCGCCGCCTGCAACGCTTGGCTCTGACGGATTCTCTGACCCTACTGCCCAATCGGCGTTATGGCATGGACAGTCTGGAGCAGGAGTGGGAGGCGGCCAAAAACGGAGGCCGCCCCGTGACCTGCATGCTGATCGATCTGGACCGCTTCAAACAGATTAACGATACTTATGGTCACGACACTGGCGATACCGCACTGAAGCAGGCTGCCAATATTTTGAAAAATTCCTCACGTACGCAGGATATCGTTTCCCGCATAGGCGGCGAGGAATTCATGGTGATTTGCCCGGATACCTCACTGAAAGAGGGGGCACAGTATGCCGAGCTGATCCGCAAGACATTTGAAGATAGTTTGATCAATGCCGGAGCAGAACGCATAAAAATAAATGTCAGTATCGGCGTCGCCGAATACAATCCTGCCATGCCGCATTTTAGCGCGCTGATTAAAGCCGCCGACGATGCGCTTTATCAGGCAAAACTCAATGGAAGAAACAAGGTTGTGGCCTACACGTCAACAGTCCCTCGGTGAGGCTTTAGCGCTTTCTGATCAGCCAGCAGCGATGAATTTTCTTGTTGCGGAAGTCTTCAGGAACGGTCTGGCTGGAAATTTCCCTGATATTTTTCGTTGCCAGTGCCACCTCGTCGAGCTGGAAGCTGCGCAGGTTGGTTGAGAAGAACAGTTCGCCGCTTTCCTGCAACAGTTTCAGGCACTGATTGATGAGTCGGGCGTGGTCGCGTTGCACGTCGAGCACACCGCTCATTTTCTTGGAATTCGAGAAAGTGGGCGGGTCCATGACGATCAGGTCGTAATTCTCCCCGCGCTTTACTTCATCGTCCAGAAAACCGAACACGTCGGCGCGCACCAGTTCATGCTGCTCCAAATTCATGCTGTTTAGCTCGAAGTTGCGACGCGCCCAATCCTGGTAAGTGTTGGACAGGTCTACGGTGGTGGAGCGGATGGCGCCACCCGCTGCAGCGTAGACCGTGAAACTGCCGGTATAAGCGAACAGATTGAGAAAGCGTCTGCCGGCGGCTTTCTCCTGAACCATGCGCCGGGTGTTGCGGTGGTCGAGGAACAGACCGGTGTCGAGATACTCTTCCAGGTTGACGATAAACCTGTGGCCGCCTTCGTGCACGACAAAATCCTCGCCCCGGGCGCCTGTTTTTTCGTACTGCATCAGGCCGCGCTGACGCCGTCTTTGCTTGAAATAAATGGCAGAAAGAGGTAGCGCCAGCACTTCACTCGCTACGGCGCGAACACTTTCCACCCAGCTCTCATGCTCCTCCTCACCGATCTGCCAGCCGGTGTCGAATTCTTGCAGATGCGCTCTTTGCTCGTAGAGATCCAGCGCAACCGGAAACTCCGGTACGTCGCGGTCATAGACACGGTAGCAGGTGATACCGCGTCGTTTTGCCCACTTCGCCCAATGCCGGAAGTTTTTCTGCAATCGGTTGAAAAAAATCGATATATCAGTCACTTGGTAAATTGATTTGGCTGGCGTATAATCACAAGGTAAGGATTTGTTGTCGTGCAATCCGGTCTGCCGCACAAGCCCGCGTAGTATACCCCACCCCGAGTTTTAACTTTGTCACGATCTGCCTGGACCGGCTGAATATTTTGCGGGCCGATGGTTAGGAGATGTAATACATGTCGTTTGAAACTCTCGGCCTCTCGGCCGAACTGTTGCGTGCGGTTGCCGATCAAGGCTATACCGAGGCCACACCTATTCAGGAACAAGCTATTCCGGTCGTCCTGGAAGGGCGCGACCTCATGGGTGGCGCCCAGACCGGCACCGGAAAAACTGCCAGCTTTACTCTCCCTTTGCTTCAGCTTCTGAGCGTCCATGCCAACACCAGCACTTCTCCAGCCAAGCACCCTGTACGCGCTCTGATCCTCACTCCAACCAGGGAACTGGCCGCACAGGTAGAGGAAAGCGTGCAAACTTATGGCAAATACCTGCCGTTGAAATCCACCGTGGTATTCGGCGGAGTCAATATTAAAGACCAGATCGCTGCGCTGAAAGGCGGGGTGGAAATCCTGGTGGCGACTCCCGGTCGCTTACTCGACCACGTCGAGCAGAAAACCGTCAATCTGTCCAAGGTGGAAATCCTGGTGCTGGATGAGGCAGACCGCATGCTTGACATGGGCTTTCTCCCCGATATCAAGCGCATCATTGCCCTATTGCCTGCAAAGCGGCAAAACCTGCTGTTTTCCGCCACCTTCGCCGGCGAAATCAAAAAGTTGTCGGATCAACTGCTCACCGACCCGGTGCTGATCGAAGTTGCACGCCGCAATGCCGCTGCTGAGAATGTCACCCAAGTGGTTTATCCGGTTGACCACGAACGCAAGCGCGATCTGCTGGCGCACCTGATCAAGTCTGAAAATCTACAGCAAGTCCTGGTATTCAGCCGAACCAAGCACGGCGCAAGCCGCCTCTCCCAACAACTGGAGAAAGACGGAATTAGCGCCACCGCGATTCACGGCGACAAGAGCCAGCAGCAACGTACCCAGGCGCTGGCGGAGTTTAAGACAGGCACGGTTCGGGTTCTCGTCGCAACCGATGTCGCCGCTCGCGGTCTGGATATCGACCAACTTCCCCATGTAGTGAATTTCGACCTGCCCAACGCGCCAGAAGATTACGTACATCGCATTGGCAGAACCGGACGCGCTGGCAGCAGCGGTGAAGCAATTTCGCTTGTATGCGCAGACGAACTGAGGATGCTGGCGGAAATTGAGTCCATGTTGAAGCGTGAATTACCCAGAAAAACTGTGCCCGGCTTTGAACCTGGTGCGGCCGCCCAGATTGCAGCACGAGCAGGATTCTCAGACAGGCCGCGGCGTGAGCCACGTCCGGAACATCCACGAAGCAGGGAAGGAAGAAATGTGGCTCCACGCCCCCCCGTCAATTCGCTGGATGCGCCCTATGTTACGCCGCCTATCAAGCAAGAAACTGTTCAACCTGCGTCCACATCTCACGCAAACCCGCGCCAGACTGCGAAGAAACCCATCCCGGCACTGCTGATGCGACCGGCAACTCCGCCTTCTGAAGGAAACTAATTTCCTTCAGATATTGATTCAAGTCCGGTTCTGGTTTATCCTTCGCGGCTCTTCGGAGAGGTGGATGAGTGGTTTAAGTCGCACGCCTGGAAAGCGTGTTTAGGTTAATGCCTAACGCGGGTTCGAATCCCGCCCTCTCCGCCAGATTTTATGGCGGGCCTCCCCGCATTGCAAGGTGGTGAATCTGGTCAGGTCCGGAAGGAAGCAGCCACAGCCATTTATTGCAAGTGCCGGGGGTTGGGCTCGCCACCCCTAAACTGCTTGGCGCTCTGCCAGGCAGGCCGGAATCTGGTACAATTTCCCTTATGAGTTACCAAGTCTTGGCGCGTAAATGGCGCCCCAAAACCTTCACTGAACTGGTGGGCCAGGAGCACGTCGTCAAGGCGCTTTCCAATGCACTGGATCAGCAACGTCTGCACCATGCCTATCTGCTTACGGGCACGCGAGGTGTCGGCAAAACCACGCTGGCAAGGATACTGGCTAAAGCGCTCAACTGCGAAACCGGGATTACCTCTTCACCATGTGGACAATGTTCTGCTTGCCGCGAAATCGACAGCGGGCGCTTTGTCGACCTGCTGGAACTGGACGCCGCTTCCAACACCGGTATCGACAATATGCGCGAGATACTGGACAACGCTCAGTACGCGCCGACCGCCGGCCGATTCAAGGTTTATTTGATTGACGAAGTGCACATGCTCTCCAAGGCGGCCTTCAATTCCATGCTGAAAACGCTGGAAGAGCCGCCTGAACACGTGAAATTCATCCTCGCCACCACCGATCCGCAGAAAATTCCAGTCACAGTGCTGTCACGCTGCCTGCAATTCAATCTCAAACAAATGCCTCCCCTGTTGATTGTCGGCCATCTGCAAAGCGTCATGGCGCAGGAAAACATCTCCTTCGAGCTGCCTGCATTGCAACTTCTGGCACGCGCCGCCCAGGGCAGCATGCGCGACGCACTGTCTCTTCTCGATCAAGCCATCGCCTACAGCGGTGGCAAAGTGGGGGAGGCTCAGGTGCGCGACATGCTGGGTTCGATCGACCAGACCTACCTGCTTGAAATCCTTGGCGCCTTGGCTGCCAAGGACGGACCGGCTCTGATTGCTGCTGCCGAACGGATGGAAGAACGCAGCCTGTCGTTTGAGGCGGCCTTGCAGGACTTGGGCGCGCTGCTGCACAAAGTTGCCTTGGCGCAGACTATCCCTGAGGCTCTCGGAGAGGACCTGCCTGAACGGGCGAAACTGCTCGAATTGGCGCAGCTTTTCGGCGCTGATGAGGTGCAGTTGTGTTACCAGATCGCTTTGCATGGCCGCCGCGACTTGTATCTGGCACCGGATGAATTTGCCGGCTTCAGCATGACTTTGTTGCGGATGCTGGCTTTTACCCTGGAGGAAGCGCCAAAGCCTGCAACTCGCCTCGAAACTCCACGTCTGGTCCCTCCTGCCAGGCCCGTTGTTCGCGAAGAGGAACGACCGACTGAAACGCCTACTCCCGCTGCCCAGACAAATCCCCCCTTGGAAAAAATCTCCTCTTTTGCCGGCGACTGGCACAGCCTCGTCAACCAGCTCAAGCTGGGCGGTATGGCCAAGATGCTGGCTCAGCACTGCGAGCTGAAATCCTTTGAAAACGGTCTGTTGGAGCTTTGCGTGCCGCAGGAGCATCGCCACCTGATGGAGAAGCCTTACCAGGACAAATTGAAGGCGGCCGTGACCGAGCACTTTGCCGAACCGGTCAGGCTCAGCATTACCGAGGGCAGCGTAACCGGAGATACCCCGGCCCAGATCGAAAACCGTGAGAAACAGGAAAAACAGTCTCTGGCAGTGGAGGCGATCGAACAGGATCCATTCGTGCGCAAGCTGGTCGAAAATTTCGACGCAAAAGTTATTGAATCCTCGATTAAACCCCTATAGTGACAGGAGAGAGCGATGTTGAAAGGCGGATTGGGCAATATCATGAAACAGGCCCAGCAAATGCAGGAAAACATGCAGAAAATGCAGGAAAAACTGGCCTCGGTCGAAGTCGAAGGTCAGGCTGGCGCCGGCATGGTCAAGGTGGTGATGACCTGCCGCCACGACGTGAAGCGGGTGAGCATCGACGACAGCCTGATAGGGGAAGACAAGGAAATGCTGGAGGACCTGCTGGCTGCCGCGGTAAATGACGCAGTGCGACGTGTAGAAACTATCACCCAGGAAAAAATGAGCGGCTTTACCTCTGGCCTGGGTCTTCCTCCGGGAATGAAGCTGCCATTCTAAAGTGAAAGCGCCGTCCAGCCTCGAAAACCTGATCGAAGCTCTGCGTTGCCTGCCTGGAGTCGGACCAAAATCAGCCCAGCGCATGGCCTACCACTTGTTGCAGCGCGACCAGAAAGGCGCAACGAAACTGGCTGGTGCGTTGACTCATGCCCTCGACACTATCCGCCATTGCCGGCGGTGCAACAGTTTTACCGAGGAGGAAGTCTGCTCTCTATGCCGCTCGGAGCGGCGCGACGCCTCCCTGCTATGTGTGGTGGAAACGCCCGCTGACCTGATGATGATGGAGCAGACCCAGAGCTACCACGGCCTGTATTTCGTGTTGATGGGTCGGCTCAGTCCGCTCGACGGCATTGGTCCAAAAGAGATTCATCTCGACCGGCTGATCCAGCGCGCCACTGATGGCGCGGTGCAAGAGGTGATACTGGCAACCAATTTCACCGTTGAGGGTGAGGCCACAGCTCATTACATCGGCGAAATTCTGCGCTCGCGCGGCGTAAAAGCCAGTCGCATTGCGCGCGGCCTGCCGGTAGGCGGCGAACTTGAGCACGTGGACAGTGGCACTCTGGCGCAAGCCATCCTGGAGCGCCGCGAAGTTTGACAACCTGTGGTTGTTTCATAAGGTCCCTCCATGAGCGCCTCCACTCTCGCACCGAAAGCTGAAGCAAACCTCGAAAAAGCGCACGAGGCCGCGGTCATGCGCTGCTCCGGGGTGTGGACATTGCAAGGCATTCCACTGCTGGAGCGGCATATCGCACAACTTGCCTGGCCTGCATCCGGCGCCGTGATTTTTGACGGCGCGGCCGTTACCGCCCTGGATAGCGCAGGTGCCTGGCTGATCTTCCGCACCCTGCGGCAGCTTGAGCGGATGGGGCTTAGCGTTACAATCCGGGGCTTGTGCCCGGAGCATCAAGCACTATTGCAGCTGATCCAAACGCACGCATCCGGGGAGAGCGCGCCCGGCTTGCCACGCAACAGCTTTCTGAATCAGCTCGGCCGCAATGTTTGGCGCCACCTGGATGAATTCAATGGACTTCTTGCCTTTCTGGGTGAAATCGCCGTTGCCATGCTGCGCTCTCTGGCGCATCCCTCACTCATCCGTTGGCGAGCTATCCTGTACAACCTGCAGATCGCGGGATTCAATGCCTTGCCCATCGTCGGGTTGCTGGCCTTCCTGATAGGGGTGGTCGTCGCATACCAAGGTTCGATACAACTGGTACGCTACGGCGCCAATATCTTCGTGGCCGACCTGGTGGGACTTTCCATCTTGCGTGAAATGGCGCCGCTGCTGACCGCTATCATCGTTGCCGGACGCTCCGGATCGGCTTACGCGGCACAGATCGGCACCATGAAAGTCACCGAGGAAATCGACGCCCTGCACACCATCGGCGTCTCTCCCATGGAACTGCTGGTGCTGCCCAAAATGCTGGCGCTGTTGGTGGCGCTGCCATTGCTTACGGTATACGCGGACATCCTTGGCGTGCTGGGTGGAATGATCGTGGCCCAAACCCAGCTCAATGTCAGTTTTTCCGATTTTCTCGATCGCTTCGATGATGCCGTCAAAGTGAGTTCTTTTCTGGTTGGCCTCGGCAAGGCCCCAGTTTTTGCCGCGATTATCGCACTGGTGGGTTGTTTTCAGGGCTTCCGGGTGAGCGGCAGCGCCGACAGTGTGGGCCGCCAGACTACAGTCAGCGTGGTACAGTCAATTTTTCTGGTAATTGTTTTCGATGCCGTGTTTTCCGTGATCCTCAGCTGGCTGAAAATATGAATGGCGCTAACGAGCCGATTATTGAAATCCGCCACCTTCACACCCGCTTTGGCAATGCGGTGGTGCATGAGGACGTGAACCTAATCGTTCAACGCGGCGAAATTTTTGCACTGGCTGGCAGCAGCGGCTGCGGAAAGTCCACTCTGTTGCGCGAAATCATCCAGCTCCAGCAGCCTGAATCCGGCTCGATCAAGGTGTTTGGATGTGAAGTGCAGGGCATGGGCAGCGATCAGGCCACGATCATGCGCCGCCGCCTGGGTGTCATGTTCGAGCGCGGCGCACTATTCAGCGCGCTCACTGTAGCGGAAAATGTTGGAATGCCGCTGCGTGAGCACACCGATCTGAGCGGTGCATTGATCGACGAGATCGCCGCTATCAAGATTGCTCTGGTGGGACTGCCGGAAAGCGCCGGGGCCAAATTTCCTGCCGAGCTTTCCGGCGGCATGCGCAAGCGGGCGGCTCTGGCGCGTGCCATCGCACTCGACCCGGAACTGCTGATCCTGGACGAACCCACTGCCGGCCTCGACCCGTTGAGTGCCAGCAGCCTTGACGAATTGGTGCGACACTTGAAAGAATTGCTCGGACTGACCATCCTGATGATCACCCATGACCTCGATCTGTTATGGGGCGTGGCTGACCGGGTGGCGATTCTGGGCGAGGGGCACGTGCTGGGGGAGGGCACCATGAAGGAGCTATCCAAATCGGATCATCCCATGGTGCGTGAATATTTTTATGGACCGCGTGGGCGTGCGGCTTGGGAGCAAACGTGGAATCGAAAGTAAATTTCACTATCGTCGGGCTGTTTACCTTGACGCTGGTCGCAGCGCTGATTGCCATTCTCCTCTGGCTCGGAACCGGTGGCCGATACTACAAACTTTACGATACTTATTACGCTTACATGAACGAATCGGTTTCCGGGCTGAATTTGAATGCACCCGTCAAATACCGTGGCGTTGAAGTCGGCAATGTCAGCGATATTACACTGGACCCCGCCAATTCCGAAAGGGTGCGACTGCTACTCAAAATTGAACGCGGCACGCCGGTCAAGGAGGATTCAGTGGCAGTACTGCGCACTCAGGGGTTGACTGGTATCGCCTACGTCGAACTTGCCGGCGGCAGCCTGCAGTCCCCGCTATTGAAGCCAAAGGGCGATGAGAAATACCCGGCGATTCGCACTGGGCCATCGCTGATGACGCGCATGGATACCGCGCTGAGCACCCTGCTGGCAAACGTCAGCCGCGTCTCCGACAATGTTAATGCGGTGCTGGACGAAGACAATCGACGTGCCTTCAAGCACAGCCTCGCACAGATCGATACGGTAACGCGCGTGCTGGCGGCGCGTTCCGCGACTATCGAAGCTGGCGTGAACAATGCTGCCAAAACGCTGGAACACAGCGCCCGTGCCAGCGCCGATCTGGGCCGCCTGATTGAACGGGCAGGGCGTAGCGTCGAAGCGGTCGAGCGACTGGCCAACGAGACCTCCCGCACTGCCGCTGCCGTGCCCGGCACGCTGCAGGGCATACAGTTGCTGGTGGACGACCTGAGAGAGCTGAGCGCTTCCCTGCGCCGTGTCAGCGATCAACTGGAACGCAACCCTAACACACTGCTGTTTGGCAAGCCTCAGCCTAAGCCAGGCCCTGGCGAATAAGGGGAGGGGAGAGAATTGAAACATTTCCTTGGAAAGAAACTGAATGTCAAAATCGCCGCGGCGCTGTTCGCCCTGGTACTGGCAGGCTGCTCCAGCTTGCGTCCAACTGAAGCAGAATCGGTACACACCTATCTGCTGGAAGCGCAATTTGACCGCACAGTACAGGTCAAACCCATTCCCCTCGTGCTGACTGTCAGTCCGCCGCGCGCAGTACCTGGTTACGACACCGTGCGCATGGCTTTTGTACGTCAGCCCCATAGGCTCGAATATTTTGCCAAAAATCGCTGGGCAGAAACGCCAGCAAAGATGCTGGGCTCACTCCTGGTGCGCGCGCTGGAACTGCGAACAGGCTTCAATGCGGTTACGTCCGCTGACGGCATGGTGAAGGGCGACGTGCGTCTGGATACCGAAATCACCTTGCTGCAACAGGAATTTACTACCTCACCCAGTCGCTTGCACATGAAGTTGCGCGTTCAGTTGGTAGAGCAGACGAGCTACCGTGTATTGGCAACCCAGGTATTCGATGCGGTCGAAGCCGCGCCTACTGACGACCCTTACGGAGGAGTCATCGCTGCCAACCGGATGCTGCCGAGGTTGCTCGGTCAGATTGCCGATTTCGCTGCCATGAATGGCATTTCCCTCTCTGAACACAGAAAATAACGCGAAGCTGTCAATAGAATCCACTTTCACATGTCATGATCCCATGATAGTGTGCGAAAATAGAAAAAGTCTAAAAAAAACAATAACCGATATCCATATCGTGGCCACGAAGGAAAAAATAATGCCACTAGCTGACCGGCATCAGGTATTTACTGAGCCCAGAAGAAAAAGCAATGTACTGATAGTCGATGACCATCCTATCGTGCGGCAGGGTATCGCTCAACTCATCGATCGTGAAGACGACATGCGAGTCTGCTGCGAGGCGGGAGATGCGGATCAGGCCCTGGAGGCAATTGCTAAACTCGAGGGTTGCTGCAACGCTGACATCGCTCTGGTAGATATGTCGCTGCCGGGAATTTCCGGTATCGAGCTAGTCAAAATCCTGCGCTCACGTTTCCCGGAAGTACAGATTCTGGTGATTTCCATGCATGATGAATCTCTCTACGCCGAAAGAGCGTTGAGGGCCGGAGCAAAAGGCTACATCATGAAGCAGGAGGCCACAGCAAAGGTCTTGATTGCAATCAGGCATATATTGAGTGGCGAAGTTTATCTCAGCGAGAAAATGCGCTCGAAGATACTGCAACGTATCATTGATAACCGATTCGAAACCCCAACGTCCCCAGTATCCCATCTAAGCGACAAGGAGCTTGATGTTCTGCGGCTTATCGGTAAGGGTCTCAGAACCAGCGAAATTGCTTCAGAGCTAAGTCGCAGTGTGAAAACTGTTGAAGCGCACCGCGCCAATCTCAAGGATAAACTGGGGCTAAAGAATGCCACGGAACTGGTCAGGTTCGCCGTGCAATGGGTTGAGAGCGAATCGTGAGCGGGTTATAGCTACAACGAAAAAACAGTAATCCCTCCTCAAATATTTCAGCCACTTGCGAATTCATAGGCTGAAATTCCAAAGTTTATTCCCGTAATAAAATTCAATTATCTACAGTGTGTTACGTGTGTAAATTAATGCACAAACTAAAGATTGATGTTGAAATTTTGGTAACCTCAACCCAGTTCCGGACACACCCCCAAAACTCACGGCCGGCATTGGCGCCTTTCTGGGCGGTCCGTTTCACCCTTTCCCCGCCAAAATTAAGGCGGTTACGTCGTCATGCCGCCAAGCTCTCGTTCAATTGTTCAATGAGGATATTCAGTTCATCGCCGAAAAGCTGATACACCTTGCCCAAGCCACCTTCTTGGGCGAAGGGCGCATATTCGAACTCATCCGGTTCGATGCCGCGATCGCCGCTCACCCGTACACCTCGTCATGGCTGCCGATGTCGATCAGGAGGATTTCGTGTTCGGTGACTTGTACAGTCAGGGTGATGCGGTAGCTGTAGGTGAGGCTAACGGCCTGCATGCCCTGAAGTTTGCCGGTCAGGGGGTGCAAGCGCAGGCTGGGTTCGAAGGGGTCGGCGCGCAATTGCGCCATGGTTTCCATGAAGCGGGGCCGGAGGTCGGGGTGTTTGGTGAGGAACTTGCGCGCACGGCGGTCGAAGAAGGCCGTGGTGGCCAGTGTCCAACTCATGCCGCAGGTTCACTGTCCAGGTGTTGCATGAGGGCTTCGACGCTGTTGTGCCGGGTGACGCGACCGGCTTTGGCGTCTTCCAGCGAGGCCTTGATGCGGGCCAGGGTGGCTTCTTCCTGGGCTTCGATCAGTTCGCTGTAGCGCTCTTCGGTCAACACGACGTATTGCGGGCGGTTGTTCTTGATGATGTGTACAGGGCCCTGCGCCAGAGCCTCATCCACAGCGGCGATGCCGCGACGCTTGATTTCCTGGGCGGGGACGATGTTCATGCTTAACTCCAATACTTAGAAGAGTACCTATTAAAGCACCATAGCAGGTATCTGTAAAGCCAGGAATTAAGTTTCACCAGTGTGTTCCATGGCTTGTGAGCGGAGTTTACAAGTTGGGCGGCATGACACGCTGCGTTATGCCGCCAGTGTCTCGTTCAGTTGTTCGATGAGGTTATTCAGTTCATCACCGAAGAGCTGATGCACCTTGCCCAATCCGCCTTCCTGGGCGAAGGGCGCGTATTCGAAATCATCCGGCTCGATGCCAAGGTTGGCAGCGATGTGGTCGCGGATCATTTCGAGCCAACGGATTTGTTCTTGGGTGAATGGCTTTTCGCGGCGGGGCGCCGCTCCTACTAGCCAGGTTTTGAAGTTGGTGTTGAGACGTATTGCTGGAATTCCTTGAGTGTCTGGTCGGCCAAGTTGCCGCGGTCCACCAGAAACAGGATGCGTCGCGCCCCGGCGAACTTGATCAGCCGGTAGATGGCGCTGATGGAGGTGAAAGTCTTGCCAGAGCCGGTGGCCATCTGGATGAGGGCGCGGGGGCGGTTTTCTTTCAACGATTGTTCGAGGTTGTGGATCGCCTTGATCTGGGCGGGCCAGAGGCCTTCTTACCATCTATATAGAGTAGGTAATCCGCAAAACCATAACCAGGAAGAGGAAACTCACGAATCGCTACACCACGACTGGCGTGGATATTGGCTTGGGAAGCATCGCAGACATGCCAACCCGCAGCCTTTAGAAGGCGATCTATGTTCTCCCTGGCAGCAGATTCTGGCGTCATTCTTATTATGAGTATGAGTGAAACTTAATACCTTAGCATCCTAGCATAAATACCAGAGCCCAATCTGCGCTAGCAAACGCAATAGAGGTTTGAGCCGAGAGCATCGAGAGGTCGCGGAGCTTTTTTGCAAGATTGAAGTGAGAAGAGCTTTGGCTCTATTTAAATTTAAGAATCCAGTTCTTTTAAAGAGAACTGTTCCTTAATGACATCGATCCAATTAATCGAGAAGCCATTTCACCGAGATTGCGCGCTCAGGTTAGAGTAGGTTACTAAAATTTCGGGAGTGGTTACCGAAATTCCGTGGGAGCTACAACACGGGTGGTTATGCGGGTGTTTCTGTGTATATGATTTTACATAATATACATTATACGAACTACCAAAACCCAAAGTAAACCGCTTGCCGCTACCATAGCGGCCCAATTAGCGCCACTCCCGCCGCCCTGTGAGATAGAAATAAAGGTTAGCGCCAGCAGAAGGACGGCGGCGACCTTCTTGGTACGCCCAATAAAACCCCGCCAGAATTCCCGGCGCTCCTCGGTCTTGGCGCTCTGGCTCTCGATGTCGGCCAGCACTTCCAGCGGGTCGAGCTTCAATGCCAGCGCGATCTGTGCGCATGCGTAGGCGTCCGGCCATGCCTTGCTTTTGTAGTAGTCGCTAATCCGTGGCGTGGTCGTTTTCAGTGCCTTGGCTAAGGCGTAGTCGCTTTTGATTTGCAGGGTGATCTTGCATTTATCCAGGTATTCGCTTGGTTTCATCTCTCCACCTCGTTTTTGTTTGTGCCTTGAGTTTACCTCGAATTTCGACGTTGACAACATGTCGTTTTCCGAGTTATAAAGCGCCATGTCGGATTACGACATGTTTCCCAACTCAACGTCATAATCATTCATTCAGGAGCTTCTATCATGGCCGAACCGCAATCCATCCAAACCCCTGCCGCAAAACCCGCCTTAACTTTTAAGCCGCTGCAAATGCTCGTTTCCGGCAAAGTCGAAAGCAAGCGCAAATTCAATAATCGCCATTATTCCGTCTTGATCTGCCCGTCCGGTGACGAAATGGTCGGTCCGGCCATCATCGAAGTCGAAAGCGGTTCGGCGCTGGCCGATGTGGGCGATATGTGGCGCGGTATCTGTGCTGCTCGCGGTTCCCGCCATAGTTACAAGATGGTGGATAAGGAAACTGGTGAGCAAGTCACGATTAAAACAGCGCGTCATTTTGTGGTCGCTGTCGACTAAATCATGCTTGGCCACCCTGCCCTGTTGCGGGAACATTCCCGCCACCTTTGCCCGGTTGACCTGGCAAGCGTGGCGGTTCTTTTTGCCCGTTCGGATTCGGTCTACAAGGGTTTCCACGGTTGCGATGTGTATGACATGGCGCGGGATGCCCGGACTTTCGCCGGCGGATTGCCGGTTATTGCCCATCCTCCGTGCAGGGCTTGGGGTCGGTTGCGGCATTTTGCCAAACCTCGACCGGACGAGAAGGACCTGGCGTTTTTCGCCGTCGATGCCGTCCGCACCTGGGGCGGTGTTCTTGAACATCCTGCAGGATCGACGCTTTGGCAAGTTGCCGGACTTCCTCGACTTGGACAGCGTGACGAGTTCGGCGGTTTTACGCTGCCGGTTCCCCAGTTCTGGTTTGGTCACCGGGCGTTTAAGAACACTTGGTTATATGTGGTCGGGATTTCTCCGGCCGATATTCCGGCTTTTCCGCTGGTGTTGGGTGAAGCGCCTTGTGTTCTTGAAACCAGAAAAAAGGGTTCTGGTGTTCGTCCGAGTATTTCACGTCCTGAGCGCGAAGCGACACCTCTTGATTTTGCGGTTTTTCTGTTCAACTTGGCGGCAAGTTGCAAATCGGGAAAGGACTTTACGTCCCAGTTACACGTAAAGTCTGCGACATTTCTGTCGCGTGTCGTTGCATCAAAAAACGCTGTAAACGAATAGGGGCTTGGGTTTTCATGGTTTTTTGTGATTGGCTCTCAATTTACCAAGATTTCACCCCCGGCACGCTGCCGATTATTAACAATGGCAACCTGATTTGTGTCGATATTGACGGGCAAATTGAATACCGCACCAGCAAAAAATTGGATCATGTGGGGAGCTATGACACGAAATTGCGTTTTCTTTGTGATGGTACGCGCATCGTTTTTGAGGGCAACATTGGACGTTATGGACGACCTGACAATGTGTTTGGTTATTCTGTTCTTGAGTGCATCCAGAAGGCGAGCGATTTTCTTGAAACTTTCTGTTTGCCCCGCTTTACCCAGATCAACAGCAATGTTGTCTCCGCTCGCACTGATGGATTTATCGCAACTGGCGCGGTTATTACTCGTGTCGATCTTACCAAAAACTATGCTGCTGGCAGTCACGAACGTGCTGCACGGGTCGCGCATTACATGGGGGGTCAAGCCATTGCCGCTCCATCATCATCGGGTAAGGGATTACCCAAGACTTACGCCAACGGCGTGTCATGGAATGAAGGATCGAAATTTTGGTACGCAAAGCTTTATTTGAAAGGTATGGAACTTGGGGCGCACGTGGCTCAAGAAGTCAAGGATTGGTGTATTAACAGCGGCATTCTTCGGCATGAAATCAGTTTAAAAAGTCGGTATTTAAAACAGTACGGTTTGCAGGATTTGAGGGCGTGGACATTCGGGTGGAAGGAAAAAGGCGAGACTATGGAAAATATCATTTATGGCAAATTTAGTGCGGTTCTGGATCGCAACACCGTACAGACCAATCCCTTTGAGGGTATCCCGTCTAGGCTGCGCCGGATCGCGCTGGATTGGCGCGACGGTTCCGATATTTGGTCTGATCCTGATTTTTGCTTAAGGCAAAAACAGCGTTGGCGTGCGGCGCTTTTGCCCTACGGTATCGACATCAAAGTGCCTTGTAACGTGACTCGGCTGGCAACTCGTGTTGAGGTCATCCAGTTGGCACCCGCTGCTATGCCTGCCGGATATTGGGAGTTGTCGTCTTTCCAAAAGGTGGCCTGATGAGCGTCTTTGCCATTCAAGATTTGTTGTTTTACGGCCTTATGTTTGTGGTCTTTGCTCTCGGTTTCATGACGAGTTATCGCCAATGAATATTGCGGACATTATCGAATTTTTCGGGTTCCTGATCGGCGCGTGGGTACTCGGTTTTACGGGGGGTTACTTGTTATCCGTCTTTAAAAACGCAATAGATCGCGTCACTTAGTTTCACCTCTCTGAAAGGTATCAAAATGGAAATGTTGAAAACAGTTGGTCAAAAAGTTGTTGTTATCGGGTCTGCTGCTGGTGCTCTGGTTGCCGGTTCTGCGTCTGCTGCTTTGCCTGCGGAAGCAACCGCCGCTTTTACTTCTTTGAGCGGTAGTGTGACGGACATTCTCGCGGCGATCTGGCCGATTCTGGCCGCCGTGACGGTCGGTTTCGCCCTTATCAAGCTGTTCAAACGCGGCACCAGCAAAGCAGTTTAAGCAACAATGCGCCACCTTGCCGGCTTTCTGATTTTCCTGCTGCTGGCAGGGTGCGCTTCTAATCCGGACGTTGAGCATGAAAAGCGCCAGGACGAAATGCGGAAATGGTGGGCCAATCCATGCATACGCTGTTAAGAAAACCTCTTATATTTTTTGTTATGACATCTTTTCTTTGGGGTGTCGTTACTGCTCCTGCTCGTGCGATTCTCCCCGCTGTTGCCTATGCTGTCGCAGTGTTTACTGAGGGTACTTTGGCGACTAATGCTATGGCTGCGCTGACGGTCGGTACTTTGGCCGGCATGATGTGGCTCAAGAATCAAAATCAAGCTAGTACGTCCAACGATGATAATTTTGCGGGTATTCCTCTTGGTGTGCGTACTGCTGCTCAATTGCCTACACCTGTTGGATGGTCTGGGCCGTCCTCGCCACCTAGTACTGCTACGCCTGTTTTGCATTATTCTGCTAATTATCCGGCCGCTTGTGCTCCTCCGAATTATTACGCGCAGGTGGCCGGGGTTGTTTCGTGTCTCAATGCCAATTCACCTGGTAGTTCTCCATGGATTCAGGATACGGTTAACAGGGCGTCTCCTCCTCTTTATTCGATTGGCTGTAATGTCCCGAATCAACCTAATTGTGCCGTGGCTCTTTCTGAAACTGCCTGTCCATCTGGATATGCTGTTTCAGGTTCTTCATGTGTTTTAAGTTCTCCTGCTCAGGTGATGAAACCCGCTGATGGTCGGTGTGATGTCCTCGCGTCTGTTTCTGGATTTACCGTTGATCCTCAAGACCCTGAATGTTCCGGTCTTTCAACTGCTGGTGTGACTGTTAGCGGTACTCAAGCTAAAGCTACAAAAGCCAATGGTGATGGGGAAACGGTGACTATAAACCCGGATGGAACCAGAACAATTACCCGTGTTGTATCTAATGTTCAAGCAAATACGACAACGACAACGAATATTTACATGGCTCCCAATGCTCAGGGCGTGATGGTCGTTACGGGTGTTTCGGGGACTACGGTTCCGGGTACGGGAACTGCTGCCGGATCTGGAACGGCTGCACCTGCGACTCCCATTGTTTTCCCGACTGACTACAACCGAGAAGCCACACAAACGGCAATTAAGTCTAATACGGACACGTTAAAGACTAATTCCGAAGCGATTAAAAACGAAATCACCACTTCACCTGGTGCACCTAACGGCATGACGGTTCCAGCAGCCGCAATAAATCAATCGGCCACTGACTACAAGGCGGCAATAGATGGTATCTCCACAGCTGGAACCGATAGCCATGGATTTGTTTGGGACTGGTCTCCCATTATTCCTTCTGCGACTTGTGCGCCGCCTGTAATCAATTTTGCTGGCAAATCGATCACTGTTGATTGGTGTCCGACGGTTCAAAAAATTCGCGACTTCACCGGGTACGCTTTTTACCTTTTCACGGCATATTCACTATTCGGTATTTTGACCGCAAGAAGGGAAGATTAAATGGGCGTATTCGCGGCATGGCTAGCGGGTCTCATCGGCAATTTGGCTGCGCTTCTTGGCCTGTCATTAGCCAAAAAGACCATATTTCTTGCGGCGGCTATCGCTGCATCTATCTCGATTACGCTTGCCTTCGCCTACTCCATCAAGGCGATGGTGTTAACGGTGGTTGTCGATCTTCCGGCTTGGGCGGCGACTGGGGCCATGTTTTTGCCGTCGAATACCGGATTGTGCATATCGCTGGTTATTTCAGCCAAGATCGCGCGGTTTATTTATGACTGGAATATGTCTCACCTTCGCATGGCATCGAAGTACTACTGATGACTGATTACGTCATCACCGGTAAAAAGGGAACAGGCAAGAGCCTGTTTGCCATCGGGCTGTTGATTTGCGTTTAAAACTGACCCACTAACCATAGAGATTTGCATGGAATTTTGACCCACGTTTATACACTGACCTACTCGGGAACGAGTG